>NZ_FWWV01000002.1 GCF_900176075.1 Pasteurella testudinis DSM 23072
CCCGTCCGCCGCTCGTCGGCAGAGTAGCAAGCTACCCCCCGTTACCGCTCGACTTGCATGTGTTAAGCCTGCCGCCAGCGTTCAATCTGAGCCATGATCAAACTCTTCAATTCAAGTTCAATCGCTCAACGAATCTCTGACTATAATTTTTGAAACTCCAAAAAGTTTCAATTATGAATTTACTATCAGCACTCATTAAGACTTTAGTTTTTAAATCTTTTTTAATTACCAATGCCTTGCACAAGTGCCCACACAGATTGTCTGATATATTGTTAAAGAACAGCTTCCTTGTTTTCAAGGAAAGGATTGTTATTCTACACAATCCCAGTTTTTCGTCAAGCAATTTTTATCTTAACCGCTTCACTTTCACCAACTCGCCAAGCTGTTTTGCTTTGTCGTCGTCAGTGGAAGCGCATTATAGGGCGGCAAAATTTTTTGGCAAGATCTTTTTTAAAAAAAGATCGTTATTTTTGAGGAAAAAAGAACGATTGCTAGTTTCTTAAGCGAAATGCCGATTTAACCGACTTTTTAGGCTTAAAATTTCAACATCAGGTCGGCTTATCTTCGCTTAACAGTTTCCACTCACTAAAGCCGTAACGCTGCATCATACTTTGGAAACCAAAAATATGATTAATCGCCGCAGTAGAAAAAATCCGTTTTTCAGCTGCTTGCAATCGGCTATGCTCTGCAGGGTACAGCCGTTTTTCCTGTAACAAATGTTTAACCCGTTTTGCTACCGCTTTACCGGAATCGACAAAATACTTCACATGCGGCAAGCAAAGTTTGAGTTCATTTTCCAGTAGTGGGAAATGCGTGCAGCCCCAAATGACCGTATCCAACGTTTTCAATTCGACCCAAGGCTTGACGATATTGTGCAACCGCCCCAAATCCACCGAGTCGCCGCGCATTTTCTTTTCTGCCAGTTCGGCTAATTCTGTTGTACCGATTTTCTCGACAATACAATCGGCAGCATAATTTTGGATTAATTCTTCGGTATAAGCCCGTTTCACCGTACCTTTGGTTGCCAACAAACCAATATGTTTCGTTTGCGAAACCTGTGCCGCCGGTTTGATCGCCGGTACTGTACCGACAATGCCGATATGTGGCGGTAAATTTTCCCGCAGCGTCGGCAACACCACCGTACCAGCGGTATTACAAGCAATGACGATCAGATCGATCGGATATTGCGCCACCAACTGGCGACAAACGAGCAAAGTGCGGTCGATAATCTGTTGTTCGCTCTTTTCCGAATAAGGAAAAAAGGCGTTATCCAAGCAATAGAGGTAATGGCAATTTGGCAGTAATGCCTGAATTTCGGCATAGACCGTCAATCCGCCGACACCGGAATCAAACACCAGAATGGTCGGTAATTTTTCTTCTTTTTTCATGATAAATAACCAAAATCATCTAAAAACAGTTCGCAGACCAACAAGCCGCTGTCTTGCACTGTAAAAACAGAGCGTCTGGCGGCTAAGTCACCCATTTTACTCCATTCTAATTTACCGCGTGCGAATTTTTGTTCAAATAAAAATTCACCTAACGGCTTATTGCCTAATGCCAATAACTGCGGAAATTGTTGGCAAAGTTGCGCAGGTATCACCGTCCGTGCGAAGATCCAGCGCTGTTGATCACCGTATAAAAACACTTCGCGCAGCCAATACGTTTCATCTGCCGACAGAACCGCACTTTCATTGCCGAACAGCTCGTTTTGCCAACCTTGTTGCAACAACTCCACTTGAAACAGATTGCAGTGTTGCTTCAATTTTGCGGTTAAGGATTGCTCGCCCAGCAACCAATCCCGTTCCGGCGATGAAAGTGCGGTTGCCCCCTGTTGCCAAACCGCACTTTGCAATAAAGTGCGGTATTTTTTCACCATATCAAGCATGGCTATACATCGTCCGTTGATCGAGCCAGCGTTTAATCAAGCCGTCCACACAACTCGGATAGCGTTCAATAATTTGGCGTGCGTTGTGTTGTACCAAGGGGATCAACTTGCGATCACGCATTAAATTCGCAATTTTAAATTCGGCAATACCGGTCTGTTTTGTACCCAAAACTTCGCCCGGGCCGCGGATTTGCAGATCTTTTTCGGCGATCACAAAGCCGTCTTGGCTGTCGCGCAGCACTTGCAGGCGTTGGCGCGAAACCTTGCCGAGCGGCGGTTTATACAGTAGCACGCAGTAGGAATCAATGCTGCCACGCCCGACCCGCCCGCGCAGTTGGTGCAGTTGCGACAAGCCCAAGCGTTCGGCATTTTCGATGATCATCAAACTGGCATTCGGCACGTCCACGCCGACTTCAATCACCGTCGTCGCCACCAGTAAATTCAGATCACCGTCTTTGAAACGCTGCATAATCTGTTGTTTTTCTTGCGCTTTCATTCGTCCATGCACTAAGCCGATGGCGAGATTCGGTAACGCCCGTTGCAGATCCTGCATAATCGCTTCCGCCGCCTGCGCCTCCAGCACTTCCGACTCTTCGATTAAAGTGCAGACCCAATACGCCTGCCGTTTTTCATTGCTGCACGCCCGATTGACCCGTTGCACAATTTCATCACGCCGCTCTTCAGAAATCACGATGGTTTGAATCGGGGTGCGACCGGGCGGCAATTCGTCGATAATTGAAGTATCCAAATCGGCATACACCGTCATCGCCAAGGTGCGCGGAATCGGGGTTGCAGTCATAATCAGTTGGTGCGGATAAAATTCATTTTTTAGTCCTTTCTCACGCAACATCAAGCGCTGATGCACGCCAAAGCGGTGTTGCTCGTCGATGACCACCAATGATAAGTTGTCAAATTCGACATCTTCTTGAAACAAAGCATGTGTACCGACAATCATTTTCGCCTGACCGCACTTTATCCGTTCCAGCTCGGCTTGACGGGCTTTTCCTTTCACTTTGCCCGCTAACCAGCCGACCCCGATTCCCAGCGGCTCAAACCAGCGGCGGAAATTTTGCGCGTGCTGCTCGGCTAAGATTTCAGTCGGCGCCATTAACGCCACCTGCTTGCCTTGCCCAATCGCCACCAACGCTGCCAATGCCGCCACCAGCGTTTTGCCGGAACCGACATCGCCCTGTACCAAACGCATCATCGGCTCGTTTTTTGCCATATCCTGTCGAATCTCCGCTACCACGCGCTGTTGTGCTTTGGTCGGTTGAAACGGCAGTTGCGCCAGAAAAAGTGCGGTCAAGTGCGGATCAATCCGCAGGCTTTCCGCATTCAAGCGTTTGGTTTCCACCCGGCTTCGCTGCATAGCTAAATTGTGCGCCAATAACTCTTCATAAATCAGCCGTTGCTGCGCAGGATGATTGCCCTGTTCCAGTTGTGCAAAAGAAATATCCGGCGGTGGACGGTGCAGGCAGCTCAGAGCGTCTTTTAGGCTGATGCGGTGCGGATTAAATTCCAACGGCAACAGTTCGTTCACCGGCGTACTATGCAACAATTTTAACGCTTGTTCGGTCAAATTACGCAGTGCGGTTTGGCGCAAACCGTCGGTGGTTGGGTAAATCGGGGTAAGATTTTCTTCCAAGACAACCGGCTGATCGTTGCGGATAATTTGATATTGCGGGTGGTGCATTTCCGCCATAAAACGCCCACGTTTAATTTCGCCAAAGGCTTTTACGCGCGTGCCGGCTTGCAGACTATTTTTCATGCCAGCATTAAAATTAAAAAAGCGTAAGGAGATTTTACTGCTGCCGTCCGACAAGGTGACGCTTAAAATCGGACGTTTGCCGAATGTCACTTCGCAAGTCTGTACCACACCTTCAATAGTGGCGTAGCTGTCGGGACGAATATCACTTAATGGCGTAATGCGCGTGCGGTCTTCATAACGGCTCGGCAGGTGAAACAATAAATCCTGCACGTTGTTAATATTGATTTTGGCGAGCTTTGCCGCCACTGCCGCGCCCACGCCGGCAAGTGCGGTCAGCGGAATGGCGTCCAACAACTGCTCTTTCATTTCTCAACTCGGTTTATTCGTTGATGTTACGTACAATCTCAGTTACACCAGAAACCGAGCCGAGTTTTTTGATGACGCCATTCAATTGTTGTACATTGTGAGTCGCAATCAGCAAGGTGACGACATAAACCCGCCCCTCTTTTTCTTCAGTGGAAATACTCTTGATATTGCAGCCGGTTGCCGCAATCGCCGCCGTTAAATTCGCAAGAATCCCCTGCTTATTCACCATCTCAATCCGCAATTCGGCATCGAATTCGGCGCTGTTTTCACTCTTTTCCCACTCAACCGAAGTGAAATGTTCCGGTTGGTTTTGGCTTTCCCGCACGATATTGGAACAAGACGCATGGTGTACCACCAAGCCTTTGCCCGGGCTGACAAACGCGATAACCGGATCGCCCGGCACCGGATGGCAACATTTGGCGCAACTGATCAGCAAGCCCTCTGCGCCTTTGATAATCAAATTATTAGAATCTTTATGGTTATTCGGAATGCCGTCAGTATCAATCGCAATTTTTTCACCCAGCAAACTGTGCGCAATCACCGCACTCATTTGGTTACCCAAGCCGATCTCCGCCAAAAGATCGTCAAAATCACTCAGTTTTAACTCTGCCAATAAATGTTGCAAGCGCTGCTGATCAATATCTTCCAGTTTGTACGGTGAAAGTGAATGAATCAACTGGCGTTTGCCTAAAATAACCGATTCGTCACGACGTAAACTTTTGAGGGTTTGGCGGATTTTAGAACGCGCTTTGGCGGTGACCACAAAATTGAGCCAACCCGCACTTGGGCGTGCCGACGGCGCGGTGATCACTTCGACGGTTTGCCCGCTTTCCAACGGTTGCGACAACGGATACGGCACGCGATCAACACGTGCACCGATACAGGTTTGTCCAATGTCTGAATGCACCGCATAGGCAAAATCAATCGCGGTTGCGCTGGTCGGCAGCTCGACGATCCGCCCTTTCGGAGTGAAAACATAAATTTCATCCGGAAACATATCGGATTTCACGCTTTCGATAAACTCCAGCGAATTCCCCGAACTTTGTTGCAGTTCAATCAGACTTTGCAACCAGCGCTGCGCACGGATTTGCGCAGTGGTGTTTTTGACCTCGCTGCCTTGCTTATATGCCCAATGCGCAGCGACCCCCATTTCCGCCATTTGATCCATATCTTCGGTGCGGATTTGTACCTCGACCGGCACGCCGTGCGGTCCGATCATCGAAGTATGCAGCGATTGATAGCCATTGGCTTTCGGAATCGCGATATAATCTTTCACCCGACCCGGACGCGGTTTATACAGCCCGTGCATTTGCCCCAGCACGCGGTAGCAGGTATCGACATCATCGACAATCGCACGGAAGGCATAAATATCCATAATCGAATGGAAGCGCTGCTCTTTCAGGCGCATTTTTTGATAGATCGAATACAGATGTTTTTCCCGTCCAAAGACGCGCGAGTGGATACCGGCATCGTCCAACCGCCCTTTGATCTCATCGGCAATACGCTGAATCATCTCTTTCCGGTTGCCGCGTGCGGCTTGGATCACTTTTTGTAACACTTGATAACGGTTTGGGTGCAGGGCTTCAAAGCCCAAATCCTCCAACTCGTTCTTAATATGCTCAATCCCCAAACGGTGCGCCAACGGACTGTAAATTTCCAAGGTCTCTTTAGCGATCCGACGACGTTTGTCTGGACGTAGAGAACCAAGGGTGCGCATATTGTGCGTGCGATCTGCCAGCTTAATCAACACCACCCGAATATCTTTGGTCATCGCCAAAATCATCTTACGGAAATTCTCGGTCTCCGCTTCTTTGCGTGTTCTGAATTTCAATTTATCCAGTTTTGACACGCCTTCGACAATTTCGGCAACACTCTGCCCAAAGGCTTCAGTCAGTTGCTGTTCGGTGTAAGGCGTATCTTCGATGACGTCATGCAACAACGCCGCCATCACCGCTTCGTGATCCAGTTTCATCTCGGCGATAATCGACGCCACCGCCACCGGATGGGTGATATACGGCTCGCCGCTGGAACGGGTTACGCCTTCGTGGGCATCACGGGCGATCACATAGGCTTGCTTCACCAGTTCAATCTGTTCCGGCGGCAAATAGCCTTGGATAATGCGGTTTAGGCTCTCGAATAGATACAAATCACACCTGCCTGTTTTTGCTTATTGCTCTTCAGACAGCAGGGAAACGGCGTGAATTTCCGCAGTTTCTTGTTCCAATTGTTCGTAACGATCCTGTTTGTCCATGATCTCGTTGTTGATCAAGCCTTTTTCGATTTCACGCAACGCAATCACGGTCGGTTTGTCATTTTCCGGCTCGACTAACGGCTCGCGAACATTGGACTGCAATTGTCTTGCACGACGCGATGCGGTCAAAATCAAATCAAAACGGTTGCCGATTTTCTCTACGGCGTCCTGCACTGTAACTCGTGCCATATTTTTTCTCCACTAGACTAAATTGGTTCAAACTTTTTTACCACGTTTTTTGTTAAAAACATCGTATGATACTAAAGCTACCGCTATTTCGCCAGTAATTGCTGAATTAATAATTGACGCGCTCGTTTTTGCGCCTTCAACGTCACTTTCTCCGCGATTAAAATGGCATTGATTTCAGCCAACGACTGCTCGAAATTATCATTAATAATCAAATAATCATACTCGTCATAATGTTCCATCTCGCCAATCGCCTTTTCCATACGGGCAGCGATCACTTCGGCGGAATCCTGCCCGCGCCCGATTAAACGCCGTTCCAATTCGGCTAATGACGGCGGCAGAATAAAAATGCTTTTGCAGTCGGGCATCTTCAACCGCACTTGCTGCGCGCCCTGCCAGTCGATATCCAAAAAGACATCGATCCCCTGCGCCAAACTCTGTTCAATCATCGGAATCGACGTACCGTAATAGTTATCGAAAACTTTAGCGTATTCCAAAAATAATCCCCGTTCAATCAGGCTTTCAAACTCGGCGACACTGCTAAAATAGTAATGCACTCCGTGTTCTTCACTCGGACGTGGTTGGCGCGTGGTGTGGGAGATCGAGACTTGCGCCTTATTCGCCGTCACCTGTTTTAACAACGCCGCAATCAGCGAGGACTTACCCGCACCGCTCGGCGCGGAAACAATATAGAGTTGACCTTGTTGCATAATTTTCCTTATTGCTTGTTATCGTTTGATTATGTCGCAAAACGCAAAAAAAAGCAGTCGGAAAATACATTGTTTAGCAAGAAAATAGACAAGTGCGGTTCAAATAAACCGCACTTCGGTAAAATACGGCTAAATTACAACACCTGCCGTTGCAATTGTCCGATAATTTGCGGGTTTTCCAGCGTGGAAATATCTTGGGTGATCATTTCGTTTTTGGCAATCGAACGCAATAAACGGCGCATGATTTTGCCGGAACGGGTTTTCGGTAGGTTTTCGGCAAAGCGAATGTCTTCCGGTCGCGCGATTTTGCCGATCTCTTTCGACACCCACTGTTTCAACTCGTCGGCTAAGGCTTTGGCTTCTTCGCCCTCAGGTAGCGGCGTGTTCAGCACCACGAACGCTACCACCGCCTCACCTTTGATTTCGTCCGGTTTGCCGACTACCGCCGCTTCCGCCACCTGCGGATTGGCGACCAACGCCGATTCGATTTCCATCGTGCCTAAACGGTGTCCCGACACGTTCAGCACATCATCGGTGCGCCCCAGAATCCAGAAATAACCGTCTTCATCGCGGTGCGCCGAATCGCCGGCAACATAATATTTGCCGCCGAGTTCCGTCGGGAAATAGGTGGATTGATAACGCTGATCATCATTCCAAATCGTACGCAACATTGATGGAAACGGACGCTTGATCACCAATATTCCGCCGCTTTGATCGCGAATTTTCTGCCCCTGCTCATCAACCACATCCGCCATAATGCCCGGTAGCGGCAAGGTACAAGAACCCGGTTTCATTGAGTTAATCCCCGGCAGCGGCGACAACATGATTGAGCCGGTTTCGGTTTGCCACCAAGTATCGACAATCGGGCAACGTGCTTTACCAATCACATCGTACAGCCACATCCATGCCGATGGGTTAATCGGTTCACCGACACTGCCCAGCAAGCGCAACGAAGAGAGATCGTATTTGTGCGGAATCCAATCGCCGACGCGAGTCAAAGAGCGGATCAAGGTCGGCGAAGTATAAAACACGCTGATTTTATGGCGCTGAATAGTCCGCCAAATCCGTCCCGGATCAGGATAACTCGGCACGCCTTCATAAATCACCTGCGTGGCGCCGTTCGCCAATGGGCCGTAACAAACATACGAATGTCCGGTAATCCAACCCACATCGGCGGTGCACCAATAAATATCGTCCGGTTTATTATCAAACACATTGCGGAAAGTATTGAGCGCGCCTAACAAATAGCCTGCCGTGCTGTGCACAATTCCCTTTGGTTTGCCGGTCGAACCGGAAGTGTAAAGAATAAACAGCGGATCTTCCGAATTCATCCATTCCGGTTCGCAAAAATCCGGTTGGTGTTTTGATAATTCATGCCACCAAAGGTCACGTCCGTTTTTCCACGGCGTATCAATATTCAAACGATAATAGACCACCACGTTTTGTATGGTCGGGCAACCCATCTCCAAAGCTTCGTCCACGGTCTCTTTCAACGGAATAATTTTGCCGCCGCGCAAGCCGCCATTGGCAGTGATCACCAATTTGGCTTCGGCATCTTCGATCCGATCTTTCAAAGCACCGGCGGAAAAACCGCCGAATACCACCGAATGAATCGCACCGATTCTGGCACACGCCTGCATAGCGATCACCGCTTCCACCAACATCGGCATATAAATCACCACCCGATCACCTTTACCGATGCCCAGTTCGCGCAAGGCATTGCCGAAACGGCAAACCCGATTATGCAATTGACTGTAGGTGAAACTGTTGACCTGCCCGAAGTCGGACTCAAAGATAAGTGCGGTTTTGTTGCCTTTGTCCGGCAAATGCCGATCGAGACAGTTATAGGAGGCATTGAGTTTACCGTCCGGAAACCATTTGTAGAACGGTGCATTGCTGTCATCAAAAATGGTCATAAACGGCTTTTTCCAACTGATTAACTCGCGCGCCAAATCCGCCCAGTACTGCAAATAGTCTTTATCGGCGAACTCCCACAAGTCTTGATACGTTTCCAGCTGCCCGATATTGGCGGCTTGGCGGAAATCATCACTCGGTTTGAAAATACGGTTCTCTTTTAATACGGAGTCAAGGTGTTGCATATCGGCGTTCCTCTTAACGAAGTTACAGGAAGCGAAAGAAAGCAAACGATCGCTATATATGAGACAAGCTACCGTTTACCCTATATGAAGTTAAAAAAATGAGCAAGAGTTGTTAATAATTTGTTTCAAGACTTAGATCACAAAATCGAGGAATTTATCGCGGTGTCGTATGCAAAATGATACCTTGATCACAAATAAAACGGCATGGAGTATTAACTGATCGCCATGCCGAATTCTGATTAAACTATGCCGATACTCGCCAAGCCAATAACAGTGATTAACGAAATCGTAGGAATGATTAAAGACACCATCGCAATATCAAAGTAACTCTGGCGATGACTCATGCCCGTTATCACTAAGAGGGTTAATACCGCCCCGTTATGCGGCAAGGTGTCCAATCCGCCGGAAGCAATGGCGGCAACACGGTGAAAATGTTCAATATTCAACCCTTGTGCCATTGCCAATTCATAATATTTCTGCCCCAAACTTTCCAGCGCAATCCCCATGCCTCCGCTGGCGGAACCGGTTGCACCGGCTAAAGCGGTGACGGATATGGCTTCTGAAATAAGCGGCGAACCTTTGATATTTAAAAGAAAATCAGATAACAGCGCAAATCCGGGAACCGCTTTGACCACCGTGCCGAAACCAACTGCGGCCGAAGTGTTCATGATTGCCAAGACCGAGCCGTTTGCCCCTTCATTAATCGCCTTGATAAACGTTTTATAACGCGGCACACTCAGCACTAAAATCAACATGATCCCGATCAGCAGTGCAATGATAATCGACAGTTTGGTCACATTCAGCGCCACGACAACGGAAACCAGCGGTAACATCGAAAACCAGAAATTCGGGTTTTTATTTTCAATCGGCTGCATTGCCTTTTCCGTCTGTTCTGAGGCTTTTTCCAAATTTTCTTCATCTCCGCTTTGCACCGGTTGTTTCGCTTCAAGCTCGATAAATACCTGCCCTTTGGCGCGAAGTGCGGTTTCACGATAAACCAACCAATAATAACCCAATACCGCCATAATCAAAGCGGATACGATCCCCATCAACGGCGCTGCCGCCGGTGTAGTATGAAAATAGTTGGTCGGGATTAAATTTTGAATTTGCGGCGTGCCGGGAATAGCCGTCATGGTGTAGGTGAATGCCCCCAGCGCAATCGCGCCCGGCAAGAGCCGACGGGAAATATTCGCCTGACGGAACAGCGACACACCAAGCGGATAGACGGCAAAAACCACCACGAACAGGCTTACGCCGCCATAAGTTAAAATCGAGCAGGCGACAACGACGGCTAAAATTGCCCGTTTTGCACCAAGCCATCGGCTGATCGTTGCGGCAATGGCATTCGCCATTGCGGTGACTTCCATCAACTTGCCGAAAATAGCGCCCAACATAAAAATCGGAAACCATGTTTTGGCAAAACCGACAAAACCGCTCATATAATCACCGGTATAAGCGGTCAATAAATCCAAGCCGCCAAACAACGCAACGACACCGGCGGCTATCGGTGCGACCCAAATAATCGACCAACCGAGAAAAGCCAAAACAATAATGATAGTAAGACCAAGCAAAATACCCAACATATTACTTCTCCTATAAATGAATCGATTCTTGGCGCTAAACGCAACAAACCGACTGCATATTGCAACATCTTGTGGGGTCAAAAAAAGCGGGTTTCGTCCTTGAAACCTGCTTTTGATCTGTCCTGTTCAGGGGCAGTGTGCAGAAAAATGCCCGACTCTGCCCTGAGGTTCTTGTTATTGCGCGGTATAACCGGCATCGATCACCAAGTTGGTTCCGGTAATATGCTTCGCACAAGGGCTGGAAGCAAAGAGCACTAAACTGGCGATATCATCAATATCAATTAAGGTTTTTTGCGGAATTAACGGATAGAGCACCTCTTCCAACACATTTTCAAGGCTGACATTGCGTGTTTTCGCCAAATCTTTCATTTGATTCAACACTAACGGCGTTTCAATATAACCCGGGCAAATCGCATTAACGGTAACGCCGTCTTTGGCGCACTCTAAAGCGGCAACCCGTGTAATCCCGATAATCCCGTGCTTAGCGGCGTTATAGGCGACTTTACCGGCAAAACCGACCAACCCGTTAATCGACGAAATATTGATAATCCGTCCGAATTTCTGCGCTTTCATGAGCGGCAAACAGTGCTTTATACTCAAAAAAGAGGCTCGCAACATAATCTGCAACATCAGATCGAATTTTTCAGTAGGAAAATCCTCTATCGGTGCAACATGTTGAATACCGGCGTTATTGACAAAAATATCCAATCTGCCGAAGTGGCGTTGTGCCGTCGCAATCAAATTTTCAATCTCTGCTTCTTTGGTCACATCGGTTTTAACCGCCAATACATTCGGGTGATCAAATTCTTTCAACCGTGCTGTCAATGCTTCCTCATTGACATCGCTGATCACGACTTTCGCTCCGTTTGCTAAAAATTTCTTCGCCATATGCAAGCCGATACCGCTGGCTGAACCTGTAATCACAGCGACTTTTCCATTTACATCAATCATCTTTAACCTCTACTTGTTATTATTAATCGGACTGTTACCACTAAAAGAGAAAATCTACACCCGTTCAAGAACCATCGAAATGCCCTGACCTCCTCCGATACACAATGTTGCCAAACCCAATTTCGCGCCTCTTGCCCTCATACCGTACAATAACGTCACCAAAATACGCGCGCCACTTGCGCCGATCGGATGTCCAAGCGCAATTGCCCCGCCATGGACATTGGTTTTATTCATATCAAAATGCAACGCTTTCCCCACGCCCAAAAACTGAGCGGCAAAGGCTTCGTTTGCCTCGATCAGATCCATATCGTCTAAGTTTAAATTAGCTTTTTGCAAGGCGTTTTGCGTTGCTTGAATCGGCCCCAGCCCCATGACGGCAGGATCGTTGCCTGCACTGGCATAGCTTCTAATCCGCGCCAACGGTTGCAAGCCCGCTGCAAGCGCTTGACTTTCCCGCATTAACAACAGTGCCGCAGCGCCGTCATTAATTCCGGAAGCATTGCCTGCCGTGACCGTTCCCTCTTTTTTAAATGCCGGTTTCAATGCCGCAAGTTGTTCGAGCGTGCTATCAAATTTCGGATGTTCGTCACGACTGAAGAGTGTTTCGCCTTTTCGTGTTTTCACCGGCACCGGAATAATTTCCGCATCAAATACGCCCGATCGCACCGCTTGCGCAGCAAGTGTTTGCGAACGCAGGGCAAACTCGTCTTGCTGTTGCCGGCTAAGCGCGTAGTGCTCAGCGATATTTTCAGCGGTAATCCCCATGTGATAATGGTTAATGGCACAAGTCAGACCGTCTTCAATCATGGTATCCTGCAAGGTTAAATTACCCATTCTTGCCCCTAACCGCACTTTACTGCTCAGCAGATACGGCGCTTGGCTCATATTTTCCATGCCGCCGACCACCACCACATCTGCATCACCGCTGCGAATGGCTTGTGCGCCCAACACCACGCTTTTCAGTCCCGAACCGCACACTTTATTAATCGTCAATGCGGCAGCTTGCTGTTGAATACCGGCTTTTAACGCCGCTTGCCGCGCCGGATTTTGCCCCAGACCGGCTTGCAGCACATTGCCCATGATCACTTCGTCAACCTGATCCGCTGCAACATTTGCCCGTTTTAAAACCTCTTCGATCACTAACGCACCGAGATCAACCGCACTTACCGTCGCAAGCGCACCGTTAAAACTGCCGATCGGCGTTCTGACGGCGCTGACAATAACAATATTTTCCATACCTGTTTCCTTTTATATGACTATCGGTTACATAGATTGACGGCTGATCACCATCTCTTTAAAATCGTCCGCCACAATAAAATCAGCGTCGGTTTTGGCTTTAATCGTCTCCAAATCGACGTTTGGCGCGTGTTCTTGCAAAATTAATCTGCCGTCAACAAAACTAAATACCGCTAATTCGGTCACCACCATATGTACTTTATTTCTGGCTGTTAAAGGCAAAGTACATTTTTTCAGAATTTTTGACGAACCCGATTTGGCACAATGTTCCATACCAATAATGACCTTGCGTGAACCCGTAACCAAATCCATCGCCCCCCCCATACCCGGCACCATTTTGCCCGGCACCATCCAATTCGCCAGATTTGCTTCCTGATCGACTTCCAACCCGCCCAAAACACAGGCATCAACATGTCCTCCGCGAATAAGCGCAAAGGAAAACCCACTGTCAAAAAACGCGCCGTCAGCCTTAATTGAGCAAGGCTGTCCGCCTGCGTTAACAATATTCGGATTCGCCGTTTCACTATCCAAAGCGGTCAATCCCAAAAAGCCGTTTTCAGACTGCAACGTGATGTTCACATCATCAGGCAGATAATTTGCCACCATTGTCGGCAAACCGATTCCCAAATTGACGACATCCCCGTTTTTAAGTTCCATTGCAATACGGCGCGCAATTAATTCTTTTGCATTCATATATTTTTCCTTCTGATTGCTTCACTTAACTGATCAAAGTGCGGTTTTCAACACAATATGGTCTACCAACGTTGCCGGCGTGATCACCTGATTCGGCTCTAATTCCCCTGCCTCAACCAAATAATCCGCCTCGACAATCACTGTTTTACAAGCCAACGCCATTAACGGATTAAAATTTCGGGCGGCACCGTCATAGATCAAATTGCCGCAAGTATCCGCCGTATGCGCTTTAATCAACGCCAAATCGGCTTTCAACGGCAGTTCTAATAGATAATCGACCTGATCAATTCGTATCTTTTGTTTTCCCTCTTCCACCACCGTTCCTACTCCGGTTGGCGTTAGAATTCCGCCCAAACCGGCACCACCGGCACGAATACGCTCTGCAAAAGTGCCTTGCGGCACCAACTCCACCTCAATTTCTCCGGCAATCATTTTTTTGCCGGTTTCCGGATTAGTGCCGATATGGGAAGCAATCACTTTTTTAACCCGATTATTCACAATAAGCGGCCCTACGCCGCTATCAACCAATGCGGTATCGCTACTAATCAGCGTAATATCTTTAGTGCCGGCCTCTAAAATCGCCTGCACCAGCGTTTCCGCCGAACCGATCCCCATAAAGCCGCCGGACATAATCGTCATACCGTCAAACAGATAATTTTTAATCTCGGCAATAGCAATAACTTTAGACATAATGACTCTCCAAATGATATATATTTTATTTATACATAATTAATTGCACGCTTAATCCGTAGAAAATAGAACAAGCTACTTCTAAATCTTTTATATTTTTCACATTTCTTTTTTATTTAAAAAAATTCATAATTTTAATTATTTTTCATAAAGTTATAAGAAACCCCTCTATTGCCGTTATGATTTGAATTGAGCATAACAAGAAAAAAACAGAAAAAGAAATACCGATTTTTTAGACATCTATCAATTTTATTTATAGATTTTTAAGATAAAATGGGAATCGTCAAGCACGTTAACGGGAGAATGATATGGATATTCGACATCTGCGCTATTTCATCGCGATTGTGGATAACGATTTTAATTTAAGCCGCACTTCACAACATCTGTATATTTCACAGCCGGCACTCAGTATGATGATTAACGACTTTGAAAAACGGGAAGCCATTCAATTATTCAAGCGCGCACAGGGAAAAATAATCGGTTTGACTTACGTTGGAGAAAATTATTATCACGATGCAAAAGAGATTATCGAAAAATATAATAATATGAATCACAATCTCCGCAAAATCACTAATAAAATTATCGGAAATATTACTATCGGCATTCCGCCATTGGTTCTATCCGTTGTATTTTCTGAAATTATGCCGCATTTAATTCTTAATAATCCGACCATTAACTTCAGTATTAAAGAACAAGGCGCATATGTATTAAAAAATGAATTATTAATGGAAAATATTGATTTGGCCGTGTTGCTTTATCCGGAAGGTATTTCTAAAAATATCATTGATTCTTTTGAAATTTCACATTCCGAACTGGCGGTTTTCTTCTCGCCACAACACCATCTGGCACAAAAATCAATCTTAACATGGCAGGATTTGCATAATGAAAAAATGGCGATCTTTGACAAAACGTTTATGATTTATCACCAGCTAAGTGAACATTTCGAACGGCACAATAGTTATCCGAATATTATTTTAGAATCCAGCTCTTGGGACTTTTTATTAAACTCAACCAAAATCAATAAAGAATTATTCACAATTTTACCATTCCCGATTGCGGAAATTTACCCTGCAAGCGATTATGTCTGCCGAAGAATTAAAGATCCGGTGCCTTGGCGAGTAACATTATGTCGATTGCGAAAAAATAATTACAGTAATATTGAAAGTTATATTTTAGATTCGCTACTTAACGCATTTAAATCTTAAAGGATAATATGCAAAAAAGAGGAAAAGTTAAACCGCACTTTTGGATCGGATCAACCCTAAAAGTGCGGTTTGGAGATTTAACATAAATCAAGCGGCATTCTGCGTTTCAATTTGATCTTGTGCCCGACACATCGTGCCGTCATCTTCCATTTGTTTGAACGTGCCGACGACTTCATGGATTTTTTCGCCGTCTTTGAACATCACGCAGCCGCCGTGTTCCATTTTGACCCACTCTTCGTTTTTGGTCAGCGGAAAGGTCGAGATGATGTTCACCCGATCATTCGGTTGGGCGAAGTCGTTAAAGTCAATCACACCGTCGTCGTCAATACGGAACGCTTTGCCGAACGGCGCTTTGCGCATCACATAGTGCAGGTTGGTCGAGCAGTGCGCCAGCATGATTTGTCCGTTGGAGAGGATAAAATTAAACGTACCCAATTCCGCCAATTCGCTTGAAATATCACGCACTGCATCAAAGATCGCCTGATCGTCCGGCTTCTTGTGATAGCGCACTTTAAGTTTTTCCACCATGTAACAGAACGCCGCTTCCGAATCGGTGCTGCCAATCGGTTGCGCGCGGCTTTCGGACAGATCCGGCATGGTTTTCAAATTGCCGTTGTGGGCAAACACCCAGTTTTCGCCCCAAATTTCGCGCATAAACGGGTGGGTGTTTTCCAGATTCACCAAGCCTTGCGTTGCTTTGCGGATATGGGCGATCACGTTCAGCGATTTGATATGATATTGCTTGACGCAATCGGCGATCGGCGATGAACTGCACGGTTTATCATCACGAAAAACACGCACGCCTTTACCTTCAAAAAAGGCGATACCGAAGCCGTCGGAATGGTGGTCGGTGATCCCCGCACGGCGGCGGAAACCCTCAAATGAAAAAACAATATCGGTCGGGCTGTTACAGTTCATGCCCAAAAGTTGACACATAAAATGCGATCCTGCAAAACTCAAAAATAATGCTTCTTTAAAGAAGCGAAAAGATAAGTGAATGGTGCAGAATTATACGCTTTTTTTATCAATATAAAATAGGGGGATATTCTTTTTCGCAGATTTTTTATCCGTTTTCACGCTGCCAGCGCAAAATCGGCCAACCGCACTTTTCCGCGTACTGGCGCAAAGTGCGGTCAGGATTGACCACTTTCGGACAACCCACTTCGTTCAGCAGCGGCAAATCGTTACGCGAATCGGAATAAAACGTTGCTGTGCGCATTAAATCAGGGTAATCCTCGCCTAAATAATCCTGCAAACGGGTGACTTTGCCCTGTTGATAACTTAACACGCCAACGGTGTTACCGGTGTAATGTCCGTCCACCAACTCGGTTTGAATGGCAATCACCTCACGGATTCCCAAACGTTTCGCCGCCGCCTGCACCACAAAATCGGCAGTCGCCGAAATCACGATCAACCGTTGTCCGGCAAGTTGCGCCTGTTTGACGGTCTCTTTTGCCGCCGGATAAACACGCGGCTCAATCTCATTCAAGGCAAAAAGTGCGGTCTGTTTGGCAATCTCCGTTTGCGACATTCCCCGCAGCGGCGCGAGGGTGAATGCCATATAATCATCCATCGACATCTCACCGGCGGCATATTTCTGCATCATCGCCTGTTCCTGCTCGACAAAATCCTGATCCGCCAAACCGCGATGCAACATAAATTCGCTCCACAAAGAAGCGCTGTCGCCGTCGATCAGCGTATCGTCCAGATCAAATAGCACTAAACTCATTGCAACTCCCTGATTTGCCCCTGTTCAAAACTGACACTGACCGGCGTGCCCAACGGAAAAAAATGTTCGCGCGACAAATTGAGTTTATCCACCGTCAGATCCACGCCGTCCAACCGCACTTTATAACGGATAATATTGCCTAACAGACTACGCTCGACAATCACGCCGCGGCCATGCTCGCGATCAGCCTCCAGACTGATGGATTCGGGACGGATCGCAATGTCGGACCGCACTTCGCACCCCAGAAGCCGAGCCGCATCTGCGGCACTGAGAATATTGTAACTGCCGATAAAACCGGCGCTGAAATGGGTTTGCGGCGCGAGATACAAGGTTTCGGCATCGCTGTGTTGCTCGATCCGCCCCTGATTCATCAACACGATTCGATCCGACATAGTCAAGGCTTCTTCCTGATCATGAGTGACGAAAATCGTGGTTAAATTCAGTTCCTGCTGAATTTGGCGGATTTGTTGACGCAGGTGTTTGCGAATCCGTGCGTCCAGCGCCGACAGCGGTTCGTCCAACAACAGCAGATCAGGCCGCGTGACCAACGAACGCGCCAGTGCCACCCGCTGGCATTGTCCGCCGGACAGTTGTTGCGGATAACGATCGCGGTATTTTTCCAGTTCGACCAGTTCCAAAATCTGCCCGACCCGCTGTCTGATCTCTTCCGACCGCACTTTACGCATTTTCAACCCGAACGCCACGTTGTCATACACCGTCATATTCGGAAACAGCGCATAGCTTTGGAACACCATCGCGATATTGCGTTTTTGCGGCGCGGCGTGGGTAATCTCCTGCCCATTGAGCACGATCTGTCCGCTGTCAATCTCGGTCAAACCGGCGATACAGCGCAATAAGGTGGATTTGCCGCAGCCGCTCGGTCCTAACAAAGTGACGAATTCCCCTTGATCGGCATGAAAACGGATATTTTCGAAAATCGTGTTTTCGCCGTATTTTTTATCCAAATCAATTACGTTCAAATAAGACATCAGCTTTTCCTTTTCTCTCGGCTCAAGGTGTTCGCCAGCAAGGTGGCGATTAAAATCAGTAAAAAATAGGACACCACCAGCGCACTGGAATAGTGACCGCTGCGGTTACGGATATTGTATAAATAGACCTGCAACGTTTCGTATTGTCCGCCGACCAACATATTGGCAAACAGAAATTCGCCGATCAGGAAGGAAAAAGAGAGGAAAATTGCCGATAACATGCCGTTTTTCAGATTGGGCAAAATAATCTGCCATACCGCCTGCAAAGTGCTTGCGCCCAACAAATGGGCGGTATCGACCAGATCGCGCAGGTTAATCGCACTTAAATTATTTTCAATCGCCCGATAGATAAACGGCAAGGCGATCATGAAATAGCAACCGATTAAAATCCACGGCGTGCCGGTGATCGCAAAAGGCTCATCGGAATAGAGCTGCAACAGCCCGACCGACGACACCACCGGCGGAATGGCAAACGGCAAAATCACCACCAGATTCATCAACGGTTTCAGTTTCGGGAAGTAATAATCCACCACAAAAATCACCGGAAAGGTGAGCACAATCGCCACCAAAAGTGCGGTAAAACAGATCCACAGCGAGCGGAAAAGTGCGGTCAGGAAACGTTCATCAGTCCAGAGCTGGACATACCAATCAAACGTCAGTCCGTCCGGCAGCAAGGTCGCGCCCCAACTGGTGGAGAGCGAATAAAGTGCGGTTGCTAAAATCGGCGCCGCCAAAATTACCATCAGCAATGCCAACACCAGATAATGATAAAGGCGATCGATTTTTATCTTTTTCATCATATTATCCCTTATCTTGGTAGTTGTAGCGTTTGCTCAACCAACGGTGAATAACCGTCACCAGCAACATCAAGCCGATGAGGAACAGCGATAGTGCGCTCGCCAAATACGGATTGAGGAAAATATCGCCCGACACCAGCGCCCCGATCCGGATCGGTACTACGTTGAAATTGCCGCTAGTTAAGGCATAAATCGTGGCGTAAGCGCCAATGGCATTGGCAAACAGAATCACCAGCGTGCCGAGCAACGCCGGCATCAGCACTGGCACGGCAATGCGGCACCAATACGCCGCCACATTCGCCCCCAATAACGCCGCCGCTTCCTGCCACTCTTTTTTCAAGCCTTCGAACGCCGGATACAACAGCAACACCGCCAGTGGAATCTGGAAATAGGTGTAGATGATGATAATCCCGACTTTGGAATAAATATCAATCGTTTCAAACTGATAGTGGCGCAACAGCAGGTTAACCGCACCGTTCGCCCCTAACAGGATAATGAAAGCAAACGCCAACGGAATGCCGGAAAAGTTACTGGTCATGCTATTAAACGACAAAATAAAATCGCCTATGCGCGAGGGGCGCACCGCACTTAACGAATAGCTGCCGAACAGCGCGATAACCAGCCCGAACAGGCTTGACCAGATCGCGATTTCAAGGGAATAACGAATCGCCTGCAAGTAAAACGAGGAATTTAAAATTTCACTGAAATTTTGCAGCCCCCAGCCGCCGTCTTCAATTTGGAAACTGTTCAACACAATCCAAATCAACGGCACGATTTGAAATGCAAAGAAAAAAAGCAAAAACGGTAGTGTTACTGATACGGCGAGCCACTTACCTTTCATACAAGCCTCTTAGTTTAATCATTCCGTTATTTTAATAATGCGGCACAAAACGGTTTGTCGTGTTCAACCGCTAAAATTTGGCAAATCGTGCCGCAAATTTCGGTTTGTAAAAGTGCGGTATCCGCCAAGCTAAACGCCTCGCCGAATACATAAAACGGCACTCTTGCCTCCGTTTCGGAATCGGCACAATGGTTGCCGTCATCGTTCATGCCGTGATCGGCGGTGATAATCACCTGATAGCCCTCTTGCAACCAATTCGCCAGATAATCAGACAGAATATTATCGGCACGACGGGCGGCGTCACGGTACTGCTTGCTGTCCTGACCGAATTTATGTCCGATATCATCAATATTCATCGAGTGAAACAGGATAAAATCCGGCTGTTGATGGTGACGCAAGCTGTCGCCGTCGGCGAACAAATGCGAATCGGGGTAATCGTCTTCATAATAAAAATGGGCGTGCTGAATCGGCAAATGCGGTTCATGCACATGGCGATCCAGCACCGGATTAAACGGGGTGCGGTTATACAACTCACTCACCCAATGGTAAGCCGCAGCCGCCGTTTTCAAACCGGCAGCCGAAGCATAATGAAAAATACTCCGATTATGCGACAAGCGGGTGATGCGATTATTCACCACGCCGCTGTCAATCGGCGCAACACCGGTGAGCAGACACTCGTACAATGGACGCGACAGCGCCGGCAGTTCGCTTTGCACTTGATACAATTTGCCCATGCCGCGCCGACATAACGCCTGTAAATGCCCCATGGTTTGCACGGCGGTGGCATAATTCAAGCCGTCTAAAATCACCAGAATTGCTTTCATTATCAAACCCTTATTTCATGTTAATAATGACTTTTTCCTGCCATAAACGCGGCAGCTGTTTCGAGGATTGTTCCCACGCTTTGGCGTCTTGGATCGGACGGGCGTTTTGATACTGCTCCGCCGGCAACAGTTTCGCCACCACATCTTGCGGCAATGTGAGTTTTTCGGCGCGGATCGGGCGGGCGTAGCCGCGTGCCAAGTTGATTTGTCCTTCGTCAGACAAGATATATTCGCGAGCCAACTTCGCCGCATTCGGGTGTTTGGCATATTTATTGATGATGGTGGTGTAACCGGAAACCACCGAGCCGTCGGACGGAATCAGCACTTCAAAGCGGTTCGGATCGATTTGATCACGGTAGTTCAAGCCGTTGAAATCCCAGACCACGCCGACTTCCACTTCGCCTTTTTCCAAGTTGGCAATGCTTGGATCAACCATACCCAAACGGCCTTGTTTCGCCAGTTCGGCAAAGAAATCCAGCGCCGGCGTTAAATCTTTTTCATCGCCGCCGCGCGCAAAGTTCGCCGCCAGCACGCCGTTCACCGCTTGCGCCGCCACGCTGACATCACCGACCGTCACTTTGTAGTTGCCTTGCAACAAATCGTTCCAGCTGCGCGGACTCTCTTTCACCGTATCCTTATTGATGATAAACGCGATTGTGCCGGTATACGCCAACATCCAGTGGCCGTCTTCATCTTTCGCCCATGCCGGAATGTCGTCCCAATAGCTGGTTTTATACGGCTGGGTCACGCCTTTTTGCACTGCAATCGGTCCGAAAGACGCACCGACATCACCGATATCCGCAGTGGCATTTTTCTTCTCCGCATCAAACTTGGCGATTTCCTGCGCCGAGCTCATATCGGTATCAGTGTGTTTCAAACCGTATTTTTCGCCCAACTGCACCCAAGTATCTTTCCAGTTCGCCCAAGTGTCCGGCATACCGACACTGTTGACTGTCCCCTCTTGTTTCGCTGCCGCTTCCAACGCCGCCAAATCCCCTGCGGCATACGCAGATGACAAGCCGACGCTAAGTGCGGTTAAAGCAATGGCTAAACTTTTTTTATTAAAATATGACAAGCCCATTTGAGTCTCCTTTTGTGTTTGACGTAATCTTCACCTTGAAGAGACATGAGTATAGCGAGGGAATGTTACAGAATGATGACAGCTACTTCTAATCATCTTTTTTATTTAAGTATAAACACTATGGTTTTTTATAGTATAATTCGACAATTTTATTTAAAAATATGTCGAGTAATTATTATGTATAAAGTTATTGATTTATTCGCTGGTGCTGGAGGATTGAGTCTAGGTGCGGCAAGAGCTGGATTTAAAATCCAAGCAGCAATAGAAATCGATAGTATCGCGCTAGAAACTCATTCAAATAATTTTTTAGAAACATTGCATTTTCAAAAAGATATAAGCGAACTATCAGGCGATGAGCTACTAAAAATGAGCAATCTAAAATCTGGAGATTTAAGTGGATTGATCGGTGGCCCACCTTGCCAAGGCTTTAGCACCATAGGAAAAGGAAACGTTGCTGACTCAAGGAATACTTTATTTCAACATTTTTTTAGATTAGTGGATGAAATAAAACCTGAGTTCTTTGTTGCTGAAAATGTTGTAGGTATTTTAAATCCGAAATACGATTCCATTCGTATAGCTGCATTAGAAAAAATAAAAAATGAATATACAATATTAAACCCAATTAAAATTAAAGCAAGTGAATTAGGGGCCCCCACAACTCGGACTCGAATTTTCTTTATTGGTTATAAAAAAAATACAAAAAACAATTTATCAGTCAAAGATTTTAGCTATAAAGAAACTGAAATAATCAATGTGGAAAATGCATTATTTGGACTGCCAATTAATATAAATCCAAACTGGCAAACCCCTGAGAAAAGTTGGCAAAAAATCAAATTATCTGAATTTCCAAACAATAAATTTTTTGATAATGTAATTGGCAATATCCCAAGTGGAATTGGAAATCCAATGTATATAAAACGTTATTTAGAACAAGAAGAGGTGTCAGGTTGCTCTGGAACAAGACATTCAAAAATAGTTGAGCACAGATATAAGCAGCTCAAATATGGGCAACAAGATAAAATATCTAAATCACAACGGTTAAATCCTAAAGGATTTTGCCCAACATTACGGGCTGGCACCGGCAGTGACAAAGGGAGTTTCCAAGCAGTTAGACCTATACACTATAGCCAACCTAGAGTTATAACACCTCGTGAAGCTGCTCGTTTACAAGGCTTTCCTGACTGGTTTGTATTTCATAATACAAAATGGCATAGTTTTCGCCAAATTGGCAATAGTGTTAGCCCTATTGTAGCTGAAAAAATATTATCAACTATTATGAACAAATTATTAATAGGAAACATTTATGACTAAAGTACAATTAATACCAACAAAAAGATTTTTTGTAGAAATGCTTACAAGAGATATTGAATTAGAAGATGCAATTCTAGATCTATTAGATAATTGTTTAGACGGAGTAATTCGACAGGGAGAAAAAAATGATATTAGCAAACCATATGATGGATATTGGGCTGAAATAACTTTTGATAAAAATCATTTTAAAATTAAAGATAATTGCGGAGGAATAGAAAAAAAACTTGCTACTGAATATGCATTTAGGATGGGAAGACCTGAAAAATATGATGATCAAGATAAAAACTTACCTACCGTTGGTGTCTATGGAATCGGAATGAAAAGATCTATTTTTAAAATGGGGAATAATGCAAAAGTAGAGAGTTATACCAAAACCGATGGCACTTTTAAGGTCGTAATTGATGAACCCTGGATGAAAAATGATACTGAGTGGCAATTAGATCTAATTGAACTAAATAGCTCTAACGACCTAAAAGGAAATCAATATGGAACTATGATCTATATTGATAATTTGCATGAAGGAATTTCAAAACAGTTTGATAAAACCAGTAACAGCACCTTTGAACAATTATTAAAAGACATAATTTCTACCCATTATTCTTATATTATAAGAAAAGGATTTAGCGTAAAATTGAATGGATTAGATATTCAACCTCAAATCACTCAAATAGTTTACCAAGAGGATTTTGCAACTTTATCTAACACAGATAAAGTTATTGCACCATATATATATAAATCAGTTAAAAATGATGTGGAAATATCAGTAATTGTGGGGTTTTATAGAGACTTATCGACAGAAAAAGAAGAAAATGACGCCTTATCCGGTAAACCAAATGCAAGTTCTAAAAATGCAGGCTGGTCTATTATTTGTAATGATAGAGTAGTTGTGTTTAATGACAAAAGTATATTAACAGGTTGGGGAGAAGCAGGTGTCCCTCAATATCACACTCAATTTATTTCAATAGCAGGAATTGTAAATTTCAAAAGTAATGACCCTTCTAAGTTACCACTAAAAACAACAAAACGTGGAGTTGATGCTAATTCACCTTTATATATGGAAATTAAAGCAAGAATGAGAGAAGGCCTGAAAATATTTACTGATTTTACAAATAAATGGAAGTCAAAAACTCAACGCAATATTATTTCATCATTAGATAATAAAAAAATTACTGATACAATTGATTTTCTTATTGAAAATCCCAATATTAAATTTAGCAAATCGAGAAATCATGATAACGGAGAAATTTACAAACCAACCTTACCAAAACCAAGCGGAATATCCTCTCTTAAACAAATTACATTTCACAAAGAGAGCTCTGATATTAGAATGATTTCTGAATACTTCTTTGAAGAAGAAAGATCACCTAAAGATATTGGAGAAAAATGTTTTGATGAAATATTAAAAAAAGTTAAGGAGTAAATTAAATGAGCTCAGGTGGGACATTACCTTATCACTTAAGGCAAAATAAGGCTATAGATAGAATTTTATTTATTGACATTTTAAATAAAATTAATAATTATAAGAACATTTCTGATTATGAATATATTGGATTTGGAGGACCTTTCCTTGAAGATTTTAAGATTATTCATAGAGAGCTAAAAATTAAGAATATGATTTCTATCGAAGAAGACATCAATGTCCATAGGCGACAACTTTTCAATAAACCTCTATCATGTATAAGATTTGAACACAAATCTTCAGCTGATTTTATCAGTAGCCATGATTTCGATCAAAAAAATAGTGCATTAATAATCTGGTTAGATTATACAAAACCAGATTATGGCAATCAGTTAATTGAAATTCAAAATCTTATTGAGAAACTCAGCCCAAATGATATTTTTAAAATAACCCTAAATGCTCATGTAAGTAATTTAGGAAAACCATCAAACCAAGAAGCTAATGATGATCTACAAGAGTACCGACTCAAAGAATTTAAAGAAAAAATAAATGAAGCTGAATTTCTACCATCCAACCTTTCACCACAAGATATGACTACCAAATACTTTCCTAGTTGTATTTTGAAAATTTGTGAAAATGCTATTAAGAAAGGTTGCCAAGCTCATGATCTCAATCCTCACATTATTTTATATTGTAGTTATAAAGATGGACAAGAAATGGTTTCTTTAACAGGAATATTATTAGAAAATAACAGCAATAAACTAAATAATTTTAAAGAAAGAAGTAGATTACCTCACTGGAAGTTCTATGCTGAAGGAAAATCTATCAATGATCCAAACTATACGAATGAAGTGCTGCACAATATTAACTTACCTGTTTTATCCATCAAAGAAAGGTTATTAATTGAAGAAAACTTACCCGAATGTGGTGATCCCAAAAAAATTATTGAAAAATTAAAATTTCAAATACTTTCGAATCAAACTGAAAATGAGCAACAAATTCAGAATTTTCTCGATTACTATAGAACTTTTCCATGGTTTGCTAAAATTTCATTATAACAGAGGTATTATAGTAGTTTTTCATATAAATCTTATAGGGCCGAATCTCAAAAATACCAATAATTTTGTCTACTACGCCTAAAAAACCGAAAGACAAATGCCTTTCGGTTTTGATTAGAAGATAAAAGTGCGGTCTTAATGCTTAGAACACACCTTGCGCGAGCATCGCGTCAGCCACTTTGACGAAACCGGCAACGTTGGCACCGACCACATAGTTGATATTGGCTTGACCTTCGCTTGTGCCGTATTTTTTACAGTTGGCGTGGATATCCAACATAATCCGTTTTAATTGCGCATCAACTTCTTCACGCGTCCAGTATAAACGCTGTGAGCTTTGCGCCATTTCCAAACCGGAAGTTGCCACGCCGCCGGCGTTGGCGGCTTTGCCCGGTCCGAACAACACATTTGCCTCTAAGAAACGGTCGGTCGCTTCAATCGTGGTCGGCATGTTTGCGCCTTCCGCCACTAATTGTACGCCGTTGGCAATTAAGGTTTCCGCGTCGGCTAACTCTAATTCGTTTTGCGTGGCGCACGGCAGGGCGATATCCGCTTTCACGCCCCAAGGACGCTGACCGGCGTGGTATTCCAAGCCAAATTGTTCGGCATAATCTTTCACGCGACCACGTTTCACTTCTTTGATCTCTTGCAATGCCGCTAATTTTTCCGTGGTAAAACCGTCTTTGTCATACACATAACCTGCGCTGTCGGAACAAGTCACCACTTTCGCACCCAATTCCAACGCTTTTTCAATTGCATATTGCGCTACGTTGCCCGAGCCGGAAACGGAAACGGTTTTACCGGCAAAGGATTGTCCTTTTTCTTCCAACATCGCTTGGGCGAAGTAAACCAAGCCGTAGCCTGTCGCTTCAGGGCGAATCAATGAACCGCCGAAAGACAAACCGCGGCCGGTGAATACGCAGGCGGCTTGGTTGGATAATTTTTTCATATAACCCGCCAAGTAACCGACTTCACGTCCGCCTACGCCGATGTCGCCTGCCGGTACGTCGGTGTCCGGTCCGATATGACGGTATAATTCGGTAATTAACGCTTGGCAGAAACGCATCACTTCTGCGTCGGATTTGCCTTTCGGATCGAAGTCGGAACCGCCTTTACCACCGCCCATCGGCAAGGTAGTTAACGCATTTTTGAAGATTTGTTCGAAGCCTAAGAATTTTAAGATTGACAGGTTGACTGAAGGGTGGAAACGCATGCCGCCTTTGTACGGTCCGATCGCGCTATTGAATTGTACACGGAAAGCACGGTTGACTTGCACTTGTCCGTTGTCGTCCGTCCACGCCACTCGGAACTGGAACGCACGCTCCGGCTCAACCAAGCGCTCCAATAAACCTTGCGAAGCATATTTCGGGTTCGCTTGGATAAATGGCCATACTGAAGTGAAAACTTCTTTTGCCGCCTGCAAAAATTCCGGTTGGTGTCCGTCGCGTTTCGCCAGTTGTGCCAAAAAATCGTCAAGGGAGATTAAATTGCTCATGGGTTTTCCTTCTTTGTTTCAATATGTGTTGTGTGTGTTTTATGAATATTATAGTTGTAATAAAAAATCCTCTATGGTCTTTTTGCCGTAGAGGATTTTTATTCTAAACTATATTTTTTCTAAAGAATAGCCAAATCTTCCCATATTTCGTCTATTTTTTTCACAATATCTTGATTTTTTGTGATTGGATTGCCCCATTCTCTGTTAGTTTCACCTTGCCACTTGTTGGTGGCGTCAATACCCATCTTCGATCCCAAGCCGGCGATCGGAGAAGCAAAATCCAGATAATCAATCGGCGTGTGCTCGATAATGGTGCAATCGCGCGCCGGATCGCTGCGGGTGGTGATCGCCCAGATCACGTCTTTCCAGTCACGCGCGTTAATATCGTCATCGCACACAATCACGAATTTGGTGTACATAAATTGGCGTAAAAACGACCAAATCCCCATCATCACCCGTTTGGCATGTCCCGGATATTGTTTTTTGATGGTCACCACTGCCAAGCGGTAAGAGCAGCCTTCCGGCGGCAGATAGAAATCGACGATTTCCGGAAACTGTTTTTGCAAAATCGGGATAAACACTTCATTCAACGCCTCGCCCAGCACCGCCGGTTCATCAGGCGGACGGCCGGTGTAGGTGGAGTGGTAAATCGGATTTTGCCGCATGGTGATATGGGTGACGGTGAACACCGGAAAATATTCCTGCTCGTTGTAATAACCGGTGTGATCGCCGTAAGGACCTTCAAGTGCGGTTTCGTCCGGATCAATATAGCCCTCCAGCACCATTTCCGCCCCCGCTGGTACTTCCAAGTCATTGGAAAGTGATTTCACCACTTCGCTTTTATTGCCGCGTAATAAACCGGCGAAGGCATATTCCGACAAGCTGTCGGGAATCGGTGTGACCGCACTTAAGATAGTCGCCGGATCGGCGCCCAATGCCACCGACACCGGAAACGGCTCGTTCGGGTGCGCCTCTTTCCACTCGTGGAAATCCAACGCGCCGCCGCGATGGGACAACCAACGCATAATTAATTTGTTTTTAGCGATTAATTGCTGACGATAAATGCCCAAATTCTGCCGTTTTTTATACGGACCCTTGGTCACGGTTAAGCCCCACGTCACAAGCGGCGCGATATCCTCCGGCCAGCAATGCATAATCGGCAGTTTATATAGATCGACATCTTCTCCCTGCCAAACCACCTGCTGACAATCAGCTTTGCTCAGCACTTTAGTCGGCATATTCAACACCTGTTTGAACTGCGGCAGTTTGTCGATCAGATCTTTAAAGCCTTTCGGCGGATCCGGCTCTTTTAAAAAAGCCAGCAGTTTACCGACATCACGCAAGGCGGTGACATCTTCCTGTCCCATGCCCAGCGCCACCCGCCGTGCCGTGCCGAACAGGTTGCACAACACCGGAATATCATAACCAACCGGATTTTCAAACAGCAGCGCCGGTCCGCCCAAGCGCAAAGTGCGGTCGGCAATTTCGGTCATTTCCAAATGCGGATCAATCGGATATGAAATGCGTTTCAACTCGCCCTGTTGTTCCAATAAATCAATAAAATCGCGTAGGTTTTTGTATTTCATAGTAAATCCTATTAATGCGCTTCGTCCCAATTATCACCGATACCGACTTCGGCAATCAGTGGCACGCTGAGTTCGGCGGCTTGTTCCATCAGGGTTTTAATCCGTTCGGCGTAGAAATCCACTTTATCCGACCGCACTTCGAACACCAGTTCATCGTGTACCTGCATGATCATTTTGATTTCGTCGCTGTGGCGGATTTCGTTGTCGATCAATAACATCGCCCGTTTGATAATGTCCGCCGCCGTACCTTGCATTGGGGCGTTGATCGCCACGCGCTCGGCTCCCTTGCGCCGCATAGCGTTGGACGATTTGATCTCCGGCAAGTATAAACGGCGTTTAAACAGGGTTTCGACAAAACCTTGCTCGCGCGCTTTTTGCTGAATCTCACTCATAAAGGTCTGCACGCCCGGATAACGCTGGAAATAGAGATCGATATATTGTTGTGCCTGTCCGCGCGCAATGCCCAGTTGGCGTGCCAAACCAAAGGCGCTCATGCCGTAAATCAAACCGAAATTTATCGCTTTGGCACTGCGGCGTTGTTCGCTTGTTACTTGCTCCAAAGGCACGCCGAAAATCTCGGCGGCAGTGGCACGGTGAATGTCTTTGCCTTCCGCAAACGCATTGTTTAAACCGGCATCGTCGGAAAGATGCGCCATAATGCGCAATTCGATTTGCGAATAGTCGGCGGCGATGATTTTATTGCCTTTGTCGGCGATAAACGCCTTGCGGATACGCCGTCCCTCTTCGGTGCGAATCGGGATATTTTGCAGATTCGGATCGCTCGACGACAAGCGTCCGGTGATCGTCACCGCTTGGTGATAAGAGGTGTGTACCCGTCCGCTGTCTTTGTCCACCATCAACGGCAATTTATCGGTGTAAGTCGATTTCAGCTTGCTCAAGCCGCGATGTTGCACCAAAATTTTCGGTAATTCATGTTCATACGCCAGCTCCTCCAACACCTCTTCGTTGGTTGACGGCGCGCCTTTCGGCGTTTTTTTCAGGATCGGCAGTCCCAATTTGCCAAACAGAATCTCTTGCAGCTGCTTGGTTGAAGCCAAATTGAAGCTCTGCCCCGCCAGTTCGTGCGCCTGTTGTTCCAGTTGGGTTAAGCGCGCGGCAATTTCATTCGATTGTTGGAACAATAAATCGCTGTCGAGCAACACGCCATTGCGCTCAATGCTGGACAACACCGACACCAGCGGCATTTCCAATTTTTCAAACAGCTCGACCAAGGTCGGCTCGGCTTGCACTTTTTGCCATAAGGTTTGGTGCAGTTTCATGGTGATGTCGGCATCTTCCGCCGCATATTCCGCCGCCTGTTCCAGCGGAATTTGATCGAACGTCAGCTGGTTTTTGCCTTTGCCCGCCAACATTTCAAAGGTAATGGTATCGTGTCCCAGATAACGTTTCGCCAAATCATCCATATTGTGCCGACCGGTGCTGTCGAGGGTGTAAGATTCGAGCATGGTGTCATAGGCGATCCCTTGCAGGCGGATACCATGACGATAGAAAATGGTTTCATCGTATTTGATATTCTGCCCGACTTTTTGAATCTTCGGATTTTCTAAAATCGGTTTTAAGGCGGCAAGTGCGGTCTGCAAATCCAGCTGTGGCGGTGCGTCTAAATAACGGTGCTGCAACGGTAAATACGCCGCCTCGCCGTTTGTCAGCGCAAAGGAAATGCCAACCAGATTGGCTTGCATATAATCCAAACTGTCGGTTTCGGTATCGATTGCAATCAAATCGGCTTGGTTTAATTTGTTTAGCCAAGTTTGCAATTCCGCTTCACTGAGCAGGGTTTGGTACAACGTGCGGTCGATTTCAATCGCTGGCGGCGCTTGCACCGCACTTTCGGCGGCTTTCGGCGTGGCTTGGTAGCCGTTGAATTTGCCTGTCGGCGCTTCCGCCGCAGTCACCGAGCTGCTGCCGTTTTGCAGAATATCATTCAGCCAACGCTTAAATTCATAACGCCCGAAGGCTTCGATCAGCTCGTCGGTTTGCGCCGCTTGCATGGTCAATTGGTCGTAAGACAGCGCCAATTCAACGTCGGTTTTAATCGTGGCAAGCAGATAGGATAACTCCGCCATCTCTTTGGCTTCGGCTAATTTATCGCCCAATTTTTTCGCACCGCGAATCGGCAGATCGGCGACTTTATCCAAGTTGGCATAAATCTGCTGCATACTGCCGATGCCTTGTAGCAGCCCAAGTGCGGTTTTTTCGCCCACGCCGGCAACACCCGGAATATTGTCCGAACTGTCGCCGCGCAACGCCAGATAATCAATGATCAATTCCGGCGGAATGCCATATTTTTCGATCACGCCGTCGCGATCCAACAACGTGTTGTTCATGGTGTTGATCAACATAATGTTGTCGTCCACCAACTGCGCCATATCTTTATCGCCAGTGCTGATCAACACTTTCTGACCGCACTTTGACGCGCGCAACGCCAGCGTGCCGATCACATCATCGGCTTCCACGCCGTCGATCACCAGCAACGGAATGCCCAACGCTTTGATAATGCCGTGCAGCGGTTGAATCTGTTTACGCAAATCGTCCGGCATCGGCGGACGGTGCGATTTATACTGTTCGAACAGATCATCGCGGAAGGTTTTGCCTTTGGCATCAAACACCACCGCCAGATAACGCGGATTGGCTTGTGAAATCAGGCTTTTCAGCATATTCAACACGCCGTACATCGCCCCCGTCGGCTCGCCGAGCGAGTTGGTCAACGGCGGAAAGGCGTGAAAGGCACGGTAGAGATAAGAAGAACCGTCGACTAAAATAAACGGATTTTCGGCAATTTTGGCTGTCATAAATGATCACTTTTCTATTTGATGAATTTGAACGGTATTGTAGCAAAAGTGCGGTTGAAGTGCGGATTAAATTATCACTCGCTGCAATCAAACCGCTCTTCGCCGCAATACACCGTGGCGCGATTTTCACGGGCGAAGCCGATCAGGGAAAGGTTGTGTTGTTCGGCGAGGTTGACAGCGAAGTCGGTGGCGGCAGAGACGGCGACTAAGATTTCGATGCCGCAGGCGACGCTTTTTTGTACCATTTCGTAACTGGCACGGCTAGTCACCAGAACAATACCTTGCAGCTGACCGCACTTTTGTTTTTGTTGCGCGTGCCAACCGAGCAGTTTATCCAACGCCACATGTCTGCCGACATCTTCACGGATTGCCAGTAATTCGCCGTTTAAGTTAAAGAAGGCGGCGGCATGAGTAGCGCCGCTTTGTTGTGCCAGTCGTTGCGCTTGTTGCAGCTGTTGCAGACAGTCGTTGAGTTTAGTCGGATCAAACTGCAAAGTGCGGTCAAGCGCCGGCAATGGACGGGTGACGTGCTGCAACTGCTCCACACCACACAAGCCGCAGCCGGTGCGTCCGGCAAGGGTGCGGCGTTTTTCTTTCAGTTGTACGAAACAGCGGCTTGCCATCTCGATTTGCACTTCAATGCCGTTGCTGACAGTCTTGACTTCTATTGAATAAATCTCACTCGGTTTTTCGACAATGCCTTCCGCCAGCGAAAAGCCTAAGGCAAAATCCGCCAAATCCGCTGGGCTGCACAGCATTACGGTATGGGCAATACCGTTATACACCAAGGCAACCGGCACTTCCGTTGCCAAGCAATCTGTCTTGTCCTCAAAGTGCGGTTTTCGTTCGTCGGACTCCCCGTTCGGCATGAAAACACTTACGTTTCTTGTTTTTAATGTTAACAACGTCTTTCCCTTAATCAAAAATAGGTAAATTTTTATCATTCTGACGCAGTTCACAAAAATAGCGGAATATCTTCTTGATCTAGATTACATAAAATACGTTTGCCTGTTGCGTCAGATTTTGAACAGGAGTAAGCTAGCAGATGAATGTAACGTATTTTACATTTTTATTACAACCTTAAAACGAACTTTTTTTATTTTACTCTAAATCTCACAATCTTGAGAGGTTCTTATGCAACTCAGCAGAAGAAAATTCTTTAAAGTTTGTGCAAGTGGGATGGCGGGAACCACCGCTGCCGCATTGGGTTTTGCTCCGGCTAGCGCCTTGGCTGCGCCCCGTTCATATAAACTCTTGCGCGCGCGTGAAACACGCAACACCTGTACTTACTGTGCCGTTGGCTGCGGCATGTTGCTCTACAGCGTAGGCGACGGGGCGATGAATGCCCGCGAAAAATTGATCCATATCGAAGGCGACGCCGACCATCCGGTCAGCCGTGGTGCTCTTTGTCCGAAAGGTGCGGGCGCACTGGATTATGTGAATAGTGAACGTCGCGTTCAATATCCGGAATACCGTGCACCCGGTTCCAAAGAGTGGAAACGTATCAGTTGGCACGAAGCCTATGAGCGTATTGCCCGCTTGATGAAAGATGACCGCGACGCCAATTTTATTCCGACCAACGCCGACGGCTTGCCGGTCAATCGCTGGCTGACCACCGGAATGCTGATGGCTTCCGCCTCCAGTAATGAGACCGGATTGTTAAGCCAAAAATGGGCGCGTGCGCTCGGCATGATTTCAATCAATAACCAGGCGAGTATCTGACACGGACCAACGGTAGCAAGTCTTGCTCCATCATTTGGTCGCGGTGCGATGACAAACCATTGGGCGGATATCGCCAATGCGGATTTAGTGATTGTAATGGGCGGTAACGCCGCCGAAGCACACCCTGTCGGTTTCCGCTGGGTTATCGAAGCGAAAAAACGCCGCGGCGCGAAGCTGATGGTGATCGATCCCCGTTTTAACCGGACTGCTGCGGTTGCGGATTTCTATTCGCCGATCCGTTCTGGTACCGATATCGCCTTCCTGTCAGGTGTGATTAAGTATTTGTTGGACAACGATAAAATCCAGCATGAATATGTACAGCACTACACCAACGCCAGTTATTTGGTCGATGAGGGATTTGCCTTTGAAGACGGGCTGTTTAGCGGCTATGACGAAGACAAACATCAATACAATAAATCCACTTGGAACTATCAGTTTGACGAAAACGGCTTCGCCAAACAGGATCCGACATTACAAGATCCGCGTTGTGTGATTAATCTGTTGAAAGAACACGTTTCCCGCTATACACCGGAAATGGTAGAACGGATTTGCGGCACGAAGCAGAAGGATTTCCTACATTTCTGTGAAGAGATTGCCAAAACCTCTGCTCGGAATAAAAACGCCACCTTCTTATATGCGTTAGGTTGGACCCAACATACCGTCGGTTCACAAAATATCCGTACCATGGCGATGATCCAACTGTTGTTGGGTAATATCGGCGTTGCCGGCGGCGGCGTGAATGCGTTGCGCGGTCACTCCAACGTGCAGGGTATCACCGATTTGGGTTTATTTCCGCATATGCTAACCGGTTATATGCCGTTGCCGACCGATAAAGATACCTCCTTAGACGTGTTCTTAAATCGGATCACGCCAAAAATGACCCAGAAAGACCAAGTCAACTATTGGAAAAACACGCCGAAATTCTTTATCAGCCTGCTAAAAACGTTCTTTGGTGACAAAGCGACCAAAGATAATGAATTCGGCTATCACTACCTGCCGAAAATCGACGGCGCTTACGACCACTTCCGCTACATCGATATGATGTTTGAGGGCAAAGTCAACGGCTATCTGTGCCAAGGTTTCAACCCGATTGCCTCTTATCCGAATCGGGCGAAAATGATGACCGCACTTAGCAAATTGAAATATTTGGTGATTTTCGATCCGTTGAAAACCGATACCTCGGATTTCTGGCAGAACTACGGCGAATATAACGATGTCGACACCGAATCGATTCAAACCGAAGTGTTCCGTTTGCCGACCACCTGTTTCACCGAAGAAGACGGTTCGATTGCCAACTCCGGCCGCTGGCTGCAATGGCACTGGAAAGGCAGTGATCAACCGCAAGAAGCCAAGCCGGACGTTGAAATTCTCTCCGAATTGCGCGAATACCTGCTGCACTTATATCAAAAAGAGGGCGGTCAGGGCATCGAACAGCTTAATGCCATGCAGTGGAGCTATCTCAATCCGCTAGAGCCGCGTGCAGAAGAGCTGGCAAAAGAGAACAACGGTTATGCGCTGGAAGATCTGAAAGACGAAAACGGCAACGTGCTGGTCAAAAAAGGCGAACTGCTTTCCAGTTTTGCCCAACTGCGTGACGACGGCACAACCTCGTCCGGCTGTTGGATCTATACCGGACAATGGACGGAACAAGGCAATATGATGGCGCGGCGTGACAACTCCGATCCGTCGGGCTTGGGCAATACCTTAGGTTGGGCGTTCGCATGGCCGCTGAACCGTCGGGTGATCTATAACCGCGCTTCTGCCGACCGTCAGGGTAATCCGTGGGATCCGACCCGCCAATTGGTGAAATGGAACGGCAAAAACTGGAACTATACCGATATTGCCGACTATACCACCGCTCCGCCGGGCAGCAATGTCACGCCGTTTATCATGCAACCGGAAGGTGTCAGCCGTCTGTTTGCGATTGACAAAATGGCGGAAGGCCCGTTCCCTGAGCATTACGAACCGATTGAGAGCCCGATCGGCACCAATCCGTTGCACCCGAATGTGATTCACAATCCGGCGGCGCGAATTCTGCCGAACGATCAGAAAACGATGGGTGATGCCGGTGAATTCCCTTATGTGGCAACGACTTACCGTTTAACCGAACACTTCCACTATTGGACCAAAAATGCGCTGTTAAACGTAATCGCCCAACCGGAGCAGTTTATCGAAATGGGTGAAGTCTTGGCGGCTGAAAAAGGCATCAAGCACGGCGATGAGGTGAAAGTGTTCTCCAAACGCGGCTATATCAAGGCGGTGGCTGTTGTCACCAAGCGGATCAAAGAGCTGCAAGTGGACGGCAAAACCATTCACACCATCGGTATACCGATTCACTGGGGCTTTGCCGGCGTGGGTAAAAAAGGCTTCTTTGCCAATAACCTGACCCCAAGTGTCGGTGATGCCAATACGCAAACACCGGAATTTAAAACGTTCCTGGTCAACATTGAAAAAGTAACGGGGGCTTAATATGGCAGTTCAAACCCAAGATATTATTAACGCCTCTGCGACTTCAACCTTAACCCCGCCGCCACACACGCGGAATCATAAGGTCGAAGTCGCCAAGCTGATTGATGTCAGTGCCTGTATCGGCTGTAAAGCCTGTCAGGTCGCCTGTTCCGAATGGAACGACTTGCGCGACACACCGGGAATTTGTACCGGCGTGTACGACAATCCGATTGACTTGACCGCCAAATCGTGGACGGTAATGAAGTTTAACGAGGTGGAAGAAGACGATCGTCTGGAATGGCTGATCCGCAAAGACGGTTGTATGCACTGTGCCGAGCCGGGCTGTTTAAAAGCCTGCCCTGCACCGGGGGCGATTATCCAATATGCCAACGGTATCGTCGATTTCCAATCGGATAAATGTATCGGCTGCGGTTACTGTATCGCCGGTTGCCCGTTCAACATTCCGCGTATTAATCCGGAAGACAACCGCGCTTACAAATGCACCTTATGCTCTGATCGCGTCAATGTCGGTCAAGAGCCGGCGTGCGTGAAAACCTGTCCGACCGGTGCGATTCATTTCGGTAGCAAGGAAGCCATGAAACAGTACGCCGAAACCCGCATCGAGGATCTGAAAGCACGCGGCTATGAAAATGCCGGCTTGTACGATCCACAAGGCGTGGGCGGAACCCATGTGATGTATGTACTGCACCATGCGGACAAACCGACATTGTATTCAGGCTTACCGCAGGATCCGTCGATCAGTCCGGTCGTCAGCTTATGGAAAGGCATTTTGAAACCACTCGCCGGTATGGCAATGGGAGCATTGGCAATCGCCTCCGCCGCCCACTATATCGGCATCGGTCCAAACACCGAAGAAGACGATGATGAGATTCAAAAACCGCTTGATCCACATGGAAAAGGAGAATAATGATGGTTGATTTAAACAGAAAAGTTATTCGCCACAACCTGAAAGAGCGGTTGAGCCACTGGCTGTTAGTGCTGTGCTTTTTTATGACCGCACTTTCCGGCTTGTCGTTTTTCTTTGCTGATTTCGCCTGGATTGCCGAAGTATTGGGCACGCCGCAACTGGCGCGGGTTTTGCACCCGTTCACCGGTTTGATTATGATCGTCGCGTTCAGTATTTTGGCAAAACACTACTGGCGCGATAACCTGATCGAAAAAGGCGACTGGCAATGGCTGTTCAATGTGGTGGAAGTATTGAAAGGCAACGAACATCACGTTGCCGATGTCGGCCACTACAATATGGGACAGAAATTGCTGTTCTGGACACTGATTATGGCGTTGCTGATTTTATTAGTCACCGGCATCATCATCTGGCGACCGTATTTTGCCGAAAACTTCCCGATTCCGGTGATTCGGATTGCTCTCTTGTTGCACGCCACCAGTGCCATTGCTCTGATTCTGGGGATTATGGTGCATATTTATATGGCGATTTGGGTCAGAGGTTCGATTACCGGCATGGTTGAAGGCTGGGTTACCGCACGCTGGGCGAAAAAACACCACCCGCGTTGGTTCCGTGAATCCATTCTGCCGGAATTGGAAAAAGAAGAACGCCAATCTTCCAAACCAAATAAAGAAAAACAAGAGCATAAAGAATGAGTATTCGCATCTTAGCGGAAAGCGAAATCAAACAGGCAGCGGCGGGGTTCTTTGCCCCACCGCTACTTTTCGCCAACCCGAAAAACCTTTACCAACGCCGCGCCGCACGTTTGCGCAAACTGAGTGAAAACCACCCGTTGCAAAATTATCTGCGTTTTTGCGCCAACATCGCCGATGCCCAATTGGCGTTGTTACAAAATGCGCCGATTGCAGCGGACGATCGCCTAAGTGCGGTCAAAGACAACGCCGATCTACTCAGCCGACAGCCGCTACACTGGAAAAACTGGCAGCGCGATCCGATTTGGATAGACCTGTTACAACAACTGTTACAACAGATCAAACCGCACGCCAACGACACCATTCTCGCCACTATCGAATGGCTGGAAAAAGCCTCGAACAACGAGTTAAACGACTTGGCGGATCAGCTGTTACGCGATAACTGCTTGCCGAATCAAAGCGATAAGGCAATTTTTCTGTGGGCGGCGCTGTCACTGTATTGGACACAGCTAGTGCAGCAAATTCCGCACCATGCCAAAACCGAACTGGGCGAAAACCGCCAATTCTGTCCGGTTTGCAGTTCGGCGCCCGTCGCCAGTATGATCCATATCGGCGAAGCGCAAGGCACGCGCTATCTGCACTGTTCGTTATGCGAAAGCGAATGGCATATGGTACGGGTGAAATGCAGCAACTGCGAACAGGGCGGCAAACTGAACTACTGGACACTTGATTCCGACAACGCGGTAAAAAGCGAAAGTTGCGACGATTGCCACAGTTATCTCAAGGCGCTGTACCAGGATAAAAATCCTGATGTGGAAGCGGTTGCCGATGATCTGGCCAGCCTGTTTCTTGATGATGAAATGGAAAAAATGGGTTACGCCAAAAGTGCGGTCAATCCGTTTTTATTCCCGCCGGAATAGCGTTCGGCTTGAAACAAGCAAGGGTGGTATTAATCCACCCTTGTTTATTTTGGCTACGCTTTGCTTTTCAGAAAACGCTGCGCACATTCCGATGCGGCAATCAATCCGCCTGCCATCATAATAATATCTTTCAAAATCAAGCGCCCTGCCCCCGATAAATACGGAAAGCCGTAATTCGGCGTCGGCAAATCTCCGCCCAAATTCAGCACATAAGTCTCCGGCGTGGTAATCAAAAATGAAAGCGTAACTATCGACATGCCGAACGTCAGCAAACCGCCGAGCATGCCGGTCGTCGAATTCCAAATACCCGATAAAGTCAGCAAGCCGATGGTGACAATCACCGCACCAAGCCCATAGGAGAACGGATAAGTACCGTTTTCTTTATGCCAGTCGATGTTTTTCTGCACCATTTTGCCTTCCGGATTTTTGTACAGCGTATATTCTTTGACCAATTCCCCTTTATCATTTTCTACCATATTTTGACTGTTATTATAGAAAAAACTCATAAAAGGACTGTTGGAAACGAAATGGACAATGCCGTCCGCTTCATATTGAAAAGCCTTCAGCCCGCCGATCCACAGCATCACGATACAAATTGCAATACGGATAAAATTGATAAATACACGCTGTTTACCGGCAAGAAATTCTGCCGCCATTTTGATGATATTAACACTCATGTTGACCTCATTATTAAACCAATAATTAAAAAATGCCCCTAAAAAGACTCGGCAAAGCGGTATGATTGCCATCGCTATACGACACCGATTCGCAATTGAATATTATTCTCATTTAATAAGCGGAAATAGGTCAAATAATCGCAACTAGCCGATTGCAAAATCTCAAGTGAAATAAAATATGATCTAACGCATAAAAAGCAGACAAGTGGGGAATAGACAGGATAAGCAGGAAAAGTGCGGTTTGGGCGGATCGTCATTGATCCGCCCGCTGTTCAAAACTTATTTTCTACCAATTTCGTCAGTGACCTGACCGTAAATCATAATGGTAAAGACGACGGTTCCGCCAAGAATATTGCCCAGCGCCGTCGGACCTAAAAAGGTGACGAAATAGTCGTACAGGTTGGCATCGCCTTGAATCACCAGATACGCCATTTCCGCCGAACCGACCACCACATGAGTGAAATCGCCCAGCGCAATCAGGTAAATAAAGAAGAAAATCATGATGAATTTGCCGTTGCCGACGGTCGGCATCATCCACACCACCGAAGCAATCAAAATGCCGGCCGGAATACCGCGCAGAATATTGTCGCTCACCGACATCGAAGCGACGTGGTGGGCTATTTCATTCATCGCCACCACAAATTCCGGATTGAAAACATGGTGATTCTGTAAAAAAAACGCCGCCAAGGTCGTACCGATTAAATTCGCGCCGAACACCGTCGCCCATAATTTCGCCACCGCCAGCAACTTCTTAATACTCAACGGATTAAACAGTGGCACCACCGTTGTAATCGTGTTTTCGGTAAACAACTGCATACGCCCTAAAATCACCAGCAAAAAGCCGACGGTGTAGCCCATATTGGTAATCAACGGTGCCCAAGGTTCGTCCGGCGTATAGGCAGTGAACACCGCTTTGAAAATAAAAGAAAACGTAATCACCAAACCGGCGGTAATACCGGAAAAGAGCAACGCTTTGGTCGGACGCGACAACTCTTCAATCCCGTCTTGGCGGATAATTTCATACAACAAGCGCGGACTTAAACGCTCGTGCTCCTCCACCGCCATACGATCGCGATAGGATAATTTGCTGCTGTTTAATTCTGACTTCATTGTTCCTCCTGTACAGAAATTAGGGCTTGTTGACCTTTGTTTATAATTTATACAAAATGTTAAAAAACGCTGCAACTATAACATAAACCGTTAACAAATAAAAAATGGCGTCGCCAACCGACCAAACCGCACTTAAGCGCGACAAACGGAATTGCACCTGTTAAATCGTCGCCAAATATCATATAATTCGCCCTTTTATAGTCAATTTATAATCGGTTATTTAGAATGTTTGAAATTAATCCCGTAAAAAACCAAATCAGCGATCTCAGCCAACGCACCGATATTCTTCGGGGGTATCTTTGACTTCGACGGAAAAGTCGAACGATTGGAAGAGGTTAACGCCGAATTAGAACAGCCCGACGTGTGGAACGAGCCGGAAAAAGCGCAAGCGTTAGGCAAAGAACGCTCGGCGCTGGAAGCGGTGGTGGAAACAATCCGCACTTTGGATCAAGGCTTGCAAGATGCCGAAGGGCTGTTGGAATTGGCGATCGAAGCCGACGACCAAGATACCTTTGACGAAGCGGTTGCCGAGCTGCAAGAGTTGGAAGCCAAATTGGCACAACTGGAGTTCCGCCGTATGTTCAGTGGTGAGCACGACAGCGCCGATTGCTATGTCGATTTGCAGGCCGGTTCGGGGGGTACGGAAGCGCAGGACTGGACCGAAATGCTAGTGCGTATGTACCTGCGTTGGGCGGAAAGCAAAGGCTTTAAAACCGAATTGATGGAAGCCTCCGACGGCGATGTCGCCGGAATCAAATCCGCCACCATTCGGGTCAGCGGCGAATACGCCTTCGGCTGGTTACGCACCGAAACCGGCATTCACCGCTTAGTGCGCAAAAGCCCGTTTGACTCCAACAACCGCCGCCATACTTCGTTCAGTGCGGTGTTCGTCTATCCCGAAATCGATGACGATATTGACATCGAGATCAATCCGGCGGATTTGCGCATTGACGTTTACCGCGCCTCCGGTGCCGGCGGACAGCACGTCAACCGTACCGAAAGTGCGGTGCGGATCACCCACATTCCGAGCGGAATCGTGGTGCAGTGCCAAAACGACCGTTCGCAGCACAAAAATAAAGATCAGTGTATGAAGCAGTTGAAAGCCAAGTTGTACGAAATGGAACTGCAAAAGAAAAACGCCGAAAAACAAGCGTTGGAAGACAGCAAATCCGACATCGGCTGGGGCAGCCAAATCCGCTCGTATGTATTGGACGACGCGCGTATCAAAGACTTGCGCACCGGCGTTGAAAATCGCAATACCCAAGCGGTGTTGGACGGCGATTTGGATAAATTTATCGAAGCCAGCTTAAAAGCCGGTTTGTAACCGAATATTGAAATAAACCTAAGGGATACACATTATGTCAGAACAACAACTTCCGGAACTGGATCTGCACGGTGAAATGCTGGTGCGTCGTGAAAAACTGACCGCACTTCGCCAACAAGGCAATCCGTTCCCTAACGATTTTCGTCGTGAGCATTTGGCGCAAGAGCTGCACAGCCAATATGAAAGCCAAGACGGCGACACATTAAAAGCGCAAGAAATTGCAGTCAGCGTTGCCGGACGAATCATGACCCGCCGCAAAATGGGCAAAGCCAGTTTTATCACCCTGCAAGATATGAGCGGTAAAATCCAGCTGTATGTGGCGCGCGATCTGCTGGCGGAAGGCGAATATGAAAACTTGATGTCGCTGTTGGATTTGGGCGATATCGTCGGCGCCAAAGGTACGCTGTTCAAAACCAAAACCGGCGAGCTGACCGTGCGCTGCACCGCACTTGAGCTGCTGACCAAAGCCCTGCGCCCGTTGCCGGACAAATTCCACGGCTTGAGCGATCAGGAAACTCGTTACCGCCAACGTTATTTGGATTTAATCAGCAACGACGATTCGCGTCGTGCCTTTGTGATTCGTTCCAAAGTGATCAGCGGTATCCGCCAATTCTTCCTCGATAAAGGCTTTATGGAAGTGGAAACGCCGATGTTGCAAGTGATCCCCGGCGGTGCGGCGGCGCGTCCGTTTGTGACCCATCACAACGCCTTAGATATTGATATGTACCTGCGGATTGCACCGGAGTTGTATTTGAAACGCTTAGTTGTCGGCGGCTTCGAGCGGGTGTTTGAGCTGAACCGCAACTTCCGCAACGAGGGCGTGTCGGTACGCCACAACCCGGAATTCACCATGTTGGAGTACTACCAAGCCTACGCTGATTACCACGATTTGATGGACAACACCGAAGAATTGCTGCGCAAACTGGCGCTGGATATTTTAGGCACAACCACCGTACCGTACGGCGAATACACCTTTGATTTCGGCAAACCGTTCGAACGTTTGACCATGACCGACGCCATTCTGAAATACGGCGACAATATCCAACCTGAGCAGTTGCAAGATTTCGCCCAAGCCAAAGCTCTGGCGGCAACATTGGGCATCGAAGTGCAAAAATCATGGGGCTTAGGCGGTATTATCAATGCGATTTTCGAAGAAGTGGCGGAACACCATTTGATTCAGCCGACTTTCTTAATGGCACACCCGGCAGAAATTTCGCCGTTGGCACGGCGTAATGATGAAAATCCGGAGGTGACCGATCGCTTCGAACTGTTTATCGGCGGACGCGAAATCGGCAACGGTTTCTCGGAACTCAACGACGCCGAAGATCAAAACGCCCGCTTTGACGCACAGGTCGCCGCCAAAGAAGCCGGCGATGACGAAGCGATGTTCAAAGACGAAGATTTCGTGGTCGCACTGGAACACGGCTTGCCACCGACCGCCGGCGAAGGCTTGGGCATCGACCGCTTGGCGATGATCTTCTCCAACTCACCGTCAATTCGTGATGTGATTTTGTTCCCAGCAATGCGCCAGCATAAAGACTAACCGCACTTTTATCGCACAACCGCGGTCAGATTCAATCCGATCGCGGTTTTTTTAGCGAAGGCGAAACGGTTGTCGTCAAACTCCAGATTGAGAAACAGCACTTTGCCGATAGTTCCTTGTTGAATTAACGATTTTGCATGCTGAGCCCCATGTAAGAAATTTATGATATGTCCAGCCATAAAAATCACGCCGTTTTCCCCGCAAGCACGCACCATCTCATCATATTATTTTTCTACTGTTTAAAAAATAATTATGTTAAAACGCATTCAGTCGGTATAACATAATCAATAAAATAATAATCTGCAAACGCCGTCTTTAAAATAAAACAAAAATAAAGCCGGACTTTTATAACACCTAATCAAAAGAAGTGGCATAGTGGAAAAACAATGGAAAATGAATATCGAATTCGGATAATCTATATTTTATTAATGGGCTTCGGTTTTCCTATTATGCGCTATATGAGTCTGCATTTCGATACGTTAAATAATAATGCCGTGCGCTTTATTTGCGGCGGATTGTTTTTATTGCTCATCTGCCTGTTCAAATTTAGAATAGCCTTAAAAAACAGCTTGAGCGATCCGATTTTAATTTTAAAATTAAGCGCACTCGGATTATTCATGACCGCCAATATGTACTGTTTTATAAACGGATTACGCCATACCAGTGCTCTAACCGGCAGTATTTTCGGTATTTTGGCGATGCCGCTCGGCATTCTCATCATCGCCCTGTTTTATCCGGACGAACGGCGCAACATTCAACACCGCACTTTTTATCTCGGCGGATTGTCAGCCGTCATCGGCTCGCTACTTTTCGTTTTCTACGGCAATCAAGCCGGCAGCGGAAGCCAAAGTGCGGATTTTATTTCCGGCGCACTATTTCTCACCGGTGCGATTTTGATTCAATCCTTACAAAATGTCATTGTCAAAGATATCGCCGCCAAATTGAACGTCATTATTATCAGCACCACAACCGCCACCATCGCCGGATTTATTTTCTTAAGCATAGCAATCGCCGACGGAAAAATAAATCAATTAAGCACAGTTAGCGACGGCTTATTAATTGCCCTAGCCCTCTCCGGTATTTATGGCATGTTAAGCGGAATGCTACTGGCGTTTTATATTGTGCAAAAACAAGGGGTGGTGGCATTTAATTTAATCCAACTGCTTGTCCCGCTCGCCACCGCCGTGGTCGGCTATTTTACGTTAGGGGAAAAAATAACGATACCGCAAGCAATTGGAGCGATGATTGTCCTGGGCGGCTGTTTGTTGGCGTTGAAAAAATGTACTATAAATAGCAAAACAGAATAACGTTCCCCCCAACCGCACTTTTTAGTAAAATAACCTCTCACCCGCAAACAGGACAAACATTATCGAAACATGGCAACGAGGGTTTGTGTTACACCGCAGACCCTATAATGAAACCAGTCTGTTAGTCGATCTTTTCACCGAAGAGAGCGGACGTTTGACCGTGCTGGCGAAAGGGGCGCGGGCGAAGCGTTCGGCGTTGAAAAGCCTGTTGCAGCCGTTTACACCGTTGTTGCTGCGTTGGACGGGCAAAGGTGATTTGAAAATTCTGACCAAAGCCGAAGCGGTTTCGCTGGCGTTGCCGTTGGAGCATACCGCACTTTACAGCGCTTTTTATATCAATGAGTTAGTCTGCCGTGTGATCGAAAATGAAACGCCCTATCCGCAACTGTTTCAGGATTACCTGCACTGCCTGACCGCACTTGCCGCCTCGCAAAGTACGCTAACAGGGCAAAATACGCAAGCCAAAAGTGTCGAACCGTTTTTGCGCAAATTCGAGTTTCAGCTGCTACAAACGCTCGGTTACGGTGTGGATTTTCTGCATTGCGCCGGTTCGGGCTTGCCGGTTGAGCCGCAGATGAGCTATCAGTACCGTGCCGAACAGGGCTTTATTGCCTCGCTGCTCAAAAACAACCAAACCTTTTACGGCGACGAACTGCTGATCTTCGCCAGCTTAGCATTCGACAAATTGGGTGCCGAACAAAAACATATCCTGCAAGCCGCCAAACGCTTTACCCGTATGGCGCTGAAACCTTATCTCGGCAGCCAACCCTTGAAAAGCCGTGAGCTGTTCCAAGGGATTTTACCGGGTAAAATGAAAGGCTAAGCTAGCCCTTCGAACGCAGGTTAAACTCTACCAACGCTTGGTCAAATTGTTCGGCGACTGCGCTATCTTCCGTAGAAAACAGCGATGAGGTAATGGTGATGAAAGAGCAGATTAAAAAGCCCGGAATAATTTCATACAGTTTCGCCAAATCCGTCCAACCGAGATACTGCATTAACGGACTCCAAGCCACCACCGTCACCGCGCCGCAAATCATGCCCCACAAGGCGGCCGACGAGGTGATATTGCGGTTAAACAGCGATAAAATCACCACCGGTCCGAACGCGGCGCCGAACCCTGCCCACGCATAAGACACCAGCTTCATCACGCCGGAAGAGGGATCTTGGGCGATAAGAATTGCAACGGCGGAAATCACCAAAACCATAAAGCGCCCGACCCAGACCAGCTCATTGCTGGAGGCGGTTTTGCGCAGAAAACCTTTATAGAAATCTTCCGTTACTGCAGCGGAACACATCAGTAATTGTGCGGATAAGGTGCTCATCACCGCCGCCAAAATAGCGGACAGTACAATGCCGACGATCCAAGGATTAAACATCAAACGGGATAATTCAATAAACACCGATTCGGCGTTATCTAACGGGATTTGATTGGCGCTAAAATAGGCCAAGCCGAAATAACCGACCGCCACCGCGCCGCCAAGACATAAAAACATCCAAGTAATCCCGATTCTGCGCGCATTTTGCAACGATTGCACCGAGTCCGCCGCCATGAAACGGGCTAAAATATGCGGCTGTCCGAAATAGCCCAACCCCCAAGCCAGCGCCGAGATCACGCCGATGCCGGATACATTGTGCAGCCAGTTGGCGTATGGAATACCGGTCATTTCCGATTTTGCGGTTAATGCCAAATTGATATCTTCCCAGGTTAAATGCAGCAACACCATCACCGGCGCCAGCAATAGGGCAAAAATCATTAGCGTGGCTTGAATGGTATCGCTCCAAGAGACCGCCAGATAGCCGCCGATAAAGGTGTAGGTGATGGTTGCCAGCGCGCCCAGCCAAAGTGCGGTCGAATAATCCAGCCCCAGCAGGCTTTGAAACAATTTTGCGCCAGCAACGACACCGGAAGCGCAATAGATGGTGAAGAAAAACAGAATAATCGAAGAAGAGATGATTTTCAGCGCTTTCTTTTGTTGCGGAAAACGCTGCGCAAAAAATTCCGGTAAGGTGAGCGCATTTTTATATTTTTCGGTAAAAATCCGCAAGCGGGCTGCCACCACCCGATAATTCAAATAAGCGCCGATCGTCAAGCCGACGGCGATCCAAGCCTCCGACAGTCCGGATAAAAAGATCGCCCCCGGCAAGCCCATCAGCAACCAGCCGGACATATCGGAAGCGCCGGCGGACATTGCCGTGACGAAGCTGCCCATTTTGCGCCCGCCTAAAATGTAGTCGTCAAAATTTTGTGTGGAGCGGTAAGCATAAACGCCTATCCCCAAAATAATCAGCAGATATAACCCGAATGTAATATAAATTTGATAGTTTTGCATGGTTCTTCCTATTAAGATTATTGTTCTTGTGTTGCCATTAAAGAGGCATTTCCGCCGGCTGCGGTGGTGTTTTCACTGCGCGAAAATTCATCGTAAAGCGGCATAATGTCCTGTGTTTGCCGCCAATCATAATATTTAAAAATAGCGTCACGGCTTTGCTGTAAAGCCAAACGCTGCGCTGCGCTCAACGGCGCTAAAAACACGCCTTTTTGGCAATCTTGCAACTGCGCGGCAATCCGTACGCCGCTTGCTTGCGATTGCGCCAATGGGTGCGACGGTTCGACCACAACCGAGAACCCGTGCGCACGCAATCTCGCCGCCGCCTGTTGCGCCGGTTGAAGATCGCCGTTTAAAATCGCCACCTCGCCGCTAAAATAAGCCAGCGTATTTTCTTCGCCGGTAATACTGTCGAGTTGCGGTTTAGCATTATGCAAGGTTTTTTCGTCACCGAAACGGCTGTAGTAATCGGTTGTGCGGGTCAGACGCTGCAAGTAAAATTCGCCGCCGGCTTTCGGACCGGTGCCGGACAAGCCGTGTCCGCCGAACGGCTGCACGCCGACCACCGCACCGACAATGTTACGGTTGACATAAAAATTACCGCACTTGAGATGACTTTCGACAAAATCAATCTGCTTGCGGATCCGGCTATGGCAACCGCCGGTCAACGCATATCCTTTTGCGTTCACCGCCTGCAACTGCTGTGCCAACTGTTCTTTGCGGTAAGGCACGATATGTAAAATCGGTCCGAACACTTCCCGTTGCAACTGCTGCAAATTATCCAGCAGGTAAATCGCCGGCGCGACATAGTGGCCCTGTGCCTGCTCTTCGATATTATCCGCACTTTCCAATTCGATATAACGACGCGCAAGCTCGCGCATTTTGGCTTTGTGCGCCAACAGATTTTGCTTGGCTTCCTCATCGATCACCGGTCCGATATCGGTCGCCAAAAAGGCAGGATTGCCCAGTTTCAGTTCTTGCAATGCCTGTGCCAACATAGTATAGAGTTTGTCCGCCACTTCTTGCTGTAACAACAACACGCGCAATGCGGAGCAACGCTGCCCTGCGGAATCGAAAGCCGAACTCAGCACGTCCGCCACCACTTGCTCCGATAACGCCGACGAATCCACCACCAGAACATTTTGTCCGCCGGTTTCGGCGATTAACACCGGTTCGTTTTCGGCTTGTGCGCACTGTTCGGCAATCAGTTTGGCGACTTCGGTCGAACCGGTGAAGACGATCGCATCAAACGGCAGCTTAACCAACGCCGCACCGACATCGCCTGCGCCCAAGATCAGCTGTAAGGCATTGCGTGGCAAACCGGCTTGATAGAACAAATTGACCGCGGCATACGCAATCAAAGACGTCTGCTCCGCCGGTTTGGCGATCACTGCGTTACCGGCGGCAAGGGCGGCGGCAATTTGTCCAGTAAAAATAGCCAGCGGAAAATTCCACGGCGAAATACAAAGTGCGGTTCCCCTTGCCGGCGCCAGTCTGCCGCGTTGCTGCAAATCGTCTAACTGGGCAGCGTAATAACGCAGAAAATCAACCGCTTCACGCAGTTCGGCAATGGCATTCGGCAAGGTTTTGCCTGCCTCCAAAACCGCCAGTTTCATTAATAAAGCGTGATGTTGTTGATATAAATCCGCCGTTTTGCGCAAAATCTGCGCACGCCGTACCGCACTTTGCCCTTGCCATTCGCTCTGGCAGGCGGCGCTGAAGACCGGTTCGAGATGATCGGGGGCGAAAAACGCCACCTCGGCAACCACCTGATTCAGATCCGCCGGATTGCGCACCTGATGCGGCGTTAAATGGCAGGCTTCGCTGTCCACCGCCGATAACGATCTTGCGTTGGCAATCTGCGCTTGATTAAGCGCCTGCTCCAACTTATCCAATTCCAATTCATTGGTGAGATCAAAACCCGACGAGTTGAGCCGATCGTCAAACAGCGCCGACGGCGCACGCACCGCCCTGTTTTCCTCTCCTTGCGAAACGGCGTAATGTTGCCAAGGCGGTGTCATCAATTGTGCCGCCGGTATGCTTTCGTCGACCAATTGGTGCACAAACGAGGAATTCGCCCCGTTTTCCAACAAACGGCGCACCAAATACGCCAGTAAGGTTTCGTGCGTGCCGACCGGTGCATAAACCCGAACCAGCCGGTTGAAATCCTGTCCGTCGATCAGTTGGTCATATAACGTTTCGCCCATGCCGTGCAGACATTGAAATTCATACCGCTTGTCGCGTCCCAATTCATAAATCGTACACAGCGTTTGCACGTTGTGGGTCGCAAACTGCGGATAAACCACATCTTGCGCCGCCAGCAATTTCTGCGCACAAGCCAAATAGGCAATATCGGTGTGGTTTTTTCGGGTATAAAGCGGAAAGCCGTCCAAGCCGTCGGCTTGCGCCCATTTAATTTCACTGTCCCAATACGCCCCTTTTACCAGACGGATCATTAAATAAGCCGATTTTTCCCTCGCCAGCGCAATCAGATAATCGATCACATAAGGGCAACGTTTAGAATATGCCTGCACCACAAAACCGATGCCGCGATAGCCTTTCAACTCCGGTTCGTCGAGTAGTTTTTCGACCAAATCCAGTGACAGCTCCAGCCGGCTTGCCTCTTCCGCATCAATATTCACGCTGATATTGTACTGCTTTGCCAACAGGTACAGCCGTTTCAGTTTGGGATAAAGCTCCGTCATCACCCGATCATATTGCGCGCGGCTGTAACGCGGATGAATCGCCGATAACTTAACCGAAACGCTGTTTGCCCGATAAATATCGCTATGTGCTTCTTTGCCAACGGTTTCAATCGCGGTTAAATAGTCTTGAAAATAGCGCTCCGCATCCGCTTGGGTCAGCGCCGCTTCGCCCAACATATCGAAAGAGAAGCTGTATCCTTTCTCCGTGCGCTTTTTCGTGCGGTTTAACGCCTCTTGAATATTAATACCGGTGACAAACTGCTCCCCCAGCACTTTCATCGCCTGCACCATCGCCAATCTCATCACCGGCGCAGAAAAACGGGCGAAGCTGCGGGTCAACGCGCTGGACAACGTCTCCGGATCAAAAGAGCGGCTCAAATTTTTACCGAGCAACAGCCCGTAACTGGCGGCATTGATAAAAAAAGAAGAGGATTTACCGATATGCGCACGCCAATCGCCCTCTTTTAACTTATCGTGAATCAATTCGTCACGCGTTTGATTGTCGGGAATCCGCAGCAAGGCTTCCGCCAGACACATCAACGCAATCCCCTCTTCGTCACCTAACGAAAACTCTTTCATCAGCGCATCTACGCCGTACTCTTTTTTCTTGATATTACGCACACGGTTGATCAAATCGATGCCGTTTTGCGTGATCCGCTCTTGCTGTTCGGCACTGAAAATCAAGGTTTTTTGTAACACATCGACGGCGTCTTTTTCATTAATTCGATAGTGTTTGCTGATATTTTGACGTGACGGGTGGTAATGTTTGGCGAGATGAAATTGCATGGCAAAGCCTCTTTGTTAAATAATTATTAAAAATTAGCAAAAAAAACGTTACCCGCAAATAGCATAATCTTCGTTTTGTGAAACCAATCACTGTTTTCTCGGCAATTCTATCCCTGCCGAGATCCTAAGTTAAACAGCCCGCCACAAATTCGACAAAACTTCTGACCGTCGGCACAAAACCGCGATTTTTGTAGTAAATTGCATACAACGGCACGGAATCGAGTGTCCAATCGGGTAATAGGCGGATCCAGTCAGGGTTGATCAAGCTGCCGATTTCCGGTAAAAGGGCGATGCCGCTATGCCCGTTGACTAGTGCCGCCAGCAGCTCGGCATCATTGCTATTCACCCGTTTGGCGGCGCTGATTTTTTCGCTTTTGCCGTTTTTATGTAACAGCCATTCCCGTCCGTCGCTTTTGTGCAACAAAGTGTGTTGCGCCAGATCCGCCGGACTTTGCGGCGTGCCGTGCTGCGCCAAATAGTGCCGGCTGGCGTACACGCCCAAATTCATCTGCCCCACCAACTTCGCCACCAAATCCTCTTGCTGCGGCGTCCCCACGCGCAGGGCGATGTCGATGCCGTCCTGAATCATATTAATCCGCCGATTATCCATTTGCATATCCAGCGACACCTCCGGATATTGGCGTAAGTACGCCGCCAAGTGCGGTGCGATACAGTGGTGCAGCACTTCGCTCGACACCGAAACCCGCAACAAACCGCGCGGCGTGCTTAAACTCTGCGCCACGCTGCTGACCGCATTGTCGGCACACTCCAACATCATAAGCGCGTGGCGGTAAAACGGTTCGCCCAACTCGTTCAGGCGCACGCCGTTGCGCCCGCGATCAAGCAGTTTACTGCCAAGTGCGGTTTCCAGTTCGGTTAAACGGCGGCTTAAGCGCGACTTCGGCAAATTCAACAGCTCCGCTGCCCGACTCAAACTGCCGGCTTGCACCGTAGCCACAAAAAAGCGCATATCGTTCAGATCAATTCGTTCCATTTATGCAACCTTAGGTTTGTTTTTTGTATCTTGTTCATTATGCGCAACGATCATACACTGTGCAACATCTATTCAGCAATGCGTTAAGCAGGAGGAAACATGCGAATCCCTGAACTGAATCGAATTAACGAATTGGCACGCAAAGCCAAACACACCGCACTTTCCGCCGCCGAATTAAACGAGCGTGCTGAGTTAAGGCAACGCTACTTGGCGGCGATTCGCGGGCAGATGAACACTATTTTAGCGACCGTCAGCGTGGTCGATCCGCTCGGCAATGATGTCACCCCAGCCAAACTGCGCCACGCACAGCGTCACGGCATGATAATTTAAGGAGCACGACAATGCGTTCGATTGATAAAATTTACAGCGCACCGCGCAAACATTGGGTCGGTGACGGTTTTTACGTTTCGCCGCTGTTTTCCCATATGGCAAACGACAAATTCACCAGCCCGTTTTTGATGTTGGATTATGCGATGCCGCAACATTTTGCGCCGAATGAAGCCGATCCGCGCGGTGTCGGTTCGCATCCGCACGCCGGATTCGAAACCGTCACCATCGCCCTGCAAGGCGAAGTGGAACACCGTGACAGCGCCGGCAACGGCGGCGTGATCGGCACCGGCGATGTGCAATGGATGACCGCCGGACGCGGCATTGTGCATCAAGAGTTCCACAGCGAACGCTTCAGCCGTGAAGGCGGCATGTTTGAAATGGTGCAGCTGTGGGTCAATTTGCCGGCAAAAGACAAAAACAGCGCCGCAGGTTATCAAAGCCTGCCGGCAGCGGTTATTCCACGCTGCGAGCTTGCCGACAACGCCGGTAGCGTGCGGGTGATTGCCGGCGATTACGACGGCTGCAAAGGGGCGGCACGCACGTTCAGCGAGTTGAATATGTGGGAAATCGACCTGAATCCACAAGGCAAAACCACGCTAGACATTCCGCCGCCCCATAACCTGATGTTAGTGGCATTGCGCGGCAACGCTTTGATTAATGATGAAAAAGTTGCACGCCCGACCGAATTGGTGACATTCAAACAAGAAGGCGGTGAAATCACATTAGCCGCCGACGACGAAGGTGTGAAGCTGCTGTTGCTGAGCGGCGTACCGATTGACGAACCGATCGCCGCCCACGGCCCGTTTGTGATGAACACCCGTGCTGAGTTGGTTGAAAAATTCAATGCATTTAATCGCGGCGAGTTCGGCGATCTGTAACGTTGTCCCGCCCCAAAGTCTAAAGTGCGGTTGGCGTACCCTCTTGCCAACCGCACTTTTGCTGGCCGCAAATGAGGAGTGGCGAATCTTAACCGGCCTTTAAAATTGATATAAAACAAACATCTCCCATTCTGAACCAACAATAAATTTACTTACTATAACGATAAACATACAATACATAACCTTCAAACGATAAAAACAGTTCAGGTGGAGTTATGCAAAAACAAAAATTAAACACAACATTAAGCCTCGCCGCCGTTTTGGTCGCCTTGGCATGTTCTGCCACAGCGGCGACGGAACCCGTCAGTTGCAGTTATAACGGTTGCCAGATCAGTAGCAATGGCACTGGCGCATGGGATATTATCCAACGCGATAGCGGCATACAACAAAGCCTCAGCGCAGATGCGCTGGAAATTACCCTTCCGGCCGGCAATTACCTGAATATTCCTAAAAGCGAAAGCGGATACAACGCATATTCCGCGTTTGAGCCGGAACGGAAAGTCCAAACCGTAGAACCGCTCTTTAGCATATTAGCATACAGCGGTAAGGCGGAAAACAGCCGGATCACCCTAAAAAGCGGCGTGAACGCCACCATCAAAGGCGCATTTGACGGCAGCTCGCTGCTTGCCGTGCATGGAATTGATACCGACATAGAAAAAGGCGTAACCCTGACTGTCGAAAACAGCTACTCCGCCTTGAATAATATACCGACCGAACATGACGATGCGATCGGCGGCAGGGCAATAGAAATCCGTGGCGGTGCGACCTTAAACACACAAGCCGACATTATTTTAAATGCGGAAGATGCTATGGGCATTCAAAGTTATGATGATGAAACCGTAGTCAATGCCAGCAATCACTCGCTTACCATGAATGCGCGGGGTAACTCTGCTTTTTCTTTGGTCGATAACGGTGTGATGAATCTTGATAATATCATCATTAACGGCCGGGCCGATAACCAACTGGCGATTGATATCAGTGGCTATGGCGACAGAAGCAACCCGACAACCGTTAACATGAATAACAGTAACATTACGTTAAACGATAACAGTTTCATCTATTTTCCGAGCGAGCAAGGCGGTGTGTTGAATTTAAGCAACAGTTCGGCAACCGCCGGTTATGGCGCAATAATGTTTAACGACACTGACAATATGCACGGCGTACTGAATCTGAACGGCGGATCGCTCAGCGCAAGCAAGGCGCTGATTTCCATCAATCCGGATAATCCGCTGTTTACTATCGAGCCCGAAGAGATTGCCGCGGCAAGCGCAAGCGCTTCCTTTACCTTAAATGCCGCCAAAAGCGCCAAATTAAGCGGTATAAGCGTGATTAACCCTCATGTTGCGCATGCGCAAACAGATATGAATTTGAGCGGCGGCAGCCACTGGACTTTTAACGGCAACAGCGAATTGGATAATCTGAACGTCAGCGATTCCGATATCAACTTTGAAAAAGGTACTGCCTTTCATACACTTACAATCAACGGCAACTTGGGCGGCAATAACGGCACTTTTCATCTGAACACCGATTTGGCATCGCAGCAAGCCGATCAAATAATCGTCAACGGCGAAGTGTCCGGCGCGCATAACATCAGTGTCAGCGACTCACGCAACGAACCAAACCACGCCAACGGTAAAGTCACGCTGGTACAAAGCAACGGCGGTTCCGGCAGTTTTAGTCTGGTGCAACCTTATGTCGATGCCGGTGCGTACCGCTATTATTTTGCCAAAGAGCAAAATAATTGGGTGTTGCAACATTCCAGCGCATCGGCGGAGATTACGGACAATACCAATACCAATACCAATACCAATACCAATACCAATACCAATACCAATACCAATACCAATAATGGTAATTCTGCCAATGCTGCGGTAAACAAAGCGTTAAGCACCTATGCCAACTCGCTGATCGCCATGCGCCAAGCCGCCCGTGCTTATTTGTACAGTGCGGATCACGCGTTGCAAACACGGCTGACGGCGCTGCAGCACGCCGAAAAAAGCAACGGCGTTTGGTTGTTGGCAAGTTATGCCGAAGATAAAATTGACGGCTATCGCACCATTGATGCCGACACTTCGGGCTTTAAACAAGACAACAAACATCTGACCTTAGGCTATGATCGCCGTATCAACGGCGATGGCGCGCACTATGTCGTCGGGCTGCTGGCGAGCAAAGGCAGCGCCGATATTGATTTCAATCACGCTTATGGAAACGGCGATATTTCCGCCTACGGCGTGGGCGTTTACGGCGCTGCGGTTTGGAATAGCGGCATTTTTGCCGATCTGGATTACCGCTACAGCCGTTTAAAAGTGACGGCAAGCAACACCGATGACGTTCGCTGGAACGCACATCAGGTCAATTTAGGCGGCGGTATCCGTGTGGCGCTGAATCCCGCTTGGGCGCTAATCCCGCAAGCCAAAATTACCGTCGGACACCTTTCTGCCGATCAGCACGCTAAATCCGATACTTATTACCGCACTTCCGTCGGCGCACGTTTGCAAGGCAGTTTTGCGCTGAATCCTGCCACGCTGAAACCGTTTATCGGCGCTTATTGGGTTAAAGATTATACGGATAACGCACTGTCGATTAATCAATATACGGCGCAAGCCCGAAACTTCGGCAGCCGAATACTGGCAGAAGCCGGTGTTGCCGCACAAACCGCCGTCGGGGAGTTTAGCCTATCCGCCCAAACCGAACACGGCGCACGCTATCAACGCAATGCACAAGTGACGCTGGGCTATGCTTACCAATGGTAAGCCGCCCGTTGCCTTAAACTTTGTTGGATAACCGGATCAAGCCATTGAACGCACGCCGTCCAATGGCTTGTTTTTTATCAGTGACCGCACTTTTACAATCCGCTAATCGTTTTATCCTGCGGATATTCCAGCGTGAACACTTTTTTCACGGTTTGTTTGCCGTGCGGCGGCAGGCTGATTTTCTGCTGGTAACGGCCGCTGTCGTCAACGCTGACGGTGTTGAGTTCCGGCTGTAAGATTTTCACCGTAATCTCTTGATTGACCGCTTGCGGCAGGCGATCGTACACCACCACGTCCACTGCTTGCGCACGGTTATTTTGCAAGGTGTAGGCGGTTTCAAGGCGCACTTTTTTCGTTTTATTGATTAAACCGCCGCGCTCTTCCGTGCGTTTCGGCGCTTCGGCTGTAACGCTGATGGTTTGATCCTCGCCGATCAGCTGTTTAAACTCGTCGTCCGGCAGTAAGGTCGGCAGATAGCCCGAACCAATCACATCGCCGTCATAAGCGGTGCGCAAATTGCCGGCTAACAGCGGATAATCATGGTTGTTTTTGCCGCTGACGGTCAACAGAACGGTTTGTTGATAATCGGGATAAAAGGCATATTCGGCACTCGCCGGCTGCTCCAGTTGCGAAATCACCACATTTTGTTCGCTGCGGCTGCTGACCAGATTCACCGTGCCTGCAATCTCAAAACGGGAAGCGACAATGCCGCTTTGTACCAGCGCCTGTTGCGGCTCGGACTGCACGCTGTCCATGACCGCACTTTCCGCCATTGCACTTTTGCCAGCTGCCATCGGTGCTGCCATTTGCAACTGCCTGTCGAATCCGCCCCGTGCGCCGAACTGCGGCGGTTGGTAAAAATCAATCACCCACGGCGTCACTTCCGGCGCTTCACCGACCTGAATCGGGTTGGCACTGGATAAAATCAGTTTGACATTATGCCAATCTTCGTTGCTGCTTTGCCGGATTTTCGCACCGTACTGCAAACTGACACGGTTATCGGCGCTGTTATAATTCAGTTGGTATTGCGGTCGCCACGAGGCGTTCGGCGTGGTATAACTCAGGTTCACTGTTTGCTTAACCGGCTCGGCGACCTGCACCTGCACACGCACCACCCGTTGTTGCAAGCCTTGATCTCCGCCCAAGCGCTGATATTGCCGTTGCAGATCGTCCAGCCCCTGCTGCTGACGCTGTATTTTTTCGCTTAACGTGCGGCGCTCGCTCGCCAACTCGTTAAAAGTGCGGTTGGAGAATTGCTGTAAACGGCTGAAATCCTCAAAGGTGGCAGCCGAATCGCTATTCTCCCGATTTAAATGCCCATGTTGCAACCACTGCAACAGTTGGAATTGGTTTTCCACCGCCGCGATTTGATCTTGCGTTTGTTTTAACGCCGCCTCTTGGTTGCGGATTTGCTGTTGCAGCTCGCGTAATAAACTTGCCGAATGTTGCTCCTCCGACCGCACTTCGCTGTCGAGCGACAACACGGTTAATCCGTGCGTGCCCTGCGCGCTGAATTGTAACGAATTCGCTTCCAGACTAAGCGGCAAATGCTCGAAAACCAGTTCGTGCGTGCCGGCGCTCAACTGCACCTCGGCAGTGCGCTCCACTTTGGCTTGGTTCTGATACAGCACCACCTGCCGAATCGCCGAGTCAAGCGTGGTTGTGGCGGACATCGCCTGTGCGGCGCAAAGTGCGGTCATCGCCGCAATCAAAGTCAAGATCGTTTTTTTCATATTTGCACCCTATCTGGCAGAGGGTTTGAATTGTTGATTCAAGAAGTCGATCACAACCTGCATCACTTGCGGCTGTGCCCAGTAAATACCGGCATGATCGGCATTTTTCACCACATAACGCTGTGCGGAAACACCTTTTTCCACCAAGGCTTCAAACAAAATTTTGGTTTGGCTTGGCGAAACCAACACATCGGCATCGCCGTGCAGCAACAAAAACGGCGGGGTGTTATTGGAAATATGCGTGATCGGGTTGGCTTGCGCCGCCAGTTCCGGATTGGCTTTGACCGCTCCGCCGGCGGCAAACGGCGGAATGCCGTTTAGCATCAAGGCTTCGGAGGCGTTATCACCGTCGTGCATCGCCTGTACTTCCGGCGAATAATCGGCGCCGATTTGGGTTAAATCGGACAGCCCGTAAAGATCAATCGCCGCCTGCACACTGCTGCTTTGATCAAGATTTTCGCCCAGATCAAATTGGCGATCGCCGTTGGTGGTTGCCGCCAATGCGGCAAAATAGCCACCTGCCGACTCGCCCATAATCGCGATTTTATCTTTATCAATCCCGAATTCTTCGGCGTGCGCACGCAAATAGCGCACCGCACTTTTCACGTCCAACAACGGATCGGGAAACTTGCCTTGCGGAATATGGCGGTATTCGATGCTCGCCACCACATAACCGGCTTCAGCAATCGCCAAGCGCTGCTGAATATAATTGGCTTTGGGCGACATCAAAAATCCGCCGCCGGTGACAAACAGCACCGCCGGCAGCTTGCTCTCGCTTCGCGGTTGCAAAATATCCATTTTCAGATTCAACGGCCGCCCCATCACACGCGGCTGGGCATAAGTAATATCTTGCCACGCATTGACCAGCGGTTTCTGCACCGCCACTTCCAGCAACGTGCTTTGCGGCGGAGCGGGATTCAAATTTGCCATGCTTGCGAACGGCATTGCCAACAACGCGGCACCCGCCAATTTCACCAATTGTTTTTTCATTATGATCTCCGAGTTATCTCCGATTGAAAAATCCTGCGCCAAAACGGTCAGTTACTCTGTTTTGACCGCACTTTGGGTAAAAAGTGCGGTATTTGCCGACAAAATCACCTACTGCATTCTGGGGAGTCCTGTAAATCGAATCGTCAGGAAGCCCTAGTGACCCGTTTGCCTTTCATGCTAGAATTAACTGACTATTATTATTTGCCCAGCCCGAAAAATCTACACGAGAGCCTATGCTGAAAATTAAAAAAATTTTTAATAATAATGCCGTGCTTGCCGAAACCCAAGCTGCCGGCGAGGTGGTGGCGTTAGGCAAAGGCATCGCATTCGGCAAAAAGAGCGGTGACACCGTCGATGAAACACTGGTGGAAAAAACGTTCAGCCTGAATAAAAGCGCGTTTGCCGCCCGTTTAACCGAAATTCTGGGCGAAATTCCGCCGGACTATTTCCGCCTGACCAATCGGATCGTGAACCATGCCAATCAACAGTTGAATTGTACCCTGTCGAATAATATTTATGTCAGCCTGACCGATCACTTGTATCATGCGGTACAGCGCCTGCAAAACCACCAGTCGCTCAACAACGGTTTGCTGTTTGAAATCAAACGTTTGTATAAAAACGAATATTTGATCGGCAAATATGCGGTCGACTTGATCTAACGCGAATTGCTGCCGAATTTGAGCGAAGACGAGGGCGAAAACGAAGCCGGTTTTATTGCGCTGCACATTTTTAATGCGCGCACCGATAACGACAATATGGCAGACACCATGCGCAGCACCCAAATCGTGAAAGATATTCTCACGTTGATCGGCTACCATTTCGGGCAGGCACTGGACGAAAACAGTTTGGACTATTCGCGTTTTGTGACCCATTTGCACTATTTCGCCCAGCGCCTGTTCAAGCCGCAAAGTGCGGTCGGCGGCGACGATTTTCTGTATCAACAAACCCGCAAAGCCTATCCGCGCGCCTATCAATGCGTGGAAAAAATCGATCACTATCTGCAAAGCCATTTTCAGAAACAGTTAAGCGATGACGAGAGCCTGTATCTGACGATTCACATTCAACGGATTATTCGTTAGCCGCTCACCACCGCACTTTTTTATGAGCGCGATCACATTTTTGCAAGCGGCGGTTTGCAAAAGCCGAAACGGTTGTTTATATTTTTGCCCGTACAAGGTTGTAACCGCACTTTTCGTCACCGAAAAGCGTAAATACGGGCAAGGCTTGAACGGTTTGTTGCATTCATGCGAATAAACAAACCGTTCAGGCTTTTTTTATGCCTTTTTAATACGATATGACACAAATGATACAGCGGACGCTTCCGCTGCGACCACTTAGGGTGTGACTTTCAGTAGGCAAGCCTAAGCAAAACCGTTCCGTGCTTGCGCACGCGGTTTTGCTTGGGCTTTTTTATTTTATATTTTTCAGCAAGTAAGGATTAAAGTATGGCAAAAGATTTCAGCAAATTGGCGTCCGAAATCGTGTGCTTGGTCGGAGGTGAACAAAATATCCACTCCGTTGTGCATTGCGCCACCCGTTTACGCTTTGTGTTAAAAGACCAAGCCGCTGCCGACAAAGTGCGGTTGAACCAGACCGCCGGCGTGATCAGTGTGATTGAAAGCGGCGGACAGTTTCAGGTGGTGATCGGCAACAATGTGTCGAAAGTCTATGCCGAAATTGTCAAGCAAACCGATATTCAGCAAGGCAACGCCGCCGATCTGCCGAAACCGTCGTTGCTCAACCGTGCCATTGATTTTCTTGCCAGCACCTTCACCCCGTTAATCGGTGTGATGGCGGGCGCCGGTATTTTGAAAGGCTTGGTGGCGCTGTTGACGATTTCCGGGCTGTTTGCTGCGGATTCGGGCACGTTGTTGGTGCTGGACGCCACCGCCAGCAGCACCTTCTATTTTCTGCCGATTTTATTGGCGATTACCGCCGCGAAAAAAATGTGCACCAATCCCTATATTGCCGTCGCCGTCGCTGCCGCGCTGGTCTATCCAACGATCGTCAGTGCAACCGCCAGCGGCAATCCGATTGATTTTTTAGGCATCGAACTGTCGCTGATGACCTATACCTACAGCGTGCTGCCGATTTTGTTGGCGGTCTGGCTGCAAAGCTATGTGTTGCGCTTTTTTGAACAGATTCTGCATGAAACCGTGCGCACCTTTTTCGCACCGGCATTGACCCTGCTGGTGGTCGTGCCGTTGACCTTTTTAGTCATCGGCCCGATCGGGGCGGGCTTCGGCAATGTGCTTGCCGCCGGCTTGTCTTGGCTCTATCAAAGCAGTCCGATTTTAACCGGTATCGTTGTCGGCGCATTATGGCAGGTGTTGGTAATCTTTGGGCTCCACTGGAGCATTGCGCCGATTATAATTAATAATATGGCGGTGATCGGTTTTGATGTATTGCTCCCAATGACTGGCGCCGCCGTATTGGGGCAAGTCGGTGCGACCGTCGGCGTGTTATTGAAAACCCACAATAAAGAATTGAAATCCCTTGCCGGTTCCACCGCGTTCAGTGGGTTTTTGTGCGTGACCGAACCGCTGATTTACGGCGTCACCCTACGTTTCAAAAAACCGTTTATTTGCGGCGTGATCGGCGGTGCCATCGGCGGCGCGGTGATGGCTGTCGGCGGCACGAAAGCATTTGCTTTCGGTTTCAGCGGCTTGTTGGCGTATCCGGTGTTAATCGGGCCGGGAAGCAATCTGCTTGCCTACAGTTTAGGTATGCTGGTCGCCTTGATCAGCGCCGCGATCTTAACCTACGGTTTCGGCTTTAAAGATACCATGTTAGCCCCTGCCGCCGAGCAAACCGCGGCAAATGCCGAAAGTGCGGTCACGGCGCAACACACGTCGTCCGCCCGCCCGCCGTTAAGCGGCTTGCAGTTAGTCAGTCCGTTAAAAGGCGAAATTCACCGCTTGAACAGCATTGACGATCCGCTCTTTTCTTCCGAATCACTAGGCAAGGGCGTGGCGATTTTGCCGAGCGCAGGCGAGCTGTCGGCGCCGGTCAGCGGCACGATCATTTCGGTATTCCCGACCAAACACGCCATTACTATTGAATCCGATGACGGCTTGCAGGTGCTGATTCATGTCGGCATGGATACGGTGCAGCTCAACGGGCGCTATTTTGAACAGTTGGTGCAAGAGGGCGATCACGTCAGCGCCGGACAGCCGCTGTTAACCTTCGATCTGGCGAAAATCAAGCAAGCCGGTTATTCGCTGATGACCCCGATCATCATCAATAACAGCGAAGATTATCTGGATATTATCGCCACCCAAGCGCCGCATATCGAACAAGGGCAACCGCTGTTGTCGGTTATATTGAACCAATCAGGAGAAGATGACAAAATTAACCCATGACATTGCATAAGATTTAGCAAAACATCAAAACACAGAGAAAAACCGATAGTTTCAATTTCATCACAGCAAAGAGGAAAACAAAATGAGTGATTTAAAACCCTTTCCACACGATTTTTTATGGGGCGGCGCAACCGCAGCCAACCAGATCGAGGGCGGCTTTGATGCCGACGGCAAAGGCCTATCCAGTGCGGATGTGGTGGCGTATGTGCCGAAAGCCGAGCGTGGTGCGCACAGCGCCTCAATCGAGATCAGCTCGCAAGAGTTAGCTGATGTTTTAAGCGGCAAAAAACAAGCCCGTTTTCCAAAACGCGACGGCATCGATTTTTATCATCGCTATAAAGAGGACATTGCGCTGTTTGCCGAAATGGGCTTCAAAATGTTGCGGATTTCGATTCACTGGGCGCGGATTTTCCCCAACGGCTATGACGAACAGCCGAACGAAGCCGGTTTAGCATATTACGAAGAGATGTTCAAGGAAATGCACAAACACGGCATTGAGCCGATGGTGACCCTGTGCCATTACGAAACACCACTCGGCTTAACCGAAAAATATAACGGTTGGCTAGGGCGCGAAGTGGTCGGGCATTTCTTGCGTTATGTCGAAACTGTGTTCACCCGCTATAAAGACTTGGTGAAATATTGGCTGAGCTTTAACGAAATCAATATGATCACCATGCACAGCCCGTTTACCGGCGGCGGGGTGGTGATTGACCGCGTGCCGCAAGCCGAACAGGAAAATGCCAAATATCAGGCGCTGCACCACCAATTCATCGCCAGCAGCCTTGCCACCAAAGCGTTGCACGAGATTATTCCGGACGGCAAAATGGGCTGTATGCTGGCGCGCTTACCGCACTACGCCTATACCGCCGATCCGCAAGATCAACGCTTGGCGCAATGGTTAAACCAGCAAAACCTGTATTTCACCGATGTGCACGCTCGCGGCGAATACCCGAAATATATGCTGCGCCACTGGGCAGAAAACAATGTGCGTATTCACAAAGAGCCGGGCGATGATGCGATTTTAAAACAATATCCGGTGGATTTTATCTCCTTCAGCTATTACGTTTCCCTGACCGCCACCACTCACGACAATGCGGAGAGGGTGGGGGGCAATCTGATGGGCGGAGTGAAAAATCCGTATCTGCAAGCCTCCGATTGGGGCTGGCAGATCGATCCGGTCGGTTTGCGCATTACGTTAAACGATATGTATGACCGTTACCAAAAACCGCTCTTTATCGTGGAAAACGGCTTGGGCGCATACGATCAGGTGGAAGCGGACGGCAGCATTCACGACGATTACCGCATTGCCTACCACCGTGCCCACATTCAACAAATGCAGGAAGCGATCAACGACGGCGTGGATTTGCGCGGTTATTTAAGCTGGGGGCCGATCGATCTGGTCAGCATGTCCACTTCGGAAATGTCGAAACGCTACGGTTTTATCTACGTTGACATCGACGATGACGGCAACGGCAGCAAAGCCCGTTCGCGCAAAGATTCGTTCTTCTGGTATAAAAACGTGATCGCCAGCAACGGCACAGAGCTGTAAATAGGCAAAACCGCACTTTGATGCGAATGTCAAAGTGCGGTTACGGTATCAGGTGGGAATAAAATTATTCTTTATTCTCGACCGGTTTCTTCGCCAGATAATTATACGCCACCAGCAGTACGAAAATACCGGTAATGGTGGCGGTGATCATATTCAACGACAGATATTGCGCCATGTAGCCCAACGCAATGCCGACGCCGCCGAAATCGGTATCGGAGAAGGTGGTGTTGGCAAAACCGAGCGAGCCCAACACCGGTAACAAGAATACCGGCAGGAAGGTGATCAGCACCCCGTGACAGAATGCACCCAGCATGGCGCCGCGACGACCACCGGTCGCATTACCGAACACACCGGCAGTTGCGCCGCAGAAAAAGTGCGGTACGACCCCCGGCAAAATCAACACCCAGCTTAGTTGTCCTAAAATAAACAAGCCGACGATGCCGCCCAAGAAGCTGAACAGGAAGCCGATTAACACCGCGTTCGGCGCATACGGAAAGACAATCGGGCAGTCCAGTGCCGGACGGGCGTTCGGTACCAATTTTTCCGAAATTCCGGTAAATGCCGGTACGATTTCCGCCAGAATCAAGCGTACGCCTGCCAAGATGATATACACACCGGCGGCGAAGGTGATGCCTTGAATAATCGCATATACCAGATAGTTTTGTCCGCCGCTCAGGTTTTGTTCGATATAATCGCTACCGGAAGAGAGCGCCAAAATCAGATAGATCACCATCATGGTCAGGGAAATCGAAATTGAGCTGTCGCGCAAGAAACTGAGGTTTTTCGGCAGATTGATCTCTTCGGTCGATTTCGAACCCTTGCCCGCCACTTCGCCAATCGCACCGGACAGCACATAACCGATAGTGCCGAAATGACCGAAACCGACTTCATCACTGCCAGTGATCCGTTTCATATAACGGTGCGCAATCGCCGGAAAGAACGCCATAATCAAACCCAGCGTCAACGAACCGACAAACACCAGTTGCACACCTTCAAAACCGGCAACGGTTAAAATCACCCCGATCATACACGCCATATAGAAAGTGTGGTGTCCGGTCAAGAAAATAAATTTCAGACGGGTAAAGCGCGCCACCACGATATTCGCCACCATACCGAACGCCATGATCAGTGCGGTTGCCGTACCGTATTTTTCCAATGCCATCGACACAATCGCTTCGTTATTCGGAATAATGCCCTGCACGTTAAAGGCAAACTCAAACATATTACCGAGCGGATTCAATGAACCGACCAACACGCCGGCACCGCCGCCCAGTACAATAAAGCCCAAAATGGTTTTAATCGTGCCTTTGATCACATCGGGAAACGATTTTTTCTGTAACAATAAACCGACCAGTGCGATCACCCCCACCAAAATGGACGGCACTTTCAGAATATCAAGGATAAAAAACAGGATAGATTCCATAATATGGCTCCCTAGTCAGCAAGATTAGCGGTTAAAATACTCGCCCAATTTTTGTTCAAATTCGGCGGCACTGACAATATTGGTGACCACCACGATTTTATCCGGCGAAACGCTGCTGCTTTCGGCGATATCGCGCGCCATCACGAAAACATCGGCTTCATCCGGCGTGACCGACGCCAAATCGGTATGCCCGACTTCCGCTTCAATCCCCAATTTTACCAACGCTTTTTTGATGTTCATTTCCATCATAAAACTGCTGCCCAATCCGTGTCCGCAGACTGCCATAATTTTCATACTGTTGCTCCTTTCGTTTTAATACCGGTTGTTAAATAAAGTTAATAACGATGTACCACTGCGGCGATATGCTCGATATCCGCCGCTCCGATCATTTCCTCGACCGCACTTTCATCAGCCAACAATTCGGCGACCGCCGCCAACATATCCAAATGGGAGGAATTGTCCTTCGCCGCCAATAAAATCAACAGCTTAACCGGATCATTTTCCGATCCGAAATCAATTCCTTGTTTGATCACCAACAGCGAGAGCGCTTGATCCAACGCCCCGTCTTCCGGTCGGGCGTGCGGCATGGCAATCTGCGGCGCAATCACAAAATAAGGTCCGATTTCCTCATACAACTGAAAAATACGATCCAGATAACGCGGCTCGATCAACTGCTCGCCCAACAACGGTTGTGCGCACTGTTTGACCGCTTGTTGCCAGTCGGAAACCGACTCGACCAATTGGATATGCGCAAGGGGAAGATAAGATTTCAGCATAGTGAGTTCTCCAGATGATGACAATGTACAAAGTGTAAACATCAATGTTAGCGCTATCAATCAAATAAATCCGATTTTGTGATAGCGCTAACATTTTTCAGCTAAAAATCTTTTTTCAACGATTTGTTTGTTATACTTTAAATAAAAACCCATAAGGTCAATTCATGTCTTCCAACACACCTTCAACACGAACCCGACGCACCACCGGCAGAGTCACGCTGGCAGATGTCGCCAAACAGGTCGGCGTGGGGCCAATGACGGTGTCGCGCGCCCTGCGCACCCCCGAACGGGTTTCGGAAAGCCTGCGCCAAAAAATCGAAAGTGCGGTCAAACAATTGGGCTATGTACCCAACTCTGCCGCGCGCGCGCTGGCGTCGCTTTCGTCACGCAACGTGGTTGTAGTCACTTCTTCGCTCACCTCAAGCGAAAACTGCCTGATTTTATCCGCTCTGCAACAAAGTTTAAAAATGCAGAATCTTCAATTGGTTATCTTAATTGCCAACGGCACGAGCTGGTTCAAGGAATTAATCAATAATGCGCCGGCGGCGATTATTTTATTGAATTTGCGTTGTCCGCCCGAAGAGCGCAAATGGATTGAGAACAGTACCATTCCGACGATCGAAATCGGCATTATTCAACATCAACCGTTAGGCATCAACATCGGCATCGACAGCAGAACCGCTATGCAAACCCTGATCCCGTATTTGTTGAAAAAAGGCTATCGTACCATCGGGCTGCTCTCCGCTATGCAAGACATCGCCGCTTTTCAGCAATATCTGGAGAGCTGGCAAAGTGCATTGTTAAGCCGCCATATCAGCCCGCATTTGGTGCTGCACCGCCCGAGCGAAGTCAATTTTTCGACCGGCGCCGCCTTATTGAATGACGCCTTGTTGGAGTGGGGACAAATCGACGCCTGCGTATTTCTCTCCGACGAACTGGCATGTGGTGCGCTATGCGAACTTGCCCGCAAACATATCGCCGTGCCGCACGACATCGCCATTGTCGGCATGGGCGGCTTGGACATCGGCAACGTCATTCACCCGCGCCTGACCACCCTGCAAATTCCCTACGAAAAAATGGGCGAACTCGCCGGTAAAAAACTGCAAGCCCTGCTACAGCAAGAAGACACCGCACTTTCCCCCGAAGTGATCAGCGTACCGATTAAATTGTTGGAGAGGAGCAGTGCTTGATGATTTTTTAGCATTAGAGCGACTTCTCTTTCACCATCAAAAATATTGATCTATATCACAAATTTATCACTGAAATGCTACTCAGATCACAAATCTGTCTATTTCTTAATTAATGGAACCAGTTCCATGATAATTTTTTACCAGCTAAAATCCTTTTTAGTGAATGCCAAGATGAGCAGAAATCATAAGTTAACGGAGTTATTTATGAAAAAAGTATTAATGTTGTTAATGTCAATCGCCATTATCGGGTGTGGAGAAGCAGAGAACGCAAACAATAATGGCGATAAACCGATAAAATTGGTTGCCGCACATAACCAAACCAATATGACCAGTCCATACCAAACCGGCATGCTAAAACTGAAAGAGACCGCCGAGCAATCCGGAAAATTTGATATCGAAGTCCATGCCGGAACCATCGGTACGAACGAAAACGAGCTAGTTGAAAAATTAGTCTTGGGCGGTGCAGATATCGTGTTGGTTTCGCCTGGATTTATGACTTCCGCCGGTATCGATGAAGTGGATCTATTTTCTTTACTCTACCTGTTCAATAACTATAACCACTGGGAGAAGGTGGTTGACAGTGATATCGGCAAGAAAATCGCCGATATCATTTATCAAAAATCAGGGAATAAATACTATGTCGTCGCCTACTGGACTGCCGGTGTGCGCCATTGGTACGGTAAAAAACCGATTAATACGCCTGATGATGCCAAAGGATTAAAAATCAGAACGCAAACCGCCGGTGTGGTGTCCGATTTTTGGACCTCAATCGGGGCGATTCCTACTTCCGTAGCCTGGGCGGAGCTATATCAAGCCTTAGCCAGCAATGTGGTGGACGGTTCTGAAAATGCTTATCCATATCTTGTACCGATGGAGCACCACAAAACCGCTAACGGAAAATATATTTCCGAAACCGCCCATGATTACACCACCCGTCTTTTGTTAATGAAAGCGAATGTTTGGGACAACATGAGTGAAAAGCAAAAAACAATATTAGAAACCGCAATCAAAGAAGCGACACAGGCTGAGCGCAATGCTATTTACCGTGAAGAAAATCAGTATAAAGACAAAGCGATTGCAGACGGCGCCGTGATTAATAGCGTGGATACGCAACCGTTCAGTGCCGCCGCACAAACCATTCAAAATCAATGGGCAGAAAAACACGGCATGGCTGACACACTACAACAAATCAGAAACACAAAATAAATTCAATTGCTTACGTTATTAGAATTTAGTTTGTTATGACCTTGGATCAGGGGGATATATGCAAAAACTGACTGATTATTTGGAAAAAATACAACTGTGGCTCGGTACGCTGCTTTTGGTGATTTTTGTCATCACTACCCTGCTTCAGGTCGGCACTCGTTATTTAGGCATTAGCGCCACATGGACCGAAGAAATCTCGGTTAACGCGTTTATCTGGTCTATGTTGCTGGGTGCGGCGGTGATGGCCAAACGCAAACAACATTTCAGCTTCACACTGTTGAACGGCCAGTTTTCACCGCAGAAAAAACCGATTCTGCTTATTGTACAAGATGTCATTATCATCGTTTTCTGTGCTTTTTGCTTTGTCTACAGTGCAGAAATCACCAGCACTTTCTGGAACTCGCGTTGGATTAGCATTCCGAGTTTAAAACAGGGCTATGTCTGGCTGATTCTGCCGATTACCTTTATCAGTATCGTGATCTATTTGGTTGAAGATGTGATTAAACAGATCACCGCACTTAAAAATGGTACGCCGCTATCTGATGATACCGATGACACATTAGGAGAAAAATCATGACACTATTATTGGTAACAATCCTGTTTATCGTGCTGATTCTTATCGGTATTCCGATTGCATTTTCCATTGCCATCGCCGCGTTAATCGGTATCGCGACAATCAGCGGCGTGCCCAATACCATGATTCCGATGAAAATGTTTTACGGTTTGAACTCTTATGTGTTGTTGGCTGTACCGCTCTTTGTATTAACCGCCACCATTATGAACCAAGGCAATATTTCAAGAAAGCTGATTGATTTTTCCTTAGGAATCGTCGGGCGTTGCCCAGGCGGCTTAGGACATGCCAATGTGATGGTTTCCATGTTGTTTGCCGGTGTGAGCGGTTCTTCACAAGCCGATACCGCCGGAGTGGGGAAAATTTTAATTCCGAATATGCTTGAAAAAGGCTACAGCCGTGAAATGGCGGTGGGAGTGACCGCCGCCTCTTCTACCATCGGCAGCATTATTCCGCCGAGTATCACGATGGTGATCTACGGCGGATTAACCAACACCTCCGTCGGCAAACTATTTATCGGCGGCATTTTACCCGGTATTGCCATTGGTCTCGGCATGATGTTTTTTATCTATTATGTTGCGGTTCGTAGTGCACTGCCGAGCGAAGCAAAAATGCCGTGGAACGTTTTTCTGCAACTCTTTAAAAACTCGATTCCGGCATTGATCACGCCGCTGATTATTATCGGCGGTATCGTTTTCGGCGTGTTCACACCGACCGAAGCTGCGGCATTTTCTGCCTTATATGCTTACTTTGTCAGTGCTTATTTCTATAAAACGATTACCTTCCGAGATTTGCCGAAAATTTTAATCGAAACCTTAAAATTAAGTTGCTTATCTTTATTCGCCTTGGCCGCAGCTTCTGCTTTAGGTGAGTTTTTAGGTTATTTCAGAATCAATACCTTAGTTGCCGGTTTCTTCAATGATATCGGTGGCAGCCAATATGTATTCCTATTACTGATTATTTTATTCTTCCTGTTTATCGGTACTTTTATGGACGCTATCCCTGCAATGGTCTTATTCGTACCGGTAATTTATCCGGTGGCGCAAGCGATAGGCGTTGATCCGATACAGCTAGGTATCGTTATCATTATTACCCTGTCAGTAGGATTGGTCACGCCGCCTTACGGATTGTGTTTATTAATTGCCAGTGTGATTGGTAATCTGCCCATTGACAAATCCTTTAAAGCAGTGATGCCGTATATTGCAATTATTTTAATTGTATTGGCTATTGTTATTTTCATGCCGGTCATTTTATTGAATAATGTCTTTTTATAATCATTAGGCCTGCATAATATGAAAACAGCTTCGAGAAATAAAAAAGCCACGATTAGCGATGTGGCAGCTTTGGCAAAAGTGGGGAAAACCAGCGTATCGCGTTATCTGAACGGCGAATTTAATGTGCTGTCGGATAATATGCAAAAGAAAATTGCAGGTGCCATCGAAACGCTGAAATACCAGCCCAGCCAAATCGCTCGAAGTATGAAACGCGGACGCACCCGACTGATTGCCTTGATCTTTGCCGATATCAATAATCCCTATTCCATTGATGTCATGCAGGGGATCGAGGCCGCCAGCCGCGAATACGGCTATACCTTGCTGGTTTTTAACACCAATAATCAGCTTGAACAAGAAAAACAGATTTTACAGTTGATGTTCAGCTATCAGGTTGAAGGTGTCATTATCCATGCGCTACGCACTCATGACGATAATTTTAAACAATTTTCTCTCCCGATTGTCTCTATCGACCGGCAAATTCATGCGCTGAATTGCGATGTCGTAGGGCTGGATAACGAACAAGCCTCGACATTAGTGACGGAACATCTCATTGGTAGCGGTTTTGAAGCGATTTTGTTTATCACAGAAACGATCAACGATATTCAACCGCGCCAAAAACGCACCGACACTTTCAAACAAATAATTGTAGCGAACCAACACTGTAGCGGTGAAATTGCCGAATTAGTCAGCAGCAAAGATCAACAAAAAATGGATAGCGTCATTACCGAATTCTGCGCCAAAAACCGCGGCATGCGCAAAGCGATTATCTCGGTTAACGGCGCCGTTACGCTGGATATATCGCTTTCTCTAAAACGCTTGAAATTGGAATGGGGCAAAGATATCGGATTAATCGGTTTTGACGATCCGATTTGGGCGGCGCTGGTCGGTGGCGGAATCACGACCCTGAAGCAACCGACGTTCCAAATAGGCTTTAACGCTTTCGAATTGCTATATCAACGCATGAACAGCGATACTTCAGATTTTCAAAATGTGTTCTATCCGGGGGAATTAATCATCAGAGAATCGGCTTAAGCCAAAAGGGAGTCACCGTCGCTTTTTAACAAAAAATGGTATCGGTTCCAAAAGGCTAAATTAGAGAGAAAAATAAAAATGAAGGAATGCATGTTATGCCTAGAAAAATAATTATCGTCACTTCCGCTTATGGATCCGACTACATTAAGAACATCGGCGGACAGGGAGAAATTCTCACCGTCATCAAAGCCTCAGGCGCAGATGGGGTTGAAATTCGTCGGGAATTATTTTCAGATGACGCATTATCACAACTCCCCCGACTGGCGAACAAGATCAAACAAGCCCAATTAGCCTGCTTCTATTCGGTTCCTTTCCCATTGTGGATATCGCCGGAAAAAATCAATCCGCAGCTGCGACAATATTTCGCTGAAGCGAGGCAACTTAATGCCGAACTTCTCAAATTCTCACTTGGTGATTTTCAGCCTGATACGCCAGCGGCATTAGCCTATACGTTAAAGCAAATTATGGATATGTATCCTGAAATTCAGTGTGTCATCGAAAATGATCAAGCAAAAAAGAGCGGTAACTTGAATAGCATGTCGGCGTTTACCCAATGGCTGGCACAACACCATGTGCCGTTGCGACTGGCTTTTGACTGTGGTAATTGGGCATGGGTGGAACAGGATCCGCAACTTGCAGCCCAACAGCTGGCAGCTTATGTCGGCTATATCCATATTAAATCAACCGCACTGGATACCACCGGAAAACGAATAACCGTTCCGCCCAAAAACCAAGAGGATCGCTATTTACAAATCGCGCAACGATATTTACCGCAAAATGTCGCACGCGGAATTGAGTTTCCGTTAGCCGGCAGAGATTTAGTCGCCGTATCGCGATACTTTGTCGAACTGTTAAGAGGATAAGCCTATGTCAAAACAATCTATTTTAGATGTGATTACCTATGGTGAAGCCATGGCAATGTTTGTCGCGGCTGAAAGCGGAAACTTATCTGAAATCACGCATTTCACCAAACGTGCTGCCGGTGCGGAACTCAATGTCGCCACCGGTTTGGCTCGTCTCGGGTTCAACGTGGCATGGTTAAGTCGGGTTGGTAATGACTCTTTCGGACAATTTATTTTGCAACAACTGGCTAAAGAAAATATTCAGCGTGATTGGGTCAGCGTTGATCCGCACCATCCTACCGGTTTTCAACTGAAAGCCAAAGCGGAGCAAGGGGCTGATCCTGCGGTAGAATATTTCCGCAAAGGCTCGGCAGCCAGTTATCTATCGCTTGCCGATTTCACACCTGCGCCGTTCCTGAATGCTCGCCACCTGCATTTAAGCGGGGTTGCCACCGCCTTATCCGACAGCAGCTACCGTTTATCATTACATTTAATCGATTTTATGCGAACGGCAGGCAAAACCATCTCCTTTGATCCCAATTTGCGCCCGACACTTTGGAAAAGCGAACAAGAGATGATACGCAGTTTGAACCGGCTCGCCGGCAAAGCCGACTGGGTACTGCCGGGCATTAAAGAGGGACGTATTTTAACCGGTTTAAGCTCTGCCGAAGCGATTGCCGATTTTTATCTGGAAAAAGGGGTGAAAGCCGTCATTATTAAGCTGGGCGAACAAGGCGCTTATTTCAAGGATCAGCTGGGAAATCAAGATACCATTCCACCTTGCCCTGTGGAGAACGTCGTTGATACGGTCGGTGCCGGCGACGGTTTTGCGGTGGGGGTAATCAGTGCCTTGCTGGAAGGAAAAACATTGGCGCAAGCTGCTAAACGCGGAAATCGTATCGGCTCTCTTGCCATACAAGTGATTGGTGACAGTGAAGGCTTGCCGACTCGAGAACAGTTAGGTGATTTTTAATGAACCGCACCGCACTTTAAGGATAAAACGATGAAAAAAACCGTTATTCTCTATAAAAAAATACCAAATGAGCAAAAAGCCCGTTTAGCTTCTCACTTTAATCTCATCACTTTTGACGGTATTACAGCGGATAACCGCAATGAAGTGATCACCGCCTTAGCACAGGCTGACGGCTTAATCGGCGCCAGCGTGCCAATCAAACAGGAATTGCTACAATTTGCACCGAAACTAAAAGCCATTTCAACCATCTCCGTCGGTTATGATCAATTTGACGTTGATGATTTAACCCGACGGGGTATCCGTTTAATGCACACTCCCAATGTCTTGACCGATACAACCGCCGATACGATTTTCACCTTAATGTTGGCGACGGCACGCCGTGCAGTAGAGCTATCAATACTGGTCCGTGCCGGTCAATGGCAAGGCAGTATCGGTTCCGAATATTATGGAACGGACGTACATCATAAAACTATCGGTATTCTGGGAATGGGGCGGATTGGAAGTGCGGTCGCCAAAAGAGCATATTGCGGTTTTGATATGAAAGTGTTGTACACCGGCAAGCAAGCAAACGAGCAGGTTGAACGCCAATATCAAGCCGAACGGTGCTCGTTAGATGATTTGTTACAGCGCGCTGATTTTGTTTGTATCACACTGCCGCTACTCCCGACAACGGAAAAATTGATATCGAAAGAAAAACTGGCGTTAATGAAGCCGTCCGCTATTCTGATTAATGCTGCGCGTGGTAAAATTGTCGATCAACAAGCGCTGATAGCAGCCCTGCAAAACGGCGGTATTAAGGCTGCCGGACTGGACGTATTTGAAGTTGAACCGCTGCCGCCCGACTCGCCGTTAATGACCCTGCAAAATGTCGTTCTGCTGCCACACATCGGTTCGGCTACCACTGAAACCCGCGATAATATGGCTCGCTGTGCAGTAGATAATTTAATTGCTGCATTCAAATCCGAAAAACCAACCCAAAATTGGGTCAATCCGGCTGTAGGATAATCGACTAACCGCACTTTAACGATGTATCCAACCTCTTAAATCCGAGCCGACGAATGTCAGGCGTACCGCACTTGGCGGCTCGGTGAAAGTGTAGTGGATCGGTTCGGGCAGATTTTTGATGACAGCATAAGGCAAAATGCCGCGTACTTCGGTAACGCTTTCCGAGCTGCCGTATTTGACGGTTTCATAAATTAGCGGGCGCTTTCCGTTATTAATGACACTGGCTTTGCGCCAGCCGAATTGATAAGACAGTGTAAGCTGCTGCCGGTTGCTCAACTGATAGTGTTGTGGGTAAAACAATGCGTATTCTTGCGCCGAATCATCATCGGTTACAACTACCACTTGATTTGCTGTTCCCCACAGCAAACCGGCCAGCGCTGCCAAGCCCAGTGCCAGATAACGGTTGATTTTCAGTGAATTTTTATAGCGGCTGAAGCGGAAAGCGATTAACGGCAACAAGATTAATAGGATCAACAAGCCATAAAACAGATTAATCGGTAACATAGCATATCCCTCTTTGTAAGGCGGCGAATAGCAAAAAGGGCGAACCAACGTTCACCCTTTTCAGTTCAGCTTGAAGCCAAATTATTTGATAATTTTAGCCACAACGCCCGCACCAACGGTACGGCCACCTTCACGAATCGCAAAGCGTAAGCCTTGGTCCATCGCGATTGGGTGAATCAGGCTGACAACCATTTTGATGTTGTCGCCAGGCATTACCATTTCCACGCCTTCCGGTAACTCGATAGTGCCGGTTACGTCTGTGGTACGGAAATAGAATTGTGGACGGTAGCCTTTGAAGAACGGAGTATGACGACCACCTTCATCTTTAGACAATACGTACACTTCTGATTCGAAATCAGTATGCGGAGTGATTGAAGCCGGTTTCGCCAATACTTGACCACGTTCGATTTCTTCACGTTTAGTACCACGCAACAACGCACCGATGTTCTCACCTGCACGACCTTCGTCTAACAGTTTACGGAACATTTCAACACCGGTAACGGTGGTTTTGGTGGTTTCTTTGATACCGACGATTTCAACTTCGTCACCGGTACGCACGATACCGCGCTCAACACGACCGGTAACAACGGTACCACGACCGGAGATGGAGAATACGTCTTCGATTGGTAACAGGAACGGTTGGTCAATCGCACGCTCTGGCTCAGGGATATAAGTATCCAAGTGCTCAGCCAATTCGATGATTTTCGCTTCCCACTCAGCGTCGCCTTCCAACGCTTTCAGCGCAGAACCGCGTACGATTGGGGTGTCATCGCCCGGGAAGTCGTATTGAGACAGAAGTTCACGCACTTCCATTTCAACCAGTTCCAGCAACTCTTCGTCATCAACCATGTCGCATTTGTTTAAGAATACGATGATGTAAGGTACACCTACTTGGCGACCTAACAGGATGTGCTCACGGGTTTGTGGCATCGGGCCGTCGGTTGCCGCAACCACTAAGATAGCACCGTCCATTTGCGCTGCACCGGTAATCATGTTTTTAACATAGTCGGCGTGTCCCGGGCAGTCAACGTGTGCATAGTGACGGGTTGGGGTGTCGTATTCAACGTGTGAGGTGTTGATGGTGATACCGCGTGCTTTTTCTTCCGGCGCGTTATCGATTTGATCGAATGCACGCGCAGCTCCGCCGTAGGTTTTTGCCAATACGGTGGTGATAGCAGCGGTTAAAGTTGTTTTACCATGGTCAACGTGGCCGATTGTTCCCACGTTAACGTGCGGTTTTGTACGTTCAAATTTTTCTTTAGACATTTTAGTCCCTCTAAACAAACACGGTTATCGATGGTTCAGTTACCACATTAACCTAATGTAGAAATTGATTGCAACTAAAATGATGGAAGTGACGAGAAAAGAGTGGTGCTGATAGGCAGATTCGAACTGCCGACCTCACCCTTACCAAGGGTGTGCTCTACCAACTGAGCTATATCAGCGCTTTGGAGCGGGCAGCGGGAATCGAACCCGCGTCATCAGCTTGGAAGGCTGAGGTAATAGCCATTATACGATGCCCGCGTTCTTATTCATCTACCCCAATCATTTGGTTTTAGAATTTGAAAATGGTGGAGGGAGAAGGATTCGAACCTTCGAAGGCTGAGCCGGCAGATTTACAGTCTGCTCCCTTTGGCCGCTCGGGAATCCCTCCACACGATACTTGCTTAATGGTGCCGACTACCGGAATCGAACTGGTGACCTACTGATTACAAGTCAGTTGCTCTACCTACTGAGCTAAGTCGGCGACGCAAACAAGTGAGGCGTATTATAGGGATATAAATTTCCCTGACAAGTATTTTTTGCAAAAAAATGGCAAAAATTCGTTGTTCGATTGCTTTTTAAACAAGATGTGGAAGATTTGAACCGTTTCACCGTTTAAAGTGCGGTTTTCCGCTTTCGATGTCGTTGCAATCACGCTCAATTTGCACTCCCCAGACGCGCCAATAACCGATCCATCGCTCGATATCCCAAGGCTTCGGTCAAGTGTTGCCGTTCGATATGGTCACAGCCGTCCAAATCGGCAATCGTGCGGGAAACTTTCAAAATCCGGTGATACGCCCGTACCGATAGGCCTAATTTTAATAGTGCGTTCTCTAAAAATAGTGAATCTTCAGAACGTAAAGCGCAATGCTGTTCCAATAATTTACCGCTCAAGTGCGCATTAATCTTTCCGCTCCGTGCCAGCTGTTTCTCTTGCACCGCAACGACTTTTGACCGCACTTGCGAACTGGTTTCGCCGCGCTCACCGCCCTGTTGCAGACTGCCGGCCGGTAATAACGGCACTTCGATCGACAAATCGAAACGATCAAGAAATGGCCCCGACAAGCGGTTAAGATAACGCATCACCTGTTGCATTGAAGTGCGGTTGTGCATGCCTTGATAGTGTCCGGTCGGGCTGGGGTTCATCGCCGCAATCAACTGAAACTTCGCCGGAAACCGCACTTTGGCATTAGCACGCGAAATCACGATTTCGCCCGATTCCAACGGTTCGCGCAGTGCGTCCAGCACCTTACGTTCGAATTCAGGCAGTTCATCTAAAAACAGCACGCCATTGTGCGCCAACGAAATTTCCCCCGGTTTCGGGTTGGAACCGCCGCCGACCAGCGCCGCCAACGACGCGCTGTGGTGTGGTGTACGAAACGGGCGTTGCCGCCAATATTGACTATGCAAACGGCTTTGCACCAAACTGGCGACTGCCGCACTCTCGATCGCCTCCTGATCGTTCATTTCCGGCAAAAGTGCGGTCAACCGGCTGGCCAGCATGGTTTTACCGGTGCCAGGCGGTCCTAAAAACAGCAGATTATGCTGTCCGGCAGCGGCAATGGTCAATGCCCGTTTAGCATGTTGCTGCCCGATAATGTCGGTCAAACAGCGGCTTTCCTGCGGCGGCGCCTGACTCGGAAACGAAGTGAGTTGCGCCAGCGGCAATTCGTCCTGATCCTGTAAAAACGCCGCAATTTGCAATAACGAATCGGCAAAATAGGTATGATGATCGCTCAACAGACCGGCTTGCTCGGCATTTTCGGCGGCAACCACCAATTTACGTTTGACTTTTTTGGCTTCAATCACCGCCGGAATCACACCCTGCGTTCCGCGCAACTCGCCCGTCAATGCCAGCTCGCCCAAAAACTCATAGCGCCCCAATTTCTCGGCGGAAATCTGCCCCGAAGCGGCTAAAATGCCAAGCGCAATCGCCAAATCATAACGTCCGCCCTCTTTCGGTAAATCCGCCGGCGCAAGATTAATTGTCATTCGATAAAGCGGATATTCGAACCGCGCATTAATCAAGGCGCTGCGCACCCGATCACGCGCCTCTTTCACCGCCGTTTCCGGCAACCCGACCAGCGTTAATCCCGGTTTGCCGCGGCTCATATGCACTTCAATCGTCACCAACGGCGCCTGCACCCCGATACACGCCCGACTATAAACAATCGCTAATGACATTCTGCTTTCTCTCTTAATAAATAAGTCGCAGTATAGAAAAGTGCGGTCGGGAGAAAAGGCTAGCAGAAAATTTTTGCGATCCGGATTCCAAAAAAGTAATAAATCATCTAAAAAATACCATGCCCTCCCAGCTGCTGCTGCACAATATCAAGCCACACCCGCACTTTGGCGGATTGTACCCGATAAGGCAATACGGCATAGAGGTTAATGGTCGGTAATTTCCATTCGGGCAACACGGTTTGCAGTAAGCCTTTTCTAAGCAGACCGCTGATTTCCAAATCGGTTTGAATTGATAACCCCAAACCGGCAAGCGAACAGTTACGCAAGCCGGATAATTGATTGCAATACAGATAATCGGTCGGCTGTAACATAAAAATTTGATCGCCCCGTTGCAGGCTTTGATTAATCCTAAAGCTACTGATCCAACGATGTTGCAGTAAATCCAGCGGTTGTGTGATCGGTTCGGCATTCGCCAGATAATCCGGAGCGGCACAAATCGTCCATTGCGCCGTTGCCAAGCGTTTTGCCACCAAGTCACCTTGATTCAACGCGCCTTCGCCGGCGCGAAACGCCACATCAATCCGTTCCTGCTTCAAATCGATCACACTGTCGCCGATAAACAGTTGCGGCACGACATTCGGATAGGTTTGCACCAGTTCTCGCAACGCCGCCTGAAACCACTCCGCGTCAAGCAGGCCGCTAATCATGGCGATACGCAATGTGCCCGACACCTCGCTTTTCAAACTCTCCAATGCATTTTGCGCATAAAGTGCGGATTGTTGCAGCTGAATGGCATATTGTGCCAATTGATTGCCGGCTTCCGTCGGCTGCATACTGCGCGTGTTGCGGTACAATAATTTAACCCCGTATAAACGCTCCAAACGGCTGATATGCTGGCTGACCGCCGACGGACTGATTCCCAGCTTGTCTCCAGCGGCATTCATGCTGCCGTATTTGATTACGGCGGCGAAAGCCAATAGTGGTTTTAAATCGTCCATAAAAACACTCCCAAACAGATTTTTATTAAGTTTAACTTAACAATTGATACAGTTAAAGCGGGATTATCATACCGCTCGATTTCCCTTATACTGATCACAACTTAAAACGTTATATACTTTCACTTATACGCTTTTACTTATACACTTTTGCTTAGGAGAACAACATGAAAATAGCCATTATCGGTGCAACAGGATATGTTGGCAATGCGGTCTTAAACGAAGCCTTGAACCGTGGTCATCAAGTGACCGCACTTGTGCGTAATATCGCGAAATTGCCACAACACGACAATCTAAGTGCGGTCGCGGCAGATGTTTATGACAGCGAAGCCTTGGCGCAAAAATTAGCGGGTTTTGACGCAGTGATCAGCGCCTTTAATCCGGGCTGGGAAAATCCGCAAATCGGCGAGCAGTTCACGCAAGGTTTCAGTGCAATTACCCGTGCGGTAAAAGCGGCGCAAGTGCCGTATTTAATCCACGTCGGCGGCGCCGGCAGTTTGTATATTGCGCCAAATTTGCAACTGATCGATACGCCGGAATTCCCGCGTGAAATTTATGACGGTGCCAATGCCGCACGCCACGCACTGACGCAAATCCAGCAAGAACAGGATTTGGCTTGGTCGTTTATTTCGCCGCCGGTCGGTTTGGGCGAAGTGGAAGAAAAACGCAGCGGACAATACCGGTTGGGGAAAGACGACGTGCTAATGGACGGCGACGCGCCTGCTGGTATCAGTGTTGCCGATTTGGCGGTGGCCATCGTGGACGAAGCGGAACAGCAAAAACATTTGCGCCAACGTTTCACCGTTGCCGCAGCTTGATTCGATAGATAAACGAAAACGGCACGGTGCTGAATCGCCATGCCGTTTTGTTTTTAATCAAAGGCATAAACACTCAAATCAACGCTGTGGTCGGCAAACTGCTGTAATGTTTGCTGGTGCGAAATATAAACCACTGTCGTATTCGGCAAACGCGCTTTGATGAGCCGCATTAAATCTTGTGCGGTGGTTTCATCTAAGTTGGACGTGGCTTCATCGAGATAGAGCAGTTCCGGCTTGTTCAATAACACGCGCGCAAAAGCAACGCGCTGCTGCTCTCCGCCCGAGAAAAGCGTCTGCCAATTATGGATTTCCTCTAGCCGGTTTTGCCAAGCATTCAGCCCTACCAGCGCCAACACCTGATTTAATTCATCTATGGTATAACGGTTGACCTCCGGATAACTCAATACATCGGCTAAATTGCCGCCGCTGAAATAACTGCGTTGCGGCACCAGCAGCGTGGTTTTATCCGGCTGCTTGTAGTCGCCCTGATAATAATCCCAGATGCCGCTCAACACGCGCAGCAACGTCGATTTGCCCAAACCGCTCTTGCCTTGTAGATGAATCCATTGATTCGCTTGGATTTTTAAGGATAAATCACGCAATAACACGTTGTTTTGCGGTGTAAAAACCGATAGCCGCTCGGTATCGATCGCCAGTTCGGTAGGTTGCGCCGCTGTCGGTCGTCCGGCTTGCAACGCGTCCATTTCTTCCTTTAACTGGCTTAAACGGGAAATCGCCGCCGACCATTTCGGTAAAATCGAATAGGCGAAAATGAACCAGCTCAAGGCATTAATCACCACGCTAAACGCACTGCGAATCTGCATGATACCACCGAAGGTAATGATTTTTGCCAACAACAGCGGAATGGAAAAAATCACCGGCAGTAGATTGGCAAAACGATCGTAACCCACGGTGAAAAACCCCAGATTGCGCTCGCGATTCATTAGCAAGCGCCAATTTTGCACAATCTGCCGAAATTCGTTTTTCAATGTGATGCGTTCGACCTGTTCACCTCGATATAGGGCGATTTGCTCCGCATTGTCTTGTTTACGGATCAGCCCGCTACGGAAATTGGCTTCAAAAACCTGTTGGTGGTAATTCAGCGTATGTAATTTTCGCCCGATTAAATGGGTGATTGCCGTGCCTAAAACGGAATAAATAAGCGCTACCCACACCAAATAGCCTTTTATGACAAAAGTATGCCCGAAAAAAGTAAATTCAGGCGCGCCGGACAGCCCCCACAAAATCATCAGAAATGAATATAGCTGGATCATGTTGAATAAAAAAGAAACCGTCAGCTCAATACTGTATTCGATAAAAATACGAATATCTTCCGCAATCCGCTGATCGGGGTTATCCATTTTTTTACGCTGTGCCAATTTATAGAAAATCCGGTCAGACAACCACTGATTGACGAAACGCTCGGTCATCGCTTCCCGCCAGCGGATAATCAGTAATTTGCGTAACCAAGTGCGGTAAACGTTAATGACGATAAAAATCAGCAAATAGAGGCTGTATTCCTGCAATAACAAATAAATTTTTTCCGTTTCCAACGCCGTCAAGGTGTCGTAAAAGACCTTGCTCCACTCGTTAATTTGGATATTGATCCAAGCAATGACCGAACCGATAGCAATCACCAGCCCGAGCAATAACCATGCCAGCCAGTTGCTTTTTTTGCCCCAAAACGGTTTACACAATACAAAAAGACGCACAAAAAATTGTTTCATGATTGATTTCCATTTCACACCGCCGATCCTGTCGGGGCGGATTATTCCTTGTCATTATTTTTTTGGGTTGTCACAAACACTTTTTGATTTTGTTCGCTATACAGATTGGCTGCCATCGCTTTGATTTTCGGCAGATCAATTTCAACGCCCAACTGCTGCATATCGCTTAAATACTGCGGATTGGCAAATTGGTTTTCGCTTAAAACTAAACGGTTAAGCCAAGTATCCACCCGTTTCAACCGCTCTTTTTCCGCTTTCAGAAATTGGCTTTTTGCCAATTTGACATCTTCTTCGCTGATTTGCGCCGGCAATGCTTGCAACACTTGATTAGCCAGCGTGATCAAACTGTCCGTCATCGCCGGATTTGCCGTAAAGCTCAGTTCACTTTCGATCCGATGGGTTTCAGGATTCAATTTGCTTTCAAAGCGCAGGCTGTAAACGCCCAAATGCTCGTCACGCAAGGACAGTTTCAATTTCTGCGTGGCGATATTTTGCAGCAGGGAAACCAATACGGCATCTTTGCCCTGCCATTGGTAAGGGGTGAAGTACCATATTTTCACGTCCTCTTTGGGGGCGAGATTCATCGCAAAAGCGGCTCGCTGTTTACCTTCCGTCGGCAAAATGCGTGTGGACGGCAACGCTTGTCGGCGCGGAATGCCGGCTAGATAGGTTGTTACCCATTGCTGCATTTCCTGTTTGGCGAGATCATTGACAAAAAAATAGGTGGTCGGCGCCGACACCATTTTGCGCCACACCTGATCCAAATCCTGCGGCGAGAGTGAATCCAAGGCGTCTTTCTGCGGCAACACCGCCGGATCGTCACTGCCGAAACGTAATCGGCTGAGTGCGGACAGCCGCAGATGCTCCGTGCTTTGCTGCGCCTGCATATCCAGTGAACGCCGTGTGGATTCCTTGCTTTCGTCCAAACCTTCTTTGATCGCGGTTTCCTGCTGATAAGCGTAAAACAAACGCAGCATATCGGCGATTTTGCTGTTTTCTACCTGAGCGGAAAAGGTGAGGTATTGCTCGCTCTGTTTTGCCGACAAATTCACCTTATTGACACTTTTCCAGCGTTCCAACTGGGCAGCTTCCCAATCCAGCGGTGCATTTTGCAACACGAGCTGGGTGGCAAACTGGCTCTGCCAACGCCCCAAACCTTCGCCTTGAAAACCAGCACTGCTTTGGCTTTGGAACCAAGTTCTATCTTGCGCCAACGGGGTCTTGAGCCACACCACTTTATCCCCATTGGATAACGACCAGTGAATGACATTTTGCGCGGCGAAAACCTGTTCGGATACGATTGAACCCGATTGTTCGAGCTTGTCCAACGCCATCGGTTCAATCACTTTTTCCTGTTGCGGTGCGGCGACCGCACTTTGCTCAATCTCCGCCTGCAACTGCCGCACCCAATCCGCATCAATCGGTTCGATTTTGCTCAGGCGCGGCGCTTGGTACTGCACAATTCGGTCAGTGGCGCCGAACCAATTTTGAATATGGCGATTAACCTCTTCAAGCGTGATCCGTTGCAGCATAGGCTCGCTAAGTGCGGCAATTTCAGGTTGGGTCAAATAAGACTTGTCCACCAGCACCGAATCCACCATCGCCTGCACCCAGCCGCGAAAATCGCGATCATTTTTATGCTGTTTGGCATGATCAATTTGCGCCTGATATTTCGCTTTTTGCGCGTTCAGCTCCTCTTGCGTAATCGGGTAGCGCTTCAGCCGTTCCATCTCGCTGAAAATCTGTGCCAACCCTGCCCTGTGGGCATCTGCGGCGACACTGCTGAACACGCCTAAGGCAACGGTTTTTTGCCCGATATCCGATTTTCGCAACACAATACTGTTCACGCCTTGCGGCAAGGTTTCGCTCTGATTTCTGAACCGCTGCGTCACCACGGCAAGCGCCAAACGATCCAGCCACCGTTGATAGCGCGCCGCTTCGGTCTGCTCACGCATGTCGCTTTCGTCGAAACGGACGATATAGGCGATTTGGCTGACCGCACTTTGCGCATCTTGCAGTTGTGTGGTGCGTAAAATATCGCTCAATTTCGGTTCCAGATAATCACGCGGCGGTACGGTTTTACTCTCCGCCTTGCCAAAATAGGTTTGAATCAGCTTTTCCGTCGCTTGCGGTTCCAGATCGCCGACAATCAGCAGCTGCATATTATTCGGTGCATACCAAGTGCGGTAAAACGCCTGTAACTGACCGGCCGGCATGGACTCGATACTGTGTGGCGTACCGATCACCGGCGCGCGGGTATAACGGGAATCAACCCGCACCGATTCGGTGCGCAAACGTGCCATTCTTGCACCGACGCCTTGTCCAGCACGCCACTCTTCAAGAATGATTTTACGTTCGTCGTCCAAATCCGCTTGGGTCAGCTTGGCATGAAACAGCATCTGCGAAAGTGCGGTCAATGCCTGTTGCAAATTACCGTCGGGCGGCGTGAACAGGTAAGTGGTGCTGTCATTGGTGGTCACTGCGTTATAGTTCCGCCCGCGTACCCAGTGATGTTCATGCAAAAAATTCATCACACTGGGAAACTGTTCGCTCTGCCGGAAAACCAAGTGCTCCAGCATATGCGCCACACCTGCCTGATCATCATTTTCGTCCACCGCACCGGCATAAACCTTGACTCGGATTTCAATATGTCCGGGTTCTGAATGCAGCGGAAGCAAGGTGTAACGTAACCCGTTTTGCAAACGGCCAAAGAGCGGTTCACTGACTTCGGCGAAGCTGAATGTTGAAATCAGGCACAAAAAAAGCGTAAAGAGTAATCGCATAATAGAGAACTTCTTAAAAAGTAAAGCCTCTCGCTGCCGACAGCGAGAGGGAATTGATCAATCAAAAAATTTGTTCAACTTACCAGTTATAACTTACGCCTAACCAGAAGTTACGGCCCATTTTGTAGGTGCTGGAACCGGAAGAGGAAGACGCGGCAATAACACGGCGATTCAATACGTTATTAATATCTACCGTAAATTCTAAAAATTGCGTTTTAAACGTCGGCTGTTTGTATGCGAAGTGCCAATCCCACATAAAATAACTCCCCTGTTTATATTCATCATAAACCAAGACATCACCGACATAATTACCGCATACGCTGTAATCAGTCGGGCAAACACCGGAGGAAGTGGTGTAACCTCGATAACCGGCAGAATAGCTAAAACGTTGCGACCAATCCAATCTCAAATCAGGGAAATGGGTATCCAACGTAAAGAAAGCAGACCACGGCGTGTTATAATCCGTTGTCGGTAATTGCGTGATATCTTTCAAAGTACCGTTCACAATGGCTTTATCGTAATCATAGCCGGTTTCTCTGACGGCATAGGTAGAAAAGTTGCTTTCCGAATCAGAAATTTGCGCTCCTAATGACCAATTTATTGTCGCATATTTAAATTGATAAGCCTGTTCCGGTTTAATATTGAGTGTGAACGTATCCGTTTTGCTGCGCCCCAAATTTGTCATATAGTAAGTGTTTACACCATCAGCATTTTTAGCCGTTGAGCCTGTACGAACAAATTGGTCTTTACTATGACGGTTTACCCATTTCAATGTTAAGCGCGTATCGTATAACTTTTGTGAAAAACCTAAAACGTACTCATCACTATAGGGGGTTTTCAAGTCCGAGACATCATAGCTTGTGCCTGTAGCGGGAGTACAATTATAAGTGCCGGTAGCTCTGGTGTCTGTACAAGTTGTTCTTGTGCCAATTAAATTGCGTAATTTATAGGTTAAGACACTGCCGGAATAATAACGGTTGACGCCCCCGAACAGTTGGGTTGAATCATCGCCGAATACGTCATAAGACGTAGAAAAACGCGGTGCTAAATTGTTATTTCCCAAAAATGCACTACGATCAAGACGTAATCCGATAGTGGCACTTAGGTTTTTCCATTTCATACTATCTTCAATATACACTGCGTAGTTGTCATCATTTGCCGAAACGTTACGCGCCGGATGCAAGGTGTAAGATGTTAAATAACCGTTAGCGTTATAAACATTAAGATAGCTGTCACTGTCACGTTTATATTTTGCTCCGGCACTGATATATTCCCAGCCGGCTTTCAAATCATGCTCGATAGCTGCTGTAGCCAACGTATTAAAACTAAAATCTTGTTTAAAGGTTACACTCTCTCTTTCCGTACTAAATTGACCGTACCCGCCAAATTGAGATGAAGAACAAGCGGCGTTAGTACACCAATCGTAAGCACCTCTGGTATTATTATAGTTATAATAATTTTGCTCCTCATGCTTAACGCTATTGCCTGATTTTTTATAGGCCATCACCGATGACATTTTTCCCCAATCAAACTCCTTATCCCACTGCAGGCTAGCCTGGAAACCGCCCCCCGTATTGGTAAACCCACCGTTTTTAATATTTTTCTTAAAATATTCCGAACGGTGCGGAGAATACATGAGAGTGGCTTTCCATAAATCACCGTTATCCGGCAAATAGACGCCTTTTAACAAATAACTCTCATTAATACGGCGTTGTGTATCCCATTGATCTAAATAGGCATGGTGATATGGAATCTTAGACTCTGAACGATTATAAGAAAATAAAAGGCTGGCTTTTTCACTTAAAGGCTGGCTGACATGAATGCCGTATTGTTGCTTTGTAAATTGTGGTTGATCACCTAAATTTTCCGCTTTATTGTAAGATTCTTCCGTCCCTTCCTGTAAATAGAAACTCGCCCAAGTATCACGGGTAGTGCGGTAGAATAGTTTACCGGAGGATTTATCCAAACGCGGATCGATCAATTCCGCATTAATCACACCACCGGTAAAGCGTCCGTATTTAGCGGAAATATTGCTGTCAAATACTTCCACATTTTTCAACAAACTGGTATCAACCCAGAAAGATTGAGTACCGCCGGAAGGTAAATCGGTAGGGCTATAACCTTCTACGTCGTTACCGCCGCTGGTTAAAGCATTATTAGCCGCCGGATTTAAATTATCATTATTGGATAAGCCATCAATGGTGTAGTTATTGTTATAGTATTTTTCACCGTTAATGGAAACTTCATTTGGGGCTATTTCACCGGCTGCTGTTGATTTATCCGCCGTATTGGAAAACTGGATATTCGGGTTGTTTCGCAATAATTCAGTAATATTGCCGTCTCTTAACGGACGATTGTTAATCTGCTCTTCAGTAATCTTTTGTGTACCGACTTGTTGGCTAAATGGCGTTCCTGAAACATGAATCGTTTCAAGTGTTGTAGACGAATCGTCCACCGCCAACGCTTCTTCGATTTCAGTCAGACTTGTTTGCGTTGCATTTTCCTCGGCATACGCCCCAAAAGAGGCATTGCCAAGCAAAATCCCCGTGACAAATAATGCAATTTTGGTTCGCTGCATAACGAGGTTCCTATCAAAAATAAGGTTAATTAGAGTAAAAAAAGTTGCTGATTCTTGCCTTAACGAGAAGACTTCGAGCATGGAGAAAAAATCGCATAGCATAATTAATTTCAACTAAAACGATTTAGCCTGTCCTTCTTTATTCTAGCACTAAAAATATATCTTTGAAAAGAGAATAAGAATAATTACTAATAATAAAATAATTTAAGATTGATCGGGATCAAGATCAACCTTAAACTATTTTTTCAGATGGAGTGATATCGGGGATTATTGGGCTTCGATTGCGTGGTCGGTATCAACAAAATTCGGCGCAAACCAGCTGTCCAGTTTTGCCGCCAGTTTGTCGATGCCGATTTTATTCAGCGCGGAAAAGGCTTCGACTTGAATATCACCTTGGAACGGTAGAATGGCTTCACGCACCAGCTTCAGTTGTTTGCTGCGCGCGCTTTGGCTGAGTTTGTCGGCTTTGGTCAGCAGCAGCAAGAGCGGTAATTTCGAGGCAACCGCCCATTCGATCATCTGTTGATCCAAATCTTTTAACGGGTGGCGGATATCCATCAAGATCACCACGCCGCCCAAACATTCGCGTTTTTGCAGGTATTCGCCCAACGCCTGCTGCCATTTGATTTTCATCTGTTCCGGTACGGCGGCGTAGCCATAACCGGGTAAATCGACGATTTTACAATTTTCTTCCACGGCAAACAGATTGATTAACTGGGTGCGTCCCGGCGTTTTCGAGGTGCGTGCCAGACTTTTTTGGTTGGTCAGGCTGTTAAGTGCGGTCGATTTTCCGGCGTTGGAGCGGCCGGCAAAAGCGATTTCGATGCCGTCGTCTTGCGGCATATGGCGAATATCCGGTGCACTGGTTAAAAAATGGGTTTTATGATAATTCAATTTAATTTCTGACACGCTGTTATTCCTAATGTTGGTGACAAATTACCTTGTCTAAAAATGAGTGGATTTTACGGGCGCTGCCCTGTAGCAATTCCGTATAATCCTGTGCGCCGTCGGGTACGGTTCGTGTGGCATTCAGCTTGATCAGCGCTTGTTTATAATTGAGGGAAAAATCCGAGATCACGCCGAACATGCGCGGCTGTCCCTGCGGATTTTGCTGATAAAAGGTCACTGCATGCGAAACGCTCAGCGCTTGATTGCGCATAAAACGGCGGCAAATATCTTCGCTGTGCAGCCGATAAACATCGACAAACCCGCCCTGCCCCAATTCGTACAGTTCCAACTCGCGAATATCATGTCGGATATGCCGATTGAGCGGCTGATCCTGTCGGTTCAACGCCAACAACAGCTTACGCTCTTCCCGCTGCTGCAACAACAAAGTGCGGTCGCCGATCGTCGCCACAGGTTGTTGGCGGTCTGCCGATGTCGAAAATGTCATCTGCCGTATCTGACCTTGCGGATCAAAAAACGACAACGTGCGGTTCGGGCTGCTGCACGCCGCTGACAAAACGGCACATATCAAGATAATAATTTGTTTTTTCAGCATATTTTATTTCAGCCTTAACGCCAATCCTCGTTCGCCGTAACGGTTTGCTTCGGCTTGTCCGCGAAAGACTCCCCAATCCAGTAACAGCAACACCGCGAAAAACAGCGGTAAAAATTTGCCCAACGCCCACGCCATCATGCCCTCGCTATAATTGGCGATAACATAACACAGCACGGGAAAAATGACGATCGTGACCGCACTTCCACTGCGTCCGCGGTCGTGCAAGCGTTTCACCACCACTGCCAGAAAACACCAGCCCACCAGCAACAGTAAGGCAGAAGCCAAAAGTGCGGTCGGCGTTTGTTGAAACAGTTGTTGCGTTGGCAGCACGTTGGCAAGCAGCAACAGCAGCGCAAAACAAATCGCGGATCCTTGCCAAAATCCTTTGCGGTTTAACCGCCCTTTAAAGCCAAATAAGAGTTGCAACCATGACATAGCGTAAAAATCCTGTCGCCCGGATTATTCAAAGTGCGGTCATTATAGCGTGATTTTCGCCGGAATTCTGCATTAACGCTGAATTTCGGTTGTCAAATAACGCATGCGTCCATCGGCGGCCGGAATAAAATTTTTTACTTTGTCGGAAACGCCGTAAATCGCATCTTCGGCAAATAACGGTAGGTAATACGCCTGTTGATGAGCCAAATCAGCGATTTCGCGTAAAATATTGAGCCGTTGTTGCGAATCGCGTAAACCCCGTTGTTGATCCAACAGTGCGTCTAATTCCGGCGAGTGAATCAGCGGATTCCACGCTTGTCCGCTGTGAAACAGCAAATAGGCGCTATCACCAAAATCCAACGTCCAACCATTCCAGCCGAATTGGAAGATTTCATCGTTTTTATTGGCCGGCATCAAGCTACTGCGCAAATAAGTCTCTTGTGTGATCGGCTTCAATTCCACCTTGAAATCCAGATCTTTGAAAAACACCGCCACTGCACGCGCCATTTCATACAGGCTGTAATTGCTACTGCGATAGTTAATCACCAACTTCTCGCCGGCTTTCACTCCCGCTTGCTGTAGCAATGCTTTGGCTTTTGCCGGATCATACGGATAAATCTTCAAATCAGGGTCATAACCAAACGTCATTTCAGTTTGTAAACCGGCAACCGGACGACCATAACCGTTCAACAGCATATTGATCAACGCCTGTTTATCCACCGCCAGATTCAGTGCCTGACGCACGCGCACATCCTGCATCAGCGGCTCGATCAAATTAAATTGCAAGGTCTGCACGGTCAAGCCTTTCACCGCCACCACATCCACCCCTTTAACGTTTTTCACGCGCGGCACATCGGAAAACGGCAAGTCTTGCAACACATCCAGCCGCCCCTCCAAAAATTCGCGCACCCGCACTTTTTCATCGGCGATAAAACGAAACACTAAATGCTCTACTTTCGCTTGTCCGGCAAAATAGTCTGGATTGGCGCGCAAATGCAAAATGTCATTGTCTTTCGAAGCAACGAATTTAAACGGACCTGTGCCGACCGGATTTTTATCAAAGTGGCTTTCGCCATAGGTTTTAATATAATTCGGCGGCACAATCATACCGCCGTAGCCTGCCAATTTGGTCAGGAAAGACGGGTCATGGCGGTGAAGTACAAAATCGATGGTGTAAGGATCGATAACGTTAACTTGTTTAATCGAATCATATAACGCCAGTTGTAATGCGCTGTTACCTTCGTTGCGCAACAAGCGCTCAAAGCTAAATTTAACCGATTCGGCATCAAAATGTTCGCCGTTATGGAATCTGACATCTTGACGCAGTTGGAAACGGAAACGCAGCCCGTCATCAAGAATTTGCCAGCTTTGCGCCAGCCCGGGTTTCAGCTCAAACGTTTCAGTTCTCAGCACTAAGCCATCATATAGATTAGAGGCGACAGCGCCCCAGAACATAGTATAACTATCAATCGGATCCCAACTTAACGGGGCATGGCGTTTGCCGATAAACAGAGTTTCCGCTTGCACCAACCCACTGAACAATAACAGAAAGATCAAAAATTTTTTCATCACTTAATTGTCTCTGATGTTTATCTAATGTTATGAGTTTACAAAAAACAACAAAAACATACCATAACATATGGTAAAACAACTACATCAAAAAACAAACTGTCATTTGGTTAATTTGTGATCAGCGACAAATAAAAAAGAGCCGATATTTACGGCTCCCCTGATTTTTATTGTACTGATTTAAACTGACGATAAAAATGCCAATACCTGATCTTTTGCCAACATCTGCTTATCGCCTGTTTTGCGGTTTTTATATTCCACTTCGCCGTTGAGCAGATTTTTCTCGCCGATCACGATGGTGTGCGGCACACCGATTAATTCCATATCGGCAAACATCACGCCCGGGCGCTCTTTGCGATCATCAAAAATCACCTCCACCCCTTGCTGCTGCAAAGTGCGGTACAGCTCTTCGGCGTACTGTTGCACCGCTTCGGATTTGTGCATATTCATCGGCACAATCGCCACTTGGAACGGGGCGATTTGCGCCGGCCAAATGATGCCACGATCATCATGGTTTTGTTCGATCGCCGCCGCCACCACACGGCTCACGCCGATACCGTAACAACCCATGCTCATCACTTGCGGACGGCCGTCTTCGCCCTGCACGGTGGCGTTCATCGCTTGCGAATATTTATCGCCCAGTTGGAAAATATGCCCGACTTCAATTCCACGTTTGATTTGCAGCGTACCTTTGCCGCACGGACTTGGGTCGCCCTCGACCACGTTACGCAAATCGGCGACTTGTGCCAACGGTAAATCACGTTGCCAGTTAATGCCGAAATAGTGTTTATCATCAATATTCGCCCCGGCGCCGAAATCGCTCATATTGGCCACGGTACGGTCAATAATCAGCGGAATCGGCAGGTTAATCGGCCCCAATGAACCGACCCCAGCGCCAATTACGGCACGGATTTCCGCTTCGTCAGCAAACACTAACGGACTGGCAACTTCAGCCAATTTCTCCGCTTTGACTTCGTTCAGTTCATGATCGCCACGCACCATCAACGCCACCAACTTATGGCCGCTCTCTTCGCTGGCGTGTACGATCAGGGTTTTCACGGTTTTCTCAATTGCCAAGCCGAATTGTTCCACCAATGCGGCAATGGTTTTGCAGTTCGGCGTGTCGACTAAACGCAGTTCTTCCGTTGGCTCGGCACGTTCGCCTAAGGCGACCGCTTCCGCCAGTTCGATATTGGCGGCGTAGTCCGATTCAGTGGAAAACACGATATCGTCTTCGCCGCTGGCGGCAAGCACCTGAAATTCATGGGAGGCACTGCCGCCGATTGATCCTGTGTCCGCCTGTACTGCACGGAAATCCAAGCCTAAGCGGGTGAAAATATTGCTGTAAGTTTGATACATCAGATCATAAGTCTGCTGCAAACTCTCTTGGCTCAGGTGGAAAGAGTAGGCGTCTTTCATCAAAAATTCGCGCGAGCGCATCACGCCGAAACGCGGACGCACTTCGTCACGGAATTTAGTTTGGATTTGGTATAGATTAATCGGCAGCTGTTTGTAAGAGCTCAGCTCACGCCGCGCCAAATCGGTGATCACTTCCTCATGGGTCGGTCCTAATACAAAAGGGCGGTCGCCACGGTCGGTGAAACGCAACAGCTCAGGCCCGTATTGCTCCCAACGTTCGGATTCCACCCACAAATCACCCGGCTGCACCACCGGCATCGACACTTCCAGCGCACCGCTCTTGTCCATTTCCTCACGCACGATTTTTTCCACTTTGCGTAACACTTTCAAGCCGGTCGGGGTCCAGATATACAGCCCTGACGCCAACGGACGAATCATGCCGGCGCGCAGCATTAATTGGTGGCTGACCACTTCCGCATTGTTCGGCGTTTCTTTGAGGGTGGAGAGTAAGTAGTGTGATGTACGCATGGCATTTCCTATAAGTTATTCAATCTTGAAAAATTGGCGATATTCTAGCACCAGAGCAGGCTATACGAAACAAAAATAGCCGTGTCGGACAGGTCTGTTTGCCAATGAAGTCCATCGGACGCTGCGGTTAGCACCCGACGGGGGTAAAGTGCGGTGTCAAACAACCTTAAAAACGTTTATTAACTTCCAGATAAACCCGATTTTTGTCATAAGTATAAAACGGATTGTTACTGCTGACTTTGTTATACGCCCAAGTAATGCGCGGCGTTATGCCCCAAAGATGCCAGTCTCGGTGCCACAGGCTGAGTTGTGCGCCGTACTCGTGGTTTTTTTGCCGAATACCGAACACCGCCACCTCTTTTTTATATTCGCGACGGGCGTAATTCAACGCAACCCGGCTGGAAATCCCCCACGACCACTCCTGCCCCCAACCGATACGCACGCCTTTGCGCTGATAGGCATCGCTTTTATCACGCGCATTGTCACGGCTGTAATCGCTGCCGACAAACCAATATTGGTTGCTGTTCGGCATATACAACAGCGTGTTTGACCATAAATAGTTGTTACCGTTTAAGTGCTTACGCGTGGTGTAACGCTGTTCGCCGTACTCAAGTGCGGTTGAAAGCTGCCAACGCGGCGCCAACCAATAGCTGATATCCAAACGCAAACCGGAATTTTGCGAGAAACGCTTTAAGCTGTCGCTGCCGGACGAACCGCCGCCGTACCAACGACGTTCGGTGAACGGCATTAAACTGACTTCGGTTTGCGCAGTTTGATAACCCAAACCGGCGCTGATTCGCACATTCAATTCGTTATATTTTTTGTTGTCCCAATAATAGCGCCCGTAGCCCGCTAAATTCAGCTTGCTGAAAAATCCGTCGCTCAACGACCATTTTTTATCGGCGCTTAAATTATAACCTACGCCCTCGGCGGCTTCTGACTGCCACGCCTTCCATGTTCCGACTTCCGTACCGGCTTTCGGCGCATTATTGACATTACGTTCGTTGAGATAACTCAAACCGCCGTGAAACGACCACTCGTCACGTTTGTTAAGTGCGGTCAGATATTGATTGATATGCGCTAACGATTCCGCCGACAGATTTTCCGTGCGCAATTTCTCAAATTGATCCCGTGCCGCTTCATTATCGTTATTCAAAAACAGCACCTGCGCCATTTGATAGCGTACCGGAATAAACGCCGGATTTTTGGCGAACAAGGTGCGGTATAACGTCAACGCGCGGCGATAGTCGTTTTGCTGGCGTGCCAAGATCGCCTCACCCCACGTCAACAAATCAGGATCGGTCTGTTTTTGCTGACGGTAAATCGGCAGCAACAGCGCCACACCTTCGGTATTATTTTGCATCAGCGCCGGAATCAAAGCCCGCACCACCAATTCGGGATATTGCGCCAACTGCTCTTTGGTCATGCTGACCGATTGCGCCGATTGGCTATCCTGTACTTGCACCCTCGGCTTAGGCAATTCCGGTTTCGCCACCTGAATCCGCTCGTCCGGCAGATCCATGCGTGACAGTTGTTCGGGTGTGACGGTTTCGGCATAGGCAACCGCACTTAAACCGCTTGATAACGCTAATGTCAGCGTTGAAAACATATAAAAAGAATGGGTTATCTTCATTTTTCTTCTCAAAAAATAGGGCCATCTAAATTAGACAGCCCTGATTATAAGCTATTTTTTAACTGGCGCCATTTTTATTGCTTCCCAGCGGCAAACACCACACCCCATTTACCGTTATGCGCTTCACCGGCAATTTCTTTTGCATTCTCACCGAAGAAAGCACCGGTGAGCGGAGCGGTCAGTCGATCTCCTACTTGCCATGTCTCTATCTCTCTTTCATTAACATTAAGTACCGATGTACCTACAATATCAACACCTCTGATATCGCCGGTAAGCAGTACCAGTGGGAGATCATTACCTTTTTGGTATAATCCGCCATCAATCGTCTTATTGCCAAAATCAGCCACAATTTCAACATTTCCTGTTGCATAACGTATTACATCAGGGTTTTGAGGATTTTCATAATAAATTGGTCCTTGAAGCCCATCACTTAACGTATATAGCTGTGCTGTGTCATTACCTTTATAAATTGCCGTTCCTGTTTTCGGCATCTCGTTTTCAAGCGTTTTTAGGCCATGATAGAATGCATAGGCAATTTCTCCATCTAAAACAAAACCTGTTTTCACAGAATCAATATTCTCTTTCGTGCCGCAACAAACCATCACTTTACCATCACTTTGCCAAAGCGTACTTAGGTTAATATTTGGACTAATAAGCCCGTAAGTGTTCGGTATAATGCTTAATGTTTTACCGTCTACCTGAATCTTTTGAATATTGCCAGCGGTTGTAATAGCTTGCACATCTGTTGCTTTTGAGTGATTAAAATTATATTTAAATCCACCACCATTCGCTGCCGGAAGTGTAAACGTATCTTCCGGCTTTTCCGGTGCCGGAGTACTCGGCGTTTCTACAGCCGGTGTTGTCGTTGCCGGATTTATCGGCGCCGCTTGATTGTTATCTGCCGAACCTCCACCACCACCACCACCACCACCACCACCACACGCAGTTAATACCAAAAGGCTCAATGTAGTTAGTCCTAATTTTATTGCTTGTTGTTTTTTCATACGCCACCTAATTTTTTATTATTTAAAAATGGATATCATTGTTATCGTATAACCTTACAAAGACACATATATTGTCAATAAAATTCAAATAAACTAAAGTGTTAAATACGATTTCACCAAAGAAATCTTCAATTTTTTGATCTACATCTTGTTTTATTAAGACTCAATATTTTTTAGTCATCTCTTTAGTTCTGAAAATTTATTTCACTGCTTTACAAATTTGTCATTGTTCTGTCATGAAAATATGCTAGTATCGCAATCAATTCTCATTTGCAGTTCAATAAATGAGAATCAACAATTCACATGATTGATAATTGAAGAGGGTAAAATTGATGAAAAAAGTTCTGTTGACCGCACTTTGTGCCGTATCCGCCAGTTCATTAACCCAAGCCCATGATTTGTGGGTGTATGCGCAAGAGGCCGAACAAGGAAAGCCGTTACTGGCGGTGTTGGGCTACGGCGATAATTTCCCGGCCGGCGATCCGATTCCGGAAAAACGCCTGAGCATTTTCCCACCGTTGGAGTTGGTTACGCCAAGCAAAACCGAGGCGCTGCAACAGCAGGGGGAAAACTATCACTATGTCACGCCAAAAGCATTGAGCGCAGGCGAATATAAAATCAGTTCAACCTATCGCCCGACCTTCTGGTCAAAAAATGCCGACGGTTGGAAAATGCAAAGTATGAACGAAGTGCCTGATGCAAATTACTGTGAGCAATCCAGCATGTATGCCACCACTTACTTTAATCTTGGCGATGCTAAAGCCACGGACTTTGCGCAAAAACCGATTGGGTTAGAGCTGGAAATCGTGCCATTGATCGACCCAAGCCAAATCAAACCGATGCAGGTAGTGCCGGTGCAAGTGTTGTATAACGGCGAGCCGGTGAAGGGCGCAACCATTATCGGCACCACCGACACCCTGACCAAATTGGATTGGGACGCGGTGATGGATCATCGTGAACCGCAAGCCTTTTCCGGCAAAACCGATAAGAAAGGAATCATGAATTTTATTCCGACATTACAAGGCAACTGGAAACTGAAAACCAGCCATGAAGCCGAATTCCCGGATCAAAAAGTGTGTCAGAAGAAAAAAATGTATAGCACCTATATGTTCAGCGTGAAATAGTCTGATTTGGTGCAAAAAGAATAGAAAAAAAGCGATAGGGTAGACAATACCTTATCGCTTCTTTTATGGCAAAATGACGACAAATCCGCGGTTTATACCGTCGGTTCCAGCGGCGCTTGCACCATCAGTTCGTTAGCCTCGCTGTTGAGCAGCACCAAATAACGCTGGTACTGTTTCAACACATCGGCGATCAGCTCTTCCGTGGTCATATATTGCACATCGTAGCCAATCCGTCCGTCACCAAAATAGGTCACCGGCTCAAACACCTGTTCATGCTTCATACTCGGCACGCTCTGCTCTTCCTGCATCGAAAGTGCGGTATCGGTGCGCTGAATCATCACCCCGTAGATAAAGTCACGCATCACGCCTTTATGGATCACCAGTTCGACACTGCGTTGCGGTTCATCCGTTTCGTTAATTTCCACCTGTAGCTGATGTTTATTGACCAATTCGTCACGCAATTGACTAAACGCCGGTTTGACCACTTGCGCTAAAAATTGTTGAATATCCGCTTCTTGGGTCTGTTTCAAAATCTGTCCCAAGCGTTTTTTCCATTTGTCGCCGCTCCAAAATACGGTGGATTGGTTCAAGCGGGTGTTGAAATAGTTTTTATCCACCCGCAAGCCTTGTAACAGGCTGAAGCACATCAGCACCGTAATCACGGCAAACGGCAGCGCCACCACCAGCGTCATCGCCTGCACCGCCCCCAAACCGCCGGAATTGAGCAAGCCGATTGAGAGGATCATCATAATCACACCCCACAACACGCTTTGCCACTTCGGCATATCGGTGATTTTACCGCTGGACGCAATATTGTTTAACACGAAGATCCCCGAATCCGCCGAGGTAATAAAGAACAGCGACAGAATCAACAGCGCCAACAAACCGCTCAAGGTCGGCAGCGGAAAATAGTCTAAAAAGGCAAACAGCAGGGTTTCCGGCGCCGAGGTCAGCGCACTCAATGCCCCATTATGCTGGACATCTTGCAAAATAGCGCTGTCACCGAAAATAGTAAACCATAACAAATTAAAGGTGGAAGGAATAATCAGCACGCCGAGAATAAACTCACGAATGGTTCTGCCGCGTGAAATTCGGGCGATAAACAAGCCGACAAACGGCGCCCACGAAAACCACCACGCCCAATACAACACTGTCCAACCGCTGAACCAGTCGGTGTGCTGCGGATCATAACTAAACGTGCGGAAACTGATTTCGACTAAATTACTCAGGTAATAACCGATATTTTCCGAAAAAACCGATAGCAGGTAAATGGTTGAGCCGCTAAACAGCACGAATAACATCAGCGTCAACGCTAATCCCAAATTGATTTCACTCAGACGGCGCACACCTTTGCCCACACCGGAAATCGCCGACAGCACCGCAATACTGACCACCACGATAATCACCATCGAGTTACTGAAAAAACTGTTTTCGCTTAAAATGCCCACTGCCTGTAAACCGGCGTTCAGCTGTGACGAACCGTAACCCAGCGTGGTAATAATCCCGAACAGGGTGGCGATCAGCGCCAAGGCATCAATAATATGCCCGTACACGTCGTGGATTTTATCGCGTAATAACGGATAAAACGCCGAACGTATCGACAGCGGCATACGGTAACGAAAACCAAAGTAAGCCAGCGCCAATGCAATCGTGCCGTAAATCGCCCAAGGGTGCACGCCCCAGTGGAAAAAGGTATAAAGCATCGCGTTTTTCTGCGGGTTATCTTGGGTAATCGGTGCAACCGAATGCATCAGCGGCTCCGCCACGCCGAAATACATCAAGCCAACCCCCATGCCGGCGGCGAACAACATGGCAATCCAAGATAAAAACGGATATTCCGCTTCCTCATCATCACTGCCCAAGCGAATATCGCCCAAACTGCTCATCGCCAACAGCAGTAAAAACAGGATAAAACAGCTGACCGACAGAATGTAAAACCAACTGAAATAGTCAAACGCATAATTTTTTGCCGTATTCAGCCATTGCTGTATCGCTTGCGGAAAGGCGATACAGGCGACGGCAACCATTAATACAAATAAAAAACTCGGAATAAAAACCGGCAAACTAAACGTTGACCGCTTTTTTAATAAAGAAAACAAAACGTTAACTCCTTAGGTAGGATTAAAAATCATTCTTCAATTTCACTTATCAGAATAAAAACCGCATTTATAATAATTTATTGGAATAAATAAATCAAATTTTAATCATAAAAAGGAATAAACAGAGATAATGACAGACATTAAAAGCATAAAAAAACCTGCTTAATTCAGCAGGTTCGTTTTGTGGTGGCACTAATCCTATTTAAGAAAATACTGATACGAATCCGAATCGGTAATATCCTGATAGGCATAGCCCAGCTCTTGCAAATGGTGGTTAAACACCTGTTCGGTGGCTTCGCTCAGTTGGAAAGCGCATAGAATATCGCCGTAGTCCGCGCCGTGGTTGCGATAGTGGAACAGTGAAATATTCCATTGCGTACCCAACGTTTGCAGAAATTTGACCAACGCACCTTTTTGTTCGGGGAACACAAAACTGTAAAGCCGCTCTGGCTGCGAGCTGGTACTGTGGCCGCCGATCATATAACGGATATGGGTTTTCGCCACCTCATCGTCGGACAGATCTTTTACGTCATAGCCGTTAACCCGCAGTTGGCTGATAATCTCTTGTTTCTCCGCTTCGCCGCCACTGATTCGCACCCCGACAAAAATACAGGCTTGCTTATTGTCGGCATAACGGTAGTTGAATTCGGTAACCGCCCGATCGCCCAACAGATGGCAGAATTTGAGGAAACTGCCTTTTTGTTCCGGAATCGTCACCGCCAACAACGCCTCATGTTTTTCACCGATTTCACAACGTTCGGAGACATAGCGCAAGCTGTGGAAATTCAAGTTAGCGCCGGACAAAATATTCACCAGCGTTTCGCCTTGAATATTATGCAATTTGGCGTATTTTTTCAGACCGGCAAGCGACAGTGCCCCTGACGGCTCGGAAATGGCACGCACATTTTCAAAAATATCTTTCACCGCAGCACAGATTTCATCGCTGTCAACGGTGATCACTTCGTCTAAATACTGCTGGCAGACGCGGAAAGTTTCATCGCCGATACGCTTCACCGCCACCCCGTCGGCAAATAACCCGACCCGATCCAGATCGACCGGCTCACCGGCTGCCAAAGCGGCTTGCAAACAGGCGGAATCTTTCGATTCCACCCCGATCACTTTCACGTTCGGCATTAATTGTTTGATCAACACCGCCACACCGGCGACTAAACCGCCGCCGCCGACCGGCACAAAAATGCGATCGATGTGTTGCGATTGTTGAATCAATTCCATTGCCAACGAACCTTGTCCGGCAATCACCGACGGGTGATCGAACGGCGGAATAAAGGTCATGTTTTTGCTGCGCGACAGCTCAATCGCTTTGGCTTTGGCTTCGTCAAAATTTGCGCCGTGCAACAGCACTTCGCCGCCGAAGCCACGCACCGCATCGACTTTAATCGACGGTGTATTTTGCGGCATCACGATCAGTGCCTTTAAGCCCAATTTTTGTGCCGATAACGCCACCCCTTGCGCGTGGTTGCCTGCCGAGGCGGCAATCACGCCGGCGGCTTTTTGTTCGTTGCTCAAACCGGCGATCATGGCGTAAGCACCGCGAATTTTAAAGCTGTTCACCGGCTGGCGATCTTCGCGCTTAATATAAATATTATTGCCAAACCGTTGCGATAATTTTTCCATTTTCTGCAACGGCGTGACTTCGACCACATCATAAATATTCGAGGTTAGCACCGCGCGCAGGTATTCATTGCCGTTCGGTTGTGCGGAAATAGTCATCATTTCACTCACTTAGTCTTGCAATTTGCTACGATCACGCACTGCGCCTTTGTCGGCACTGGTCGCCAACATCGCATAGGCTTTCAGCGCAAGCGACACTTGGCGTTGGCGGTTTTTCGGTTTCCAGCCCAGTTTCTCTTGTTCTGCACGGCGCGCGCTCAATACGCTGTCGTCCACCAACAGTTCGATTTTACGCTCGGGAATATCAATCGAGATCAAATCACCGTCCTGCACCAAACCGATTGTGCCGCCGTTCGCCGCTTCCGGCGAAACGTGACCGATTGATAAGCCTGACGTGCCGCCGGAAAAACGACCGTCGGTCAGCAACGCACAGGCTTTACCCAAGCCCATGGATTTGAGGTAACTGGTCGGATAGAGCATTTCTTGCATGCCCGGTCCGCCTTTCGGCCCTTCGTAGCGGATCACCACCACATCACCGGCGACGATTTTGCCGCCTAAAATTGCCGCCACCGCATCATCTTGGCTTTCAAACACTTTCGCCTTGCCTTGGAATTTCAAGATCGATTCATCGACACCGGCAGTTTTAACGATACAGCCGTTTTCTGCCAAATTACCGGATAACATCGCCAAACCGCCGTCTTGGCTGTAAGCATTGGCTTTATTGCGGATACAACCGGAAGTGCGGTCATCGTCCAGCGTATCCCAACGGCAATCTTGCGAAAACGCTTGGGTTGTGCGGATTCCGGCAGGGCCGGCGCGGAAGAATGACCGCACTTTTTCATCATCGGTACGGATAATGTCGTAGCGATCTAACTGCTCTGACATGGAATAGCCTAACACGGTACGGGTTTGGTTATTGAGTAAACCGGCACGATCCAATTCGCCCAAAATCCCCATTACGCCGCCGGCGCGATGTACGTCTTCCATATGGTATTTATTGGTGTTCGGCGCAACTTTGCTCAAACACGGCACCACGCGCGACAGGCGGTCAATGTCGTCCATATTGAAATCCACTTCCGCTTCCTGCGCCGCTGCCAGTAAATGCAGTACGGTGTTGGTCGAGCCACCCATGGCAATATCAAGGCTCATGGCGTTGTCAAATGCCGCTTTGGTGGCAATTGAACGTGGTAAGACGCTGTCGTCGTCTTGTTCGTAATAGCGCTTGCACAATTCTAAAATTTGCGTTCCGGCTTGCAAGAATAGCTGTTTACGATCGGCATGGGTTGCCAAACAAGAACCGTTACCCGGCAGGCTCAAGCCCAAGGCTTCGGTCAAGCAGTTCATCGAGTTGGCGGTGAACATACCGGAACACGAACCGCAGGTCGGACAAGCGGAACGTTCTATCGCTTCGCTGTCGGCATCGCTGACATTCGGATCGGCACTTTGAATCATGGCATCGACCAAATCCAGTTTAATCAACTGGTTAGACAGTTTGGTTTTGCCCGCTTCCATCGGACCGCCAGAGACGAAAATCACCGGAATATTCAGGCGCAATGCCGCCATTAACATGCCCGGGGTGATTTTGTCACAGTTGGAAATACACACCATCGCATCGGCGCAATGGGCATTCACCATATATTCAACCGAATCCGCGATCAGCTCGCGCGACGGCAACGAATACAGCATGCCGCCGTGCCCCATCGCAATGCCGTCATCGACCGCAATGGTGTTGAACTCTTTGGCAATGCCGCCATGCGCTTCGATTTCACGCGCCACCAGTTGCCCCATATCTTTCAAATGCACATGCCCCGGCACAAACTGGGTAAAGGAGTTGACCACCGCAATAATCGGTTTGCCGAAGTCCTGATCTTTCACGCCGGTCGCTCGCCACAACGCACGCGCCCCTGCCATATTGCGACCTTGGGTGCTGGTCGCCGAACGTAATTTAGGCATACTGTTTTCCTCTGTTTAATCACTCAATTCTGTATTATTGTAGGGACGGATTAGCTATCCGCCCGAACCGCACTTTTCTGTTGATAACGTTATTCTTTTACTGCCACATTTTGCACGTCAAACAGCTTGCTTAACTGATTGACCAACGCATCGATCGGGCGCTCGCTGCTGACGCTGAATGCCAAATTGATCTGCTGCCCGCTTGACGTCATCTGCAATTGGCGCAAACGGTAGCCGCGATGGCGCACCACACGCAGCACCCGTTCCAACACTTCCGGTCGCCATTGGGCTTGTAGGGTTAATTGATACTCTTTCATATTCTGTCTCTTTAATAGGTCAAACCGCACTTTGGCTCAGATTAATCATTAAACATCGAGCATTAAACGCCAATGTCTTCCAACATCGTTTCGTTGCTGGCGCCCGGCGGCACCAACGGCCAAACATTTTCATCGGAATCAATACAAACGTGCAGTAGATAAGCGCCTTCGCTATGCAGCAGGCGTTGTAAGGCATCGTGCACCTGATAACCGTGTTCGATCCGTTCACCGGCAATATCGAACGCCGCCGCCAGAGTAACGAAATCCGGATTATCGTCCAAAATCGTTTCGCTGTGGCGACCTTTGAAAAACAGCGACTGCCATTGGCGCACCATGCCTAAGCGTTGATTATCCAACAATAAAATTTTGATCGGCAAGTTGCCACGCTTAATTGAGCCCAGTTCCTGCACATTCATCATAAACGAACCGTCACCGCTGATTAAAATCACACAATCGTCCGGACGTGCTTTCTGCGCACCGACCGCTGCCGGCAAACCGAAGCCCATCGTACCGAGACCGGCAGAGGTGAGGTAATTTTCCGGCAAGTTATGCTGCATATGTTGCGCCGACCACATTTGGTGCTGCCCGACATCGGTGGTGATCACCGCACTTTGCGGCTGCATTGCCGATAAGGTTTTCAACAACGTCCACGGGTGAATGGTATCCTGATGTTCGTTCGGCGGATAGACAAACGAAAAATCGGTGATTAAGCGTTGAATATCCTGCTGCCAATCAGCGATTGAAAGTGCGGTCGCAAGTGCATCAAACGCCTGCGATAAATCGCCGCGCAACACCACGTCTGCCTTACGCAGCTTGTTAATTTCCGCCGCATCAATATCAGCATGAATCACTTTGGCGTGCGGCGCAAACGTATCCAATTTGCCGGTCACGCGATCATCAAAACGCGCACCGAACACCAGCAATAAATCGCTTTCCTGCACCGCATAGTTAGCGGCTTTGGTGCCGTGCATACCGACCATACCCATATAATACGGGGTATCGGCGGCAATCGCGCCCAAACCTTTGATGGTCGAAACCGACGGCATTTGGGTCGTTTGCAAGAAACAGCGCAAGGCAGGCACGGCATTTGCCATGCCGACACCGCCACCGATATACAGCACCGGACGTTTGGCTTGTTGTAATAAGGTTTGGGCGTGTTGCAGGTTGTCGGCTTGCTGCGCCGGGGCGTTCTCCAGCGGTAACACCATCGGTTGTGCGGAAGTCGGGGCAAATTGCACATCTTTCGGAATATCAACCAACACCGGCCCCGGCCGCCCGCTTTGCGCCACTTGGAAGGCTTGCGCTAAAATCAACGGCAATTCTTCAATATTTTGCACGATAAAACTCTGCTTGGTGCAAGCCAGTGACAAACCCAACACATCAATTTCCTGAAACGCATCGGTGCCGATAAACGGCGTTGCCACCTGTCCGGTGATCGCTACAATCGGCACCGAGTCCAGCAGGGCATCTGCCAAACCGGTAATCAGGTTAGTCGCGCCCGGCCCAGAAGTGGCGATACACACCCCGACTTTTTTACTGGCGCGGGCATAACCGATCGCCGCCATTGCCGCCCCTTGCTCATTGCGACAGAGCAGGTGATCCAGCCCCGAATCGTAAATCGCGTCATACACCGGCATAATCGCCCCACCGGGATAACCGAAAATCACCTCTACCTGATGAGCCTTCAAGCTCTCCGTGACTAATCTTGCTCCGTTCATTTCTTCCTCATTTACCGCACTTTTTATTGATAAACCGTTTCAAACCCACAAAAAAACCCTCAGCGGTTAGCGAGGGTTTACTGGTAAAGACTGGTACAGACCAATTAGCAACACCGCTCGCTGTCGGTGATAATAATAATCACCAACCCGAGAAGAGTGCTAATAATTCGGCTTACTTGCCCATTCTGCTGCATTTATTGTTCCAATCTGCTTTAACTGCTTTAAATTCATTCATCTGTCTACATAAATACCATATTTTTCCGGCGCTGCAAAACGTTTTTTTACTTTGCGGCTAAATCTGTTTTCCGCCGCTCTGAAGCTGTTTATTTTAAAATAAAGCGTATAGACTAGGACGCTATTGATCACACAATTAAGGAAAATCGCATGACGTCCTATAATCAAAAACAAAGCACCTTAATCCAGCAGTTGAAAAAAATTGTCGGTGAGCAACACCTGCTTACCGATCCGAACCGCACTTTGCCTTATCGGCAAGGCTTCCGCTTCGGCAAAGGCAAAGCACTGGCGGTCGCCATTCCAAGTTCTTTGCTGGAGCAGTGGCGCATTTTACAGGCGTGTGTCAAAGCCGATGTGATTGTGATTACTCAAGCCGCCAATACCGGTTTGACCGGCGGTTCCACCCCCGACGGCAACGATTATGATCGCGATGTGGTGATTATCAATACCATGCGCATCGATCAAATTCAGCTGATCAATAATGCCGAACAAGTGGTTTGCCTGCCGGGCAGCACGCTGTTTAAACTGGAAGCCGAATTGCTGAAACACGGGAGAGAAGCACACTCGGTTATCGGTTCGTCTTGCCTCGGCGCATCGGTGTTGGGCGGTATTTGCAATAACTCCGGTGGCGCATTGGTACAGCGCGGTCCGGCTTATACCGAAATGGCACTATTCGCCCAAATCGACAGCGACGGCAAACTGCATTTAGTCAACCATTTAGGCATTGATTTGGGCGATGACGCGGAAGAGATGCTATCACGCTTGGAGAAAAAACGTTATCGCGAATCGGATATTCAAAACGATGAACGCCGCGGACACGATCACCACTATTGCGACCATGTGCGTCAGGTCGATGCCGACAGCGCCGCCCGTTTCAACGCTGATCCGCGCCGTTTACACGAGGCTTCGGGCTGCGCCGGAAAACTCATGGTATTTGCCGTGCGTCTGGACACTTTCCCGTTAGAAAAAAATACGCAGGTTTTCTATATCGGCAGCAACGACACCGCCGAATTAGACGATATCCGCCGTCATATTTTGAGCCAATTCGAATCCCTGCCGGTATCAGGCGAATACATTCACCGTGAAGCCTTTGATGTGGCAACGATTTACGGCAAAGATACGTTTTGGGCGATTAAAAAGTTAGGCACCAATAATCTGCCGAAACTCTTCGGTTTGAAAAATAAAGTGGACAGACTGTGTAGCAAAGTGCGGTTTCTACCGCAACATATCGCCGATAAAAGTCTGCAACTGTTCAGCAAAATTCTGCCGCAGCACTTGCCGAAAAAGATGTTGGAATACCGTGATCAATATGAACACCATTTGATCTTAAAAATGGCGGGCAGCGGCATTGAAGAAGCGAAGACGTTCTTGCAGCGCTATTTTGCCGAGCACAGCGGCAATTTCTTCGTTTGCAACGCCGAAGAATCGCAAGCCGCTATGCTGCACCGCTTTGCCGTCGCCGGTGCCGCCGTGCGCTACCGGATCATCAACCATAAAGCCGTCGAAGATATTGTGGCATTGGACGTGGCACTGCGCCGCAACGATCGTAATTGGTTTGAAACGCTGCCGACGGAAATTGATCAAAAATGTATCCATAAACTCTATTACGGTCATTTTATGTGCCATGTTTTCCACCAAGACTACATCATCAAAAAAGGCACTGATCCGCATACGTTGGAAGAAGAGATGCTGACATTGCTCGATCAACGCGGTGCACAATATCCGGCGGAACATAATGTCGGGCATTTGTATCACGCCAAACCGGAACTAAAAAAATTCTACCACGATCTGGATCCGACCAACAGTTTCAATCCTGGCATCGGCAAAACTTCAAAATTGAAACACTGGCAATAATTTTCGATCTAAAGTGCGGTTGTGATATGAACCGCACTTCTCTTTTTTCTTTTTAGTACGCAAGGGAAGACTCGGTAATTCCGTCGGCATGAGGAATACTGCTCATTTATTTTGGCATAACTTATCCCAACAGACTATTTCGCTTTCCGCCGTTTCGCTTTTATAATAACGCCTAATTTGGATTAACCTGAAAACATTCCGCGATGGCACTTTTTTATACTGAACGCAAAAAAACCACCCAACCGAAAAAAATGATACTGACGATTGACCGTCTGGATTATCAAGGCTTGGGGGTTGCCCGTGCGCAGGGCAAAACCTGGTTTGTGGAAAATGCGCTGCCGCAGGAACAAGTGGAAGTGCGGGTGCTGGAGGATAAAAAACAGTACGGCCACGCCCTGACCGAGAAAATCCTGCAAGCCTCCGCGCAACGCCGGCAGCCAAAGTGCGGTTATTATGCCGACTGCGGCGGTTGTCAAATGCAGCATATTCCGTTGGCGCTGCAACAGCAGGTGAAACAACAGGCGTTACAACAACGCTTAACTCGTTTGCAGCCGGAAATTGCCTTTCAGCCGATGTTGACCGGCGACGAATGGCACTATCGCCGCCGTTTGCGCCTGAGTATTTTGTTCGATAAAAAAAGCAAAACCCTGACACTCGGTTTGCGCCGACGCCGTTCGAAAGCAATTGTTAATCTTGATCACTGCGCCGTTGCCGAACCGCACTTGAACGCGGTGTTGGCGGCATTACAAACATGGCTGCCGCAATGGCGCAGCAAAGCGCAATTGGGACATATCGAACTGGTGGCGGCAGACAACGGCGCGGCGATGTTGTTGCGCCATTTAGGCGAAATCCACGCCGACGACAAAGTGCGGTTATTGCGGTTTGCCGCCGATCATCAATTGCAACTGTTTGTTTGCGAACAAGAAAATCAAATTCAGCATTGGCACGGCGATACTCCGTATTATCAATTGGATAACCGGCAAAAACTGGCGTTTGCAGTGCGTGATTTTATTCAGGTCAACCGCACTTTAAATCAGAAAATGATCGACACCGCCCTTGACTGGCTCGATTTGCAGCCGCAAGATCGGGTGCTGGATTTATTTTGCGGAATGGGAAACTTTACCCTGCCGTTGGCCTCTAAAGTAGCAAGTGCGGTCGGGATTGAGGGCGTAGCGGAGATGGTCGCACAGGCACAAGCCAACGCCGCCGCCAATCAAGTGCAAAACGTTGAATTTTACCAAAGCGATTTAGACCGCACTTTTGCCTATCAAGCCTGGGCGACACGCCGTTTTAACAAAGTGCTGCTTGATCCGCCGCGCAGCGGGGCACTGTTTGCGCTACCGCACTTGTGCGCATTGCAAGCAGAAAAAATATTGTATGTTTCCTGCAATCCTGCCACTTTGGTGCGTGACAGTGAATATCTGTTGCAACACGGCTATAAAATTGAAAAAAGCGCGGCGATTGATATGTTTCCGCACACCGCCCATTTGGAATCGATCACCTTATTTAGCAAGTAACGAAAAAGGGAAAAAAATGGTTGCTATACGAGCCTCACATTTGCTGACACCGGCGCAATTTGTGGTTGAAGATTGGAGCGAACGCCTGCCGCTCGCTCCTGCCGTTCGTCAAACGTTAATCGAAACTTGGCATTATAACGACGCAAAATTGCAAAATCTCGAAACCAAAGAGCGGCAATATTTGCTGTATGCCGCCAGTGAAATGGTCGAGGTGTTGAGCGGGCTGAATATGGATCAAGACAGTCTGCTGGCGGCGATGTTGTTCCCGTTGGTGCGCCGCCGCGTGTTGAACTACGAACAAATCAAAGAGGATTTCGGCAACGACATTCGCAAACTGGTGAAAGGCGTGGTCGATATGGACGGCATCCGCCAACTGAGCGCCAGTCAGTCGGGCAGCCATTTGCAGGTGGATAACGTGCGCCGTATGCTGCTGGCGATGGTCGATGATTTCCGTTGTGTGGTGATCAAACTGGCGGAACGGGTGGCGTTTCTGCGTGAAGAGAATAATTTTATTTCCGAGCCGGAAAAAATACTGGCGGCGCGCGAATGCAGCAATATCTATGCTCCGCTTGCCAACCGCTTGGGGATCGGGCAGTTGAAATGGGAACTGGAAGACTACTGTTTCCGCTATCTTGATCCCGATAATTACCGCAAAATCGCGAAACTGTTGCATGAAAAACGGCGTGATCGCGAAGCTTATATCCATGATTTCGTTGCCGTCATCGAACGCGATCTGCAAGCCGAGCTGCCGGTCGCGGCGCAAGTGTACGGTCGACCGAAACATATCTACAGCATTTGGAAAAAAATGCAAAAGAAAAACCTGCCGTTCGAGCAACTGTTTGATATTCGGGCGGTGCGGATTATTGTGGATAAGCTGGAAGATTGTTATACCGCACTTGGCATTGTCCACAGCCATTTCAAACATATCGCCGCCGAATTTGACGATTACGTCGCCCACCCGAAACCGAACGGCTATCAGTCGATTCACACCGTCGTGCTCGGTGAGGGCGGCAAAGCGATTGAGGTGCAGATCCGCACCCAACAAATGCACGATAATGCCGAATTGGGCGTGGCGGCGCACTGGAAATACAAAGAAGGCAGCACCGGCGGACGGGCGGGTTACGAACAGAAAATCACTTGGTTGCGCCAAGTGTTGGCGTGGCAGCATGACCTCAGCCAGTCCGGCGATGTGATGGAAGAGACCCGCAGCAAAATTTTTGATGACCGGATTTACGTCTTCACGCCGCAAGGCGATATTGTTGATCTACCGGTCGGCTCAACCCCGCTGGATTTTGCTTACACCATTCACAGCGAAGTCGGTCACCGTTGCGTCGGCGCGAAAGTGGCGGATAAAATCGTGCCGTTCACTTACAAATTGCAAATGGGCGATAAAGTTGAAATTCTGACCCAAAAGAATCCGAATCCAAGCCGCGACTGGCTGAATCCGAACACCGGTTTTGTCACCATCAATCGGGTGCGCTCCAAAATTCAGGCATGGTTTAAACGGCAGGATCGTGAGAAAAATATTCCGCTCGGCAAAGAGCTGTTGGAAGCGGAAATGGCAAAACTGGGACTGAATTACAAGCAAATTGAAGAATATGCCCTGCCGCGCCACAACCTGAAACAGCTTGAGGATTTATATGCCGGCATCGGCAACGGCGACATTCGCCTCAACCAGCTGAGTAACTACTTACAAGGCAAATTACTGCGGCCGACGGCGGAAGAGGTCGATGAGCATATTCTGCGCCAAGTGGAAAATAAGCAACAGCATAAAGCCAGTAGCAATAAAGGGCAGATCGTCATCGAAGGGGTCGGCAACTTAATGCACCATATTGCGCGCTGCTGCCAGCCGATTCCGGGCGATCACATTTTGGGCTACATCACCCAAGGGCGCGGCATTTCGATTCACCGTGCCGATTGCGAACAGGTGCTGAACCTACAAGAAGCCTGTCCGGAACGGGTGGTGGAAGCGATTTGGGGCGAAAGTTACCACACCAAATTTAACTTGGTCATCCGCGTGGTCGCCAACGACCGCACCGGCTTGCTGCGCGACATCACCACCGTGCTTGCCAATGAAAAAGTCAGTGTGCTGCGGGTCTCCAGTAAAAGCGATGTGAAAAACATGACCGCCACCATTGATATGGAAATCGAACTGGGCAATGTCAGCATGCTGGCACGTATTCTGTCTTCACTGCTGCGGATTAACGATGTGGTTGAGGCGCGACGGTTGTCGAGTTAAATTATATTTTTGATATATAGAACAAAAGAAATAACTGAAATGGAGAATAAACCTAAAACTGGTGAAGAAATCGCTGCTGAAGCTATTCAACGGATAACGACGCGCATTAATAGTTTCCCACGATCTAAAGTTCACCTTGTTGGCAAACGGGAAAATATCGCTCCGTTCACACGAGTTGGTGATACAATCAAGCATAAAAGCCTTCTAGGAGCAACTACTGGAGCAATTGTAGGTGGCATTATTTCATCTTCGCCTTATATTCTCGCAGGCTTTCTAGGTCCATTTGGAGCCGCTGCTCGTATCGGTTTTATGCTATTTGAAGCAAGCCGATCTCTTAATACGAAAACATCGCAAACCCGTGAACCAGATTGGGCTGAAAAAGCTGCAGAAGCAACACGTAAATTCGTAGACAACTGTTTATCTGGTGAGGACGGATATATTACACAAGGTTCAAATTCAATCTTTATCAATGGTAAACCAGCTGCATTTGCTGGTTTAAATAATTCCATAAACTGCAATAACCACAGTCTTAAAGTCATCGCCTCAGGTAGTGAAACAGTGTTCCTACACAATCAATCTGCAGCACGGGAAGGTGATTGTACAAGCTGTGGTGCAAAAATTATGACCGGCTCACCCAATGTCTTCATTGGTTCAGGTAATGCTATTGTAACTGATATTGAAGAAGAGTTTTCACCTCGAGAGAAAGCTCTTCTTGTGGCTATAGAAATGTCTTCTCCTCCTTCAATATCTTCAATGAGAAAAGGATTAGGAAAGATTCAACTAGGATTAAATGATATAAAAGCAGAAGCTAAAAATTTTATTAAATCTGAGCTTTCAACTGAAAAACTAAACTTAGCAAAAATTAATGATAAGAAAAGAATGACACTAAAGAATAATTCAAAAAGAGGAAAAAAAAGAGAACATGAAGTAAAAAGGGAATTACTCAAAGAAGGATATAACATTCTAGGTAGTCAAGTATCAGTTAAAACTGAATATTCTAGAAGGGTTATAGATCATATGGTTAAAAAAGATGATATTATTTCTGCGATTGAAGTGAAAAGTGGTAATGCAAAAAGAAGCAGCCTACAAATTTTAAAAGATAATTCAATGGCTAAAACTGGAGCTAAAGTTATTGGAAAAAATGCACCAGACAACCTAAAAAATAAAGTAATAACAATAGAAACAACTGTAAGGAATTAATATGAAATATGATGATATAAAATGGCATCTTAATGAGGATTATCCAAATGATTTGCCTGTTAACAATGCTTTAACTCATATGGGATTATTTATGCATTGGATTATTAATAATGATTTAACAAGCTGTTTATTAAAGGAAAATTTTCAAAGAGAAATCGAACAAGTTAAAAGCAACCAAATCACTGGCTCTGAATTTATTCAAAAATGTTGTGATGAAAAACTGACGTCAGACGACTTTAATACTAATGGAAATGAATTTGCACAATATTATTATTCTTCCGATAAATATTTTGATGATTATGTTGATCACTCAAACCCTAACTTACCGACAATATTTCATGAGCCAAACAACCTAGAAAAATATAATGAAATTTCAAATATTATATCTAAAAGATATAATGAATTTTTAAATAAAAATTTAAAAATGTAAAAGCAAATATTTTACCACTAGCTATTAGGCAAAAAGGAACAAACGTGCAAAAACATAAGGGCTTCACCCATTTAGTCAAAGCCACCGGCTATTCGATTAAAGGCTTAAAACAAGCCGTAACCGAAACCGCATTTCAACATGAATTGATTATGGCGGTGGTGCTGATTCCGGCGGCATTCTGGCTGGGCGAAAGTGCGGTCGAATGGGCATTGATGATCGGCTCGGTATTGTTAGTACTGATTGTCGAATTGCTCAACAGCGCGATTGAATCAGTGGTCGATCGGGTCGGCACGGAATACCACGAACTGTCCGGCAGAGCCAAAGATCTCGGCTCGGCGGCGGTGACAATGGCGTTAGCGATCATGACCATAACCTGGTTGTTACTTATTTTCGCTTGAGACCACCCATGCTGACGATCCAATTGCAACAGCAATCTTATTCCTTGCCGCTAGCCGAAGGCTTGTTGTCCGGTTATTTTACCTTGGACGAGAATTGGCGCGATTTGGATTATGCCAACGGTGGCAACGCGCTTTTCCTTGACCTTGTGCTGACCTATCGTGTACCACGCCAATATATTGATGATTTTTATCGGCTTTATTTTATTGATTTGGAAGAACGCAGCGACGGTTATGTGATTGATGAAGATAATCTGCCGTTATTGCGGTTGGAAATCCCTATCAATCGTACCGAGTTCGATTTCGAGCATAATAAAACGATCATACTTGGCAATTTGCCCCGTTTTCCACAACTGACCGATCTGGCACATCAAAAACTGGATAATACTATTTTAGAAAAATCCGGTTTTTTCTTCTCGTCTTTTGCCAATGCGCAACTGGCACAGTTTGAGTTTGGGCAAGCCGGTGCGCAGGCAGTTGATTTGACACTCAGCGGCAAAGCCAGCGACGGGCGCGGCGAGCTGCATTTCCAGCTGACGGAAAGCCAAATTCCGTTTAAACTGGCTGCCAAAATAATCGGCTATGCCGATCAATTTGTCGGCAAAGACATCGAGGCGCGGGCAGCTGAAATCCGCGCTTGCTTTGCCGACATTTACGATCAGCAACACTATATCGCCGAAAGCGTACAAGTGTCCGACCAGCAATATTTAGGTATAGAAATCACCTTCCGGCAAAAACATAACGTCTGCGGCATCACGCCCTAACCGGCTGTTAGATCAAGCATAATGGCGCTGTTCCCAAGCCGGCAACCGCAGCCGAACGCCATTTCTGCCGTCACTGTCATAAAACTGTCATATTTCTTTGCTACACTTTGCACGATTTTAAACAGATTGAAGATGACAACCTATGAATACCGTTCAAACCGCACCGCATACGTTACCCGGCGCCTCTTCCAAAAACTGGCAAGCCTGGTTATTGGTCGCTATCCTAATTTACCTGCTTTTAGCCGCCGTCGGCGCAATCGGCAACGGCTTTAAAATCGCCACCGGCAGCAACGCCAAAGAATTATTCAGTTTTGCCTCGAATCCGTTCGTTGCGCTGATTGTCGGTATCGTTACCACCGCATTGATTCAAAGCTCCAGCACCGTAACCTCGATTATCGTCGGTATGGTGGCAGGCGGCTTACCGGTCAGCATGGCGATTCCTATGGTGATGGGAGCGAATATCGGCACTTCGCTGACCAGCACCATCGTCAGCCTCGGACATATTAAAAGCCCCGACGAATTCCGCCGCGCCTTCTCCGCCGCCACGGTACACGACAGTTTTAACATTCTCGCCGTGGCGATTTTGCTACCGCTGGAATTGCTGTTCCAACCGTTGCAAAAAGCCTCTGCCTATCTGGCGCAACTGTTTGTTTCCGACAGCAACATGAGCATGAGCGGCATGAATTTTATGAAAACCTTGCTGGCACCTGCCGATAACCTGTTAAAACTGCTGACCGGCTGGTTGCCCGGAATCTGGTCCGGATTATTGCTGATTGTGCTGGGCGTGGTGCTGATTCTATTTGTCGTCAGCCAAATCGGTAAAGTCTTGCGCAAAGTGATGGTCGGCAAGGCAAAAGACGTATTGAATGCCGCAGTTGGTCGCGGACCGGTTTCCGGTATGTTGTCGGGCACGTTAATCACCGTGATGGTGCAATCCTCTTCCACCACCACCGCCCTGATCGTACCGATGGCAGGCACCGGCGTGTTCACTCTGAAACAGGTCTATCCGTTCACCCTCGGTACCAATATCGGCACCACCGTGACCGCACTTTTGGCAGCCACTGCCATTTCCGGCCCTGCGGCACAAGTCGCCTTGCAGATCGCGTTGGTACATCTGCTGTTCAATGTGTTCGGTATCGGGCTGATTTACGTTTTGCCGTTATTGCGACAAGTTCCGGTTATTATGGCCACCACCCTCGCCGAATGGGGTTTAAAAAATAAAATGTATGTGTTTGCTTATATGTTTGGTGTTTTCTTTGCTATTCCACTCCTGATCATCGCTATCGGACAACTTTTATAAGGAAACAGATTATGACACTGCAAACCATTCGTGAAAAAGAACAGAAAATTCAGGAATTAAAACAAGCTCTGGCGGATTTGGAAAGCAAATTGCAAGCGGATATCGAAGACAGCCAGCATGAAATCATCGACGAGGTCGAAACCTATTTCAATGCGGTCGAAACCAAATACAGCAGCCTGAAAACCTTTTGGGAAAGTTTTATGGCTGAAAAAAGAAAAAAAGGCTAAACGAGGTTTGTTATGCGTAAAAGCAACGTATTCACGGTATTCACCCTTGCCGCCGCCGTATTGGCAAGCGTCGGCTGCGACAATGATAAAACCAGCAATGTGGAAATTAGCGCCGATACGCTGATTATCGACGGTTCCAGCACGGTTTATCCCATCAGTAAAGAGGCCGCCGAACGTTTCTTGCGCCGCAACAAAAACGCCAGTATCTCGGTCAAATTCTCCGGCAGCGGCGCAGGTTTCCAGCTGTTTTGCAGCGGGCAAAGCGATATTAACGACGCTTCACGCCCGATGAACGACAAAGAAAAAGCCTTATGCGCCCAAAACGGCATTGCCTATACCGCACTTCCGCTTGCGGTCGATACTATTGCCGTGGTCACGCATCTGAAGAACGATTGGGCAAACGACCTCAGCGTTGCCGAATTAAAAACGATTTGGCAGAAAGCCGCCGAAGGCAAGATAACCCACTGGAACCAAGTGCGGTCAGGTTTTCCGGACAAACCGCTGGCGTTATATGGTCGCGGACAGGCTTCCGGCACTTACGACTATTTCACCGATAAAATCAACGGTGAAGCCGGCGTCAGCCGCAGCGACTACACCGCGTCGGAAAACGAAGAAGAGTTGGTGGAAAAAATCGCCAACGAGCCGAATGCGCTCGCGTTCTTCGGCATCGGCGCCTATCACCGCCATTGGCAAGAATTGAAACTGCTGGCAATCGACAACGGTAACGGTGCGGTCGCCCCGTCGCTGCAAACCGCCGCCGACGGCAGTTACCAACCGCTCACCCGTAAGTTGTATTTGTATGTCAACAATGCGTCGTTAGAGGATAAGCAAGATCTTAAACCGTTCTTGCAACACTACTACGGCAACTTGCGTACTTGGCTGCACTTCACCGGCTATATGCCGCTGCACAACAGCGATTATCAAGCGGTGCTGCAACAGTTGCAATAACCGCACTTTACCCTTGCATTAAAACCCCCACCGCCACTGAGAAATATCGAAGTGCGGTGGGGTTGCGTTTCTACGCCACCGTTGGCAACGACTGATATAGCGACACTGAAGTACGGTTTGCCATTGCGCTGCAGAATCAGTAAACTCCGATAAATAGCAAAGAAACACCGGAGGAGAAGATGTCATATCATGCCGTGGAAGATTTTGTCGAGCAGTGCGTCCGGCTGGTCGCTGCCAGCGCACTGTCCGCCTGCGCTAAACGCCGCCTGTTTTATCATCTCTATCACCTGCAAAACAGCTTTGATTGCAGCTACACCGTATTGCGCTGCTTGCCCGAATTGATGCAATACGGTTTTATCCGCAAATTGCCGCTGGCGCAGCACCCTGATTTTCATCGCTATCCCGATTACTTTGCCGCACACGCTGCGGTCGACAGCACTTGGCTGGCTGCGGATGTCGCAAATCCCACTGATGAAGCGGTGTTTTCATTATTTGAAAACGGCGCACATTGGATCTTACCGCAATTCGGCAGCCACCTCTGGACGCGTTTGTATGCCGACGGCGTGATCGATGAGGCCGGCGAAACTCTCGCTACACTGCCGCTAGCCGAATTGATCTTGCAAATCGTACAACTCGCTCATTCCGCGCAGGATGAGATTCTGATGAAAGAAGCCTACCTGCTGTTTATCGAATGCTGGCAAGAAGGCATTACGTTGGATGCAAGCCCATTTTCCCGTCATTTTGACGATTGGTTAAACGACCCGACCTTGCTCGCTTTACGCGAATGGGCGGTGACGCACCAGCTGCTAAATATCCGCCGCCAAGACACCTCGCTCAACCGCACTTCGCTGTCTCATGAACTCAATTATGCCGACACGCCCGACGCTGAAGCCATTGTCCGCTGGTTACTGGATTTGAAAACAACACCCGCAGCCATCGCCGCCAAGCTGGCAAAAGCCCACCTCATGCAACAGCGGGTAGATGAAAATCTGACGCAAACCGCACATTTTCTCGAAAACCAAATGAATAAAAACGGCTGGCAGTTCGCCTCCGCCGGTTCTGACGCCGAAGGCAAATATTATGATTGGTTGTGGTATCGCGACAATGGCGAACAGCAGCGGATTTTGTTGAAGCTATCGCTTACCCGTCACCATAAGCAGCTGTATGCCCGTTTGTCTATGCAGCACCCGCTGTTATTGCAGTGGCAACAGCGCAGCCCAAGCACCGACAGTACCGATTTTCATTTCAAAAGCGACATCGACAGCCTGCTACCCGAGCAAACTAACCGCAATAAAGAAAAAGTCGCTTTCGGTTGGCACTACGATTTGAGTCGATCATGGTCTCTGTTACAGAAAAAACTGCTCGACAGCGTACTGGCTGATATCCACACCTGTTTGCCGCTCTTTGAAGCCAAAATCCGCCGCTATTTTCCACAAGACTTTTTTAGCAGAAGTGCCGCAGATTACATTGCGCTGTTTGATAGCGAGCAAGAAGCCATGCCGAATTGCCTGATTATTCATTCGCTGGAGAATATTTTATTGCTGCTGATGTTTCATGCCATGCAAACGGACGACCACATACAGGCACAAACCTTGGCAGCTGAATTTCAGCAACGTTATCCGCAATTAAAACTCAGCAGCCGTTGGGCGCAAATTCAGCCGTTTCTTGAGGCGGTGTCACAAGGCAACAGCGCACCATTGCCGCCGTTCGGCAGTGGTTTTTATCACAAATTATGAATGGTTGATTGTTTTTAGACGGCAGTGCAGATAAAACCAATTTGTTTTGGTTGGGCAATACGGAAATAATCTTGGGTGTTCAAAATAATCGAACGTTCCAAAGTGCCGGCGTTGAATGCCAATTCGGAATAACGTTCGGCAAGGCTGGGATCAGCGATTAATACTAACTGCGGATGAAAACTGAACGGCGGAATGGCACCGAATACGCAGTCGGTTAAGGCCATCACTTCCGCCGGGCTGGATAACGAAGCTTTATGCGCGCCGAACGCCGCGGCAATTTTTGCCAGATCCGCTTGCCGATCCGCCGGCAAGATTGCCAATACCATCTGTTTCACCCCGTTACCCTTCAGGGTACATACCAACGCTTTCGCCCCCTGTCCGAGCTCGGTGCCGCGCAGCTTCGCCACGTCCTCTGATTTTCCGGCGGAGAGGTGTTCAACCACGCGGTAACGGGCTTGGTTTTGCTCAAGCAATGCAACGACTTGTTGGAACGTATCTTGCGACATCATTTTTCCTGCGACGGGCTAAAGTGCGGTTTGAACAAGATAAAAGGAACAAATCATTATTGCCCTTCATCCAAACGGTTGATATGTTTCTTCGCCGCAATCCAAGCGCCGCACCAGCCGGTGAACGCCGCCAGCATGATGATAAACAGGGTTTCAATCAAATTGATCCCGTTCAATTCATATTTGACCGCGAAAATATCGGCGACATAGGCAATCGCCGTAGAAAAATAGGCTATCGTCACCGCACTTAACAGCGCCGCCAAGATGCCGCCGATAATGCCGTAGATTAAGCCGGTGTATAAAAACGGACGCAGAATAAAATGTTCGGTTGCGCCGAGCAGTTTCATCACTTCGATATTGGCACGGCTGCTGTACACATCGGAACGGATACTATTGCCGATAACCAAAATCACCGCCAACAACATTAACAGCGTGCACACCACCGCAATCCGCCCTGCCAGCCAAGTGATTGCGCCCAGCTTTTCCAGCCAGTCGCTGTCTAACCGCACTTCGTCAACGCCTTTGACTTTGGCAAGGCTCATGCGCAGATCCGCCAGCTTATTTGCCTGCTGATATTCCTCCTCCGGCGTGACCATCACCACCGCCGGCAACGGGTTATCGTCCAATAGCTCCAATTCACTACCGAAACCCGACCACGCACGGAACTCCTCCAAACTCTGTTGGCGTGAAATATAACTCAACGAAGCAACGCCGTTTTGTTGACGCAATTTGTCCGCCACCAGATTGGCATCGGCTTCGCTTAGGGTTTTATCCAAATACACGCTGATTTGCGACTCCGGATAGAATTCGGTTGCGGCTTGCTTGGTATTTTTCCATAACAAATAGCTAATGGTCGGAATGGTCAGCGAAACCGCAATCACCAACACGGTCAACAGCGTGCCGACCCGTTTTAACCATAAATCGGCAAACACCGATTTCAACACATACTGGGTTTGCATCCAAAAAGGCGCTTGTAAACGACGTGAATTCATCTGTTGCCACTCCTATTGAAACGCACGCAAATGCCCTTGTTCCAAAACAAGGGTCGGTTTCGGTTTTTGTTGAATAATTGCGTGATCATGGGTGGCGATTAACACCGTCACGCCGATGCGGTTGAATTCTTCAAACAGACGGAAAATTTCCTGCGACAGTGCCTTATCTAAGTTTCCGGTCGGCTCGTCCGCCAGCAGCAGTTGCGGACGATTCACCACCGCGCGCGCAATATCCACCCGTTGCTGTTCGCCGCCGGACAGATGTAACGGCAAATGGTTGGCACGGTGTAATAAACCGACTTTATCCAAGGCTGCCGACGCACGGCGTTTGATTTCGTTCGGATGCATACCGCTGATAATCAGCGGCAGCGACACGTTTTCCAATACCGAGCGGTCGGTCAGCAGACGGTAATCCTGATGCACCATACCGATTTGACGGCGCAAAAACGGAATTTGCTCCGGACCGATTCGGGTAATATCATGACCGTTGAAAAACACGTTGCCGCCGTTGGCACGTTCGATCCCCATTATCAGTTTTAACAGCGTGCTTTTGCCGGCGCCGGAATGTCCGGTCAGATAGCTCATGCTGCCCACCGGCAGATGAAAGGTCAACCCTTGCAACGCCTGTTTGCCGCCTAAATAGGCTTTGCTTACATTCACAAAACGGATCATGTTTTCTCTCTTTTATGCGTTATTCATTCTCATGACTAAACAGCGCGTCGATAAACTGCTGCGCTTCGAACGGGCGCAAGTCATCGATTTTTTCACCTACGCCGATATAGCGGATCGGCACTTTAAATTGATCGGCAATGGCAAAAATCACGCCGCCTTTTGCCGTGCCGTCCAGTTTGGTCAAGGTGATACCGGTCAAGCCGACCGCTTCATTAAACAGTTTTGCCTGACTGATGGCATTTTGTCCGGTACCGGCGTCCAACGTCAGCATAATTTCGTGCGGCGCTTGCGGATCGAGCTTCTGCATCACACGCACGATTTTTTTCAATTCGTCCATCAGGTTGCTTTTATTTTGCAAACGTCCGGCGGTATCTGCCAACAGCACATCGATATTCTTTGACTTCGCCGATTCCAACGCATCATACAGCACCGAAGCCGAGTCAGAACCGCTGCTTTGCGCCACCACCGGAATGTGATTGCGCTCGCCCCAAACCTGCAACTGCTCGACCGCCGCCGCGCGGAATGTGTCGCCTGCCGCCAACATCACCGATTTGCCTTCCGATTGGAACTGGCGCGCCAACTTGCCGATGGTGGTGGTTTTGCCGACCCCATTGACCCCGACCATTAAAATCACATACGGTTTTTTATCCGTAATCACCAACGGTTGCGCCACCGGCTGCAAAATCGCCGCCATTTCCTCTTTCAATTTTTGATACAGCTGTTCGGCATCACGCAGCTCTTTTTTCGAGGCGTGCAGGGTTAGATTATTAATAATTTTCGTGGTGGTCGGCATGCCGATGTCCGCAATCAACAACTGCTCTTCCAGCTCTTCAAACAGTTCATCGTCAATTTTTTTGCCGACAAACAGATTACGGAAACCCGAACCCAGATTCTGTTTGGTTTTGACCAAGCCTTTTAATAAACGGCTGAAAAAACCGCCTTCACTCGGTTTTTCCTGTTCTTTTGGCTGTCGTGCTGCTTGCTCCGCTTGCGCTGCCGCTTCCCGTGCTGCTTGTTCCTGCGCTAACCGCTCTTGTTCCGCTTGCGCTGCCGCTTCGCGTTCCGCCTGTTCTTGTGCCAACCGCACTTGCTCGGCTTGCGCTGCCGCTTCCCGTTCCGCCTGTTCTTGTGCCAACCGCACTTTTTCCGCTTGCGCTGCCGCTTCCCGTTCCGCTTGCTCTTGTGCTAACCGCTCTTGCTCGGCTTGCGCCGCCGCTTCCCGTGCTGCCTGTTCTTGTGTTAACCGCTCTTGTTCCGCTTGCGCTGCTGCTTCCCGTACTGCCTGTTCCTGCGCCAACCGCACTTGCTCCGCTTGCGCCGCCGCTTCCCGTTCCGCCTGCTCTTGTGCTAACCGCTCTTGCTCGGCTTGCGCTGCCGCTTCCCGTTCCGCTTGCTCTTGCGCCAACCGCTCTTGCTCGGCTTGCGCTGTCGCTTCCCGTTCTGCCTGTTCCTGCGCCAACCGCACTTTTTCCGCTTGCGCTGCCGCTTCCCGTGCTGCCTGTTCCTGCACCAACCGCTCTTGCTCGGCTTGCTGCTGTTCTTGTTGCTCTTTTTTGCCCAAGCCCAACCAAGACCAAAAGCCGCCCTTTTTCTTGTTATCCGTCATTGCTGTTCTCTCACTACTGCTGTGTCGATTCGGTTATGAATTCAAGTCTGTTCAAAGATAATTCAAATTGAGCGTTAGTTTATCACCGAACCGCTTTTTTTGTGAAATTTTCTCGACCAATCAGCCCATTCTCACGACAAAAGAAAACGGAATAACGTCCCACCATTATTCCGTTTTTGCGACCGCACTTTTAACGACGTCTTATCCGCCCGCCGCCTGTTTGATCAATTGCAAGGTCAATTCGCAGGATTTGACAAACGACGGCAACGGTAGAAATTCGAATTTGGAATGGAAATTATGCGCACCGGTAAAATAGTTCGGGGTGGTGATGCCTTTGACCGACAAAGCTGCGCCGTCGGTGCCGCCGCGCATCGGGGTGACTTTGGCGGCAATGTCGAGTTGCTGCATGGCGCTGAACAACAAATCGATCGAGCGGCGATCATCGCTTAAGGTGTTGGCGATATTGCCGTAAATATCGTTGATGGTGCATGCGATCGTAATTTGCGGATATTGCCGTTTGATCTTTTCCACCGCTTGCACAATAAACGCCTTGCGCTGTTCAAAAGCGCGTTGATCAAAATCTCGGATCGCGATTTGTAACTCGGCGCGGCTTTGATTGGCTTCAAATTGATTAAACCACCAATAACCCTCTTTCTGTTCGGTGCATTCCGGTGTTTGTTGGCGATCAAATTGACTGATTAAATCATGGGCGACCAAAATCGGGTTGACCATCACCCCTTTGGCGGACATCGGGTGGGCACTGATACCGTTAATCACAATCTTGGCTGCGGCGGCGTTGAAGTTTTCATACACCACTTCGCCCAATTCGCAACAATCGATTGTGTAGGCAAAATCCGGTTTGAAGCGGCTTAAATCCAGTAATTTCGCGCCACGCAAGCCGATCTCCTCGTCAGGCACAAAAGCAATGTAGATATCGCCGGTAGCGATATTGTGTTGCCGGATAAGCGAAAGTGCGGTCATGATGTTGGCGATCGCCGCTTTATTGTCCGCGCCCAGCACGCTGGTGCCGTCGCTGAAAATAATCTCTTGCCCTAAATAGGCTTGGATTTCAGGGTGTTCCGCGACTTTCAGCCAAATATTCTGGCGTTCGTTTAACAGAATATCTGCGCCGTCGAAGGTGCGTATTTGCGGATAAATCTCCGGCGAAAGCGCCACATCGACGGTGTCCATATGCGCCACAAAACCGATCGGCGTGGCATTCGGCACACTGCCGGGCAAAAGTACGGTCACGTTGGCGTGTTGGTCGATTTCCACCTTGCTTAAACCGAGCTGTTTCAGCTCTTCGGCAAGTAATTGCGCCATTTTCCACTGCCCGTCCGAACTGGGCACGTCGGCAACGGCGGCATTGCTTTGGCTGCTGATCGCCAAATAACGGAAAAAACGTTCGACTAATTGCTGTTGCATACTCTCCTCCTATACTTTCGGGTAGCTGTAGCCGCTGTCAAAGCCGAGCGGAATGCCCAGCCACCAATAGAGATACAGCACCAGTGTCAAGACGATAAATAAACCGATGGTATAAGGAATCATCATCGAACACAGTGTGCCGACACCGGTATTTTTACAATAACGTTGGCAATATGAAATTAACAACGGATAAAACGCAAACATCGGCGTTGAAACATTGACCACCGAATCACTGATGCGGAAAGCCGCCTGCGTCAGTTCGGGCGAGATATTGACCGACATCAACATCGGCACCAGAATCGAAGATAAAATCGCCCATTTCGAGGTGGCGGAGGTGATGATGATATTTAAAAGTGCGGTCAGGATTAATACGCCGAAAATCGTAATCGCCGACGGCATTTGCAGCGACTTCAAAAATTCCGCGCCCGACAAGGCGATCAACGTGCCGATTCCCGAACGGTTGAAAGAGTAGAGAAACTGTGCGCAAAAAAAGGAAAAGACGATAAACGGCACCAGCGTATAGGTGATTTTTTCCATTGATTTGGTGACGGTGCGCGTGTCGCTGAAGGTTTTTGCGATCACGCCGTGAATCAACGACGGCACGGCAAAAAACAGCAGTAACAGCGGCACGATCATCTGCATAATCGGAGCACTCGGGCTGGTCAGCGAACCTTCAGGCGAACGCAACAACGAATCCTGCGGTGCGGCGGCAAAGAACAGACCGGCCGCAAGCAACACAAAAACCGCACTTGCCCAGCGGAACGCTTTCAGATCCAACGGCGACGGCGGTTGAATTTCGGTGTGCTGATGGTCTAAATCGTTATCCAGCGGCATCGTTCTTTTCAAACGGGGATCGATAATGTTATCGGTGATATACCAACAAACGCCGATCACAAAAAAGGTGCTGCCGAAACTTAAAAAATAGTTGGCTAAGATATTCACTTCATAAGTCGGATCGATAATCCGTGCGGCATTTTGCGTAAAACTCTGCATAATCGGATCGATAATCGACGGGGTAAAACTGGCGGAAAAGCCACCGGCTAATCCGGCAAAAGAGGCGGCAATACCGGACAGTGGGTGTTTACCGACCAAATAAAACACCAATGCCGCGACCGGCATTAAAATCACATACGCCGAATCCGCTACGATATGGGCGAACACGGCCACGGTAATCACCGCCGGTGTCACAATTTTTTGCGGAATGATATTTAAGGCACGGCTCAAGCCGACATTGATAAAACCGCTTGCTTCGGCAATCCCGATCCCGATGGTCGCCACAATCGTAATCCCCAACGGTGGGAAATTGACGAAATTTTTGGTTAGCGCCGTAAAGAAAGCCAGAATTTCCGTCGGTTGGAACAAATTGACGATAACCAACGGTTGTTTGGTCACCGGATTGATATAATCAAAATCCAAGTAGGACAATCCCCAGGACAACAACCAGCAAATAACCAAAGCATAGATAAACAGCATGGTAATATCCGGCAGTTTGTTGCCGATATATTCGATTTTTTGCAGCCAATCCCGTTTTATTGCGTCTTCCGTCGTATTGCTTGTTTGCGGCATAATACTCTTCCCTTTTATCGGTTAAATCAGACAGTACTATTTGTAGCAGGCGGATCGATTTAGTCAAGCGCAATTCTTCAAACCAACAAAAAAGGAGCCGCAATTGCAGCCCCTTTTTGTTGTTCAAGCATTAATATTGTTGGTCCAATTGTCCGTGATCTTCGATAACCGGTTGGTTTTCGTCAAATTCCGGCAACGGTTTGTGTTCGCTGGCGATAAAGCTGTAGATCACCGGCAAGACAAACAGGGTGAACAGCGTACCGATGGCAAGACCGGAGATAATCACCACCCCGATACTGAAACGGGAAACCGCACCGGCTCCGGAAGCGTACAGCAACGGGATCAGACCGGCGATCATCGCGGCGGTGGTCATCAGAATCGGACGCAAACGAATACGCGCCGCTTCGGAAATCGCGTCAATCCGGTTTTTACCATGTAGCAATTGTTCCTCTTTCGCTACTTCACACATCAAAATCCCGTGCTTGGTGATCAAGCCGACCAAAGTAATCAAGCCTACTTCCGAGTAGATATTCAATGTTGTGCCGACAGCGCCCAAGAAACTGAGCAGATTTAACATCAGCAGAGCACCACTGATTGCCAGCGGCACTGACACCATAATCACCAGCGGATCGCGGATTGACTCAAACTGAATCGCCAACACCAGAAAGATGATGACAACCGCCAAACCGAAGGTTAGCGCCAGCGTATTTCCTTCTTGTACCAACTGCCGCGATTCGCCGCGGAAATCATAAGTATAGCCTTGCGGTAACATTTCCGATGCGGTGGTTTGGAACCAGCTGACCGCATCGCCGATCGAACCGGTCGGCACACCGCTGATCACCGCCGAATTCAACTGGTTAAAGCGTGGTAGGGTTAGCGGCTGGGTTTTTAACTCCAAGCTGATCAAACTGCTGAGCGGCACCGAGCGGCCGTCGGACGCGGTTAAGAAATAGTTGTTCATCGATTCCGGATTTAAGCGTTTCTTACGTTCCACACCGGAGATAATCCGATAGGCACGCCCGTCGATGTCAACCCGGGTAATGGTTGCGCCGGACAAGAAACTGCCTAACGTGGTACTGATTTGGCTCATGGTAATGCCGTAAGAGTTGGCTTTATCCATGTCGATACTCATGTTCATTTCGGCAGTATCGAAGTTCAAATCCAGATTGGTGACGATAAATTGTCCGGAACGTTGTGCCGCCTCCCACACCGATTGCGCAATCAAGACCAGATCAGTGTAGTTGTTCGGCGTAGTAATTACGAAAGAAACCGGCATACCCTGCTCGCCGGTATCAATTTCCGGAAACGGGAAACCGGTGACGGTTATTTCAGGAATGTTTTTGGCGCGGTTGTTCAGATCCGCCATAATTTCGGCCTGGCTGCGGCTACGATCATTCCAATCAATCAGGGTTGCAATGGCGATGGCATTGTTCGAGCTCGGCACGCCGGAAATCACTTGCGAGAATTGAACCTCCGGCGTCTCTTTCAGCAACTGCTCATAAGCCTTCATCGAATCCTGAATATAATCGACATTTTTATTGGCAGAGGTGGTGCCGATCGCCATCATCGCCCCTTTATCTTCGTTCGGTGTCAATTCGCTGGATAATGAAGTAAACAGAATCGGCAACGTAGCAAAAATCACTGCGGCAAAACCCAATACCCACATTCTGTTGGCCATCGTCAACGCCAGCAAAGTGCGGTAGCTTTCGGTCAATTTATGCAGGAAACCTTCGACACATTTCTCCAATCGGCTCGGGTTGGTGTGCGCTTTCAACAAATGTGCGCACATCATCGGTGACAAGGTGAGGGCAATCACGCCCGAAATCAGTACCGCACCCGCCAGAGTCAGGGCAAATTCCTTAAACAAAGTACCGGTGATACCGTCCATCAGTGCCATTGGCGAGTAAACCGCACACAGGGCGATCGTCATCGAAATAACCGGCACGGCAATTTCACGAGTACCGATAATCGCCGCTCGGAAAGGGGTTTCCCCCAGTTTGATATGTCGGTCAACATTTTCCAACACCACGATAGCGTCATCCACCACCAGCCCGATGGCGAGAATCATCGCCAGCAAGGTCATCAGGTTAATCGAGAAATCAAACGCCTGTAACAGCATGATTACCCCAATCAAAGAAATCGGAATAGTAACCACCGGCACGATCATCGCACGGAAAGAACCAAGGAACATGGTGATCACCACCAATACGATCAAGGTCGCTTCCAAAATGGTTTTTACCACTTCTTCAATCGAGCTGTTAATCGCAATGGTGCGGTCATACAACACCTTCAATTCAATACTTGGCGGCAAGTTATTTTCAATGGTTGTTAACAACGGATAAATATTTTCAATCACGGTCAACGGGTTGGCACTGGACGCCGGTTCGATCGACAATACCACCGCATTTTCGCCATTCGCGGCGGCACGGGCATTATCACTCTCTTTGTCTAATTCCACCGTGGCAATATCGCTCAGATGAACCAACTTATCACCATTGCCCGTAACCACCAGATTTCTCAACTGTTCAACGTCTGTGGTTGTCGTATTCACCTTGTTTTTCACAATGGTGTACCAACCGTTGGTACTTCCGGCGGCAGTCTGCACGTTATTACTGGAAAGCGCATTCATCACTTGCGGCGCGGATAATCCCAGCGCAGCCATTTTTTCCGGATCCAGCCAAATCCGCATTGCATACGGCGTACCGCCGAATACGTCCACTTTCGCCACCCCGGGCACGGTAAAGAACTGCGGCTTGACTACCCGCTGGATATAGTCGGTCACCTGACTCGGATCGAGTTGCTGTGAAGTAAAACTGACGTACATCATGCCCGATCCGCCGGTAGATGAGGTAATCGACGGGTCGTCAATACCGCTCGGCAAGGCAGAACGCACCGAGTTAACCTTTGCCAAAATATCGGCCAAAGCCGCATTCGGATCGGTATTCAGCTTCATTTTCACCGTAATCGTGGACGAGCTTTGGCTGCTGGAAGAGGACATATAATCAATATTGTCCGCTTGCGCAATCGCCTCTTCCAATTGCGAGGTGACAAACGCCTGAATCAAACTGGCATCGGCACCGGCATAAGTGGTGCTGACATTGATTACCGTGGTCGTCATTTTCGGGTACTCCCGCACTGTCAGCTTAGAAACGGCTTGCAACCCTAAGATAACAATCAGGATACTGATCGCCGCGGCTAAAACCGGACGGCGAATAAAAATATCAGTAAAACGCATATATTTTCCTATATTCCTGTTTGGTGCTGCTTATAACTTAGGCGTGCTCGCAGGTTGCTCGGTGCCGACACCGGCTTTATCCGAAACAACAACCAAACTACCGTTACTTAAACGTTGTTGTCCGCCGGTGACAATAATATCGCCGAACTGTAGTGAACCGCTCTTTAAGTGGGCGTAAATACCGCTACGCTCAAGGGTATTGACCGTCACCAGATTCGCGCGATACATTTTGTCCAGATTCTGATTGTCGGCATATTTTTCTTTGTCCTCATCGGAAAGTGCGGTTAAACGGTAAACACTTTCGCCATACATGTTGTAGGCAATCGCCACTTGCGGCAATACGATTTGATCGTATTCGGTGGTCAAGGCAACACGCACGCGGGCAAACATACCGGACAATAGTTTTTCACGGCTGTCTTCCACTGTAGCTTGCAAATCAACCAAACCGCTGGTCGAGGTGACCGCCGGTTCAATCGCCGAAATCTTGGCGGCAAAGGTTTCTCCGGCAAACGCATCAACCACTGCGGTGACTTTTTGTCCGATAAACAGATTTTCCAGATTGTTTTGCCCGATAGAGAAATCAATTTTGGTGGTGCTAATGTCTTCAACCCGAATCATCGCCTGACCGACCGTCACATATTCGCCGGTATTGACCTGAATAATTCCAGTTACACCGTCAAACGGCGCATAGATTTGACGACGGGCAATCGTGGCTTTGGCAGATTCGATATTGGCGACCAACGCTTTATAGCTGGACTCGGCATTGTCCAAATCACTTTTTGAAACGCTTTTACTACGGAACAAGGTGACATAACGCTGATAATTGGCCTGCACCGAAGTCAATTGGGCTTGGTAAGCCGCAAGATTGGCCTTTTCTACGTCAGAATCCAGTTCGATCAGCAAATCCCCTTTTTTAACCTGCTGTCCGGCTTGGACAAAAATGGATTTCACCGTCCCTGCCGCTTGCGAACTCAACATTGCCCCTTGATTCGGACGAATGATACCGGTGGCTTCAATCGCCGGTGTCCATTGTTGGGTTTGTACGGTTGTAACGGTAACCGGATTAATCGGTTCGGGCATATTGGCAAAATAAGCCGCCATTCCGCGCGCCTTTAACATTTGCAGCCCGATAACCGCTGCGAAAGCCAGAATAACAATGAGAAGAACCAATTTCATCACGAAAGAGCGTGATTTCTTAGGCTTGTTATTTTGAATGTCTGACATAAAAAACTCCATAGTAATAAGAGATAAGGGTTGATTCTATAGTTAGTTACAAATACTTTGCCAAGTTTTGCCAATCACGGTTTCCAGCACCTCGTCAGCATAACTTTCATCGTAATGCGCTTGGCGGAAAGCCAGTTTGGCCGCACTTCCCAGGCTCAAGGCAAATAAAACATCGTTCGGTAAGTTACATAAAATACGCTGCTTCTGCCCTTGCTTGACAAAGGTATTCCAAGGATCTTGCCGTTTATGACAACTTTTCACCAATTCGCTGAAGCCGGGCAAGCTGTCATATTGATAAAAATTCTTCAACACATGTGGATTTTGGTTAAAGAAATCCCAAAAGTTGCGCCACATTTGACGATATTGGTCAAATAAGGGCGCATCAGGATCATGATTGATACTCAATTGCGCATCAACACGGGCAAACAGGTATTTCGCCAAATTACTTAATAATTCATCTTTATTTTTGAAATAGATGTAAATCGTGCCGACCGAAATGCCGGCGGCTTTGGCAATTTTCTGCATGGATAAGGTATGCAAGCCTTGCTCGGCCATCAACTTTTCCGTCGCCAGCAGAATTTGCTGTGCCGTTTCAATCTCAGAATGTCGCATTAGTTTCTCAAGGCTCTCGAAATGAATGAACGTTCATTTTAGTGATTTTTGTGACGCAGTTCAAGAAATAAAACGGTTGTGCTCGGCTTTTTCTTGCCCTGCGCGATGAAAGGAAATGAAGGGAAGTGCGGTTACAGTTTACTGACGATAAGCGACAACATACCCGCAGCAATCAACGGCCCGACCGGAACTCCTTTGAAAAATGCCACACCGGCAATAGTGCCGATTAACAAGCCGGTGATAATCGACGGGCTTGCCGTCATCAGGGTCAATCCCCGACCACCGAGCCAAGCAACGAAAATCCCGACCACAATCGCCAAAATCATCTTCCAATTCAACAGCAGAATCGCCGGATTATCCAATTTGATTTTGCCGGAAACCAACGGACTGAGCACGCCGATGGTTAAAATGGTGATCCCGATGTGCAGACCGTATTTTTCCAGCCATGGGATATAGCTTTCCAGCGGACTCTGCTGCATCACCAATAACACCGCAGCAGAAAAGATAATCGAATTATTGTGGCTGAAATAGCCGAGAATAATCAGGAAAACCAAGATTAGCGCGGCAGTATTAAAATGAAAGAAAGACATGGGAACCCGAATTTAAACAGAATAGGACAGATAACCTCAATCTACTGACGGCAAGGGGAAAAAGCAAGTATTATGTATGAATATTCGCTATATAAAAAATAATACAACTATATTTTGAGCGAATTTAATTTGATATAGGTCAACAATCGATGAACTAAATCGCAAAATACCTCTTTATAGGCATTAAGACTATACAAAAAGCATGGATAATTTCAAATTGAATCTATGTCAATTGCTTTGCGTCTTATTTAAATGTCGCAGAAGCTGAATTTTCCGGGAATGAAACATGAATACTGCGGTGCATACAAAAGAAGTCACCTCAAAAGAAACAGCGGCTAACACAAATATCGACAATGCCAGCGAGTGGCATGTTTGCGGTGTGGTGGTGCAATGTCGTCCGGACGATATCAGTGCGGTCAAAACCGCTTTGCAACAAATGGAATATACCGATATCACTGCGGTTGACCAAAGTGCGGGTAAGCTGGTGGTAGTGATGGAATCACACCATCAGGGTGTTTTATTGGATCGTATGGAAGCTGCGCGCAATATTAAAGGCGTGTTGGCACTTTCTTTGGTGTATCACCAACAAGCTCAAGATTAATCCATCGGTGAAAACCGATGTTTGAAAAACAGTGGGGGAACAGATGAATCTAAGTCGTCGTGAATTTATGAAAGCCAATGCCGCAACCGCCGCAACTATGGCCGCCGGATTGAGCATTCCGGTAGTCAATATTGCCGCTGCGGATAACACAATCAAATGGGATAAAGCCGTGTGCCGCTTCTGCGGAACCGGATGTAGCGTTTTGGTCGGTACGCAAAACGGACGTGTGGTTGCCTCGCAAGGCGATCCGGATTCGGAAGTGAATCGCGGCCTGAACTGTATCAAAGGTTACTTCCTGCCGAAAATCATGTACGGTAAAGACCGTCTGACCCAACCGATGTTGCGTATGAGCAACGGGCAATACGACAAGCACGGCGAATTTACGCCGGTCAGCTGGGACGTTGCCTTCAACACAATGGCGGATAAATTCAAAGCCGCAATCGCCAAAAACGGACGCAATGCGGTCGGTTGTTTCACCTCCGGTCAATCCACCATTTGGGAAGGTTATGCGCTGAATAAATTGTTCAAAGCCGGTTTGCGCTCCAACAACGTTGATCCGAACGCCCGTCACTGTATGGCATCTGCCGCAGTGGCTTTCCTGCGCACCTTCGGTATTGATGAACCGATGGGTTGCTACGACGATATCGAACATGCCGACGCATTCGTGCTGTGGGGTTCGAATATGGCGGAAATGCACCCGATTTTGTGGTCGCGGATTACTGATCGCCGTTTATCCAAACAAGACAGCCAAGTATTCGTGTTATCCACTTTCGAGCACCGCTCTTTTGAACTGGCGGACTACGGACTGGTTTTCACCCCGCAAAGCGATCTGGCGATCCTAAACTATATCATCAACTATTTGATTCAAAATAACGCGGTTAACTGGGATTTCGTCAATAAGCATACCAAATTCAAGAAAGGCGATACCGATATCGGTTATGGCCTGCGTCCTGAAAATCCATTGGAACAAAAAGCGCAAAATGCCGGCAGCGGCAAAATGCATGACAGCAACTTTGAAGAGCTGAAAGCACTGGTTGCAGAATATACCTTAGACAAAGCGCACGAAATCAGCGGCGTGCCGAAAGATCAGCTGGAAGCGCTGGCAAAACTGTATGCCGATCCGAACAAAAAAATCGTCTCTTTCTGGACGATGGGCTTTAACCAGCATACCCGTGGCGTCTGGGTCAACCACTTAATGTACAACGTCCACTTATTGACCGGTAAAATTTCTCTGCCGGGTTGCGGGCCGTTCTCTTTGACCGGTCAACCGTCCGCTTGCGGCACGGCGCGTGAAGTCGGTACATTTGCCCACCGTCTACCTGCCGATATGGTGGTGACTAACGAGAAGCACCGTGACATCTGTGAAAAAGCATGGAAATTGCCGAAAGGCACGATTTCTGACAAAGTCGGCTACCATGCCATCGCCCAAGACCGCGCCTTAAAAGACCGCAAAATGAATGTGCTGTGGGTGATGTGTAACAACAATATGCAAGCGGGTCCGAATATTAACGAAGACCGTCTGCCCGGTTGGCGCGATCCGGAAAACTTTATCATCGTTTCCGATCCGTATCCGACCGCCAGTGCGCTGTCTGCCGACTTGATTCTGCCGACCTCAATGTGGGTGGAAAAAGAGGGAGCTTACGGTAATGCCGAACGCCGCACCCAATTCTGGCACCAACTGGTGCCGAAAACCGGCGATTCCCGTTCTGACTTATGGCAATTGGTCGAGTTCGCCAAATATTTCAAAGTAGAAGAAGTCTGGGAAGAAGAACTATTGGCGCAAATGCCGGAATATCGCGGCAAAACCTTGTATGACATTCTGTTCACCAACGGCCAAGTGGATAAATTCCCGATCAGCGATTGGGACGACAGCGTACTGAATGACGAATCACGTCATTTCGGTTATTACCTGCAAAAAGGCTTATTTGAAGAATATGCGGCATTTGGCCGCGGTCACGCGCATGATTTGGCAGACTTCGATGTCTATCATAAAGCGCGCGGTTTGCGTTGGCCGGTAGTGGATAACAAAGAAACCTTGTGGCGTTACCGTGAAGGTTACGATCCATATGTCAAAGCCGGCGAAGAGGTGAATTTCTATGGTCAGCCGGACGGTCGTGCCATTATTCTTGCCGTACCGTACGAGCCGCCTGCGGAAGCGCCGGATCAAGAATACGATTTGTGGTTATCCACCGGTCGTGTGCTGGAGCACTGGCATACCGGCACCATGACCCGTCGCGTGCCCGAACTGCACCGCTCTTTCCCTAACAACCTGCTGTACATGCACCCGTTAGATGCCAAAGAACGCGGCATGCGTCACGGTGACAAAGTCAAAGTGGTTTCTCGCCGCGGCGAAATGGAAACGTTCTTGGATACCCGTGGACGGAATAAAGTGCCGCAAGGTTTGGTGTATACCACCTTCTTTGATGCCGGTCAGTTAGCGAACGTGTTAACTCTCGACGCTACCGATCCGATTTCGAAAGAAACCGATTTCAAAAAATGTGCGGTTAAAGTGGTTAAAGCCTAATCGGCAGGTAAGGCAATGAGCAAGCTGTCCGTTAATCCGAACCGTCGCCGTTTTTTAAAAGATGCCACCCGTACCGCAGGTGGTCTGGCGGGAATCGGACTGCTGCTCGGCTTACAGCAACAACAAAGTTTGGCTCGTGAAGGCGTGGCTTTGCGTCCGCCTTTTGCCTTAGAAAACGAAAAAGATTTTGCCGCCGCCTGTATCCGTTGCGGACAATGCGTACAAGCCTGTCCGTACGACATGTTGCATTTGGCGTCGTTATTATCACCATTGGAAGCAGGAACGCCTTACTTTATCGCACGCGATAAACCGTGCGAAATGTGCGAGGACATTCCCTGTGCCAAAGCCTGTCCGAGCGGCGCGCTGGATTCAACCCAAGATAATATCGACGATTCCCGCATGGGCTTGTCGGTGTTGCTGGATCAGGAAACCTGCCTGAACTGGCAAGGGTTGCGCTGCGATGTTTGCTATCGGGTTTGTCCGTTAATCGACAAGGCGATCACGCTGGAAATGCAACACAATAACCGCAGTGACCGTCATGCCAAGTTTATTCCGACGGTACATTCGGACGCTTGTACCGGTTGCGGCAAATGCGAACAGGCTTGCGTGCTGGAAGAAGCCGCAATTAAGGTGCTGCCGCTCTCTCTTGCCAAAGGCGTGTTGGGCTACCACTACCGCTTGGGCTGGGAAGAGAAAGAAAAAGCCGGACAGTCGTTATTGCCGGACGACATGATTAAATTGCCGACCCGCTTGCCGGAACGCATTGCAACGGAGAATCCGTAATGGCGAATCCGATTAATCAGGCAGGGCGTGAAGCACGGCAAAAATTGGGTTGGTGGCACGCAAACCGTTTTCTGTTTTGGCGCCGCTTAAGCCAGCTGAGTATTTTGGCGATGTTTTTATCCGGTCCGTGGTTTGGTGTCTGGATTTTGCGCGGTAATTATAGCAGCAGTGTGTTACTGGATACCATTCCGTTATCCGACCCGCTGATGATGGCGGAAAGTATTGCAGCCGGCCACTGGCCGCATCTGACCGCACTTTTGGGTGGTTTGGTTATTATCGCGGTTTATGCCGTATTAGGCAGTAAAGTCTTTTGCGCTTGGTGCTGTCCGCTAAATGTTGTCACCGACAGTGCAGCATGGCTGCGACGGAAACTGAATATCCGGCAGAGTGCCAAACTGGACCGCTCTTTGCGTTACGCCATTCTGCTGATGATCCTGATCGGCAGTGCGGTCAGCGGCATGTTGTTGTGGGAATGGATTAATCCGGTTGCGGCATTCGGACGCGCCTTGATTTACGGTTTCGGCGCAACCGTTTGGTTACTCTTGGCGATCTTCCTGTTCGACCTACTGATCGTCGAACACGGTTGGTGCGGACATCTCTGCCCGATTGGCGCTGCGTACGGCGTAATCGGCGCCAAGGGCATTATGCGGGTCAAAGTGATTGATCGTAAACGTTGTGATCGCTGCATGGACTGCTTCAATGTCTGTCCGGAACCACAAGTATTAAGGAATCCGCTCTTCGGTAGTAAAGAAGAGGGAGAACAACAAAATTTATTAGTGTTATCAAAAGATTGTATCAGTTGCGGACGTTGTATTGACGTTTGCCCTGAATCCGTTTTTAAATTTACCACAAGATTTGATCATGCGAGGAGTGAGCGATGATTAAAAATACAAAAGTATTGGCATTGGCAGGTTTATTGTTAAGTGGAATGTGCAGTTCCGCATTGGCACAAGATATTCATCCGGTGGGGAAAGATATTGCCAGCTCCCCGGAAAGCACGGCACCGGCGTTTCACAACCAACCGAAAGAGAGTGAGCTCGCGGCATTGAGCTATGTCAACCAACCGCCGATGGTGCCGCACAGCACGAAAAATTATCAGGTCACCAAAAACACTAACCAATGCTTGAACTGCCACAGCGTGCAAGCTTCTCGCACTACCGGCGCAACCCGAATCAGCCCGACCCACTTCGCCAGCCGTGACGGCGTGATCAGCGGAGAAGTTTCCCCGCGCCGCTATTTTTGTGTTCAGTGCCATGTTTCGCAATCCGATGTTGAACCGATCATTGAGAATGAGTTTAAGCCATTACCGGGCTACGGCGACAAATAAGGAGCGAGTATCATGATAAAAAACCTGATTAAACGTTTTTGGCACTGGTTCCGCTCGCCGAGTAAAATTGCGGTCGGTACGCTGCTCGTGGTCGCTTTTATCGCCGGTATCGTCTCTTGGGTCGGCTTTAACTACGGCATGGAACAAACCAATACCGAAGAGTTTTGCGTAAGCTGTCACAGTAACGATGTTTACCCGGAATATTTGCACACCGCACACTATCAAAACCGCAGCGGCGTCAAAGCCACCTGCCCTGACTGTCATGTGCCGCACGAATTCGTGCCGAAAATGATTCGTAAACTGCAAGCCAGCCGCGAAGTCTATGCACATGTGATGGGCTACACCGACACGATTGAAAAATTCAACGCCCGTCGGTTACATATGGCAGAACGCGAATGGGAACGCCTGAAAGCCAACGATTCGCAAGAGTGCCGCAATTGCCACAACTTTGACAACATGGATTTCAGCCAGCAAAAGACCGTCGCCGCCAAAATGCATGAAAAAGCAATCAAAGACGGCAACACCTGTATCGACTGCCACAAAGGCATCGCCCACCAATTGCCGGATATGCGCGACGTGAAAAACCCGACGGCATATTAATTTTCGAATACTAATTTAAAAACCCAAGTTATTTTTTGACTTGGGTTTTTAGTTATTCAAAGATATGATAGAAATATCTCAACTTATTTTAGAAATGACAGTGTTTAAAAAGTTTATCATAAGTGTAATTACAATTCTTTCGATTATGAATGTTAATGCAAGAACAATTAGTGACCTATCTGTCGAAGAAAAATTAGAACTTAATACAGCATTGGTAGCCTATGAAAATAAACAATTTGATACTGCAATACCAATATTTAAGAAATATCATGACGTATTAGAGGCTCAAGAAAAATTAGGTAATATGTATCACTATGGTTACGGTGTTGATAAAAATTTAAGCTTAGCTGTTATTTTGCATGCTCAAGCTGGAATGCAAGGAGGACTTGGATCACAATTATATGTTGGCATGGCTTTTATGGTTGGAGAGGGTGTTCGACAAGATTATCAAGAAGCAATGAAATGGTATGAGAAAGCTGCATTACAGAATGACGATTCAGCACAATACTTTTTAGGAAGCATGAACTATTCTACCAAAAACTATATCGAAGCAGTAAAATGGTATAAAAAATCCGCTGAAAACAACTGTTCTAATGCTCAATTTGACTTAGCTAATTTGTATTTAGAAGGCAAAGGTGTTGAACAAAATTATCAATCGGCCATATTTTGGCTAGAAAAAGCTTCAAATCAAAATCATTATGACGCAATACGTTTATTAGCAAACTTATATGAACATGGCGACACAACGATAATAAATAAACAAAAAGCAAAAAGTTGGTATAAGAAAGCTTGTGAAATCGGCGACTATATAGGATGTGAAGGAGAAAAAAGAATGGAAAAATCCGGCTACTAAAATTGAATGAGTAAATAACAACAATATTGTGAAAACTATTTATAGTATATTGTTGTTATTTTATATCTTTAGATTAAATCATTCTTAAATCAATTTGATTACGTTGATTATACAACGTGCGGTGTCCAAAATAGAGTGCCATAAACAGTGCCAGACTGACGGCGGTGCAGATGGCGATCATAATCGCAATTTGATATAACACCGCGGTGCTGGGCAACGTGCCGGAGAGAATCTGTCCGGTCATCATGCCCGGCAGGGCGATAATTCCCATTCCCAGCATGGAGTTGAGCGTCGGTAAAAGTGCGGTTTCGACCGCTTGGTTGACATACGGCATTAAGATTTTTTCCGGCGTCGCACCGAAGTTTAACAGCGTGTTGATTTTATCCCGTTCCGTCGTCAGGCTTTCACGAAACGTTTTAATCCCTAAATTCAGTGCGGTCATTGAATTTCCCATAATCATGCCGCCGAGCGGAATCACATATTGCGGATTAAACAGAGGCTGATTGGTCACCACCACCACAAAAAACGCAATCACGCTCAGTCCGGCAAAGGTAATCGACAACGCGATCGCCGATTTAAAGCGGCGGTTCAAATTCAGATTTTTCGACAACACCCGATGAATGGCGAAAATCACCATCGCCGCCACATATAACACGGTGAAAATCGGGCTGGGGTGGCCGAAAATATAGGTCAGCACCCAACCGGCGATAATCAGCTGCACCGTCATGCGGATACTGGCAAGCAGTAATAAACGTGACTGCTGAATATGATTTTTCTTCATCACATACAACACGACCAACAACAAAAGATACACCAAACTGAAATTCAGTAGGTTCATACTGACATCGTTCATGTTCTAATCCTTACTGATGTGAATAATTTGATCGGCGTGTCGCTGCACCAGCGCGTGATCATGGCTGATCGCCAGCACGCTGATCCGTTGGCGACGGCAATAAAGCAAAATATCGTTCAGCACGTTTTCCGCCAAATCGGCGTCCAACGCCGAAGTCGGTTCGTCCAACATCAACAGCTTAGGTTGTAAACTCAGCGCCAGTGCCAAGAAAACCCGCTGTTGTTCGCCGCCGGACAGCGTGGCGCAAGACGTTTGCAGTGCAAAATCCGCATGGCACAATTGCAAGAAAGTGCGGATTTGCGCTTGTTCGGGCAGCGGTTTGTCCAAATAACGATAAAACTGTTCGAAATTTTGCAGAATGGTTTGCGGAAACAAAAACAGCCGTTGGTTAACCAGCAACAGCTCACGCCGCAGCTGCACCGTATCCAGTTGCGCAATATCGCGCCCCTGATACAGAATCCGTCCGCCGTTTGGGCTTGCCGTGCCGTTAATCAGCCTTAACAGCGTGCTTTTGCCGCTGCCGCTGGCGCCTTGTAAAAAAGTCACTTGTTCGGCGGTGATTTGCACATCGGGATACTGCAACAGCTGCTGCGCCTGAAAGGTCACGTTTTGTAATTCGAGAAGTGCGGTCATAACGATATCAAATGGAGAAATAATCGCCAAGTATAGCGGATAAATCGCAATTTTTCTATCGCATGCCTGACTCGATTTGTTCGGCGTTGCCGCAGCATTGCCGTGAGAGAAAGGCTATTTTCTCAATTTAACCCGTTCGATTGCGTGATTCGCCCCTTTGACCAGAATCAAATTGGCGCGCTCACTGCTCGGCAAAATATTTTGTTTTAAATTCAAGCCGTTAATCGTATCCCAAATATGGTGAGCGGTGGCGATCGCCTCTTGTTCCGACAAGGTGGAATAGTGATGGAAATAGGAGTTCGGATCGCTGAACGCCCCTTGACGGAAGGTTAAAAAGCGCTTGGTATACCACGTTTTCAGCAGTGATTCTTTGGCATCGACAAAAATGGAAAAATCGACGAAATCGGACACAAACAGCCGATCCGGATTATTGCTGTGATTGGCGCTGGTTTGCAGCACATTCAGCCCTTCCAAAATCAGAATATCCGGTTGATCAATCACATTGTATTGATCCGGCACGATATCGTAGGTCAAATGCGAATAAATCGGCGCTTTGACAGCGCTCTTGCCCGATTTGATATCGGAAATAAAGCGGATCAAACGCTGGGTATCGTAAGACACCGGAAAGCCTTTTTTCTGCAACAGATTCTGCTGTTGCAGCGTTGCCAGCGGATAGAGAAAACCGTCAGTGGTGAGCAAATCCACCTTGCGCTTTTTCGGCCAGTGGCTCAACAACGACTGTAAAATCCGCGCCGAGGTGCTTTTGCCGACGGCGACGCTGCCGGCAATGCTGATAATATACGGTACTTTCGGCGTTTCAATGCCCAAAAAGCGGTGTAATACGGTTTGCCGACGCAAATTTTCTTCGATGTAATAATTCACCAGACGTGTCAACGGCAGGTAAATGGTACTGACTTCTTCTAAGGAAAGTTCTTCGTTAAAACCGAGTAACGGCTCCAAATCCTGTTGGGTTAAGGTCAGCGGCACAGATTTACGCAATGCCGCCCATTGTTGGCGGTCAAATTCTAAAAACGGCGTAAATTTTTTCTGTTCGGATCCCATGCTTTGCTTTTTTCCTCACCTGACGGCTGGCTGTTGACAATGGGCGATATATTGCACGCATTAGCGCCGAGAAGCAATCGCCAATGCAGAAATAATCGCGCATTTTCGGCGATATGGGGTGAAACAACGGAAGCTTGCGCAACTTTTGAACAGTTGCGCTTTCGCTTGCCTTGTCATCACCCCGCCCAACCGCACTTCCATTCGGCTAATCGATCAAGCCCAATTGCTGCAAGCCTTTGTATAAACCGTCTTCGGCAATATCGGCGGTAACGTAATCCGCCAGCGCCTTCAATTCGGAATGGCCGTTGCCCATCGCCACCCCGAAGCCGACTTCGCGCAACATTTCCAAATCATTCAACCCGTCGCCAAACGCCACCGCGTTGTCCGGCGTGAGATTAAAATGCTGCAATACCGCTTGAATGCCGCGCGCCTTCGAGCCTTCCGCCGCCAGCAAATCCACCGAATAATCATGCCAGCGCACCACCCGCAAGTTCTCGCCTAAAACCCCTGAATCGGCGAGCAATTGATCCTGACTTTGCGTATAAAACGGCAACATTTGGTAAACCGCATGCGTCAAATAATAATCCGGATCAACGATATAGGTTTTCGTGATCGGATCCAGCGCGTCGGCGATTTCAGGGGTGATGCGGTTCACTGCCACGTCGGTTTCCGAGACAAAGGCATAATCAATCTCATGCTGCTTGAAAAAAGCAACCAAACGCTCGATATCCGCTTGCGCCAACGGATAGGTCTGCAACGGCTGCCCGCGATAGCTGTTGTATTGCCCGTTAATGGTGACGAACAACTCAATCGGCAACGCACCGATTAACTGTTTGATCTCCAACGGCAGAGAGCATAACGAACGTCCGGTGGCAATGGCAGGAATAATGCCCTTCTGCTGCAATTTCGCCAGCGCAACCGGCACTGACGGCGGCAGATACTGCTGATGTTTCATATACAGGGTTTCATCGATATCAAAAAATACGATTTTAATTTGTTGCGGATCTAACATACTGATTCCTAATTTAGCGGACGAATTTAAAAAATAGCGCTTAGTATAATATTTTTTCGATCCGGATCGAAGAAATAGTCTGCCGTTGCGGCATTAAAGTGCGGTTTGGTGGTATTTTGCCGCTTATCTTTCCTTTCTACTTACCTTTACTTTCTACTTATCTTTACTTTCTACGGAGCCATCATGCGCTGGTTGGAAGCCAAACTCGATGCGAGTTGTGTCTGTTGTAAAACGAAATTGGCGGTTGCGCAGCACGGATTATGCAGCCGCTGCGATCGCGAGATTCCGCGTTTTGCCTATTGCGGCCGTTGCGGTAACGAACTCACTGCTGATTTCGTACATTGCGGCAAGTGTTTAACTGATCCGCCGGCGTGGCAGCGCTTGGTGACGGTCAGCACTTTCCGCCCGCCGTTATCGGATTTGATCCACGCCTTTAAATTCCACCGCCGCTTCGAGCTTGACCGCACTTTGGCACGGTTGTTGCTGCTGGCGGTCAAACAGGCACGGCGCACCCACGCCTTGCCCTTGCCCGAAGCGCTGCTGCCGGTGCCGCTGCACCCTGTGCGCCAATGGCAACGCGGTTATAACCAATCGCTGCTGCTGGCGAAATGGTTATCCAAATGGCTGGAAATCCCGTGTGACAACCAACTGCTGCAACGGGTGCGTTATACTGCTGCGCAACGGCAACTCAGCGGCAAACAACGGCATAAAAATCTGCGCCGTGCCTTTGCCTTATCCCAAACGCCGAGCTATCGATCGGTGGCGATTATCGATGATGTCATCACCACCGGCACCACCATGCAAGAAATCAGCCGACTGCTGCAAAAGAGCGGTGTGCAAGATATTCAGGTGTGGAGTTTATGCCGCACCTAACGTCAGCACTGTAGCGCCGATACTTTGATTTCCACTTTCCATTCCGCTTTTGCCAGTTTGGCTTCGACACAGGCACGCGCCGGACTGTGTTGCGGATTGACCCATTCGTCCCAAGCGCGGTTCATGCCGGCATAATCCGCCATATCGGTGAGGAAAATCGTGGCTTCAAGCAGATGGTTTTTATCCGAACCGCACTTTGCCAGCCAAGCGTCGATTTGCGCCAACACATCGCAAGTTTGTTGATAAATATCCGCCTCGCTGTTTTCCGGCACCATGCCGGCAAGAAAGACAAAGCCGTTGGCAACGGTGGCTTCTGAAAAACGTGGGGTTTGTCCGAAATATTGGATTGTCATGTCATTTTCTCCTGATAAAAAACGGCGTTTATGTTAGCACAGCCGCCGTGCCGCGATGCGGAAAAACTGGAAAAAGATCGGATTAAAGCGTATTATTTTGCTCACTGTATTCCGACAAGATAAGTCGGATATTACCCCTATAAAAGCAAGGTGAACTATGTATATTCAAATTTCTGATAGCGCACAAGCCCATTTTCGTAAACTGTTGGATCAGCAGGAAGAAGGCACGCAGATTCGTATTTTCGTGGTCAATCCCGGCACGCCGAACGCCGAGTGCGGCGTTTCCTACTGTCCGCCGAATGCGGTGGAAGCCAACGACAGCGAATTGACCTACGCCAGTTTTTCCGCTTTTGTCGATGAAGTCAGCTATCCGTTTTTAGAGGGCGCGGAACTGGATTTCGTCACCGACGACATGGGCTCGCAACTGACCCTGAAAGCGCCGAATGCCAAAATGAAGAAAGTGGCGGACGACGCACCGTTAATCGAGCGGGTCGATTATGTGATTCAAACCCAAATCAATCCGCAACTGGCAAGCCACGGCGGTCGGATCACGCTCATCGAACTGACCGACGACGGCTATGCGATTTTGCAATTCGGCGGCGGCTGCAACGGCTGTTCGATGGTAGACGTGACCCTGAAAGACGGCATCGAAAAACAGTTGTTGGAGCAATTCAGCGGCGAACTGAACGGCGTGCGTGACATCACCGAACACCAACGCGGCGAACATTCGTATTATTAGATTATCGCTACTACGCTCAAATGATTGGCAAAGGTAGTTTATGAAACAAAGTAGGGGCGGATTAACTATCCGTCCGTTTACGAAGTACGATATAAACAATTAACCAATAAAAGAGAAATGCAAAGTGCGGTTCGGGCGGATAGTTAATCCGCCCCTACTTTTACATTTCACCTTTACCAGCAATTTGAGCTCTTTTGCATTTTTACCCAAGAGATTTCACTATGCTAAACCAACACATCAGCCAAACCATTGCGCAAGAACTGAATGTGCAAGCCAAACAAATTTTAGCCGCCATCGGTTTGGTGGACGAGGGCAACACCATTCCGTTTATCGCCCGTTACCGCAAAGAAGTGACCGGCGGCTTGGACGACACCCAACTGCGCCATTTTGAAACCCGTCTGCTCTACCTACGAGAACTGGACGACCGCCGCCAAACCATTTTGAAATCAATCGGCGAGCAGGGCAAACTCAGCGCCGAGCTGCAAGCCAAAATCGAAACCTGCCAAAGCAAAACCGAATTGGAAGATCTCTATCTGCCATACAAGCCGAAACGCCGCACCAAAGGGCAAATTGCAATTGAAGCCGGTTTGGAACCGTTGGCGGATCTATTATGGCAAACACCGGCAACCGTGCCGGAAACGGCGGCAGAAAGCTATATCGACAGCGAAAAAGGCGTTGCCGACACGAAAGCGGCACTGGACGGCGCACGGTATATTTTAATGGAACGCTTTGCCGAAGATGCGGAATTATTGGCAAAAGTGCGCGCCTATTTGCTGAAAAGTGCGGTATTGGTGTCGAAAGTGATCAGCGGCAAAGAAGCCGAAGGGGCGAAATTCCAAGACTATTTTGCCCATCAGGAACCGCTGAGCAAAGTGCCGTCGCACCGTGCGCTGGCAATGTTGCGCGGACGCAACGAAGGCATTTTGCAGTTAAGCCTGAATGCCGATCCGGATCAAGACGAAAGCGTGCGCCAAAGCTACTGCGAAGAGATTATCCGCCAACATTTAGGCGTAAATTTCAATCAACAGCCTGCCGATAGTTGGCGGCAGCAGGTGATCAGTTGGACATGGCGAATTAAGATTTCACTACATTTAGAAACCGAACTGATGGCAAGTCTGCGTGAAAAAGCGGAAAACGAAGCAATTGATGTCTTTGCGCGCAATCTGACCGCACTTTTGATGGCGGCACCGGCAGGGGCGAAAAACACCATGGGGCTGGATCCCGGTTTGCGCACCGGCGTGAAAGTGGCGGTGGTGGATAACACCGGCAAATTACTCGCTACCGATACTATTTATCCACATACCGGACAAATGGATAAAGCGATGGCGAGCGTTTACCAGTTGGGTAAAAAATACAACGTCGGCTTAATTGCGATAGGTAACGGCACGGCTTCGCGCGAAACCGAACGCTTTGTGGCGGAGATTCTGCAAAAATCCCATGATTGGCAGGCGCAGAAAGTGGTGGTGAGCGAAGCCGGTGCGTCGGTTTATTCCGCTTCCGAGCTGGCGGCGCAGGAATTTCCGCAGTTGGACGTCTCGCTGCGCGGGGCGGTTTCGATTGCGCGCCGTCTGCAAGATCCGTTGGCGGAACTGGTGAAAATCGATCCGAAAGCGATTGGCGTGGGGCAATATCAGCACGATGTCAACCAAAGCCAACTGGCACGCAAACTGGACGCGGTGGTCGAGGATTGCGTGAATGCGGTCGGCGTGGACTTGAACACCGCTTCTGCACCGCTCTTGGCACGGGTGGCGGGCATGAGCGCCACGCTGGCGCAAAATATCGTCCATTACCGCGATGAAAACGGACGCTTTGACGACCGTAACCAACTGAAAAAAGTCACCCGTCTGGGGCCGAAAGCCTTTGAGCAGTGCGCCGGATTTATGCGGATTAACAACGGTAAAAATCCGCTCGATGCCTCCAGCGTGCATCCGGAAGCCTATCCGGTGGTGGAAAAAATCCTGCAAGCCACCTCGCAAACCATCGGCGATCTGATGGGCAATGCCAGTGCGGTGCGCCAACTGAACGCCGCACAGTTCACCGACGAGCGCTTCGGGCTGCCGACGGTGCGCGATATTTTAAGCGAACTGGAAAAACCGGGACGCGATCCGCGCGGTGAATTCAAAACCGCCACCTTTATGGACGGCGTGGAAGAGATCACCGATTTGCAAGTCGGTATGATTTTAGAGGGCACGGTCACTAACGTCACCAATTTCGGCGCGTTTGTCGATATCGGCGTACATCAAGACGGTTTGGTGCATATTTCTTCGCTGTCGAATAAATTTGTACAAGATCCGCACGAAGTGGTGAAAACCGGTGATGTGGTGAAAGTGAAAGTGATGGACGTGGACATCGCACGCAAACGCATCGCCTTAAGCTGCCGTCTGGACGAACAACCGCAAGATAAAAGTGCGGTCAACGCCACAGACAAAAAACATACCGCCGCTAACCGTTCCAATTTGAACAACACGACACGCCAATCCCGATCCAATTCCAACATCGGCAACAATGCTTTCGCCGATGCCCTGAAGAACTGGAAGAAATAATTTTCATTAATTCATCATGTTAAGGCACTCATCATCTCAGATGAGTGCTTTTTTATTACAGAATTATGACTGTTTTGCAAAATCATTTCTAAAATGAATGTGATACCGATCCCAATTTTCATATTCGAACATAGATAACCTTAATAAAACTGATATTATTGCAACCCTAAATATGGATCACTGTATTTTAAACACACTAATTTACTTATAACTCTAATAAAAAGAGGCATTTTATGTTTGGAATTTTTAAACCGGCGGCACATAAGCCGTTACTACCGCAGGACAAAATCGATCCGACCTATAACCGCTTGCGCTGGCAGGTTTTTATGGGCATCTTCTTCGGCTATGCCGCTTACTACTTCACCCGCAGTAATTTCGATTTGGCGCAAAAAGGGCTGATTGAAGCCGGACTTTATACCAAAACCGAATTGGGGATTATCGGCATCGCGCCGGGCTTGGCATACGGCTTGTCCAAATTCTTTATGGCGTCGATTTCCGACCGTTCCAATCCGAAAATGTTTATGCCGTTCGGTCTGGCACTGTCCGGTTTGTGTATGACCCTGATGGGCATTATGCCGTGGGCGACGTCCGGCATTTTGATCATGTTCGTACTGCTGTTTATCAACGGCTGGTTTCAAGGCATGGGTTGGCCGCCAAGCGGACGCACCATGGTGCACTGGTGGTCGAAAAGCGAACGCGGAACCATCGTTTCGATTTGGAATACCGCACACAATCTGGGCGGCATGATGCCGGCGGTGTTGGTCGGTTTGGCCAGCATGATTTATGCCGCCAACCACCCCGAAGTCACCAAGGTCACGTTTGGTCATGTGTGGCAGGAAGCGCTGTATTATCCGGGAATTGCTTCCATGGTTGCGTCGGTGATCATCTATTTTGCGCTGAAAGACACGCCGCAATCCTGTGGTTTGCCGCCAATCGAAGAGTATAAAAACGACTATCCGGACGATTACAACGAAGAAACCTACGAGCACGAATTGAGTGCGCGCGATATTTTTATCACTTATGTGTTGAAAAACCGTTTGTTATGGTACATCGCCGTCGCCAACGTGTTCGTCTATCTGATCCGGTACGGCATTCTGAAATGGTCGCCGGTCTATTTGGGCGAAGTCAAACATTTCGATATCAAAGCCACCGCCTCCGCCTATGCGATTTATGAATTCGCCGCTATTCCGGGTACGCTGTTGTGCGGTTGGATGTCAGATAAAGTGTTCAAAGGCAAACGCGGCTTGACCGGTTTCGTGTTTATGGTGATGGTGACCATTGCCGTGGTCGTCTTTTGGATGAATCCGGCAACGCCGGAAGCCGAATTGGCGCACTATGCGGCGCTGCCTTGGTATAACAACCCGTATCAATTAACCGACTTTATCATGATGACCATCATCGGCTTCCTGATTTACGGCCCTGTGATGTTAATCGGCTTGCACGCACTGGAATTGGCGCCGAAAAAAGCCGCCGGTACTTCCGCAGGCTTCACCGGTCTGTTCGGTTACCTCGGCGGAACCGTGGCGGCAAGTGCGGTTATCGGTTGGGCAGCCGACACTTACGGCTGGGACGGCGGTTTCTACATTATGATCGGCGGCGCCGTGTTAGCTTGTGTCTTAATGTTGATCACCATGGTGGAAGAGGGCAAACATAAAGCCCGAATCGCCGAAGAAGAGCGTTTAATTAAATAATTAGCCACATAAGCGTAGAAAGACGAACCGAGTTTCGTCTTTCTTTTTATCCGCAGCAGACTCAATCAGGAGCTTTTGATGAAACTTAAAACATTAATCGTGGTATTAGCCGCCTCAACCGCACTTTTCGGTTGTGTCAACGCAACCGGAACAAACAAAGTCGGCGGCCAAGACAAACTGGTGATCGCCCATCGCGGCGCCAGCGGCTATCTGCCGGAACATACTCTGGAATCCAAAGCCTTGGCATTCGGGCAAAAAGCCGATTATCTGGAACAAGATCTAGCGATGACCAAAGACAACCGCCTGGTCGTGATCCATGATCATTTTCTCGACGGTTTAACCGATGTGGCGAAAAAATTCCCGCAGCGCGCGCGCAAAGACGGGCGTTATTATGTGGCGGATTTCACTTTGAAAGAGATCCAAACGTTGGAAATGACGGAAAACTTTAACGTTGAAAACGGCAAACAAGTGCAGGTCTATCCCGACCGTTTCCCACTCTGGAAATCCCATTTTAAAATCCACACCTTTGAAGAGGAGATCGAATTTATTCAGGGTTTGGAAAAGTCCAGCGGTAAAAAAATCGGGATTTATCCGGAAATCAAAGCGCCTTGGCTGCACCACCAAGAAGGCAAGGATATTGCCTTGGAAACCTTAAAAGTGCTGAAAAAATACGGCTATACCGGCAAAGATTCCGCCGTTTATCTGCAAACTTTCGATTTTAACGAGTTAAAACGGATTAAAACCGAGTTGCTGCCGCAGCTGGGCATGGACATCAAACTGGTGCAACTGATTGCCTACACCGATTGGCACGAAACCGAAGAGAAGAATGCCGCCGGTAAATGGGTCAATTACGACTACGATTGGATGTTTAAACCCAGCGCAATGGCGGAAGTGGCAAAATATGCCGACGGCGTTGGTCCCGGTTGGTATATGTTAATTGACGATAAAGCCTCCGGCGCAGGCGATATTCGTTATACGCCGTTAGTCGGCGAAATTGCGGCGCAGCAGCTGGAATTACACCCGTACACTGTGCGCAAAGACGCGTTACCGCCGTTTTTCAGCGACATCGATCAAATGTTTGATGCGCTGTTGAATCAAGCCGGCGCCAGCGGCGTCTTTACCGACTTTCCGGATTTAGCGGTAAAATTCTTAGGCAAGGATAAAGAGTAACACAACGCCTCAAGTGCGGTTGCCGAACCGCACTTGAAACTGTTGACAAACCTTGTTTACGAGGGGCAAAGCCCCTCAACTATCCTTAACCGTGTACGATGAAATCGTGCACGGAAAAAGCGTTAAGCCTTGCACATTAAGCCTCACTCAGCCGCTTTGCAGCGATAAGATTCAAACACCTATATGAAGTGCGGTTGCCGAACCGCACTTGAGACTGTTGACAACCCTTGTTTACGAGGGGCAAAGCCCCTCAACTATCCTTAACCGTGTACGATGAAATCGTGCACGGAAAAAGCGTTAAGCCTTGCACATTAAGCCTCGCTCAGCCGCTTTGCAGCGGTAAGATTCAAACACCTATATGAAGTGCGGTTGCCGAACCGCACTTTTAGCGCAAATTCTCCCTCATACAAATAAAAAAATCCCCTTAACCTGACGGTTAAGGGGCAAATACAAACTAAATAGAGGAAGTTTGTTATTCGATAATTAATTTGCTGCCGTCATAGCTGAGAACCTGCACCGCACTTAGCGCTTTGCCGCCATGACTTTCGCCGCCGATTAATAAAACCTTGTTGTCATACGACACCGCAACCGCATGGCTGCTCGCCGCATTTAATTCGCCAATCATTTTCCAACGCCCGTTTTTCAGGGTATAAATTTCGTCATGCCATGCTTGGCTCAACCCTTCGTGGGCAAACAGCTTACCCTGTTGGAATTGTTGCTGCGCGCCAGGGAAATTGGTGCCGCCCGCCACCAGATAGTAACCGTGGCTGTAGCCGCCGCCCGCGCCGCTCAAGCCTTCTTGGGTTTTCTCACCGACTGCCGGCAAATCGGGCAACTTTTTCCACTCGGTGCGCGGCTTACCAAGCCGTCCTTGCTGAGTGTTTGCGGTATTCAAGCCCGGTTTTACCGCACCATTAACCACCAACACCGTTTCCCCCTGTCCGATCACGGTGGCGCAGGTTCTGGCGCTGAACGGGAATTTGCCTTCATTGCGCCAACGGTTTTCAGCGGCTTGATAGCTCAATAACTCTGCGGTAAAAAAATAATCTTGCGGGCGTTGCTCAAAATAGGCCTGTTTCACCGCCTCTTGTGCCGTTTGATCCGCCGCACCGGCATAAGCCTGTAGATAACCGCCCAAAACCTCCGGATTATTGCCGCCCAGCAGATAAATTTTATCCTGATAAACAACCGCGCCGGCGCCGACAATGCCGCGCGGCGCACGGGTATCCAGTGCAATCCAGCGATCCTCCTGCGGCACATAACGATAGGCATCATTCACAATATGCAACCCGTCTTCCGTCTGTTGTAAGCCGCCGAAGATATACAATTCGCCGTTCAACGCCGCAGCAACGGCATATAAACGGTTGCCGCCGGGAAATTCCGCAATCGCTTGCCATTCGGCTTTTTTCCGTCCGAGATCCAGACGATAAAAACGATCGCCTGCACTCCCCAAACCAACATAAACCGTTTCACCGAGCAAGGCGCCACTGCCGAACTTAATTGGTTCGGGCAAATCGGGATAAGTACCTGCCTGTGCCACACCGGCACTCGCCAACAACGCAAAAGCCAGACAGCTGCGGAAGGCAGTTTTGGGAAACCGTGTCATCAAATATTATTCCAATGTGTTGAATTTTTATTCTCGGATTTTCTTGGAAGATAATAATCATTTCAATATTGCTGAATGATATCTTTACTCCATAAAGAAAAGCAATACAAAGTGCGGTTTTCTTGCCGAAACTCTAGGTAAGATCACAGTTTTATGCGGATTATGCAGAATTTTTAATCATCGGCAAACGCACAATGGTTTACCGATGACTAAAAGGGAAGGTTATTGTTCGATCATTTTTTCTTGACGGGGCGCTGCCAATTGGCGATATGCCGTTGCGGCACACGGCTAATCACCAGTTCGTTTTCAGCCACATCTTTGGTCACGGTAGCACCGGCGCCGATTGTCGCACCGTCGGCAATCGTAACCGGCGCCACCAGCTGGCTGTCGGAGCCGACAAAGACGTTATCGCCGATTACGGTTTTGAATTTATTGGCACCGTCATAGTTACAAGTGATCACGCCGGCACCGATATTGCAGTTGCTGCCGATTTCCGCATCGCCGACATAGGTCAGATGATTGACTTTCGAACCTTTGCCGACCCGCGCTTTTTTGATCTCGACGAAGTTGCCGACATGCGTTTCCGCCGCCAGTTCGGCGCCCGGACGTAAGCGGGAGAACGGTCCGATCACCGCACTTTCGCCGATTACCGCATCTTCGATCACCGAATACGGTTTCACCTCGACATCGGCGGCAATCCGGCAGTTTTTCAACACGCAACCGGCGCCGATCCGCACGCGATCGCCCAATTCGACCTTGCCCTCGACAACCACGTTAACATCGATTTCCACATCTTTGCCGTGCAGCAATTCGCCGCGCAGATCAAAGCGTGCCGGATCGATCAACATCACCCCTGCCAGCAATAGCCGTTTGGCTTGCTGCTGTTGGTAATAACGTTCCAACTGCGCCAGTTGCAGACGGTTGTTCGCGCCTTCCACTTCCATAGGGTCTGCCGCCGAAACGGCACACACTTGGCAGCCGTCTTGGTTGGCAAAACCAATCACGTCGGTAATATAATATTCGCCTTGCGCGTTGTTGTTGTTCAAACGGGACAGCCAGTTTTTAAAGCCGGCGCCGCTGGCAACCATCACACCGGTATTGACTTCCTGAATTTGCAATTGCTCGGCGTCAGCATCCTTCTGCTCGACAATCGCCACCACGTTGCCGTCTTGGCGGATAATCCGGCCGTAACCGGTCGGATCGTCTAAGTTAACCGTCAACAGGGCAATGCCGTTTTGCGGTTTGGCGGCGATTAGTTTTTCTAAAGTTTCAGGCGTAATCAGAGGACCATCGCCGTACAGCATCAGAATATTTTCATCGTCGGCAAAGTGCGGTGCGGCTTGCTGCATGGCGTGTCCTGTACCCAGTTGTTCGACTTGCAGCACCCAATTCACCGGCTCGCCTTGCAAGCGCTGCTGCATGACTTCGCCGCCGTGTCCGTAAATCAGGTGGATATTTGCCGCCCCCAGTTTTTTCACGGTATCAATCACATGTTTCACCATCGGTTTACCGGCGATTTTATGCAATACTTTCGGCAAATCGGAGTACATTCGCGTGCCTTTGCCGGCGGCTAAGATCACTACGCTGAGTTTTTGTGTCGTCATAACAGGTTCTCTTGTTAACAAAATTACGCTGATTTTACCCTAAATCGGACAGTTTATAAACGCAAAAAACCGCACTTGCCACCAGTGCGGTTGAATACCATTGCCACAATATTACTCGACCCGTTCGCCGTGCAGCACCACGTCCAGACCTTGCCGCTCTTGATCGCGTTCCACGCGTAAACCGGTGACTTTGCTAACGATCCACAACAGCACCGCACTGCCGACGGCACTGTAAGCGATGGTGATCAGCACGCTTTCAATCTGTACCCACAAACTGGCGCCGCCGCCGGTGATGTCAGTGGAGACAAACACGCCGGTTAAGACTGCGCCGACAATGCCGCCGATACCGTGAATGCCGAAAGCGTCCAGCGAGTCGTCATAACCCAGCCAATATTTCAGTTTGGTCGCGCCCCAGAAGCAGACCACGCCGGAAATCAAGCCGATAAAGACCGCACTTTGCACGCTGACGAAACCGGCTGCCGGCGTAATCGCCACCAAGCCTGCCACCGCACCGGAAGCCAGCCCCAGCGCAGACGGTTTGTGTCCCATAATGCGTTCGGTCAACATCCAAGCAATCGCCGCCGCCGCGGTGGCGATTTGCGTGGTCGCCATCGCCATGCCGGCACGACCGTCCGCCGCCAGCGCCGAACCGGCGTTGAAGCCGAACCAGCCGATCCACAACATCGCCATACCGATTAAGGTTAACACCAAGTTGTGCGGTGGCATCGCCTCTTTGCCGTAGCCGATCCGTTTGCCGAGCATGATTGCGCCGACCAAGCCGGCAATACCGGCATTGATATGAATTACCGTGCCGCCGGCATAATCCAACACGCCGTCTGCCGCCAACCAGCCGTCCGGCCCCCACACCCAATGTGCGGTCGGCACATAAATCAGCAGTGACCACAAGGCGCTGAACAATAACATGCCGGAGAATTTAATCCGTTCGGCAAACGCACCGGTGATAATCGCCGCCGCAATCACTGCAAACGCCATTTGGAAGATCATAAACACCGGTTCCGGAATCGTAGCCGCACCCGGAAAGACGGTCAGTTGTTCCGCTTCGGTGAACACATTCATGCCGCTGAGGAAAAAGCGTTCCGTGCCGCCGATAAACCCGTTGTTGGAGGTGAACGCCAAACTATAACCGAAACACATCCACAATAATGAGATCAAACAGGCAATCGCAATGCTTTGCACCATGGTTGCCAACACGTTTTTCTTGCGCACCATGCCGGCATAAAACAGCGCCAAGCCGGGCAAGGTCATAAATAACACCAGAATCGCCGCCACCATCACCCATGCGGTGTCACCGGCGCTGATTTCCGACATCGGACGAATCCAATCCGCCGTTTCCGACGCCGAAACGGCGGTCGGCAATAGGGCTGCCGCCAATCCCCCTAAAAGAAGTTGTCTTTTCATGTTGTCACCTATATTTGTTTTCCGAGTTTAATTTAATGTTGAAGAAAAAATCAAAATGATCTATTACCGTCAGCATCGCGCGATAAAATTGGGTTCCGTCAAGGCGCACGCAGGCAGGTGGCACCGAATCGGCACAACACAGGGAACAAAAAATTATCGTTGCGATGAATCGGATTAAATCGCGTTTTCGTCCGTTTCGCCGGTGCGGATACGGATCACCTTATCCACCGGTTTGACAAAAATTTTGCCATCACCGATTTTTCCGGTGCGCGCGGTTTGGCAAATAACCTCGATCGCTTGTTGCGCCAGTTCGTCGGTCAGCACAATATCGAGGGCGATTTTAGGCAGGAAATCGACGGCATATTCGGCACCGCGATACAGCTCGGTGTGTCCTTTTTGCCGCCCGAAACCTTTTACTTCGGTGACCGTGATGCCTTGAATCCCGATGTCGGACAAGGCTTCGCGGATGTCGTCCAGTCTGAAGGGTTGCACAATGGCAGTGATTTGTTTCATAAGTTTCTCCTTAGTAAGTGATATCAACTAAAACTTAAAATGAGGAGCAAACCTGATGTGTCATATGACATAAAAAGGCTGCTTTCCGAGTTGTTACAAATAAAAAAATAAAAAATAAAAAAGTACAGCAATAGAATCAAAAATTAAGGTTATAAAATGTTTTCGTACTGATCGCTAATCCGCTTCGGCCAAACACTGGACTGAACTTGTCCGATATGCTCTTTGTGCAGCAGCAACATCGCCAGACGAGACTGCCCGATTCCGCCACCGATCGATTGCGGCAATTTGCCGTTCAACAGATCCTGATGCCATGGGAATTCAGCCCGCTCTTCGTTACCGGCAATCGCCAGCTGACGGCGTAGGGCGGCTTCGTCCACCCGAATGCCCATTGAGGACAATTCAAATGCCGACTGCAACACCGGATTCCACACCAGAATATCGCCGTTCAAACCTTTATATTCACCCTCGCTCGGCGTTGTCCAGTCATCGTAGTCTGGCGCACGTCCGTCATGCGGTTTGCCGTCGGACAATTTGCCGCCGATGCCGATTAAAAACACCGCGCCGAACTCTTTGCAGACCGCACTTTCGCGCTCTTTGCCGCTCAAGTCAGGATAGCGGCGCACCAAATCTTCGCTGTGGATAAAGGTAATCTCAGGCGGTAAAAAACCTTTGATGCCGAATTGCACTTCCACCATTTGCTCGGTCTCTTTAATCGCAGTATAAATCGAGCGGACGGTGTCTTTTAAATACGCCAAATTGCGCGAACCTGCCGGAATCACCCGCTCCCAGTCCCACTGATCAACAAACACCGAGTGGGTTTGATCGAGGCTGTCTTCGTCCGGACGCAGCGCGATCATATGCACGAACAATCCTTCGTTCGGCTGAAAATCAAACCGCCCTAACGTATGGCGCTTCCATTTTGCCAACGAATGCACCACTTCGAAACGCACGCCGTGAATTTCACGGATATTGACCTGCACCGCATTTTCCACCCCGGACAGGTTATCCTGCATGCCGTTGCCGACCTGACTGAGCAAAGGTCCCTGCACTTCGACGATTTTCAAATGCTCTTTCAGCATTTGGGTAAAGGTGTTTTTCACGAAACTGATTTCTTGTTGTTGTAAAATAAATGAGTTTTTCATAATGTTGTTTTTCTGGGTTTATTAAATGATAAGTTTTAAACGTATTAAACAAGCAAGGGCTCGCCCTCGTTTTTGTGCATTATTCAACAAATAAACAAAAATTTCCAATACTTTTTTAATTTTTTTTGCTAATATGTAGTCATTAATCAATATATACAGATTTTTTTTGAAAAAAAACTAAAGTTGGAGAAGCGTATGCAACAAGTCAGCCATATTGATGCCCTTGATCAACAAATTCTGCGAGTGCTTACCAAAGATGCACGCACCCCTTATGCCGAAATGGCGAAAAAATTCGGTGTCAGCCCGGGCACAATCCATGTGCGGGTGGAAAAAATGCGCCAGTCCGGCGTGATTGAAGGCACCAAAGTGCGGATCAACGAACGTAAACTGGGCTATGATGTCTGCTGTTTTATCGGCATTATCCTGAAAAGCGCCAAAGACTACGACGCCGTCATCAAAAAACTGCAAACCTTTGACGAAGTGGTTGAGGCCTATTACACCACAGGTAACTATTCCATCTTTATCAAAGTGATGACCCACACTATTGAAGAGCTGCATTCAGTGTTGGCAAGCAAAATTCAGCTCATAGATGAGATCCAGTCCACAGAAACATTAATTTCCATGCAAAACCCGATACTACGCGATATAAATCCGTAAGTGTTTAGCGTAAAATACATTTTTTGTAGCATGATAAACAATAATAATTAGGAGATGTTTATGGCAGATGTATTTCATTTGGGTTTAACCAAAGCGGATTTGGAAGGTGCAACGGTTGCTATTGTTCCCGGTGATCCGGCGCGTGTCGAGCGCATTGCCAAATTGATGGATAAGCCGAAGTTTTTGGTGTCAACCCGGGAGTTTACCTCATGGTTGGGTTATGTCGGCGGCAAACCGGTTATGGTCTGCTCCACCGGTATCGGCGGCCCGTCGGTTTCGATTGCCGTTGAAGAGTTGGCGCAATTGGGCGTGCGCACTTTCCTGCGTATCGGCACCACCGGTGCGATTCAGCCGCATATCAATGTCGGCGATATTTTAGTCACCACCGGTGCAGTGCGCTTAGACGGCGCCAGCCAGCATTTTGCGCCGTTGGAATATCCGGCGGTGGCAAATTTTGATTGCACCTCAACCTTGGTCAAGGTCGCGCAAGAGAGCGGCGAAACCACCTATGTCGGCATCACTGCCTCGTCCGATACGTTCTATCCGGGACAAGAGCGCTACGACACCTACAGCGGAAAAATCTGCCGTCGTTTTAAAGATTCACTGAAAGAGTGGCAACAGCTGAACGTGATGAACTTTGAAATGGAATCGGCGACGTTGTTTACCATGTGTTCGGCGCTGGGATTGAGAGCCGGTATGATTTCCGCAGTGATCGTCAACCGTACCCAACAAGAAATTCCGAACGAAAATACGATTAAAGCCGCAGAAGGAAAAGCGGTTGCCTTAGTGGTGAAAGCGGCCGGACTGCTTGCCTGACCGCGCTTTTAATCTGAGCCGTTCAGCTAAAACAAATCCCGTTGCTCTTATAGGGCAGACGGGATTTCTAGCTTTTGGCCTCCGCGTTTTTCAGAATCACATACAACTGATCTTTCAGACGCAATTTCTCTTTTTTCAAATTTTCGACTTCCTCATGCGTACCTAACTCTACATTGGTTTCAATGGCGATAATTTTATGATCCAACTCATTATGCTTATCAAACAAGCGGGCAAAATGCGCATCTTCCAATTTCAAACGGCTGATTAAATCACGATATTCCGGAAACATAGCAAACTCCTGTCGGGTTATAAAAAGGGGGGAGATTCCGCTTTACTGTAGCATTAAACGGGAAATATAACTTGGCGACAGTTCACAAATTTGATTTAAATTAAGCGTAATGCCGTTTGATTTTATCCAGTAATTGATCACAACAGCGATCCAGCAATTGATAAGTCTGGTCAAAATTGTTGCTGTACCAAGGATCGGGAATATGATCGATCCCCAAATCCGGCACCAGATCGGTAATGTTAAAGATTTTTTCCGTTTGGCCGAACATATTGCGCAAATCCGCCAGATTGCTATTGTCCATTGCAATCAGATAATCAAACGTATTCAAATCGTTTTTGCGTACCTTGCGGCTGATAAAACCGCACTTGTCGATTCCGTGTTGCAGCAGCATTTGCGCCGTGCCGCGGTGCATATCTGCGCCGTCATGATAGCCGGCCGTACCGGCGCTATCGACCGTCACCCAATCTTGCAAACCGGCTTGCACCAGCTTATGCCGTAAAATATATTCCGCCATCGGCGAACGGCAAATATTCCCCAGACAGACAAACAGAATCTTCATGCTTTTCCTTCCCCAATAAAAAACAGGACACAACCCTTTTGTATCCTGTCGATAGCTGCAGAAATTAATTTTTCATACAAAGCGCAAGCCGCAGACCGTACAAGCAGTACGGTATGGCGCAGCAACGCTGTATGAAGAATTAAATTTTGTAGCTATAGTCCAAATGCGATGCTTTATTTGCGTAAACCACCGACAAAATCAACCGCTTCTTGGGTTAAACGGGTCACTTCCGCCCAATTGCCCGCCGCAATCGCCTCATTCGGGATCATCCACGAGCCGCCGACCGTTGCCACGCAATCCAGCGCCAGATAGTTCGCTACATTTTTCGGGCTGATTCCGCCGGTCGGACAGAACGTCAGTTGCGGTAACGGTGCGGAAATCGCCTTCAGCGCCGGTGCGCCGCCGTTGGCTTCCGCCGGAAAGAACTTCAAATGATCGTAGCCCAGCTCAAGTGCGGTCATCATTTCCGACGGCGTTGACGTGCCCGGCATCAATGGCACGCTGCCTTGTACGGCATGTTTTAATAATGCCACCGTCGCCCCCGGCGAGATAATGAATTTCGCGCCGGCTGCTACCGCCGCATCATATTGCTGCGGCGAGATCACCGTGCCGGCACCGACCAGCGCCTGCGGCATGGCTTCACTGATGATTTTAATCGCGTCCAGCGCCACCGCGCTGCGCAAGGTGATCTCAAAAACGTTAATCCCGCCTGCCGATAACGCCTGTGCCATCGGTAATACGTCGTCCAAATTTTTAATCACCATCACCGGCACCACCGGAGAAGCGGCAAAAACCGCACTGGGTTGTAAACTCCAATTCATAGCAAAAAATCCTTGTTAATTAAAAAGAAAGGTTGTCCTTCGGCTTATGGTACACCTTCGGAACAGCTTCCTTGAAGATAGCAAAAAATCGGCAAGCTGTCGCATAGCAGAACAGGAAAAGTGCGGTTTAACCCATAGTTTGTGATCGAGATCACTTAACTTTTACTGAGCAAAACGGGCAGAAAATCCTGCCCGTGGTTTGTGCCTGGTTTTGGAAAAAGCGCGATGCTTAACGTGACGGTAAATAACGTGCCGGATCGACGGATTTCCCTTTATAGCGGATCTCAAAGTGCAGTTTAACCGAGTTGGTGCCGGAGCTGCCCATTTTGGCAATCTGCTGTCCTGCGCTGACTTCCTGCTGATCTTTCACCGAAATGCTTTCGTTGTGCGCATAGGCGCTGAGGAAATCATCGTTGTGTTTGATGATGATCAGATTACCGTAACCGCGCAGCGCATTACCGGCATACACCACCCGACCGGCGGCAGCCGCATTGACCGCCTGTCCGCGCGAACCGGAAATATCCAAGCCTTTATTGCCGCCGTCTGAAGACGAAAACCCTTGGATCACTTTGCCGTTGGTCGGCCAACGCCAGCTGATATTGGAATTGACCGCACTTGGCGGCGGAGTATTGTTTGCGGTGGCTGCCGTTGCGGCAACCGTACCGGCTGTTGCCTTCACGCCCTGTTGCGCCTGTTGTGCCATCGTTGCAGCGCTACCCGCCGAGGCTTTGACCGGGCCGGTGATCGTGCCGTCGGAACCGTACTGTGTATTATTCGGCCCCGGAGTATAAGTCACCGACGGCTGTGCCGGTGCAGCGCTCGCCGCTGGCGCAGCAGCCGTTGTTGTTGCGGTTGTGGCTGCCGTTGCCGCCGCACTGCGGCCGGAACCGACCTGCAACACCTGTCCCACACGCAAATTATACGGCTCGCTCATACTGTTTTTTGCCGCCAGTTCCGTAACGTCCATACCGGAAATATAGGCGATCAAAAACATAGTATCGCCCTTGCGCACGGTGTAGGTATCGCCTTTGTAAAACCCTTTGTCGATTTGGTTATAGATCGGCGCATTGGTGGCGGTATCGCGCGGAATGGTGAAATCCTGCGACACACTGCTGTTTTGAGTACTATTCGTGCGGGTTTGGCTGTTCACCGCCGTGCTGACATGTTGTGCCGTCTGCTGCGCTTGGCCGATAGGCTGCTGCACCGCACTTTGTACATTTTGCTGTACTTGTTGCGCCTGTTGTTGCGCCTGTTGTTGCGTTTGCCCGATCGGTTGCTGAATCGCCTGCTGCACGCTCATACTTTCCGGCATACTCTGCTGTTGAATTTCCGGCTGCCAACTGCCGCTGCTCGCCCCACTGGCTTCAACCGGCTGCATAATGCCCGGCGACAAATTGCCGTCGGCACTTTGTACCGGCGCGCCGCCGCTGCTTGAACAACCGGCCAGCACAGCAATTGCCAAGGCCGTCACCGGAAAAAAGAACAGTTTCGTTTTCATGTTTAAATCCTTTACTAACGTAGTATTAAATAGGCAATAACGGCTAAGACTACCACGCCCCAGCCGATCACTTCAATAGAGCGGCGCAACTTGGCTTCAATTTTCGGTCCGCCCCACGCCGATAATTTCGCGACCAGAAGAAATCTCGCCGCGCGTGAAATAAATGCGGTTACGGCAAACGGCAGCAGCGCCATATGCAACAGCCCGCCGGCAATGGTGAACACTTTATACGGAACCGGTGAAAAACCGGCAACGAACAGCACCAAAATGCCCCACTGGTTAAACCAGTCGATGACCTGATCCATCTTTGCCTGATAGCCGAATTGAATAATATAGTGCTGTACGAAATCATAAGCGTAATAGCCGATGGCATAACCGAGCAGCCCGCCCAACATGGAGGCAAGTGCGGTATAAAGCGCATACCGCCACGCTTTTTTCGGATTATTCATCGACATTGGAATCAACATCACATCAGGCGGAATCGGGAAAAAAACCGCTTCGATAAAGCTGACAAAACATAGCCAATAAACGGCGAAACGGTGACGCGACCATTTCATCATTTGGTCGTACATGTTTCCAAAAATTTTCACTGTAGCTCTCCTGCCACCAAAGGAACAAATTTAACATCTTCAATATTTTCCACCCGATATTTATCGCCGACGCGGGTGATTAATTGTAAAACCTGCTTATCGACGCCAATCGGGATCACCATTCTGCCGCCGTCTTGCAATTGCTGTAACAGCGCAATCGGCATATTTTCCGCGGCTGCGGTCACGATAATCGCATCAAACGGCGCTTTCGCCGTCCAGCCCGCCCAACCGTCGGCATGGCGCAACTGAACATTATGCAGCTCCAGCTTTTTCAAACGGTGGATCGCCTGCCATTGCAGTTTTTTAATCCGTTCAATGCTATACACCTGACGGCAAAGCTTGGCTAAAAGTGCGGTCTGGTAACCGCTGCCGGTACCGATTTCTAAGACCTTATCTTGCGCCGTAAGTTGCAATAATTCGGTCATTTTCGCCACAATATAGGGTTGTGACAACGTTTGTCCCTCCCCAATCGGAATCGCCATATTTTCATAACAACGGCGGGTAAAAGCCTCCTCGACAAAAAACGCGCGCGGAATTTCATAGATCGCCTGCAAGATAGCTTGATTTTTGATTCCTTGTGAGTGAAGCCGTTGTACCAAACGGCGTTGTTCTATCTTGGACATCTACTCCGTTTCCACCCAGTCATGCAGCCGTTGTAGCGACTGGTGTGCCGTCATATCGGTTTGAATCGGGGTCAGCGAAACATAGCCGTTGGCAACCGCATGAAAATCGGTGCCTTCTCCGCTATGTTCCGGCAAGCCGCTGGCACCGACCCAATAGACGGACTCGCCGCGCGGATCGGTTTGTTTCACCATTTCACTGGCGGATTCGCGATAGCCTAACTTGGTCACTTGCAAGCCTTTTAACTCGGCATAAGGCAGATCCGGCACGTTGATATTGATAATCTCACGCTTGCTCAACACATTGTCGTGGAGTTTCGGGATCAGATCGCATACCACCTGCGCCGCCGTTTCAAAATAAATTCGTCCGTCAAGGGAAACCGCAATCGACGGCAAGCCCAAATGCCGCCCTTCCAGCGCGGCGGCTACCGTACCGGAATAGATCACATCATCGCCCAAATTGGCGCCGGCATTAATTCCGGATACCACCAAATCAATCTGACCGGACAAAAACCCGTTCAACGCCAAGTGGACGCAATCCGCCGGCGTGCCGTTGATACAGTAATCGCCGTTCGGCAGTTTTAACGGGCGCAGCGGCTCGACCAACGTCAGCGAACTGGAGGCCGCACTGCGGTTACGATCCGGTGCGACAATGGTGACCGTGGCGAATTTACGCAGTGCCGCCGCCATGGCTTGAATGCCTTCGGCGTGAATGCCGTCGTCGTTGCTTAACAGAATATGCATACCGTTTCCTTTTCTTGGTTTTTGTTCGGGTTATTATTCAGCGCCGCCCACCTGTACCAGCTCCCGCACCAGCGCAGTGGCATAACTGCCGCTGTCGAGATAAAAACGCAAGCGCAAGCCGTCTTGTTCAAACTGCCAGCTTAAATCTTGCGCTCGCGCCAGCATTAAACGGCGGGCGTTCTGCAACCGCTCTTTGTGCATTAACGCAAGCAATTCCGGATAACGATCCGCCACCGCCTGTTCACGTTCGGCGGCTTCGGCTTGGGTCGCCAACGGCTGCGACCCGATTAATGCCGCTGTCAGCCCGACATCATGCCGTTGCAGGCGTGATTGCAAATCGCCCAGTTGATCGGCGGTCGCCACAAACCAGCTGTGCGACCCCTGCAATTGCAGCACATCGCCGTTCAGCACCGTATCATGCAGTTGATCTTCAATCCGTTGCGCCACGATTAAATTGAACAGCTCGCTGCGGGCGGCGGAGAGGTAAAAGCTGCGTTTTTTGCGGTCTTTCACCTGAATTTCGCCTTTTGCCCAGCGCAGCGCTTGGGTTAAATTATTACCGTCGCGCCCGAAGCGCTGTTCGGTAAAATAGTTCGGAAAACCGCACTTTGCAATGTGTTGCAGCCGTTGTTGCAGATCCGCACTTTCATGCAGATCGCGTAATAAAATCTCAAAATGGTTGCCTTGCAAACTGCCGATACGAATTTTACGGTTATGACGGGTAATCTCCAAGATTTCAACCCCGTCCAGCGCAAATTGTGAAAAATCCGGCGTTGCTTTGCCCGGCAGGTGTAAACAGAGCCACTGCTCGGTCACCGCATGACGATCTTTCAGACCGGCATAGCCCATGTTTTTCGCCGAAATGCCGGCAAACGCCGCCAGTTTTTCGCCGACAAACAGGGTGTTGGCATCGGTTTTGCGGACTTTCAAAGCAACAAATTCACCGTCGCCGCTCATCTCATAGCCCAGTTCTTCTTTGACGATAAAGTCACTGAATTCGGCTTTCAAGCGCGCTTGCTGCTGCGGTTTGCCGTGTAAATAAGCCAGTTCCGTCATGCTGTTTTCACCAGTAGCGCCACCGCTTCGCAAGCGATCCCTTCTCCCCGTCCGGTGAAGCCCAATTTTTCCGTGGTGGTGGCTTTCACATTCACCTGCGTCATCTCGCAGCCCAAATCCTGCGCAATGCAGGCTCGCATATCATCGATGTGCGGACGCATTTTCGGCGCTTGCGCAATAATGGTGACATCGACATTACCGACCCGATAGCCTTGCAACCGCACTTGACGGTAGGCTTCGCGCAGCAAGCCGCGGCTGTCGGCGCCTTTGTACGCCATATCGGTGTCGGGAAACAGTTTGCCGATGTCACCGAGCGCAACCGCGCCCAATAACGCGTCGGTCAAGGCGTGCAGCGCAACATCACCGTCGGAATGGGCAAGCAAACCCTGCGAATAAGGAACGGCAACACCGCCGATGATAATCGGGCCGTCACCGCCAAAGGCGTGCACGTCAAAGCCGTGTCCTATGCGTATCATTTATGCGTTCTCCGTTGTAAGTAAAATTCCGCCAATGCCAAATCTTCGGGGCGGGTGACTTTCAAATTGTCCGAGCGGCCGTGCACCAAGTGCGGTCGGTAACCCGCCAGCTCCATTGCCGACGCTTCGTCGGTCAGGATTAGATGATTGGCAAATGCCGCCGCATATGCCTCGCGCAAGACAACCGTCGGGAAAAATTGCGGGGTCAGGGCGTGCCATAATTGGCTGCGATCTTCCGTTGTCTGAATTTGTTGTCCGCTATCTGCCCGCTTAATCGTGTCTGTCACCGGATACGCCAAAATCGCGCCGTGTTGATCTTCAACCTGCAACAGCTTATCCAAATCCTGATGAGTCAGGCAGGGGCGCGCCGCATCATGCACCAGCACCCAGCTATCGTCCGCTGCGTGCCGCAAGCCGGCAAACACCGAATCCGCCCGTGTTTCCCCACCGGTGACCAACTCGATATTCGCCCGGTTTTGCAGCGCAAGCCGTGCGATATAAGGATCGTCTTGCGCCACGACCAAAATCACTTTTTCGATCAAAGGATAGCTTAACAGCACGTCAAGCGTGTGCTGCAAAATGGTTTTGCCGTTCAGCAACAGATATTGTTTCGGTTTATCCTGTAACATGCGGCTGCCGCTACCCGCCGCCGGTACAATGGCAATGATTTTCCGTTGCATTATTGATATTCGTCCGCTTTCATCAAACGGTAAAACACTTCGTTGGATTTCACCATATCATGTTCCAAGCGGGCGCGTTCTTCTACCGCAGCAACGCCTTCTTTCAGATCTTTAATCTCCGCCATAATCAACTGATTGCGTTGTGCCAATTGGGTGTTTTCCGCCGTCCGCTGTTCTATTTCCTGTTGTACCGTCTGGTAATCACTGTATCCGTTCTTACCGAACCAGAAGCTGTATTGAAACAGCAGTAGTAATCCGCCGAGGATAATAAGCAATACTCGCATAATTGTCCGTTCTCGCCTGCATTTGAAAATGCGGATAGTTTACCTTGAAATGGGTTAAAAATGGAATTTTAAACACGCAACGTGAGAAAGATTTATACTCAACCGCACTTTTGCACGCAAATCATCATAAAGTGCGGTTGAGGAAAATCAGGAACGAATGAAGAGCTGGCGGTGGCTTAATGCCGGTAACTGACGGCGCACGTCAGCCAAACGCCGGAAATTGATTTCGGCGACGGCAAAGCCTTCCCCCTCGCCGACACCGCAGATAATTTCGCCCCAAGGATCGATAATCATGCTTTGCCCAAACGTGGTGCGTCCGTTTTGATGGCGTCCGCCTTGCGCCGCCGCAATCACATAACACTGGTTCTCGACCGCTCTTGCGCGCAACAACAATTCCCAATGCGCCTTGCCGGTGGTGTAAGTAAACGCGGCCGGTAAAACCAGCACGTCGTAAGGCGTTTGTGCGCGGAACAGTTCGGGAAAACGCAAATCATAACAAATTCCTTGTCCGACCTTGATGCCGTCAATCTCCAAGTGCGGTACTTGGTAGCCCGCCTGAATGCTGTCGGCTTCACAATATTGCTCGCCGACACCGCTATAACTGAAAAGGTGGATTTTATCGTAACGGGAAAGCAGTTCGCCCTGCTCGCCATACACCAGCATACTGTTCAACACTTTATTTTCATCATTACCACGCAACGGAATCGAACCGCCGAACAACGTAATATGCAAGGCTTTGGCTAACTGCTGCAACGCATTCTGTAACGGCCCTTGCCCGAATTCTTCGGCAATTGCGAGCTTATCGCGATCACTACTCCCCATCAACGGCCAATATTCCGGCAATACAATCCATTTTGCGCCGGCCTGCGCCGCCTTATGCACTAAGGTCTGCATATCGTCGATATTGGTGCTGACATCAATTCCGGAAACCATCTGGATAGTCGCCACTTTCATCTTTTTCCCTGTCATATCCGCTCCTTACTAAGGTCTTGATTCTGCAGTCAGTATCCCTTGCTTTTATAAGGAAAACAAGTTGTGATATACATTTTTACGCTTAAAAAACAACAAATTGACAAATCATTCCCTCCGTCTGAATGGCTTGTATCTAATCGCAAAGAATATAACACAAGGTTACTATCTATATGCAATATAAAATGATGATAATGTAAACATCATATGAAGTGTAAAGATGATTGTAGTCTGGAAACTAAACAGGTAATATGCGCGCGTTTGTAAACTACATTAAAGGAAAGAGTATGAACAAATATTTTGCTGAATTTTTCGGTACATTCTGGTTGGTATTCGGCGGTTGCGGAAGTGCGGTCTTGGCTGCGGCTTACCCTGAACTGGGCATTGGTTTTGCCGGTGTTGCTTTAGCGTTCGGTTTAACCGTATTGACGATGGCGTATGCCGTAGGCCACATTTCCGGCGGTCACTTCAATCCGGCGGTTTCGCTCGGTTTATTGGTCGGCGGACGTTTCAGTGCCAAAGAATTGCTGCCATACATTATTTCTCAAGTCTTGGGCGCAACCGCCGCCGCTGCGGTGTTGTACTTTGTGGCTACCGGTAAAGCGGGCTTCGACGCCGCCGCCAGCGGTTTTGCCAGCAACGGTTATGCCGAACACTCGCCGCACCAATACAGCTTGGGTGCAGCATTAATCATTGAAATCGTATTGACCGCATTCTTCCTGATCATCATCATGGGTGCGACTGATGAGCGTGCGCCGAAAGGCTTTGCCCCAATCGCAATCGGTCTGGGCTTAACTCTAATCCACTTGATCAGTATTCCGGTCACCAACACCTCCGTTAACCCAGCGCGTAGTACCGGTGTTGCCTTATTCCAAGGCGGCTGGGCAATTGAACAATTATGGTTGTTCTGGTTAGCTCCGTTGGTCGGCGCTGCAATCGGTGGTTTCATCTACCGCACTTTGCTGTCCGGTCAAAAATAACCTCGACTCTGAATTAAAACGGCGGCTTTCTTTGCACAGAAAGCCGCTTTTTTTATGTGCTATAATCCGAATATGAATTTCTTATTTAAAATAAAATCAAACTGATATAGGGAAAATAACTATTATGGGAAAAATAGGTCCGCATGAGGGCAAAGAATTGGAGTTAATGCTTAATCATCAGAAAAAGCTCGCGCTTTTTTATACTGATTCCGATATTCCGCACGAGTTTTTACCTTATATCGAGAATAATACGTTCTCAGTCAACGAGATTTCACTCAAGAATAAAAATAACGGCATGAATATGACTTACTTTATCATTTTTAGAGCCGAATCATCGACGGAAGCCGAATATCTGGCATCACTACTCGCACAGAGTTTTGAGCGGTTTATACCGAGCTTGGAAAGAGAAATCGGATTAGCACTAGGTTACACCGAAGAAGATACTGCACTGTATATCCAAAATGCTCAATCTGTATTGCAAGTAAATCCGCCATTTTCTTGCTAAAAGAAGACCGCTTTTTATATGCTATAATCCGAATATGAATTTCTTATTTTAAAACCATAATGGCAAAATCAAATTACATTACCCGTCACGGCTGGAACCAGCTGGATCAGGAATTAAAATTTCTCTGGCGTGAAGAGCGGCCAAAAGTCACGCAAGCGGTGTCCGAAGCGGCGGCGTTGGGTGATCGCAGTGAAAATGCCGAATATATCTACGGCAAACGCCGCCTGCGTGAAATCGACCGCAGAGTGCGGTTTTTAAGCAAACGCTTGGAAGTGTTGCAAATCGTTGATTATCACCCGAAACAAGAGGGCAAAATCTTTTTCGGCGCCTGGGTGGAATTGGAAGATTTGGACGGACAATGCAAGCAGTATCGGATTGTCGGCTGTGATGAATTCGAGCCGCAGAAAAACTGGATTTCGATTGATTCGCCGGTTGCCAGAGCCTTAATCGGTAAAACGGTTGACGATGAAATCAAGGTTAACACCCCGTCCGGCGTGGTGGTGTGGTATATCAATAAAATCTGGTATCAGCCGGATTCCATTTAACGCGGCAGATGTGCTTTTGGCGCCAAAAAGATGATGATAAATGAATTGTCAGCAAGCCCTAAAGCTTACGCAAAAAAACCGGTTGATATAATTGTCGGCGGCTCAGTTTGGCAGCCACTTTTTTTATCGCGACAAAAGCCGCCGCCGTCATCAGGAAAATAAAAGCCGCCAACAGCAATTCGTTGTCGAGATATAACGAACCGATGAGGGTCGAAAGCAAAAGTGCGGTCAGAGGCACAATATACAGCAACAATGCCGAGAGAATCATCGACTTCTCCTGCAGTCCGATTTCAATCAGTTGTCCGGTCTGCAACGGCTGCTCAACCGCAATATCAAACAGCAGCGCCCCTTGATTACGGCTGCCGTTGAGTTCGGATAAAGCCGCAGCGCCGCAACTCGCTTGGGCGGCACAACCGCCACAGCCTTTTTTCGTTTCGCACCGCACTTTGGCAATACCGTTATGGTATTGCGTCACCACCGCCGTTTCAATCAACATGGTTACTGCCCGTTTGCATTAAAGATTACATCTTTCACAATCCGTTTTGCCGTCGCCAACGGAATCTGCCCAATCAGCGTAATTTCACGATTATTCAAGGTTTCGCTATAAATCGTATTACCGGCTTGTTGCCAATAATGCTCTCCCAAATTTTCTTCAATATTCTCATTGATATACAAGCTGAAAGAGAATAGTCCGTCACTGAACATCACGCTTTCCAATGCCCCGATTTCAGTCTGGTAGCGTTCATGTTTAACCGACTTGAAACCGGGCGGCAGCCAAGCCAGCCGCCACGTTGTTTCCGCTGCAACCTCATCGCCCTGCACGTTGATCAACGGCGGTAAGTTAAGTTGATCGAGCAGTGTCGTCAATTTCTGCGTTTCTTGCTGCAGCGCAGTGTCCTGCTGCACGGCGATTACTCTAAATTGTTCCAACAATTCGCTGTTGCGATCCAGCATATCGCTACGCAACAGCAAATGGGTTTGTTCGTCCAGCCATAACACATATTGATAACGGAAATCATCTTTCGGCAGCAGCCGAATAACCTGTGCGATCCGATCGGCAATCCGCGCTTTGCCGGCATCAATAAAGTCATAATGATGCTGTAATTGCTGATAATCGGCATACACGACGCCGGGAATATTATCCAGAATGTACGCCCCTTTGATACTGAACGGCTGATAGCTGTTGCTGTAATAACTGATGACATTATCACGCTGCACAATTTCCTGCTGCCCTCCGTCCAAGGTAGAAAGCTGCGCATAATGGCGTTGATTGGCGAAAACATGGCGATATTGGTAACTGTTGACCTGGGTCGGCAAGATTTGGATAAACGCGATGTCGTAATTATCATCACGCCATGCTTGCGCCATTTGTTGCAAGGTATTGAGCAACGTATCTGGCAACGCCGGATTCTGCTGTAGCTCACCGGACTGCAAAGGGGAGGTTTGGTCATGTTGTTGCGCATTCGCCGCTGCGGAAAATACCAAAGCAGCGCCCGCAACCAACATCGTTTTCAATAGCTTCATAAACATCTCAAAATAAACCGACTAAAACAAATTCACCACCGTACGGTGGTGAATCATTATTGCATTATCCGCTTACTCATGATTAGCCGTGGTTTCGTTTAATTGCTGAGTATTAGTACGGCGCTGTAACTCGTAATTTTGCAACATCATATTAATCCGTTTGCTCTGTTGCTCTAATTGAGCCTGTGTCGGCACATCCTGACTTGGCGCATTATAGCTGACTTGCTGAACGTTGTTGGTAAACGGTAATGTCTGCAATACCGGATTATCGGCGACCTGTACGCCGTTATCGGTCTGTAAATAAGATTGAACCCCGAACACCGCCACCAAACAGACGCTGGCCGCCACTGCCACCTGGGAAAGCGGCGCAAGCCAACCTTTTAATTTTTGCATAAACGGCTGTTTTCCCACTTCGATCGGCGTTGGTTGGGCAACCAAGTGCGGTGTCGGTTCAGACTCAATCAACTCCGCCATTTTTGCCGTAAAATCCGTGCCGAGCAAAACGGGGGTTTCCTTACGCATCACGGTACGAACCAAATGGTAGCGATTCCATGCTTGTTGAAGTTCTTCATCTTGGCACAGAGAATCAAGCAGATAATCATTCTGATACTCTCCGTCCAGATAAGCTGAAAGTAACTCTTTTTGCATTTTAATCTACTCCGCTATTTTTTTAGCTGTTTTTTAACCAAATTCTAATCAACCAAGTTTGGTAAGTTGTTAAATCTCGTTATTGATCAGAGGCGAAATCTTGCTGTCGATAATTTCCCTTGCCCTGAAAATCCGTGAACGTACCGTTCCGACCGGGCAATTCATAATGTCAGCAATCTCTTCGTAACTCAATCCTTCTAGTTCCCTCAACGTGATTGAGGTTTTTAATTCTTCCGGTAGAGCGGCTATCGTTTCAAATACGACTTTTTTCAATTCCGACGATAAAATCAAATTTTCCGGCGTATCCACATTTCGCAAACTGTCACCGGAATCATAGGTCTCGGCGTCTTCCGCCTGAATATCTTCGCTCGGCGGACGGCGTCCCTGTGCCGTGATATAGTTCTTTGCCGTATTGACGGCAATCCGATAAAGCCATGTATAAAATGCGCTGTCGCCGCGAAACAGTTCCAAAGAGCGGTACGCTTTGATAAAGGTTTCCTGCACCACGTCCGGAATATCATTTGCTGAAATATAACGGGTCAGCAAACCAGCCACTTTGTTCTGATGGCGTGCGACCAACAAATTAAATGCTTTTTTATCACCTTGCTGTGCCTTTTCTACCAGAGCCTGATCTGTTAGTTGTTCACTCATCAGAAGTGAATCTCCTTACCTCATATTACGCTAACAATCCAATTGCAATGACAGCAGGTCGGTATGTTGAATTAGAGCGTGTGATTTGTTAAAAGTTCAATTTTTTATAAAATTTAATAAATTTATTTGCCGGAAAGGTGATCTTGGATCAATTTTACCATGTCAGCTAGCGCTACGGTCGGTGCCGTTTGCTGATTCATCAGCCAGCGGAACAGTTCGGGATCGGTATAAGATAACAATTCAATAAAGGTGTCTTTCTGTGCAGCGGAAAGTTGCTCAAAGCGTTCCTGATAGAACGGCATAATCATGAAATCCAGCTCCAACATACCGCGCCGGCACGCCCAAGCGATTTTTAATTTATTGTATTGACTCATTTTCCCTTCCTTTTCGGCTTAAGCCGTTCAGCATAAGAATGGCGGGAATCATAACACAATTCTCCAAGTCACAGGCATAAAAAAACCCGATATCAAATCGGGTTTTTTCCTAGAGACAAAAATTACTTAATTTTTGCTTCTTTATAGATAACGTGCTTGCGAACAACAGGATCGTATTTTTTGATCTCCATTTTCTCAGGCATATTACGTTTGTTTTTCGTTGTTGTGTAGAAATGACCTGTTTCAGCAGTAGAAACCAGTTTGATTTTCTCACGCGCACCTTTACTTGCCATAATTCAGATCCTTAAAATTTTTCGCCTTTGGCACGCAAGTCAGCTAACACTGAATCAATGCCTTTTTTATCAATAATACGCATACCTTTCGCAGAAACGCGCAAGGTCACAAAACGTTTTTCACTTTCAACCCAAAAACGGTGAGAGTGCAGGTTTGGTAAGAAACGACGTTTAGTCGCATTCATTGCGTGCGAACGGTTGTTACCAACTGCCGGACGCTTGCCTGTTACTTGACAGACTCTAGACATGGTTAATTCTCCAATAAAACTTAATTAGCTCGAGCTTCGTGGTTCGGATCCCGCCTCGCGGTAACCTCGTCAGGTATGCAACCCGACCCACGCCAATATTAAAGGTGGGGGATTATACCATTTTTTCGCCATGACTCAAGTACAAAAACAGATTAAATCCAATTTTCAGCGATTTGAAGATCTTTTTGTTTAACCTAAAGATCTTATATGACATTTTGCCCTATCACGACAACCAGCCCAGCTCGGAAAATGCCCGATAACAGCCTTGTCCGATAATGAAATGATCCAACAATCGCACTTCGATCAGATCACACGCCTGCCGGATCTTTTCTGTAATATCGCGATCGGCTTCGCTCGGTTCGGCAACGCCCGACGGATGGTTATGCGCCAAAATCAACGCCGCCGCATTATATTCCAGCGCAGTTTTCACAATTTCGCGCGGATGCACATTCGCGCTGTTAATGCTGCCGAGAAACATCTCTTCTTTTCTAATCAAACGGTGCTGATTATCCAAAAACAGTACCAAAAACACCTCGCGCTGCCGCCCTTCCAGCTCGCTCTGCAGATACAGCCGCACCGTTTCCGGATTGGAAAAACTGACTTCGCGTTGCAACTCCTGCCGCAAATAGCGCTTGGTCATCTCTTTGCTCGCCTGCAGCTGAATATATTGGGTCACGCCCAACCCTTTCATTTGGCAAAACTGCGGTTGCGCCACGTTCAACAACGCACGCAAAGAACCGAAATGTTGCAGCACCTGCGCGGCAAGCTCCATCACCGGACAACCTTTTATGCCGGTGCGCAAAAAAATCGCCAGCAACTCCTGATCACTTAAATGCGCCGCCCCGTAGCGCAGCAATTTTTCGCGCGGCATCAACTCATTATCACGATTAATCAAGCTATTACTCTTCAAATTCAATTTGCCCTGCCCCGATTTTGCGTAGGCAGACAAAACAAGAAAACCGCCAGCGATAAATTTTGCGATCCGGCACGCAAAATCACAAATAAATAGCGGATCTTTTAATTAGATCAATGGATAAAATTACAGTAAAATAGCGCAAATTCATTTACAGCGAACGGAAAACAAGGTGGCGGAAAAGATGACAACACTGAACGGAAAACGGATCGTAGTCGGTATCAGCGGCGGCATCGCCGCCTATAAAAGTATTGAACTGATTCGCTTGCTACGCAAGAGTGATGCCGAAGTGCGGGTGGTTCTGACCGCTGCGGCAGCCCATTTTGTCACGCCGTTGACCTTGCAGGCGATTTCCGGCAATCCGGTGGCGGAATCGCTGCTCGATCCGCAAGCCGAACTGGCAATGGGGCATATCGAACTAGCGAAATGGGCGGATTTAATCGTTATCGCGCCGGCGACCGCCGATTTGGCGGCACGACTGGCGGTCGGCATGGCAAATGATCTGCTGAGCACAATCTGTTTAGCAACCACAGCCCCGATTTTACTGGCGCCGGCAATGAATCAGCAGATGTTTCGCCAAGCAGTGGTACAGCAAAATTTAGCCGTTTTGCAACAACGCGGCATGCGCTTAATCGGCCCCAATTCCGGCGAGCAAGCCTGCGGCGATGTCGGTGCCGGACGCATGTCCGAGCCGAACGAAATTTTCAGCGCCATTCAAACCGCACTTTCAACCGCACAGCAGTTTAAAGGCTTAAAAGTCGCCATCACTGCCGGTCCGACCCGAGAAGCGATTGATCCGGTGCGTTTCATCAGCAATCACAGCTCCGGTAAAATGGGCTTTGCCCTTGCCCGTGCTTTTGCCGAACAAGGCGCCGAAGTCAGCCTGATCGCCGGTCCGGTCAATTTAACCACGCCGCCAAACGTGCAGCGCTACGATGTGGAATCGGCACAACAGATGCACGGGCTGACCCTTTCCCTTGCGCCTCGGCAAGATATTGTGATCGGCTGCGCGGCAGTCGCCGATTACCGCATGGAAACCATTGCCGATCAAAAACTTAAAAAACAAGACGGCAGCGACCAATTGATCTTAAAATTAGTTAAAAATCCCGATATTATCGCCGACGTCGCCGCTCTGTCGGCAAACCGCCCTTTTGTGGTCGGATTCGCCGCCGAAACCCAAGATGTGCTGGAGTATGCAGCGAAAAAATTACAGGCGAAAAATTTGGATATGATCTGCGCCAACGATGTCGCCGTGCAAGGGCAAGGCTTTAACAGCGAACAAAATGCACTGACGGTGTTGTGGAAAAACGGGCAACAACAGTTGCCGCTCAGTGATAAATTTAGCCTGAGTCAAAAACTGGCGGCTCTAATTGTGCAACAATACCAAACCGCTCAAATTATTTAAAATACGTTATTCAAAAAATCATCTAAAACGAGAACAAAGTTACATGAAAAAAATTGATATTAAAATTTTAGATCAACGGATCGGCAGCCAATTTCCGCTGCCAAGCTATGCCACGCCGGGTTCCGCCGGTTTGGATCTGCGAGCGCTGCTCGATGAAAAAATCACCTTGCAAGCCGGTGAAACCAAACTGATTCCGACCGGCTTATCGATCTATGTCGCCGATCCGAATTTGGCGGCGGTCATTTTGCCCCGCTCCGGTTTAGGGCATAAAAACGGTATTGTGTTGGGCAATTTAGTGGGTTTAATCGACTCCGATTACCAAGGGCCGTTGATGGTTTCGCTGTGGAACCGTGGCACAGAGCCGTTCACGGTGGAAGTCGGCGACCGCATCGCGCAATTGGTTTTCGTGCCGGTGGTGCAGGCACAATTCAATATTGTAGCGGAATTTGACCAAAGCGAACGCGGTGAAGGCGGCTTCGGGCATTCCGGAAAACATTAATCCGTATGAATACCTCTGTTGTAAAACCGCCGGCCGGTAGTGAAAAACGTTCGATAAAAGAACGGCGTAAGCAAGTGCTTACCGTATTGTCGCACCTGCTGCACTCGGAAAAAGGCATGGAGCGGATCACCACCGCCCGTTTGGCAGCGGAAGTCGGCGTATCCGAAGCCGCACTTTACCGCTACTATCCGAGCAAAACCAAAATGTTCGAAGCGCTGATCGACCTGATTGAAGAAAATTTACTGCACCGCATCAAACAATCGATCAAAAGCGATACCGACACCGTGACGCGCATTCACAACATTATGCAGATGATTTTGGATTTTGCGCGCAAGAATCCGGGCATGACCCGAGTGCTCAGCGGCCATGCACTGATGTTTGAAGATCCGGCGCTCAAAGTGCGGATCGTCAAATTTTTCGACGGGCTGGAACTCCAGTTTAACAATATTCTGCAAATGCAGCGCCTGCGCGGCGGTAAAGCCTTTGCCATTGACGAAAAAGTGATTGCCGCCCATTTGGTTACCTTCTGCGAAGGGCAGTTTTTGCGCTATGTGCGCACCAACTTCCGCCGCAGCAATCATGCGGAATTCGCACAACAATGGCCGCTATTTGCGTCGCTGTTAAAATAAGGTTACTATGCTGATTCCTTGGCAAGAATTAAATGCGCAGACCCTTGAGAATATTCTTGAGTCTTTTATTTTGCGCGAAGGCACCGATTACGGTGTTACCGAGCTCACTCTGGCGCAAAAAAAAGAGCGGCTGAGGCGCCAATTAGAAACAGGAAATGTGGTACTGGTGTGGTCTGAATTGCACCAGTCAATTGATATAAAAGATAAAAGAGTATTTTTACAAGGCAAATAAACCGCCTAAAAATTACGGTCGCCATAGTTAAAAGAGGTATCTATGCAAGAGCAATTCACAACAAAACCAACGTCTCCGGATCCAACTCTGGAGTGGTTTCTTTCTCATTGCCATATCCACAAATATCCGTCAAAAAGCACCCTGATTCATGCCGGCGAAAAAGCAGAAACCTTATATTATCTGATCAAAGGCACGGTTTCGGTTTCAATTAAAGACGAAGACGGTAAAGAGATGATCCTGTCCTACCTCAATCAAGGGGATTTTGTCGGGGAAATCGGTTTATTCGAAGAAGACAGCGAACGTACCGCCTGGGTGCGCGCCAAAACTACCTGCGAAGTGGCGGAAATTTCCTATAAAAAATTCCGCCAACTGATTCAGATTAATCCGGAAGTGCTGATGTATCTGTCCGAACAACTGGCAAGACGTTTGCAGCACACCTCGAAACAAGTCAGCAATCTGGCGTTTCTCGACGTGACCGGCCGCATTGCGCAAACCCTGCTCAACCTCGCCAAAATGCCGGAAGCGATGACCCACCCCGACGGTATGCAAATTAAGATCACCCGTCAGGAAATCGGGCAAATCGTCGGCTGCTCACGCGAAACCGTCGGCAGAATCCTCAAAATGCTGGAAGATCAAAATCTGATCTCGGCACACGGCAAAACCATTGTGGTTTACGGCACACGTTAACGCTTATTTTCGCTCGTAACAATTTTCTCTCATAACAATGCCTCGCTTGCGGGGCATTTTTTATAGCGCAAAGATAATAATAATTTCCATTTGTAAAACAGAGCGCACTTCATTATGATAAGTGTTATTTAAAATATATCTTTAAGCAGAACAAAAGGTGCGTAAAATGAAAAAAGACGAAGTCGGACACAATTTCCTCGCCCGTTTAGGCAAAACCCGTTTACGCCCCGGCGGACGGCGTGCCACCGAATGGCTGATAGAACACGGCAAGTTCACCAGCGAAAGCAAAGTGCTGGAAGTGGCGTGCAACATGGCAACCACCGCCATCGGACTGGCAAAGCAGTATGGTTGCCACATTACCGGCATTGACTTGGACGAACAGGCGCTAATCAAGGCCGAAGCCAATATCCGACGCCATAACCTGCAAGATAAAATCAACGTCAGCCGAGCCAACGCCACCAAACTGCCGTTTGCCGACAATAGCTTTGACGTGGTAATCAACGAAGCCATGCTCACCATGTTGCCGCTGGAAGCCAAACGCAAAGCCATCGGCGAATATTTCCGCGTGCTGAAACCGGGCGGCGTGCTGCTGACCCATGATGTGATGCTGACCCGTGACGAAGATCCTGAGATGTTAGAGCGACTGCGCCATGCAATTAATATCAGCGTTACGCCCTTAAGCCAACATAATTGGTTGGATTTATTCCGTGAGTGCGGTTTTGCCCGCTGTGAATCGATTCATGACCGTATGACCCTGCTGTCGCCAAAAGGCATGATTTATGACGAAGGCGTTTCAGGCACGCTGAAAATCGTACGCAACGCCCTGAAAAAACAGAATTTTCCAACCTTTAAGAAAATGTTCAAGCTGTTTAACGATCCGCAACAGCGGCTGAATTTTATCGCGGTGGCCAGTTACAAATCGGAATAATGGTTGTCAGACCGCACTTTACCTACTGAACGGTAAAAGTGCGGTTACAATTCATACGCCGCAATCAAATTTTCCAGCGGGAAGCCAAACTGCTTATGCAGTTTACGGATCATGGTCAGGGTTAATTTGCGTTTTTTATTCAACACCTCATACACCCGATTCAACTGTCCGATTGCCGGCACTAAATCTTTGGCAGTCAATCCCTGTTGCTCCATTCTGAATTTGATCGCCTCAATCGGATCAGGCGGATCGATTGGGTAGTGCTTGGCTTCATAGGCTTCAATCAGCAGCAGCATCACTTCCAAAAAATCGCCTTCCGGCGTACCCCATTCAGGTTCATCATCAAAATAAGGGCTTACGATTTTTAAGGCTTCGCGATAGTCATCTTCGGTTTTTATCGGTTTAATATTCATACCTGTTCCAACATAGTTATACTTAAAATAACTCCACATTATCGGCATCAATCAGATCATATTGTTGATGTATGCCGATAAACTTAACGTAGATTGCTTTACGCAAATAAATCACTTTCACAATCAAGCGATAATGGTTGCCTTTAATATTAAACACCACCCGATTATTTTTTAAAATACTCGCGTTTCTAAAGGTAGTTTTAATATCAGACGGATTATTCCAAGATAATTTTTTTATCATGGCAATCCATGCCTTTAACGGTTGTTCTGCATCGGGATATATCTGCCAAAACTGTTTTAGCGTAGCAACGGTAATAATTCTCATCGTATTACAATCTCTGTTAACTAGTTTAATCCCATTATGGGACAAAAACAAGGGGGACAAAAACAAGGGTGACAAAAATAAGAGAGACATAAATCTATGTCACAACAGAGAATACAAAAACCGCACTTTTGTGCTATTCAGTGCAATAAAATTTGGATTATAGATCGCAAAATGAGGTTATTGATCCAATAACTGAATCTCCACCACCTCCGCCACGCCCAGCCGTGGGAAGCGGAAACGGATATTGAACTGCCAAATGCTCATACCGTAAATCCGTTCGCCGCTCTGCCGCTGTTGATAGGCAGGACGCGGGTCTTGTTCGATCAGCTGACGAATAAAGCGTTGCAGGTTCGGGTAGTCCGTTTGTTGGCGGAAAAACGACAAAACGTCAGGAGCAAACCGCACTTCGATCACGCTTGTCGGTTTGTGTTGGGCAAAACCGCTGTGCGCCGTCGGTTCGCTGTCGGCATAGGCAAGGTAGGGTTTGATGTCGAAAATCGGTGTGCGGTTGACCAAATCAATACTGCCGACCTGCAACCGCACTTTGCCGTCGGCGCACACAACGTCGTGCAACCGCACTTTGGACAAACCGAGCGGATTGGGGCGGTGGGTGGCGCGCGAGGCAAACACGCCAACCCGTTGATTGCCGCCCAAACGCGGCGGACGTACGGTGGGGTGCCATTTGTCGGCGGCAATGCGGTCAAATTGGAAAATCAGCCACAAATGGCTGAACTGTTCCAAGCCGCGCACGCTTTCGGGCTGATCATAGGACGGCAGCAATTCGATAACGCCCGTGCCGTCCTGCACCAAATCGGGCTGGCGCGGCACGGAAAATTTTTCGTTGTAGGGAGTCAACGCAACGGCGACCGGTTGCAGCTGTAATGCGGGAAAGACAAAATCTGCCGACATTCTGGATTTTTCCTCTTAAAAAACGTGAAATACCCGCCTAAATCAAAACAAGGGCGGAATTTTGGCATATAATACCACTCAAATTGTGTGCGTGCGGCGAAGAACCGCACTTTTTATTTTTGATTAATTGAAGAATATGAATAAAACCGCGTTAAAAATGTGGCTGGAAACCGCCCGCCCGAAAACCTTACCGTTGGCGCTGGCGTCGATTGTCAGCGGCTCGGCGCTTGCCGGTTTGAGTGGCATTTTCAGTTGGCCGATCATGGCCTTATCCATTCTGACCGCACTTTTATTACAAGTCGTTTCCAATTTCGCCAACGACTACGGCGATCACCTTAAAGGCTCCGACACCGCCGAGCGGATCGGACCGCTGCGCGGCATTCAGCACGGCGTGATTAGTGCCAAACAGCTTAAAACCGGACTGATCGTGATGATCTGCGCCACTTTATGTGCCGGTTTGGCACTGATTTTAGTCGCGACCGAAAGTTGGCAGGATTTAATCGCGTTTGCGGTGCTGGGTGCAGTGGCGATTTTAGCCTCAATCACCTACACCGTCGGGCGCAAGCCTTACGGTTATTTGGGCTTAGGCGATATTTCGGTGCTGATTTTCTTCGGCTGGCTCGGCGTCGGCGGCACTTATTACCTGCAAACCCACAGCATTCGCTTTCCGGTGCTGATGGTGGCGACCGCCTGCGGTTTATTGGCAACAGCCGTGTTAAATATCAATAACTTGCGTGATATAGAACAGGATCGCAAAGCCGGTAAAAACACGCTGGCGGTGCGGCTGGGCGACAAGCCCGCCAAGATCTACCACTGCTGGCTGATTGCGGCGGCAATCCTGTTGTATCTCGCCTTCACCTTGCTCTATTTTCCCTACTGGTCGGGCTTGTTGGTGGTTTTCGCCTTTCCGTTGCTGATCAAACACGCCTGGACGGTGTTTCACGCCGAAGAGCCGCAGCAACTTCGTCCGATGTTGGCGCAGATGTCGCTGTTGGCGCTGTTGGTCAATCTGTTGTTTAGTGTCGGATTATTACTCTTCAGCGGCTTTTACGACGGGTTTAATTGGTAATTTTTCTGTTTACTGTTTATACTAACCGCTGCTGATTTATCATAGATTAAGGATACTGCTATGCGTATTGACACCTCAGAACTATGTGACATTTATCAAGATCAAATCGACGTGGTCGAACCGATTTTTTCCAGCTTCGGCGGCAGAACCTCGTTCAGCGGCAAAGTGACCACCGTAAAATGCTTCGAAAGCAACGGCCTGATTGAAGAAGTGCTGGAAGAAGACGGCTTGGGACGGGTGTTGTTAATTGATGGTGGCGGTTCGGTGCGCAGGGCGTTGATTGATTCCGATTTGGCGCAGCTGGCGGTTGAGAACGACTGGGAAGGGATCATTGTGTACGGGGCGGTGCGCCAGCTGGATATCTTGGAAAATCTGGATATCGGCATTCATGCGTTGGCGCCGATCCCGGTTTCCGCCGACGATAAAACCATTGGCGAAAGCGATGTACCGGTCAATTTCGGCGGCGTATCCTTCCTGCCGGAAGATTATGTTTATGCCGATCTCACCGGCATTATCCTGTCGCCGGAACCGTTGGAGTTAGGCGGCGACAGACAAGATGACGAAGATTAAAACGCTGCACTCTCTTCTCCTCTTCCAAACCTCTGCAAACCCTTTGCAGAGGTTTTTTTATCTTGATTAACCCCTTGATTTTTTTGTCCATAACCAAGCTACAATGGCCGATTTAGTTGCTCAAGTTCACATTTTTGACAATTATTTATTTCATTTAGTTAATAAAATCGCAACCTCCTGCTATATTAATAACATTGCACTACATAAGTGTATTCTCCTTCGAGCCGTACTCAAGTATTAAGGAAATCACCATGACAGACAAAAAAGCAAACAAACCGGAGCCGTTACAAAGCGGAATAGAAGAACATGAATTGAGACGCGGAGGTATTATCTTCCTGGTCAATATTATCCTGTTTTTCCTGCTGCTCTATTTCCTGCCGTTCACTGCCAATGAAAACAAAGGCTTGGCACTGCTGGTATTTATCGGAATTTTATGGCTGACCGAAGCCGTCCATGTCACCGTGACCGCACTTTTGGTGCCGATCATGGCGATTGCCCTCGGACTGGTCGGCACCAGCGCGGCATTGGCCAGCTTTGCCAACCCGACCATTTTTCTGTTCTTTGGGGGATTCGCCTTAGCTACCGCACTGCACATTCAGGGGCTGGACAAGATCATCGCCAATAAAATCATGAATTTGGCAAAAGGAAAGCTGTTCCTAGCCGTGATTTACCTGTTCAGCACCACTGCATTTTTATCCATGTGGATGAGCAACACCGCCACCGCCGCAATGATGTTGCCGTTGGCAATGGGGATTCTGAGCAAAATGGACAAAAGCTCGGATCACAACACCTATGTGTTCGTGTTATTGGGGATCGCCTACAGCGCCAGTATCGGCGGCATGGGAACCGTAGTCGGCAGTCCGCCGAATGCGATTGTCGCTTCACAATTAAAAATCAGTTTCGCCCAGTGGATGACATACGGTTTACCGGTCATGATTCTGATGATGCCATTGATGATCGGCGCTTTATACCTCACTTTCAAACCGAAGCTGGATACCACTTTTGAAAAAACCTTTACCGAACAAAGTTTGCACAAAAAACAGTACGTCGCCTTGGCTATTTTTGTGGTTATTGCCTTGTGCTGGGTCTTTAGCGGGCAACTCAATCCGCTGCTGTCCTCGCTGTTCGGCTTAGAAAAAAACATGGCCAGCTTCGACAGTATCGTTGCCTTAGTTGCTGCCGTCGCTATTTGTATCAGCCGTGTCGCCGCTTGGGACGACATTCAGAAAAACACCGACTGGGGCGTGCTAATGCTGTTCGGCGGTGGTTTGACCCTAAGTGCGGTACTGCGTGATTCCGGTGCCAGCAAAGTGTTGGCGGATCAAGTGGTCGATATTATCCAAGGCGGGCATTTCTACATCATCGGTTTGGTGGTTGCCGCCTTTATCATCTTCTTGACCGAATTCACCTCCAACACCGCCAGTGCGGCGTTATTGGTGCCGATCTTTATCTCGATTGCCGAAACCCTCGGTATGCCACCGCTGGGCTTGTCGTTAATCATCGGGTTAGGGGCGTCTTGTGCCTTTATGCTGCCGGTTGCCACACCGCCGAATGCGATTGTGTTCGGCACCGGACAAATCAAGCAGAGTGAAATGGTCCGCGCCGGTATCCGTCTGAATATCGTGTCGGTATTCCTGATCGGAACCGTCGCCTACCTGCTGTGGTTCTAATCTGCGCCTAGCGCCGAAAAATACCGGTATTTGCCGGTATTTTTTATTACGCTACAACGGATTCATCGCATTAATCACCCGCACTTCGCCATACTCGGCTAATTCGGCAAACGGAATCGAGCGCAGTTGAATTTTATGTTGCGCCAACAGCTTTGCCCGTTGCGTACCGGCTAACAACGGCGTGTCGGGAGTGTACCAAATGCCGTTTTGGCGCAAAACCACGTTGCCGATTGAACAATCCGTTACCATGCCGTGCTTGATAATCAAAATTTCATCACAATCACCACGCTGGGCATACAGTTGATCGAGCAAAGTGCGGTCGCTGAATTTAAGTGCATAATCAATCTGATCGCAAATGATCGGCTTAAACCGGCGAAATTCACGCCGTTGATAGGCAAAAAAGCGCACTTGCTGCTCGATCGCATTATAATCCATACGGCAACGGACTAGGCCTTGTCGAAATTCACACGGCACTGCAATGCTGCTTAAATCCAAGCAATCCGTTTTTTGATCCGAATAGTAACGCGCCAGCGCCTGTTGATAACGCTGTTGATGATACGCCACATTTTGCAGCACGCCGTCTTGCACGGCGATGGTTTCGATTAACGGCAACATGGATTTCTCCCTCTATTATTCAGGATTGATAATCGGAATATACACCTTTTGCAGCAGCTCTTGATATTCATCTTCTAGGCAGCTTTGCGTGGTGATCCCGCCGCCGCTGCGGAACAGCAAGCCGTTTTCCGTCTGTTCAAGGTAGCGGATCAACACCGCACTTTGCAGATTTTCCCCGTCAAACACGCCGAAAACACCGGTGTAATAGCCGCGTTCGCCCAATTCGGCTTGGCGGATAATCTCGACGGTTTTCGCTTTCGGCGCGCCACTGATCGAACCGGCAGGCAGCAATGTTGCCAGCATGTCGCCCACCGTATCTTGCCAGTTTGGCGCTAAGTTGCCGCAAATTTCCGAGCTGGTTTGCAAAATCGTGCCGCGCTCGGTGTGCAGCTTTTCCACATAACGGAAACGGCTGACCTCAATCCGCTCCGCCACCAGCGCCAGATCATTGCGGATCAAATCGACAATCGTGTTGTGTTCCCACTGCTCTTTCTCGGAAGCCAGCAATTGCTGTTCGGCATCGGGCAACTCGGCGTCAATCGTGCCTTTCATCGGGTACGAATAAATCTTATTCTGCGCGGTACTGACAAACGATTCCGGCGAAAAACAGACAAAGTGCGGTTCCGGCGGCGGCGGCTCAAACAGCAATTTAAAGCGTGCACGGCTAAACTGGAAAATCTGCCGTAGGCTGTAATTACACGCAAGTGCGGTCGGATAGGTTAAGTTCAGCAAGTAAGTATTGCCTGCCTGTAATTGCTGCTGCACGAAATCGAACCCCTGTTGATAGCGAGCCAACGGAATCGGGTTTGTCTGAATCCTTAGCGGCTGTTGCGGCGCAAGTACCTGCCAATCGCAATTACTCTGCCCCTCAATCTCAAAATAGAGACCGTGCCGCGCGGCGTCGGCTAACGGCACAAGCAACGGTTTTTGTTGTTCAAAATCGATCAGAAACAGAAACGGCTGGCGCTGTTTGCCGAAGGCGTTGGCTTGCGCAATCCAATTTTTCACGACGCTTTTCCGACTTGCGCCAACAGCAAATGCGGCAGACCGCACTTTAACAATAACTGTGCGGTTTCATAAACCGGCAAACCCATAATGCCGCTGAAACTGCCACTGATATGGCGGATAAACAGGCTGCCGAAACCTTGAATCGCAAATGCGCCGGCTTTGTCCATCGGCTCGCCGCTGGCAATATAGGCTTGAATTTCCGCTTCGCTCAGATCGGCAAAGGTCACATCATTGGTTTGCAGCACGCTGTGGCTTTCGCCTCGAAAATAGACGCATACCGCGGTCAGCACTTGATGGGTTGTGCCGGACAACAGGCGTAAAATCTCTGCCGCGTGGGCGGCGGATTCCGGTTTGCCTAAAATATGGTGCTTCAAGGCAACGGTGGTGTCAGCGGTCAGCAGCGGAAATTCCGGCTCTCGCGCCAACACTTGCCGTGCCCGCTGGTTTTTCTGCTGCGCCATACGCACGGCATACACTTCCGCACTTTCGTCAGGCAACGGCGTTTCGTCGATTTCCGCCTCGACTTTGATTAAGTTTAATCCCAATTCTTGCAACAACTGCCAACGGCGCGGGCTGCCGGAAGCGAGATAAAGTGTCTTGTCCATACGATTTTCGCCTGCTCTGTTTAGGTAAGTGGGCTATTTTGCTTTATAATCTGTCGAAATAAAAGAGGAAGTTAAGCTATGACCGAATTCGCACCGCACTTGATCACGCAGTTGAGCCCAAACCAATGGCTGCTGCTGTGTCTGGCGCTGACCGCACTTTGCCTGCTGCTGTTTTTTGTCGGTGCGCGCCGCAAACGTGACCGGGAAGAATTGCAACAGGATTTGAATAAAACCATTACCGATTTCAATCAATTATTAGCCAAATACGAAAACGTGCAGCAGCTGCGCGAAACCCTGCAACAACAAGCGGTTCAGGCGCAAACCCGTGCCGAAGGGTTGCAAGAGCGCTTGGGCGAGCGCGATGAAAAAATCGGCTATCTGCAAAAAGAGCTGGACGAAGCCCAACTGCGCCATGAGGTCGTCAATCGCAATATTACCGAACTGAAAGAGCGGTTCGGCAGCGCCTCGGCACAGGCAAACAGTTTGCAACAACAGTTGCAGCAAAGCCAAAGTGCGGTCGAACAGCGCGAGCAACAACTGCAACAAAACCGTGCGCAATTGACCGAATTAATTCAGGAATTCACCGAATTAAAAACCACCTTGTCGGAAAAAGAAAAAAACTTTGCCGAACAGCAACGCAATTTTGAGCAGAGCAAACAACAGCTGTCCGTTGAATTTCAAAACCTTGCCAACCGGATTTTGGAAGAGAAAAGCCAAGCGTTCCGCCAAAGCAACCAAAGCTCGCTCGACAGCTTGCTGAAGCCGTTCCGCGAGCAGATCGAAGGCTTCCAAAAGCGGGTCAACGAGGTGCATTCCGAAGCGATTAAGGGCAACACCGCCTTGGAAAGCGAAATCAAAAAAGTGTTGGAAATCGGTTTGTCGATGTCGCAGGAAGCGAATAACCTGACCTCTGCGCTGAAAGGCAGCAAAAAAACCGCCGGCAACTGGGGCGAAATGCAGCTGGAACGCAGCTTGCAACTGGCGGGCTTAATCGCGGGCGATCACTACAGCACGCAGGAATCGTACCAAGACAGCGACGGCAAACGCAAACAGCCGGATTTTGTGGTCAAACTGCCCGATGACAAGCACCTGATCATTGATAGCAAAGTCTCGTTGGTGGATTACGAAAGTGCGGTCAGCAGTGACGACGATGTGCAGCAACAGCACTATTTAAGCGAACACGTTAAGGCAATTCGCAACCATATCAGTGAGTTATCCAATAAAGATTACAGCAACCTGATTGGCATGCGCAGCCCGAATTTCGTGCTGATGTTTATCCCGATTGAACCGGCGTATATCGAGGCGATGAAACTCGACCGCACGTTGTTTAACGATGCCTATAATAAAAATGTGATTTTGGTGTCGCACACCACCTTAATGCCGATTTTGCGCACCGTCTCGAATCTATGGCGGATTGAACGCGGCAACAGCGAAGCGCGCGAAATCAGCGAACGCGCCGGCGAATTGTACAATCAAGTCAGTCTGCTGGCGGAGCGCCTGCAAAAACTGGGCGGCTCACTCACCGCCGCCAATAACCATTACAACAACACCGTCACCGCGCTGGTCGGCAACCAAGGCTTATACGGCAAAGTGGAACGCTTCAAAACCCTGTCGGCAAAAGTCACCAAAACCTTGCCGGAAATGGAAACGCTGCAAAGCAATATTGAAACCGACCGCTTGGTCGTTTTAGTTGATGAGCAAGTGACAACGGAGTAAGCCGATCACTAAAGTGCGGTCAAACCGCACTTCAATTGCTATACGATCGGCACACCGGAATGGAACTTAAATTCGTCGTCAGGCGCGCGGATTAATTCCGCTTCCACTTGCGCGAAATGCGCCACCCGTGCGCTGATGTCTTGTCCGGCAATCTGTTCGGCTAATGTCAGGTAATCTTCGTAATGGCGCGCTTCCGAACGCAGTAGCGAAATATAAAATTTCTCTAATTTCTCATCTAAATAGGGCGCGAGTTTGGCGAAACGTTCGCAGGAACGGGCTTCGATAAACGCGCCGATAATCAGTTTGTCCACCAGCGTATACGGCTCATGATTAATCACCTCACGCATCAAGCCTTTGGCATAACGTCCGGCGCTGATGTTTTCCAGTGCAATGCCGCGCTGTTCGATAATTTCCAACACTTGATAAAAATGGTGCAGTTCTTCTTTAATCAGCAACACCATTTTGTCGATAATCTCCGCCACATACGGCTGATCGCTGCGCGGCTCGATTTTTTTCGTGATTTGACTTTTGCCTTTCAAGCTGTTGAGATCGCCGATTTTACGGTAGGCAAAATCTTCGTAAGGCTTCATCCATTGCAACAGGTTTTGATTGCTTTCGCTGTCGGCGGCATATTTACGCAAGAGAAACATCGCCGATTGTGCCGCTTTCAGCTCGCACATCATATGATCTTGCAGAATTATACTGAGATTTTGCGGTTTTTTGGCTTCGTTGATCCAGGCGTCAGGGGTTTCGCATTGGAGAAACCGGTGAATCGGGGCTAGCAGTTGTTGATACATGATAGATTTCATCTTATAAATTGATGCAACAATAAAGTGCGGTCTATGATTTGACCGCACTTCAATTAAACCATTAATGGGTTTTCAGTAGATTCCAATATTTTTCATAAATATCAATTGCTTCGCCTACATCCGCTTGCAATACACCGTTTTCGATCTCTTTGCTCGGTGGGAACAGGGTCGGGTTGTTGGCATCAGCTTCATCCAATAAGGCTTTCACGCCGTTGTTCGGCATCGAGAAGCCCATGGTTTCAATCACCACTTTGGCACTTTCCGGACGCAACATAAAATCAATAAAGCGGTAGGCAGCATCGCTGTTTTTCGCACCTTTGGGAATGGCGTAATTATCCATCCAGAAAATCGCGCCCTCTTTTGGATAAACAAAGCGGATATCGGGATTTTCATGCTGCGCGCGGAATGCCGAACCGTTCCAAATCATGCCGATCTCGACTTCTCCCTGCAAATACGGTACTTCCGGCGAATCGGAATTAAACGCCACTACATTCGGCATCAGACTTTTCAGCAACTCATACGCCTGTTTGATTTCGTTCTCATCGCTGGTATTCGGCGAATAACCGAGCAACAATAACGCAAAATGGAACACTTCGCGCGAATCGGCGGTCAGCAACACTTTGCCTTTATATTGCGCATTCCACAAATCTTGCCAACTGCTGACCGCACTTGGATCGATTTCCGCTGCATTCAGCCCGATTCCGGTCAAACCATAGACATACGGTAGCGAATAGCGATTATTCGGATCAAAAGGCTTGTCCAGCAATTCGGTGCTGATATTCCCCAAATTGCTCAACTTGCTTTTATCCAGCGGCTGCAACATATTTTCCTGCGCCATTTTGCCGATATAGTAGCTTGACGGAAACACCAAATCATAACCGCTCTGCTGGGTCAGCTTCATTTTGGAATACATCTCTTCGTTGCTTTCAAAGGTCGAATAAATCACTTCGATCCCCGTCTCTTTGGTAAAGTCGGCCAGCAACTTCGAGGGAATATATTCGGTCCAGTTGTACACATATAACTTTTGTGCCAATGCCACACTGCTAAACAGGCTCAATGCCGCGATAAAACCCGATTTCAATAAGCGGCGGGCGGATAATGCTTTCATAGGTCAACTCCTCTTGCGCCCGACAACATCGGGCAAGTGGTGGGCTTTGTCAATAATCAGCGCAAAGTATAACAACTTAGCTCCGGCTTTTCTAACGCTGTTTTTAGCCCGCTCCATTTGATATTTTTTACTTAAAATAAGCAAAACCGCACAATAAAATCGTAACAAAGTGCGGTTAATACCATTTTATTCTCTAAGAAATGCAAATTTTATAGTATCATCGTCCGATTTAAAAAATACTAAAAGGTGATACTGAATGACACTATCCCGCAAAGAAATTGCCGTACTCGGCATGATGATTTTTTCGCTGTTTTTAGGCGCCGGCAATATTATTTTTCCGCCGATGGAAGGCTTCCAAGCCGGCACGAACTGGCTGTGGGCAGCACTCGGTTTTATTCTCACCGGCGTGATTATGCCGTTTATCACACTGCTGACCGTGTCGGTTAAAGGGCGCGGCGAAGAGTTGTCGCGCGATCTGCCGCAATGGTTGGAAGTGGCGTTTTGGTCGATCTTATATCTGGTGATCGGCTCAACCTTTGCCATGCCGCGGATTACCAACGTCGCCTATGAAATGGCGTGGCAGCCGCTCAATCTGTTTAACGGCGACTATTCACACATTGTGTTTGCAATTGCCTTTAACCTGATTGCGCTGCTTTTTATGCTTGGGCGCAGCACCATGATTTCCAGTATCGGCAAATTTATGGCGCCGTTATTATTGCTGTTGCTGGCGGCAGTCGGCTTTGCGGTGATGACCAATCCTCTGTCGGAAATCATACCGCCCAGCCATGCCTATGCCGACAACTCTGCGGTAGCAACCGGCTTGGTCAGCGGTTATCAAACCATGGACGTGCTGTCGGCGATGGCATTCGGCGGCATTGTGGCGCGCGCCTTGGCGGTGAAAGGGGTGGCGCACAAAAGTGCGGTCTTAAAATATGCCCTCAGTGCCGGCGTTGTGTCGGTGGTACTGCTGGCGGCACTGTATCTGTGCCTGTTCTATTTGGGCGCCACCAGCGCGCCGGTGGCGCAAAACGCCAGCAACGGCGGACAAATTTTCTCCGCCTATGTCAACCAACTGTTCGGTAAAAGCGGCTTGCTGATGATGAGCGCCATTGTGTTATTGGCAAGTTTGACCACCTTGGTCGGCGTCACCAGCGCTTGTGCCGACTATTTTTCCCAATTCCACCACCGTTTAAATTATAAATTTTTCGTCATTCTGTTCAGTGTCGCGACCACCGTCATCGCCGAAACCGGCTTGACCACTCTGTTACGCGTGACCATTCCGGCATTACTGTTGATCTACCCGATGGCGATTATCTTGGTGGTGCTGCAATTCCTGCGACCGCACTTGCCGAATGTCCGTTTCAGCTACCGCCTGACGATTGCTGTGGTATTGCTGTTCAGCTTGTGCGACAGCCTGAATAACCTCGGTTGGCTGCCGCCACAAATCGATCGCTTGTTAAACTATGTGCCGTTTTATCACTTAGGCTTAAGCTGGGCTGTACCGGCGTTAATCGCGTTGGGGTTGAGTGTGGTGCTGGGGAAAAGCAAGGCGTAAATTTTCAAGCAATGGGCTAATTTCACTTCAGCCCATTATTTGTCTTCTTATTTACTTTCCCATATTTATTTTTCCCATGGATTAAGCAAACTCACATTGCTCAGTTGAAAATCTTTGGTGTTGCGGGTGACCACCAACATACCATGTGCAAGTGCGGTTGCCGCAATCAACGCATCGCTTGCTGGTTTGGGATCAGGAATATGTAATCTTGCGCATAGCTTCACAATCGCTAAATCAACTGGCAAAATGCGCCCTGAAAAAAACTGCGGACTTGGTTTTCCAACCAAGTCCGCAGTTTTTGCCCCTGAGCCGTATCTTTGCGTTCAATTCGCATGATTCCTTCTTCCAACTCTAATACCGTAATCACCGATAAATAGAGGTGCTCCGCTTTTACTGACGCAAACCAGTTCACCACATTCAAATCCGCTTTGCCATCGCCGATTTTTCGCAATTCTGAAATCACATTGGTATCCAGTAAGTACATCAGAAAACCTCTCGGCTATCGTCAAACAGTACGCTACGCTCGGTTTCAAGCTCAATTTCTGACAGTCCCGGCATTGCAAGTGCGGTTAAAATATCCGTCGGCTGCCGCTGCAAATGTCGATAGGCTTCAATCGAAACTAACACATGGGTCGTAGCGCCCCTGTCTGTAATAAACACCGCACCGGCATCTTGCGCATAGCGTTTCGCTTTGCCGACTTCATGATTAAATTCTCGGCTAGTCATTGTTATTACTGTCATGTACTTACCTCGTCTGTTTTTTATCCACTTTGTACTGACATTATACTATTTTCTTCTTTTTAGCCAACAAAAAATCCCTTTAGCGCTCACTAAAGGGATTCATTCTTTAACCGAAAAATGTCAAAGTGCGGTTCGATTAACCGGCAACAGCGATTTTTTTCATGTCGGTCATATAACCGCGCAGTTCCTGACCGATATATTCAATCGGGTGGTTGCGAATGGCGTCATTGACATCACGCAGGGTGACGTTATCGATTTCAACCGTAGGGGTGGCTTCGCCTAAATCGCCGCGTTGCAGCGTCGGAATGATTTTTTCGCGTAGAATCGGGGTGGCGACGTTGGCGAACAGGTAGTTACCGTATTCGGCGGTGTCGGAAATCACCACGTTCATTTCATACAGACGTTTGCGCGCGATGGTGTTGGCGATCAACGGCAATTCGTGCAACGATTCGTAGTAAGCGGATTCTTCATAGATACCGCTGGCGACCATAGTGTCAAACGCCAATTCCACACCGGCTTTGACCATCGCCACCATCACCACGCCGTTATCAAAAAATTCTTGTTCGGAGATTTTGATACCGTCGGCTTTCGGTGCGTTTTCAAACGCGGTTTTACCGGTTTCTTCGCGCCAGGTCAGCAAGTTTACGTCGTTGTTCGCCCAGTCTGCCATCATAGTTGCGGAAAATTCGCCGCTGATGATGTCGTCCATGTGTTTTTCAAACAGGAACGCCAATTCGTCTTTGATTTGTTCGGACAACTCGAACGCACGCAGTTTGGCGGAGTTGGATAAACGATCCATCATCAGCGTGATCCCGCCTTGTTTTAAGGCTTCGGTGATGGTTTCCCAACCGTATTGGATTAATTTGCCTGCATACGCCGGATCTTTGCCGTCGGCGATCAATTTGTCGTAGCACACGATGGAACCGGCTTGCAACATACCGCACAGAATGGTTTGTTCACCCATCAAGTCGGATTTCACTTCCGCGACGAAAGAGGACGCCAAACAGCCGGCACGATGACCACCGGTCGCCGCCGCCCACGCTTTGGCAATCGCCCAACCTTCGTCTTGCGGGTCGTTTTCAGGGTGTACCGCGATCAGGGTCGGTACGCCGAATCCACGTTTGTACTCTTCACGCACTTCCGTACCCGGACATTTCGGCGCCACCATCACCACCGTGATGTCTTTACGGATTTGCTCGCCCACTTCCACGATATTCAAACCGTGCGAATAGCCCAGCGCCGCGCCTTGTTTCATCAACGGCATCACCGCTTGCACCACCGCCGAGTGTTGTTTGTCCGGAGTCAGGTTAATCACTAAATCGGCGCTCGGGATCAGCTCTTCATAAGTGCCGACTTTAAAGCCGTTTTCGCTGGCACGGGTGAACGAGGCACGTTTTTCCGCAATCGCCTCTTTACGCAACGCATAGCTTACGTCCAAGCCGGAATCACGCATATTCAAACCTTGGTTCAAACCTTGCGCGCCGCAACCGACGATCACCACTTTTTTGCCTTTCAGATAATTCGCTTCATCGGCAAACTCTTCGCGTGCCATAAAACGGCATTGCCCTAATTGTGCTAACTGCTGACGCAGGTTCAAGGTATTAAAATAGTTCGACATGGTGCTTCCTTATTTATCAGATTAAACGGTGTCCTCATGGACAAGTGAGGGCAGTATAGACTAAAATCCTGATTGCGAAAATTGATATTATTACAATCTATAATTGCATTTTGTGCAATAAATAAGGTACATAATGATCATTGATAAAGCAAAGTAGGGGCGGATTGCATATCCGCCCGAACCGCACTTTGCATTTCTTTATATTAATTCTGTACTTATATCGTATTTCGCAAACGGACGAATATAAAATGTTCCTCTACGATTATCACAAATAACAACCCATAAAAGTGCGGTCAGATGAATTTTCAAGAGATAAAACTGTTTTTGGATTTGGTGGAAAAGCGCAATTTCAACCAAACTGCCATGCAAAACCATATGAGCCCGTCCACGCTGTCGCGTCAGATTCAAAAAATGGAGGCGGAGCTGAAACAACCGCTGTTTTTGCGCGATAACCGCCAAGTCAGTTTGACCGAAGCCGGCGAATTATTTTTGCCGTATGCGCTCTCGACATGGCAGCGCTGGCAGCAGATCAAAAACCAGCTGCAACCGAAACAGCAGGCGCTGAGCGGCGAACTGAAACTGTTCTGCTCGGTCACCGCCGCCTACAGCCACCTGCCGCCGATTTTGGAAGCCTTTCGCCGCCACTATCCGAAAGTGGAAATCAAACTCACCACCGGCGATCCGGCGAATGCGTTGGAGCAAGTGCGGTCGCAGCAGGCGGATTTGGCACTGGTCGGTAAGCCGCTGAAACTGCCCGATAATATTGATTTCCATTTTATCGATCATATCCAACTGTCGCTGATTGCGCCGCGTGTGGCGTGCGCGTCCACCCGTTTATTGCAACAACAGCCGGTTGAATGGGAGCAGATCCCGTTTATCCTGCCGGTCGCCGGACCAGTGCGCGAACGCATCGATCTATGGTTTAAACAGATGAATTTCAAACAACCGAAAATTTACGCCTCGGTCAGCGGACACGAGGGCATTGTGCCGATGGTGGCGCTCGGTTGCGGCGTGGCGTTGCTGCCCGATATCGTAATCAAGAACAGCCCGATGAGCGGTCAAGTGTCTTATCTGGATCTGCCGTTAGCGGTCAAGGCGTTCGAGTTAGGCGTGTGCGTGCAGAAAAAACGGCTGCAACAACCGTTAATCAACGCATTTTGGGGCGTGTTATAACGCGTTAATTCGGTTATAGTAATCACGGTAAAATTTCAATAAAAACATGGGGACAAAAAATGCTGAAAGCGATTATTTTTGATATGGACGGAATCCTGATCGACTCCGAACCGGCTTGGGAAGCAGCCAAATTTGAGGTGATGCAGCGTTTATGCGGCATTAAGATCACCAAAGCCGATGCCGACGCCACTGTCGGTAAACGGGTGGAGGACATCGCCTATATTTGGTGCAAGCAATTCAACCTCGCGCCGGAAAAAGCGGCTGATATTGCGGCGGCAATGAATAAAGCCGTGATCTATTGGATTCAGCAACACGGCGAAGCACTGCCGGGCGTGCAAGGCGCTTTGCAATGGCTGCAAGCCAACGGTTTCAAAGTAGCGCTGGCGTCCTCCTCCAATATGCAGGTGATTGATACCGTGATCGATACCCTGCAATTACGCCGCTATTTTATTTCGCTCAACTCCGCCAACGAACTGCCCTATGGCAAACCGCACCCGATGGTTTACCTGAATACCGCCGAAAAACTGGGGTTGTCGCCACTGGAGTGTCTGGCGATCGAAGACTCGGTCAACGGCGTGATCGCCGCCAAAGCCGCACAAATGGAAGTCATTGCCATTCCGCCGCAAGAGCTGCAACACGATCCGCGTTACCGCATTGCCGATCGCCAACTGGATTCCTTGCTGGAACTGCCGGCGCTGTTACACGGCAGATTAGCGCAAAGTGCGGTTTAGGCTTTCGTCAACAGTGTAAATCCGTTATCATCAGCCCGATTATGATCATCTATTAAGGATATATTATGACCCAATATGCGCTCGCCCAAAGTAAAAACGGCAAAACCCTATCTTTAACCGCCAAAATGGCAAACCGCCACGGTTTGATTGCCGGCGCCACCGGCACCGGAAAAACCATCAGCCTGCGCAAACTGGCGGAAGCCTTCAGTGACGACGGCGTGCCGGTATTTTTAGTGGACGTAAAAGGCGATATTTCAGGGTTGGTGAAAGCCGGCGAGCTGCAAGGCAAAGTCGCCGAGCGGATCGAGCAGTTCGGCTTGGGCGGCGAGAACTATCTCAGCGGCTATCCGGTCTCGTTTTGGGACGTGTTCGGCGAAAGCGGCATTCCGCTGCGCACCACCATTTCCGAAATGGGGCCATTGTTATTATCTCGTTTACTCAATCTCAACGCCACTCAAGAAGGTTTATTGAATCTGGTGTTCCGTGTGGCGGATGATAAAGGCTTGCTGCTGATCGATTTGAAAGACTTACGCGCTATGTTAAAACACGTTGCCGACAACGCCGCCGCTTATCGGGTCGAATACGGCAATGTCTCCGCCGCCAGCGTCGGCGCGATTCAACGTTCGTTGCTGACCTTGGAAAACGAAGGCGCCGCCAAGCTATTCGGCGAACCGGCGCTGAATTTGGAAGACTGGCTGCAAACCCGTGACGGCAAAGGCGTGATCAATATTCTTAACTCGGAAAAATTGATTAATTCCAACCGCATGTACGGCGCATTTTTACTGTGGCTGATGTCGGAACTGTTTGAAAACCTGCCGGAAGTGGGCGATCCGGACAAGCCGACTTTTGTGATGTTCTTCGACGAGGCGCATTTGCTATTTGACGGTGCGCCGACCGCACTGGTCGAAAAAGTCGAGCAAGTGGTGCGCCTAATCCGTTCCAAAGGGGTAGGGGTGTATTTTGTTACACAAAACCCACTCGACTTGCCGGACAGCGTGCTGGGGCAACTGGGCAACCGCATTCAACATGCACTGCGCGCCTTTACCCCACGCGATCAAAAAGCGGTCAAATCCGCCGCCGAAACGTTCCGCAGCAATCCCGAAGTCAACGTAGTGGAAGCGATTACCGCACTTGGCGTGGGCGAGGCGCTGGTTTCTTTCCTCGATGAAAAAGGCATGCCGACGCCGGTCGAAATCGCCTACATTTATCCGCCGAAAAGCCAGCTAAAACCGATCACCGTCGAGCAGCGCAGCGCATGGGTGAAAGATGATGAGCTCTACCCGTTCTATCGTGATGATGTGGATAACGAATCGGCATTTGAAGTGCTGACCGCCGAACAACAAAATTTAGAAGCAGTGGCACAGAAACAGGCTGAACAAGCGCAAGAAGAAAGCGACGGTTTGGTCGGCAGCCTCAGCCGCCTGATTTTCGGCACGAAAAAGCGCGGCGAACAGCTCACCATGACCGAACAGGTGGTCAGCAGCGTCAGCAAAAGCGTCGGCCGCAATATCCGCAACCAAATCGCCCGTCAAATCGTACGCGGTGTTTTGGGGGCGTTGAAGAAATAATCCGTTTTCTTAGCAAGCCAAAGCCTTATGGGATTGCCCATAAGGCTTATTTTTTTAATGGTAAATCTGCTCTCGATACTGCTTCACCAGCGCCAACGGCACATTTTGTTCTTTTAACGTCACCATAAAATTCATCGCCGGCGTGAGATGTTGGAAAATTTGCCGATATGCCGAGCAAAAATAGTTGTGTTTTTCACCGTCCTGATTCGTCACAAAACGGTGTTTCGGACAGCCGCCGTAGCATAATGCCTGCCATTCGCATGCTTGGCAAGTACGGTTGAGATCAGCTTTTTTCTGCGATAGTGTACTTGATTGCCGTTGAATCTCGACTTGTGACAAACTGTCGATGTTGCCCAGTTTATATTCCGGATAAACAAAATGATCGCAAGCATAGACATCTCCGTTCGCTTCCAGCGCCAAATTTTCACCTCCGCACCGTTGACGATAAATACACATTAACGCCTCAACGCCGCAAAAGCGGGCAAAAATCGATTCGAATAATTGCACTGAAATCTTGCCGACGTCTTTTGCCAACCATTCGTCAAACAAGGTATTGATAAAATAGGCATATTGATCGGCGCTAACGGAAAAATGGCTGGTGACCGGAAGAATACTGTCACCGCTCAACCAATTCGGCTTAAAATTAGCGTCCACCCCCATGGTTTCCACCACCGGAATAAACTGCATATAACGGCTGCCCAGCTGTTTTAAAAACTGATAGACCCGTAGCGGATAAGCGGCGTTGATATTGTTGATAACCGTTAAGGTATTAAATTCTACGGCATGTTGCTGCAACAGTTCAATCGCCTGTTTCACCTGCCGGAACGTGCCTTTGCCGCTGCTGCTGACCCGATAACGGTTGTGCAGCTCTTCATCGCCGTCAATCGAAATTCCGATTAAGATCTTGTTTTGTTTAAAAAAGTCCGCCCATTGCGGATTGATCAACAGTCCGTTGGTTTGAATCGCATTATGAATGGTTTTGTTATATTGCGCGGCAAAACGCTGCTGAATACGGATCACCTCGGCAAAAAATGCCAGCCCCGCCATTAACGGTTCTCCGCCCTGCCAGGTAAAATAAACATCTTGATCCGCACTTTGACTGATATGCTGGTGAATAAAATGCTCTGCGGTTTCCAATGACATCATTGCCGATTGCTTATCGCCCGACATAAACTGCTCTTTTTCCAAATAGAAGCAGTAATCGCATTTGATATTGCACTTAAAACTGGTGGGTTTGAGCATAAAACTTAACATTGCAATCCCTCTTCAAAACAGGAAGAAAGGTCACCCTTTCTTCCTTTTACCCTTTACTTTGCCGCTTATTCAGAGGCTTTCAGCAAATTTTGGTATTTCGGTAAATTATTCTCGGTATTTGGTTTTTTCGCCGCCAGCAAATATTCGTTCATTTTGCCTTTCAAGCGTTTCACCACTTCAGGATTATCTTTCGACAACTCTTTGGTTTCCCCCACATCGGAAGTTTTGAACAATTCCAGTTTTTCATCGCCGATATAGTAATGCAAGGTCCATTCGTTATCGCGTACCGTCCAAGTAAACTTGGATAATTTTTCCATGTACGGATTTTTCGGATAATCATCGGATTTTCCGGTGACATATTTATCATAATTATGCCAGAACGGAATATTGATCGGATCCCAGTGGAACGCTTTCGGCTGTGCCCAGAACAGATATTGGTGCGGTTCGCTGCTATCCTTGCCGTCGAGGAACGGCAGCAGGTTTTTTCCGTCCAGCGTTTTTTCCAATTTTTCCGGAATCGGAATACCGGCGGCGCCAAGTGCGGTCGGCATAAAGTCGGTTGCGGACACCATTTTGTCATACACTTTGCCGTCGAAGCGATCCGGCCAGTTCAAAAACATAGCGGTGTGCACGCCACCTTGTTGGGTTTCACCTTTATAGCCTTTGAAAATCCCATTCATCGGTTGCGGCGAATCGATTACCGCGCCGTTATCCGAGGTGAAGAAAATCAGGGTATTTTTGTCTTTGCCCTGTGCTTTCAACTCGTCCAGAATACGCTTAATGCCTTGATCAACGGCATAAACCGAAGCATAGTAGTTATCCACTTCATGGTTGCCGGTGTTGAAAATTTGATATTTTTGCGGCGCATCTTGTTCCAACGGAATGTGCGGGGCGTTGTAAGCCAGATAAATAAACGCCGGTTTGTCGCCTGCTGCACGCAACCGTTGAATGGTTTTATCCGTCAATTCATCGGTAATATAACCTGTTGCGGCGATCCGTTCGCGGTTTTCAAACAAAGACGGTGAATTATAGTAGGACGCACCGGAACCGTGGAAGCCATAGAAGTAATCAAAGCCTCGATTTTGCGGTTGGAACGGCTCATCGCAGTAAGTGGTGAAATTATCATGATAGTCACGGGTTTGCTGCTCTTTCGGAATCGGTACGTTTGTGATACGGCACAAATGCCATTTACCGATAGCGGAGGTTTCATAGCCGTGATTTTGCAGCAGTTCCGCCAAGAAGGTTTCATCGGTAGAAATACCGTCCTGTGCATCGTCATTACTGTAAATGCCGTAACGCGCCGGAAAGCGTGAGGTCATCATCGACGCGCGTGAAGGGCCGCTCACGCCATGGGCGACAAATCCTTGGGTCAGCTTGACCCCGTTATCCTGCAACTGTTTCAAGGTCGGCGTAGAACTTTTTGCCGCCTCGATTGCTTTGTCTAATGCCACCTGATAACGTTCCGGAATGGCATTATCCTTTAGAATTTCCCGGTTAAATGCCGCTTCATCATAATTCAACTGTCCATACCCCAGATCATCAACCGACACCAAAATGATGGTCGGCTTATCTTTGAGGGTATATTCCGTCGGGGTAAAAGCTTGGTTAAACGCCACATTGGTTGCCGTTCCCTTATCTTTTACATCGGCCGCCTGTACCGCACCGGTTATGCTTGTTGCCAACGTCGCTGCAATCATAACAGAAAGTTTACTTCGCTTAAGCATGTGTACTCTCCCTAATATTGTTACTTGTTTGTATGAGATATTTTGTATGACTCTATTGACTGCTTATTATTTCTCGACTAAAAATAAGTCAAGGCAAAGACTACGCTCAAGCCAACCGGATAGCAACCGTCAAAGCTAGCAAATTAGACCTTCATCACGAATAATCGCAAAAATACGCTAAATTGAATCCGATACTCCGTCATTATTCCAAATAAGATAATTATTTGATTAAATATAATTATTGAGAGTTCATAAACGGAAGGAGTATTACACCTTATTTATTGATGTAAAATAATGCGGGTTTTATTATTATCCTATTGATTATCTTATTCTTTAAACATCACATCTGATGCGTTCTTTTACGCTTATTTCCCGCAACAAATCTGACAGATAAAGTAAAAACCGCACTTTTAAGCCGATTACAACAAATTGCAACAAAAAGTGCGGTTATGCGAATATATTTGTTTAGGTTTCACGCTTCGGATAAACCCAATCCGCCAGAATCGGTTCGTGATCCGACAACGGCGTACCGTCCGGTGCAAAGGCGGAGAGGATTTCGCTGTGCGAGCAGCGGATCTGTTTGGCGCAAAACCAATCCAGTTTTTGTTGGCGTTGTTGGCGCAGGGTGATGCGTGAATGGTGGGTGGTGACGCCGTCGGGATTGGCTTGCCAATGGTAACCAAGCTGTTCCATCGAGGCAAAGAGCGGTTCGGCACGATGATCCAAGCCGTCGGCAAGATTGTTGCCGGTGTTCAGATCGCCGCCGATAATCACCGGCAGATCCGGTTTAAACTGCCGGCAGGCTTGTGCCAAAGTCAGCATTTGCCGTTCACGATACGCCGTATCCTGATTGACGTTACTTTCCAAATGCGTGCTGACCAACAGCAAATTACCTTGTGCAGTCGCCACTTCCGCTAACAACGCCATACGCCCGCCGATACGGGCTTCGCCGAAATGCTCGCCGACTTTTTGTCCGCCAAACCAGTGCCCGTGATCATCAAAACGCAACATTGCTGCCGATTTGAACGGCACTTTGCTCAAAATCGCATTGCCGTGCCAACCTTGGCGGTTGAAGTTATCCGTTGCCAGTTTACGCTCGATTTCACTGCCCAGATCCAGCTCCAAAAACTCGACGCCGTACAGATAATACATGCCCAATTCCTGCGCCAACGCCTGTGTGGTATGGCGTTGTTGGGTGCGCGCCATGCCGTTGTCCATTTCCGACAGCAACACAATATCCGGATTGTATTGGCGCAGCAAAACCGCACTTGCACTCACGTCCAGACAACGTTCCAAATTCCAGGCTATCACCCGAAAGTGGCGGGACAGCTGCCGTCCCACGCCGCGATGACCGCACTCGATGCTTTGCATGCAAGGCAGCTGCATATAACGGCGGTGCACTGCGCTACTGCGCGCTGCTTGCCGGATCTCCGTCAAAAGCGGCTTCGGTACGGCTTCCAATTCCGAACAAAGCCGTGTAATTAACGGAATTTCCGCTTGTTGTTCAAACGGTTGTAAAGATGTCAACACCATAAGCCGCCTCCTTTGCTGAAAAATATTAATCCGTTATCGGGTGTAAATCCGTCTGATAAAGCGCTTGTCCGCTTTGTGCGTCAAACAGGTAGATATCAGCGCTGGCAACGCTGAAATACAGCGTATCTTCCACCGCAATATTGCTCATTTCGCTGACCGCCAACAGTGGCTGCGAACCTAATTTGCCATGAATCACCCGTTGCGCCCCCAAATCTTCTACGATCTCGACCGACAGCAAAAACGGATTTTCCACTGCCAGTTGCTGATGGGATAATTGGATTTTCTCCGGACGAATGCCGATTTTAATCGCCTTGCCCTGCCAACTGTGCGGTAACGGAAAATCCGGTTTGAAATAGTGACCGCTCGGCAGGCGCAGCACATCGTGCTGCACCGTCGCCTCAAGAATATTCATCGCCGGCGATCCCATAAAAGTAGCGACAAACAGATTTGCCGGATAGTGGTAAATCGCATTCGGCGTGCCGATTTGCTTGACCCTGCCGCCGTTCAGAATCACGATTTTATCCGCCATCGTCATCGCTTCCACCTGATCATGGGTCACATACACTGCCGTGATTTTCAAACGCTGCTGCAATGCCTTGATCTCCAGCCGCATAGTGTTGCGCAGTTTGGCATCGAGATTGGAGAGCGGTTCGTCAAACAGGAACAGTTTCGGTTCGCGCACAATCGCCCGTCCCATCGCCACCCGCTGCCGCTGTCCGCCGGACAGCTCTTTCGGTTTGCTGTGCAGATATTCGCTCAGCTGCAACAGTTTCGCCGTCGCTTCCACCCGTTTTTGAATTTCGGCTTTCGGATATTTACGGTTAATCAAGCCGTACGCCAAATTTTTAAACACCGTCATATGCGGATACAAGGCATAGTTTTGAAACACCATCGCAATATTGCGATCCGCCGGCTCAAGATCATTAATCCGTTCATCGGCAAGATATATATCGCCTTCGCTAATCGACTCCAAACCGGCAATCATGCGCAACAGCGTGGATTTGCCGCAACCGGACGGGCCGACGAACACTACAAATTCGCCGGTTTCAATGCTGATATTGGCATTTTGGGTCGCCGCCTTGCCGTTGGGATAAATTTTACTGACATTTTTAATTTCTAATGCTGACATCTTCTTTTTCTCGCTTATTTGTCGGAATCAACCAAACCTTTGATAAACCATTTTTGGAACAGCACCACCACCAACACCGGCGGCGCAATCGACAGCACCGCTAGCGCAAAAGCGCGGTTGTAGGCAGGGATTTTGCCGTCGTCCAACACGTTGATAATATCTTTAATCCCCAACAGCAGGGTTTTGAAACTGTCGTCGGTGGTCATCAAAATCGGCCATAGATACTGATTCCAACCGACCACAAACATAATGATGAAAATCGCCGCAATCATCGCTTTCGACAACGGCAGCAGAATATCTATGAAAAAGCGCCAAGGGCCCGCATTATCCATTTTCGCCGCTTCGATCAGTTCGTCCGGAATCGACAGGAAAAACTGACGGAAGAAAAAGGTCGCGGTCGCCGACGCAATCAGCGGCAGGATCAAGCCGGTGTAGCTGTTGACCATGCCTAACTGCGCCACGATTTCGTAAGACGGAATGATCCGCACTTCCAGCGGCAACAGCAGCGAACTGAAAATAATCCAAAACAGCAACGTGCCCAGCGGAAAGCGGAAATAGACAATCGCATACGCCGCCAACATCGAAATCATGATTTTGCCGATCGCAAAGCCGAAGCCCAAAATCAGTGAGTTTTTCAACATTACCAAACCGCTTGCGCCCTTGATTTGCAGCGAGGCATCATTTAAAAATACGCTGGACGTGCCGAACAGCAGATCGCGGTAGGTGCTGATAAACTCATCACCAAACCAAAACTGTATGCCGTTGCGCGCCAAATATTCGGCGCTGTGGGTAGATGACGTCAGCGCCAGCCAAACCGGCAGCATTAAAAAAATCACGCCGCTGATTAAGATCACATGGTCAAAAATTTTACTTCTCATTTTTTATCCTTATCCGTTATGCCGTACCGCACTTAATAGTGGATTTTCTTTTCCAGAAAACGGAACTGCACCACCGTCAGCAACATCACGAAGATCATCAGAATCACCGATTGCGCCGAGCTGCCGCCCAAATCTGCCCCCAAAAAACCGTCTTGATAAATTTTGTACACCAGTGTCGAGGTTTCGCCGCTCGGACGACCGCGCGTCAAGGTGTCGATAATGCCGAAAGTTTCGAAGAAGGCGTAGGTGATATTGATCACCAACAGGAAAAAAGTGGTCGGTGCCAGCAGCGGAAAGGTGATCGTCCAAAAGCGTTTGCTGCGGCTTTTGCAGTCAATCGCCGCCGCTTCCTTGACCGAGTGCGGTATGCCCTGCAAACCGGCGATAAAATAGACGAAATTGACACTCACCTGCTTCCACACCGAAATCAGCACCAAGGCAAGAGTGGCATCAACGCCGTCCAGTTTATGGTCGAACGCCCACATTTGGTTAAACAGTTTGTACAGCGGTCCGACATGGGAATCGAACAAAAACACCGCCAGCAACCCCGCCACCGCAGGCGCCACCGCATAAGGCCAAATGATTAAGGTTTTATAGCTGTTTTTGGCACGGATCACATGGTCGGCTTTCACCGCCAACAGCAGGGAAATCGCCAACGAGAAGAAGGTCACCAACACCGAAAAAATCAGGGTGAAACGAAACGAGGTGAAATAGTTCGGGTTGCTCAACACATCGATGTAATTTTGCAAACCGACAAACGTGGAGCTGAAACCGAACGGGTCTTCCAGATAAAAACTCATATTGACCGATTGCAGCGCCGGCCAAACAAAAAAAACGGCAATAATCAATAATTGCGGCGCAATAAAAAGATAGGGCAAAGCCGAGTGTTTAAAGGTTCTTTTATTCATAGCTTGTCCAAAATAAACGGAAGAGCCGAGACAGCTTATCGCTGCCTCGGGTTTGAGGCTAAAACCGCACTTTGCTTATTTTACGGTTTGTGCAAAACGGGACAGCAGCTGGTTGCCGTCTTTTTCAATCACGCTTAACGCTTGATCAACCGTGGTCGCACCGGTGAACAGCTTGGTCACTTCGCTGCGAATGACTTCGCGCGTTTGCGGATAGAACCCCAAGCGATAACCTTTGGTCCACTCGCCGCCCGGCAAATTCAACTGTAAAATACCGGTTTCCGCCGCCGGCTCCTGCTGGTAGTAACCTTCGGCTTTCACTTTCTCATAAGCCGCGGTGGTGATCGGCACATAACCGGTCTCTTTATGCCAATTGCCCTGCACCTCGGCACTGCTCAAGAATTTGAAGAAATCGGTCGAACAGGCATTTTGCTCTTTGCTCTTGCCGGCAAAAGCGAACAACGCCGCACCGCCGATAAAGGTGTTGTACTCTTTGCCTTTGGTGAGCGAATCCCAATACGGCAGATAAGTGGTGCCAAACTCAAAATCGGCTTGCGCCTTAATGCCCCCGAAAGAGCCGCTTGAACCTAACCACATCGCCACTTCGCCCTTCTCAAACGGGGTTTGGTTGTCGCCCCAGCCTTCGCCGTAGTAGCCGTAATAACCTTTATCTTTCCACTCTTTGAATTTGCCTAAGTGCATTTTCAGATCGTCATTGTTGTAGTACAGTTTGCTTGCCGGCGCATCGAAGCCGTTGTTTTGATCGGCTAATTGCAAGTTGTGGCGTGAATGGAAGTTCTCAAACAAAATCCATGGCGAATGGGATTGTGACAGGGCGATATAACCGGCTTGTTTTAATTTTTCCGCCACGTCTTCAAACGCTTCCCAGGTTTTCGGCGGCTGCACGCCGGCTTTTTCCAGCGCCGCTTTGTTGAAATAGAGAATCACGGTGGACGAGTTGAACGGCATACCGATCATTTTGCCTTGGCTGTCGGCATAGAAGTTACGGATACCCGGCAGATAATCGTTTTTGTCAAACGCCACGCCGCTCTCGGCAAACAGATCCGCCACCGGAATCAAAGCGCCTTTAGCATTGATAATCGTGGCCGAACCCGCCTCGTACACCTGAATAATGTTCGGCGCTTGTTTGGCTCGGAAAGCGGCAATGCCGGCGGTTAATAATTCTTCGTAACTGCCTTTATAAATCGGATCAATCTTACATTGTTGTTGTGAAGCGTTATAAGTCGCGGCGATTTTGTTAACAGTTTCCCCCAACTGCCCACCCATGGCGTGCCACCAAGTAATATCCGTTGCTGCTGCGGCCGAAGCGGAGAAAGAAACGGTTGCTGTTGCCAGTGCGCTAATCAAAAATGATTTCTTAAACATAAACAGTCCTTTAATGAATGGTATGCGAAAATAACGATCGCTCGACATTGAGCCGAATCACTGTAGCAAAGAAGTGTTACATTTTGATGACAACGTCATCTTTTGCAAAATGAGTAAAACCATTGGCATAACCGACTGTTAACGGTAAACTTAATGCCAATCTTGTAGTCTAAGACCCGATCTCAACGAATAATGACACACGGAGTCGATGTGAAACTGTTTCAATGGAATTTGCCTACATGGAAAATAGGTAGGTATTTGCTGAATTTTTTCTTTTGGTCGCTAACGGTTGTTCCGCTGACCGCACTTGCCGATACGCAAACACAACAACAGCGGCAAACGGTATTATTACGCGTACAGGGAATTGACAATCCGGAGCTAAGCAATAACGTGCGGATTCACTTATCGCAGTTGAGCAACGATGAAGCGGACGGCTCCGAGCGCTACCAATATCTGGTCAGCCAAACCATTGAAAATGCGCTGCGCGCGTTGGGCTATTTTAATAATCAAATCACCTTCCGTTTGCAACAACGCCCTGCACCGGCGAAAGATTTGCTGTTTGCCAATGTGGTGTTGGCACAGCCGGTCAAAAACGCCGAACCTGAAATTCAGATTTTGGGCGATGCCAATCTGGATCCCGAATTTATCGCCTTGAAGAAAACCCTGCCCCCCGTCGGCAGCGTGTTAAACCAAGGGGAATACGACAGTTACAAATCCGCATTGCAAAGCCTGGCGGCCAAGCGTGGTTATTTTGACGCCGATTTCGTCTTGTCACAGTTGCTGGTCACACCGGACGAACATGAAGCGGTGTGGCATATCGTGTTTAACAGCGGTCAGCGTTATCACTACGGCAGCGTCAATTTTAAACATTCGCAAATCCGCGAAGACTACCTGCGCAACATGCTGCCGCTTGAAGCCGGTGAACCTTATCTGATCAACGATTTGTCAACCTTGACCTCCAATTACACCTCCAGCAACTGGTTCAGTTCGGTGCTGCTGGAACCGCACTTGGACGCCGAAGCCAAACGGGTCGATCTCGACGTGTTATTGCGCCCGAAAAAGAAAAACAGCATGGAGTTGGGGATCGGCTATTCGACCGATGTCGGCCCGCGCCTGCAAGTCGGCTGGACGCGCCCGTGGATTAACAGCCGTGGCCACAGTTTCCGTAGCAATCTGTATCTGTCGGCGCCGCAACAAACGCTGGAAGCAACTTACCGTATGCCGTTGCTCGCCAATCCGATGAATTACTACTACGAATTTTCCGGCGGTATGGAGCGGGAAGATAACAACGACACCAAATCCAGCACCATTACCCTCGCCGGTCTGCGCTACTGGAACCACAGCAGCGGCTGGCAATATTTTGCCGGTGTGCGTGCCCGCTACGATGACTTTACCCAAGCGAATATTTCGCACAAGACCTTTTTGCTCTACCCGACCATCGGTTTCAACCGCACTCGGATGCGCGGCGGCATGTTCCCGACGTGGGGCGATGCGCAAAACGTGACGTTTAATATCGGTCGCAAAATCTGGGGTTCCGATGTGGATTTCTTCAGTATCCGCGCCTCCTCCGCTTGGATCCGCACCTATTACACCAACCACCGTTTCCTAACCCGTTTCGAAGTCGGTTATCTGAACACCAAGGAACTGCAACGCATTCCGCCGGCATTGCGCTACTTTGCCGGCGGCGATCGCAGCATTCGCGGCTACGGCTATAAAAAAATCTCGCCGAAAGACAAAGACGGCAAGCTGGTCGGCGCCTCACGCATGGCGATTGCCAATTTTGAATACCAGTATCAGGTGTATCAAGACTGGTGGGCGGCAGTGTTTTACGACACCGGTTTGGCGGCGAATAACTTTTCCAGCGCCGAATTGCGCTCCGGCGCCGGAATCGGCGTGCGTTGGGCGTCGCCAATCGGTGCGGTCAAATTGGATATTGCCACGCCAATTCGTGACAAAGACAACAGCAAAAATATTCAATTTTATATCGGGCTAGGGGCGGAACTGTAATGAACGACACACCGACGACACCAACAGAACAAACTACCGACGCCACGCCGCAAACTAATGCGGCAACGGGCAAAAACAAACACAAGTGCGGTTGGCGCAAATGGCTGTGCGGCTTCGCATTGCTGTTATTACTGGTGTTGACGCTACTGGCGGTTTTGCTCGGTACGGGCTGGGGACAGCGCAAGCTGTTGACACTGACGGACAACCTGTTGGACGAATTGCAAATCGAACAGGTCAGCGGCAGTTTGAGTGACGGTTTAGTTTTGCACAATGTCGAATACCACAGCGAGGGGATCGGCGTTGCGGTCGGCGAAGCGCGTCTGCAATTGCGATTTGCCTGCTTATGGCAAGCCAAACTGTGCATTGATGACGTCTCATTAACGCAAGCCACGATCGGCGTGGATACCGCACTTTTGCCACCGTCGGAACCGAGAGAACCGTCATCAGGGGAAATGCAACGCATCACTTTACCGCTGGACATTGAAGTCAACAATGTCAGTCTGCAAGAAATCAATGCCAAAGTTGATAATATGCAATTCGCTTTAAGTCGCTTCCAAACCGCACTTTCGCTGGACAATCAGCAAGGCTTGACCATTCAACCGACTCAAATTGAAAAATTCAGCGTAACGATGGCAGAAAATCCGGCACCAGCGAAAGAAGAAGATAAAACCGCTGAAACGGAGCAAACCACAGCGACGGACTGGGACGCATTGCAACAGCGGCTGGCAAAACCGTTGTTGGCGGATTTGCAGCAGGTCACCTTGCCGTTTGACATTCATCTGTTGGGTTTGCACGGGCGCGACTGGCACTACCGCGAGCAATGTGAAAACGGGCTGAATATCGCGATTCCGACGGTCGATTTGGTCGCCGATGCCACCGATTACCAAGTGCGGTTACAGCAACTTAAGATCAACAGCGATTTGCTGGATCTGCACGGACAAGGCGAGATGACGCTGGCACAGGATTTTCCATTGAATTTCGCCGTCAATGCCGATATTTATCCGCTGTTACAAGGCGAAACACTGCTGTTGCCGCAAAGTGCGGTCAAGCTCAATCTCAGCGGTGCACTGAAACAAAGCGCACAATTGCAGCTCAATACCCAAGGCGCGGTTGATGCCGATTTAACTGCCGAATTTCAGCTGAATCAAGCGCATAATCCGTTGCAACTGACGCTGAAAAGCCCGCAATTCCAGTACCCGTTTGGCGAACAGTTCCAAGAGAAACCGGACGTGCGCTTGCAGGATCTCGATCTGCAACTGAGCGGCAATTTATCGCAGTATCACATCGCCCTGAACAGCCAAGCCAGCGGCGTGGATATTCCGCCGGCGAAGATCAGTTTGAATGCCGACGGCACGATTACCGATTTGGATATTCAACGCTTGCTGATCGAAGCCTTAAACGGCAACGCCGAACTGAACGGCAAACTGGCGTGGCGTGACGGCGTGAGCTGGCAAAGTGCGGTCACGCTGGATCAGATCGACACCCGTAGTTATCTGCCGCAGTGGGCGGCGTTGCTGAACGGCGGTTTACACACTCAGGGCAGCGTCAATGGCGGAAACTGGCAAGTGGACATTACCAATCTGGCGCTGAACGGACGTTTAAACAATCAGACGCTGCAACTGGACGGCAAGCTGCAAAGCAACAATCAACGGGTGCTGAATGCCGAACAGGTCAAACTGGTTTACGGCAACAACACCATTTTACTCAACGGGCATTTGGATCAGGAATCCGATTTACAAGCACAAATTAATGCGCCGAATCTAGCCGGTCTGCTACCGCACTTGTCCGCGTCGTTAAACGGTAATATCAATATTCAGGGCAGCCTGCAAAAACCGTTTGCCGATTTGGATCTGGTGAGCCGGAACATCGACTATCAGGACTTCCGCCTGCGCAATTTCAGTGCCAAAGGGCGGCTGCAAATGGACGAGATAATCGCCGGTGCACTCTATCTGAATTTGGACTCGTTCAAATACGCTGATATCGAACTGCAACAAACCAAACTCATCGCCGAGGGCAACGAGAAAAATCACAAACTCAACTTGCGCACCCTCGGCGAACCGGTATCCGGCACCTTGAATATTTACGGCGGCTTTGATCGTGCCAGTGAACAGTGGCAAGGCACGCTCAGCCAAATCCGCCTCAACTCGCCGGTCGGCGACTGGCGTAATAATCAGAATATGCAAGTCAGCTTCAATGCCGCCAACAGCGAAGCCGAAGTCTCCGCCCATTGCTGGCTCAACCAGCAGGCGCAGCTCTGTTTTCCGCAACCGTTCAAAGCCGGCAACGACGGCGAAATTCCGTTTGAGCTGAAACAGATCAATCTGGCGATGGTGAATGACTTTTTAGACAAAAACAGCCAAGCCTCCGGCATTATCGACGGCAACGGTCGGGTTGCGTGGTACAGCGATAAGCCGTTCGAGCTGGCACTGGATCTGAGCAGCAACCAACTAGGCTTCAAACAGCGCATTGATTACCGCACTTTCCAGCTTGCATTGAACAAATTGCAAATCAACAGCCGGATCGAAAACAATAATCTGACCCTGAAAGCCGATACCGACATCAATCAAAAAGGCCGGCTGACAACCGATCTCACCCTGTCCGATTTGGCGGCGGCACGCAACCTGTCCGGCGAAATCAGCTTACAAGGTTTTAATCTGGATCTGCTCAACCAGCTACTGGCAAAAGGCGAAAAACTGAACGGCGAGATCAACAGCCGCCTGCAACTGGGCGGCAATTTGCAAGCCCCTTTGTTGAACGGCAACTTCACACTGCAAAATTTGAATGCCAAGATGTATTCGCTGCCGTTTCAAGTGTCCGACGGCGACATTGACATTGCCTTTAACGGCACTTCCTCCACCCTGCGCGGCACGCTGAAAACGCCGGACAGCCAGCTGAACTTGAACGGCGACGCCTCATGGCGCACGCTGGAACAGTGGCAGGCACGGATCGCAGCGCAAGCCAATCGCTTCAAACTGGATATGCCGGGTATCGCGCAAATTGAAGTCAGCCCCGACGTCGAGGCCAATATCAATCCGCAACTCTTGAGCCTGACCGGCAATGTCGATGTGCCTTGGGCGAGAATCGAAATCGAAGCGCTGCCGGAAAGTGCGGTCGGCGTCAGCAGCGATTTGGTGATTCTGGACAGCAAAAACAAGACCTCGATTCGCAAAGCGCTGCAAGAGCAGGCTCTGGCGCGTCAGGCAGGCATGGCGGTCTCGTCCAATATCACGCTGAACATCGGCGATGACGTGCTGCTGAATGCGTACGGTTTGCGTGCCAATCTGAACGGTACGCTGGCGGTGCGGCAAGAACGCACGTTGGGACTATACGGACAGGTGAATATTCAAAACGGGCGTTATGCGTCGTTCGGTCAGGATCTATTGATTCGGCGCGGACAGATCAGTTTTTCCGGTTTGGCGTCGCAACCGTTCCTCAATATCGAAGCGATCCGTAATCCGGAAGCAATGGAAAACAGCAAAATCGTGGCTGGAATCAAAGTCACCGGTATTGCCGAACAACCCGACGTGGCGGTCTTTTCCGAACCGGGCATGTCGCAGGACGAAGCGCTTTCTTACCTGTTGACCGGACGTGGCTTGGACAACAGCGGCGATTCCGCCTCCAGCGCCTCAATCGGTGCCGCGATGTTGGGGCTGGGCTTGTCCAAGAGCGGTAAACTGGTCGGCGGCATCGGCGAGGCTTTCGGTATCAGTGACTTATCATTGGATACCGCCGGTATCGGCGACAGTTCGCAAGTGGTGGTCAGCGGTAATATCACGCCACGGCTGCAAGTCAAATACGGCGTCGGACTATTTCAACCGTTGGCAGAACTCACTTTACGATATAAAATAATGCCGCAACTATTTTTACAATCGGTTTCGGGGATAAGCCAAGCGGTCGATTTGTTGTACCAATTTGAATTCTAAAATTAAGACGTAACCATACGTCACATTATAAAAAAAGCGCTTTATTTAAAAGGAGAAATCAAATGTTAACATTGGAAATAGATGAAAGCAGTTACACCTCGAAAGAGCTGAGCTGGCTGGCTTTTAACGAACGGGTGCTGCAAGAGGCCTATGACGAAAACAATCCGCTGTTGGAGCGGATTCGCTTCTTGGGGATTTTTGCCTCCAATCTGGACGAATTTTACCAAGTGCGGTTTGCCAATTTGAAACACAAGTTGTTGATTATCCGCGAACAGGAGTCGCTGCCCGCCAAACAGATCCGTTCGCAGCTGGAAGTGATTCAGCAGCGAACGGAACAGTTAAATCAGAAATTCGATGAAATCTACAGCCGCCTGATGTTACGACTGGCAAAACACAAAATCTTCCTGCTAAACGAAACCCAACTCTCCCCTTTCCACCAAAACTGGCTCAAAGAACACTTTAAACGCGAAATCAAACAGCATATTTTCCCGATTATTCTGAATGAAGATATTGATCTGCTGCAATCGCTGAGCGCGCACAACTCGAACCTAATTATCGAGCTGAAGAAGCATAAAAAAATCCAGACGCTGGCCATTCTGCCGATTCCGTCCGATGCGATCTCACGCTTTATCGTATTGCCGAAAGAGCGCTACAAGCGCCATCAGGGCATTATCTTGCTGGATAACGTGCTGCGCTTCTGTTTGGCCGAGATTTTTGCCGACGCGATTTTCGATTACGATGAAATCACTGCTTATTCGATTAAAATGACCCGTGATGCCGAATACGACCTGATTACCGAAGTGGAATACAGCCTGCTGGAGTTGATGTCAAGCAGCCTGAAACAGCGGGTGACCGCACAGCCGGTGCGTTTTCTGTATGAAAAATCCATGCCGAAAAACCTGCTGAAAATGCTGAAACAACGCCTGAATATCAGCAGTCTGGATTCGGTCGAAACCGGCGGGCGCTATTTGAGTTTCAAACATTTGCTGCAATTTCCCGATTTGGGCAATAAAGAGCTGGTCAATGCGCCGCTGTCGATTATTCCGCACCCGCAGCTGAAAAACGAGCGGATTATTCTAGACGCAATCAGCAAAAAAGACATTCTGCTGTACTACCCGTATCACAGCTTTAATGTGATTTGCGAATTGCTACGCCAAGCCTCGTTCGATCCGAATGTCACCGCGATTAAAATCAACCTGTATCGGGTGGCGAAAAAATCACGTATTATCGAAGCACTGATGAACGCCGCCAACAACGGCAAACAGGTCACTGTGATTATCGAATTGCAAGCCCGCTTCGATGAAGAGGCCAACATCAACTGGGCCAAACGCCTGACCGACAGCAATATCAAAGTGGTCTTTTCTTCGCCGGGCTTCAAGATCCACTCGAAACTCTTCCTGATCACCCGCCGCGAAAACAACCAACTGGTAGATTACGCCCATGTCGGCACCGGCAACTTCCACGAAAGCACGGCTCGAATTTATACCGACTTCGCCTTGCTAACGAAAAACATCAAGCTCACCGAAGAGGTCAAACGGGTGTTCCGCTTTATCGAAATGCCGTTCAGTCCGACCAAATTCACCCACTTGCTGGTGTCGCCGATTAACGTCAGAAAACGTTTGTCTTATCTGGTCAACCGCGAAATCAAAAATGCCCAAGCGGGTAAAAAGTGCGGTATGATTATTAAAATCAATAATCTGGTCGATCCGGAAATGGTGAATTTACTCTACAGCGCCAGCCAAGCCGGGGTTAAAATCCGCATGATCCTGCGCGGCATGTGTTCGCTGAAAGCCGGTGTGCCGGGACTTAGCGACAATATTGAAATCATCAGCGTGATTGACCGCTTCCTCGAACACCCGCGCGTCTACTATTTTGAAAACGGCGGTAATCCGGAGGTCTATATCTCGTCTGCCGACTGGATGACCCGCAATTTGGATCGCCGCATCGAAGTGGGCGCACCGCTGCTCGATCCCGATGCCAAACAGTGCGTGATCTATATTTTGAATATTCAGTTATCAGATAACGTAAAAGCGCGTATCATTGACGCGGAAGAGAAAAATGAGTATCTGCGCAACGATCTGCCGCCTTGTCGCTCTCAATTGGCGATTCACGACTACTTATCCACCAAAACATCACCTGTAAAATAAAGAGTAATTATTATGAATGACCAAACCACTTCCGCCGAATCGACAGCAAAAGAATTTGCGGCAATCGATCTGGGTTCCAACAGTTTTCACATGATCATTGTCCGCATTGTCAACGGCTCGATTCAGGTGCTGTCGCGCTTGAAACAGCGGGTGCAACTGGCGCAGGGTTTGGACGACAAGCAACATTTAAGTCAGGAAGCGATTGAACGCGGCGTGGCGTGTCTGGCGTTGTTTGCCGAACGGTTGCAGGGCTTTTCCCCTGAAAATGTGCGCGCCGTGGGAACCTACACCCTGCGCCGCGCGGTGAATAACGAAGACTTTTTACAACAAGCCGCCACGGTTTTCCCGTTTCCGATCCGGATTATCTCCGGCACGGAAGAAGCCAAATTAATCTATTCCGGCGTGTCGCATACCCAACCGGAAAGCGGTCGCAAACTGGTGGTGGACATCGGCGGCGGCTCGACCGAAATGATTATCGGCGAAGGCTTCACCCCGCTGATTGCCGAAAGTCGCCATATGGGCTGCGTCAGCTTCGGCAAAACCTACTTTGCCGACGGTAAAATCAGTAATAAAAACTTTCAGGCAGCCAAACAGGCGGCTTTGGAAAAAATCGACGATCTCTCGTGGGAATACCGCCATCTGGGCTGGCAGTCAGTGCTCGGTTCGTCCGGCACGATTAAAACCGTCAGCCAGATTATCAGCGAGAATTTCAACGAAGACGGCGTGATTACCGCCGAAAACCTACAGCAACTGATCGACAAAGTGCTCAAATTCGACAGCTTCGATAAGCTCAAAATCAACGGTCTGAACGATGATCGGGTCAGCGTCTTCGTGCCGGGGTTGGCAATCCTAAGTGCGGTTTTTGAAAACTATCGTATTGAGCAAATGCGCTATTCCGACGGCGCCTTGCGCGAAGGAGTGATGTACGGCTTGGAAAGCAGCTTCCAAGTGGACGATATCCGCGAGCGTACCGTCAACAGTCTGATGGAGCATTACAGTGTTGATCAGGAGCAGGCGTTGCGGGTCGCAGATACCGCAGTATTGTTAGGACAAAAATACCAGCGCTGGAAAAGCACGGATTTAACCGCAGATATGCAAAATATCTTGCTGTCTGCGGCGCTGGTGCATGAAGTAGGGATTGCCATCAACCACAGCGGCGTGCAAAAACATTCCGCTTATATCGTCCAAAACAGCGAATTGCCGGGCTTCGACCGCAGCCAACAGCGCCTGCTTGCCAACTTGGTGCGTTTCCAAATCAAATCGTTCAAACCGACCGATATCCAAAACGACAGCCGCTATGACTTACAAGATACGTTGGCATTGATTATCCTGCTGCGTTTGGCGCTGATCATCAACCGCTCGCGCCGCGCCAGCGAACTGACCGACAAATTCACCCTCGATGTCAGCAGCAATTTCAACCTGTGGGAACTGGAATTCGAACAAGGCTATTTGGATCGCAACCCGTTGACCCAAAGCGAACTGGGCGAAGAACAGGCATTTTTAAACGGGCTGGGAATTAATTTGCAGTTCAAGTAATCGTTTGCCCAGCACCTCACATTTCCCCCCCTCCGCATGCGGAGGGAGTACTATTTTGCCTTGTATATCCCAACTCACTTATAATAATGAAGCATATTATTTACAGCTCGATTTTGTCTAGGCCACAAACCGAATAGTAGCAAGGAGCGTAAATAATTCAGCATCAATAAAACCGAACAGTTGCCTGACAATAAACCCGAATGCAAGACAGGTTAATGATGAATACACCCATTTACTGCGGCATTGATGTCGCTAAAAAACAGATGGTCATCGGTTTCACGCATAAAGCTAAGACCAAGACCTTTACCCAAAATACCACAGACATTCAACATGCGGTTGCTTATCTTTTGGCGGCAGCACCTGAGCTTATTGTCATGGAAAGTACAGGTGGTCTGGAAATTCCTCTCGCTAAAGCCCTATATCATGCAGGTTTGCGCGTGATTATTGCCAATCCTCGCCAAACGAATCAATTTGCACTGTCGCAATCACTAGCGAAAACCGATGTAAAAGATGCCAAAATGCTGGCATGTTATGCTCAAATGATGGCAATACGTGATAATGTTGAAGTATCACTTTATATTCCGCCTTCCGAAGAACAACAGAAATTGGAGGCTACCGTTAAGCAACGTTTACATTTTGTCGAATTACGAACCGCAGAGAAAAATCGCTTGCAGCAAATAGATGAAAGCCAGCGTGTCAATACTGAAGCCTTTATTGGTTATCTGGATAATTTGATTGCTAAACTGGACAAAGACATTAATGAGCAGCATCAGCATTTTAGTGATAAAATTGAATTAATCAAAGATATCAAAGGGGTAGGGCAAAATTTAACAGCCGTTTTAATGTCAATGTTGCCAGAGCTCGGCACACTGACCGGTAAACAAATTGCTTCACTGGTGGGCGTTGCTCCCCATCCAAAAGAGAGTGGTTCGATGAAGTTTCACCGTCGCTGTTGGGGTGGAAGAAAAGCAGTTCGCAATGCGCTATATATGTCTGCATTAGTTGCCAGTCGATATGAGCCGGCGATTACCCTTTTTTACCAACGCCTATTGGCAAGAGGAAAACCATTTAAAGTCGCCATTAATGCCTGTATGCGTAAACTGCTAACCATTATTAATGCCTTAGTAAAACAGGGGGAAAAATGGGATAGTTTGCGTTATTTAGCGGCATAGTTTTTATATTCGTTTATTAGAAGAATACAGTTGCTACTATGCATAAATTTGCCATTATCGAATGCTAAAGCATTACTCTCAACCGCACTTTCCGCTATCCTCTGCCGTATTAGCGTTGGTTGTAATAATCATTATTAAACGATCCCCATTTCATCTATTCTTCCCTTATACAAGATTATTGAGTTAATGACACAAGTTGCAAACTTGCGCCATCATGGGGGCTAAATATTATTTTATGGGCATTTCGTATAATATTATTTCACCTTAAATATAATTTAATTTTTTTATCTTCAGTTGATATATTCTTATTCCAATCATTAAAGAGCGAAATAATTTTATAAAAATCATCACCCAGTCTATCTCTAGATAATTCCGAGTTATTCCAAACAATACTGTCCCCTTCTAGCAAACCAATGTAATCCCATAATGCATGGATATTAAAACCAAAATAAGGACCGAATTCAGGTTCTTGCTTCCATAATTCAAAATAAACGTCATACTCATTTGAAATATCAATTCCCTCTAATACTATTTCCATTTTCCCACCTCTTTAAAACTATTGTAATGATCAGTTGTAATAAATAACATACCATCATTTGAATAGATTAATCTAGTTCCTGGTTGTTTAGCTCTACTAACATTAGGATCAATCCCTATATCCGCTTCAAACCATATTCGCCCTTTACTATTTGGCAATAAATTATTTTTATTTTTAAATATATCACCACCAATTTGACCATTTTTAACCGGTTTACCTTCGAGCCAGCCATATTTTTCCTTAGCAACCTCTTTACTCATATATCCGTCTGGTAATTTCCCCGTATTCTTTAAGCTATCAATCAAATGATTAGCCGCTTGCTGAGTTTTTAGATCTAATTTCAATGCTTCATATATTGCTGCATTATGTGCTTGATGATTAAATTCGGTTATAGGATAACCTACTGTTTTATCTACAACAGGCAGCTTCTCGTTTGCACTAACTCCTTTAGGCAAATTCTTAATCGGTATTGCAATCCCGGTTAAAATACCGGATAAATTTTCAAGCGCGGTCTGATCTCCATAATAAGCATTATTTGCCATTGACTTTATTGCATTCCAGCTATCACCATTCATCAGGCTATTTAACGCATCTACTGCCCCCTGATTTTTTGAAGCTAAATCTTTTTTAGCCTGCCCACAATAACTGTCGCCAATCGCACAAGTTATTAAAGCAGCACTTGCATCAAAAGCCCCATCTAATGCAAGTACACCAAAATCACCTGTTTCGGCAATAACATTGATAACACCGTTAATCAATTGCGATGCTGTATTATTACCGAGTTCATCCCTCACCTTTTGTTTATAACGTTCTTTATCTTCCTCTAATTTTCGCCTAAATTCATCACCTGATAATGAATTATTCTCAACCGCACTTTCCGCTATCGCTTTTCCTGTTGCAGCATTAACAAGTGTAGTTGTGCTATCCGTGGCGGTTCCATCTGCCTGTGCCGTCACCGTTGCCGCCAATGCGCCAGTCAGGCTGCTGAGGCTTGAGATATTAGCACGCTCCCGTTCGTCCAGCTGGTCTGCCGTTTTGTTGTAAATCGCTTTCGCCAATAAGTCCGCTGTCGCTTCCCCCGTCATCGCTGCTGCTGCACCGCCCAACGCACTGCCGCCGTTAACTTGCGCTTCTACCGCACCCAAAATACCGTGCAGGATAAGATTGGTGGTTTTGTCCACCTTGCCGTTTTCATCCGTCGTCGCATCCTTAATCGCTTGGTTTGCCAGTGGGGAAAGTGCGGTAGCCGTCAATTGTGCACTGTTGCCGTTGGCTATCGCCAAGGTGATAACCTTGGTTGCCGTGTCAACCGCCCGCTGATAACTGCCGCCCGTACCCCACGCTTTTGCCTCACTGTCGGCTTGTGCATAGGCGACAACCGCTTGCTCATAAGCCGCTTGATTACCGCTTTGCTGCGCATTTGCCATGGCTTGTGCGGCATCGGCCTTTTTGACTTCCGCCGTTTTTCTTTGTTGGTCACTATAAGCGCTCACGCCTGCACTGATGTCCGCAACCGCACTTTGCATGGCTTTTTGCGTGGCAAGTGTTGTGTTGATGTCTTTTGGTTTTTCAGTCTGTGCGTTGCCTTTGCCGCTGTCGGTGTTAATCCCCAACGCTGCCGCCGTCGTCTTCATCGGACTGCTGTCTTTGTTTAAGATTATCGTCCCTTCGCTCAGCGTGGCTTGCGTTGTGCTGTTATCTTGGGTTCTGCTGAACATCGGCAAGCCGCCCGTCGGGCTGACGTCCGTCACTCGTTCCGGCTCGCCTTTATCGTTTTTGATTACCTTGCCGTTTTCGTCCTTGTTCAAGTCCGAACTCGCGCTCACCCCAATGCTCGCACTCACCGCCTTGCTCTCACTACGGTTTTCAATATCCGTAAAGGTGAATTGGTTGGTCGCCAGTCGGTTCTTATCGCGTTGTGTGCTGGTGATGGCACCGCCAATCTTGGTGGCAGTAATTCGAGTACCATCACTAAAATGAACGCAATCCCCTACCTCACTTCTACGCTCAGAAGACGTTTTTGATTTTGCCAACTCCAAAACAACAATAAATTATTGTTGGAATTGACATAATATTAGGCGGTTGGTATTTTGTTCATTTATATATCCATTAAATTATATGGAATATTACCCATTTCTAAAAATATAGAGAACACTTTTATTACAAAATAATTGGCTTGATATTATCCTCACCTACTTACATTTTTCCACTCACCAGGAAAAGGTGGATCAGGTTCAGTTAAGCACCATAACTCCTCAGTTTCTTTATTAATATACCATGATTTAACAAAGCCAAAACTCACCACACCAATAGGTGCTTTCGTTAATTCAAACAAACCACATTCACTTAATTTCTTTTCAAATTTAAAAAAATCTTCCCAGTTATTAAATTTTTCTCTTGGAGCATAATAAAATTCACTCATTTTAATTTTTCCTCTTTTATTTTCCATGATGGGCTAGCCCCATTATTAATTAAAAACTGGCTTTTACCACCAACCCAAGCACCTCCTTGAGAACCAACCTCACCGATATGAATCACCACTCCTTTAGGAATTATAATTTCAGTATATCTATCTGCTTGCGAATAAAAGTTAGTACCTCGTACATTACCCCATTCAGGCTTTAAGGCTGAATCGATCCTAGTTTGGAGTGAACCTAATGGTTTATCTAATGTCCAAAACGCACCAAATTCTCTTGATTGTCCAGGACTCCAGGCTCTATACGCACGTAAATCCTTATCTATAATAATAGTAGCATATCTACCACCAGAGAATGTCTCAGCAATGCTATTATCTAAAGAACCTATATTTGTAATGTCATATTTATCAATTATCCGTCCAGGGACTTTATTTATTATTTCGTTAAATGTTTCGCCAGATTTAATGATACTTATTTGATTATCATAATCCGCTGTTTTCCCAACAACAGGCAACTTTTCATTCGCATCAACACCTTTCGCTAAAGGTGATAGCATATTATCAACTGATTTAACCGCAACTGACCCGGCTTTTACCACCGGCAGCACTTCCGCCACCACCGTTCCCCCCCTCACCAACGGCACAAGTGCGGTTTCAGCACGCATATCTTTGCCGTATAGGGCATTAACATCAGTTTGGTTGTAGTGCGTTCTCAGTAAGTCGCCCGAAGATGTATCAAAGGTCGCCCATTTCCCTGTTGCGCAAGCCGTCGGATTTTTTAAACAGTCCGATAGGGTATGTTCAACTGTTTTCACCACATTTTTGGTGGTCTCTATCGGTGAATCTAACACTGTTCTTGCAACATCAGTCACCGCACTTGCGCCGTCTTTTATACTTTCAAAAATAAGGTTGTTTTTGATGTTGGGGATTAACGCCTCTGTCAGCACATGCTGATTGGCTTTATCATAACCTGCCGCCAAGCCGGAATACTTACCTATTGAGTAATATTCATCGCCTGAGGCACTAAACAGGTTTTGTGATTTGCCGTCGCTGTTGATAAAGCTTACCGCACTTGAGGACGGCACATCGCCTTTCATACCCGAAGCCGAGGACAGGAAACTATCCGCCGCCGCATCTTGGCTGTCTATCATCTTCGACCAGGCATAATCCACCCGTTGTGCCGCTCGCTCAATCAAGCGCTGTTCCGCTTCTGCCACGCTAATGCCCTGTTCTTTGGCAAAGGTCTCCGCATTATTCCGAATCCAATCCAACTCACTCGGATGCAACTGCCGGTTATACCAATCGGTATTGCCGCCTGCACTCAACGCAGCCGTGCCGCCGCCGGTTGCTGCCCCTATCGCCATACCGGCGCCGATATCCAATACCGCCTTGCCCACATCACCCAATTCTTGACCTAACGCATTCAAGTGCGGGGCGGCTGCCGAGGTTGTGCCACTCGCCACGGCACCGCTGACATTGCCGGTTAACATACCGCCTGCGAGCGCATGAAGTGCGGTGCGCCCTGCGCCGCCCTCTTTCCATAAGGCGTAATTCGCTTGGTTCTGTTCCAGATAGGCATCTGCCTGTGCAATCTTATCTTCCAACGTTGCTCGTTTGCTCGGGTCAGTTTCGTGTTTGAGCGCTTGCTCTGCTTGCGCTTTAACCCCTTCCGTCAGTTCATAGGCGTTGACATCACCCAGTTTTTCGGCGGTATAAGCCACGCCCTGTGCCGCCGTTTTACCAAAACCTTCCGTCGTCGCCCGTTGAATATCCAGCTCTTTTTGCAAGGCGTCTTTATCAAATTGATTGCTCACCCTGCCTGAGCGTGCTAACGCACTTTCCGTGGTGATATCCGTCTGCAGACCGCTCAATACCGTTTCTGCACTTTTGCCCGTACGGGCTTGCTGTGCAACACTGTCTATTATCTCAATATTGCGGGTGTTGATACCACTTCGAGTGACACCGCTGGCACTGCTGCTGTCTGAACCAAAACCGATTCCCATACTGACTTCGGTTTTGCCTTTACCGCTATTCGGATCGCCCTCTTTCTGAGCATAATTTTGACCCTGCGACGCTAACGTCATACCGCCTATTTCTTGCGCACTCTCGCCGCCACCAACACTGAAACCGCCACTCACCCCAAGCGTACTTCCGCTGTAATTGGCATGGTTTTCAATATCTCGATAATCTATTGTGCCTGTACGGAAACGGTTTTTGCCCTCTGACTCTGCCTGTGCCGTTGAAGTCAGTAAGCCACCGCTTAACTCAGTATGTCCTTTCACTGTCACTTGGTAGCCGTCATCACCGGCAAACAGTCCGGATTGTTCTTGCACGCTGGCATAATCCGCATTCATCTTCGATTGGTTATAACTCGCCGAACCTGATACACCGTAGCCTACCGTGATTTGACCGCCGATATTTTGTTGCTTGCCTGTATACTGCAAGCTGTCTTGTACACTGGCAATCGTTAAATCGCCGCCAATGTCAGTATGTATCCCTTTGCCACGCACCACACCACCGACAATATGCGTATCACCGCCGCTGATTATCGTCGTGTTGCTCTCTTGCAAACCAACATGGCTGTTGATCCACGTGCGCTCATCGCCATTGCCGTAACCTCTGCCTAAGTTGCCTCCGGCTGTCACGCCAAAAGCAAAGCCATCACTACCATAGCTGACGGCAACGCCCGCATTCCAACCTTGCGAACTGTTTTTGCTCCGTTCTTGATGATTTTGCTCAGCAGCCGTTATAGCAATTTTACCAGCCGTTTGCAGCGCCGTTCCCTTAAGTCCGGCGACATCCGAGCCTTTGATGTTAATATGCGAGGTGTCTTTTTCTCCCGTTGTCATCAGCAACGCTTTGCCGCCGGCATGCAGCTTACTGCTATTGGCGGTATTGCCTTCTGTATGGGTTTGATTAATATTTTTCTGTTCGCCATAGGTGATGGAGACACTGACATTTTGTGCTGACATATCACCATTTGCCAGCCCTTCCCCTAATGCTTTCAAATCCTTACCGGCTTTATAACTGTCCCAAGCCGCATTGGCAGCCCCCATTGCATTAATACGATCATTCTTGCTGCTGCCGATATTTTTCACCGTTTCTACCGCACTTTGTACGGCTTGTAACGCCGGCACATTCACGGCCACTGTCAAGCCTTTTTGTTCAAAGGTATATTTTTGATCGGTTTCATATCGATCATCAGCGGCGGTAATATCAATCCGTTTGGCTTGAACCTGAGTGTCACCAGCAAGCGAGGTCACGGCACTGCCGCGTTGCAAGTAGTCCTTTTCGGCAACCACCAACATATCGCCATTCAAACTGCCGACCTGGCTACCGCGAGAATAATATTTACGGTTATCCGTTTCTAAGGTGGTTTGGCGCGAACCAATCGTAAAGCCAAATCCTCCGCTGCTCATGATTCCTTTTTTCGTCGTTCGGCTGAAATTCTCCTCCTTCATTCGATTTTCCGCTTCGACAATCGACACATTTTTCCCCTGAATCAACATCGTCTCTTCAGCAACAACATCACTGCCAATAATCCTGACATCACCTTGTTGGGACTGAACCAATATCTCTTTCGCATCAATTTGTGAGCCGACTGCCAAATCATAATCGTGATCGTGTTTTCTGATTTCAGTGGTTTTACTCAACAACCCCTTGCTGCTGGTTTTAGACGCAGAGGAGAGTTGCTCGGTTTGGCGAGCTTCCTCAACACGGATATTACCCTTTGAAGTAACAAGCAGTTTTCCGTCGCCGTGAATCTGATTACCACGAATAACAACCTCATTTTCCCCGGTCAATATAGTGTCACCATTAAAATTCAACTGATTACCGACTTCTGCCGTTTGATGCAGGCGATAGTAATTATCATTATTAAAATTATATTGTTCCTTATTCTCGGTAGTTAGCGTCCCTAAATTCAGTTGATTGCCGGCATTAATCATCGTTTTACCGGCAATATCAAAGGTTGCGCCTTTAATGGTAATATCATCTTGGCTGCGGAAAATCAGTTCGCCGTCACGGTTGTTCAACCGCACTTTGGCGAGTTGATTCAAGCCTTTTTTATAAAACTCGCCGGTGTCTTCGGTTTCAGACAACGTGCTTTCAATCCGGATACTTTTTGCCTGTGCCGACAGTTTTTTATCCGCCAACCAACTGCCACCGAGGTTTGTCAGCTCCTGCTGTGCCTCCAGCAGTAACTGCTCACTTTGTAATGTACCGCCTAGATTGCGAATATTCTCCCCGGAAAGTGCAGTCAACTGGCGTCCGGCAATAACACCGCTGTTTTCAATATCACCGCTGGTATTGGCAATAATCCGGTTGGCTGAAATCACTGCCCCGCGTGCAGTCACATCGCTATCCCGCGCCACAATATATACCTGCGGTGCCAATACCGTGGTCACACTGCCATCCGCCAAGCGCACTTCACGATTGACCAACCAAACCATATCGGTTGTCAGCTCTTTCATTTGCGCTTCACTCAGCGCTACGCCCGGAATCAAGCCAAATTGTGCCGCATATTTAACACCGTTATCCATCAAGGCTTTGTATTGCTCATAATCTGATTGGTAATTGTCTAAGAAACGGCGTCCGGTCAATTGATTAATCTGTTCATTAATCAAACGTTGCTCATAAAAACCATCCCCCAAACGTTTATGCATGCTGTTATGATCACTGCGCAAGGCATCAAACATATAATCAGAACTGAGCCATTGACGACGGTTGGCAAATTGCGGATCGGTTTCAACCAAAACATGGCTGTTTGTGGCCGGATTGATTTTATATAAACTCGCCTGTGGTAACATGAGAATTGGAGAGTAGGTTTTAATCGTTAATGTTGAAGTACTTCCCATTTGGTTGGGTGATACTCCGACAATATCCGGAGTGCGATTTTGCACTGATATGACACTGGTTTCGGCTCCATTTAATTCTTTCACTGCATTAGCATTAAAAGTATTGAGAGCGGCAACCACAGTTTCATTATTGGCATTGGCCGCCTGCACTGTTGATAGCGATAATCCAACATTGACACCGGTTAACGTTGCTTTTTCATTTTCTGGAGCCGAAGTAATCTGTTGATTACTGCTATTGGCGGTCACAACTTGTAAGTTGCCGATACTGTTATCTGTAATATTAAAACGCAATTCTTGGGTGTCATGACTAAACATATAATCTTTATGATGTACATCGCGATGACCGTGTTTCCCCCTCCAATTTTTATAATGTTGCCAAAACAGAGATTGCCCTTTATCTGTGATATTAATGAATTTTTTTAAATCTTCATTATTTAAAAATGTATTTCCTGATGAAAGGGATACATTTTCTTCATTTTTTGTAAATACCTGCTCATCTAGCGTTAATACACCGCCAATCAATAACTTACTAAATTGATTATGTAGCTCGTTACCTTGTAATGATAAATTACCACCAAATAAAATCTTGCCAGGATCCTGATGATCTAATCGAGTAGTTTCGGTTTTCCGATTATAACGCCAACCATACCATTCCTTTTGGTAAATGGTTGGTTGGCTTCCATCATAAAATCTAAACCAAGCATTTTCACCACTCCAATTAAACTCACCTTCGACATAGCGGCGATATCGGTGGCTGGATTTTGCTAATGCAACCTCTTCAATCTGTTCATTCGTTTCATCAATACCTGTACTCAAATGCAAATCATGATTCCACAATCTTGCCGTATTGATCGCTCCGTTCCCCAAAGCTTCGATCGTGGCACTGCCGTTGTCGATAAAATTGGCTCTGCCCGTTGCATGGTTGTCAGCATCAAGCTGACCGCCAATGGCTAAATCACCCAAGCTGAAAATCAAGGCATGATCATGGTTGGTCAATGTTCCAACCCCCAAATCCAACCGTTCCCGTGCGGCAATCGTTGCGGATTTGGTTTCGCCGTTGACGGTTTCCTGATCGTTGCGCAGGTTATCCGCCTGAATCGCCAGATGGTCGCCGTAGATACGCCCTGTGCCGAGGTTTTCCAGCTGACCGGTTTTGATCACATTGCGAGTGCCGTCAATCAAACCACGGTTAGTCAGACTGCTGGCATTGATTTGCGTGTTTTGCGAACTTAGTTCACTACCAAACGGGTTGTCGATGTGCTGTGCCTGTACACTCAAGCCATTGCCTGTGATCAACTGAGTGCGGTTGTAGAAATTGCCTTGGGTGCTTAGGTTAAGGCTGCCGTCCACCTGAAAGGCTTTTGTTAAGGTTAAATCCTGTTTCAGACTGATGTCGGCATCACCTTGGGTTTTAATACTGCCTTCGTCGAGAAAACGATCCAAATCCAGCTTCAACTGACGACCGCTTTCCAGTTTGCCGTCCTGATTATTCAGTGCCAGTTCGGCGCCTTGTAGTGCCAATCTACCCAGTGACAGTATTTCCCCCTGACGGTTGTCCAACGTTTGTCGGATTTGGCCGTCGAGTTCGGCAGTGGTGTAAATACCGCCTGATTGGTTATTCACACTATCACTCTTAAGGCGGAGAGTATTTGCCACTAAACCTTGCGTCGGTTCACTCGTCGGCGCTTTGGTTTGGCTATTGTCCAAGGCGGAAGTGGTCATTTGCAGTTCGCCACCGGATTGAATCAGCGAGCCGTTGTCGCTGTTTTTACTGTTATTGATAGTCGCCGTCGCCACGATAACCGCATGTCGTATCGTTTGGATCACGCCGCTACGGTTATCCAATGTATTACTATCAATATGTAAATTATCCACCCCTAACAACAAGCCATCATCACGGTTATCAATCTGTTGCGCATGCAATTGCAGTGCCTTACCGGCGGTTAAATCGCCTTGCCGGTTATCCAGATTCGACAGGTTTCGCAAGCTCACATCGCCGCTACTCACAATACCGCGACCTTTGCTGTCACGGTTATCTAGCGCTTGACCTTGGGTATCAATACTGACCGCACGTTGTCCGCTGATCAGACCATTTTGATTAAACAGTTCACCGCTTAGCAACGCTACACTTTGACCCGCTACGATTTTGCCTTGTTGGTTGCTCAAGGTCTGTTGCCGGGTGTCAATTTGAATATTCGCCAAACTGTTAATCGAACCTTGACGGTTATCCAGTTGTTGTGAGGTGAGCACGGCATCCCGGTTCGCCATCACATGACCTTGCTGATTATTGAGTTCGCCATGAACGGTGAGGGTGACACCGGCATTTTGCGAACCGATAGTGCCTTGCCGGTTATTCAGCTTATCGGCTTGTATGTGGTTTTCTTCACCGCTGACCAACTGCCCGGTAACGTTGAGCAATGCGTCATTTACCTTGATAGTCAATTGTTGGTTGGCGGACACTCTGCCGGCATTGTTGTCCAAGGTTTGTGCGTGAATATCGCTTTTTGCCGCGCGAATTTGCCCTTGTCGGTTATCCAACTCACCGCTAACGGTGAGTTTCTGTGCGGCATTTGCCTGAACCAAGCCTTGCTCATTTTGTAAGTCTGTCGCACGAATCTGCTGCTGTGCGCTGATAATAGCACCTTGTTGATTGAGTAATTTGGCGGTGTTCAGGCTTAATTCACCCAATGTTACGAGACCTTGGCTCAACTCACTGTTAAGGGTTTGGCTGTTGTCGAGGTTACGGCTTTGGGTGTCGATTGTCAGCTGTTGCTTGCCTTGCAGCAAGCCACTACGGTTATTCAATTCCCCGCTTTGCACCGTCAATGCCCGCTCGCTTAGCATACGTCCGACGGCATTATTCACTTGCCCGTTAACATTGAGTTGCAGGTTATCATTTGTCTGAATGACACCTTGTTGATTAGCCAACTCGCCGGCATTGATCCTCTGTGCATTTTGGCTGGCAATATAACCGCGTTGATTGCTCAATACCGTACTTTCGATCGCCAGTCCGCCAAAAGCGATAATCCCTTTCGAACCCGCTGTATTCAGGGTGTCGTCATTGATCAACGCTTGGTTTTGGGTATCCAACCTAACATTTTGCCGGCTGCGAATCAGACCGGCTGTGTTATCCAGCCCCAGGCTGTGCAACTGTAAGTTTTGTCCTGCCTGTAAACGGCCGGCGGTATTGATGAAACCACCGCTTAATTGCGTGCGTTGACTGCCGTCACTGCGAATCACACCCTCGGTATTATTCAATTGGTTTGCTTGAAGGGTTTGCTCGTCAACACTGGCAATAAAACCGGCTTGGTTGCCCAGATCGGCGCTGCGGATGGTCAGTTTTCCTAGGCTGATAATACCGCCGGTTGCCTCATTTGTCAGAGTATTGCTATTGTTCAATCGTTGATTATCGGTTTCAATCCGCATATCGGAACCGCTTTGGATTAAGCCTTGTTGGTTATGCAAAAGACCGGTTTGTAACGAAATCGTCTTTTTAGCCTGAACTTGCCCGCGCTGATTATTCAGTTGCTGCCGTTGCGTATTCAGTGTCATGTCGCCTTGCAATGAAGCAATCACCCCTTGCGTGTTGTTTAGTGCCAAGCTGGCAATGTTCAGTGCCTGTTCCGCCAATAGACGGCTTTGCTCATTATCTACCTCGCCGTCGATACGGATTGCCAGTTGTTGACCACTGATTTCACTATTTTCAGTCGAACTCAGTGATTGGGCATTCAATTGCAACGTGCGGTTGCTGTGCAGCAGCGATTGGTTGCTTTGCCGAACAGTTTTCGCGCTGAGGGTGAGATCCTGCTGTGCAGTGATCCGGCTGTTTTCTCCGCGCAAATCAGCGCTGAGATTAACGGTTAATGCGCCATTGCTGCCCAACTTACCATGACTGTTTTCCCAGTTTTTCGCCTGCAATGTCACATCACCCAACGCAATGATTTCACCTTGGCGGTTATCCAAGTCACCGAGCAAATTGAGTTGCTGCGAACCTTGCGCAGCCAAATAACCTTGTCGGTTGTCGAATGAACCCGACCAAATCTCAAGGGTAGCAAGGCTGACAATACCTTGATTACGTTCGTTGTTGAGAGTGTTACGGTTATCCAGTTGTTGCCCGTGGGTGTTGATCACCGCACTTGCACCGCTTTGGATCAAGCCGCCTTGATTATCCAACACGCCGCTGTCAAGTTGCAGTTGACGGTTGGCGCCAATGCGTCCGTCGCGATTATTCAACTCGCCTTGACGGGTATTGATGCTCAAGTTGCCACTGCCACTCAATACCCCTTGTCGATTATCCAGCCGTGAAGTATTCAGTATGATGTCGCCGACACTGCCGATTTGTCCGGCTTGATTGTTTAATCCGCCGTCAAAATTCAGGCTCAGGGCTTGTTCGCTACGCTGGTTCCAGACGCCGCCGCGATTATCGGCACGGTCAGCCGTCAACAATAACGTTTGTGCATTCAGGTTCGCCCCTTGGGTGGAAAGTGCGGTCGGGGTGCGGAATTCGGCGCTGGTTTCACTACGGATAACGCTGTTGTCCGCAGTAATCGCCCCACTGCGCGCCTCGACTTGTAACCGGTTGGCGCTGGTTTGGCTATTATTTAAATCAATCTTTTCGGCTTGTACGCTAATCTGTCCCGACGCCAAATTCTGCCCCTGCACCACCGCACTTTGCTCGGCGGTTAAGCTCAGGTTTTTACCGTTTTCACTCGCGGCATTCAGAATTTTTCGTTCACCGTTTTCGGTTTGCTCGAAACGCACGCCGGCGGCAAGCACAGCGGTTTTTTCAGTTTCAATCTGTTTTGCTTGGTAGGTGATATCACTTTCGGCTAAGGTTTCGCCTTGCTGGGCTATCTTGCCTTTTGCCTGCAACCGCACTTTGCCCTTACCTTGTGAATCGCCTTTGGCAATCACGCTGCCATGTTGTTTGATACCTTGGGTTTGGCTTTGTAATTGTACATCGCCCTGCTGCGCATAAACCGTGCTGTGGTTTTCAAGCGCTTGTTTTGCGGTGACTTTGACGTCTTGCTGTGCGCCGACAAAACCGCTATTGACAATCTGCCCCTTCGAGTCAATCTGCACATGGCCTTGGGTAGCACCGATATGCCCGGCATTGCGAACCCCTAAGCCGTCTTCGGTACCGACCAGATGAATTTTACCGGCATACATCCCACCCAATTCCGATACGTCCACCGCGTAGCGCACGTCTTGTGTTGGCTGTTCCGTGCCGTTTTGTTTGCTTTTATGGATCACTTGTACCGCTTGATTGTCCGCCGACACCGTGTTTTTGCCGGTGGTAACTTTCAGTTCTTTCGCCCAGATCCCGGCATTGATTTCGGTTTCACGCGCAATGATATCGGTGTAATCGGAACGGCTGGTGTCCATGCCACGCCCGGAGACGGTCACTTTGCCCTGTTCGACGTGATAGCCTTTCACCATTCCGTTTTCCAGTTCCACTTTGCCCGTGGTCAAGGTAGTACGTCCGGCGTTAATCGTGCCGCAACCTTCGCAGTGAATGCCGGACGGGTTGGCGATAATCACCTCGGCACGTTTGCCCGCCACTTCGACATAGCCTTTCAGTTGGCTGGGGTTGTTGGAATTGACTTCATTCAAAATCACTTTGGCTTCGCCGCGCGCCAGATAGGGATTGCCCTGCACCCACCCGCCTTGCTCGGTTTGCACCTCGGTACGGCTGTTGTTGAGAATCACGCCTTTGCTATCGACATCGAACTGTTGGTATTTATTGTGCGACAAGCCTTTATCATTCGGGGTTTGGATATTGACTTGCGGCAAACCGTTCGCCGTTTGCAAAATAATCGCCTGCTGGTTTTTCGCAGCACTTTGATCGGCGTGGATTTGCAGTTCATTGGCCGCAGCGGTAGTCACCAACAAAAAGCCCAAGGCAGTAACCAAACCAAGATTGACCGCACTTAGCTGCCAACCTTTGCCTAACGTAAAACGGCTCATCCCCTCCGCAACGCTCTGTCCGCCCTCGCCTTTGGCTTTGCCCTCGCGGGTTGCTATTTCAGAGACCACAACCAAACGTTGTTGGCTTTTGCTGAAAATCAGGCGGTAAAGATGCTTGTTCATCGGGTGTTCCTTTTACGTTTACTGTTTTCTTCTTTTACTACTGTCTTCTTTTTTACTCTGGCTACTCGGATTAAAACTGATAACTCAGACTAAATCCGGTGGTTACATGGCTGGTACGGAAACCTTGCGGCTTATGAATAGGCGTACCGATAAAATACGCATAATCCAAGCCCCACAGATTGCCGCGCAAACCGACCGCCCCGCCGACCAGATGACGACCGAGAAGCTTTGCCGTACTGCGCCCGCGCACCACACCTTTGTCGATGGCAAGGTACAGCTCATGTCCGCTTGCCATCACATTCCACGCCAATTCGTTGCGCCATAACCAGCCGCGATCACCGCTTAAGGTCAATTCGCCGTCAAAACCGCGCACCGTGTAACGCCCGCCGATACTCAAGCGGTCTTGCGGAACAAGCGGGGTTTTGTTCCATTGTCCGCGCCAACTGGTACTCCATTGCCACGGCTGCTCGCCCAGTTTGAACGGTTGCTTGAAGCTGACCTCGGCATTAATCATTTTCGGGCGCGAGGTGCCTTCGCCATACGCCTCTTCCGGCGCCGATAACGAACGGTTGGCGCCGGTACCGCGTTTATAGTTGAAGGAGAAATCTAAGGTCGCACTGCCGAGATATTCGCGATGATTCAAGCCGATTTGCCAGCCTGCCATGCGGCGGCGTTGCGAATCAATTTCCGACCGATCAAAAAAGTTCGCCGTGCGGCGATGCCACACCCCAACGGTTGCGCTCGTTTTGCGGCTGCCGTCGCGATATAACGTCCGGGCAAGGTTGGCATTCAGATTGGTGCTTTTGCCGGCATATTCATAATTGGTGAACGGGCCAAACACCGTTTGGTGATAATCATATTGCGAACCGGACAGACTCAACAGCCAATTTTTCCACGGCACACCGTAATACAGGCTGGTATTTTTGCTGCCGCGCGCACCGTCATCATCGCTACCACGTTTGAAACTGTGTGTAAGGGAGGCGTAAAACAGGTCGTTTAACGACAACATATTTTCAATCGACACCGTCGCCGTGCCTTGCAACCGTCCGGTCACTTTACTGCCGCTATCGTCCAACGATAAAGACAAGCGGTAAGGAAAGCGCTGTTGAAAATCAAGCTGCAAATCACTTTCACCCGGCTGGGCGCCATCCCCTTGCGCCGGTACGATTTGGATATTGGCATCGGCATGCGGCGGGCGCTTCAGGTTTTCCAAGCCCTGTTCGATATCGCGGATATTCAATAACGCCCCGCTTTTCGTCGGCAACGCAAACCACACCGTGGCCAACGTCGCCTTAGGGGAGTCGCTATTATCCCGTAATTGAATTTGCCCGACCTTGCCGGGAATAACGGTGAGAATCAGCTTCCCGCTCCGCAAATCCTGCGGCTGTACCAACACCCGCGTGGTGACAAAGCCTTTTGCGATAATCGCATTCTGAATCCGTTTAATCAAAATGCCGATGCCTTCACCGCCGACACAATGCGGCAGGGAAAAATCCCGTGCTTGATACACCGCATCCAGCGCCCAATCAAATTGGCTTCTCGGCGGTCGCACACCTTTTGAAGCGTATGCAGTCATGTCAGTTTGGGTAAGATCGAGGTCAGTCAGGTAAAGTTCGGAAATGGTGAGGCATTGGGCTTCGGGAATTAATAGAGGACGTTCTTGAGAGGTTTCGATATCGGTTTGGAATCGCACATCCGGATGATTGATTTGTTGCCGCTGAACCGCTTGCGTTTGCTCCTGTTGACGCTGTAACTGCTGGGCATCAAACGCCAGATCATCTGCGCTGGGTGCAGCGGGGGTTGCTGCATTTACTGTAACCAGTATATTGGTTATTGATAAAATTAGATTAAATCCAATAAAAGATAACTTAGAAGAGAATGACATGATATTCCTAACCAGGCAATAAAAAAATCTTATGGAGTATAACGTTATTTGACGTATTTTCCTAGATGTAAAACTCAGTAAGTGCTCATGCCAGGGCTTCCTGACAATTTGTTTATGAGGGGATTTTTGTTCCTGAAAATGTAAATGCAAGGCAAAAAACGCAGTAAGATTGCACATCTTGCGAGGCTTTTTAACACAGCAGATGCGTTTTCAGGGACGAAAAGCAACCGTAAATCGAATTGTCAGGAAGCCCTAGCGTCCCTACTTCTCAGGCTAGGAATAAGATAACAATCCACTCTTGCCTTCTGCTAAACACAATATGGTAAAAAATATTCCCTGATCGCCAAAATCAATTGGCAAAGACCGGCTCTTTCAAACCACATTCAGTTTGATGGCAAAAAATCCGATGTCCGTCGGCAAAAGTGCGGTTTGGCGGGGGTTGGGTTTCGCATACGCCGGCGATTTTTTTCGGGCAGCGTTGTTGGAACGGGCAGCCGTGCGCCGGTGGAGTGTGGGCGATGGCGTCATCACGCAGCAGTTGCGGTGCGCTGTTCGGTTGCGGTTCTAAAATCGCGCCCAATAGCACTTCGGTATAAGGGTGGAACGGCGGGCGGAAAATTTGTTCGCTGCTGCCGATTTCGCAGATTCTGCCTTGATATAACACCGCAATCTGATCGGCAAAAGCACGCACCACGGCCAAATCATGGGAGACAAAAATATACGCCGTGTTCTTTTCCGCCTGCAACTGTTTGAGTAAGGTTAAAATCGCCGCCTGAATCGATACGTCTAGGGCGGAGGTCACTTCGTCGCACAGAATCAGTTGCGGTTCGGCGGCAAAAGCACGGGCAATGCCGATACGCTGTTTTTCACCGCCGGACAATTGCGCCGGCAAGCGTTGCAGATAACTTTTCGGCAAACGTACCGCTTCGATTAGCTGTTCACAACGCCGTTGAAGTGCGCTGCCGCTGAGTTGGAAATAACGTTTTAACGGCGCCGACAAAATTTCCGCAATCGTATGCCGCGGATTCAAGGCGCTGTCGGCATTTTGAAAAATCATCTGCAAGGCTTGTAATTGTTGCACGCTGCGCTGTTTAACCGTTGCCGCCAAAGTGGTTTGTCCGACTTGCACCTTGCCTTGAATAGGGGCGAGCAAACCGGCAATCGCACGCAATATCGTCGATTTTCCCGAACCGGATTCGCCGACTAACGCCAATGTTTGCCCTTGCCGCAAGCTAAAGTTAATCTCGGCAACGGTCGGCAGCTGCGGGCGTTTGTGCGGGTATTGCCGCAACCGATCCAACCAGCTGTGGCGTTGATAGCTGATTGCCAAATCGCTCACGCTCAATATGGTTGCCGCAGAATCTGTCGTAAGTGCGGTTGTTTGAATCTGCGGCGGCAGCGCCGGCGCGGCGATATCAAAATGACAGCGCACTTCGCCTTGGTCGGTTTGACGCAGCAACGGCGCCGTTTGACGGCATAAATCGGAGGCATAAGCGCAACGCGGCGCAAAAGCGCAGCCTGACCGCACTTCGCCCACCGGTGGCGGAAAGCCGTGCAACGCCGACGGAATACGCTTGGTCTGCATGCGCGGAATCGCCTGCAGCAAGGCTTGGGTATAAGGGTGCTGCGGTTTGGTCAGCAAATTGCCGCTGTCGCCCTGTTCCACAATTTCTCCGGCATACATCACCACCACACGCTGGCAAACGCGGGCAATCACGCCTAAATCGTGGCTGACATAAACCATTGCCACTTGGGTTTGGCGCGCCAGATCGCGTAAAAATTCCAAGATATGCGCCTGCGTGGTCACGTCCAAGCCTGTGGTCGGTTCGTCGAGCAGCAAGGCTTTTGCGCCACACGCCAACGCCATCGCAATCGCCACCCTTTGCTGTTGTCCGCCGGAAAGCTGGTGCGGATAACGCTTCGCCAAACGTTGCGCCGACGGCAAACGCACCAAATTCAGCAGTTCAATCACTCTCTGTCGCCGCTGGCGCTGATCCAGACGGGTATGCAGTTTCAGGCTCTCGCCGATTTGTGCGCCGATGGTCAGGGTTGGCGTTAACGCCTGCCCGGCATTTTGCGGAATCAGGGCAATCTGCCCGCCTCGCAGACGGTTTAATTGCTTGGTTTTCAAGCTGAATAACGGCTGTTTGGCGAAGTAAACCTCGCCCTCGAATACGCTTAATCCCGCTTTGAGATAACCCATTAACGCAAGGGCTAAGGTTGATTTGCCCGAGCCGGACTCGCCGACAATACCGATACATTCGCCGGCTTTGATACTTAACGAAACCGCACGCAAAATCGGTTGTCGGCGGTTGTCGTTGATAAATCCCAAACTCAAGTTATCGACTTTGATCAATTCTGCGCTCATCATGCCACCTGCGCTTTCGCCCGATCAACGCCTAGTCCCTTGCCCAGCGCATCGGCCAGCAAATTGATGCCGATAATCAAACCGGACAGCGCAATGCAGGGATATACCACCGCCCACGGTGTGATCGCCATAAAACCGCGTTCATTGGCAATCATCAAGCCCCAATCCGGTGTCGGCGGCGTGGCGCCGAAACCGAGAAACGACAGCGAGGAAAACGCCAATAACATCCAGCTCCAACGCATCGCGCCTTCAACCAATAAAATATCCGCCACATTCGGCAACACTTCACGCCGAATCAGGGTGCTCAAGCGTTCGCCGCGTGCTTTGGCGGCGGTGATAAAATCGCGTGACACCACTTGTAAGGTAGCGGCACGCGATACCCGAATCACCGCCACGCCGTAAAAGAACCCGAGAATCGGCACGACCGTCCATGCGCCGCCTTGTGTGACCGAGGCCACCAGCAATAAAAACAACAGCCAAGGAATCGACAGAAAGGCATCGACCAAACGCATGCTGATCTCATCGGCTTTTCCGCCGACCACACCAAGCAAAATGCCGACCAGTCCCCCCCATAGCACCGCAATCGCTGCGGCACAAGCGGTAACGATCAATGCCAAACGGCCACCGTACAACACGCGGCTAAACATATCACGCCCCAAACTGTCGGTACCCATTAAGTGCGCCCACGACGGCGCCTGCTGAATCAAATCGGCGTGCTGTGCGGTCGGGTCGTAAGGCGCCAACAGCGGTGCCAACAGCGATAACAAAATATACGCCGCCGTCAGGCTCAGTCCGATCAGCCCTGACGGACGGGCGGCGATATGACGGAAAGTAGATTTAAAGGAGGAGAACATAGCGGCAAATCCTAAAGTGCGGTTTGAGCGTGACGCAGGCGCGGATCGAGCAGCAAAATCAGCAAGTCCGCCAGCAGGTTGACCACAATATAGACGGCGGCAAAAATCAGTGCAATTGCCTGTACCAACGGCAGATCGCGATCATAAATCGCCTGCAACATCAGCGTGCCCATGCCCGGATAGTTAAACACCTGTTCAATCACCACCACTCCGCCCAGCAGCCAGGCAATCGTCAGCGCCACCACGTTAATCGCCGGAATCAGCGCAGACGGAGCCAAGTGCTTAACGATAATTTGCCGCGCCGGCACGCCTTTCAGCTTCGCCATTTGGATAAAATCCGATGCCATCACCTCGATCACCGCCGCCCTTGTCATGCGCAAAATATGCGCAGTCATCACAAATGCCAGCACCATCACCGGCAACACCAGATTTGGCAGTAGATCGGCTATCGGCGCATTCGGCGGCACGGTGGTAATTGCCGGAAACCAGTTGAGCCACACGGCAAACACAAAAATCAGTAGCGCCGCACTGACAAATTCGGGAATGGTCATCGCCAGCATCGCGACGGTGGAAATCACCAAATCCGCCGGTTTATCACGCCGAATTCCCGCCCAAAAGCCGAGCAGCAATGCCAGCGGAATGCCGATCGCCGCCGCTGCGCCGGATAAAAGTGCGGTATTGCGAAACCGCTCTTGCACCAGTTCGCTGATCGGTTTGCGCCGTTTCAGCGATGTGCCGAAATCCCCTTCGGCAATGCCGCCGACCCACTGTTGATAACGCACCAGCGCCGGTTTGTCCAGCCCTTGCTGTTTAATACACTGTTCCAAACGCGGGCCTTGCGCCGCCCGTTGCAGATAGGCGGTGCAAACGTTGCCCGGCAACATTTCGACCACGCTGAACACCAACCCTGATACGAAAATCAGGGTGAACAGGGCGAAAAACAGGCGTTGCAAAATCGTTTTAATCATAAGTGCGGTTTTACCGTCGCAACCTTGCAGCTGCAACGGCTTAGTTTAAGGCTTAGTTTTTCTCAAGATCCTGAAAGCGGATTGCCATCTCTTCTGTATCCGCCGCCAAGCCGGACAGTTTGGCAGAAATCACGCGCACCGCATTTTGGTGGAACGGAATAAATGCGCCGCCCTCGGCAAACAATTGTTGTTGCAGCTCGCGGTAAATCGCTTTGCGTTTAATAAAATCCAGCTCTTGCCGTGCCGCATCGAGGTTTTGATCAAACTTGGCGTTGTTCCAATGGCTTTCGTTCCACTTAGCGCCGCCGCGATAAATTTCATTGAACACCTGATCCGCCTGACGCTGGAACCACGACGTGACGAAAAACGGCTCAACCATCCAAGTGTCGGTCCAGTAGCCGTCTGCCGGCGTCAGCGCCAGTTTAACATTGATACCGGCGGTTTTGGCTTGCTGTTGGTACACTTCCGCCAAACGCAACGTGCCGTAATCGACATCGGAATAGTGCAGGGTGACATCAATCCCGTTCGGATAACCGGCTTCCGCCAACAGTTTTTTCGCACCGTCGATATCCGCCGCACATGCCATCTCCGTCGCATACTGATCACCCGACCACACCGGCGTATCACAACTGACGATATAGCCGTTTTCCCCCATCACCAGTTTACCGAATGCATCACGATCAGCAAAAATCCGCAGCGCTTGGCGCACTTTCGGATTGTCAAACGGCGCGGTGTCGGTACGCATAATCAAGCCCGCCCAGCGACCGGTCGGGACATTTTGAATGGTGTAGCGGCTGTTGTCGGCAAACAACGCCTGCTGCTGCGAAGTGACCGACGGCAATAAATCAATCTGCCCTGCCTGCATGGCGGAAACGCGCGCCTGCTGATCGGGAATGGCGATAATATCCAGATTTTCAATTTTTGCCGGCCCTTCCCAATAGCCGTCAAAACGGGTTAATTGCGTCGTTCCGAGCGGATCCAGCTGCACCACTTTATACGGTCCGGTGCCGTTGTCGCTTTCACACAATTTGCTCATCTCATTGTTGCAACTGGCTTTATTCATGATACGCACGCGGTAATCCATCAACAAAATCGGGAAATCGGCATGGGCGGATTTCAGTTGAATTTGCACTGTCTGCGGGTCAAGTGCGGTCACGGATTCAACAATTTCCAATACCGCTCTTGCCGGGCTGTCGATGGTCTCCGATTGAATTCGTGTGAGGGAATAAACCACATCATCTGCGCTGAAATCCGCACCGTTATGGAATTTCACGCCCTCGCGCAATTTAAATGTCCAGGTTTTGGCATCGGCACTTGCCGTCCATTCGGTTGCCAAATCCGGCACGGCTTGATCCTGCTCGCCTTGACGCACCAAACGGCTGAACACCGTTTGCGACAGTTGCGAAAATGGCGTCGGCGAAATCGGATCCAGCGATTCGGCACCGCCGTAGCCCAATTCGTGAGAGATACGCAAAGTTTCCGCTTGCACCGGAGCAGAAAGTGCGGTCAGCGCCAATGCGGCGGCAACAAAAGATTTCATAAGCAATAAACCTGTATTCGAAATGTAAATTTAGGCAAGAAGAATAGCATATAGCATTCTATACGGCTATACCAAAGTGCGGTTTGTCGCCTATCTTGCCATAACTTTTGGCTATATCTTATTGCCGCAGCTGATTCAGCCGTGCGATATGTTGCGGGGTGATGCCACAACAACCGCCGATAATCTCCGCGCCGGCTTGCCGCCACGTTTCGGCATAAGTGCGGTATTCGTCTTCCGACAAGTCGCGCAATTCGCTCAAGCCCTCATTGGCTGCGCCTTTGTTGGCTTGCGGCGAAAAGCCGTTGGCATACACGCCGATTTTGATTGTCAGCGATTGCGCTTCCAGCCACTGTTTTAAGGTCTGAACCGCACTTTGCATCACTTCCGGAATCGAACAGTTGAATAAAATCGCTTCCACTTGCTTCAGGTTTAATTGCTCTAACGCTTCGGTCAATTTTTCGCCCGAACGCAAAGTCGGCGTATCCAATGCACTATCGTCCAAGGTAAATGAAATCCAAATTGGCTTCGTTTGGTTTGCCAATAGTTGCAACAATAATGCCGCTTCCGCTGATGAGGACATGGTTTCGCCCAGCCACAGATCGGCATAAGCCTGCTGTTGTTCGATAAACATCTGCCACACCGCACTTGCCTGCTGTACGTTGAACAGATCCGGACGATAGCTGCCTGCCACCGGCGGCATGCTGGCGGCAACACGGCGGTTTGGATAAGCTGCGGCGGCTTCATGCGCCAAGCGTGCCGCTAATGCAACCAGCTCTGCCCCCTGTTTCACAAAGCGTTCTTCCCCCAAGTGAAACGGCACACAGGCGTAGCTGTTGCTGGTGATAATATCCGCGCCTGCCTCAAGAAAATTGCGGTGCGCCTGTGTCACCCAATGCGGCGCCTCAATCAACGCCAACGCCGACCATTCCGGCTGTTTAAACGGCGCACCGATACGCAACAATTCGCGCCCCATGCCACCGTCGAGTAGTGTAAAATTCATCTTCTGCCTCACTGTTTCATTTGCTTTAAAATAGTAGAGGAGCACTCCGCAAATAGCAACCACCCTTGATAATTTCTTTATTGATTTCTGACAACGGTTTGTTATAGTGCATTCGATTTTTACACCTGTTTACAACCAAAGAGATCACTATGGCATTTGCTTCCCTATTTACCCTGTTAGATGATATTACCGCCGTACTGGACGATGTGGCGCTGATGACCAAAGTCGCCGCCAAAAAAACCGCCGGTGTGGTCGGGGACGATTTGGCGTTGAACGCCAATCAGGTTGCCGGCGTGCGTGCCGAGCGCGAGCTGCCGGTGGTGTGGGCGGTGGCGAAAGGCTCGTTTTGGAACAAAGTGATTTTGGTGCCGCTGGCGCTGCTGATTTCCTCATTTTTTCCGGTGGCGATTCCATATTTGCTGATGATCGGCGGCGCGTACCTCTGTTTTGAAGGGGTGGAGAAGATTTTTCACAAGCTGCTGCATAAACACGAGGACGATGCGCAAAGTGCGGTCGGCACAGATCTGTCGCCCGAACAGGAACAAGCCAAAATCAAAGGCGCGATTCGCACCGATTTTATTTTATCCGCCGAAATCGTCACCATTGCGCTGGGCATGGTGAGCGACTACAACCTGCTGACCCAAACGCTGGTGCTGTCGGCGATTGCGCTCGGCATGACGGTGTTGGTGTACGGTTTGGTGGGCGGCATCGTCAAACTGGACGATTTAGGCTTTTGGTTAATGCGCAAGTCAAGTGCGGTCAGCCAAGCCATCGGGCGCGGCATTATTTTTGTGATGCCGCACTTTATGCGCTTGTTGAGCGTGGTCGGCACCTTGGCGATGTTCTTAGTCGGCGGCGGTATCATCGCCCACAACTTCGGCTTAATTCATCACTGGCTGGAACAAATGCAGTGGCTGGACGGCTGGGCGTTCAATTTTGCCAGCTTGATTATCGGCGTGGTTTGCGGCGCAATCGTGCTGGCAGTGGTTGCCTCTGTCAGCTCGGTGTTCAAACGCAAAGCGGCGCATTGATTCAAGCGGTTCAATCACAATTCGAATCGACTAAATTACGGTTGAACGAAAAGTGCGGTACGGAAAAAAAATCCGACCGCACTTTTTTGTCAATCAAACTTGGTAATCGGCGATATTCGCCGCAATTTTTGCCGCACTGAATTCTTGCACCCGATAGTCAGCGGCTTGGTGAATAAAATACGGATCTTGCGCCAATACCGCGTCCAGTGCCTCACGGCTGGCGGCGTGCGCCAAGATCAGCCCACCGCCGTTGCGCGGTTCGTAAGGTCCGAACAACAGAAAATTCCCCTGCTCGAATTGCGCCAGTAAATATTCGCGGTGTGCCGCCAAATGGGTTTGCGCTGCCGTCGACGGCGGCACACTGACATGGATTAAATACATTCTTTTTCCTTATTTTCGGTTATTTTATCAATAGGTTCGGATCAAACTGCAAATTGCCTTTGTTAAGCAAAATCAAATTATCCGGCTCTAACAATTGTTTGCTGACCACCAAATCGGCGGTTTGCTGTAAATATTGCTGAAAGTGCGCGGTGTTGCGGTGCGCTTGATACGCGACTTCATCGGCATACACTTCCAAAAAGCGCCATTGGGTCGGCTGATCTTTGACATTGAAAGCATACATCGCCAACACGCCGTCCTCTTTTGCCATCGCCGTGCGCATTTCCGCCAAAACCGCCGCTTTGAATGCCGCTACGCCGTCGGCTTTCAGTTCAAGCAGCGCCAAACGCACCTGTGGCGTGGCTTGCGGCTCCAAGATTGCCAGCGCATTCGGTTTTTCGCTGATAAACTGCACGTCGGCATCGATAAGATCGCGCCCGACAATCATCTCCTTTGCCGCCGCAACATACTGCTGAAAGTGCGGTGCGGCGACATGGGTTTCATACGCCGCCTGATCACGATAAATTTCAAATACATAGTGTAAATCCGGCTGCTGCTTGTCGCGCAAAGCAAACATCGTCAACGTACCGGCTTCGCTTTTCATCGACGTACCCATATTATGCCGTCCGGTTTGATAAAACAGCGCCTGTTTGTCGGGCGCGGTTTGCAGCGCAAATAAACGCACGATCGGCGCAGTCTGCCCGACCGCCTCGCTCGGCAACGTTTGCGCCGACGGGCTAATCAGCGGATTACTCACCAAAGAAAGCGCCATCAGCCATTTTCTCCATAATGCCATCACCTGTTTCCTCTTTTCCATTTAAGCCGATTGCAAGGCCTTAATCTGTCGAATCAGCGCCTGCGCATGTTGTTTGGCATGCGTTTGCAGCGCCTGCAATGCTTGCTCGCCGCTGACACCGGCAATATACATCATGCCGTTGGAATAACACGGCGGCTGCCATTCCATGCCGCACAAAAGTGCGGTTTGCTGCAACGGTGGTAAAAAAGCGTCCAACGGAAAATTCATCGCGCCGCCGCTCCGATACTCTTGCGCCGCCGCACCGGTGGTGAACGATAAAATCAATTTTTTGCCCTGTAATTTATTCCCAGTCGAACCGTGCGCAAACCCGTATACGAAAACCTCGTCCAGCCATTTTTTCATCAGCGCAGGCAAAGTGTACCAATGCAGCGGAAATTGCCACACGATAATATCCGCCGCCAGCAACGCCGCTTGCTCGGCGGCAACATCAATCTGAAAATCCGGATAGAGGCGGTCTAAATACCGCACTTTGATTTGCGCCTGTTCCAACTCTTGCAGAATCGTTTGGTTGGCAACCGATTGCGCTAAATTCGGGTGCCCCGAAATCACCAATACGTTGTTCATAAAATAATCCTCTTATGGTTATGTGTTTCACGGCGCAAAGTATAGACGAAGCGAATAATAACTTTTAGACTGTCTACGGTTTAAAGATAGTTAGCCAAAAGTTAATAATCGGAGGCAACATGAACAGTGCGATTTACGGGCAACTTATGGTATTTCAGGCGATTGCCAACGAAGGCAGCGTTTCCGCCGCCGCTCGCAAACTGGGCGTAACCACGCCGTCCGCCAGCAAAGCATTGAAACTGTTGGAAGCGCACATCGGCTTACCGCTGTTTAACCGCACGACCCGACGGGTGGAATTAACCGAAGCCGGCTCGCTGTTGCTGCAACGCACCGGCAATGCGGTGCAATCGCTGCAATATGCGGTGGAAAGCGTGCAGGATCTGGGCGACACGCCGATCGGCAAAGTGCGGATCACCGTGCCGCGTTTTGCTTTCCAAACCGTTTTACAGCCGTTTTATGCGGAATTTTGCCAACGCTATCCGCATATTCAACTGGAAATCTCGGTTTACGACGGCACGATCGACCTTCTCAACGAAGGCTTTGATTTAGGGATTCGTTTCGGCAATACCATTGAAGAGGACATGGTGGCAAGCCGCCTGCTGGCGCCGTTTCAAGAGGGATTGTTCGTCTCGGCGGACTACGCCGCCCGATACGGCATTCCGCAAACACCGGACGAGCTGCACCGCCACCGCCTGATCGGCTACCGTTTTATCACCGCACGCCGGATTTTACCGCTGATTCTGAACGACAACGGCAATGAAGTCACGGTTGAGATGCCGTCGTCACTGATGTGCAACGATATCGAAGTGATGAATAACGCCGTACGCAAAGGCTTGGGCATCGGGCGGATTTTCACGCCGATTTACCAATGGCAAACGGATAAACACGATTTGATTCCGGTGCTACAAGACTACTGGCGCACTTACCCCGCCGTTTATCTCTATTTCCCGAAAAACAGCCAAAAAGCCAAACGGATTCGAGTGCTGATTGATTTTTTGCGTGAGAAGTTTGTTTAATAGAGCATCAACAAGAAAAATTCTTTTATAATTTATTGCCTTAATGGAAGGCTTAAATCTAAAGAGAGTTTTGCTATGAATACACCGCAACGAAATTCGCAGCTTTTTTCCGATTATTTTACCGACTGGGTAGCCACTTATAAAGAGGGAGCGATTCGGTTGGTAACCATGAAAAAATACCAATCAACGCTACACTGGATCAAAATATTGGCACCCACCTTGCAGATTGGAGAAATCAGCCGTATCAACTATCAAAAACTGCTGAACGATTATGCCCAAACACACGAAAGGCAAACCACACTGGACTTTCATCATCAGCTGAAAGGCGCCATTTTAGATGCCGTTGATGACGGTTTGCTGGATAGCGATCCAAGCCGCAAGGCGATTATCAAAGGTAAAGCGCCGAAAGGGAAAAAAATCAAATTTCTCAACCAATTTGAACTGCAAGCCTTGCTCAACAGCCTGAATCTCGCACCGAAACTAAATTGGGATTGGTTTATTTTGCTGATTGCCAAAACCGGCATGCGCTTTTCCGAAGCATTGGCGGTTACACCGGCGGATTTTGACTTTGCGCACCAAACTTTGCAGGTGAATAAGACATGGAATTATAAAGAAAACGGTGGTTTTTCCCCCACCAAAAACCGCTCCTCAGTGCGAAAAATCCAGATTGATTGGCAGACGGTGATTCAATTTTCTCAATTGGTAAAAAACATACCGTCGGAACAACCGATTTTTCACTGTCAGACGGCCATTTACAATTCAACCATTAATGGCATCCTCACCCGTTTGTGCAAAAAAGTCCATGTGTCCCCCATTACCATACACGGCTTGCGTCACACCCATGCTTCATTATTGCTGTTTGCCGGTGTTTCAATCGCCAGTGTTGCCAGACGCTTGGGACACTCCAGCATGACCACCACCCAGCATACCTATATCCATATTATTCAAGAACTTGAAAATCAGGATACCGATATTGTGATGCGCCATTTGGCTGGACTTTGCTAGTTAATTCCGGCGGGTATAGGCCCGCCCTATTCTAATTATTTCCCAGTCTTAATATAGAATGACTGACGTTGATGAGAAGCGATAGCCTCGTCCAGCTGTTTGAAAAAGTTGCCGATGGTGGTTTGTTCGGCAAGATTAGGCACTTTGATTTTAATGTTTGAAACGGTCTTCCAGTCAGCTCTAGGCATTTTTGTACCAGAAGTAACATTAACTTCATCTAGAAAAATATTGGATTGAATCACAGCATAGATGAATCTATTAGAATAGCTTTCATAAGATGAAAAAGCCCAAATCTCACCGCTTTTCACACCTTCCTTATCCGCAATCCACCACTTGTTAAGATATGGTCGTAATTTCCCGAAAAGAATATCTCCCCTCTTGAATAAGGTATTGGACATTGTTCTTATAGAAGTATCACCAATAATCCTACCAGTATTGCTTTCAAGATTTTCTAATTCAATATCTATTGAATAATTTCTTTGTTCTACACTTTCATGTCTAAGAAGAACCAAATCTTTAAACTTTCGCTGTTCCCAAGCGTGTGTGAAATGGTTCTGAAAATCTATCATTAAAAATACACACGCTTGGGAACAGCGAAAGTTAGGGGATGTGGTTGATATAATTATGGGTCAATCACCTGACTCTAAAAATTACACTGATAATCCTAATGACCATATTCTTGTTCAAGGAAATGCTGATATAAAAAATGGTAGAGTTTCCCCTAGAGTTTGGACTACACAAATTACAAAACAAGCTAAAAAAAATGACTTGATTTTAAGTGTTAGAGCACCTGTCGGAGATATTGCAAAATCTGATTTTGATGTCGTTTTAGGACGTGGAGTTGCTGCAATTAGAGGGAGTGAATTTATTTTTCAAACATTAAATAAATTAAACAATGATGGGTACTGGAACAGGTTAAGTTCAGGATCTACTTTTGACTCAGTAACTTCCAATCAAGTAAGAAATGCGGAAATTCTATTTCCAAACCTCGCTGAACAAACCGCCATCGGCAACTTTTTCAAGCAGCTGGACGAGGCTATCGCTTCTCATCAACGTCAGTCTCCATCGCTCTTAGCCATTAAAAAGGCCATTGCCGCAACCGCACCGGCAATGGCTTTCAAAGCATTTTCAAACTAGATATTCACACCCAGCAATCTCAGCTGTTCATGGATTTTCTGCTCTAATTCCGCAATTTCGCGGTTATCTTCCGCCAATTGCCGCAACACCTCGTCCAAGTCGATTTGCTCTTCTTCCTCAAAGGTATCCACATAGCGCGGGATATTCAGGTTGAAGTCGTTTGCCTTGATTTCGTCCAATGTGGCGAGATGGGCGTATTTGTCGATGCTTTGCCGTGCCTGATAAGCATTTACGATTTTGTCGATATGCTCATCGCTTAATTTGTTTTGGTTTTTGCCTTTTTCAAACTCGTTGCTGGCATCGATAAATAAAATATCCTTGGTTTGGCGTTTTTTCTTGAATACCAAAATGGCGGTCGGAATGCTGGTGCCGTAAAACAGATTGGCGGGCAGGCCGATCACCGCATCGAGCTGGTTTTTTTCAATAATGGTTTGGCGGATATGCGCTTCTGCCGCACCACGGAACAGCACACCGTGCGGCAGCACAATCGCCATCGTGCCGTTGTCGTTCAAGTGATAAAGGCTGTGTTGGATAAAGGCATAGTCGGCTTTGGAAGCCGGTGCGAGCTTGCCGTAAGGTGCAAAGCGCGGATCTTTCAGCTTGGTGTCGCTATTGTCCCATTTCGCTGAATAGGGCGGATTGGCAACCACGGCATCGAAAGCGCGCGGCTGATCCACGCCTTTGTCGTCGGGGCCGTCCGGCCAGTCGCCCTCCAGCGTGTCGGCATTGTGCAGGGTCATATTGTAATAACCGACGTTGTGCATCATCAGATTCATACGCGCCAAGTTGTAGGTGGTGGTGTTCAGCTCCTGCCCGTAAAAACGGATTGCCCCCTCTTTTTCACCACCGGGCAATTCTGCCCGTACGGTCAACAGTAGCGAGCCCGAACCCATGGTCGGATCATACACCGAAAAGGCTTCTTTCGATTCGACTGCATTTTGCGTCACCAGCTTGGCCAAAATTTTGCTGACTTGGTGCGGTGTGTAGAATTCGCCGCCTTTTTTGCCTGCCGATGCCGCAAACTGACCGATCAGGTATTCGTAGATTTCGCCCAGAATATCTTTGCCGTCATCGCTTTTGTATTGCACGCTGTCCACCAGTTTGACAATACCGTTCAATGCCTTGGCGCGTGCGGTGGTGGAATTGCCCAAACGCGAATCACCCAAATTGATGTCGTTGAACAAGCCGCTAAAATCGGCATAGGCTTCTTTGTTGAGTTCGGAATTTTTGTTAAAGCTATCGAACAAGGCTTGGTAATCGCTAGGAATCACTTCGCTGTTGTTAATTTTATCCATCAGCGAACCCCACGTATTTTCCGGATTGATGGCATAGCCCAATGATGCCGAAATATCTTGCAGATAGTCGTCCAATTCATCGTCGGTTGCTTGTGCCCGATACAAATCGTTGATTGATTTTCCGGCTTCCAATTCCAATACTTCATTGACGGACAAATATTCTTCCTGTCGCTCGGACAAATAGCGGTAAAACATAAATGCCAAGATATAGTTTTTGTATTCCGATGCGTCCATATTACCGCGAAGTTCATTTGCCATTGCCCAAAGTTTGGAAGTGATGTCTTGCAGATTGTTACTCATTTTTTAATACTCCGTTTTATCTTATTGTTTATACGAACATTTGTTGTAACAAGCCCTTTTTCAGGGTCTGCATATGTTCCAGTTTACGTTGATGAGAAGCGATAGCCTCGTCCAGCTGTTTGAAAAAGTTGCCGATGGCGTTTTGTTCTTCGTGATTAGGAAATGGGATAGGCATTTGGGCAAATAATTTATCTTTGATGGCAAAACGATCTGCTCGTGCACCGGTATCGCCATTTTCTTCCATAAACCTATGCCAATGATTACTACTAAAATAGGTTTCTAAAAACTCATGCACAATACCGTCTGTTCTGAAAACATAATAAAGTGGTGACATTACGCCAGTTCTACCTAGTTTATTCCGTTTTATTGGTCCAACAGGTGCTGAATTCGATATTCTTGGGTTGTAGACAAAATCATTATGCTTTACTACATAGTAGCCATTAAGATTACTTGAATTGGAAATATCTTTATCAAAGAAATCTCTTTGACTGACTATTCCAAATTCTGCTGAATTGGTAAATGTTTCAATATATACGCCATCTGTATTTTTTTGAGTTACCTTGCTGGAGATTTGATTTAACTTTCGCTGTTCCCAAGCGTCCGTAAAATTCGGGAATCTAAGCTCCGGAAATGCCTCTCCGTCTCTCGGAAACATTTTTTGCAGCATACTTTGCTTGAGTTCTTTCATTCGCTCATACTTACGCTGATGAGAAGCGATAGCCTCGTCCAGTTGTTTGAAAAAGTTGCCGATGGCGGTTTGTTCGGCTGAAATAGGGATAGCTACTTTAAAATCTGAAAATTTTGAAATCCAATGCCTTTCATGACTTTGAGGAATGTAATTTATATTTTTCAAGATATTAAAAATAAAATTATAATTATCATCACGTTCCTTTAAACTAAGTAGCTTTATTGCCGAACTTTTGATTTTAAAAGGAAAATCGACATAATGTGAACTTGTTGTAAAATCATCAAAAATGATAATGGGATCTAGCTTACTTGCTTGTTTAATTCCACTTAATTCTGACGTGTATCCTAAAATAAAACTTTTTCCTGCGGTTAAAACAGGTGTTTTGAAACTATCACCATAATCTGTAGATTCTACAAGATAATTTGTCGGTTGTTCATATTGCAATAAATCCCCAAGCTTTCGCTGTTCCCAAGCGTCAGTGAAGCCGGGGAAGCGTAGTTTTGGCACAGCATTGTTTTTTGCGTTCATTGTTGCTCCGTCATGTCATGAATTGCCAAGCCGAGTGAGTGCCGGCAATGCGATTTGTTTTTTGAACTATCAACTTATCGTTGACAATTGGTTGTTTAAGCGTTTTTCTAGCGAGAAGTGGTTGTCAACTTACGGTTTACAACCACTTATAGCGTAGTGAAATTTATTTTGCACATTGGTGTAAAACTGGCGGGTAATTTCCGAATTTTTATCATAATCATAGGAGATTTCGGCAAAAATATCGGTCAGTTGTTTCCAAATCCTCTGTTCGCTGGCACGGATGGAACGGACGGTTTCCAATAATTCACGGAAATAATCTTTGCCAAAGGCGTTTTCACCTTGCTTTAGGCGTTCGACATCAATAGCAAAGCCTTTTTGGATATAGGCTTTTAAAATCTCGCTCGCCCAAATGCGGAATTTGGTGGCTTTTTGGGAATTGACACGGTAGCCGACGGAGATAATGGCATCAAGATTGTAATATTTGGTCGATTTAGTTTGGGTTTTGCCTGCAATAGCACCGTGCTGAGTGGTATGTGCAATTTCCGCACACACCACTTTTTCATCTAATTCATTGGTTTCAAATATATTTTTTAAATGCCGTGAAATGGATGTGCGATCTACACCAAATAACTGGGCAATGCTTTTTTGCGTCGCCCACAGGGTTTCATCTTGCACCAAAACTTCGGTATGCTCGCCGTGGTCGTAAATCAAAAATTGGATTTCGTTCATTTTTCACCACCTTTATTACGACCGCTCAATTGACGGCTTTTCAACTCGCTATGCACTTCGTCCAGCAATATGACATCTTCCGCTTCGGCTTGTGCTGCCTGCCATTGTTTACGGGCGGTATCGAATAGTTCGTATTGGGCGGCTGCCAGTGATTTCATTTGTTCTCGATTGCGTGAGCCTTTGCCTGCCAGTATCTCAAAGCCGTTGAATGCCAATAATTGCTCTACATTATCACGCCAATAGGCAAGAGTTAAATCACGACGGTTTTTCACCTGCAATTCTGCAGATTCCAAAAAGATGGTGCTCAAGCGGTTTAGGGTGTCGATTTCATCGGCATCGAGGTAGTTTTTAGCAATGATGATGTCGCCTTTACGAACCACTTTGCCCTTCCATGCCTGCAAACCCATATTGGGCTGACTGGCATCGGCACGGCTGCATACCAACTCTGCCGCTGTTTTGCCTGTGGCAGCATACAGCAGTTTGTTTTGAGTTTCGGCAAAAAACATCTCGGTGGCTTTGTCACTCGGGTCGTAATCTGACGATAATTTAAGTAAATCACGGATTTTTTGATAAAACCGCATTTCACTGGCTCGAATATCACGAATCTGCTCAAGCAGTTCGTCAAAATAATCAAACCTGCCGTTTGGATTTTTCAGGCGTTCGCTGTCAATTAAAAAACCTTTTTGCAAATAGCTTTGCAAATGCTGATTTGCCCAACGGCGGAACTGCACCCCTCTAGGACTACGCACACGGAATCCGACTGCCAGAATCATCTCCAAGGCATAGTGTTTGACCTTGTATTGCTTGCCATCGGCGGCAGTTATTAAATAATCCTTAATAACTGAAATTTCATCTAACTCTTTGTCTTCCAATATATTTTTGATATGAGTTGCGATATTGGGTACTGAGGTGTCAAAAAGTTCAGCAAGCTGGGATTGGCTCAGCCAAATGCTGTCGCCCTGTACAAATAGGGCAACGTTGCTTTTGCCGTCGTCGGTATTGTAGATGATGAGATTGTCCGGTTGCATTTCGTTCATAATTTTCCCCTAATGCTTTTCCGCCATGCGGTCTGCCAATTCGTAAATCGCGGCACGCAAATCGTTGCCGTAACGGATTTTGCTTAATTGCTGCACTGCTTGGTCGTGTGCCAAAGTGCGGTAGTCTTTGCGGGCTTCGGCGATCAGGTCGCGGATTTGACCGTTACTGTCGAGGTCTTGCACGCCGTATTGGTGTTTGGAAAACAGTTCGCGTATTTGTGCGCTGCTGATGATGTCGGTGATGCCCCATTTCACGCGGAAATCGAGGAAAGTGCGGTCGAGGCTGACATTGCTGGCCGCTTGAATAATCTGTTCGCTCGATTGCAGATTACGCACGGGATAGGAGATATTGTCGGCTTCGGTCGGGTAACTGCCGTTGAAAATGGCGGTGGCAGCGTTAATGATGGTGCCGGCATAGCTGCGGTCTTCCAAGCCGTTGGCAAAGCGGGTGATTTCGGCGCGGGTTTGCTCGGCTTCTGCCATTTTTTGCTCGTGCACTTCATTGAGCAGCCGCTCGACCAGCTCGGTGAGGTAGTCGTAATCGATTTTGACGTCTTTCACATGGGTCATACGCAATTCGATTTGGTGCAGCGGGATTTTTTTGCTCTCTGCCAAGTACTGTTTCAATTCGTTGGCGAGCACGGTGGTGAGCATTTTTTCCTGCTCTGCGGTGATGCCCAAGGCATCCAGCAACACATCAGGATTATCATAATCAAAGCCAATTTCACCATCTTGCGTATTGTATTGCTTGAGCTTGGTCATGCCGTTGTTGTAGTCGCGCAGCAAATCGACCATTTGCTCTTTGGCTTTTTCAGACGGCGGCAGGTGGTTGAAATCATCGGTCATTGCGCCGATTTTTTGCACGGTGGCTTTCACTTCGGCCAATACTTCATGAAAGGGCTTTGCCAGCAGGCCGTCTTGTTGGTTGCTTTGGCGCTGCTCGTCGGGCGAGAGAATGGCAGAATCTTTGTTGGCATAGATGGCGAGCGCATCGTTCATCAGCTTTTCGTTGTGCGCCGGCCAGCGGTAATTGACGATGCGCCCCCACGGTTTTTCTTTCATGTCGGCAATGCGGTTGGTGCGCGAATAGGCCTGAATCAAGCCCGCGCCTTTCAAAGTGCGGTCAACATAAAGGGTGTTTAACTCAGGCGCATCAAAGCCGGTGAGCAACTGATCGACCACAATCACCAAATCGAGAAATTGCTTGTCGGCGGCGGTTTTGTTCAGACGGCTGGTGACATCTTGGGTGTAGCCTGCCACATCATCCATTTTAAATTTTGTACCGAATTGGTCGTTATACACTTCCATCGCTTCATATAAGCCACGGTTGCTTTCAAGCATACTGTCGTTGTTGCTGGTATTGAGGCTGAACGTGACCGCCACTTTCAGGGTCGGCAATCCGGCGGCTTGTTTTTTTGTATTGACCTCTTGGAACTCGCGGAAATACATCATTGCCATCGGAGTACTGGCTTTGCCGCCGCCAACGTGGGTGGTGAAAAGGGCGTTGTATTTGCCGTCGTTGGAGCGGTTGCGCCAGTTTTTGAAAATATCCGCCACCACCAGCTTCACATGGTCGGCGTTTTCGTCGTAAAAGCTGGGCTCGACCGCATCGTCCATGTCTTCTTGGCTTAAGTTGGCGATTTTGTCGGCGATTTGTTGTTCGCTCCATTTCGGATACCGCTCTTTATAAAATTCGGGTAGGTATTTACTTTTCATCTGTGCTTCGTCGATGGTGGTTTCAAAATCGACTTTGAAACCGAGCACATTGCGGTCGGCAATGGCTTCGCGAATGGTGTAGGCATGCAGCAAGGGGCCGAAAATATCTTCGGTGCGCAAGCCTTTGGTGGTGTCGTCAAACATCGGTGTGCCGGTGTAGCCTACCCAGGCAGAGCGTTTGAAGGCCGTCTGAATCGCTTTGAAGCTGTCGCCGCCGGTGGAACGGTGTGCTTCATCGACGATAAAGACGATGTTTTTATCGGGTGCGACAAAGCTCTTGCGTTTGATCAGGGTATCGAGTTTTTGCACTGAAGTGACGATGATGTCGTTGCCCTTACTTTTGAGCTTGCGGCTCAAATCGTTGGTGCTGTTGGTGTCTTTGACCACGCCGCTTTTCACCAATTCGCCAACCTCGCCGTCGGGATCGTAGGCTTGGTAGTTTTCGCTGGTCTGGCGGGTGAGCGCGATGCGGTCGACCACAAACACCACTTTGTCCACGCGCGGCATCCGGCTGGCCAGCCAGGCGGTTTTGAAGCTGGTGATGGTTTTGCCTGAGCCGGTGGTGTGCCAGATATAGCCGACTTTGTTGTTGCCGAATTCGAAATCCACTTGTTTCAGACGGCTGATGATGTTTTGGGTGGCATACACCTGATACGGGCGCATCACTTTGAGCATCTGCTTGTTTTTGGTGCCGTCCAAAATCATATAATTGGTTGCCATTTGGTGCGCCATCGGAATACTGAGCATGGCATCGGCAAAGGCGCGCCAATCGCGCACAATGGCATTGCTGTCGCGGTGTTGCCAGTTGAAGGCGAAATCTTTGTTGAATTTGTCGGCGGTGGTGTTGGCCATGTATTTGGCATTGTTGGGCGTGATGGCGACCAGAATTTGCAGGGTGGAAAAAATATCGCGGTATTGGTTTTCGTCGATGTATTGGTGCATTTGATTCAACGCATCGTTCACATCGAGGGTGTCGCGCTTTTCTTCGATTTGGATAATCGGCAGGCCGTTGATCAGCAAGGTGGTGTCGAACACGCGGTTTTGCTTGCCGTTGATGCGAGCGGGGCGTTGGATTTGATTCACCACTTGGTATACGGTGTCGCCCGCACCCACTTGTTTCTGGTCAAATACGGTCAGAAAAACATGGCGACCGTCGTCCAAATCAATTTCGATTTGCGAAACGCCGTTTAAGCCGTAGAGGAATCGCCCAGCTTCATAAGGCGTGCGGCATAGCTCCTCGATGACTTTTTTTACCTGATTGAATTCCACCACACTCAACGGGTGTTCCAACGTATTTTGGTTGTGTTGCTCAAGGATTTTTTTGAAGTTCTGCCACAAATCTTCGGTGGTTTTGATTTCAGGGTGATAGCGCCAACGCTTGGTGGTAAAGTATTCCGCCTGCGGCTCGGCAACGGTATTGGCATTTTCAGGATGGCGGATCACGCCGTGGCTTAAGTATTGGATCAGCTCGGTTTCAAATTGGCGTTCATTCATGATTGGCGGCTCCTGCCAGTAAGGTGTTGATCAGTCGGGTTTCCCGTTCGGCTGCCTGTTGTTTCAATGCTTGCACACGCTGCTGCATCAAGTAAATATTGCCGATGATTTTTTGCTGCTCTATGGGTGGAAGTGCGGTAATGGTTAAGGCTTTGAGCTGCGCCAAAGTGTATTTCAACACACTCGACCCCTGCAAAGCTGCCGCCCATTGCTTTTTTATGTGGCGGTTTTCATTCAGCAGGTACACCAAAAATGCAGCATCCAGCCCTTGCTTGGGCAGCAGCTTGATGTAGTTTTGCGTTTGAATCATGCCCTCGTGCTGCTCGCCAACTATCGCCGCCTTACCGGACAGCAGGCTAAAAACCACATCACCGGCAGCTAGCAAACACACCTTATCAAAGGTGGTAACACTTTTGCTTTCAGACGGCATAGTTGCCATGTCGGACAAATCCGCAGCAAGGTGGTGCTGAGCGTACCAAATATAAACCGGAGCGCTGTTGTCTGTTGATTCAGTGATCCTGAATTGGGGCGAACCGCTGATAAAGCGAACCAAGCAATTTAAATTTTTCACACCAACCTCCATTTGTGATTTATAAAAATCACATTAACATGAAAATATCATAATACCTTTTCTCACATCATGCAATTTATTTTTGTGATTTTTTAAAATTACTTTTTACAAAAAGAGAGCTGCACAAGATCGCTAAATTAGCAACAATTTTGTCTACCATGCCGAAAACCGATTTCGATGCCATTCCGAATACCAGTTAATAGTCCAATCACAAATTTTGTGTTTAGACCCTTTTCATATACATTACACCAACCGCACTTTTAGTTCCCCGCTGCCTAAAATCACAGCTCAATCACCAATTTGTCGTAAGCGCTTTTGGCTTTTGCCAGTGCGCTTTCAACGCTTGTGTCGCGGGCGAGAATCACGCCCAAGCGGCGGTGGCCGTTGACTTCGCCTTTGCCGAACAGGCGCAGGTCGGTATTCGGTTGCGCCAAGACTTGCTGCAAATTGCCGAACCGCACTTGGTTGGATTTGCCTTCTACGACAATCGCTTTCGAGGCGGACGGGCTGATCAGATTAATTTGCGGAATCGGTAAACCGAGAATGGCACGGGCGTGCAGGGCGAATTCGGACAGCTCTTGTGAAATCAGGGTGACCATGCCGGTATCATGTGGTCGCGGCGATACTTCGTTGAAAATCACCTCGTCGCCACAGATAAACATTTCCACGCCGAAAATACCGTGTCCGCCCAGCCCTTCGGTAATTTTTCCTGCGATCGCCTGCGCTTTGGCAAGTGCGGTTGCCGACATCGCTTGCGGCTGCCACGATTCGCGGTAGTCCCCGTCGACTTGGCTGTGGCCGATCGGCGGCAGGAAAGTTGTGCCGTTGATGTGGCGCACGGTCAACAGGGTAATTTCATAATCAAAGGTAACAAAACCTTCGACAATCGCCCGTCCGCCGGCGGCACGCCCGCCCTGTTGCGCGTATTGCCACGCTTGTGCGAGCTGCTGCTCGGATTTAATCACGCTCTGCCCGTGACCGGACGAACTCATAATCGGTTTAATCACGCAAGGCAGCCCGATTTCCGCCACCGCACTTTGCAGCTCGGCGAAGTTATCCACAAAGCGGTAATTCGAGGTCGGCAAACCCAGCGCTTCGGCGGCAAGGCGGCGAATACCCTCACGGTTCATGGTCAGGTTGACGGCTTTGGCGCTTGGGATCACATTAAAGCCCTGCTGTTCCAGCTCCAGCAAGGTTGCGGTGGCGATCGCTTCCACTTCCGGCACGATATAATCCGGCTGCTCTTTTTCCACCAAGGCTTTCAGCGCTGCACCGTCCAACATGGAAATGGTGTAGGCACGGTGCGCCACCTGTTGCGCCGGTGCGTTTGCATAGCGGTCGACCGCGATCACTTCCACCCCCAAGCGCTGCAATTCGATCACCACTTCCTTGCCCAGTTCGCCTGAACCCAACATCATCACTTTGGTCGCTGCCGCCGTCAACGGCGTGCCGATTGTCGTCATTGTCTTTTCCTTTTGCGTTTACCGATTAAATAGAGACAAAAAAACCGAGTGCGCTCACTCGGTTTGTTCGGGATTAAATGTTGATCAAATTCGGATCAAGGCTCAACTCATCATTTTTGTTGACGCCGATTTTGCGCGCCAAAATGTGACGGGCAATGTCCTGCGCTTCCTGCAACGAGTGGTCGGTGTAGGTGCCGCACTGATATTTGTTCAATTCGGGAATATCGTTTTGGTCGGCGACATTCAGCACGTCCTGCATTGACTTTTCCCATGCCTCGGCAACCTGTTTTTCGCTCGGCGTGCCGATCAGGCTCATGTAAAATCCGGTGCGGCAGCCCATCGGCGAAATGTCGATGATCTCTACGCTTTCGCCGTTGAGATGATCACGCATAAAGCCGGCGAACAGATGTTCCAGCGTATGCACGCCTTTCATCGGCATAATTTCAAGGTTAGGGCGACAAAAACGCAAATCAAACACGGTGATGTCGTCGCCTTTCGGAGTGCGCATATTTTTCGCGACACGCACCGCCGGCGCATTCATTTTAGTGTGATCAACGGTAAAGCTGTCCAGTAACGGCATAATTTTTCCTCGATAATAAAAATTTTAAATAATTTTGAACTTTCTAAGGGTTGCTCAGTCTTATTATACAAGCAACTTGCAGTTGTTTTCTAATAATTAAGTTGGTTCCTTAGGTTATTTCGCGCTCTCTTGCAGAGCGCTTTTTTTGCCTGAGATTTAACACTACAAGCTGTTCTGCAACGCCAAATATTGATCGAAACTCAGAGTATCCGCCTGTTCAATCGCTTGTTGCCGCAAAACGGAATCCTGTGCGACTTGGCGCAACTGCTGTTGGTTTAAAGTGCGGTAAGGCTGCGACAAAAACGCCTGTTTGAAGCTCTCCGCCTGCTTATAGCCGAAAGCGCCGATGCCGTCGCGGTGGCAATCCGCCAAAACGCGCGCCGACAAGGTTAAATCCGGATCAGCAAAGGCTTGACGCAATTCACGGCAAATTTCACCGTAGCGCTGCTCTTGCGCCTGCTCCGGCGACTGCTGCACGCAATCCACCACCGCCGCCAATTGCAGCAGATCATCGAAAATCGCTTCACCCACCGCTTGCAGCGAATATTCGTTTTCATCACAGCCGACCCCGATGGTTTGCTGCGGTTTGCGCCCTGCCAGAATCACTTTATTCCAGTTTTTACGGCAACACTGCTGCTCGCTGTCGCCCAACCGCGGCGCTTCCGCCAGTTCGCACCATAACATAAACAGATCGAGAAAATAGATCTGCTGTTCGCTGATGCCGACGGCAGAATACGGATTCACGTCCAACGACCGCACTTCCACATATTGAATACCGGCACGTTCCAACGCCGCAACCGCTCTTTCGCCGTCTTTGACCACTCGTTTCGGGCGGATTTGCGCATAAAATTCGGCTTCGCTTTGCAGCACATTGGCATTCAGTTGATGATACGCCTTGCCGTCTTGCCCGTTGCGTTGATCAATGTGGGCGAACAACGCTTCGGGGCGACGGGTCGCGGCACGCAAAGACGAGGTATATTGCTGCAACTCGTTATAATTTATGCCCAAATTCGATTGGGTATCGGTGGTATAACCCAAATCGCTCAGGCGCAGCGAAGTGGCGTACGGCAGATACAAAAAGCCGTGCGGCGAGCGTTCAAATTCAATTTTGTTGTTGCGCCCTTGCAGGAAGCAGCTGCAAATCGCCGGCGAAGCACCGAACAGATAAGGAATCACCCAGCCGTAACGCAGATAGTTGCGAATCAGATTGAAATAGCGTGCCGACAACTGCGCTTTTTGCTGGTTTTCGCTTAGGTCGGGAAAACGCGCCTGCCAATACGGTTCATCAAATGAAAAGTTGTAATGAATGCCGGCGATGGTCTGCATTAATGCGCCGTAGCGGTTTTTCAAGCCTTCGCGGTACAGGGTTTTGTAACGTCCCAAATTGGACGCGCCGTACTGCGCCAGCACGATGTCGCTTTCGTCGTCGATAAAACACGGCATACTCATCGGCCAAAACCGCTCTTTGCCCATTTTTTCCAGGCTGAAACGGTGTAGATCCCATAAGAAATCGGTTAAATCAGCGGCGTTTTCCCGTACCGGCGTGACAAATTCCAGCAGGCTTTCGGAAAAATCGGTGGTGATCCACGGATTGCACAACGCCGATCCCAAATGCGGCGGATGCGGTGTCAACGCCAAATGGTTATTCGGCAAGAAACGCAAGGTTTCCCGTTCCAAGCCGCGTTTAAAATGCCGCACCGCTTGCGGGTGCTGTTTTAACCACGCCAGTGCGCTGTCCAAGTTCGGTAACACAACAATATCCTTCCCATAAATCCGTTATAAAATTGAATTCAGCATGACCAGCAAACCGTAACGCAGCCCTTTGCCGAGCGTGATAAACAGCAGACTGGGCAGCCAGTGCAAGCGCAGCCAACCGCCTGCCACACACAGCAGATCGCCGATAATCGGCAGCCAACTGAACAATAATGCCACACTGCCATAACGGTGAACCAGTGCAAAACCGTTTTGCTGTCGGCGGCTGAGCCGCCGCCATTCGGGCACAACCACCATTCGTCCGATGGCGTAACTGGTCATACTGCCCAAACTGTTGCCGACGGTCGCCACCAGCCATAGATTAAATACCGCCAAACCGCGCGGCGTAAACGGCAGATTATCAAGCCATAAAAAGCTGCTGAAAACCACTTCCGAATTGCCGGGCAGCAAGGTTGCACTTAAAAAAGCACTGCAAAACATCACGATTAAGCGGTTTTGCAACACCCAATCGGGCAAAATACCGCTCAGCCAGTCGCTAAGCATTGGCTGCCGGATCGGCTTTTAACAAACGGTTATCACGCACGTCAAACACGTCCATACCGCCGGCGTGCGCGGCTTCAATGCCAAAATCGCCGTCTTCAAACACCAGGCAGGCGGCAGGGGCTGTGCCGATCAATTCGGCGCAACGCAAAAACGTATCCGCCGCCGGTTTGTGGTGGATCACATCGTCGGAGGTGACGATTGCGCTAAAATAGCGCGCCAGATCAAATTTTTCGACTAAAATATCGGTCATTGCCCGATGTGCGCCCGTGCCCAACGCCAGCGGGATTTCGCCGTGAAAGCGGCGCACAATCTCAAACGCCGGCAGCAGAACCGCACTTTCCAGCACCAGTTGCGTGCCCAATTCGCGTTTTTTCTGCACTACCTCTTCCAAGCGGTGCAACGGCATACCGCCGTCACGCATAATCGCTTCGGCAATCACATAAGTGGTCGAGCCGCTGAGTTGATACATCAGCTCGCCGCGCAACGGATAGCCGAAATATTCGCCGGTTTGCAGCCAAGCCCGTTCATGGGCGGGCATGGTGTCGATCAACGTGCCGTCCATGTCGAAAATCAAGCCTTGATAAGCGGCGATAATACTTGGTTCGAGAATCAATCGGCTCATACGCCTCGCCCTGTCTTTTCGTTCAGATCCAAAATAATTTTGCCCTGCGTGCGCCCTTGTTCTAAAGTGCGGTGCGCCGCCTGAATTTGGCTCAACGGGTAGCTGTCGGCAATCTCAATTTGCAGTTGTTGCCGTGCCAAGAGCGCCAAGAGCGCGCTGAGATCGGCGGCGTTCGGCTGCGCCAGTATTTTTTCCACTTGCAAGCCGCGGCTTTCGCCGGCTTGTTGCAGCAGCGGCACATGAATCGTCGGCACGCAAATCACCCGTCCGCCGTCTTTGACCGCACTCAGCGCTTTCACGCCGGCTTCGCCGCCGACCAGATCGAGAAAAATATCCGCAGCCAACGGTGGATAGGATTGCAGGGCGGTGTAATCCAAAAATCGGCTCACGCCCAGCGTTTGCAGATAAGCCTGCTTGGCAGGAGAGCAAATCGCGATAATTTCAAGCGGCAACCGGCGCAACAACTGTATCAGCAAATGTCCGACACCGCCTGCCGCTGCGGAAACCAGCACTTTTTGTCCGGCTTGCAGATCGGCTTGTTTCACCAGCTGATAAGCCGTCACGCCCGCCGTCGGCAGTGCCGCCGCCTGCTGCAAAGACACGCCGTCCGGCACTCTGGCGACCAAATCGGCATTCACCGCAAAATAGCGGCTGTAAGCGCCACCGTCAAAAGTCAACACCGCCACCCGTTCGCCGACTTGAAAACCGCTGTTGCTGCCGGCTTGGGCGATGACACCGGCGGCATCAAAGCCCAACACCGCCGGAAACTGCGCTTTAAATTTCTCCGCGCCCCAGCCCAAACCCAGACGGGTTTTGTAATCGACCGGATTAACCGCCGCATAATGGGTTTCAATCAACACCTGATTGTCGTTGATCTGCGGCAGCGGCAAGTGCGCTTGCAACGTCAACACTTCGGGCGCACCGAATTCGGAAATGGTCACGCCATAATTGGTTAAATCGTGATTGGTAACGCCGTTGGCCGGCTCATTCGGCTGCTTATCGGACATGAAATCTCCTTTTAAGTGGCGGATTGTTGTGACAAACCCGTTTTGCCGCATGCAAGCGCAAATCATGGCTGCTCAGGCAGATTTTAAGGTAATCGCAAAATATAATGGCTAAGAATAACATTTAAAAAACGGCCGATAATAATTTTTTTGTTATATCACATGCAAAAATTTTTTAAAAAATTGCTAACTTGACCAATTTATACTATTGTCATTAATACTGGTTCATTGGGATTAGCTTGAGGTAAACCATGAATATCAAACAGAAAATCGGGCTTTTGGCCGATGCCGCCGTCATCTCCGCCAACGTGCGCCAAGCGGTGTTTCAGGTGATCGAAAAACTGCAGCAATGGCAACTGGATCTGCAACGCGAACAGCTGCAAATGCTGCTGACCCATTTGGCAATGGCGTTGCAACGTGCCGAACGGCAACAGCAGCTGGATAACGGGTTGGAACCCGCCTTGTTCCAAGAAGTGCAGCAAAGCGCAAACTATCACTCTCTTCTCGCGCGCCACCGTCAACTGTTGGCATTAACCGGACAAACGCTCAACGCCGCCGAACAAAGTTTCCTCATCGCCAATCTCCATGCCTTAAGTCTGGATCAACCGCACTTGTTGTCAATTCCGGACACGGAGAAATAAAGATGTTTTTATCTGCCCTGCAACGCCAAAACCCCCGACTAATCCAAACCGCACTGGCCCTTTGGCAACAAGGCGCGATTTTGCCCGACAGCTATGTGATCGATCTGCCGCAAGTGTTGCAAAACGGACGGCAACTGGTTAATTGCGCCCGACGGCAAGGATTAAAACTGTATCTGATGGGCAAGCAGTTCGGGCGCAATCCGTTGTTGTGCCGTGAATTATTAAAGTGCGGTTTCGACGGGATCGTAGCTGTCGATTTTAAAGAAGCACGCCACTATTTCCGCCACCACTTGCCGGTGGCGCATATCGGGCATTTGGTACAGCCGCCCACCGCACTTTTAACTCAGATTCTGGCTCAGAAACCGCAAGTGATCACGCTCTACTCCCTTGAAAAAGCACAACAAATCAATCAAGTCGCAGCGCGATTGGGTATCCGCCAAGCGGTGTTAATCAAAATTTGTCAAGACGGCGACATTGTTTATCCGGGTCAAGAGAGCGGGATCGGTTTGGCGCAATTGCCTGCTTTTGTGGCGGCGTTGCAGCAGATGACGCATTTAACCTTGGTCGGCGTGACCCATTTTCCCTGCTGCCTGTTCGATCAGCAACAAAAGCGCATTAGCGCAACCCCTAATTTATCTTCGTTGATTCAGGCTGCACAGCAACTGCGCCAATCCGGTATCGATGTCCGTCAAATCAATGCCCCGTCCCTGACTTGCAGCGAATCCATTCCGTTGTTGGCACAAGCCGGCGCTACGCACGGCGAACCCGGCCACGCCTTGACCGGCACGATTCCGTCCAATCAGCATGGCGATCAAGCCGAAAAGATTGCCATGCTGTATCTTTCTGAAATTTCACATACCGTGGGTAACTACAGTTACTGTTTCGGCGGCGGATACTACCGCCGTGGCCACCTGACCCATGCTTTGGTCGGGCGGCAATTGATCAAAACCGAAGTGCTTGCTGCGGACAGCGACAGTATTGACTACACCCTGCGTCTGCAAGGCCGTTTTGCGGTCGGCGAAGCGGTGATTATGTGTTTTCGAACCCAAATCTTCACCACCCGCAGCGATGTCGCACTGGTTGAGCCGCTGCAAAACCGCCTGACCGCACTTTACGACAGCTTGGGCAATCCGCTGGGAGAACAATATGCGTGAGAATGAAAGAAAAAAATTTATTGTCGTGGTGATCGACAGTTTTGGCGTCGGCGCCATGCCCGATGTGCCGCAAGTGCGCCCGCAGGATATTGGCGCGAATACCTGCCTGCATATTTTACAGCAATTACCGCAGTTGCAATTGCCAACACTGGCCGAGCTAGGCTTGATGAATGTGTTGGGGCAAAGCCATAACGGCATGCCGCTGTCGCAAACCGCCATTTACGGCAGCGCACTTTTACAGCACGAGGGAGGAGACACCTTTATCGGCCATCAGGAGATCATGGGAACCTTGCCGCAATCGCCGTTGGTCATGCCGTTTGCACATGTCATTGATCAGGTGCAAACCGCACTTCAGGACGCCGGATTTAACGTAGCGCGGGTGTCGCAAAACGGCCTGTCTGTATTGTGGGTCAATGATCATATTGCCATCGGCGATAATCTGGAAGCTGATTTAGGTCAGGTTTACAACGTCACCGCCAATTTGAATGCCGTCAGCTTCGAACAAGTCTGCCGAATCGGGCAAATCGTGCGCCGGCACGTCAAGGTCGGACGGGTGATTGCCTTTGGCGGACGGACTTCCGATGATAATATTCTCGCTGCCATCGAAGTCAGACAATCGCAATTTATCGGCGTCAATGCGCCAAAATCAGGCGCTTATGCCGATGGATTTCAGGTGGTGCACCTCGGATATGGCGTGGACGCCGCCACGCAAGCTCCGCAGTTGTTGCAGCAACAAGGCATAGCGACGGTATTGATTGGCAAAGTAGCGGATATTGTAGCCAATCCGCACGGCATCAATTATCAGAAACGGGTGGATTCGCAACACATTCTGCAACTGACCTTGCAGCATGTGCACGATCCGCACCCATTGTTTATCTGCAGCAACATTCAAGAAACCGATTTGGCCGGTCACGCCCAAGATGTAGTGCGTTATGCCGATCGCTTGCAGATAGTTGATCAAGGACTGGCAGCTATTATCGCCGCCATGCAGCCGCAGGATTGTCTGCTGGTATTGGCCGATCACGGTAACGATCCGACGATTGGACACAGCAAACACACCCGTGAGAAAGTCCCGTTGCTGGTCTATCGGAAAAACCGCACTTTGACCGCTCTGGGAGAACGGACAACCCTGTCTGATGTCGGCGCTACCGTCTGTGATTTTTTTGCGGCAAAAGCACCGCAAAACGGCACATCGTTTTTACACTTAATTTATCCCGAATAAGGAGCTTTTATGCGTATCGTCGTAGGTGGACAAATTGAAAAAGCCTTAGTGGCAAAAACCTTGCAGCAACAATTCGAACAACACAATATCGAAGCGGATATCCATATCACCAGCGATATCGAAGCCGCCATGGCGATCAAAAGCGGCAATGCCGATTACTATTTCGGCGCCTGCAATACCGGTGGCGGCGGGGCGCTGGCAATGGCAATCGCCCTGCTCGGTGCCGACAAATGCGCCACGCTCGGCATGCCGGGCAAGGTTTTGTCCGATGCTGAAATTATTCAACAAATTCAAGCCGGAAAAATCGCTTTCGGTTTTACCGGACAAGATACCGAAAAAATCGTGCCGCTGGTGGTCAAACAGCTGATCGACCATAGCGACAACGCTTAATTCTTCATACCACGTTGCCGTGCTGCTTTTCATGTTGCGGCTTGCGTCCCGTATGAAAAATGAATTTCCGTAACTATAACGCACTGACAACGATCTGGATAAAAACGGAGGTGGAAGATGGACACTGGTTTTTGGAGTAACTTACTCGCGATTCCGTTGGATAAACTGCTGTTGATGGCGGTCATCGGCGCAATTTCCGCCATGATGGCAAACCGTGGCATTGCGGTATTTCATGACGGTTTGCGGCCGCTGATTCCGGAATATCTGGAAGGGCGAATGAATCGCAAAGCACTGGCGGCCAGCAGTTTCGCCCTCAGTTTCGGGCTGGTGATCGGCTTCGGCATTCCGTTTTCCCTGACCGCACCGATTATTTTAGTGCATAGTCTGCTGCTCGGCACCGATGTCATCGGCACCTGGACGGCAGACAGCAAAAGAGGATTTATCCTTTCCGGCATCATCGGGGCATTGTACGGGGTTGCGCTGCTCGCCGGTCTAAAAGGCATTGTCGAGCTGTTCGCCATGATGCCGGTGGATTTCATGAACCAACTGAGCAAAGTCGGCGATCCGATTATCGCCTGTTTCGCCATTTTTCCGGCAGTGGTAATCGGTTATCAATACGGTTACAAAAAAGGTGTCTGGGTATTAATCGCCACCTTAATCGGTTATCTGTTAACCAAATCCGTCGGCGCCATTCGGTTTGACGCCGACAGTGCGCCGGTCAAACTTGATCCGAACGGGGTCGCGCTGCTATTCGCCATGATTGCGATGTTCTATTTCGCCATGCGAGAGAAAGCCAAACCGCTCAATCAAGGGGAAAAAGGCGCCAATGAAATGTTGGTCGGTCTGTTTTCCGCTCGGATTCAGCGGATCCAAAAACATAAATGGCTGCTGGCACTGAGCGGCGGTTTAACCGCCATTGCCGCCAGCATGCCTTACAGTCTGCTGGCGGAAGGGCCGGTTTCACTGCAATTGATGGCTCAGGATCAGCAAACGTCGGCTTTATTGGTTGCCTTGGCACGCGCCGTCAGTTTCATTCCCTTAGTCGGCACAACGGCCATTGCTACCGGCGTTTATTCTCCGGACGGCATGAAATTTATCTTCGTCGCCGGTTTGGCGATCGATAACCCGATTCTGGCATTTATCGCCGGTTGTATCATTATGCTGTTGGAAGTCAAACTGCTTGCCAGCGTAGCGATTTGGCTGGACAAATACCCCGGAGTCAAAGCCTGCGGCGATCACATTCGTACCGCAATCACCAAAATGTTGGAAGTCGCCCTGCTCGTCGGCGGTATGATCGCCTCCAATGCGATTTTGCCGGGAATGGGCTTTATGATTGTCGCCGGAATTTACTTGCTGAACCGCACTTCCAAACGGCCGTTGGTCGAGATGGCAATCGGCCCGATCGCCACCATCATTGTCGGTATCGTGGCCAATATTTTGGCATTGGTCGGCATGGCATAAAAGGAAACGGATATGGCCTATACGTTAATGCATGAACATATTTATCTCGACCTGTCCAAAGTCAAAAATGACGACGACTGCCTGCTGGACTGCTTCGAATTGATGGTCGCCGAATTCCGGCAGTTAGCAGCGCTCGGCGTGCAACGGATTGTCGATGTCACCAATATCGGCATGGGGCGTAATATCGACTATGCGGCGCAAATTCAGCAAACCAGCGGCATCGAAATCGTTTCCGCCACCGGTTGCTACAAAGAGCCTTTTTTGCCGGACTGGTTTTATCAACAAAGTGCGGAACAAATCGCACAACGCTTTATTGATGAAATCGAAACCGGTATCGAAAACAGCGGTCGCAAAGCGGCGATTATCGGAGAGGTCGGTAGCGGATTTGACGGAATCAGTGCCGTCGAGCAAAAATTATTGCACGCCGCCGCCCTTGCCGCCAACGCCACCGGCAAATATATCACCACGCACACCTCGCTGGGACGCTTCGGCGAACAGCAGTTGGATCTATTGGCGCAACATGGCGTCAGTGCGGAAAAGGTGATTATCGGCCATACCGATTTGGCCGGTGATTATGATTATCTGATGCGCCTGCTCGATCGCGGCGCAATCGTCGAATTCGATACCATCGGCAAATTGGGCTACCAACCGGACGAATTACGCGCCGATCTGTTTAGCCGGGCAGTCAAGTGCGGTTTCCGGCAGCAATTGCTGTTGTCGTTGGACATCACCCGCAAATCACACTTGCACGCCAACGGCGGAATCGGCTACCGCTATCTGTTCGATACCTTTTTACCGATGTTATTTCAGCGTGGTGTCAGCCAACATGACATCGACATCATCTTAAGCCACAACCCTAACCGTATTTTGGGAGCCGCCGCATGCCAGTCTATCCGTTAACCAGTTTAAGTCTGGAACAGGCGAAACAGAAACAGTTCGCGCTGGTCGAGGCAATCACCCGTCGATTTCAGGGGGCGGAATTTTTGCAGTCGGATCTGGGATTAAAGTGCGGTCTGAACCAACCGCAAACCACCCGTCAGGTGGAACAGGTGCTGGCTGATTTTTTTCAGGCGCAAAGTGCGGTTTTGCTACAGGGTGCCGGCACTGGTGCCTTGCGTGCCGGTTTGACGGCATTGCTGCGGCACGGCGAAAAAATCGTACTGCACCGCGCCCCGATTTACCCGACCAGCAAGACCAGTATCGAACTGCTTGGATTGCAAGTGATTGAAGCCGATTTCAACCACTTGGATCAATTGGCGCAAGTGCTGGCAAGCACCCGACCGGCAGCGGTGTTGATTCAACACAGCCGCCAACAGCCGCAAGACCGCTATCATCTGGCGGAGGTGATTGCGGTCTGCCGCCAAGCCGGCGTGGCCACGTTGATTGATGACAATTATGCGGTGATGAAAGTCGATAAGATTGGCTGCGAGCTGGGGGCGACACTCTCCACCTTTTCCAGCTTTAAGCTGTTCGGACCGGAAGGAGTCGGTGTGGCGGTCGGTGAGCAAAGTGCGGTCGATAAAATCCGCCGCAGTCAATATTCCGGCGGCTGTCAGATTCAGGGCTGGCAAGCGCAGGCAGTATTGCGCGGACTGGTTTTTGCACCGGTGATGCACGCCATTCAAGCCGAGCAAGGCGAATTGTTGGTCGCACGCTTGAACAGTGACGAATTCCCAATGGTAACACGGGCGTTTTTGGTCAATGCCCAATCCAAGGTAGTGATTGTCGAACTGGATCAACCGATTGCCGAACAAGTGATTGCGCAGGCGCAACAATTGGGGGCGTTGCCGCATCCGGTCGGCGCCGAGTCAAAATACGAAATTCCGCCGCTGTTTTATCGGGTTTCAGCCACCTTTTTACAGGCCGATCCGCACGCGGCCAAACGCTCGATTCGGATTAATCCGAACCGCAGCGGCTGTGAAACCGTACTGCGGATTTTGCAACAAAGCTACCGACGGGCGCTCACGGCAACATAAGATGGCGGTTACACGCCTTTATACTGCAGATACAGCACCGTCGCCGCCACCCGTGAATTGACGTTGAGTTTGCGCAGCATATTGCGAATATGCACTTTCACGGTTTCTTCCGAAATAAACAGGGTTTCGGCAATCTGCTTGTTGGACATGCCTTTGGCAACCAGTTCTAAAACCGCACTTTCGCGATCGGTCAGCGATAACAGCGGTTCCGGCGAGATTTGGCGCTGCTGCAACTGATGCTGCACTTCACGGCTGTAAATCACCTCGCCGTGCGCCAATTGCTTAATTTGTTGTAACAGCAGATCCGGCTCGCTGTCTTTCAACAAATAACCATCGGCACCGGCATCGACCAAAGCAAAAATATCCGCCTTGGCATCCGACACGGTCAAAATCACAATCCGCGCCGTCACGCCTTTTTGTCTGAGCTGTTGCAATGTTTCCAGCCCGCTCAGCCCTTTCATGTTCAGATCCAAAATAATCAGATCCGGCTCCAGCTGTAATGCCAAACGCACCCCTTCCATGCCGTTGCTGGCTTCACCGATCACTTGCAGCTCTTGTTCCAGCTCCAGCAATTGGCTGATTCCGCGGCGCATTAGCGGATGATCGTCAATAATAAGAATACGATATGATTGCGACATAAATTTCCCACATTTGCCAGTAAATTTGTCTATTATACCGCTTTTTTTATCGGATTAACTTTACCTTGATCATAATATTGCAAATGTTGTTGGCTGTGGAACGGCACAACTTTGTTTGTGCCGACATCGGTAGTAATTAATTGATAAAACTGCGGATAATTGAAACTATAACCTTCAAACCGCTCTTTGCCGTCAAAGCGGCTCATAGTGTAGATTTTATTTATCTCTCTGATTTTATTCTGCTTTTCATCATGACAGCGATAATAGACTTCCGGATTATTATATTCGTCCAAAATATACACGTTAAAGCTGCCGTCGCTGTTGTCTTCAAAGAAAAATTGCAGGAAGCCTTCGCTGGCAAACTCGCCGATTTCTAACGGGAAATGGTATTTGTGATGCTTGATTTCGGTATCCGCTTCGCTCAGTGCGGTCACATGCTCATTCAGGCATTTTTCACAGCGCACAATGCCGCCCTCTTCGATTTTCAAGCCGCGCGTTTCGTAGGAAAAATTCCAAATTTTGCCGGCAACTTGCAAACGGTTGATCGAACGCTTGTTTAAAATCGTACCGACTTGGGTGTTGATACATTTTTTTATCAGTTTCTCGGTAGCCGCCAACATTTCGGCACGATAACGCTTGCTGTAACAGAACACTTGCACCGATTCCAACGGATTGGCGCCGCGGTGAACCTTGTGCGCCAGCACTTTCAGACAGTTTAAAATCGCATGTTCACCGGCAAAATGCAAAGTGCGGATCTCATTCCAACGGTTACGGTAAATCAAATCAATGCTGCCGACCAAACTTTGCTGCTTCGGTCCGAAATTGAACAGATCGTTGGACAACACTTCGCGCCGCTGATTACCGACAATCAATTCGGTCGGATCATGGCTGAGATTGATTGCCACAAACAAATTACGCAACTCGCACGGATGGCTGAGATCATCATTGCTCGGCGGCGCGACCTGCTGGGTAAATGACAGGCGCAAATCGGTGACAAACTGCTGGATTTTGCTCAAGCCGATCGTTTGGCTGCGCACATACAGGTGGGTTTTCGCGCCTAATAAACCGTTAAAATACGCCCAAGCCACCAACTGGCTCAAATTCGGTGCATATTCCACATAGCGCTCGCTGGAGGTCGAAACCTGTTGCAGGCAGCAATTGATCAAATGCCAGCCGTCCTGCACCGCACTTGAGTTTCTGACCTCGACAAACATCAGCTCTTTTTCGGTGATATTCTCGGCGATTTCACGGTTAAACAAGGTCACTTTTTCCGGCAACACTTCAAATGCGGTGTACAATTTGCGTGTCAGAATGCTGATGTCTTCCGGCATCAAATCCGCCGAAATTTTTTGCTTGCGCGCAAAGGTAATCAAGTTGCGGTAGCCCTGCATTAAAATGCCGACCAGGCTGTGATAAAATGTTTTTACCTGCTTGATTTTCCAGTCGGCATGACTGTTCAACTGGCTGATATCCTGTTTCGACCAATGCCAGTCGGCGATCAGTTGCTGCAATTGTTGATAACGCCAGTTATCGCTGTCAGCCGCACCGGCAAAATCACGATTGGCTTTGATGTAGAAACAACGCCGCAGCAAATCCAGACGGTGAAAATCATTAATCCGTTGTAAATAAGCACTCACTTGCTGTAACATCGCCAGATACGGATCAAAATGGTGATTGGCTTCCGTTCCGGCCAAAAGCTGTTGTTTGAATTGTTTGGAAATCAGTTGCGGTTGCGGATATTCCGCCATCAGCGCTTCCAACAGCAGCACTTTGATCGCCGATTTATGCGGCGAGTCAATTGCCTTGAACAAATGCCACAAGGTCGCACCAAAATATTCATCAGCGGACAGCTTACCCAAACCGCCGAAATCCACCCATTCCTGACGGCGGATTTTGCCTTCCCGCACCCATTTTTCAACGACCTTATCATAATGTTCTTCGTTATTGACCGGCAAATGCAACCATAGCAGCGGCTTGCCAGCCAAACGGATCACCGAACGGTAAAATTCGTCCAACAACAGCATATATTGACTGCTGCCGCAATGTTCGGTGCTCAGGGTTTCGGAATAGGTGATATTGCGGAAATGATTTTCGTCCAACAGATAAAAGTTGACTTCGATCTTCAGCCCGAGCGCCCATTTATGAATCAATAAGGTTTTTTGTAACAATTTGTTACGCTGGCTACTGCTCAAGTGCGGTTGGTGGCACACCCAAATATCCAAATCCGATTGGCTGTTTTGCGTAATCGAACCGGTACTGCCCATGGCGTACACCCCGCGAATCGGCGGCTGCTCGGCGCTGTGCGAATCCGGTTGTAAAACCGTTTGCCAATGCTGTTCGATAAAAAGCTGTTTGAGGTATTTAAGCTGGTAGCGAGACGGTTTGAAGTCAACGATTCCGGCCGGCGCCTCGCTGACAAAGCCCGGCAATGACGGATTATTGAAATTTAGCAGCAAGGTCAGTAACTGAAAGACGTGTTGAAACTCATCTGAGGTGTTCGCCAGAGATTTCTGATAACGGGCCTTGTCCAATGCTGCAACTAACTGTTTAGCAGATTTAAGATAACTACTCAAAAAAACGATCTCACTACAATCAAAACATTTAGTAATTGTGACCAATATCACATTATAAATTCTAAACGCTAAGCCTAGCACTTAAATATGACAAGGTAAAGCTGTGCAAAATTTTTTAGTGAACTAATTAATTATCATGAAAATCCGTCTGCCTGAGACTTATTTCAGCCAATAAATTAATGGAACAAATTGATGTTGTCCGGTTTGGCGCACAACCGCACTTTGTCGCCGATCATAAAGGCGTGCTGCGCATACACCGACAACAGACTGTCGCCAATTTTCAGTTGATATTCAAAGGTATGCCCTAAAAAACGGCGTGCCGTCACTTCCGCATTCGGGCTGCCGTCCAGAGCCAACGCCAACTCTTGCGGACGCAGCAGGCAAAAGAGCGGTTTGCCGGCTTCGATCGCTTGCCCGTTTGCCAAACGTAGCGGCATATCCGCTTGCAGCCGCCCCAATGCGCAATCCAGCGTATCCGAGCCTGTCAGGCGGCAAGGCAGGTAGTTGCTGCTGCCGAGAAAATCCGCGACAAAACGGCTGTGCGGACGTTGGTACAGCTCGACCGATTCGCCGAACTGCACGATTTTACCCTGCTCCATCAACGCCAGTTTATCGGCAAACACAAACGCCTCTTCTTTGCTGTGGGTAACGAACACCGCTGACACGCTCTGCTGTTTTAAAATTCCTTTCATTTCCTCAATCAATTGATAGCGCACTTGGCTGTCGATATTGGAAAACGGTTCGTCGAGCAGCAGTAAATCCGGTTTGCACGCCAAAGAGCGGGCGATTGCCACCCGTTGCTGCTGTCCGCCGGACAGTTCGTGCGGATAGCGGTTTAAAAACGCCGCAAGCCGTACCAGCTCCGCCATTTCCGCCACACTCTGCCGTTGGGCGTTTTTACTCAGCTTGCCCAAACCGAAGGCGATATTTTCCGCCACCGTTAAATGCGGAAACAGCGCATAATCTTGAAAAATCATGCCGATTCGACGCTGTTCCACCGGAATTTGCGATAAATCCTGTTGATTGAGCACAATTTGCCCCTGAGTCAGCGGCACCAGACCGGCAATCGCTTTTAACAGCGTGGTCTTGCCGCAGCCGCTGGCGCCGAGCAAACACAGAATATCATCATCTTGAATCTGCAAATTAAGATTATGCAAAATCGTCTGCTCTGCATAGCAAACTTGAAGGTTATTGATTTGTAACGATTTCATTCAGTTTATTTCTCTTTTATCGGCTTGTTTTGCCGGCCAGCAATGAACGGGTCAGAATGATCACCGGCACCAGCCCGACCAATACCAAAAATACCGCCGACAGCGATGCCTGTTCCAACTGTTCGTCGGAAGTCAAGGTGAAAACATGGGTGGCAAGGGTGTCGAAATTAAACGGCCGCAACAGCAGCGAAGCGTTCAGCTCTTTCATGCTTTCCAAAAAAACCAGCATAAGTGCGGTCAGCAGCCCTTTACGCAATAACGGGAAATGCACCCTGAACAGCATTTTTAAGCCGTTGTAGCCCAGCGTGCGCGACGCCATATCCAACGACGGCGCAATTTTATTCAATGACGTGCCGACGCTGCCGATACTCATCGCCGAAAAACGAATGATATATGCCGACACCAATGCAAACATCGAACCGCTGAACACCAGCCCGACCAGCGGTTGGTTCAGCCAACGCATTAAATCGTTCAGCAGATGATCGGCGGTGGTGAGCGGAATCATTAAGCCGATCGCCAGCACCGTGCCCGGTACGGCATAGCCCAACGACGACAGCGGCAAACCGTAACGCGCCAAATATTGCCCGCTGCGGTTTTGCCGGTGATTGAGGCGTTGTTGGTTCAGCCGGCGGAAAAACAGCAATAACAGCGCCAGCAACACGCTGATCACCGCCGCCGTAATCGAAACCGACAGGCTGTTGTAAGCGTAACGCCAAAAGCGATCGTCCCACGACTGTTCAAAATAGTGATACGACCAATACAGCAGTTTTGCCAACGGCACAAAAAAGGCAAATCCGACCAAGCCCCAGCAATACGCCTGCGCCAACCACAATTTCCAACCGCTTAATGGTCGCAGCGGCTGATGGCGTTCGTAACCGCGTTGATAAAGTTTTTGTTTGCGCCGCCCGTGCCGCTCAACACTCAACAGCAGGAAAATCAGCAGCAACATCAACAGCGAAATGCGTGACGCCGTGCCCAGATCGCCCAACCCGAACCAAGTATCATAAACGGCGGTGGTCAAAGTCGGTACGGCGAAATAGGAAACCGTGCCGAAGTCCCCCAGCGTTTCCATCGCCACCAACGCAGCGCCGATTGCAATCGCCGGACGAGCCAGCGGAAAGGTGACTTTTTTGATTAATTGCCAACCGTTGACGCCTAACAGCTTAGCGCCGTTATTCAGGTTTTCCGATTGTTCCAGCAGTGCAATCCGAGTGAGTAAAAAGATGTAGGGATACAGCACCAGCGCCAGCACCACGCAAGCACCGCCTAAAGTGCGGATTGGCGGAAACCAGTAATCCAGCGCACTGTTCCAGCCGAAAAGCTGGCGCAGCAAGCCTTGCACCGGACCGGCATAATCCAATAAATCGGTGTAAAGATAACCGACCAGATAAGGCGGCATCGCCAACGGCAGACACATCACCCATTGCAGCACGCCCTGACCTTTAAAACGGTAGGTAGAGACAATCCAACTGCAAGGCAAAGCGAAAATCAGGCTCAGCACTACCGTACCCAACACCAGCAGCAGCGAATTTTTAAGATAGTCGAACAGCACGGTATTCCACAGGTGCGACACGCTGTCGTCGTTGGAAAACGTCGATTGATACAGAATTGCGATAATCGGCAACAGGAAAAAGGCGATGATCAATACCGCACTGAGAAACCAACTGGCACGCCAAAATTTATTCATGATGATTATTAGGGTCTGCTGATGTTTGTTTATAATTTGAGCTATAGATTATTTTTTGCTGCTACAAGCGCAAAAGAGCGGTTCGCACCGCTCTTTTTATACCATTAAAAATAGTACCGTTAAAAATGTTGTCGATTATAAATCAAATTTCACTTCATCGATCAATTTTAATGCTTTATCGTAATTTTCCGCAATAGTTTCCAACGGTAGGGTATCGGCTTTAAACGTGCCCCAAGATTGTACTTGCGCGGAGAACGGTACGCCCGCCTTGACCGGATATTCGTGGTTCAGTTCCGCATAGGCTTGCTGTGCGCTGTTGCCGCTTAAATACTCGACCAATTTCACCGCATTGGCTTTGTTCGGCGCGTGTTTTGCCACTACAACGCCGCTGATATTGACGTGCGTGCCGTAGGTGTCTTGGTTCGGGAAGTTCAGATAGGCCGCTTCCGCCCAGCTGCGTTGTTTGTCGTCGTCCAGCATTTTGCCGTAGTAGTAGCTGTTGCCGATGGCATAATCGCACACGCCTTCTTTGATCGCTTTCACTTGATCACGGTCGCCGCCTTGCGGTTTTTGCGCTAAGTTGGCTTTTAAACCTTGCAACCACGCTTTGGCAGTCGCTTCGCCGTCATGGGCGATCATCGAGGCGACTAAGGAAACGTTATAGGCATTTTTACCGGAACGCACGCACACTTTGCCTTTGTATTCCGGTTTTGCCAAATCGTAGTATGTGAAGCTGCCCGGCAGTTTGCCGACACGGTCTTTGGAAGAATAAATGACGCGCGCACGGGTGGTCAGCGCAAACCACTCTTCTTTGGAATCGCGATATTGTGCCGGAATGTTTTCTTCCAGCGTGTGGCTGTGAATCGGTTGCGCCAGACCGGCTTTCACCACGTCCATCACGCGTTTGATATCGACGGTCAACACCACATCGGCAGGGCTGAGTTCGCCTTCGCGTTTGATACGTTCCACCAAGCCTTTATCATCAAAAATCAGATTGACTTTGATGCCGCTGTCTTTTTCGAAGTTTTTCAGGATCGGCTCGATTAAATACGGTTGACGATAAGAATAGACATTCACTTCGGACGCGATTGCAGAAGTCGCCATCACCGCAGAAAATCCCAGCGCAATCGCTACATGACTTTTTTTCATTATTTCTCTCCCTAATTTATTTATTGGTTTGAATAGCCGCGCCAGTATAGGCTAAGTCAGCCCTATTCAAAAGAGAATTATTATCATTAGCCATAAATTTAGATCTGGATCACACTTTCCCACTAACCTTGCTAAAACTGAATGGGCTTTACTTTTTTCTCAGTGTGGGACTGCACTTTCACGCTAATTAAGGTAGAATCAAAAAATCCGAATTTTTGCTTTCATCAACTATTGAGGTCAACTATGCCGTTCAATTTGCGCAACCGCCATTTTCTGCGTTTAATGGATTTCACGCCGAACGAAATCCAATTCCTGCTCGATCTGTCCGCCGATCTGAAAAAAGCCAAATACAGCGGCACCGAACAGCCTCGCCTCAAGGGTAAAAATATCGCACTGATTTTTGAGAAAACCTCGACCCGCACTCGCTGCGCATTCGAAGTAGCGGCGTTCGATCAAGGCGCAAATGTCTCTTATATTGGACCGAACGGCTCACAAATCGGGCATAAAGAATCGATGAAAGACACCGCTCGCGTGTTAGGCAGAATGTATGACGGCATTCAATACCGCGGTTACGGACAGCAACTGGTGGAAACGCTGGCGGCATATTCCGGCGTACCGGTCTGGAACGGACTGACCGACGAATTCCACCCGACCCAAATTCTGGCGGATTTTCTCACCATGTTGGAGCATGGCAACGGCAAACGCTTGAATCAGATGAAATTAGCCTATTTAGGCGATGCGCGTAACAATATGGGCAACTCGTTTGTCGAGGGTGCGGCGTTGATGGGCTTGGATCTGCGTTTGGTCGCGCCGAAACAGTTTTGGCCGCAGCAGTCTTTATTAGATGAAGTGGCGGAAACCGCCGCCAAAAGCGGAGCGAAAATCACCTGCACCGAAAACGTCAACGACGGCGTAAAAGGGGTTGATTTCCTCTACACCGATGTCTGGGTGTCGATGGGCGAAGCGGCGGAAGCGTGGCAACAGCGGATCGAGTTGATGAAACCGTACCAAGTCAACCGCCGGCTGCTGGAGCTGACCGCCAATCCGCAGGTCAAATTCCTGCACTGTCTGCCGGCCTTCCACGACGATCAAACCACGATCGGACAAGAGATGTTAGCAAAGTACGGTATGAACGGTTTGGAAGTCACTGACGAGGTGTTCGAATCGGACGCCTCCATTGTCTTCGACGAAGCTGAAAACCGTATGCACACGATTAAAGCGGTGATGGTCGCCACCTTAGGCAGTTAATATTAATTGGTCAGGCGTATTGTCTGACCGCACTTTGATAATTTTGATAATAATGAGGACATTATGACAAACATCATTCACACCGAAAAAGCCCCGGCCGCTATCGGGCCTTATGTACAAGCCGTTGATTTAGGCAATCTGGTCTTGACCTCCGGTCAGATTCCGGTCAACCCAAGCAACGGCGAAGTGCCGCAAGCAATCAAAGCGCAAGCCCGCCAATCGTTGGAAAATGTGAAAGCGATTATCGAACAAGCCGGTTTGCAAGTGAAAGACATCGTCAAAACCACCGTCTTCGTGAAAGATTTAAACGACTTCGCCGACGTCAACGCCGAGTACGAAGCCTTTTTCAAAGAAAACAACCACCCGAATTTCCCGGCGCGTTCATGCGTGGAAGTCGCCCGCCTGCCGAAAGACGTCGGGGTGGAAATCGAAGCGATAGCGGTCAGAAAATAAATTTTTCTGTTGCCAAACCAGATGGCAAAACCATCGTAAAACCAGCAAAGTGCAGTCGGCTCGCCTGATTCCGACCGCACTTTGCCGCTTCTGCCCCTGCAACTGTCAAACGTAGCTGCAAAACGTAATTTTTCATATAGCCTTGCTGCGCGATCATGCGCTATCTGCATTCGCTGTCCCCGATAGTTCAATTTTTGGATTTGGTATAACTTTTGTTGCTTTAAAACCGCTTTCTTAGAATAAATATTCTTATTGAAATTAAATTAATTGAAAAAAATATAACAAAAGCGCAAAATCCCATTCATGACTTTTTAACTTTAGAGAGTGTTTTTTATGCAAAAAACAATAACCATGCCCAAAGTCGTGATTGTCGGCGGCGGCGCAGGCGGCTTGGAACTCGCCACCTTTTTAGGGCACAAATTAGGACGCAAACAAAAAGCCAGCGTCACCTTAATCGACCGCAACCAGACCCATTTATGGAAACCGTTGCTGCACGAAGTGGCGACCGGCTCGTTGGACGACGGCGTGGACGCACTCAGCTATCGCGCCCATGCCAAAAATCACGGTTTTGCGTTCCAACAAGGCAGCATAACCGCACTTTCGCGCCAAAACCGTAACGTCACCTTGGCGCCGATCAGTGACGACAACGGCGAATTGCTGGTGTCCGAACGCAAGATTCCGTATGACATTTTAGTGCTGGCAATCGGCAGCAAATCCAATGATTTCAACACCAAAGGCGTTGCCGAACACTGTATTTTCCTCGATAGTCCGGAGCAGGCACACCGCTTCCAACACAAAATGCTGGGCTTGTTTTTGAAATTTTCCGAAAACCGCACTTCGCCGGACACCGTCCAATTGGAGCAAAAACTGCCGCTGGTTGATCCGAACAACGTTAATATTGCGATTGTCGGCGCCGGCGCAACCGGCGTGGAGCTGTCGGCAGAACTGTACAACACCGCCAAATACCTCTCCTCTTACGGGTTCGGCAAAATCGATAACACCTGCCTGAAAGTGACGTTGGTGGAAGCCGGCAATAAAATTCTGCCGGCATTGCCGGAGCGGATCTCCGCCGCCGCCCATTACGAGTTGCAAAAACTGGGCGTCGACGTGCGCACCAACACCATGATCACCGAAGCCACCGCCACAGGGCTGCAAACCAAAGACGGCGAAACCATTCCGGCGGATTTAATGGTGTGGGCGGCAGGCATTCGCGCTTCCGACGTCACCCAACAATTCGACGGTTTGGAAGTGAACCGCATCAACCAACTGACGGTGAAGGACACGCTGCAAACCAGCTTGGACGATCAGATTTTCGCCATCGGCGACTGCGCTTTCCTGCTACAAAAAGACGGCAAACCGGTACCGCCGCGCGCACAAGCCGCACACCAAATGGCTACCACCTGCGGCAAAAACATCTTGGCGCTGTTAGAAAACAAACCGCTGAAAGCATTCACTTACTACGATCACGGCTCGCTGGTCTCGCTGTCGAAATTCAGCACCGTCGGCAGCTTGATGGGGAATTTAATGAAAGGCTCGATGACCATCGAAGGCCGCATCGCCCGTTTTGTCTACGTTTCGCTCTACCGCATGCACCAAGTCGCCCTGCACGGCTGCTTTAAAACCGGCCTAATCATGCTGGTCGGGCGCATCAACCGCTTTATTCGCCCGTCGATGAAGTTGCATTAATATAAAAGTGCGGTTTTAAACGATAAAAACGTTATTACGCTCAGTCTTAACGTTTTTTATTTTCTGCCGCACTGTCATCAAACCGTCATCTTTGTTGTTTAAGATAGGGCTGCTGAACCAAAAGGAGAGCCTTATGTCAAACCAATACAAAAAATATTATCTGCCTGCCCTGCTGACTGCACTTTTACTGCCGCCAACCGCTTTCGCCGCTGCGGCTGAGCGTGCGCCAAACAAACCGCAACTTATCGCCCACCGTGGCGGCACTGCCGACGCACCGGAAAATACGCTTTATGCGATTGAGCAAGCGTTGAGAAATGGTGCCGATGCGATTTGGGTCACGGTGCAGTTATCACAAGACAACATTCCGGTGCTGTATCGCCCGAGTGATTTATCCGCCCGTACCAATCTGAACGGTGCGGTTTCATCTTATACCGCAGCGCAGTTACAACAAGCGGATGCCGCCTGGCTGTTTGATAAAGACAACAACTACCCGTTGCGCCGACAAGCAATCGGCGTGCCCAGCCTCAGTGCGGTCTTGGCACAATTTCCGCAAACGTTTTTCTATCTGGATTTGAAATCGCCCGATGCCGAGCCGCAAGCGTTTGCCGACGCGGTGCGCAAAACCGTGCACGACGCAAACGCGCAACAACGCATTCGGATTTATTCCACCGAACAAGCGTTTACCGCCGCGATCGGCGACAGCCTGCCGACCTTTGCCAGCCGCGATACCACCCGTAATTTTCTGGCGCAAACCGCACTTGCCGGTGATCGTTGCCCGAATGAAGCGTTAACACAAACCTTGTGGCACGGCTTTGAATTGAACCGCAAAGTGAAAGTGGTGGAAACCTTTACCTTGGGCGAAGGCGTAAGTGAAGGCGTACTCACTTGGTCGCCGCATGAGGTGAATTGTTTTAACCAAACGGCGGCGCAACACATTATTTTATTCGGCATCAACAACGCCGCAGACTACCAAAGAGCAGTCGAATTAAACGTGGACGGCGTAATGGTCGATTCGCCGAAGCAAGCGGCTGAATTCGCCAAATAACGAAAACCCCTTACCGCACTTTGATTTCTTCAAACTGCGCTAAGGGGCTTATTTTGCTTACGGGTTACTGCTGCATAACTTCAAGCAACTGGGTTTCGCCGCTGTTGTCGTCCACGCCGTCGTTGTCATTGACGATAAACACGCGTCCGTTTTTACTGACGGTCAGCCCTTCGATTTTTTCAGAGACTAAACCGTTGGCGGCTTTGAGGTCGTCCATCAAATCGCGGACTAAGGTTTTGCTCACGGTGTCGCCGGCGTTGACCACACTTAAATCAATTTGGTAAATGCGTTTAATCGCGGCGTCCGGACCGCCTTGATCGTCACGTTCCAGCACCCAGAAAATGCCGTTGCCGCGAGCAGTGAGATCAGAAATGCCGACCCAGCCGCCGTTTTGCGACGCGACGTTTTCCAACGGATAGAACACGAACGACCATTGCTTGTCGGTTAAATCATAGATGCCGATGCGCGGTTGTTGCTCTTTGCCCCATGCGCGCTGGAACGCCACATAGACTTTGCCCTGATCGACGGCAACCCCTTCAAAGCCGAAACGCAGTTGTATGCCATTCACCTCCGGCGGCAGTTGTACCACCTCGCTGATTTCGCCTTGCGCAGTTAATTTTAATAACAAGTTCGGCGATTTGAGCGGCCGTTTTTCATCGCCGACCGTACCTGCACCTTCGGAGGCAAGCCAGAAATTACCGTCTTGATCCACCGCAATGCCTTCCGGATCAAGATTGACGCTCAAATCATCATTCACTAGTGTTGCTTCGGCACCGAATACTTGGCTCAGCAGTTTATGGCTGTCTTTAATCCGGATTGCGTCCACGATTTGCGCCGGTTTCTGTGCCACGTCCAACACAAAAATCCGATTGCTGCCGAAAAAGCTGTCTTCAATGCTGTACAGTTTATTCTCATCGCGTGGATCCGCCGCCAAACCGGACAACGCCGCCCACGGAATCGGGCTGCCGTCTTTCACCACCGATTGCAGGGTCGGGTAATTGGCAGTCGTTGCGCCATATTCATAAATTGAAATGCTGGAACGAATTTTATCTTTGCGGCTATCCGCCTCGCTTGCTACCACCAATGCGTTGCGGCTCGCAATCGCGTAAGCCCCTTCCGGCGCCACGCCAACCGGCAGTGCCTGCTTGAATTTCGGTTCGGCAGGATTATCGACGTTATACACAAACACTAAACTGGCACGCTCAGAGTTGACAAACAGCAAGCGTTCGCCGTTAAACACGCCGACTTCGACGTTTTCCGGTTCGTTGCCTTTGTTTTCCGAACGTTTATCCGGATAATGTCCGAATTGCACCGCCAAATGATCAAGCGCATTGCCCGAATCCCACACCAGCTCGCCTTGGGTATTGAAAATGCTGAAACCACGGCTGCCGCCTTTCCAGTCGCCCTCGTTGGCAGTGGCAAAATGCTGATTATCGATCCACGCCACGCCGTCCGGCTCGCGCGCCACGTCATTTAGCGATTCGGTTAGTTTGATTTGCAGTGGTTTTTCTTCGGTTGCGTCCACTTGCGTCAGGTTCACGCTGCCGGCGGAAAAATGGTTAATCACTTCGCCTTTCGCCAAGTCAACCAACACAATGGCGTTATTTTCCTGCAGGGTCAGCACCGCAATATTGTCTTGGTTAATATCGACATATTCCGGTTCCGGATCTTCAGGAAATAAGGCGTTATCCAAGCCGGTCAATTCGACCTTGCGTACCGTCCAATTCGCCGGATTGGCGTCGGCGGTATCAATCACGCTGAGATAGCCGGCAGGCAGTTGTGGTAAAGCGCCTTTATTTTTGTCTTCATCACGCTCGTTTTCAATCGCGACGGCGGCAAAGTTGCCGTCCGGACTAATCGCCACCGAATCCGGTTGCCCGCCCAACGGCAGGGTCGCCAGCAATTCATAACTGTCCAGATTAAATACCTGTAGTTCACCAGAAGTATCGACATAATCTTTTGAGGTATTGACCGCCACTAAGGCAAACCGCGCTTTGACCGCAACCGAAGTCGGTTCGCCGTTCAGCTTAACGATTTTTTTCGCTTTCGGTTGCGCTAAATCGCTAATATCGACAAAACCAAGCTGTTTCGCCGGGCTGTCGCTATACACCACGGTTTTGCCCTCTTTGTCGGCATACAGAATTTCCGCTGAGGTTTCACGGTCATCGTTGCACTCGGCTTGCAGTTGCGAACACACCGCAAACGTGGCGACACGGTTGAAATATTGGCTTTCGGCTGCGTTGGCTGAATTGATGGAAAGTGCGGTGGTGACGGCTAACGAGAGGGTTTTTAATTGGAATAATTTGAATGACATACAGGCTCCTTTTGCATTAATCAGTATAATAAGAGCCTTATTTTTGCATAACTTTATGACAGCTTGATGACAACGGCCACAGCAAACAAAATAAACCGCACTTGCTTGTTTTTAAACAAAAAGTGCGGTTTAAGCACTACTGCAACACCGTTTTTAAACGGGCACCGGCAAAGACATAGCCCAACTCCTCATCATAACGCAGGGAAAAATGGGAAAATAACAGCAAGAAATTCTCGCCCTGTAACACCAAAAACTGATCGCTGAGCGCTTGCAATTCTTGTTCGCTATATCGGGTTTTCAAGACAAAGCCGTTTTTCAGCAAAATCTGATTAATGGCTTGGTTGAAGTCCAGTTCAAAATTGACACCATGTTCTGCAAATCGGTAGCGATATTGCATCTCCTCCACTGTTCTGGCATTGAGATAGTAACTGCCCCTCAGCATCGTTTGATATGGCTGTTTTAGCGCAATCGCCCTGACATCGGCATAATCAGAATAGTGCATTTGTTGCGCCGGTTGGGACTTGATCCCCTCGCTCGTACCGGCTAATTCGGCAAAATGTTGCCCATAACGTGCATTTATCTGCCCACGCTGTGCATAGTTCCAGTTCAAATTGCGCGCCTGAGCGGATAAATGATGATAATCCTGTCGTTGCTGCTTGGAAAAACCGGCTTGTGCGACGCTATCGGGCAGCGCTTTGATTTTGCCCTGTTCATCTAATAAATCAAGTTGTTGTAACTGCCGATCAAATCTTGCCAATTGGTTGTCGAAGGCGATTTGTGCCGGATTCAACACCCAGCCGAGCAAGATAACCGTCAACGCAATCAGCCCGGCAAAAGTGCGGTATTGCCCGTTGAATGTCCGCAGGGATAACACGATAAACAGCGTGGTTAATGCCACCAACGCCAACAGATAGATCCGCACTTCGGTCAGCCCGTAAGCACTCAGCCGTTGATACACCGCAAACCACAGCAGCGCCAACGGCAGCAAGGCGATCAAGGCAAAAATGCGGTAAAAACCCTGCCATTTCGGCGAAATTTGTAACAGTTGCACGCTTTTTAAGGCAAGACCACACAACAAATACGGCAACACAATATAGCTGATTTGCCCCTGCGGCATCTCGCCAAGCAAGATAATGCGTGCGCTGTAGCAATACAACAGCAGACTGTAAATGATCAGTGCCGGAGAAAGGACGAAATCGAGCAACAGTCGCCCGAAATGCCCTAGATCAAATGGTTTCGCACCCTTGTTTTGTTCAAACAGCAGAAAGAACAGGGGGAAGACACTGAAATAAGTAAACGGCAGTATTCGCTGCATAATACGGCCAAACGGCAACTCCAAATTAAACAGCAGTTCGATACTGCCCAGTAACGCCAAAAACAGCAGCCATACGATAGCCTTAATCAGCAAGGCTTTGGCAATATTCCATGTCGTTTGCAGAAAATGGGTGATAAAAGTGCGGTTTTCCTGCGCCCAGCCACGCGCCAACAAACACAGCAGCAACAGCAGCTGCAACGCCCAAAAACGGCGATCTTGCAGATAATCCTCCGGCATCAATCCGTTATTTAGCTGCCAGAACAGCACCAACGGCACCAGCAAAGCGGAAAACCAATAGGCGGGTTTATACCGGTTGAGTAAATAACTCAGGACAAAAAATGCCGGCGCAAACAGCCAATAGCGCAATAAATCGCCGCCTTTAAAGTCAACAAGATCAAAAAACAGAAACGGCAGGGAAAACAGCATAATCCACAGCATTTCGAGCGGATATTGCTTCGCCAGCGGTCGTATTTGCACCAACAAATCGGTCAAACGGGTTTTAAATTGTAATATCATCTGTTAATCCAATCGCTTAATTATAGGAGTTGTTATTTCAGTCCGCCTTGCAGCACTGCCTGCAACACCGGCAAATGGCTGTGTTCAATCGCTTTGGCGGCGGTTAATAACGTCAGGCGGTTGTGTTGCGCGTGCAGCCGGCGCAACTGCTGTAAATCCGCCTGTACTGCCTCGGCACTCAATTCATGGCGATAGCGCAGGCAAAATTCGTCATAGTGCGCAAGCGGATCTTGGTGCAACCATTGCCGCAGTTCGTCGGACGGCGTGACCGATTTCAGCCACAGCACGCCCTCCAACCGCACTTTGGCAATCCCGCGCGGCCACAGCCGATCTGCCAGCACCGCTGGAAAACGCGGCTGATCGGAGTCGTTTACAAAATCATAGACCCGTTTGAGTTGATACATATTATCCTCCGGTTATTCATCTATTCAGCGGCACAAGATTTGATTTTTCAACTCAACTGATAATAACACGGGCATCTGAATATAAAAAAGCAACTTACTTCACAAAAGGCAAGTTGCTTTTTATCGCGGAAAACCGATTTATCAGCTACCGATTGCCGTTCCTGCGGTCATATGCAATCCGTAAAATAGGGTTCGCCCAATCAGTTCGGCAAATAAAATACAGAGTACGCACAAACAAAGTGACAGTCGGGCACCTGATTGGATACTGCGACTGTAAAACAGCAAACCGATACCGACAAACAGTAATGCGATCCGAACCATCATCATGTTGCCGTAATCCGCCACCAACGTGCTGGCTTTTTGGACGGAAGTCTGAATATCGGACAATGAAAAAGCTTGGGAAACCGTCAACAGTATTGCCGCAACCAGCGCCAATAATAAAATCGGCGGCACAAAACGCAGCTGAACCGGCGTTACATCAGCGAAACGCAGCAACGCATAACCCAGTGCAAAACCGGATAAGATCGCCGTCAGGAGAAAGGCGCTCGGCGTGTAAGGGTTATCCCAAGTCGGCACGGTACTGATCAGATATACCGAACTCATGATAAACATAAACAGACAGCCGTAGGCAATCACCAACACTAACCAGAGTTTATCCAGTGCCGATGGCATTTTTTTGATGAAATGCAGCAACCAATAGAGTCCGGCTACTGCAAAAAAGAGCATGCCGCCGGCAATTTCATTGCTCAATGCCGATTCCCCGATTCGATTTAGCGAATTAAAGGCACGCAACGGCGAGCCTAAGTGCATAATTGAAGCGACAAAAGCAAGCCCTAACAAAATTAACGGCAGTAACAAAAACAGTATGACTTTGCGTTGCCGTGGCGGATTATCCGTCGGCAACAACAAATATACCGCCATCAGCATTATGGCGCCGACCGCACTTTGCGCCAGCACGGTGAACAGTACCAGCGGTAATTCATGTAATCCGGCATTCATGTTACACCTCCCTCGGGTTAGCTAAAAATCCACTGGTATCGCCACTCGGACGGGCGTTTTTATTCGGTTTGATCACTAAATTCGGGTGGGTATATTGCGCCGCTGGCAATGGCGCCAATGCAGCCAATTCACCGTATTTCCGGCGCAATTCGGCGATCGGGGCGAAATCCAGCGCCCGCAACGGGCAAGAATCGACACAGATCGGTTTTTGTCCCGCTTTGACCCGTGAATAGCAACCGTCGCATTTTGTCATATGTCCCTTGGCTTCGCTGTATTGCGGTGCATCGTATGGACACGCCATATGGCAATAGCGGCAACCGATACAGGTTTCTTCGTTGACGATCACAAAACCGTCCGCGTTTTTATGCATCGCTCCGCTCGGACACACTTTGACACAAGCGGGATCGTCGCAGTGGTTACACGAAATCGACAGGTAATAAGAGAAAACATTCTGCTGCCAGCAGTTGCCGCTTGCCAGCCAATCGCCGCCGGCATACTCGTAAATCCGGCGATAATTCACATCTACCGGCAAATCTTTATAATCCTTGCAAGCCAATTCGCAGGTTTTGCAACCGGTACAGCGATCCGAATCAATGTAAAAACCATATTGCTCACTCATAATTCACTCTCCCTTACACTTTCTCAATCTGCACTAGGTTAGAATGCTGCGGATTGCCCTTCGCCAATGGCGACGGGCGCTGGGTGGTGAGGACGTTAATGCAGCCACTGTGATCGATTTTATCAGCACCCGCCATATACCATGCCCCTTCACTCAATGCCACAACACCGGGAATAATCCGCGGCGTCACTTTAGCGTTAATCCGCACTTCCCCTCGGTCATTGAAAATCCGCACGATATCGCCATTACTGATCTTACGCGGCGCGGCATCTAACGGGTTAATCCAAATTTCTTGCGGGCAAGCCGCTTTGATCAATTCGACATTGCCATAAGTGGAATGGGTTCTGGCTTTGTAATGAAAACCGCTCAGTTGCAATGGAAATTTTTCCATCAACGGATCGCCGTAATGTTCAAAGCTGTCAACGTGTATCGGTAACGGATCAATCACTTCATCTTTTTGCAAAATCCATGTTTGCGCAATGTCGGCCAGTTGCTCGGAATAAATTTCGATTTTGCCTGACGGCGTGCTTAACGGATTGTTGTACGGATCTTGCCTAAATTGCCGGTAGGCGACATGGAATCCTTGCGGATCGTGTTTTTTATAAATCCCCATTTGCCGAAAATCTTCAAAGTGCGGTAATTCGGGGAGGTTTTCTCTTGATTGTTGATATAGATGGCGCAGCCACTCCTCTTGACTGCGCCCCTCCGTAAACTGCTGTTCAACCCCCATATGTTTGGCTAAATCACTCAACATATCGTAGATATTACGGCATTCGAATTGAGGCTGGATAACTTGATCGGCAAAAATAACATAATTCATATTGCCGGCAGAAGCGTCCATACAAAAATCCATCTGCTCTGATGCCGTACAATCCGGCAGTAAAATATCAGCATATTTTGCGCTGGAGGTCATATGGTTATCAATGACCACGATCATTTCACATTGTTTGTCATCCTGCAGGATTTCATGGGTGCGGTTTATCTCGGAATGCTGATTCACCAAGCAGTTACTCGCATAATTCCAAACAAACTTGATCGGTACAGTTAATTTTTCCACACCGCGAATGCCGTCTTTAGTCGCCGTCATTTCGGCACCGCGAATAATGGCGTCGGTCCAAAGAAACATCGGGATACTGGCTTGCACCGGATTGGTCAATGTCGGCATTCTGACGAACGGAATTCGGTATCCGCCTTCCCTAGCGCCGCTATTCCCGCCATTGATACCGACGTTACCGGTCAAAATCGGTAACATCGCAATCGCGCGTGAAATCAGCTCTCCGTTACTGCGTCGTTGCGGCCCCCAGCCTTGGCTGATGTAGCAAGGTTTGGTGCTGCCGATTTCGCGTGCCAGTTTGATAATTTTGTCTGCCGGAATACCGGTAATTTGTGCCGCCCAGTCCGGCGTTTTGGCAATGCCGTCATTGCCTTCACCCAAAATATACGCTTTATAATGACCGTTTTTAGGCGCATTATCCGGCAATGTTTTTTCATCATAACCAACGCAGTATTTATCTAAAAACGGCTGGTCAACCCTATCTTCAGTAATCAATACATAAGCTATCGCCGCAACTAAAGCGGCATCGGTGCCGGGACGAATCGGAATCCATTCGTCCTCCCGTCCGGCGCCGGTATCGGTATAACGCGGATCAATCACAATTAATTTCGCATTGGAGCGTTCTCTTGCCTGCTCCAAGTGGTAAGTGATCCCGCCGCCGCTCATGCGGGTTTCCGCCGGATTATTACCGAACAAGACCACCAATTTGCTATTGGCAATATCTGCCGTATCGTTGCCGTCTGCCCAGCCGCCATAGGTATAATTTAGCCCTACGGCAATTTGCGCGGTACTATAATCGCCATAATGATTCAAATATCCGCCGCAACAATTCATCAAGCGGGCAACCAAGGTACCGCCCGGCGGCCAAGATTTAGTTATGGTGCCGCCGAGCGTTCCTGTACCGTAATTCAAATAAACGGCTTCGTTACCATAATCCCGAATAATCCGTTTCAACGAACCGGCTATTTCCGTCAGCGCTTCGTCCCAGCTGATTTTCTTGAATTTCCCTTCGCCGCGTTTTCCTACGCGTTTCATTGGGTATTTCAACCGATCCGGATTATAAACACGTTGCCGCATGGAACGGCCGCGCAAACAAGCGCGTATCTGGTTATCAACGCCGTAAGTATCGGTGCCGGTATTATCACTTTCCACATAGGTGATCTGCCCGTCAACCACATGCATTCTTAACGGACAACGGCTTCCGCAGTTTACGGTACAGGCACTCCAAATTACTTTTTCGCCGTCCGTATCCGGCACGATACTTTTTTCTTCCGCTTTCGGCGAAAACGGCAGCGATATCCCAGCCGCTATCGTGGCCAACCCGGTATTTTTCAATAATGTCCTTCGCTTGATATCATAATCGATCATGTTCTTTATTCTGTTTTTCATCGAAAACCTCCAATAGCACAATTCATTTGATTAAAACAAAAAACCATAATAAAAATATGATTAATATCAATCATACGGTGTCTAGCTCTCAAAATACGGTCTAAAATTGATCGGTATCAACTTGAAATAATGAGAATTATTTTAAATTCAATTGTGATCGCCTTACACTTTTTCTATCTGTACCAAATTCGAATGCTGCGGATTTCCCTTCGCCAACGGCGACGGGCGCTGGGTGGTGAGGACGTTGATACTGCCGTTATGGTCTATTTTATCCCCCCACATATTTGCCCTGTGCCAAGCACCTTGTCCCATACCCAGTACGCCGGGCATAATTCTTGGGGTGACTTTCGCTTCAATGCGGGTTTCTCCGATTTCATTGAAAATACGCACCAAATCTCCGCTTTGAATATTGCGCGATTTGGCATCAAGCGGATTAATCCATACTTCTTGCGGACAAGCGCTTTCCAACACATCAATATTGCCATAGCTGGAATGGGTGCGTGATTTATAGTGGAAGCCGACAAGTTGCAATGGAAACTGTCCGGTTTTCGCCTCTTCGTGGCTATAAAAACCGGAATGGTAAATCGGCAAAGGATGAATCACCTCATCTGCTTTCAGCTCCCACGTCGCAGCAATTTCGGCCAGTCTGGAGGAGTAAATTTCGATTTTTCCAGAAGGGGTTGCCAACGGATTCGCCTCTGGGTCATCTCTGAAAGCCTTATAGGCAATCAGATGGCCTTTCGGATCTTTTTTCTTGAAGATTCCCATTTTCTTCAATTCGTCATAGCTAGGTAAATCGGCGTCCATAATGCGCATTTCACGATACAAATGCTGTAGCCACTGCTCCTGAGTACGCCCTTCGGAGAATTGATGATAAACATCATCTCCAAGGCGCTTGGCAATATCACACAGAATTTGATAAATCGGTCGCCGCTCAAATTTTGCACTGGTCGCCGGTTGCCCGAAAATCAGATAGCCCATATTGCCGGCATAATCATTCGGTATAATATCTTCCTGCTCGGTGGTCATTAAATCAGGCAATAAAATATCCGCATATTTAGCCGACGCGGTCATAAAATTTTCAATGACGACAATCATTTCACACTTGCTTTCGTCCTGTAAAACTTCATGGGTTTTATTAATATCGGAATGCTGATTGATAATGGTATTGCCGGCATAATTCCACAGGAATTTAATCGGCACGTCCAATTTGTCTTTTCCCTGAATCCCATCTTTTAATGCCGTCATTTCGGCGCCGCGCTCAATTGCGTCCGTCCACATAAATACCGGGATTTTGGTTTGCACCGGATTAGTCAAAACAGGGAAGCGTTTTATGGTGATCGTGTATGTACTTTCTCTGGCGCCGGAGTTGCCGCCGCTGATGCCGACATTGCCGGTCAGAATAGGCAACATTGCAATTGCCCGCGCGGTCAGCTCGCCGTTTGATTGCCGTTGCGGCCCCCAGCCTTGACTGATATAGCAAGGTTTGGTGCTGCCGATTTCGCGCGCCAGTTTGATGATTTTGTCTGCCGGAATACCGGTAATTTGTGCCGCCCAGTCCGGCGTTTTGGCAATGCCGTCATCGCCTTGCCCTAAAATATACGCCTTATAGTGACCGTTTGCCGGTGCATCGGCAGGCAGTGTTTTTTCATCATAGCCGATACAGTATTTATCTAAAAAATCTTGATCAATCAGATTTTCAGTAATCAATACATAAGCTATCGCCGAAACTAAAGCAGCATCGGTGCCGGGGCGAATCGGAATCCATTCGTCCTCCCGTCCGCCTGCCGTATCGGTGTAGCGCGGATCAATCACGATTAACTTGGCATTGGAGCGTTCTCTTGCCTGCTCCAAATAGTAAGTGATTCCAGCGCCGCTCATACGGGTTTCCGCCGGATTATTGCCGAAATAAACGACTAATTTCGAATTCACGATATCCGAAGTGCTGTTGCCGACATTGGAGCCGTAAGTAAACGGCATTGCCCGGGCTATCTGTGCCGTGCTGTAAGTGCCGTATTGGTTCAGAAAACCGCCGTAGCAGTTCATTAGGCGCGCCATTGCCGATGCGTAAGCGGAAGAACGGGTGATATTGCCGCCGACAATACCGGAGCAATAATTGAGATAAACCGCCTCATTGCCATACTCTTTGACAATCCGTTTTAAGTTGTCGGCAATCGTATCCAATGCTTCGTCCCAGCTGATCCGTTTGAATTTCCCTTCTCCGCGCTTACCTACCCTTTTCATCGGGTAATTTAATCTGTCAGGGTGATTCATTCGCCGGCGGATTGAGCGCCCCCGCAAACAGGCTCGCACCTGATGGTCACCATATTCGTCATTGCCGGTATTATCCGTTTCCACCCAAAGAGCCTCGTCCTGCTTTACATGCATGCGCAATGCGCAGCGGCTGCCGCAATTAACCGAACACATGCTCCACACAATCTTCTCGTCTTGGGGGACTGAAACACCATTCTCTCCGGCTTTCGCGGAAAAGGGCAGCGTCACCCCCGCCGCAATACCGGCTAAGCCCGCCTTTTTTAATAACGCTCTTCTGCCGATATCGCAAGTCGGGATAGCTTCAAATATACTCTCCATTAAATATTCCTCCGAATGATCGCACTGTTTTTATTAGAGCAAAAAACCAGCTAAACATTATGATTCATATCAATCGGAGTAAGTAAAAAACCGAATTCCCTACCTAAAATTGATTAGCGTCAAACCAGAATAATGAGAATGATTTTAATTTATTGAAAAATCAGCTTTTTCTTTGCTTTTGCGGTCTGGTTTGACCTAGAGCAACCGCACTTTGGCAAATTGTGTTAGAGTGAAGTTCCAATTCACTTAACATGATAAGCACGATGGATTCGATACAAACTTCTATCTCCCAATTCGGCCGTATTTTAGGCTCGTTGTTTTATACCGCACCGGAACAGGCGCAAAACCGGCCGCTGCTGGAACTGTTTCGGCAGGACGAATGGCAGGCCGGTTGCGATTTTTTGACAGCGGCACAACGCGAACAGATTCAGCATTGCCTGACACAAGGCATCGCGCAGGGACAGGCACAGTTAAGCGAAGATTTTCAAGCGCTGTTTATCGGGCCGAACGCCTTGCCGGCGCCGCCGTGGGGATCGGTTTATCTGGATAAAGAAGCGGTGATTTTCGGCAGTTCGTTGTTGGAACTACGCGATTTTATGCAGCGGCACGGCATCAGCCTGAGCTTGGCGCAAAACGAACCGGAAGATCATTTCGGTTTGATGTTGATGATGGCGGCGTGGCTGGCGGAAAACCAACCGCAGCAGTTGGGCGAATTTTTACAGCAACACCTGCTTCCTTGGTCGGGACGCTTTTTAGAACTGCTGACCGCCGAACAGCACCGCACTTTTTACTGCGGTTTGGGGTTGCTCAGCCAAGCCCTGTTGGCGGACTGGCAACAACGGCTGCGACTTGACGTACCGAAAGTGCGGTTATATCGTTAATCGGGGCATAACCACCATGAGTAGCAAAACGAGCGGCAAAAACGAACGTTACTACCACGCGTTTATGCAACACAACCACATCTCGCGGCGTGGTCTGTTGCGCGGGGTTTTTAATGCCGGTCAAAAAGCGCAGCAGCAAATCGAGACTGAAATCTACCAACGCCAAGCGCCCCGTCCGCCGCAAGCCGTTGCCGAACCGCTGTTTTTAAAGCACTGCAACGGCTGCGGCGATTGTGTGTCCGCCTGTCCATACGGTTTAATCAGCATTCAGGCGCAAAAAGCGGTGCTGGAAATTGATTTTTGCAGCTGCGATTTATGCGGCAAGTGCACCGACGCCTGCCAAACCGGCGCCTTAACGCCGCAAGTGCGCGCCGATAGCGAACTGCGACCGCACTTTGGCCATCTTTGCCTGCGTCAAAAGGGAAGAAGCTGCTCGCTGTGCGAAACCGGCTGCCCAGTCAACGCCATTACTTTCGACAGTAGCCACCGAAAAATGCAAGTCGATCCGCAGCGCTGCAACGGCTGCGGCGAATGCAAAATCCGTTGTCCTTCCCATTATATCGAGCTGAAGCTGCATACCCGTGCCGGTTGAACCGCACTTTTCCGCGGCTCAACCCGCTTGCCCTTTGCGTCCTTGCTTGACTGCCTGCAACAGTTGCAAAATCTGCGGATCGGCAAAAATATCGCTGATATTGCGGCTCAGGCGGCGGCGCCAATTTTTGTATTGGGTACTGGTGCCGGGGATATTGACCGGCTCGCTCATGCCGAGCCAATCTTCCGGCTGCAAGCCGAACAGGGCGCTGTTAACCGCCGCCACATAGCGTTGCAGATCGTGGTTGAAACCCAGCGGGCAGGCGGAGTGCAAACTTTCGTCCACCCCGTCCGGAATCTCAATCTCCGCCTCGCGCAGCCGCTGTAAAATCTTGGCTTTGGCATTGACCCGATCCCGTTGCAATATGGCTAAAATGTTCGGATCGGGATAGACGTCATACTGCTGCCCCAACTCAAAATCGTGACCGCGCCAGTAACCGTTGACGGTCGGCAGATCGTGGGTGCTCAAGGTGGTCATCGCCTGATACGGATACTCCGCCAACGCACGGCTCTGCCCTTTTTGATCAAATTCAAAATAGAAAATTTTATAGGAAAAAATACCGGCGTTTTTCAGCTTGCTGATAATCGCTTTCGGCACCGTACCCAAATCTTCACCGATAATCATGCATTGTTGGCGTTGGCTTTCCAGCGCCAAAATCGCAATCAAATCGTCCACCGGATACGCCACATAAGCACCGTTTTTGGCGCTGTCACCGCACTTCACCCACCACAGGCGCAACAGGCACATGATATGGTCAATGCGTAGCGCGCCGCAGCTTTGCATATTGGCACGGATCATCTCGATAAACGGGCGGTACGCCTGTTGTTGCAACACATGCGGATTCATCGGCGCCAAGCCCCAGTTTTGTCCCTGCGGCCCTAAAATATCCGGCGGTGCGCCGATCGAGGCAGTTAAACAGAACAGCGATTTATCCAGCCACGTTTCTGCGCCGTTCGGGGTCACGCCCACTGCCAAATCACGATACAAACCGATCGGCATCTTTTGTTGGCGGCAAAATTGATAGCAAGCCTCAAGCTGTTCGGCGGCGCACCATTGCAGCCAAGCGTAAAACCGCACTTCGTCGCCGTGTTCGCGTTGGAAATCGGCGACTGCGCCGGCGTGATAATCCTGATACTCCGCCGCCCAACAATCCCAACCCCATTGATCGGCAAAACGGGCGCTCAAATCGGCGTGCAACGCGTCAAAGGTGGCCTGCACCCGCAGACTTTCGCCGCCGGCTTGCAAAAACCGTTCGAATTGCGCTTGGCGCGGCTGATCGCCGTCCGCCTGTTGAAACTGCGCGAACGCCAGTTTTAAGCCGTGCAATTTCAGCGCCAGCACTGCGCTGTAATCAATCCAATCGGCAGCACGCAACTGCGCCAGTTGCCGCTGTATTTCTAGCGATTGATACCATTGCTGCGCAACCGCACTTTGCTGAAATTCAGGCAGACTCGCCACGTCGATATAGATAATATTCAACCATTTGCGTGACGACGGGCTGTAAGGGCTGGCACCTTCCGGATTCGCCGGAAACAGCGCATGAATCGGATTCAAGCCGATAAAATCGCCGCCGTTTTGCTGAAACTCAGCTAAAAATTGCCGTAAATCGCCGAAGTCGCCGACGCCCCAGTTGCTTTCCGATTTCAGGGTGTAAAGCTGCACGCAGCTGCCCCACAACTTTTTTTCGGCTTGAATTTCAGGCAGTTGGTAGCATTGGCGCGGCGCAACGATAATCGTCGTCGCCGCAGCGTGCTGACCGCACTTTAAGGTTAATTGATGATAACCGAGCGGCAAATCACGCGGAAAATTAAGTACGTTATTTTTGATTTTGCCTTGAACGCACTCGCCGTTTTCCAATTGCAACCGCCATTCGCCGTGATAACGCCGTCCGGTATGCTGGTTTAAGCGCAAATACGCCGGACTGTTGTGGTAAAACACCTTTACCGGTGGCAGTAAACCCGACGCAAAATTTCGCGGCGTATTGCCGCCAAAACTGGCTAAAATCTGTTTTTTGACCGCACTTGGCGCATAGTTGCGCAAACCGCGCTCATCAAAAAAATAGCGCTGAATGCCAGCATCGGCAAATTCCCGTTCTAATCGACTTTTTGTCATGCTACACGTCCTATTTTTTCTGCTAAATTCGTTACTGCCAAATCCGTTTCTGATAGTCACGAATCGAGCGATCGGAACTGAACGCGCCCAAACGGGCGGTATTCAAAATCGCACTGCTCAACCAGCTTTCTTGATCCAAATAACGCAAACCGACCGCCTGCTGCGCCGCAACGTAGCTGTCGAAATCGGCAAATACCAAGAACGGATCGCGCGCTAACAAACTGTTTAACATTAACTCGAACATCGCTTTATCGCCGCCGCACACTTTGCCTTTGCGCAGGAAATCAACCGCACTTTTCAGCGCTTTATTGCGTTTGTAGTAACTTTTCGGATTGTAACCGCCTTGCAGCAAGGCGCGCACGCTCTCCACCGTATGCCCGAAAATAAAGATATTCTCCGCGCCGACCATCTCGGCAATCTCCACATTGGCGCCGTCCAGCGTGCCCAAGGTCAATGCGCCGTTGAGCGCAAGTTTCATATTGCCGGTGCCGGACGCCTCTTTGCCCGCCATCGAAATCTGCTCGGAAATATCCGCCGCCGGAATGATTTTTTCCGCCAGACTGACACGGTAATCCGGCAAAAACGCCACTTGCAGCTTATCTTTCACGCTTTTGTCGTTGTTGATCACCTGCGCCACGTTGTTGATGGCGTGGATAATATTTTTCGCCAAATAGTAACCCGGCGCCGCTTTGCCTGCGAACACGAACAGCCGCGGGGTGTAGTCCATATTCGGGTTGTCTTTCAACTGCTGATAGCTGTGAATGATGTTTAACAGATTCAGGTGCTGGCGTTTGTATTCATGAAAACGTTTGATTTGAACATCAAAAATCGCCTCGCAGTTAACCCGCAAACCCAAGCTGCGCTCGATCTCTTCCGCCAAAACCTGCTTGTTGCCCTGTTTGATTCGGCGGTACTCTTCACGGAAACCGCTGTCGTTGACCTGTTTTTCCACGCCGCCAATCAAAGCCAGATCCCGTGTCCAGTCACCGTCTAAAGTGCGGTCTAACAGATTCGCCAGATTCGGGTTGGCTAAACGAATCCAGCGGCGCGGCGTGATGCCGTTGGTGACGTTGCGGAATTTGTTCGGGAACAGTTGGTGATATTCGGGGAACAGATCGCTGACGATTAAATTGGAATGGATTTGCGCCACGCCGTTAACCGCAAAACAGGCGACTACGCACAAATTCGCCATTCTGACGCGGTAATCGTACAAAATCGCCACTTTCTGCCAGATTTCGGCATCTTCGCCGAATTGTTCAATCACCTGCTGTTGGAAAATACCGTTGATTTTATCCACGATTTGGAAATGGCGCGGCAACAGGCGTTTAAACAGGCGCTGATCCCACTGCTCCAACGCTTCCGGCAGCAAAGTATGGTTGGTGTAGGCAAAAGTGCGGTTGCAAATGTCCCACGCCTCGTCCCACGCCACGTTATATTTGTCCAGCAACAGGCGCAGCAACTCCGGAATCGCCAATGTCGGGTGGGTGTCGTTCAACTGAATCAGCTGTTTTTGCGGCAGCTGTTGCAGGTTGTAGCCGTCGCTGAAATGACGATCCAGAATATCCGCCACCGAACAGGCGCAATGGAAATATTGCTGCATTAAGCGTAGTTTTTGTCCGTTTTGATGGTTATCGTTCGGATACAACACTTTGGTTAAGCTGGCGGCATCGACCACCTGTTTTTCCGATTTCAGGTATTTTCCGTCGTTAAACAGCGCCAAATCAAACACTTGCTCGTTATCCGCCTGCCACAAGCGCAGCGGTTGCACCACACCGTTTTTGTAACCGAACACCGGCAAATCATAGGCTTTGCCCTCAATCAACAGCGCCGGTGTCCACTGGTATTTATCGCCGTCCAGTTTTTTACTTTTGCCGCCGAAGCCGATTTGACGGGTTCTGCCGCTGCTGTAAGCCTGCCACGGATATTGATTGCGCGACCACGCATCGCCGCTTTCGACTTGGCGACCGTCGGCAAACGACTGTTTAAACAAGCCGTATTGGTAATGCAAGCCGTAGCCGGTTGCCGGTTGCCCGATCGCCGCCATCGAATCCAGATAACACGCCGCCAAACGCCCCAAACCGCCGTTGCCCAATGCCGGATCGCGCTCCTCTTCCAACAGATCGCTCAGCTCGATTTGGTATTGTTGCAGGTATGACCGCACTTGCTCATACCAGCCCAGATTCAGCAGGTTATTGCCGCTCAGCCGCCCGATTAAAAACTCCATCGACAGATAATTGACATGGCGCAGCCCGGACACCGGCGGTTTGCTGTCGGCATAGGATAAATCCAGCACCGCCTGCGATACCGCTTGGTACCACTGTTGCAGGGTGAGTTGCTGCGGATTTTCAACGTTTAAATAACGACATTGTTTTTTAATCGCCGAATCAAATTGTTGACTGTCGAACGGAAGGGTTTGTGTCGCTGACATGAAATTGTCTCCTGATATTTGAATAAATAAATGTAACCGAATGATTTGCCACCATTATGCAATAACCCGATGATTTTTACTCCTCCTTGTTGCAATCTTTATGGGAGGATAATCGGGGCGTAAACGGTTAGCGCTTGTATGCCTCGCCAATAGCTCTTATCATTAGCCTATTCTTATCATATTTGCAGGAAAAATCATGCTTATTCCGTCAAAACTCAGCCATTCGTCACGTTTACAGCATATCGTTGTCCGCTCCCGTTTGCTGACGCTCTTGGAAAAAGCCTGCCACTATCCGTTAGTGTTGATTAACGCGCCGGCCGGTTACGGCAAAACCACGCTGCTATCGCAATGGGCGGAAACCCAACAGAATATCGGCTGGTATGCGTTGGACGAAAGCGACAATGAGAGCGAACGCTTTATCGCCTATTTCCGCGCGGCATTGGCACGGGCGACCCATCAGGAAAGCAGTACCGCCGCCAATCAGGCGCAAACCAACTTTTTGGCGGCGTTGAGCCAATTATTGGTCGAAAGCAACCAGTTCAAACCGCACTTTTTTGTGGTGATTGATGATTATCACTTGATTGATAATAATGAAATTCACGAAGGGCTGAAATTTTGGATTAAGCACCAACCGCAAAATATGACCCTGATTCTGATTTCACGCGCCATGCCGCCGCTGAATATCGCCAATCTGCGCGTGCAGGAGCTGCTGTTGGAATTGGACATCACCCAGTTGCCGTTCACCCACGAAGAGAGCCGCCAGTTTTTTCTTGACCGAGGTGAGGAATCACTGTCGCAACATGAAGTTAACCAACTTTGCGATCAAGTCGAAGGCTGGCCGACCGCACTTCAGCTGGTCAATTTATACGCCCGCCAGCATAATACCTCGTTGCACGAAGCGGCAAAATCGATCACCAAAATCAACAGCAACCATATCAGCGAATACCTGAACGACGAGGTGTTTCACAATCTCGATGCCGACACCCGTCTGTTTTTATTGCGCTGTTCGCTGCTGCGCTCGATGAACGAATTTCTGGTCGAGAAAATCACCGGTCTGTCCGACAGCCGTCAGCGCTTGGATCAGCTTGTAAAACAGGGCTTATTCGTCTATCCGATCAATATCGATCAGCAAGAACAATGGTGGCGTTTTCACCCGTTGTTCGCCTCTTTTTTAGAGCATTTCCGCGAACTGGAGTTGCAAAACGAATTACAGCATTTACATCAACAGGCCGCCGATGCTTGGCTGGAAATCGGCTATTCTACCGAAGCGCTGTATCACGCCATGCAGTTGCAGCAGCAGGACACGCTGCTGGCAATGCTGCAACAAATCGGCTGGCAGCTCTATCATCAAGGCGAGCTGAAATTGCTGGAAGAGAGCCTAAGTGCGGTTCAGTTGCAACAACTGGCGACCTATCCGCGCTTGGTGTTGCTCAAGGCTTGGCTGCTGCAAAGCCAGCACAAACACCATGAAGTCGGCGGTTTGCTGAAAAAATTCGCCGTCGCGGTACAACAACAGCAAATTGCAGTCGATCTGCCGCTACAGGCGGAATTTGACGCCCTGCGCGCGCAAGTGGCGATTAACGCCGGTGATGATCACACCGCACTTCAGCTTGCCACCACCGCATTACAGCACCTGCCGCAAGAAAAACAGTACGCCCATATCGTCGCCACCGCCGTGATCGGCGAAGCGCAACACTGTCGCGGCCAGCTGAACCAAGCCTTGAAAATGATGCGCGAGGCGGAAAAACTGGCGCAGCAGAATCAGGCGTACCACCACATTTTATGGTCGTTGTTGCAGCAGGCGGAAATTCTGCTGGCGCAAGGCTTTCTGCAAACCGCCTATGATATTTTGGACAAAGCCACGCTATTGGTGAAAAAACAGCACCTGCAAAAACTACCGATGTATGAATTTTTACTGCGCCTGAAAGGGCATATTTTATGGGAGTGGTATTCGCTGGATAAAGCCGAAGCGATGGCGGAAGCCGGCTTGCAGGTGTTGGCGGACGAAGCGGATAAATTACAGTGCCTATCCTTACTGGCGAAAATTTCGATTACGCGCGGCAATCTGGACAACGCCGAGCGGATTTTACGCCGTCAACGCAGCCTGTTGCAAACCCACCATTATCACAACGACTGGCTGTCGCACCATAACGAAGCGGAATTGTTGTATTGGCAGATGAAAGACGAGGTGCAGCAAACCCGCTCTTGGCTGCTGCAAAGCGATAAACCGGCGCAGGACACCAACCACTTTTCCCACCGCCAATGGCGCAATATCGTGCGTGCCAACATTATCTTGCAGCAATACCAAGATGCGTTGCTCCTCAGTGAAAAACTGATCAGCACCGCCAGAACCTATAATTTTATCAGTGAGTTAAATAAAGATTTGGTGCTGCATAACCGCATCTGTTTTCTACAAGGCAACTTCGCCGAGGCGCAAAAAAGTTTGTTGGAAGCGTTGGAAATCAGTAAACAGACCAACTTTATCAGTATTTTTGTGATCGAGGGCGAGATCATGGCGCAACAGCTGCGCCAACTGTTGCAACTGAATATTCTCGATGAACTGCTGACCCACAAAGCGCAATTTATCCTGCGCAGTATCAACCAGCACTACCGGCATAAATTCGCCCATTTTGACGAAACCTTTGTCGAAAAACTGCTGCAAAATCCGCAAGTGCCGGAGTTGTTGCGTATCAGCCCGTTGACCCAACGGGAGTGGCAGGTGCTGGGGTTAATCTATTCCGGCTACAGCAACGAGCAGATTTCCACCGAGCTGCAAGTCGCCCCGACCACCATCAAAACCCATATTCGCAACCTGTATCAAAAAATCGGCGTCAACAACCGCGCCGAATCGATTGAATATACCCGCCACTTATTGACTTTGATGGGTTATTCCAATTGATCTTGACCGCACTTTCATGATTGAACAGAGCATAAAAGTGCGGTTATTTGCCCAGTATTAATCCGCACGCCGACCCGCCCAGACCACCATCACCTTATCATCAGCCAAGCGGCGCTCAAATGCATAATACGCGGTAGCGGACAAATCCGTCTGTTTGCCGCCTCCAACCGCCGGATGCCGCTGCCGGAATTGCGCCAGTTTTTGCCAGTGTTGTAATAACTGCCGGTGCGCACTGCTTTGCGCCAATTGTTGCCAATTCATATCAGAGCGCGTGCCCTGTGCCGGATCTGAACCGCTCGGCCCAAATTCACGGCCGCTTTCATCGCCATAATAAATTTGCACCGCGCCCGGTGTCAGCAACAATAATGCCGCTGCGGTTTTTTGTTTTGCCAAATCATTCAGCGCATCGCTGTGCAGAAACAGACGGGTATCATGTGACGACAGATAGCTTAACAGATTAAAATCCGTCAATTTTTCACTCATCTGCCGATAAACGGGCGCAATTTTGGCAAAACAATCCAAACTGTTTTTTGCCTGATCCTGCAAGTCAAAATTCAACATGGCATCAAATCCATGTCGGAAGTAGTCACTTTTTACCAGGCTGTGTCCCCACGCTTCTCCCACCATCCAGAAATCGGCAGAGTCAAGCGCGCGTTGCGGATGTTGCTGCTTCCATTCCCGCAACGCCGCAACCGCCGCCGTTTTCAACTGTAACCAGGTACTTTGCTCCACATGCTTGGCGGTATCAACCCGAAAACCGTCAATCCCGTAATCCCGCACCCATCGGGTCAGCCAGTCAATCAAATAATCTCGTGGTACTGCTCCGGCAAGCTCAACTGCGTGAGTATCGCTTTTATGCCGATAAAAGTGCGGTAATCCGCTGACTTGATCGGTTTCGGTTTTAATGTCCGGCAGGGAAGCCAGCGACATGCGCAAATCATCAAAATGCGGGCGGTCGTAATCACCGATATCACTGCGAATCCAAGCCTTTCCCCACCAATTTTGCCAGCCCTGCTTATCGTTAAAATTAATATAATCGTTAAAACTATGCCAGTTCTGCCCTTGTCCCGGTCGCCAGTCACTCCAGTTTTTGCCTAGAACAGTTTCAATTTCACTGCCTTTTAAATACAGCGAGCCGAATTGATAACGTTGCATGTCCGCCAAGGTAGCGTAACCGGTATGGTTCATGACAACATCAAACAGAATACGGATACCGCGCAAATGTGCCTGTTCAACCAACCTGCGCAGTTCCGTTTCCGTTCCCATATTGGCATCTAGCCGAGTCCAATCCTGATGGTAGTACCCATGATAGGCATAATGCGGAAAATCACCTTTATCGCCCCCGCCGATCCAGCCGTGGATTTGTTCCAATGGCGAACTGATCCATAAGGCGTTAACCCCAAGCTGCTGTAAATAATCCAGTTTTTCCGTTAATCCCGCCAAATCGCCACCGTGAAACGTTGCAATTTCCTGCAGACCGTCATTTTTGCGGCCGTAACTGTGATCATTCGCAGGATTGCCGTTATAGAAACGATCGGTCATCACAAAATAAACGGTCGCATTTTTCCAGTCAAAGTGCGGTTTTTCCGATGTATTAACCGATTCCAGTAACAGTAACCCATCAGCATCGCTTGCCGGCTGCAATCGCACTTGTCCGTTATTGACGACTGCCGTTTGCCCGGAATAAAAATCACGCACGGTTTCGCCGTCCTGAAAGGTGGTCGCGACATTCAATGTCAGTGCCTTGCCGTCCCACTGCGGACATTGGTATGGCGTACCATTGTCTGCACCGGCACTTTTAAGCGTCAGTTTCAGAGTCGGGGTTCCGCTGCGTCCGTCAATTTCGGCATGATAATCACCGTCGCGGAATAAACGTAATGGCGCCGGCGTCTGCCCGTCACAAGGTTGCAAGCTGATTACCCGATTCAGTTTGACCGCACTTTCCGGCTGATAACACTGCTGGCGGAAAAAAAACTGAGCGGAATAACTGCCTTTTTGCGCCGCCACTTCCGCCTGATACAGTGCTTGTCCTGCGTCCTCGACAAAAAGCGGAAACAATTCGTTTTGCCAATCGCTACTCGCCGCAGACAATAAACCGGAAAACATTAACGTTAGCAAGCCCAAAGAAAATGTTTGTTTTTGCATATTGCTGACTCCTCGGATAAAAGGGCGCTTATCGCGCCCTTTCTCCTAAATGACGGCGTTTTACCCTTTCACCCCACCGGCCGTTAAACCGCCGACCAGCCAGCGCTGCGCCAGTAAAAATACGACTGTGATCGGGATTGCCGACAACACTGCCGCCGCCGCGAAATCGCCCCACAGGTAGTTTTGCGGATAGAGATATTGCTGCATTCCGACCGCCAGGGTGTAGCTGTTGACATCGCGCAATAATAGCGATGCCACTGGAAATTCAGTGATGGCGGCGATAAACGACAGAATAAACACCACCGCCAAAATCGGTACCGACAGCGGCAGCAATACCAAGCGGAATGCCTGCCACGGCGTCGCGCCGTCCAGCGCGGCAGCTTCTTCCAGCGAACCATCGATGGTTTCGAAATAACCTTTAATCGTCCACACATGCAGCGCAATGCCACCAAGATAGGCGAAAATCACGCCGCCGTGGGTGTTCAAGCCCAAAAACGGCACATACATTCCCAAGCGGTCAAACAAGGCATACAACGCCACCAGCGACAGCACCGCCGGAAACATTTGGAAAATCAACATACCTTGCAAAATGGTCTTTTTGCCCTTGAATTTCATGCGGGCGAAAGCGTAAGCGCAAGTGGTGGACAGCGCTACAATCCCGATTGCACTTATTCCGGCGATTTTGATCGAATTCCACAGCCACAACAGCACCGGAAACGGCGGCTTGGTGATTGAGCCGTCGGCATTGGTCACTTCCATGCCTAACGCCAACTGCCAATGCTCCCACGAGATTTGCTGCGGAATCAGATCGCCGATCGCCAAATTGCCCGGCCGCAGTGAAATGCCGATCACCATCAATAACGGAAACAGGATCAATGCCAAAAAGCCGATTAACAACAGATGGGTTGCCCACAAACGGTAACGCATTGATTTAGGTTGCACCATTGCCATATTTTTTCTCCTAATCCAGTTTTAACTTGGTGGCTTTCAAATTGAGCAGTGCCAGTCCGCCGACCAACAGGAAGATAATCGTCGCGATCGCCGCCGCCAAACCGAAATCTTGTGCGCCGCTGCCTTCAAAGGCGATACGGTAGGTGTAGCTGACTAATAAATCGGTGTGTCCTGCCGGCGTGGACGTGCCGATCATATCCGGACGACCGTTAGTCAACAGTTGAATCAACACAAAGTTATTGAAATTAAACGCAAACGAGGCAATCATCAGCGGCGTGAGCGGTTTGATCAGCAGCGGTACGGTGATTTTGCTGAAATTCTGCCAAGTGCTGGCGCCGTCCATTGCCGACGCTTCGTATAAATCCTGCGGAATCGCTTTCAGCAAGCCCATACACAAAATCATCATATACGGATAACCCAGCCAAGTATTGACGATAATAATCATCACTTTGGCTAGCGTCGGGCTGTTGAACCACTCCGGACGGATACCGAACAGCTGGTTTAAAATCAGGTTGATTTCGCCGAAACTTTGGTTAAACAACCCTTTGAAAATCAGAATGGAGATAAACGCCGGCACGGCATAAGGCAAAATCAGCAGCAGACGGTAAACGCCTTTGCCGCGCAGCGGTTCCCACTGCACCACGCACGCCAGCACCATGCCGATCACCACCGTAAACAGCACGGTCAGCAGTGAAAACAGCACCGTCCAGATAAAAATCTGGATAAAGGGTTTTTGAATGCCGTCATCGGTAAAGATTTTAACGAAGTTACTCCAGCCGGTGCTGACGGTATAACCCGGCTCCAGCGTTTCGCTTTGCCAATTGCCTTGCGTATCAATCAGTTGGAAAAAACCAATCTCGTTATTGGCTTTATAACGTTTGCCGTTTTCCAGATTAACCAGCTCTTCGCTTTCGTCGTTGTACTGATAGCGCTGGCTCTGTTGGGCAAACTGACGTAGCGAACTCATGCTCAATTCATTGCCGTCCGGCAGAATCAAACGGCTTTGTTGCAGCGCATTGCGATTTTCAATCACGGTTTTAAGCGGCACGGCAGGCTGTGCGCTGACCGCACTTGCAGCGTTTAACACGATTGTTTCCGCTCCCAACGCAAACTCATCGGACAGGTAGCTTGCGCCCTGCGGCGAAGTCACTTCGATTTGCCATTGGTTATCCGCTGGTGCAAACAGCTTAAAGTTGTATTTCTCGCCTGAAAAATAACGCTGTTGCGACAGCACGCTGACCGCTCTTTCAAAGGCGAGCTGGTTAGTGCCGCTGTAATTGGTAAACGCAATCACAATGGTGCAGACCAACGGAAACAGAATGAAAATCCCCATGCCCATAATGCCCGGATAAACATAGCGCCAAGCGTAAGTTTTCCGGTTGGCGAAAACATAGATGCCGGAGCTGATCACAATCAGGGTGAGAATGGCAAACAGGATCTCGCCCTGTAGATACATCACCGAAACCAGATAAAAATCGAGCAGCAGTACCAGTGCGATTAGTCCCCATTTAAGGTATTTGGCCGCCGCAGACGTATCCGTCAGCGAGGAAAGAGATTGTGTGGTCGTTTGTTGCATAAAACCGCCTATCCGAAAAAAGAGACCGCACTTTTACCTCACGGCTTTACCCGACAGGAGATAAAGTGCGGTTGAAACCGATTATTGCGCCTTGATACGGGCGGCGGCGTCATCAAGCGCTGCTTTCACGCTTTGGCGCTGATTCACCGCATTGATAATCGCACTACGCTCCGCATACCAGAATGCGGTCATTTGCGGAATATTCGGCATAATTTCGCCGTTTTCCGCATTTTGCATGGTGGCGGCAATGCGGCTGTCTTTTGCCAGTTGCTGCTGATAAGATTTCAGCGCCACCGCACCCAACGGCTTGTCTTTGTTAACCATATCCAAACCTTCGTCGGTCAGCAGGTAGTTTTCTAAAAATTCGACTGCCAAATCCTGATTCGGACTGGCAGCGTTGATACCGGCGCTCAACACCCCGACAAACGGTTTGGACGGCTGACCATTCAAAGTCGGCAACACGGCTACGCCGTAATTGATACCGCTCTTTTCAATGTTGCCCCATGACCACGGACCGTTAATCGTCAACGCAGTTTGCCCTTTATTGAATGAGGCTTCGGCGATCGCATAATCGGTATCGGCATTGATAATCTTATTTTTCACCATATCGACAACAAATTGCAAACCGCGCAGCGAACCTTCGTTATTGACACCGATATCATTCACATCATATTGATTATTGGTATATTTAAACGCATAACCGCCGTCCGCGGCGATAATCGGCCAAGTGAAATACGGTTCTGCCAGATTCCACATTACCGCATTTTTGCCCTCTTTTTTCAGCTTAGCATCCAGCTCGGCGACTTCTTCCCAGCTTTGCGGCGCTTGCGCCACTAAATCTTTGTTATAAATCAATGATAAGGCTTCAATCGCCACCGGATAACCGATGATTTTGCCGTTGTAGCTTTGCGCGTCCCAAGCGAAAGATACGAATTTATCTTTAAACTCCGGACTTGGGTGCAATTCGCTCAACAAACCGGATTGGGCATAGCCGCCGAAACGGTCATGCGCCCAAAAGACAATATCCGGACCGTCACCGGTCGAAGCCACTTGCGGATATTTCTCTTCCAGTTTATCCGGATGTTCGACCAACACCGGAATGCCGGTGTCCGCTTCAAATTTTTTACCGACCTCCGCCAGTCCGTCATAGCCTTTATCGCCGTTGATCCAAATGACCAGCTTGCCCGCTTCCAGTTTTGCCATACTGCCGCCGGAAACCACCAACGCCGCAACCGCACTTAGGGTGAGTGTTAAAAATTTATTTTTCATATCAACTGTCCTTAATTTGAGTAACAATAAAAGCATTGTGTTTGACATCTTAATTGTCGCCAATAATGCCCTTTTTACGGCTAAAATGACATCATCCCCCACGCTCCTCCCTGTGGCGGCAAACAGTGATCCCGATCACACAAACACCGATTTTTGCGATAATGATCACAAAAAATAACATGATAAACAAGATCTTGATCACAATATCAGGGTATAAAAAATATTTTACGATTTTGCTTCATTTTTCATCTCCCCCTTAAAAAAACGACTGAAGGAGGATTTTTTTCTTGCATTATCCGTGCATACTGGCGACCATAAAATTTTAATCATATCAAGTTATCAATAGATAAAAAGCGGTGAAAACGCCGTAAGGCTGTACAGGGGAAAATTATGTCGAGTCTTTCTTTACGCAAAATATACAAATCTTATGGCGATATCCATATCTCCAAAGATATTAATTTGGAAATTGAAGAAGGCGAATTCGTCGTATTCGTAGGCCCCTCCGGCTGTGGTAAATCCACCTTATTGCGCATGATTGCCGGCTTGGAAGACATTACCTCCGGCGAACTGTATATCGGCGACACGTTGATGAACGATGTGCCGCCGGCAAAACGCGGAATCGGCATGGTGTTCCAATCTTACGCCCTTTATCCGCACTTGGACGTGGCGGAAAATATGTCGTTCGGCTTAAAACTTGCCGGTGTCAAAAAAGAGGAACGCAACAAGCGGGTTAATCAAGTCGCTGAAATTTTGCAACTGGCGCATTTGTTGGATCGCAAACCGAAAGCCCTGTCCGGCGGCCAACGCCAACGGGTCGCCATCGGACGGACATTGGTCTCGCAGCCGCAAGTTTTTCTGTTGGACGAACCGCTCTCCAATCTCGATGCCGCATTACGCGTGCAAATGCGGGTGGAAATTTCAAAATTACACAAAAAACTCAACCGCACAATGATTTATGTCACCCATGATCAAATCGAAGCCATGACCTTGGCGGATAAAATTGTGGTGTTGAACGCCGGCGGAATCGCGCAAGTAGGCAAGCCGTTGGAGCTTTACCACTATCCGGCCAACCGCTTTGTCGCCGGTTTTATCGGCTCGCCGAAAATGAATTTTCTGCCGGTGAAAGCTACGGCGGTGGAGCAAGAGCGGGTACAAATCGAATTGCCGGACGCCAATCACCACCGTTTTTGGATTCCGGTCGCCGGTAACGGTGTGAAAGTGGGCGAAAACCTGTCGTTGGGCGTGCGTCCCGAACACTTGATTCCGGCGGCACAAGCCGAGGTTAAATTAAAAGGCATTGTCACCGTCGTCGAACTGCTGGGCAATGAAACCCAAATTCATCTGGAAATCCCCGAAATCAAGCAGCCGACACTGGTTTATCGGCAAAACGATGTGGTGCTAGCCGAAGAAGGGCAAGTGATGGATATCGGCATTGTACCCGAGCGCTGCCACCTGTTTAAAGAAGATGGCAACGCTTGCCGGCGGCTGCATCAAGAGATAGGCGTATAGCTTAACCAACCTATTGTTTTTATTAAAAATTTAAATATTCCGACTGTTTTATCAATAGTCGGACGGGATACTTTTGTCTGTAAAACCCGACTTATCACGCTGATACCGCTTCAGTGACGATAAGCAAATGAAAATGTAGTAACTTTAACCAATAAAAGAGGCCAACATTATGAACAGTAAAAAAACCCTTCTCGCGGTTGTTATCGGCAGCACCTTACTTGCCGGCACAGCAAGTGCGGTCGATTTCCACGGTTATGCCCGTTCCGGTATCGGCTGGACGGCAGGCGGCGGTGAACAAAGCGCATTTAAAGCCACCGGTGCTCCGGCCAAATACCGTTTGGGCAACGAAGCCGAGACCTATACCGAATTCAAATTGGGGCAAGAGTTATTCAATCAAGGGGAAAAAAGTATCTATTTGGATACCAACGTCGCCTATTCGGTGAATCAACAGGTAGACTGGGAATCAACCAGCCCGGCATTGCGCGAAGTCAACGTGCAGTTTAAAAACTTTGCCGATTCGTTACCCGGCGCGACGCTTTGGGCCGGTAAACGTTTCTACCAACGCCACGATGTGCATATGAATGACTTCTACTATTGGGATATTTCAGGCCCCGGTGCAGGGGTGGAAAATATCGATCTCGGCTTCGGGAAATTGTCTCTGGCGGTGACGCGTAATACCGAACCGGCCGGCGCCTATTCTTGGGAATATAACGAGATCAGCAAAAAGTGGGAAACCAATAAAGATAAGGACGTTTACAATGATGTCTTTGATGTCCGTTTAGCCGATTTAAATGTCAATAAAAACGGTAAATTGGAGTTCGGGGTCGATTTTGGTAATGCCCATACCAAAGACGGCGTGAAATTTGCCGACGGTGCGAGCAAACGCGGCTATATGCTGACCGCCGAACATACGCAAAATGAGTTCTTCGGCGGCTTTAACAAATTCACCGTGCAATATGCAACCGATTCAATGACCTCTTGGAATACCGGTCACTCACAAGGCGCTTCGGTGAATAACAACGGGCATATGTTACGCCTGATCAATCAAGGGGTGGTTAAACTCAGTGATCGTGTCGAAACCATGTACGCCTTGATCTATCAAAAAACCGATCTGGATAATAATCAAGGTAATACTTGGTACTCCGCCGGTATCCGCCCGATGTATAAATGGAATGATACCATGAGTACCTTGGTCGAGCTTGGTTATGATCGCGTCAAAGATCAAGCCAGCGGTAAAAAGAATGATCTGAAAAAAGTTACTCTAGCTCAACAATGGCAAGCCGGCGATAGCATTTGGGCGCGTCCGGCAATCCGAGTCTTCGGCACTTACGCAGACTGGAACGACAAATTTGGCGATCGGATCACAAACCCAAGCAAATACGGCAAAGCCAGCGATCATGAATTTGTATATGGCGTGCAATTCGAAGCCTGGTGGTAATCGTCAAACCGCACTTTGTCACGCTAATCCACAAGCCATCATGATAAAGTGCGGTCTTTTCACTTTTTGCTTTTATATGAGGTTAATATGAAAAAGCCAATTAAATCGATACTGCTGGCGCTTGGGCTGGTTTGCGCTTCTTTTGGTTACGGCGCACAATTGAATATCAACGCACAGGCAGCCGCTCAACTGCCATGGCAAGACATCGGCTTATCACAGCAAACCGACACCACTTTATCGGAAAATCAGCAGCCAATCGCGACAATTCACAGCCCGATTGCCGCTTACCGCCTGCCGGCAAATCAAGGCACATTAAATATTACCATTAGTAGTTTCGCCATCGACAATAAAGCGCTGTTCGTGCCGACAGTTGCGGTGTTAGATGCCAATTATAATTTAGCCGCCACCTACCCTTCATCCGTGTTTAAATTTCACCATGAGAGCGGTTTACAAGGAAATCGTTTGAGTACCGAACTCAACCTAACCCCGACACCGAATCAAGATTATATTTATCTGCTGGTTTATACCACAGCTGAAGATTTGCAAGGTAGTACTTTGATTCCACATCCGGCAAAACTTTACGCCAAAGCCAGAGGCAATCAGCCGCCGGCAATTGACGATTTACAAGCTAAACACAGCCGTAACGGTAAAATTCAGATCAGTGTCGACGGCAAACAAAGTGCGCAATTTATCGGTATGCAAATGCCGTCTTTCAAAGACAAGTCTACAACCTCTCAACCTATTGGTAACACGGCCAAAGCTGCGGCGGGTGCAGCATTAACTAAGCCGGTAGAAAAAGAAACCGAAAACTATTTCAATACAGCCATTCGCAATGCTTTAAAACAAAACGATATTGACAGGGCAATGAATCTGGTCAATGAAGCCGAAAAGCTCGGATTATCCTCTCCGCGCAAAACTTTTATTAACAATGTTTCTAAGAAGTAAGCCGTACCTGCCTTTTTATTTTCCCTTTCCACCTCTCTTCGAGGTGGTTTTTTATGCCTGTAAAAAAGAATAAGGAACATACTTTTCTTCAAAGGACTGTCAACCGCGCTTTGAAAATAATTTTCGATCTAAAGTGCGGTATGCCTGCAATTTAAAAGTTCAGTCAACCGCACTTTCTCTGACATGTTCTTAATCCGCACCCGCCAAATGCAAAAAACCCTTAGCATCACTACTAAGGGCTCTTGTTCTATTCAATAATATCCGGCGGTGTCCTACTCTCACATGGGGAGACCCCACACTACCATCGGCGTTACGGCATTTCACTTCTGAGTTCGGCATGGAATCAGGTGGGCCTACCGCACTATCGCCGCCGGAATAATTCGGCTTGATTGTCTTTGTTTCTTCTGTTCTTTATTTTTTATTCTTTCAGCTTTTCTTTTGCTGTTAGTCATATTCGGTCACAAGCTAATCTGATTC
>NZ_FWWV01000017.1 GCF_900176075.1 Pasteurella testudinis DSM 23072
GCCTTAATATGCTGCCTATAATCCATTCGTAATTTCCCATAAATCGCTTTTCGTCTCAATTTTGGGATAAAGACTATGTGATACTTACAGTTCCATCTTGTGTGTGATAGACTCGAATCGTCATTGGACTTACTTGCCATTGACATATCCTCCTATATCTTGAATTTTGGTTGTCAGCCTTGTTCATTATATCGGAGGATTTTTTCTTTTCATCGCTTAAGCTCTTTGATTCCATACGCATAGCGTATGGTTTTTATAGGCAGTCTTCGTCTGCCTATAATAAAAAAGCAGTGGGCGAATAAACCCACTGCTATTTATTTTAACCGATTGGTGTTAACCGATTCGCTTCAAATTATCGGATTAGGCATACACCGGAAATTTTTTGCAGATTGCCAATGCTTTCTGTTTGATTTCTTCGATAACCGCTTCATCTTCGATGTTATCCAACACATCGCACATCCAGCCCGCCAGTTCTTTCGCTTCCGCTTCTTTGAAGCCGCGACGGGTAATCGCCGGTGTACCGACACGGATACCGGAGGTGACAAACGGACTTTTCGGATCGTTCGGCACGGCGTTTTTATTGACCGTGATATTGGCGCGCCCTAACGCTGCGTCCGCCGCTTTGCCGGTTAAGCCTTTATTGACCAAATCCACCAAGAACAGGTGATTTTCCGTACCGTTGGACACGATATTGAAACCACGCTGTTTAAACACTTCCACCATCGCTTGTGCGTTTTTCACTACTTGTTGTTGGAACGTTTTGAATTCCGGCTCCATCGCTTCTTTAAAGCAAACCGCTTTTGCCGCAATCACATGCACCAACGGCCCGCCTTGTCCGGCTGGGAATACCGCACTATTCAGTTTTTTGTACAGCTCTTCGTCGCCGCCTTTCACCAAAATCAAGCCGCCGCGCGGACCGGCAAGCGTTTTGTGGGTGGTGGTGGTGACAACATGCGCATGCTCCATCGGGCTTGGGTAAACGCCTGCTGCAATCAAACCGGCGACGTGCGCCATATCGACGAACAGATACGCCCCGACTTCATCGGCGATTTCACGCATTTTTTTCCAATCCGCCACTTGCGAATAAGCGGAAAAACCGCCGACGATCATTTTTGGTTTCACTGCCAGCGCTTGTTCACGCAATGCGTCATAGTCGATAAAGCCTTCGTCGGTAATGCCGTATTGTTCGGCATGATAAATTTTACCGGAGAAGCTAACGGTCGCGCCGTGGGTCAAGTGACCGCCGTGCGCCAAACTCATGCCTAAAATGGTGTCGCCCGGATTTAACAACGCCATATACACCGCCGCATTGGCTTGCGAACCGGAGTGCGGTTGCACGTTGGCGTAGTCTGCGCCGAACAGTGCTTTGGCGCGATCAATCGCCAGTTGTTCGATAATATCGACATATTCGCAACCACCGTAATAACGCTTGCCCGGATAGCCTTCGGCATATTTATTGGTCAGCTGCGAACCTTGCGCTTCCATTACACGCGGGCTGGCATAGTTTTCCGATGCGATCAGCTCGATATGTTCATCTTGGCGGCGATCTTCGTCTTTGATTGCCTGCCATAACACCGGATCATAATCGGCGATATTCATATCACGTCTTAACATTGCTCAATTCCTCATTTTAGGTGGTAAATAACTTGTCTGTAGTGTACGGTTTTTTTCACCAACCATACACTGTTTTTTTGCTTAATCGTTGTCGTTTATTTTGTGCTCGGAATGAAAAATTTTCATACCGCACTTTGATTATTTCGTCGCTTGCTCACGCGCCACGGCACGATAACCGATATCACGGCGATAGAAGCGACCTTGCCATTGCACCTGTTCCGCCAGTTGCAACGCCTGTTGCTGTGCGGCGGCTACCGTATCGCCCAGTGCGGTGACGCACAACACGCGTCCGCCGTTGGTCAGTAATTGGTTATCTTTCTGTTCGACACCGGCTAAGAACACTTTTTGTCCGGCAAGTGCGGTTTGCCCTATAGACGGAATTCCGCTGATCACATCGCCTTTGCGGTAATCAGCCGGATAGCCTTCCGCCGCCAACACGATACCTAACGCCGCTTGGGTGCACCACTCGGATCGCACTTGATCCAGTTTACCGTCGCACGCCGCTAAGCACAGTTCGACCAAATCCGATTGCAAGCGCATCATAATAGGTTGGGTCTCCGGATCGCCGAAACGGCAGTTGAATTCAATCACTTTCGGTTGTCCGTTTGGCATAATCATTAAACCGGCGTACAGAAAACCGGTGTAAGTGTTACCTTCCGCCGCCATGCCGTTCACGGTCGGGTAAATCACCTCTTGCATAATCCGTTGGTGAATTTCCGGCGTGACCACCGGCGCAGGCGAATACGCGCCCATGCCGCCGGTGTTTAAGCCCGTATCATTTTCGCCGACCCGTTTGTGATCCTGACTGGTCGCCATCGGCTCAACATGTTTGCCGTCCACCATCACGATAAAACTGGCTTCTTCGCCGTCTAAAAACTCTTCGATCACGATACGGTGTCCGGCATCACCAAAGGCGTTGCCCGCCAGCATATCCTGCACCGCACTTTCGGCTTCTGCCAAGGTCATCGCCACGATCACGCCTTTGCCTGCCGCCAAACCGTCGGCTTTAATCACAATCGGTGCGCCTTTTTCGCGCAGATACGCCAGTGCCGGTTCAACTTCGGTAAAGTTTTGATATTCGGCGGTCGGGATTTGTTGGCGTGCCAAGAAATCTTTGGTGAAGGCTTTTGAGCCTTCCAACTGTGCCGCCGCTTGGGTCGGGCCGAAAATTTTCAAACCGGCGGCGCGAAACGCATCGACCACGCCGATCACCAATGGCGCTTCCGGTCCGACAATGGTCAAACCGATTTCATTTTTCTGGGCAAATTCCACCAATGCCGCCAAATCGGTAGCGGCAATGCTGACATTTTCCACTTTCGCCTCAAGTGCGGTGCCGGCGTTGCCCGGCGCAACAAAGACTTTGTCCGCTAATGGCGATTGCGCCACTTTCCAAGCCAAAGCATGTTCACGTCCGCCATTGCCGATAATTAAAATATTCATTTGAGATCCTTACTTAACAAATCGATATAAAAAGTGCGGTCGCCACCGTTGGCTGACCGCACTTTGCAGATTAATGACGGAAATGGCGCATTTTGGTCAGCACCATCGCCATGCCGTGTTCGTCGGCGGCGTCGATCACTTCCTGATCGCGCATTGAGCCGCCCGGGTGAATCACGCAGCTCACACCTGCCGCCGCTGCTGCATCAATGCCGTCGCGGAACGGGAAGAAGGCATCGGACGCCATCACCGTGCCTTTCACTTCCAGCCCTTCATCGGCGGCTTTGATACCGGCGATTTTGGCGGAATACACCCGACTCATTTGTCCGGCGCCGATACCGATGGTTTGGTTGTTTTTGGCATACACAATCGCATTGGATTTGACATATTTGGCCACTTTCCAGCAGAACAACAGATCTTTCAACTCGGCTTCGCTCGGTTGGCGTTTGCTCACCACTTGCAAATCGTCCAACCCGACCATGCCTAAATCGGAATCTTGCACCAGCAAGCCGCCGTTGACCCGTTTGAAATCCAAGCGCGGCTGGCGTTCGCTCCACTCTCCGCACTCAAGCACACGCACGTTTTTCTTGCTTTTCAATACCGCTTTTGCCTCGTCCGCCACCGTAGGGGCGATAATCACTTCGACGAATTGGCGCTCGATAATGGTTTGTGCGGTTTGCAGATCCAAAGTGCGGTTGAAAGCAATAATGCCGCCGAATGCAGAGGTTGGATCGGTTTGATACGCACGGTTATAGGCTTCTAAAATATCAGCCCCCAAGGCGACGCCGCACGGATTGGCGTGTTTGACAATCACACACGCCGGCTCGGCAAACTCTTTCACGCATTCCAACGCCGCGTCGGTATCGGCGATGTTGTTATACGACAACGCTTTGCCTTGCAACTGTTCGGCGGTGGCAACACTGGCTTCGTGCAGCTCGTTTTCCACATAAAACGCCGCGTTTTGATGGCTGTTTTCGCCGTAGCGCATGGTTTGCTTACGGGTGAAATTCAGGTTCAAGGTGCGTGGGAACTGACCGCTCGGCTGGGTTAAATCCTCTTCTTCCGCCCCTTGGTAAGGCGGCACTAAGCGACCGAAATAGTTGGCAATCATGCTGTCGTATTGGGCGGTGTGTTCAAAGGCTTTGATGGCGAGGTTAAAACGGGTGTCGAGGGTGAGGGAATTTTGGTTATCGTCCATTTCTTGCAGAATTTGCTTAAAATCCGCATTATTCACCACTATCGCCACATCTTTATGATTTTTCGCCGCAGAACGCACCATGGTCGGGCCACCGATGTCAATATTTTCCACCGCATCTTCCAAGCTGCAATTTGGCTTGGCAACGGTCTGCGCAAACGGATATAAATTGACCACCACCATATCAATCGCCTGAATGCCGTGAATCGTCATCACTGCGTCATCAATGCCGCGCCGTCCCAAAATACCGCCGTGCACTTTCGGGTGCAGGGTTTTGACCCGCCCGTCCATCATTTCCGGAAATTGGGTGTAGTCGGACACTTCGGTGACCGTTAACCCGTTGTCTGCCAACAGCTTAGCCGTGCCGCCGGTGGACAGCAGCTTAACACCGCGTTGCACCAGCCCTTGGGCAAATTCAACAATGCCGTTTTTATCTGACACACTCAACAGCGCTTGACGAATAGGACGATTTGATTGCATTTGTGCATTCCTTTACAGATTGGTTGGTTTAAATGGGGGAAAATTCAAGCGGAAATTATAGCGTAGTTTACACTTTTTCTGTAGTGGAAAACCGATTTATGGTGATAACGAAGAGATAAAGCAAAAAATTGTTTAGGTGCAACCAATATAGCGGAATAAAATCTTATTCCCAACAAACACCTCTGTCTTAGCTTATACTAAGCGAATACGGTGTTATAGGACTAACAATGCAATTCTGCTACAAAACTTACTGACCGGCAGCCAGCCCTAATCCCAGCATACTAAGCAACAACGGGGAGGTGAACAAGCCGATAATGGTAAGAATCCATGCTAAAACGCTCACACCGATTCCCGCAATATTTTTATTTTTTACTGCTGTAATTGTTGCAAAGATAGCCACAATTGCAGCTAACGGTACAAAAATAACCCCTAAGAATAATATCCCCAGAACTGCCAAAACACAGGCGATAACGCCTGCAGTCATACCTGAATTTGTTTTTTCACTCATATATAAACTCCTTAAATTACCCAAGTTGCACCCAAAACAGGTTCAAATATATATTAAACCTAAAATGGGTGCAATGAAAAAGTTTAGATCATCAATCCATTCCGAAAAACAGCTATGGCTAAGACAACACTTTATCGAGCAAAGAAAAGCGTTGGGTTTGTCACAGCGTGCATTATCAGAACGTTTAGGCGTGATTTACTCGTTGATTGGAAAAATTGAAACCGGCGATCGGCGTTTGGATATTTTGGAATTTCTTGATTATTGCCAAGCCTTAGAATTGGATCCTGTCGAGTTGCTACAACAATTGCAACTGCTGCAACGGTAATTGTGCGGTAAACTAAACCGCACTTTGCACAAAATCCAGCACCAGCGGATTAGCGATCCGACGGTAATCTTCGGTATTCAGAATAATCGAGTTTTCCAGCGTGCCGGCATTAAACGCCAGCTCGGCATAACGAGCAAACAAGCTGCGCTCGGCAACCAGTTTTAAATCGGGGTGAAAACTAAACGGCGGAATCGCGCCGAATACGCAATCGGTCAGTTCGCCGACCTCTTTCGGGCTGGCTAGCCCCGCACGCGTACCGCCCAGCGCGGTTGCCAAACGCGATAAATCCGCCTGTTTATCCGCCGGTAACACCGCCAAAACATGCTGTTTTTTGCCTGCGCCTTTGATCACGCACAGCAAGGCTTTCGCCCCCTGCCCTAACTGCGTGCCGCGAATTTGCGCGACCTGTTCCGATTTGCCGCAAGCGCGGTGTTGCAGGGTGCGGTAACGTGCCTGCTGCTGATCCAAAAGTGCGGTCAGCTGTTGAAAAGTGCGTTGTGACATGGCGCCGTCCTATCGTCAGAAAAATATCAGCATAACAAAAAACCCGTGCGGCGTTAACCGAACGGGTTGAAAAACCAAGCCAAACAGCGGCTATTTTTTGCCGAGTTTGTTATCCAAGGCAAAGGCACCGGCGCCGCTGAACACAAAGTATAAGAACACCAACGAATATAGCGCCGCCAATTCACCTTGATTCAACAATGGCATTAACACGTTGCCTGCACCGGCGTGTACGCCGAAATAAGCGAACGCCATTTGACCGGATAATAAAAACGCCACCGGACGGGTGAACAAGCCTAATGCCAGCAAAATCCCGCCGCTGATTTCCAATACGCCTGCCAAGCCGTATTGGGAAAACAGCGCCACACCGCCGTTGCCGCCGGTCATGGAAACCGGAATTTCAAAAAATTTTGCCGTACCGTGCCAGAAAAACATATAAGCGGCGATAATGCGTAATAGTGCCAAAGCGTATGGCGCGAATGAATTTAATTTGTTGTTCATAAATTTCTCTCTGATAAACGTTAAAATGTAAAAAGGGTGTTACTAGCAAAAGTGCAGTCATTATAGTTTTCCTAATGAGCGGAACAATCCGAGAAAAAGAAAGATATTATCAACTGAGAGGAAATGTTCGCTTGTGTTATACTGCGCACAAAACCGCACTTTTAAATGAGAAATATAATGTCTTGGATCTATCTGTTTATTGCGATTGCCGCCGAAATCGTGGCGACCTCGATGCTGAAAGCCTCACAGGAATTCACCCGTTTAGTGCCGAGCGTGATCGTGGTAGTCGGCTACTGTGTGGCGTTCTATTTCCTCAGCCTGACCCTGCGCACCATTCCGGTCGGCGTGGCATATGCGGTCTGGTCGGGGGTAGGGATTGTGATTGTTGCCTTGATCGGTTGGATTGCTTATCAACAAAAACTGGATTTGCCTGCGATACTGGGGATTGGCTTGATTGTTACCGGTGTATTGGTGATGAACTTGTTTTCAAAAACAGTGGGGCATTAGGCGATAAAAAATCGCCACGTTAGCGGTGGCGATGATGGCTCAACGTGCGGTCAGACTTAGCCGTAAGTACAGAAATACGCCGTTTCGACGTCCACTTTCAGATCAAACGATTGGTTGGCTTGCACGGTAAAGCTCTCGCCTGGGCTGAATGTTTGCCATTGGTCGCTGTGCGGTAATTTAACGGTCAAAGCGCCGCTGATGACCGTCATGGTTTCAAATTGGCTGGTGCCGAAGGTGTATTCGCCGACCGCCATCACGCCGACGGTCGCCGGTAGAGTTTCGGTCTGCAAGCCGATTGACGCAACCTTGCCGTCAAAATATTGGTTGATTTTTAACATTTTTGCTTTCCTTGCGTTGAGTAAGTGTTTTTCATTCTAGGTGAAGAACCGCAAGCAACGCAAGTGCGGTTTAACCCACTTGTACGCAGGTCATATCCAGCGAACCGCCGACAAAGTCGGTATTGAAAATATCCAAGCTGTCGTCGTCATCACGCAGTGCCAAAATATACAGCAACGGCAGAAAGTGTTCCGCGGTCGGAATGGCTTTTTGTACGTCTGCACCCAAAGTGCGGTAGTTCGCCAATGAATCCAAATCACCTAAACGAATCAAATCCAACAGCGTTTGTTGTGCGCTGTGCGCCCAGTCATAGCCGAACAGCGCGTCAGCCCGCTGCCAATCCATTAAGCGCAGATTATGCACCAAATTGCCGCTGCCCAAAATCAATATGCCCTGCTCGCGCAATGGTTTCAGTTGCTTCGCCAAGTCGATATGCTGCTGCATACTCAATTCTGCGCCCAGACTGAGTTGCACAATCGGAATATCGGCTTCAGGATACATTTTCGCCAACACCGCCCAAGTGCCGTGATCCAGCCCTTGCTGCGGATCTAACCGCACTTCTGGATTATCCACCAATTGCTGCACCTGCAGCGCCAACTGCGGATCGCCTTTTGCCGCATATTTCACTTGATATAGCGTATCTGGAAAACCGTAAAAATCATAAATCAGTTCCGGATTCGGCGAGGCGGTTTCCGCCACCTGCTCTGAAATCCAGTGGGCGGAAATCACCAAAATCGCTTTCGGTTTCGGCATTTGCTGCGCCGCCTGATACCATTTCGGCGTAAATGGATTCTCCTCAATCGCCAGCAGCGGCGAACCGTGCCCGATAAAAATCGCCGGCATTTTAGTGTTCATGTTAATTTCCTCGTGATTAATTTTTGATGGCTTGAGTATAGAAATCAACGCAGAAGAAATAAAGTGCGGTTTTGTTGATTGAGGGTTTCTTGTGGGGAAAGAAAAACCCGCCAATCTGAATGGCGGGTTTCCAATCGGGTTAAAGTGCAGTCAATTACACTTCATAAGTGGTGGAAGCGGTGTTGCCGCCTTTGCCGGTCCAGTTGGTGTGGAAGAACTCGCCGCGCGGTTGGTCGATGCGCTCGTAGGTGTGGGCGCCGAAGTAGTCGCGTTGCGCTTGCAACAGATTTGCCGGCAAACGGGCGCTGGTGTAGCCGTCCAAGAAGGTGATGGCGGACGCCATGCACGGCATCGGCAAGCCGATTTCAATCGATTTCGCCACCACTTTACGCCATTCTGGCAACGCATTTTCCAAAATGGTTTTGAAATAGCTGTCTGCGCCTAAGAATTGCAGATTCGGGTTGGTTTCGTAAGCATCACGGATATTGCCCAAGAACGCACTGCGGATAATGCAGCCTTCGCGCCATAAAAGTGCGGTGTTGCCGTAGTTCAGATCCCAATTGTTGTTTTCAGAGGCTTCGCGAATCAACATAAAGCCTTGCGCATAAGAGATGATTTTTGAGGCAAGCAACGCTTTACGCACCGCTTCGATCCATTGCGCTTTGTCGCCTGCAACCGTGCCGATCTGTTTGTTAAACAAGGCTTGGTTTTCGACGCGTTGTTCTTTAAATGCCGACACGCAACGGGCGAATACCGCTTCGCTGATTAAGGTCAAGGGAATGCCTAAGTCCAAGGCGTTAATCCCTGTCCATTTACCCGTGCCTTTTTGACCGGCGGTATCCAGAATTTTTTCCACCAGCGGTTCGCCGTTTTCGTCACGGTAGCCGAGAATATCGGCGGTGATTTCAATCAGGTAGCTGTCCAGTTCGGTTTTGTTCCATGCGGTGAAGACTTGGTGCAATTCGTCATAACTTAAGCCCAAGCCCTCTTTCAGGAATTGGTAGGCTTCGCAAATCAACTGCATATCGCCGTATTCGATACCGTTGTGTACCATTTTCACGAAATGCCCTGCGCCCTCTTTGCCGACCCAGTCACAGCACGGCTCGCCGTCTTTGGTTTTGGCGGAAATCGCTTGCAAAATCGGTTTGACATACGGCCACGCTTCGGCATTGCCGCCCGGCATGATGGAAGGTCCGAAACGCGCGCCCTCTTCACCGCCGGAAACCCCGGCTCCGATAAAGCGAATGCCTTTCGCTGCCAAATCTTTCACACGGCGGTTGGTGTCAGGATAATTGGAGTTGCCACCGTCGATGATGATGTCGCCCTCTTCCAAGTGCGGTAGCAGGCTGTCGATAAATTGATCGACCACCTCGCCGGCGCGCACCATCAACATCACTTTGCGCGGTTTTTCCAGTTTGTCGGCAAGATCTTGCAGCGAGTATGCGCCGATAATATTTGTGTCTTTGGCTGCGCCTTGCAAAAACTCGTCCACTTTGCTGGTGGTGCGGTTGTAAGCCACGACCTTGAAGCCGTGATCATTCATGTTCAGAATCAGGTTTTGCCCCATGACCGCAAGTCCGATTACGCCAATATCACCTTTCATGTTTATTTCCTTCTGCTTTGCTAAAATTGTTGATTTTTATCTGTAAACGGGCGGATATGCAATCCGCCCCTACAACACTCTTATATCAGATCCGTTACAGCAGCTGCGAGGCCGCGTCGGCGTCCAAATACCATTCGGTGTTGCCGTTATTCGCTTTCACCCGTGCCGCCGGATACGGCAATTCGCTGGCGCCGGCTTGTTGGATTTCACGCAGCAAATCCGCTTTGCTCGCACCTGTGACCAAATAGGTCAGGCGTTTTGTATTTTCAATTAAATAGGCGGATTTGGACACGCGCAGTTGTCCGCTTTGCGGCTGTTTCGCCACAATGGTTAATTCTTTGGTTGCAAAATCCGCTTGTAACGGGAACAGGGAGGCTGTGTGCCCGTCGGTTCCCATGCCCAAGATAATCCAGTCAAATTCCGGCACGCCGGCACTGTTTTTCGGCACAACAGCTAACATTTCCGCCGCAAAACGTTCGGCTTCGGCTTCCGGCTCGTCTTCGCCGCGAATGCGGTGGATATTTTCCGCCGGCATTTGGATATGATCGAATAACAAGCGCTGTACTTCGCCGTAATTGCTCTCTTCGTCATCGGGCGCAACGCAACGCTCGTCGCCCCACCAAAAATGCAAATTCGCCCAGTTGATTCTATCGGCGTATTCCTCCGCCAAGGTTTTAAACAACAACTTCGGCGTGCTACCGCCGGACAGGGAGATATGTACCGGTTTTGCCTGCTGGCTATACGCCAAAAACTCTTCTGCTATCTTCTCTACCGCACTTTGTGCGTCTGCAAACTTACTATATTTCATGTTATAACTCACAATATTCCGTATTCGTTAAATTTTTACACGGGAAACGCCAGCTACGGTTTTTGGATTCCATCATAAAATCCGCTTCTTGCGGCCCCCAAGTACCGCTGGCATAACCATAAAGTTTTGGATTATTGGCTTTATAATCCAAAATCGGTTGGACAAACTTCCAACAGGCTCGCACTGCGTCACTGCGCGAAAACAGGGTTGCGTCCCCTAACAGTGAATCCAGTAGCAAACGTTCGTAAGCATCAAGGATATTGGTATCAGCCAGATCCTGATAGTGGAAATCCATTGATACTTCTTTGGCCTGAAATCCGGAACCCGGATTTTTCAAGCCGAAACTCATTACGATCCCTTCATTCGGCTGAATGCGGATAATCAGTTTATTTTCCGGTGCGTTGGCGTTAAACACCGGATGCGGGGTTTTCTTGAAGTGAATCACCACTTCGGTTACCCGTGTCGGCAGGCGTTTGCCGGTGCGCACATAAAACGGCACGCCGCTCCAACGCCAGTTGTCGATTTTCAGTTTCAACGCCATATAAGTTTCGGTGCGCGATTGCGGATCAACGCCGTTTTCTTCGCGGTAGCCTTTTTGGTATTCGCCGCGCACTTTCGCGCTGGTGTATTGCCCCAGCACCAGATATTTTTCCAAATCTTCATCACTCAACGGGTGTAGGCTTTGCAACACTTTCACCACTTCGTTACGCATGGCGTCGGCATCGATCACCGCCGGCGACTCCATCGCAATCATCGCCAACACTTGCAGCAAATGGTTTTGGAACATATCGCGCATGGCGCCTGAGCCGTCGTAGTAACCGCCGCGCTCTTCTACGCCCAGTGCTTCCGCACCGGTGATTTCGACATAATCAATGTAATTCCGGTTCCACAGCGGCTCGAATAAGCCGTTGGAAAAGCGCAATACCAAAATATTTTGTACGGTTTCTTTGCCTAAATAGTGGTCGATACGATAAATTTGCGATTCATCAAAATCTTCGTGCAGCTTGGCATCTAGGCTGATCGCCGATGCCAAATCATAACCGAACGGTTTTTCCACCACCAACCGTTTCCAACCGTTACGTTGATGATTCAAGTCGTGCGCGGCCAGATGCGCCGGAATAACCGGATACAAGCTCGGCGGCGTGGAAAGATAGAACAGCGCATTGCCTTGCGTGCGGTGTGTTTTTTCAAACTCGTCCAACCGCACTTTGACTTTGGCGTAATCCTCAACCTTGGCGGTATCAATCGCTTGATAGTAAACATGGGAGAAAAACTCAAGCATCTCGTGCTTTTCAATCTTTTCGCTTTTTCCCAGAATATCCATCAGTTTTTCACGATATTGCTCATCACTGTATTCGGTGCGGCTGACCCCCAAAATGGCAAAATCATCCGCCAGGCGGCCGTTTTTAAATAGATGATACAAGGCAGGAATTAGTTTGCGGTGGGTTAAATCCCCTGATGCGCCAAAAATAACAAGGCTGTTGTTGTCCGGTTTTTTCATTTTATCTCGTCCTTCAGGTTGACTGACCTTTTCATCAGCAATCCATGCAGTCTAATAACATCAATTCACAGCGTCAATCGCTTATTTTGTCCTAATCGTCTATTATTTTAATAGTTGTTGAAATCGTACTACTTTTTGCCATGGAAAGGCGGCGTTGCCGAGCATGATAAAATCCGGATTAATCAGGGTTTCGCGCTGATTATAGGTCAGGGCATTGCCGTACAAATCCACGATTTTTCCGCCGGTTTCACGCAAGATACATTCGACCGCCGCCGTATCCCATTCGCCGGTTTTACCCAAGCGGATATAGCAGTCGCTGCGCCCTTCCGCTACCAGCGCACCTTTCAAGCCGCTAGAACCGTAACGGATCAGTTGATAGTCAAACTGATCGTGAAACATCGCCATCACTTGTTGCCGCCGCACATTCTTACCCACCGCAATCCGAATCACGTTATCGCTTGGCGGTTGGGTTTGCAAACGGCTAATCACGCCGTTCTGCTGTTTGTAAGCGCCGAATTTATCCATGGCATAAAACGCCAGCCGCGAAACCGGTGAATAGACGATGCCCAGTGTCGGCTGATTATGCTGCACCAAGGCGATCAACACCGAAAACTGATCGGTTTTTTCCAAAAACTGCTGCGTGCCGTCCAGCGGATCGACCAGCCAATACTGCGTCCACTGCCGCCGCTCGGCAAAGTCAATGGTTTGGCTCTCCTCGGATAACACCGGAATCCCCGGAGTCAAGGCTTGCAGCTCGTCCTCCAAAAAACGGCTGACCGCCAAATCGGCTTCGGTCACTGGGGTATTATCGTGTTTCAGCTCGCTTTCGATATCACGGTAATAAAACGTCAGCAGCTTTTCACCCGCTCTTTTGGCAATCGACAAGGCGGCGTTTAACAGCGGTTCGCTGAGTAGAATGGCATGGGTCATACTGAGTGCTTCCGTTCCGCCAGATAATCGCGCAACAGGTAAAGTGCGGTCAAATTGCGCGCTTCGCAAAAGTCATCGTGTGATAACAACTTGTCAAGATCTTGCAACGGATATTCAATCACGTCCAGTGGTTCAGGCTCATCACCGTCTAAGCGTGACGGCGTTAAATTTTCTGCCAAAAAGATGTGCATCGGGTTATGCATAAAACCGGGCGAGGTAATTACGGTTTTCAATAATGTCAGGTTTTGCGCCTTGAAGCCGATTTCTTCCTGCAATTCGCGGTTGGCGCTCTGCTGCGGGGTTTCGCCAGCGTCCATCAAGCCTTTGACAAAACCCAGTTCATAACGTTCTGTTCCCACAGCATATTCACTGATCAACAGCAGCTTGTCCTGATGAATCGCTACTACCATCACCGCACAACGGCTGCTGGGTTTAAACCGTTCGTAAGTACGCCGCTCACCGTTGGAAAATTGCAAATCCACCGCCTGAATTTCAAAAATGCGCGATTTGGCAGCGGTCGCCACCGAGAGAATTTGCGGTTTTTGTCGGGCGTTATGCATAGCTTTCCTTAAAGGCTTATTGCGCTTCGTTTACCATTTGCCAATTAACAAAGGTAACGATACCATAGAACCGCTATTAATGTAAAAAAGGAAAGTGAGTGAAAATAATAGATTGGGATCAAATTGATACCGTATTGTTTGATTTGGACGGCACGCTGATCGATCTGCAATTGGATGTCGCTTTTTGGAAACGGCTGGTGCCGCACGCCTATGCGGAAAAATCAGGCTTGGATCAACGTCACAGCCAGATTCATCTGCACCAGCTGTATACTCAAATCGAGCACAGTATGCAGTGGTATGACATTGATCATTGGGCGGAAGTGTTGCAACTGCCGATTCGCGACATGCTGCGCCGCCACGCCGCCAACACCAAAGTGCGGTATGGCGTGTATCCTTTGCTCAGCTTCCTACAGCGAAACGGTAAAAAGTTAATCTTGCTGACTGATTCACACCCGTTCAGCTTGCAGCTTAAGCTGGAACAGTGCCAGTTAGCACCTTATTTCAGCCATTTAATCTCTTCCCATCAATTTCAAAAACCGAAAATGGACAGCGAGTTGTGGCAGCGGCTTTACCGAGATTATCCGATTGATCCGCAGCGCACGCTGCTGATCGATGATATGGAAAAAGTGTTAGACTGCGCCAAACAGAGCGGGCTCGCTTATACCCTCGGCGTGGAATTGCCCGATTCGCAAGCGGCGGCTAAAGTCTTCACCAACCACCGCAGTATCCGCAATTTTCATCAATTATTGGATTAAGTCATGACAACCGATTCGCAAGTTCGCCTCGATAAATGGCTGTGGGCAGCCCGTTTTTACAAAACCCGTTCGCTGGCACGCGAAATGATCGACGGCGGCAAGGTACATTACAACGGGCAACGCAGCAAACCGAGCAAAATCGTGGAAATCGGCGCCATGCTGAAACTGCGCCAAGGCAGCGAGGAAAAAGAGGTGCAAGTGTTGGCATTATCCGACAAACGCGGTAACGCCACGCAAGCGCAGCAATTGTACCAAGAAACCGCCGCCAGCATCGCCAAACGCGAACAAATCGCCGCCGCACGCAAAGCCAATGCGCTGTCAATGCCGCACCCTGAACGGCGCCCGAATAAAAAAGAGCGGCGGGATTTGATTAAGTTTAAGTATCAGGAATAACCCTTGCAAACCTTAATTCCGCCCATATATAGCAAGCAATCTTAACGAACAATTTAAATGGAAATCACATGAGCGAAACAACGAATACTCCGAATTATACGCAAGACAACGACACCCTGCACCGCTATCTGTTCAGCCAAAGAGCGGTACGCGGCGAGTGGGTGCGTTTGAACCGCACTTTCAGCGAAACCTTGAACACCCATCACTATCCGACAGCGGTACAAAACCTGTTGGGGGAAATGTTGGTGGCGACGGCACTATTGACCGCGACTTTGAAATTCGAAGGCAATATCACGGTGCAAATTCAGGGCGACGGTCCGTTGAAATTGGCGTTGGTTAACGGCGACAACCAACTGAATCTGCGCGCCTTAGCCCGGGTGGACGGCGAGATTGCCGCCGACAGCAGCTTGCAGCAGATGATCGGCAAAGCGGTGTTGGTGATTTCAATTAATCCGACCCAAGGCGAGCGTTATCAAGGGATTGTCGAATTAAGCAAACCGACGATTAGCGAGTGCTTACAAGACTATTTCGAACGTTCCGAACAGTTGAAAACCGCACTTGTGATCAAAACCGGCGAATTTGACGGCCAGCCGGTCGTCGCCGGTATGCTGCTGCAAATTATGCCGGACGGTACAGGCTCGGCTGATGATTTGCAACATCTGCAACTGCTGACCGAAACCGTGAAAGCGGAAGAGTTGTTCGGCTTAACGGCGCAAGAGTTACTGTACCGTTTATACCATGAAGAAACGGTGGAACTGTTTAACCCAAGTGCGGTACGTTTCTATTGCGGCTGTTCGGCGGAACGTTCCGGTTCGGCGTTATTATTAATTGACGATAGCGAAATCGATGAAATTTTAGCCGAACACAACGGCAGTATTGACATGCAATGCGAATGTTGCGGCACGCACTACTTCTTCAACAAACAGGCTATCGAACAACTTAAACAACCTGCTAGCTAATCGCCAACAACTCGTTAACAGGAATGTATAACTCTTGCAAAAAGCACGTCCAAATTAGGCGTGCTTTCACTTTTTTTCTGACAAGCATGTTGAATAGTTTGATCCAGCTAACATTTTTATTTTGCATTTTCTTCTACAATAACTTCGGATTTCAATTTTGAACTTAATAAACTATATCGAGGTAATTATGTCAGTAGTAAAAGAATTAGCTGTATTGGGTATCAACGATGTAACAGAAGTGGTGTATAACCCAAGTTATGAATTCTTGTTTGAGGAAGAAACCAAAGCCGATTTACAAGGCTATGAAAAAGGCACATTGACCACCACCGGTGCGGTGGCGGTTGATACCGGTATTTTCACCGGCCGTTCGCCGAAAGATAAATACATCGTGTTGGACGATAAAACCAAAGATACCGTGTGGTGGACCAGCGACAAAGCCAAAAACGATAACAAACCGATGAGCCAAGATACTTGGGCAAGCCTGAAAAAATTGGTTGCTGATCAGTTGTCCGGCAAACGCCTGTTTGTAATCGACGCGTTTTGCGGCACCAACCCTGACACCCGTTTAGCGGTGCGGATCGTGACCGAAGTAGCATGGCAAGCGCATTTCGTGAAAAATATGTTTATCCGCCCAAGCGAAGAAGAACTGAAAAATTTCAAACCGGATTTCACTGTGTTAAACGGGTCCAAAACCACCAATCCGAACTGGAAAGAACAAGGTTTGAACTCGGAAAACTTTGTAGCGTTTAACCTGAGCGAAGGCGTGCAGTTGATCGGCGGTAGCTGGTACGGCGGCGAGATGAAAAAAGGCATGTTCTCGATGATGAACTACTTCCTGCCGTTAAAAGGCGTGGCGTCTATGCACTGTTCCGCCAATGTGGGCGAAGACGGCGATGTCGCGGTGTTCTTCGGTTTGTCCGGCACGGGTAAAACCACTCTGTCCACCGATCCGAAACGCCGCTTAATCGGTGACGACGAGCACGGTTGGGACGATGAAGGCGTGTTCAACTACGAAGGCGGTTGCTATGCCAAAACCATCAACTTGTCCGAAGAAGCCGAGCCGGATATTTACCGTGCGATCAAACGCGATGCGCTGTTGGAAAACGTCGTCGTGTTGGAAGACGGCACAGTGGATTTCAACGACGGTTCGAAAACCGAAAATACCCGTGTTTCTTACCCAATTTACCATATCCAAAACATCGTTAAACCGGTTTCCAAAGCAGGACACGCCAAAAAAGTGATCTTCCTGACCGCAGATGCGTTCGGCGTATTGCCGCCGGTTTCCAAACTGACTCCGGAGCAAACCCAATACTACTTCCTGTCCGGCTTCACCGCCAAACTGGCGGGTACAGAGCGCGGTATCACCGAGCCAACCCCAACCTTCTCCGCTTGTTTCGGCGCGGCATTCCTATCCTTACATCCGACCCAATATGCGGAAGTGTTGGTGAAACGTATGCAAGCCTCCGGCGCAGAAGCCTATCTGGTCAACACCGGCTGGAACGGTACCGGCAAACGGATTTCCATCAAAGATACCCGCGGTATCATTGACGCAATCTTAGACGGTTCGATTGAAAAAGCGGAAATGAATCAATTGCCAATCTTCGATTTGGCGATTCCGACCGCACTTCCGGGCGTTGATCCTGCAATCTTGGATCCGCGCGACACCTATGCAGATCCAACCCAATGGCAGGCGAAAGCGGAAGATTTGGCAGGACGTTTTGTGAAAAACTTCGACAAATATACCGACAATGATGAAGGCAAAGCCTTAGTGGCAGCCGGTCCTAAAGCCTAAGTTTTAACCGGGAAAGACGATGAAACCGCACTTGAGTAAAGTGCGGTTTCTTTTTGGAAATAAGCTCAGATCAATTCGTTAGGATCGTTTATCTGGCTGACTGCTCTTTGACGGTATTGGCAATTAATTTTTCGGCACCGGACAGTTTTTCCGACAGCGCTTGCGGAACGTGATGTCGCTTGCCGAGAAATTCGGCTTTATTCAACGAAACGAACACCTTACCGTTTTGATCTTCCCACACCAAGGCTTTCAACGGCAGATCAATTGCCAGCGTTGGCCGTTCAACCATCATCGCCGTGCCGACCTTCGGGCTACCGAAAACCACCACCGTTGCCGCCGGCATATTCAAACCGTTATCTTGTTCGGCTTTTTGGTGATCAATCAGGGCGAACACGGTCATGCCTTTATCGGTTACGGTTTTTTCAATTAACTGCACGGTTTCAACGGCGCTATATTGGCTCGGTACGGTCAATAAACCGTTATCGGCGGATTCTGCTTGGGCTAAAAAAGGTAACATTGCGATAATAAATCCTACTGTTTTTCTCAATTTCATACGATCTCCTTGTTTGCTGAATGGCACTATCAGCATAGGCAAATCCATTGCTTAAAAATTGTCATAAAAACTAAATAATTTAAGATTTGATCGCATTTTTAAAGATAGCCTTTTGCCCTGAAATCGGTGTAGAATCGGAACAAATTATCTATTTTACAAAATTTGTCGAGAAAAAATCATGAGCTTACATTGCCAATATCCCCTGCTGACAGAAAGCCGCGCGAACATTGTTTGCGCCTTGGAACACTACCAATTAATCGAAGTCGACGGCGAAGACAGTGAGAAATTTTTACAAGGACAGCTCACCACCGACGTAAGCAAACTGGCTGTCGGCGATTCCACATTAACCGCCCACTGTGATCCGAAAGGGAAAGTCTGGTCGGTATTTCGGTTATTGCGCCTGAGCCAGACACAATTCTATTTGATTATCCGTAGTGCCTTGCTTCCGGCAGCGTTCGAGCAGCTGAAAAAATATGCGGTTTTCTCCAAAGTCAGTTTTACACCGCTAAACCGCACTTTGATCGGTTTTGCCGGCAAGCAGGCGGCGCAAACTCTCGGCACATTATCCGATACCGTGTGCGGCGGACAACTGCCAAATGCCGAAACGCCGTTGAGCCGTAATAACGGCAACCTGCTGCTGTATATCGCACACGCACAACCGCGTTGGTTGCTGATCAGTGAAAGTGCGGTTGCCATTACCCCGACCGAAAGCGCTTCGGCTTGGGATCTGCTGGATATTCAGGACGGCATACCGCTATTGACCGCGGAAAACCAGAATCAGTTTATTCCGCAAGCAATCAATTTACAGTTGCTGGAACAAACCGTTTCATTTCATAAAGGCTGTTATATCGGGCAGGAAACCATCGCCCGCGCCAAATATCGCGGTGCCAACAAGCGCGCGCTGTTTACCTTAGTCGGACAACCGGATACCGTTCCGGCTATCGGGCAGGGGGTGGAGTTATTGCTGGAAACCAACTGGCGCAAAACCGGTTCGATTTTAAATGCGGTACAGCACGACGGTGTATTGTGGCTGCAAGTGGTGCTGGCAAACGATAGCGAAGCCGGTCAACGTTTCCGCTTAAGCGAGGACAGTCCGCAGCCGCTGTGCTTATATCCGCTGCCTTATACCTTGGAAGAATCAGCCTAAAATAAGGCTTAGTCGAAAAAATACGGGCGGGATATTTCCCACCCGATTTATTATAACGTTTTGCTGAACTGCCGCAAAAAGCCTTTAAACTCGTCGCCTAATTTCGGGTGTTGCGTGCCGTATTCCACAATCGCTTGCAAATAACCCAGTTTATCACCGCAATCGAAGCTTTTACCGCTCATATGGAAGGCTTCTACGGTTTCCTGCTCGATCAACATATCAATCGCATCAGTCAGTTGAATTTCATCGCCCACGCCGACTGGGGTTTTCGCCAGTAAGTTCCAAATCGCCGCGGAAAAGACATAACGCCCGACCACCGATAAATTCGACGGCGCTTCTTCCACGCTCGGTTTCTCCACGATATTGTTGATCACCGCACTTTCACCGCCATTGAGTACCACGCCGTTACAATCGACAATGCCGTAGTTGCTGACCTCTTGCGGCGCAACCGGTGCGACCATAATCTGGCTGATTTGCGTTTCTTTAAAGCGCTGCAACATGGCCGCCAGATTCTCTTTTTTCTGATCGGCACTAAATTCCGCCAAAATCACATCGGGCAGCACTACCACAAAAGGTTCGTCGCCGACCAACGGTTTGGCGCACAATACCGCGTGTCCCAAGCCTTTGGCGTTTCCTTGCCGAACGTGCATAATCGTCACGCCGGGCGGGATAATCGACCGCACTTCTTCCAGCAACTGACGCTTAACCCGTTTTTCCAACATCGACTCCAGCTCATACGACGTGTCGAAATGGTTTTCAATTGAGTTTTTGGAAGAGTGGGTCACCAAAACGATCTCTTTGATTCCCGCATTGACACATTCGCTGACCACATACTGAATCAGCGGTTTGTCCACAATGGTCAGCATCTCTTTCGGAATGGCTTTGGTGGCAGGCAGCATGCGTGTGCCAAGCCCGGCTACCGGAATAATCACTTTCATGAGGTTTCCTTTAATCGACAAGAATAAACGCCGTATCTATTTAAACGTAGATACGGCGTTATTCTACTAAAAATTAGGCACGAAGTAATGCCAAAATTTCCGTTGTTTTCTCTTCCATCAAGGCTTTATCGCCACGGGTCTCCAGATTCAACCGCACTACCGGTTCAGTATTTGAGCTGCGCAGGTTAAAACGCCAAGTCGGATATTCGATACTGATACCGTCCATTTCGTCCACCGCAATGGCATCTTTTTCGTAAAATGCACGCACGCGGGCAATCGCAACTTGGGCATCTTCCAATTTACTGTTGATTTCGCCCGGCGAAGGATAGGCATTCAAACGATCGCCAACCAGCTGTCCTAAGGTTTTGCCGGTGGTGCAGAGCAATTCCGCCGCCAACAACCACGGGATCATGCCGCTGTCGCAATAGAAGAAATCACGGAAATAGTGGTGCGCACTCATTTCGCCGCCGTAAATCGCGTCCACAGCACGCATTTTCTCTTTGATAAACGAGTGGCCGGATTTGGACACCACTGCTTCGCCGCCCATTTCTTCGACTAATTCAACGGTATTCCACATTAGGCGCGGATCTAAGATAATTTTCGCCCCCGGATTTTTGGCTAAAAACGCCTGTCCCAACAAACCGACGATATAGTAGCCTTCGATAAAAGTGGCATTCTCATCAAACAGGAAGCAGCGGTCAAAGTCACCGTCAAAGGCAATCCCCATATCCGCCTTGTTCGCCAACACCGCATCAATGGTATCTTGGCGGTTTTCATGCAAAATCGGGTTAGGGATTCCGTGCGGGAAATTGCCGTCCGGCTCGTTATGCACCTTGATAAAGCTCACCAGCGGGGCTTTTTCTTTAAAACGGGCTTCCAATTCGTCAATCACATGACCGGCAGCACCGTTACCGGAGTTGATCACCAGTTTTAACGGTTTGTTGAAATTATCCAGATTGATATAGGTCAGCAGATGATCAACATACTCTTTCAGCACCGAAAGCTGTTTATATTCGCCGCGTTTTGCAACTTCGGGAAAATTATTTTCTTCCGCCAAACGCTGGATATCACCCAGCCCACTGTCGGAACTGATAGGGCGCGAGCCTGCCTTAACGAATTTCAAACCGTTATAATTCATCGGGTTATGACTAGCCGTTACTTCAATGCCACCGTCCACTTTCAGGAATGAGGTAGCAAAATAGACTTCTTCGGTACCGGTCAGGCCCAAATCAATCACATCGACACCGGAATCCAACAAACCATTGGTCAAAGCGCTTTTCAATTCCTTGCTGCTTAAACGAACATCACCGCCGACCACAACGTTTTTCGGTTGCAAAAATTGCCCGAAAGCACGTCCGATCCGATAAGCAATATCGGTATTCAGTTCGTCACCCAAACGACCACGCACATCATAAGCCTTGAAACAAGTTAATTTTGTCATCTACAAACTCCAATTACCGTTAATCTGTTTTTTTATCATCTGCTTCTTTAAGACGCTGATATATTTCTTCCCGATGCACTGCGACATCTTTTGGAGCATTCACTCCGATTTTTACCTGATTACCGCGCACACTGAGTACAGAGATGGAAATATCCTCTCCGATTAGCAAACTTTCACCGATTTTTCTCGTCAGAATAAGCATATATCCCTCTTTGATCGCAATAAAGGTGTTATTTACGGTAATCCGAAATATTTATTACCGAAAAATAACACACATTGATAATACTTTATTTCATAAAAAAAAGTGATCGAAAAAACCGTAAAATGTGCAGTGGCACACAAAAATAAAAACAGGACAAATGCCCTGTTTTTTATTCGCTTTGATTTAATTACAATTTATTTTCTAGCCACGTTTTCGCACTTGCCAGTGCAATGGCGACATTTTCCACTTGTGCGCCGCCGGCCATCGCCAGATCAGGACGGCCACCGCCTTTTCCGCCGACTTGCTGCGCCATTAAGTTGACCAGTTCGCCGGCTTTAACTTTCGCGGTTAAATCGTTGGTAACGCCGACAATCAGATTCACTTTGCCGTCACTCACCGAAGCAAACGCAATCACTGCTGAACCCAGCTGGTTTTTCAAATCGTCCACCATAATCCGCAGCGATTTTGCTTCCACACCGTCCAGCTTTTGCAGTACCACCTGCACGCCGTTAATTGTTTGCGTCTGTTTCGCCAAATTGTTACCGGCTTGCTGCGCCGCTTTTTCTTTCAGCAGCTGCAACTCTTTCTCGCTACGTTTGTTGCGCTCCTGCAATTGCTGGATTTTCTCAACCAAGCTATTGCTGTCCGCTTTCAACAGATCCGCACTTTGTTGAATGACGGCTTGCAGTTGGTGCAACCAGTTGATCGCATTCGCACCGGTCACGGCTTCAATCCGGCGAATCCCTGCCGCAATCGCACCTTCGGAGGTGATTTTGAACAAACCAATGTCGCCGGTACGTTTAGCATGAATGCCGCCGCACAGTTCAGTAGAAAATTCGCCCATCGACAACACCCGCACTTGTTCGCTGTATTTTTCACCGAACAATGCCATTGCGCCTTTGGCTTTGGCTGCATCCAAATCCATAATTTCGGTTACAATCGGCAAATTGGCACGGATTTGCTGATTGACCAGATCTTCAATCGCATTCAACTGCGCTTTACTGATCGCTTCCGGCTGCGCAAAGTCAAAACGCAAAATGCTGTCGGACACCAAAGAGCCCTTTTGGCTGACATGCGTGCCTAAAATTTGACGCAGTGCGGCGTGCAACAAATGGGTTGCCGAGTGGTTGAGTGCGGTTTTGGCACGGCGTTGGCTGTCCACCGCCGCATTCAAACTCTGTCCGACCACCAACTCACCTTGCAGCAATTCACCGATATGCCCGAATACTTTGCCGTATTTCTGCGTATCTTTCACCGCAAAAACCGCACTTTGGCTTTCCAGACGACCGCTATCGCCGATTTGTCCGCCGGACTCGCCGTAAAACGGCGTATTGTCCAACACCACTACCGCACTTTGTCCGGCTTGCAGGCGCTCCACTTCCTTGCCGTCGTGGAAAATCGCCAACACCTTGCCCAAACTTTCCGATTCGCTGTAGCCCTCGAAACAGGTTTCGCCGTCAACGGAAATCACATTACTGTAGTCAATGCCGAAATTGCTGGCGGCTTGCGCTTGCTGGCGCTGGGCTTCCATCGCACGGTCAAAGCCGTCCTGATCAATCACAATCTCTTTTTCACGGCAAATGTCCGCCGTCAAATCATACGGGAAGCCGTAAGTATCGTACAGTTTGAACACCACTTCGCCGGACAGCACCTTGTTTTCCACTTTCGCCAACGCCTCGTCCAACAGCACCAAACCGCGCTCCAACGTACGGGCGAACTGCTCTTCTTCTTGACGCAGCAGTTTTTCGATTAACGCCTGATTGTCTTTCAGCTCGTTGCCGGCTTCCGCCATCACCTCAATCAAGGTCGGCACAAGTTGATAGAAAAAAGCACCTTTTGCCCCTAACAGATGTCCGTGACGCACCGCGCGGCGGATAATGCGGCGCAATACATAACCGCGCCCTTCGTTGGACGGAATCACGCCGTCGGCAATCAGATAAGCACAAGAGCGGATATGATCGGCAATTACGTTTAACGATTTGTTCTTCAGATCAACCGTGCCGGTGATGTCGGCGGCTTTAGCCACCAAACGGCGGAAAATATCAATGTCGTAGTTGGAGTTAACGTGTTGCAGCACCGCACTGATGCGCTCCAAGCCCATGCCGGTATCGACCGACGGTTTCGGCAGCGGCAGCATTGTGCCGTCCGCTTGGCGGTTAAACTGCATGAATACCACGTTCCAAATTTCGATATAGCGGTCGCCGTCCTCTTCGGCGGATCCCGGCGGGCCGCCCCAAATATGCTCGCCATGATCGTAGAAAATTTCGGTGCAAGGACCGCAAGGACCGGTGTCGCCCATTTGCCAGAAGTTATCGGACGCATAAGGTGCGCCTTTGTTATCGCCGATACGCACGATACGCTCCGCCGGCACACCGACGGTTTTATTCCAAATATCATAGGCTTCCTGATCGGTTTCATACACCGTCACCCACAGTTTTTCCGCCGGCAGGTTCAACCAAACGGCAGAAGTCAGAAATTCCCACGCATATTGAATCGCGTCCTGCTTGAAATAATCGCCGAAACTGAAATTGCCCAGCATTTCAAAAAACGTGTGGTGGCGCGCGGTATAGCCTACATTTTCCAAATCGTTATGCTTTCCGCCGGCACGCACGCAGCGCTGCGCGGTGGTCGCCCGTTTGTAATTGCGTTGATCCTGACCGAGAAACACCTCTTTAAACTGGTTCATACCGGCATTGGTGAAAAGCAGGGTCGGATCGTTTTCCGGCACCAGCGAACTGCTGGCGACAATCTGATGTCCTTTGGTTTCGAAAAAACGTAAAAAGTCGCGTCTGATATCTGCTGTTGTTTTCATTAATCTTTAATCCTTTGCGATAACAACTTTATAGGGTAGTCGTGTATGTAAAAACGGTCTATTTTCGCATAAAAAATAGGCGTGGGGAATGGCTTTGTGCGCGGTTTAAGTGCGGTTGTCGGCAAATTATGCCGTTCATTAGGCGGACAAAACCGCACTTTGCCGATTTTTGACAAAGTGCGGTTAAAATAACGTGCGGTTACACGAAAACAGGCTTGCGCCGAAAACGGTCAGGTTCAAGCCTAAATCCTACGTCAAAAGCGCAGGCTAATCTTCGTCTTTCAGCGGCACCACCAGCATATCGATAGTAATCGAATTCATGACTTGTCGGGTGGAGGAGATCAGCTTGCTCCAGAAATCCTGATGATGTCCTGTCACCAACAGATCAGCATCATATTTGCTGATCGCTTCTTTCAATACCTGCTCCAAATCACCAGTGCCGCTCAATTTTTCCGTAATCGGATAATCGACTGAACCCGCCAACTTGTTTAACGCTTCTTGGGTTTCTACTGAGATTCGATCCTGCATCGTTGCCATATTAATATCAATCAAGCCGGTATACAGATCGGAAAAATTGACATCGACATGGATCAGCGACAGTTTTGCCTGATGGCGCTTGGCAATATCCACTGCTTTGTTCAGCAGAATCGGGCTGTCTTCGGATAAATCTACGGCTACCAAAATGTGTTTGTACATAATCGCCTCCTTAATTACTTATCAGCTAAGTAAATGTTTCGTATCAAAAATACACCTAATACTGTCAGAATAATACCACCATGCCAAAAAAAAGAGCTTGTGCCAGATCACAAATTATTATTTTTCTTATGAAAAATTTTAGCAGATAAACCACCACGCCCCACCGCTCTCGGATATTATAACTTGACCTTTACCAGCGTAGAGCGTAAGATTCGCACGATTTAATAATATGAGGACACACACTTTGGACAGTCACAGTCGATGCCGGCTTAATTCTTACATTTGATACCCGCCCTCATTTCCCTTGACTTGTCGGCGAGCCTATCGCGGATAAGTACGAATCGTTTCTACTTGCCTGTTATTAATTACCGGAATCTTAATTTGTTCATTGCGTGTTCATAAACCCATCGGGGAGTATGAAATATGATTGGTGCTTTTGCATTGGACAACGCCCGTCTGGTTCGCATTGACGAAACCAGCCAAAATTTAGACTCGGCCATCTGGATTGACCTGATCGATCCCAGCAGCGAAGAACGTGAAGTGTTGCAGGAAGGGCTGGGGCAAAGCCTCGCCAGCTATTTGGAATTGGAAGATTTGGAAGCGTCGGCACGTTTTTTCGAAGACGAGGACGGCTTGCATTTACACTCTTTCTTTTACTGCGAAGACGAGGACGACTACGCTGACATTTCGACCGTTGCCTTCACCTTGCGCGACGGGCGTTTATTCACCCTGCGCGACCGCGAACTGCCGGCTTTCCGTCTCTACCGCATGCGTTCGCGCATTCAGAAATTGGAAGCCTGTAATGCCTACGAATTGCTGCTGGATCTGTTCGAAACCAAAATCGAACAGCTCGCCGATGTGATCGAAACCATTTACGCCGATTTGGAACAATTAAGTCGGGTTATTTTAGACGGCAAACAAGGCGAAGCCTTTGACCAAGCCCTCTCCACCCTGACCGAACAGGAAGACGCCAGCTCCAAAGTGCGGTTATGCCTGATGGACACCCAACGGGCGTTGAGCTTTTTAGTGCGCAAAACCCGTCTGCCGGCAAGCCAGCTCGAACAGGCGCGCGAAGTATTGCGCGATATCGAATCCCTACAACCGCATAACGAATCCCTGTTCCAAAAAGTGAACTTCCTTATGCAGGCGGCAATGGGTTTTATCAATATCGAACAGAACCGGATCATCAAAATCTTCTCGGTGGTTTCGGTGATTTTCCTGCCGCCGACGCTGGTCGCGTCCAATTACGGTATGAACTTTAAAGAAATGCCCGAACTCGGCTTCACCTTCGGCTACCCGATGGCGCTCGGTTTAATGCTGCTCGCCGCGTTTGCGCCGTATATCTATTTTAAACGCAAAGGCTGGCTGTAAATTGTGATGATAACCGGCGTATGCAACCAACCGCACTTCAAGTGCGGTTTTTTTGTACTGGAAAATACCATAACCACATCGGCAAATGAAAAGTGCTGAAAAACAGATCGGAAAATTAAAACAGGGAAAACAGACAAAGGGGAAATAGCAATGAAGAAATGGCGGTGAGAGAGGGATTCGAACCCTCGATGCACTTTCGCGCATACACACTTTCCAGGCGTGCTCCTTCAGCCTCTCGGACATCTCACCGCTGAGCATTGAATGCTGATTATTTGAGAACTGACAGGGCGCAAACTATAGGGATTTATCGCCTTTTCGTCAAGTATTTTTTCAGCAAACGGGTGATATTCGGCGATTAATACCGCACTTTGCCTATTTTTTAACAAAGTGCGGTGTCCGAATTGATTGATGTTTTCAGCGTCTCGCTCACCTGCTGCGCATCAAGCCTAATCTGTTCAAACGCGCGCTTGCCTGACGAATGCGTTTCACTTTGTTAATGCCGGCACCGATAAAATTAGCGGAAAAATTAGCTAAAAATTAGGCTGTTGCGATATTGCCGTTTTGCGCCGCAATTAATCGTCACGCCCCATTTTGCGCATATCGTAGCCGCTCGGCGCTTGGTAAACCCGCAGGTTAAACTCTTTTGCCACCGCATAAATATGGTCGAAGATATCCGCCTGAATGCCTTCGTATTCGCGCCAAATCACGGTGTTGGTGAAGCAGTAAATCTCCAGCGGAATCCCTTTTTCGCTGGCGTCCAGCTGGCGCACCATCAAGGTCATATTTTGGCGGATATGGCGGTTATTTTCGAGATATCGCAGCAAATAGGCACGAAAAGTACCCAAGTTGGTCAGATGCCGCCCGTTGAGATAGCTGTTGTGGTCGATTTGATTGACTTGATGAAACTCGCGAATCTCCTGCTGGCGTTTATCCAGATAGTCGTTCAACAAACGGCTTTGCTGCAAATGTGCAATTTCGCTTCGGCTGAGAAAATGCACGCTGCTGCTGTCCAGATAGACCGCGCGTTTAATACGGCGGCCGCCGGATTCGCTCATCGCCCGCCAGTTTTTAAACGAATCGGAAATCAGCGCATAGGTCGGCAACGTGGTGACGGTGTTATCCCAGTTGCGCACTTTGACGGTGGTCAGCCCGATATCGATCACACTGCCGTCAGCGCCGTATTTCGGCATTTCCAGCCAGTCGCCCACATTTAACATGCGGTTGGCGGACAGCTGAATTCCCGCTACCAGACCGAGAATCGGATCTTTAAACACCAACATCAAGACCGCCGTCATCGCCCCTAAACCACTGAGCAGAATCAACGGCGACTGACCTAAAATCAGTGAGATCAATAAGATCCCGATGCCGATCGAAGCCAACAATTTAATCGTTTGCACCAAGCCGCGCACCGGAAAATGCTGGGCTAAATTGCGGCGGAACAGATAGGTTTGCAGCGTATCCAACAACGAAAACACCGAAAACAGCGCAAAAATCAAGCACCAAATATGGGTGACGGCAATAAAGCCTTCGCGCCAAGCATTTTGCGGCAGCCAGATCCGCAGCTGCACCACCAGCAACAGCCCCTGAATAGTCAAGGCTAAATTGATAAACAGCCGATGTTCCGCCAAAATATTCAGAAACAGCAGTTTCGAGGCTCGCAGTTTATTAATCAGCACACGAAATAAACCGTAGTGAATCAGCGCATGCAACAGCAGTGTGGTCAGGATAATCAGGGTGATCATCACCAGATTGACCACCAGCTCGGAATTCGGGTAGTTTTGACCTGACAGCCATTGCAGTAATTGTTCTCGCATCAGAAAAATCTCCTTCTGGTTAGGTTTCAAATAACCAAATTGTAACATAACCGCAAAACTGCGCCAAAACGCCCCCTCACGCTGCGGCTGACCGCACTTTACAGCGGTGGCGGTTAACATGCCATAATCTGCGCCAGCTGCCGTAGCGCCTGTGGATAGCCCTGTTCGCCGTTTTGCAAGAGCACAAACTGCAAATGTTGCAAGCCGATATTGTTAAATTGTGCCGTCAGCCGTGCGTTCACCTCAACCTGCGGTTTTATTTGCAAGTGCGAGCTTATTTGCAAGTGCGGTGGCAGCGAAGGCGGCGCAGCCAAAAAAATCACGCTCGGCACATTAGGTAACACGCCGCACGGCAGCGGTAAAGCCTCGTTTAACTCGGCATAATCCAATACAAACGCCAAATAATCCGCCGTTGCCACCGTTTCTCTTACGGCAAGGATTTGCTCTGCGGCAAGTGCGGTCAGCGGATAGTGCTGAATTCGGGTCGAAGCCCATTTGGCGAGGGTTTGCCGTTCAAACTCCGTCACCAACCGACGCAACGGATTATTGTTTGCACTTGTTGCGCTGTTAAAAATAACCAACCTTGCCATTTTCCGCTCCTCTGCGCTTGATTGCCGCCGACAATCGCTATATGCTTTTTGCTACTTTTTTATTTTCCGTTCAGGACAACCGTATGGATACCCTCACCAGCATGAACGTGTTCCGCCAAGTGGTCGATCTCGGCAGTTTCAGCAAAGCCGCCGAACATTTAGCCATTTCGCCGGCGATGGCAAGCAAGCATTTACGCCACTTGGAAGATTGCCTGCAAGCCAAACTGCTCAACCGCTCCAGCCGCCATTTAAGTTTGACCGAAGTCGGACAAAATTACTACCGCGAATGTTGCCATGCGTTGGATATTCTCGATTCTGCCCGTCAAACCGCGCAGCAAGGCGTGGTCAATCCGCAAGGAACGCTAAAAATCACCCTGCCGATTTGGTTGGCAACCCCCTATTTTGCGCAAATTTTGCAGCAATACCGCACTTTGTATCCCGAAGTGCGGTTATCACTGTATTTGGACAACCAGCGTACCGATTTGATTGCTCACGGTTTTGATTTGGCGCTGCGGGTTGATCGCAGTATCGATCCGAATATTATCGTTAAACCGCTAACCGAAATCGATTTCTATTGGGTCACTTCGCCACGCTATTTTCAGACGTTGCCAGAGCCGATCACGCCGCAAAATCTGGAGCGGCATCTGGCGGTCACGCCGAACTACACCAGCGTAGATTATACGGTCAACAGTGTTGCCGACAGCAATAACACCATGATGTTAAAAGAGTTGGTCGTCGCCGGCATGGGGATCGCCTGCCTGCCGGAATGGGCGATGTTGGCGGAATTGCAGCAAGGGCGCTTGATCAAAATTTTGAATGCGCAAAAAGCGCAAACCTTAAAGCTGTATGCGGCTTATATGAACCGTGAACACTTGAGCGCCAAAATCCGCACCTTTATCGATTTTCTGGCGCAGCGGCTGGCGGAATAAGCTGTTTTATCTGACAACATAAAACAGAAAAGGCGGAATAAATCCGCCTTATACATCAAGTTCTCAATCAGTTTTTCTCTTTCTCGACCGCACTTTCCACCGAGCTGGAAATAGTCATATACACTTCGCCGGACAGCAACGGGCGTAAAATCGCCGCCAGTTCGGCGATTTTCGCACTGTCTGCGCCGTCGCTTTCGGTGAAATAGCCGTTTTCACGCAGGCTGGCGATAAAGGTGGAAAAGACCGCTTTATCAAAAAACTCCGGCGCATTGATGCCGTGCAGCACCGACAAACGCTGCGCCACCGATTGGCTCTCTTTTTCCAAGCTGCCGCGTGCGATGGTCGGGTCGGCTTGCAGGAAATCAAGCGTGATATAATAACGCTGCACGATCTCGCGCACGCCGGCTGCCAGCAGTTGTAACGAACGGATATTGCGTTTGTTGATAGTCAACATATTTTCATGGCGGTTAATCAGCTCCTGCCGTTGCAGTTCCGCCAAAATCCGTTTGACCAGCGGTGCAATATCGTCGTCGGCGAAATCCATAAACAGCTCGGATTTAAGGAACGGATAAATCTTTTGCACCGCTTGCAGCAGCAGGCTTTGTTGAATCGCTTCATGATGAATCACAATCGAGGCGATCAATGACGGCAGCACAAACAAATGCTGGATATTGTTGCGGTAATAGGTCATCAGCACGGCGGAAGAGCGCTCAAGACGGATAATCTCGCCGAAATTATCTTTCTCTTGAATCATGCCGACTTTATCCAAACTCAACACATGATCCAACATCTCCTGCGGCGATTCCTGCGGCACGATCACATCGCCGCTGTAGCTCACGTTATTTAACAGTTGCTGATAACAGCTGAGCTGCGATAGCAACTGTTCACGCGACAGCGCGCGCTGACGCGACGAGAGCAGCACCGTGCCAATCAAATTCATCGCATTAATTGCCGCTGCCTTGTTGATGTTACGCATCACTTGCACCGCAATTTGGTCAACCGCACTGTTCAACCACGTTTTGCTCTCCTCGCCGTGATTCTCTTTCCACTGCGGATAGTGCTGATTCAGATAGGTATTCAGCGTGATCGGTTCGCCGAAATTAACGTAACCTTTGCCCATGTTGCGCAGCTTTTTGATCACACGCAGCACCAGTCCGGCATTCTCTTTCTCTTTCGCCGCACCGCGCAGCTCTTTGGCGTAAGTGTCCACTTCCAAAACATGTTCATAGCCGACATATACCGGCACTAAACTGATCGGTCGGGTGTGGCCTTCCAGTAGTGCCTGCAACGTCATCGACAACATGCCGGTTTTCGGCGCTAATAGCCGTCCGGTGCGCGAACGGCCGCCCTCGATAAAGAATTCTACGGCATAGCCGCGATGGAACAGTTCGGATAAATACTGGCGGAACACGGTCGAATACAAGCGGTTGCCGCTAAACGTGCGGCGGATAAAAAAAGCGCCCCAGCTGCGGAAACGTCCGCCGACCGGCCAGAAATTGAGGTTGATGCCGGCGGCAATATGCGGCGGCACCAAGCCCTGATGATAAAGCACATACGATAGCAATAGATAGTCGATATGGCTGCGGTGGCATGGAATATACACGATTTCATGCCCCTCAATCGCCAATTTGCGCACACGATCGCCGTTTTTGACATCAATGCCGCGATACAGCTTATTCCACAACCAGCCGAGAAAGCGATCGGCGAGGCGCAGGCTTTCATAATTCACATTGGCCGCAATTTCATGCAGGATATTTTCTGCGTTTTGGCTGGCTTTGGCGTGATCGATTTTCTTGTTCTTGGCTTCATCAGCAATCGCTTCCTGCACCGCACTTGACTGTAAAATCTGGCGGAACATCGCTTGTCTGTCGGGCAAACGCGGGCCGGTGGCGGACGTGCGTTGTTTGGCGAAGTGGATTTTACCGACTCGGGTCAATTTCAGCGCAATTTCATCATCACTGCCTTGCAATTGTGCCATATTGCGCAACGATACCGCTTTGGAAAAGCGCACGAAATTGTCCCGTCCGAACCAAATCATCGCCCACAATTTTTGCAAACGTCCCAAAAAACGCAAGTGCGGTAATTTCTTTTCACGCCCCGGCGAACGTCCCCATAGCACCGACACCGGCACTAACTGTACGTCCAACTCAGGGTGACTGCGGTGCAGCTCAAAATATTTGGTAAACAATAAGCGGGTATCTTCCGTCAACTGCGGTGATTTAAAAAAGCGCCGTCCCCTATCCAAAAAGACAAAGCGCGGCAATCGATCACCGTTAATTTTGTTATCCGCCAACGGGTCAGGCAGCCCCAACTGCAGGCAATCTTTGCGCAAGATCAATAGATCAGTCTGCGAGGTGTAAGGTAATAAATATAAAAAACATTTTTGCGTATCCAGTTCCAATTCGCCAATCGGATCATTCGGGATCGGATTGCTTTTAACCGAAAGCGACAACATGAGGTTCAAAGTCTTACGGTAGATATTCAAAAAAATTGCCATTCTTATTTTTAATCCAAATTCAACAGGGTTAATTTTATTATTCAACAGCGTGAAACGCATGTCTGCTCTGGCAGCAGGGGGAAAATTTTAGCATAATTTTTGCTAATCACCTATTAATCACCTATTGCCATCGCAGTTCTCCGTTCCGGCTTGAGAATTATTGATTGCACATTGCCGGATACTGTATATAATAACAGTTAAGCTGTATAAAAAAACAGGAGAATCCGTTATGAAGCCGCTAAAAGCCCTCACTCCGCGCCAACAAAAAGTGTATGATTTTGTCCGTTCACATTTGGAATCCACCGGCATGCCGCCGACGCGGGTGGAAATTGCCAAAGAGCTGGGATTTCGCTCTCCCAATGCGGCGGAAGAACACCTCAAAGCGTTGGCTCGCAAGGGCGTGATTGAAATTTTGTCCGGCACATCGCGCGGCATTCGCTTGCTGTTAAACGAAGAGCAAAGTGCGGTTGACGCCGATAATGACGAAGACGGCGGTCTGCCGTTAATCGGACGGGTCGCCGCCGGCGCGCCGATTTTAGCGGAACAGCATATCGAAGGCAGTTATAAAGTCGATGCCGCCATGTTTAAGCCGCAAGCGCATTTCTTGCTGAAAGTTTACGGAATGTCAATGAAAGACATCGGTATTTTAGACGGCGATATGCTGGCGGTGCACCGCACTCAAGACGTACGCAACGGCCAAGTGGTTGTGGCGCGGATCGAGGACGAGGTGACGGTAAAACGGCTGGAAAGAAAAGGCTCTACCGTTTATCTGCATGCGGAAAATGAAGAATTTGCACCGATTATCGTGGACTTAAAAAACGAGCAGATGGAAATCGAAGGCATTGCCGTCGGCATTATCCGCAATAACGCTTGGATGTGACCGCACTTTTCCCGCAACAAAAAATGCATAATATATTGAATATTATGCTTTTTTATTCATTAACCGCTTCAGTCAAATCAAGTGATACTAAATTTGATCGGCACCGACACCGTATTGCTCATACCCGCCGGACGAGGTCCGATCGATCTGGCATTTTGCACTGCCTGTATCGCCGCTTTATCTAGATCTTCGCTGCCGGAAGATTTGGTGATGCGCGGATTATTGATACTGCCGTCGGCATTCAGCGTAAAGGATACTGTAACAACCCCTTGTTTTCGCATCATTTTTGCTCGCTGCGGATAACGCTTATTCCGTTCGATTTCACGCCGTAGCTGGGAACGGTAGGCATCGATCGCTTTACCGCCACCACCGACCATATTCGTGTTGCCCTGTGCGCCGCTCGCTTTAGAATTGATGTTGTGCGGCGAATCAATGTTGCGATCACCGCGCACCGCATCGCTGCGCTGTGGTTTGCGCTCTTTTTTCGGTTTATCCTTCGGCTTTTCTTTCGGCTTCGGCTTCTCTTTTGGTTTTTCCGGTTCTTTCGGTTTTTCTACTTTCGGCGGTTCGGGCTTCACCGTCGGATCGGGAATCTCTTCTTTCGGTTCCGGAATCACCTCTTTGACCGGTTCAGGCTCAGGTTCCGGCTCGGCTTCCACCATCGCCATCATCATTTCCATTGAAATTGCGGTGCTAACCTCACTGCTGGCTTGGCCTGCCTCCTCCGCCAAAGAGCGCCCGACGGTAATCAATAAAGCCGAGGCAATCGTGGCGTGAATCAGCAGAGAAAGGATAAACCCGATGAGTGAACGACGCTTTTTCATAACTACTCACCTTGTGGCTTCAAGGTTACGATAGCCACGTTTTTAATTTCATACTTGGAGAAAATATCGGTAATATCGACAAATTGTTGAAAGGCCGTCGCGGCATCGACTTTTAACGTCACTTTCTGATCTTTATCCCACTGGGCGATTTCTGCCGCCAACGTCTCTTTATCAATCGGCTTGTCGTTGTAATACAATTCGCCGCTTTCCGTGACGGTCAGCAATTTGGCCAAATCATCGGCTTTCATGGTCACGCTGCTGCTGGCTTTCGGCACATTCACCTGAATTTTGCCCTGCGAAATAAACGATGCCGTGACGAGAACAATCGCCAACAACACCAGCATAATATCCAAAAAGGGGATTATATTGATTTCATCAAATTTTTTCACCGCACTTCCCCTGCCGTTAGGCCTGTTGTTTCTGTTTTTCAGTGAATGCAAACCATTTCATTTTATTCACATCGACTTTACGATTCAGTCCGTTATAAAAAACCATTGACGGAATCGCCACCAAAATCCCGACTGCGGTCGCTTTCAATGCCAATGACAAGTTGACCATAATCGCAGCCGCATCAATATCGCCGCCGGATTGCCCCATGGTATAAAAAGTCAATAAAATCCCGATTACCGTGCCCAGCAGACCCACATAAGGCGCATTTGAGCCTACCGTCGAAATGGTGGTCAGATTACGGGTTAAATCAATTTCCAGATCGTGAATCGTACCGTACTGCTCGACATCAACCTGACGGAAGAAAATGATCCGCTCGATCACCATCCACAGCATAATGAAGCTCATTAGCGCCAACGTGCCTAAAATAATGTAATCGGTATAGTCTTCTAAAAATTCAAACAGCTGATCCATCTGTGAAATCCTTGTAACGTTTTGATACAGAATAAAAAATACAAAGTGCAATCCGCACTTTGTATTTGTAATTGAGAATTGATTTCATTATTGTAGCGAATTTCGCCACATTGGTAAATCAGAATTTATCAGAAATTCTTGCTTTATCGTTTCATTCTCACTGTTTTACCCAAGATTAATTAAAATTGATAATTAATCCCGACTCGGAAATCACGCCCAACCCCGGCTAAGGTTTCACCACGTTGGCTGTGCGGATAATAGAGTTTATTAAACGCATTGTTTAGCGACGCATTGATGTTCAAGTTATCATCATTAAACGGCTTCCAGTTAATATAGAAGTCGTGCACAGTGTAACCTTCACGTTTCACTTCTCCAACATCACGTACCAATACAGAACCTTCAGCATCTTCCACCGTGCGATTACGCCAGCCCAATTCTAAGTTCGGTTTCGCAAAGCGATAAGCCAGTTCCGCTGTCCATGTGCGACCGGTTTGCACCGCAAATTCAGGGTTTGAACTCAGCAAATTACCAGGGTGAGTATCATAAATGCGAGGTTTGCTTTCTGCCACACCGATACGTGCCATAAAGCCGTTCAGCTTATAGGCTGCGCTCAACTCATAACCATGGTTTTTGATATAACCGGCATTTGTTGTTTCTTTGATTAATGCAGAATCATGACGGTTTTGCGGATTGGCAATCGCATCATTAATTTTTTGCCAGAAATAGCTACCGGCTAATGTGAGACCGTTATAGTCAAAGTTGAAACCAATTTCTGTATTACGCGCACGCTCGGCAACGGTACCGTCCGCAATCGAGACTACACCTCGTTTACCATGGGTCGTCAACGCATCATATAAACGTGGGCTACGAGACGCATAGTTGTGATCGAAACTGAAGCTCAAACTGTCAAGCGGTTGATAAATCACGCCAACACTCGGATTCACACGACCATCAGACACTTCTTTGCCATCCATGGTTTTCACTTTGAAATAATCATAACGCATACCGGCGGTTAAGGTGAAATCACCAACTGCGCCAATAGCCTCTAAATAGGTTCCAATATCGGCTTTTTTCGGGCTAGACAGCGGCGGCAATGCCACTTGTTGTCTGTTGACCGTCATTGATGTGAAGAACGTATGAGGAACAATTTTTTGATCACGATAATTGACACCATATTTCAGTAATACGCTGTCACCAATCGGGGAATCAAAATTGATATTCGCGCCACGGGTCTCAATCTTGGTGGTGGTTGGGCCTGCAATATTGCCGCAATAGCCACAGCCGCTATCATCGGCAGAATAACGTTTGTTTTGCATCAGATAAGCGTTGGCAGTCAATTCACTGATAAAGCCTAAGTTTTTTGCTGTCCACTCAAGGTTAGTATTTCTTTGTGTGGTTTCACGGTAGCTCGGGCTGTTGGATGAAATGCGACCGTTTCTTAATGTTGTCGCCCAACCAAACTCTTCACGCACAAAGCGTTCGCCGCGGTGTTGATCTTGCAAATGACTTAATACCAAACGGTGATCACCGAAAGTAGCACCTAATTTAATTAAGTAATTGCGCTTATCTAACCCACTCTTCAGCACTGTTTTTCCGCCATATTGATTAGCATAGCCTTTACCTGGCTTGTAATCATCTTCATCGGTACGGTTGAATGAGAACAACGCATCAAAATTGCCGGCTTTACCAAACAGCGCACCGCCATAAGAGTGGCCTTCATTGCTGGAATAACCGCTGTTGAGTTTGAAGCCGTAATCACGATCGCTGTTTTTTAACAGATCCAACGCATCAACGGTTTTGGCAATAATCGCCCCGTTAGTTGCACCAATTCCCGCGCTGGCAGAACCTGCCCCTTTTTGCACGGAAACACTTTTCAGCAATGACGGATCGATAATGAAACGCCCTTGATGATACAGAATTTGGCTGTCGGAATACGCATTATCCACTTTAATATCAACCGAGTTCTGCCCCATGCCGCGAATGGTCAAGAATTGCGATGTGCCGTTGCCGCCACCGAAATCAATCGCTGGTTCTTCCGCCAACAAGCTACGCAAATCCGTTGCCGTGCTTTCGTCTTGCTCTTCCAACGTCACGACATTGGTTTGCACCTTCGCACCTTGACGATCTGAAACCACGATCTCATCTAAAGTCTCCGCAGTTGTGTCGGCAAACGTTGATGTTGCCGCCAGCGCTCCAAGCACCGCAAGACTGATATAACTCAGATTAAATTTCTCAGAAATTTTCATAACATTCCTTAGGATTAGTCATTTTAATCAAGCGTAGAAACTGCTGCGTTCGCCAACCAAGTGGTGAGCGCGTACAAAATCCACAAAAAATTCAAAAAGATAAAGAAGTATCCATTTTCTCAAAATGAATACGAATTATTATCAATAAAATAAAGAGAAAATCAACCTTCTGAGAATAATTTTTATTAAAAAAATAACAATCCGCACGTGAAACGTGCGGTTTTTCGGCT
>NZ_FWWV01000016.1 GCF_900176075.1 Pasteurella testudinis DSM 23072
TGGCGTTGAGCTTGTCTTGCAATGTATATTTTTGCGTAATATGCAACACGGCCAGACCATTTAAGCCGGAATGCCTGTATTGTAAAACCCATCGGCGGATACAGCTTTCCGGTGTTTGAAAAACGCGTGATGTGTTACTGATAGATTGGGGCTGTTGAAGGTAATATTCAACGACGTGTTGTTTAAATGCTTGGGTATATTTAGTCATAAAAATCTGCACCTTAGTTCGTTGGTTTTGGAGTCCAACTTTTGGGGTGCAGATCACAAACCGCACTTTAGATAATTTGTCATGTCTTTTCTCTCTATCCACATACGGATAGAGTCTGTTTTGCAAAGATTATCATTGTGCTTTGATAACTTAAATCAATTGAAGAACGGATCTTGTATAATCACACCTTCCGTGCTTGCTGCATTATCTCTCCTGTTATCTCGTTTATTATAAACCATAATCTATAACATTAAGCTTAAAAGTATCGCGGTAGATTTAGCTTAATCGGTCATTGGTGTAATACGCTATTCTATTGATCAGGCAATCCATAGTGTAAATTAACGTAATCAACCTCACACAGCATGCCACGGCAACATGCTGAATTTAATTACAATATTTTCCACTAATCATGTTACATCTCGGCATTGCCCGAATTCTAAACACTCCAAATGATTTATATGTATTGACAAAAACAATCTTAGATTGATTTGTATGTGTTTATTTTTTATGTCTTATCCGCACACATAAAAAATTTAAATCATCTGAAAAGAAATCAATTTGTTAGATGCGCTATGTGTGTAAATTAATCTAGGTTATTTTAATTATTAGGGTATTCATCTTATGAAAAAAATGTGGCTATTTCTTATCTTTTCACTATTGGGTAACAATCTTTATGCCAAAAATAAAGAACTCATAAAATCTATTGATGTTTATATTACCCCCTATTACTCCGCACAAAACGGAAAAGCTGAGGTGGTAAATACTTACGAGTTAATCAACCATCTGCTACTCAGCAATAAATTAGATGATTTTAAAAAAGCGGTACAACTAGTTGAGGCTGCTCCTGACAATGTTACACCAATGACACTCATGGTGTTGGCTGCCAGAGCCTATGACTTTGGTCTGCGTGATGAAACCGTATTCTGGTTTTACAACGGAAAAAACCGATACATTACTTTGGTGGACGTGATTGACATCAAAGATAAAATGTTTTTTGAAACCCGAACAACAATGGGAGCGTTTATTAACCTGATAGGTTCGTTTATCAATTCCTATGCTTTTTGCGATATAAACAAACAGCGTGAAATTCAACAAAAATCAATTAATTGGGTAAGGGAACATCCTTATCAAATAATATTTTCGAAGGAACTGCCTTCACCTCATACTGATCGTCAAGCCGCCCTAAAAAAAGCGGAAAAGGAGCTGGACGATATACTCAAAGATCAAGATGCTTATTTTGCTAATCCGAAAAACCTTGCCGAATTTCAAGCAAAACGAAAAGCAAATAATGCAGATCAACAATTTTGTTGGTAAGCCTAATTCTATAACTTAACTTAAAAAAGAGGAAACTATGTTAAATCTAAATTGCCCTAATTACCAAAAATCAATGGGATTAATTAATAATTTCAATAATATCAATCGTAAGGAGGTAACCTGCCCTCACTGCCAAGCTGCTGTGAATAAAAAATTCAATATCGTCAGAGGGTTATTAGCCGCATTAGGAAGTTTAATTATTACTACGGCTATCTTATTTTTCTTTCTCGGTGATGGTAATACCACAATGTATCTCGGTGCTTTCGCCGGCATTATCGGATTTATTACGTTTGGTGCAAGCTACAATAAAAAACCGAATTCATAGCAATATACGAAGAATCCCGATTTATGCGGGATTTTTTTTACTTATCTCATTTCCATTTTGACCTTAAGGAAAATATTATGAGCTTAAAAAGCAAACTTTATCGGAAACAATTCGCCCCTTTCAAACCACTCGTGGCTGTCGCTATCATACTTGCTATGTATTTTTACGGGCTGATTGATTTTGACTTCTATTCACAAAAACTCGGTTTTGATATACCGCATTGGATTTTTTACAGTATATTTGGTGCTCTTTGTCTGTATACGGCTTGGAAAACCTTTTGGGGTGTCATTTGGATATTGAGCGCCAAAGAAAATAGTCGCTCAAAATGCTTTTTTGGCATGTTGAACAATAAAAATCCACAAGTAAAAATTGAAAATGAATTAGAAGAATATGCTCTCTTGGCTTCCGCATTTTATGAAGCAAGTGAAATACTAATCGGTGATAAAGAAAGTTTAAGGGAACTTGCTAAAAATCCAAATTATATTCCCTCTTACCGTTTAGATAAAGAAGGTGATCTGCGAGGAGGATCTCAATTTATTAACAGTATTGAAGGAATGCACCATTTAACCAAAAAAGAAGCAGAATATCGCTTAAAAGTGCCTCTTGAAAATGCTTGGGGAATCACAGGTAAAACATCAGCACTTGAGCAAATGGACGCATTATGGCATATCGTCAGAATATAATCTATTGGATTCTGAAAAAGGCGTGCTTTATAGTAAAACTGTACAGGATTTCGGTTATAAAACGGTTAATTTCAAGACAAAGACTAACGTAGCCGGTTTTGATATTATCCGTTTTATTTGGGTTGCTCGTTCAAGTTTTACTTTAGGTTATATTCCTGAAGAAAACGTACGCAACGCATTATGGAATGCAGCGCAATTTATTGCAGCATCTTATGAAAGTTGGGAGCAACTCGGCTATTCTTATTTAGTAACCTTCTTAAATTGGAATTTAACATCAAATTATGATGAATCGACCTATTCCTATATCACTGAACGTGTAACCGCTATCAATCAGTTGTTTTCTGAATCCAATAGTCCATTAAAAGGCACCTCGTTAGATATATTACGTACTATTATCGAAAAAGAATTAGCTGATAACAACAAGCAAGACTCCATTATCTAATTAACTATTCAATGCCGATATAGAAAATGTCGGCACTATTTTATTTAATATCATTTGGAAATCTTTAATAAATATCATTATGCAAGATAAAATTCGTTGTCCTTATTGCCTGAGCGTGTTGAATCAACAATTCATCAAACACCATCAGTACTATTGTGGCAACTGTTTGAAGAAATACCGATTACAATCTGTCGAATCTACTGAATATATAATTTCTTTAAAGCAGCCCAAGGAATATGATGAAGAGAAAGATTATTTTAAACAACTCGAACTCAGAAATAAATCACTAGATAAAAAATCATTTTGGTCTCTTTTTGTGCCTTATTATCTTGAACAAATGGTCAAAGAACTTAAGCTCAAAGGGCGCTATCGAGTATGGTTTATTGTAATATTTCTCTTAAGCTTATTTGCTTTTCGTATCTATCAATCTGAAAAACAATATATTTTTCAAGATATTGAAGTTCAAGAAAATAATGAACGGCTGAGAACAATTATGGAAAAAGTAGAAAAAAATAGGCTAGAGCTACAGCGACGAGCTGAGGAAAGAGAAAAATAATCTAGGGAAATCAATAAATATGAGTGAGATAGTTTACTTTCTTTGTGGTTGGGCTACGGCATCGATAATCAGTTACTTTTACTGCAAACGAGTTGTACTGCTTATCTTGGGGCTCGTACTGTTTGTTTCGATCGAGATCATACGCCGGAACAGTGAGTATTTTCAAAATTGGATAGCGAATATATATCCAATTACGATGTTGCTTGCTTTATTGTTTTTACACACATTCTTGATGTTTGCAACTCCTCTAATGATGAAAGTACCGAGAATAAACCAGAAAAACAAAGAAATCGGAACACGGGTTTTTATTGCTATATTTTATATCTTCACCTTGTTTTTTCTGTTTATGATGTTTATTAAAGGAGTTATCTATTGATTAATATCGTTTTTTTATGCTATTTTGATTTTAAATGGTTACACATATGAAAAATCATATCATAATAATAGTAGAAAATGGCTATGCGACTTACTGGGATTCTGCTAAGAATAAATTCTATCGTAGTTATGTTGGCTTAAGAAAATTTAACAACGGCAAACATTATATTATTGTTGTAATTTCACTTCATTTTCTAAAACAAATTGATGATTTTTTAAATACGGCAGTTCGTAATTATTTTTTATTTTGGACTGTAGGCACATTAAGTGTAATCGGACTATTCTCAATCTTGTTTAATGTTTTTTATACAAGAGTTACAAGTAAGATAAACTTGCTTTCTATTGAAGAGGATTTTATCACTCATGAATTTTATAATAAATTTAAAAGTAGAATAAAAATAATCCTCATCAGCATGTTGATTTTTATTAGTCTATTTTTGGTCTTTATCATTCTTTCTTGGAATGTGAAAAGTATAGCATTATTGTTTTGTGCGTGGGCTTGTTTGTGTTGTAGTATCATGATTTTCCAAGGTGCTAATTTTATAGGGCTTTATCGATTTTATCAAAAATACCTAAAAAACTATGATTAACCCGATAGAGAAATAAGTATGAAAAGATATATTCTCACCATGTTTTCAATTTTTGATATTTTCTATTTATTCATTTATTTTTTGAATTCCTTCAAAGATAGTAAAATCCCTTTTTATGATGATCTTTTATCTTTGCCTACACTATTGGAAAAAGTAGGCGTTTTAGCGGCTGTTTTCACTATTCCTAGTATCATACTGCTTTTATCATTATTTTTATCTGCATACTATTATTGCATTAATAAATGGAACGGGTTTTATCTTGCCCTTTTCCAACTTCCACTCCGAATTTTTTGTTTGTTACCCACTATTCCATATTCTATTTATGTTTTCAAATCATTGTTTAATCTAGCAAGCATCTATTCATTTTGCTTTCTCATCACACTAGAACTAAGCAAGATTCTTTTTCTCTATTTACTTTTTAAAGAAAATAGGAGCATTAAGTGATATTATTTCTATGTTTTATGCTAATTATGGCGGCATTATTCAAATTTCATTATAGAAACAAGATGTTATTTTTAATCTTTGCAACGCTATTAGTTTTGATAACTTATTTAAATGAACCAAGCTACAGAGTGAATTTCTATTTAATTATTTTTCTCATTTTAATTTTTCTAACTTCTTTTGGCTTACTTTCCATTAACATTGTTATAAGAATTGCATTCAATAAACTTAGGTATAGAGAGAATATAAGGAAAATATATTTAACATTCTTTTTTATTGGATTATCGGTACTATCATACAAATTTTTGGTTGATGGCATATTAGAAAAATAAATACATTACTATCACGTCTCTAAACTCGTGAGGAATTGATGAAAAAATTTATTGTCGTGATTTTTGCTACTATATTAATTACTGCATTAAGTTATGCTGTTTATTCCGCATCTCTGACTTATAAATTCAATGAAACTGAGGGGATATCTACTGCAAATACACCGGACAGAAGAAATTATCTCCCGCTATATTTTGAAACTCAAAGATCATACTTGATAACGGCGGAGATACCACGGCTTGTGGTGAAAAATTAGTAGCTTGGATTAAAAGGAAAATTAACCCATCTGAATCACTGGATAAAAAAGCGTATTATTTGGAAAGTTGAAAGCGTTGGGGGTATTAAACCCCATAGTTCGAATAAAAAAGGATTAAAAACAATGATATTAAATATATTTTCATTCTTAGTCTCTATATCCTTAGTGTTATTAATTATATTTCTTTATAATAGAATTCGATTGATAGTTTTTTATTAGTTATACCATTTTGGCTCTTGATAAATATGATAATATTTAATCAAAAAGATGTTTTAAATATAGAAATATTTCGTTACTTATCAAGATTTAATGATATGCTTTTTGGACTATTCGTCTTAGGATGTATAGCCAAGCGAAATATTAAAAGAGCGTATAATTTTCAATTAAACTTTCATAAAAACAAGTCTATTATAGAGTATATAATTGGTTTTCTATTTTGGTTCGATATAAGCTTTGATATTTTTTCCCTATGCACCTATATTATGATACTATTTCATCTTCATTTTAAATAACATTTATACCGATTAAAAAGCAAGTTAAAAATCATGAATAAAATTAAATATTTTTGGAATTACCTGTTTTATTTTGCTTGGCGACTGCATTGTAAAATAGGTTTTATACTGATAGAACGTCCGTTAATGTATCTCTTAGAAAGCATACTAAAATTCATGCCAATGAGTAAACATAATGCAGCCACACGTTATCGAAGTCGGCGAGAAGTGTTAGATGATATGGAGACTGGCTTCAATATTCGTTTTGTATTTAAATATTTCTTAACCCTGACTTGGGCAATAGTCGTAAGCGTTTTTTCTTATATTATTGTTTATTTAGGCATAACGATAAACAATCCCCACTCTTTAACTGTGCATTTTATTGTTACAATCTTAATTTCACACTTGATTAATATTAAATTGCTAGGCTGGTATAATAATGGATATATTACTTATTTTAAAGATTTCAAAAAACGCACGAACAACACGCTAGGTTATTTCTCTATTATTCTTTTCTATTTTCTAACATTTTCCTTTTGTCTATTCACACTTTATTTTCATACGGAATTTGATTTTCTAAGGTGATGGTATGAAAAAATTAATTCTTATTCCTTGTGTTTTAATTATCTGTTTTTCGTTATATCAAACAGTAGAAAAAAATTCTTTCAAATCACTTAATCAAGAATATTTAGACGCTCTCATAACAGATGATAATAATAAATTGAGAACATTACTAAATAAAATAGAGGTAACTCAAGGAGATTTAGAAAAATCATGGCTTAAAGCTTATATTTATGTAGATTTAAAGGAATACTCCAATGCACTACAAGTGATCCAATTTATCTATAATGAAACGCGTGATTACCGTACTCTGTTAAGAATCTGTATGCTGAAAGATAGAGTTGGATTATTTGATGAAAATTGTTATAACAACGTAATTCTCAATTTTAGACATCATAATTCTGATTACTATAATCTGGAAAATTATTGGTATGCTGTTTTTTTATCTGGACAACATAGTGAAATTATCAAGAATGATCTAGAGAAAACACATTTGGATAAAGAAAGATTAAATTATTTACAGAATACGCCGAGAAAGAAACTTATTTATGATTTTTTTCCTGAGTAGGTAATTATCCTCTTCGGGCTTTCTCAAGATAGCACAACTATCCCAGTGGTTTAGAGCACAAAAAAACGACCTTACACATAAAAAAATGCAGTTAAATTTCCATTTAACCGCACTTTTATTCCAAAAACTAAATCAACTTACTTAGTCAAATCATCAAAAAACTTCTTCACGCCGTCCAAAAAGCTGGAGGATTTCGGGCGGTTTTTTCCGCTGCCTTCGAGGCTTTCTTCCAGTTTTTTCAACAGATCTTTTTGCTCGTCATTGAGTTTGACCGGCGTTTCGATGATCACTTTACAGATTAAATCGCCGGCGTAGTGGCTGCGGGTCGAGGTCACGCCCTTGCCGCGCATTCTGAACAGTTTCCCGGTTTGGGTTTCCGCCGGAATTTTCAGTTTCACGCGTCCGTCTAAGGTCGGCACTTCGATTTCTCCGCCTAATGCCGCCATGGTGAAGCTGATCGGCACTTCGCAATACAGGTTGTTGCCGTCACGTTCAAAGATATGGTGCTCTTTGACATGAATCACCACATACAAATCGCCTGCCGGCGCACCGTTTTCGCCTGCCGCCCCTTCGCCGCTCAGGCGCAGTTGGTTGCCGGTATCCACTCCGGCCGGTACTTTGACCGACAGATTTTTGGCTTTATGTACCCGTCCGTCGCCGTGGCATTTAGTACACGGTTTTTCAATTTTCTTACCGGTGCCGTGACAGGTCGGACAGGTCTGTTCAGTGACAAAGAAACCTTGCTGGCGGCGCACACGTCCTGCACCGTGACAAGTCGGACAGGTTTCCACTTTGGAATCTTTCTGCGCACCGCTGCCATGACAGGAATCACATTCCGCCAAGGTATTGATTTTAATATCTTTACTTGTGCCTTTGACCGCTTCTTCCAGCGTGATTTCCAGATCGTAGCGTAAATCGTCGCCACGCACCACACGCTGCCGTCCGCGTCCGCCACCACCGAACATATCACTGAAAATATCACCGAAAATATCACCAAAATCCGCACCGCCAAAGCCACCGCCGGCGTTGCCGCCGAAACCGCCTTGCTCGAATGCGGCGTGTCCGTATTGATCATAGGCGGCGCGTTTTTGCGAATCGGTCAACACTTCATAGGCTTCTTTGACTTCTTTAAACTGCGCCTCGGCATCTTTGTTGTCCGGATTGCGGTCAGGGTGATATTTCATCGCCAAGCGTTTATACGCTTTTTTGATCTCTTTTTCTTCGGCATTGCGCGCAACGCCTAACACTTCATAATAATCACGCTTTGACATAGTCTTTCCGCTTTTATTTATTAATAATGGTATTACTTAATGTTATGTATCTGTTTATAAACTTCTAAACGCTCATTAAATTCATACTTTGCAGCTTGCTTAGAAGTACAAATACTATCATAGGATCTGTTTGATAATTTTTGAGTGACAATAAATCCATTTTTAATAAAACGTTTAAATTCTAATTTTAGAGGCTTATCTTTATCTTCACTTGATGAGTAAATGTTGAATAGTTCAGCTTCTTTTTCCTTAATTAAGTCTAACTCCTGAATTCCTTTCCAAATACTAGGAAATATAATTCGTTTAACGCTGACAGGTTTTAAATTATATGTTAATTGATTATTATCCAAACTCCATTTACCTATATTAGTTTGTAGATATTTGAAAGGGGAACTAAAATAATCCTCAATTGGTTGATCAAGCAGAATGCTACGGATATGGTGATCGAAGATATAATTTTCATTTCTCATCGAACCATCAACATTTAATGTCAATAGATCTACTGTACCTACCCTAACATCCTTATACTCGGTTTTACAAGACCATTCACCGACCAAATCATTAGCAGTTACCTGTTTTGTTGAGTTAGAACAAGAGATAAGTAACACACTTGATAAAGAAAACAAAATCAGTTTTTTCATGCTTTTCATGCCCCGAATAACAATTACACTTAATAAGCTAAAAGGGCGTATTCAATACGCCCCTACAATTAACATTTGAAAACAACTACTTGTCTTTCACTTCTTCAAATTCGGCATCGACCACATCATCGCCGCCTTTGCCTTGCTCCGCTTGGGCTTGCGCCTGTTGCTGACCGGCTTGGGCTTGTTGCTGCGCCGCTGCGATTAATTTTTCAGAAGCCTGAATCAAGGCTTGGGTTTTGGCTTCGATCACATCTTTATTTTCGCCTTTAGCTGCGGTTTCCAACTCGCTGACCGCACTTTCAATCGCGGAGCGATCTTCACCGCTTAAGGCTTCACCGGCTTCTTCCAGTTGTTTACGGGTTGAGTGAACGAGGTGATCCGCTTGGTTGCGGGCTTGCACCAACTCTTCAAATTTACGATCCGCTTCCGCATTCGCTTCGGCATCACGCACCATTTGTTGGATTTCGTCATCACTCAAACCGGAAGAGGCTTTGATCGTGATTTTTTGCTCTTTACCTGTGCCTTTATCTTTGGCGGAAACGTGTAAGATTCCGTCGGCATCAATATCGAATGTAACTTCGATTTGCGGCATACCGCGCGGTGCAGCTTGGATACCTTCGAGGTTAAACTGTCCCAATGATTTGTTGTCAGCGGCGCGTTTACGCTCCCCTTGCAACACATGAATGGTTACCGCACTTTGGTTATCTTCCGCCGTGGAGAACACTTGACTGTGTTTGGTCGGGATCGTGGTGTTTTTCTCAATCAGTTTGGTCATCACGCTGCCCATGGTTTCGATACCTAATGACAACGGGGTTACGTCAAGTAACAACACGTCTTTCACGTCACCTGCCAACACGCCGCCTTGCACCGCCGCACCAATCGCCACCGCTTCGTCAGGGTTCACGTCTTTGCGTGGTTCTTTGCCGAAGAATTCAGCCACTTTTTGCTGTACCAACGGCATACGGGTTTGACCGCCTACCAAAATCACATCATCGATTTCGGATACGCTCAAATCGGCGTCTTTCAGTGCGGTACGCACCGGTTCCAATGAACGTTGTACCAACTCTTCTACCAAAGACTCAAGTTTGGCACGGGTCAATTTGATGTTTAAATGTTTCGGTCCGGTTGCGTCCGCGGTGATATACGGCAAGTTGACGTCGGTTTGTTGTGCCGAAGACAACTCGATTTTCGCTTTCTCACCGGCTTCTTTCAAACGTTGCATTGCCAACGGATCGTTGCGCAAGTCGATACCTTGCTCTTTTTTGAACTCGTCTACCAAGTAGTTGATCACACGGTTATCAAAGTCTTCCCCGCCCAAGTGGGTGTCACCGTTGGTCGCCAACACTTCAAAGGTTTTTTCGCCGTCCACATCGTCGATTTCGATGATAGACAAGTCGAATGTACCGCCGCCCAAGTCGTAAACCGCAATGGTGTGGTTGCCTTTGTCTTTATCCAAACCGTATGCCAACGCCGCCGCCGTCGGTTCATTGATGATACGTTTCACTTCCAAACCGGCGATACGACCCGCATCTTTGGTTGCCTGACGTTGTGCGTCGTTGAAGTATGCCGGCACGGTGATAACCGCTTCAGTCACTTTCTCGCCCAAGAAGTCTTCGGCGGTTTTCTTCATTTTTTTCAACACTTCCGCTGAAATTTGCGGCGGTGCCATTTTTTCGTCTTTTACCGATACCCACGCATCACCGTTGTCGGCTTTGACAATGTCAAACGGCATGATATTCACGTCGCGCTGCACTTCTTCATCGGTGAAACGACGACCGATTAAACGTTTGATTGCAAACAGTGTATTTTTCGGGTTGGTTACCGCTTGGCGTTTCGCCGGTTGACCGACTAAGGTTTCACCGTCTTGTGTATAAGCGATAATTGACGGTGTGGTGCGATCCCCTTCCGCATTCTCGATAACACGCGGTTTGTCACCGTCCATCACTGCCACACATGAGTTTGTTGTACCCAAGTCAATACCAATAATTTTTCCCATTTTGTTTCTCCTGTTAAATCTGAAATTCTGTCTTAAACCAAGCGAATTGCTGTGATGTCTTTAAGATGCGGACTAAAAATCGGATTTCAACTCTATTTTTAAAAAAATTGTGCAATTTTATAACCGCCGTTCAAAGCCATCGCTTCATTCTTGTGCCAATAAATAAGACTTAAAAAAGCAACTTCAAGGGGTAAAGTGCGGTTTTATGAAAAAAATTATGTTTTCCGTTTTGTAGCTGGCACATAAGAGTCTGAGTATTTAGCTATGGTATTTCTGATTTATTGCCGATATACTGCTTCAATTGGCAAGTATATTTAACCGCTCACTTCATCTTCACAGGAGAAATATGATGAAAAAATCGTCCCTAGCCATCGGTGTCGTTGCTGCCCTTGTCGCAGCTTGGATTGGTGGTTCTTGGTATTCCGGCAAGGTTCTACAGGACAAATATCCGGAATATATCAGCAACGCCAATCAAAATGTAGCAGCTAATTACAATGTCGCTTTCCATGGTGTTTACCGTTTTGAAGTTAAAAATACCAAATTGGAGCGCAGTCTTTTTTCTACCGAAATTGAAGATCAATTGATTGTTACCGATTTATCGGATAATTCTCAGCTTGTTTTTCCATTCAAAACCACTGCCGAACACGGCCCGCTTCCGCTCTCGCGTTTGAGTAAGCTGAAGTTGATTCCGGTTTTGACCAGTGCGCATTCCGAACTGGCGGAAGATCCGTCGATTGGCGAATTGTTCAAAGCCAGTAAGGGCATTGCACCTTATAGCGGCGATTTCACCATTAGCTACGGCGGTCAAATCCAACAAAATTCGACCATTGCCGCCTTTGATTACCGCAATGCGGAAATCAGCATCAACAGCACACCGATTCAGATTAAAAGCGATACCAACCAAGACGGCGTCGGCTTGATTAAATTGCAACTGGACAAGTGGGTTTCAACCTTACCCGCCAATGAGTTTAACGATCAATACCAAGCAATCACGGTAAACCGCACAATCACATTTGATAACGTCACGCTGGATTCCGATCTCAAACCGACAGACTGGAAATATGTCCCGATAGGAAAACAGGTCTTTGATATCGGTTTGATCAGTGTTACCGATGAGGCTGTCGAAGGATATACGCCGGATAATGTCCAGTTAAAGAACCTCAAACTGGATTACGAAACCGTCATCTCTTCCGGCTTTGCCGATTACCGCTTAAATAACAGCATTGAATCCTTAGTCGTACAAGGTGAAAATTTAGGACAAGTCGATTTGAACTTTAATTTAGGACACTTATCGCCTGAATATTTAAATCAAGGGATTGCGGCATTTACCAATCCAAATCCGGACGAGCAAGAAAAGCAATTGACCGCTGCCGGTTTAGGTCTATTAAAATATCAACCGACTTTCTCGATTCAACCGCTTAAATTGAAAAACAGTGCCGGTGAAAACCAACTGACCTTTGATCTCGCTTTCTCCAACGCCGATCAGCAAGCCGCCTTAATGCAAGGCAAGTTTTTGTCGCTGTTTGACAAACTGGAAATGAATGCCAATCTCAACCGCCAATCTGCAGAAGTCTTCGGCACAAGTATCTCTAGACTGGACGGCGTTGAAAATCCTGAAACCGCCGCCAAAGCGGAACTGGATGCCGCCTTGCAGGAGGCTGTCGCTCAAAATGCGTTGACCACCAACGATAACGGCGCAACCTATCAATCTAAATTAATCTTGGAAAACGGCGAACTGAAATTCAACGGTCAAGTGATTCCTGAACAAGAGATTGCCCAAGCCTTGATGATGATATTTATGGGTGGGTTTTAAAATCCGGCAATCTAAGTAACAATCTCACAACGGGCGGATATCATTCCGCCCTTTTTTACTCCTTTTCCGTCTTATAATGACACTAATCCGGCAACAACGGCATGGCGTTTAATTGGCGTAAGGTGTCGTGCGGCAAACCGAAGCGACAGGTTTTATTCGGATCAACCACTTGCCCGATTTCCAGTTGTCCGGCAATACTTTGCAAGGCGATCGCCTGATTGGCATCAAGACTGCTGTGCGCCAATAAATAGTCGTGCATCATTAATGTGGCTTGTTCAGCGGCGAGATTCAAATCGGCGTGCGATGCCAAGGTATAAAGCATATTTTCGGTCAGTACCAGCGGCAACGGGTATGGACGGCCTTTGATCACCCGCACCCGCACTTCGACCGTACCGCGGATTTCCAGTCCCGACACGCCCACTTCGCCATCACCCATCGCCGCATGCAAATCGCCCAAGGCCAACAGCGCCCCGGGCACATTCACCGGCAAATACAAGCATGTCTTTTCAGCAATAATTTTACTATCCATATTGCCGCCGTGCACGTCAGGTATGCCACAGCTAATCGCCTCGCCTAAAGGCGCGGTACCGATCACGCCGATCATCGGATTAAGCGGTATACGGACATGATCAAACAACAGGGCATGATTGTCATACACCGGCACAATATCGACCCGACCGCATTGCAGGCGTGCACCCGCCACGCCCAATCCCGGCAGCGTCGCCAACACCGCCTGTCGTGCCAATTCGATTTTACGGATATATACCGCTAAGGTATCGCCCGATTCGGCACCACGCACAAATACCGGCCCGGTTGCCGGATTAATACGATTCCAGTCAACGCCGTCCGGCACTTGACCTGAAGAAGTAATTTGATTGGTGAAGCAATCGCAGGTTTCAAAACGAACTACGGCACCGTCTTCCACCGTCAACGCGGGCGGATTGTCGGCGGACATAGCAAAAATGATCTGGTCGGCATTAACGGTTGCAATCATGACAAACTCCTGAAAACGGATTGATAAAAGAGACTTGGATTGTGTCTATCCTAACCCAGCGCGTCTGAAAAAAACAGGCTTAGCTATGCCGCTTACGGCTTTTTCCGGAAAGAAATCTCCTCCCTTCGCAAGGCTGCTCATCATGGCATTTTTTATTTTTCATACCGCACTTGACAATAATCAACCTCAAGCTTACCCAAACTATGCTAATATTTCATTTAAGATTATCTTATTTATTACCGAAACAGGCTTATGAAACTAAGTAAATTCACCGATTACAATCTGCGGGTTTTGATTTATCTGGCGCTGCATACTGATCGGCTGTGTACCATTCAAGAAATTGCAACCGCGTATCAGATTTCTGAAAATCACCTGATGAAAGTGATTCATCACTTGGCAAAACAGCAGACAATCTTGTCACGGCGCGGCAAAGGCGGCGGAATCCAGTTGGCACGTCCGGTAAATGAAATTAATCTGTCCGAGGTGATTCGCAACGCCGAAGGCGACGATTCCTTGGTCAGATGCCGCGATCACGGCGTAGTCTGCTGTATCGCACCGGTTTGCCGGCTGCCTTCGTTGTTTGAACAAGCCCTTGATGCCTTTTATCAACACCTCGCGCAATATTCCCTGAGCGATGTATTAAAACACCCCGATTTATTGGCACACCATTTCACGCTGCCGGAAATCAAACAATCTACCGCCCTGAATTAAGGATTTATTTATGACTTTCGACAGTAACCGTTACCGTATCAATACTAAAAATCCTTTAAATATCAAAGAATTTTCTACTAACGGTAAAAAAGATATCGCCGAAAGCAAAGAGGAGCGCAATGCGATTCTGACCGCACTTTCGCCGGAGCTGGATCAGCTGCAAGATTTATTGTATGCCGAACATCAACGTAAAGTGCTGATTGTGCTGCAAGGCATGGACACCTCCGGCAAAGACGGTACCATTCGTGCCGTATTCCAAAGCGTTGATCCGCTTGCGGTGCGCACCGCTTATTTTAAAGCGCCGACCGAAAACGAGCTGGATCGCGACTACCTTTGGCGGGTGCATAATGTCGTGCCGCGTCGTGGTGAAATCGTGATTTTTAACCGCAGCCATTATGAAGATGTGCTGGTCACCAAAGTCAAAGGCTGGATCAGCGATGAGGAAGAGCAACGCCGTTTGCGCCACATCAATGATTTCGAACGTTTGTTGGCAGAAACCGGCACGGTGATTGTAAAATTTTTCCTGCATATTTCCAAAGATGAACAAAAAGAGCGGTTACAGGAGCGCTTGGATAATCCGCACAAACAGTGGAAATTCAATCTCGGCGATCTGGACGATCGCAAACTGTGGGGTGATTTCCAACACCAGTATGAAAAAGTGATTAATGCCACGTCCACCGAACACGCCCCGTGGTATGTGATTCCGGCAGACTCCAAATCCGGCCGTAACGTGATTATTATGAATATTTTGCTGCAAACCCTGCGTGAAATGGAGATGCAATATCCAAAAGCCGACACGACAAATTGGCCGAAAACGATTGATTAACAAGATTATGGCTTTTCTTTCCGCTTTCTTTTGGATAAGATGAATCCGCTCTCATCGGGGTGCATTAGCTTGCTTAACAAGATAACGCTGAGAAATACCCGTTGAACCTGATCTGATTAGTAGCAGCGAAGGGATTTGAGATCGTGTTCTGCCGCCACTCTCCGCCGACAGCAACCGCACTTCAATCCTTTTCTTATCGTTTGTTTTATAAAAAAGGATTTTCACCATGTTTGCTTTAAATGCTAAAAAATTCAACCGAATCCTCCTTTCCTCAGCCCTGTTGTTCAGTGCCGCTTTCGCTTTTGGCGCCACCAAACCGAGCCTGACCGTCTATAGCTACGACTCTTTCACCTCCGATTGGGGACCCGGTCCGAAATTAAAACACGCCTTTGAAGCACAGTGCCAATGCGAATTAAAATTCGTGCCGTTTGAAGACGGCGTTACCATGCTCAACCGATTGTATTTGGAAAAGGGCGGCAAAGCCGATGTGCTGGTCGGTTTGGACAACAACCAGCTTGCCGGCGCGCGCCAATCCGGACTGTTTGCCGAAAATAACGTGGATTTGAGCCGCTTGGCGTTGCCAATCGAGTGGACAGACCGCACTTTTATGCCTTACGACTACGGGCAATATGCGTTTATTTACGATCAGGAAAAATTAACCAATCCGCCGCAAAGTTTGACCGAACTGGTCGCACGTCAAGATCTGAAAGTGATTTACCAAGATCCGCGTACCAGCACCGTCGGCCGCGGCTTGTTGGCTTGGATTAATGCGGTCTATCCGCAAGATCAAGTCGCCGACGCATGGCAAAACTTAGCCAAACACACAGTGACAGTCGGCAAAGGCTGGTCGGAAACTTACGGCGCATTCTTGAAAGACGAAGCCGATATGGTATTAAGTTACAACACCTCGCCGCTGTATCACCAGATCCATGAACAAAAAAGCCATTATGCCGCCGCTGAATTCAGCGAAGGGCATATCGTGCAGATCGAATTGGCGGCGAAACTGAAAAAAAGCGCACAGCCTGAACTGGCGGATCAATTTTTAGCGTTTTTACTCACGCCGGAAGCGCAACAAACCATTGCCCTGCACAACATTATGCTGCCGGTGATTAAAACCGATGTCGAACCGCACTTTGACCGCTTCCAAGCGGCAAAAACCTTAGCCATTCCGTTCCCGAACCGCGAAGAAAGCAAAGCGCAGATTCAAGTTTGGCAACAGGCGTTAAGCCGCTAACCGCCGTCAGACAGCAAAAGTGCGGTTGAACAAATACGCGGTTTACCGGCGGAAAGAGAGTGTGATCGGCCTGGGGCTGATCGCTTTTCTGTTGGCGCTTTACGGCAACAGCCTGTGGCAATTGTGGCAGCAAAGTCGGCAATCACACTGGTCTGCGTTATTCTCCGACAGCTATTTCTGGCATATTTTACGTTTCAGCCTGTGGCAAGCCACACTGTCAACGCTGTTGTCGGTCAGCGCCGGCTTGCTCACCGCCCACGCCCTGTTCTACCGCACTTTTTGGGCAAAAAAATGGCTGCTGAAACTGTTTTCCCTCACCTTTGTGCTGCCTGTTTTGGTGGCAGTATTCGGCTTAATCGGCGTCTACGGCTTATCCGGCTGGCTGACACAAACTCTCGTTTGGCTGCAAATCGACTGGCAGCCGCAGTTGTACGGTTTAAACGGCATTTTGCTCGCCCATCTGTTTTTTAACCTGCCGCTGGCAAGCAAGATCTTTCTGCAAGCGCTAAACAGCATTCCCTATCAACAGCGCCAGCTGGCAGCGCAGCTGAATATCCGCAACGGCGATTTTTTGCGCCTAATCGAGTGGCCGTATCTGCGCCAGCAACTTTTGCCGCTGTTTGCGCTGATTTTTATGCTCTGTTTCACCAGTTTCGCCATTGTATTAACCTTAGGCGGCGGCCCGAAATATACCACGCTGGAAGTCGCGATTTATCAGGCGGTGACCTTCGATTTTGATTTGGGTAAAGCCGCGATGTTGGCGCTGGTGCAATTTATGTTGTGCTTTCTGTTGTTTCAAACCAGCAGCTATTTCAGCCGCCACACCCCGACCGTACTCGGCAAGCAGCAGCACTGGCGGCAGCCGCTCAACCGCACTTTTACCCTACTGCACAGTATCACCCTGATTCTAGTGGCGCTGTTTATTGCGCTGCCGCTGCTGAATATCGTTTTCAGCGGCGTGACCTCCCCTGCCTTTTGGCGAGTTTGGCAAAGTGCGCAACTGTGGCAGGCGCTGGGCTATTCGCTGACGCTGGCGCCGTTTGCCGCCTTGTTGGCGGTGCTGATGAGTATCGCATTGCTGCTCGCTGCGCGCCGTTTCCGCTGGCATTACCGGATTAAAACCGCCAACACGATGATGAATATCGGCATGATGATTCTGGCCGTGCCGACCTTAGTGTTGGCAATCGGACTGTTTTTACTGTTGCAGCAACTGGATTTCTCGCTTTGGCATCTGTTTCTGATTGTGGCGCTGTGCAATGCGCTGATTGCCATGCCGTTTGTGCTGCGCATTCTTGCCACGCCGTTCAACGACAATATGCGTTATTACGAAAACCTATGCCAATCTCTCGGCATTCGCGGTTGGACACGCTGGCGGTTAATCGAATGGCAAGCGTTGCAAAATCCGCTGCGCAGTGCTTATGCCTACGCCGTCGCCTTGTCGCTGGGGGATTTCACCGCGATTGCGCTGTTTGGCAATCAAGATTTCAGCTCGCTGCCCCGTCTGCTGTATCAGCAACTGGGACACTACCGCAGTCGGGAAGCAGCGGTGACCGCCTTGATTTTACTGCTGTTATGCAGCCTGATTTTCCTTGTGATTGAGAAGAATGATGATCGAACTGATTCAACTGACCTTTAACTATAAAGCGTTGCCGATGCAATTTGATTTAACCGTCGGCAAAGGCGAAAAAATGGCGATTATCGGCGCCAGCGGTGCCGGTAAAAGCACATTGTTGAACCTGATTGCCGGCTTTGAACAACCCGACAGCGGACAAATCCGCCTGAACGGGCAAGATCATACTTTCAGCCCGCCGCACTTACGTCCGGTATCGATTCTGTTTCAGGAAAACAATCTGTTTAACCACTTAAGCGTGGAACAAAATATTATTTTAGGCTTACAACCGAATCTGAAAATCAGTGCCGAACAGCGGCAAACCGTGCTGAATATCGCCGAAAAAGTAGGGCTGGGCGCCTTTTTGTCGCGCTTGCCGGATCAGCTTTCCGGCGGGCAAAAACAACGGATCGCCTTGGCACGCTGTATGTTGCGCGATAAACCGATTTTACTGCTCGACGAGCCGTTTTCCGCACTGGATACCGCACTTCGTCAAGAAATGTTACAATTGTTAGCGCAAATCTGCCGCGAAAAAAACCTGACGTTGCTGATGGTTACCCACCAACCACAAGAAGTTGCGCAGTTTGTCGACCGCACTTTAACCATCGAAAACGGGCGATTTATCCCCTGCTGATGTGTAGAAATTCGTAAACGGGCTTAAATAGTCTATTTTTTTCCGCTAACATAGCCCGCAAAAATAATGATCCGTTAAAACGAAAAAGGAACAATATGACAATTCAACAGGTCGAATTAAGCCGCTTGACACCGCATCCAAGCCTCGAATATTGGTCGGTATGTAAAGTTGAAGCGCTGTTCGAAACGCCGTTTTTAGAACTGGTTTATCGTGCCGCGCAAGTGCATCGCCAACATTTCAACCCGCAAGCGATTCAGCTTTCCACCCTGCTTTCTATCAAAACCGGCGGTTGTCCGGAAGATTGCAGCTATTGCCCGCAATCGGCGCGTTACCAGACCGGCGTGCAAAATCAACAGCTATTAGAAATTGACGAAATTGTGGAAAAAGCCAAAATCGCCAAAGCGCGCGGTGCCGGTCGTTTTTGCATGGGCGCGGCTTGGCGTGGTCCGAAACCGAAAGACGTGGCGAAAATCAGCGAAATCATCAAGGCGGTCAAGGCGTTGGGCATGGAAACCTGCGGCACTTTCGGGCTGTTGCAAGACGGTATGGCGGAACAGTTGAAAGATGCCGGCTTGGATTACTACAACCACAACCTCGACACCGCCCCCGAACATTATCATGAAGTGATCGGCACCCGCCGTTTTGACGATCGGATCAATACGTTAGGCAAAGTGCGGTCGGCCGGTTTGAAAGTCTGCTGCGGCGGCATTGTCGGTATGAACGAAACCCGCAAAGAGCGCGCCGGTTTAATTGCCAGCCTCGCCAATCTGGATCCGCAACCGGAATCGGTGCCGATTAACCAGTTGGTGAAAGTGGAAGGCACGCCGTTAATGGACGCGGAAGATTTGGACTGGACGGAATTCGTGCGCACCATTGCCGTAGCACGGATTACCATGCCGCAGAGTTATGTGCGGCTGTCGGCAGGTCGACAGGGCATGCCGGAAAGTATGCAGGCGATGTGTTTTATGGCGGGGGCAAATTCGATTTTCTACGGCGATAAACTGCTGGTCACCGACAATCCGGAAGAGGACGGAGACCGTCAGCTGATGGCAAAACTGGATTTGGAACCGGAAACGGCAGAGAATCGAAAACCACAGGAAAGATAAAATCCGCCATAAAAAAACCACGCTCGACTGCGTGGTTTTTCATTAAGCAATAAACGCTATTTAGTGTAAATTACAGCGAATCCGCATTTTTCTTCAGGTAGCTGGCAACGCCTTCCGGGTTGTCTTTCATACCTTCTTTACCTTTTTCCCATTGCGCAGGGCAAACTTCGCCGTGTTCTTCATGGAATTGCAATGCATCAACCATACGCAGCATTTCGTCAATGTTACGACCCAACGGCAGATCGTTCACCACTTGGTGACGCACTACGCCGTGTTTGTCGATCAAGAAAGAGGCGCGCAAAGCAAGACCGGCTTCCGGATGCTCGATGCCGTATGCTTTGGAGATATCGTGTTTCACGTCTGCGACCATTGCATATTGCACTTCGCCGATACCGCCTTTGTCAGTCGGGGTTTTACGCCACGCATTGTGTGTGAACTGGGAATCGATAGAAACTCCGACCACTTCCACGCCACGCTCTTGGAACTCTTTATAACGGTGATCGAAAGCGATCAACTCTGACGGACAAACGAAAGTGAAATCCAACGGCCAGAAAAACACCACGGCCGGTTTGCCGGAAATATGGCGTTTGAAGTTAAAATTATCAACGATTTCGCCGTTACCTAATACAGCAGAAGCAGTAAAATCAGGGGCTTGACGGGTTACTAAAACCATAATATATCTCCTTAACAATAAAAATAAATACACTTGCTAAAACAACCTTGACTACCGATTTTGAGTTAAAATCTCAACAGGTATCGTTTTAGTGCGTTTAGTATAACCAATAAAATTTTAAAAGTCGTGAGCTCACTCACATTATTTCAGAAATCGTCAAAAACTATCAATTAAGATTTTTGATTAACAATTGATTCAGAACACGATAACGATTATCTTACCAGCACTGTTTTTTAAAGCCCCAAATTTTTAAAGCCCCAACGCGATTTTTAAAGGTGTCACTATGTCTGATTTCAAGAAATTAACCCCTTCGACCCGTCTGGTTCATGCCGGCCGCCAAAGCCGCTACACACAAAACAGCGTGAATCCGGTGATTCAACGCGCCTCCTCGCTGATTTTCAACAGCTTGCAAGACAAAAAACACGCGACGGTTAACCGAGCCAAAGGCGCTCTATTTTACGGACGGCGCGGCACATTGACCCACTTTTCTCTGCAAGAAGCCATGTGCGATCTGGAGGGCGGCGCCGGTTGCGCCCTTTATCCTTGCGGTGCGGCGGCGGTCACCAATACGATTTTATCGTTTGTGCAAAGCGGTGATCATCTGTTGATGAGCGGCGCCGCCTATGAACCGACCCAAGACTTTTGCAATCAGGTCTTAACCAAATTCAAGGTGGAAACCGGCTACTATGATCCGCTTATCGGCGGCGAAATCGCCAAATTGGTGCGTCCGAATACTAAAGTTTTGTTTCTGGAAGCGCCGAGTTCGTTGACGATGGAAATACCGAATATTCCGGCTATCGTCACGGCAGCGCGCGCGGTCAATCCTGATATTGTGATCATGATCGACAACACTTGGAGCGGCGGGCTGCTGTTCAAGGCACTGGAGCACGGCATTGATATTTCGATTCAGGCCGGCACCAAATATCTGGTCGGCCATTCCGATGCGATGATCGGCACGGCGGTTGCCAACGCCCGCTGTTGGGATCAACTGCGCGAACACTCGTATTTAATGGGACAAATGGTCGATGCAGACACCGCTTATCTCACCGCGCGCGGCTTACGCACGTTAGGCGTGCGCTTGAAACAACATCATGAAAGCAGCCTGAAAATCGCCGAATGGCTCGCCCAACGTGACGAAGTGCGGTCAGTGTTTCACCCCGCACTGCCAAGTTGCCCCGGCCACGAATTTTTTAAACGCGATTTCAGCGCCGCCAGCGGCTTGTTTTCCTTTGAGTTAACACAAAAACTGACGCAGACGCAACTGGAAGCCTTTTTCGATCATTTCAGTCTGTTTACGATGGCATACTCTTGGGGCGGCTTTGAATCACTGATTTTGTATAACCAACCGGAAGAGATCGCACGAATCCGGCCGAATATCACGCGCCGCTTAAGCGGTACGCTGATTCGGGTGCATATCGGTTTTGAAGATGTCGATGATTTGATTGCGGATTTAAGCGCCGCATTCGAACGGATTAAATAGCAAGCCGCGCACGGCGCAGCCGTACACGGTGAATTAAGATAGTCAGCACAACTCAGGGGCTTTGCCCCTGTTTGCCTCATTAATTTTGCCTTATCAATGACTTTGTCAAAAAGCCGTCAAGGGCTTTGCCCCTTTTGGCTTTTTATTCACACTTTTTCTTTTTCGCTGCTGAATAGCGTTGAGCTTAACGTGGATTTTAAGGTCGTCAGCAGTTCTTGATGGATAATCCCCAAGCGCGGTTTTTCCTCTGGCAGGAAAGCCAGCGGACGGCAGAACTCCATGGTTTTAATTCCCAAGCGGGCGGTTAATAACCCTACGCCCAAGCCTTGCGCCGCACGGGCAGAAAGTTTTGCCATCAGATCTTTCGACAGCCAATCCATGCCGATGTCGTGCACCAATTCGGTCGCACCGGCAAATGCCATATTCAGCAACACCATGCGTAGCAAGCGGATACGGCTGAAATAGCCCAGTTCGATACCGTACAGGGCAGCGATTTTGTTGATTAATGCCAAATTGCGCCACGCGACAAAAAACAGATCGACCACAGCCAACGGGCTGACCCCGACCACAATCGCCGCTTCCGCCGCACTTTTGCTGACCAAACGACGAGCTTTGCGATCAATTTCGCTCAACACGTTTTGACTGAACAGATAACTGACTTCATTGGCGCTATGCACCTCGTTAAGCTGCTTTTGCCAGAGCTGCAGGCGCGGATCGTCTTTATCCAAATTCATATTATCGGCGATCTGCAAACAGAGCTGCCGCCCTTGTTCACCGTCCGCTTGATCCAAAACATGCGTGACCGCACGTTGCCGTAGCTCCGCACCTTGCTGTATATCATGACTTTGCCGCTGCAAACGCATCAGCCGTTTTAATTTAAACAGCCGTTTAAACTCCCGCGCTATTGCCACAATGCCCAAGATGACGACGGAAAACGTGGCAATCGCAAAAGCGAGTTGAATCCACTGGTTTTGTTGCCAGCTGTCCAACACCCACTGCACCGATTGCGCCACTACCGCGATTAAAAACAAACCGCCGGTTGCCGCCAGAATCATTTTCCACCAACGCGGTTGCGGCTCGACCATCTGCTCAACCGTCTGATCAAAACGCTGATCAAGGCGGTTCAAGGCTTCACTTTCGGGATCGACGGACACTTCGACGCCCTCGAACTCTTTTTTTTGTTGCAGCGCTTGCTGCTCATTGTCGAAGTGCGGTTTATCTTGCACCGTATCAAAATATTTTTTATTCATCGCTGTTAATCCAATTTATCGCCGAGTAAAAACTGCAATACCGTATCCATGCGCAAGTGCGGTATCCGTTCGCCCTCCAGCGGCTGTGGTTCGAATTGATCGAATTCAAAGCCGTTTTGCTGCCAAAAATCGGCATTCGGCAAACGTGCCGGCACACTGCCCGGAAACACTGTGACCGGTTTTCGATCGCGGCTGCGGATCCCTTGCAGCGCTTTGATCATCTGTCCGTTATCTTTCACCAGCACCGGCTTGGTCGCTTGGATCGAAGCAATCGCGCTATATTCGTTTTTTACGCCGACAAAATTAACGTGCTGCCCGCCCTCTTGCACCAACTGGCGCATTAAACTGATCAAATTCGGCAGCTGATCCGCCGTGACGTGATCAGCCTTGCTCGCCACAAACAGCAGCTTGTCAATCTGCGGTGAAAACAAGCGGTGAAGCAAAGAGCGGTTGCCGTAGTGAAAATTTTTGAACAGCTGGCGCAGGCTCTCTTTGGTTTCGTTAAACGCTTGTTGGCTGTAATTGAGCGGCGTCAGGCAGTCTGCCAAAATAATCTGGCGGTCAAATTTGCTGAAATATTTTTCATAAAAACGTTTGACGATCTTTTCGCGATAATAGCGGTAACGCTTGTTCAACAGGTTGAAATAGCTGTCACGACCGCTCTTTTGCGCCAAGTCCTGCCACTGTTCTTCGGACAAATGCAGCAACGGAAAAAATTGCAGCGCCGGTGCGCCAGCATATTCGCCCGGCAGCACGAAATGCCCCGGTTGGATAAATTGCAGCCCCTGCGCTTTGCAGGCAAATAAGTATTTGGTGTAACTTTTCGACAGACGCGCCAGCACTTCTTCATCGGCTTTTTGGCTTAAATCGAGCGTTGCCACTTGTTGCTGCCACGCCTGCGCCAATTCCTGCCGCACGCCGAAATGCAATTTTTGCAGGCTTTGCGACCACTGTTTAAAATCGGTTTCCAACAGCGGCAAGTCGAGCAGCCATTCGCCCGGATAATCGAAAATATCCAGATAGAGCGTGCCCTCTTGTTTGAGATGGCGCATCAGTCCGCTGCCGCGGCGGAAGCGGATTGCCAAACGGATCTCGCCCACGCCGCGCGTCGATTGCGGCCAAACCGGCGGATCTTGTTTCAGACACGCCAGATTGGCTTCATAATCGAAACGCGGAATGCTCCAGTTTTCCTGATCGACCCGTTTCACCGCCAAAATCTGTTTGTTACGCGCGGCGGCAAACAGCGGCAAATGGCTGTTATCATAACGATCCAATGTCAACAATTGATTGACCAGGCTGGTAATGAACGCGGTTTTTCCGCTTTGGCTCAAACCGGTGACGGCAAGGCGCAAAGTGCGGTCGAAGCCGCGATTCACCCAGTCGTTCAGCTCGTGTTTGATGCCGTGTCTTATCGTCTGTTGTATCGAATTAAGCATAGTGTCGTTTCTATTTGCCAGCGTGTTTAAAATCATCTGAACGGGTATAGCTTTCCAACTGCCCGATACGCCGACTCAGCACATCGAACTCCATTTCCATATCGGCTAATTTCTGGTTGGCTGTTGCCCCCGCCTGCCACGTTTTTTCTTTTAACGGTGTTTGATCAAAAATTGCTTGGTAAGGATCTGTTTGATAATAGCTGTCAGGGGCTTTATCCAAAATCAGCGCCGCCGCTACATAGGCGATTACCATGACGAAATAGCCCCCGAACAAAAACAACAGCACGGCAAGCAGCCGCACCACCCAAACTTCCAAACCGGCAGCTTTTGCCAAACCGACACAAACGCCGGAGATAATCCCCTGTTGCGGATAACGGTAAATCATAGTCGCTCCTTACTGCGGTTTACGCCAGCTCGGCTGTTGATAATCCAATAAGGCTTCCAGCTGCTCGACCCGTTGACGCAACGCTTTTGCCTGCTCATTCAGTTGCTGGATTTTGGCTTTATCTTCGATCGTCAAGCCGGCGCCAATCTGCTGCTTGCTTTTGTAGTGCATATACAACCAAAACGGCAGCACCAGCAGACAAAAAATAAAAGCGGAAATGGATAATAATATAATGGTCCAAAACATAGAAAAACCTCCTTTGTGAGTGTTGCCGCTTATGCCGATTCAAATCAATACAAAGAAAATAGCATTATCCGGCAAGATAAATTACAATTTAACCCTAATCTTATTAAGCAAGTATTAAGTGATGTCTTTATTTAAAAAAGCGCTACTCTCTTTTTTTAGCCTGACCTTCTCCGGTTTATTCAGCCAGAGCCTGCAAGCTGCGCCCCGTATTCCCGACGAGCTGCTGAACAACGGCCTGATCTATTGCACTCACTCTACAGGCTTCTCGTTTAATCCGCAAACGGTTGATGTCGGCACCAGTATGAATGTGGTGACGGAACAGATCTATAACAAGCTGTTTGATATAAAAAATGATAAAAGCAAAAAAATCATACCGGTCTTAGCCACCGGCTACACGATGTCCAAAGATCGCAAAACCATTGTGATCAACCTGCGCAAAGGGGTGACGTTTCATCATACGCCGTGGTTCACGCCAAGCCGTGAAATGAATGCCGACGATGTGGTGTTTTCGCTCAATCGGGTTTTGGGTCGCCTATATTCTTATCCGACGCCGGAACAAGAGCAGCCGCAACGCTTGCACAATCCGCAATATCAGATCTATTACGATCTGGCGCGGCAAAACCGTTATCCTTATTTTGACAGCATTGATTTCAATAATAAAATCGCCGCCGTCAGCGCGGTTTCGCCTTATCAGGTCAAAATCGAATTGAATTCGCCCGATTCGTCAATTTTGGATCACCTTGCCAGCCAATATGCGGTGATTCTGTCGCAGGAATACGCCTTGCAATTGAGTGCCGATGACAATATCGCCCAGCTGGACACCCTGCCGATCGGTACCGGCGCTTACAAAGTCAGCGATTATTTCCGTAACCAGTATGTCCGATTACTGCGTAACGATACTTATTGGGATAAAAAGAGCGGTATCAAAAACGTGGTGGTCGATCTGTCCAGCAGTCGCTCCGGCCGTCTGGAAAAGATGATGAACCGCGAATGCGATATAATGGCCTTTCCCGAAGCCAGTCAGGTTGACAATCTGCTGCGTGACAATCTGTCAAATGAAAAAGTGCGGTTCGGCTCAACGTCGGTGGACGGCATGAATTTATCGTTTTTGGCGTTTAACATGAACCAGCCGCTGATGCAGAGCATCACCTTGCGCAGAGCGATTGCACAGGCGGTAAATCGGCAGAGAATCGTGCGGCAAATTTATTTTAATACCGCCGAAGTTGCCAATACGATCATTCCGAAGAGCTCTTGGGCTTCACAATTCAATATGCGTTCTTTCGCCTATGATTACCAGCCGGAAAGCGCCAAGCGGTTTTTGCAAGACAAAAAACTGACGCTGAACTTTTGGGTGTTGACGGATAATCAGGTTTATAATCCTAATCCGGTCAAAATGGCGGAGATGATCCGCTTCGATCTGGCTCAGGCCGGTGTTCAGGTCAAAATAAACTATCTGCAACGCAATGAATTGGAACATTTGCTGCTGTCGGGACAGGACGATTACCATATGATTCTCGGCGGTTGGTTGGCAGGCAGCCTTGATCCGGACGGCTTCTTACGCCCGATTTTAAGCTGCCACACCAATAACGCCCATACCAATATCGCCAACTGGTGTTACACACCGTTCGATCAAGTGATGGCGCGCGCGCTGAAAACGCCGATTCAGCTTTCCCGTGCATTGGATTACGATATTGCCCAACAGTATGTGCTCAACCAAGTTCCGCTGCTGCCGATCGCCAGTGTGAAACGCATTATGATCTATAATAATCGGGTGCAAGGCATGCACATGTCGCCGCTCGGCACGATTCGTTTTGCCGATTTGACCCTGCGGCAAGAGGAGCAATAGCCATGTTGCATTTTTTCCGTCGCAGCCTGCTGACGTTGATTACCTTATTTATTCTGTCGTTGATCAGCTATCATATTTTGATGCGTGATCCGCTCAATGCGATTTTGGCCAAACCGCACTTTTATTCGGGCTACATCGACTATGTGCAACGCTTGTTCTACGGCGATTTCGGGATCAGTTATCTGGACGGCCAACCGTTGCTGGTACAGATTTTAGCGGTGTTTCCGGCAACAATCGAATTGTGTATCGCCGCACTGTTTCTCGCCGTACTGTTCGGTTTGCCGCTGGGTTTTTTGGGCGCATTCCACGCCAAACACTGGCTTGGCAAAGCCATTCGCTTCGGCTCTGCCTTCGGCATTTCTTTGCCGGTTTTTTGGATCGCCCCGCTTGTGCTGTACTTTGCCGCCATCTATCAGTGGGAAATCTCGGCAATCGGACAGTATTACCCACTGTATCAAATTGAAACCATCACCGGCTTTGCCGCGATTGATGTCTGGTTTGGCGACCACCCGTATCAATTGAAAATCATTCAAAACGTGTTGCAGCATTTGGCGCTGCCGGTATTGGTTCTGATGATTGCGCCATTGATGGAAACCATTCAATTAATCCAAAACCAGGCCGAAAAAATCTTGCAGGAAAATTATGTTAAAGTTGCTGAGACACGCGGTTGGTCAAAATTCAAAATTGCGCGTATTTTGTTGGTCAGAAATACCTTGCCGCCCCTGATTCCGCAGTTAACCCGCACGTTTACCATGTTATTGGCAATGTGCATGTTGATCGAAAATATTTTTAGTTGGCCGGGTATCGGGCAATGGTTGATTAATGCCGTGGAACAACAAGATTACAATGCGATTTCCGCCGGTATCATGATCATCGGTTTGTTTATTATCCTGATTAATATGTTGAGCGGTTTTTTGATGTTGCTCCTCGATCCGTTTAACCGCAAAGGTTGGTATGTTAGATAAAGAACCAGAGGAATTTCGTTTTACCTCGCCCCTATGGGAAATTTGGCAGCTTTTCCGGCGCAATAAAGTGGCACTGTTGTGCGGCTACCTGCTGCTGGCTTTACTGCTAATGATGCTGTTTGCACCGTTGCTGTCACCGTACAATGCCAATATGCAATTTGTCGGACAAGAACTGCTGCCGCCGTCTTGGAACAGTCAAGGTAAAATCAGCTTTTTCTTGGGCACCGATGATCTCGGACGTGACCTGCTCAGCCGGATTATTGTCGGGTTGCGTTACACTTTCGGCGCCAGCCTGATTGTCGCATTCCTAACCCTGCTGATCGGTAGCCTGCTTGGTATCATTGCCGGCACAAGCCAAGGAATCAAGTCCAATATTTTAGGTCACTTTCTGGATGCTTTTCTGTCGATTCCAATCCTGTTGCTGGCCATTATCATTGCAACCCTGATGCAGCCCAGCCTGCTGAATGCGATGTTGGCGATTTTGCTGGCTTCACTGCCCTATTTTATTCATCAGGTTTATCTGGCACTGCACACTGAAATCAATAAAGAATATGTCACCATGCTGCGCTTGGACGGCGCGTCAAAAAGCTATCTGATCAATAAAGTCATGTTGCCCAATCTGCTGCCGGTATTTATCCGTCTGACCAGCCGCATTTTTACCTTAGCGATGCTGGACATCAGCGCATTAAGTTTTATCGCCTTGGGCGTGCAGCCGCCGCTGCCCGAATGGGGCGCTTTAATCCGCGAATATATTGATTTGATTTATCTGGCGCCGTGGCTCGCCATTCTCCCCGGTTTCGCCCTCATGTTTGTGATTACCGTTGCCTTATTATTCAGCGACGGATTGGCGAAAGCCATTGAAAGGTATCATCGTAAACCATAGGAACGCAAATGGCACTCTTGGATATACGCAACCTGACCGTTGAAGTCAACACGCCAAACGGCAAGGTCAAGATGATCGATAACGTTAACCTGACGGTTAACGAAGGCGATGTCTGCGGCTTGATCGGCGAATCCGGCTCCGGTAAAAGTTTGGTTGCCAAGATTATCTGTAATTCCTCCAAACCGTCGTGGAATATTACTGCGGATCGTTTTCGCTTTAATGATGTCGAATTATTAAAGTTAAACCCCAAAAAACGGCGAAAATTGATCGGTAAAGAGATTGCCATGATTTTCCAAGATCCGCTCTCTTGCCTAGATCCGAGCCGCAAAATCGGCAAGCAGCTGCGCAATGCCATTCCGGCCTTTTCGTATAAAGGTTCGGGGTGGAAGTGGTGGCGCTGGTTCGGCTGGAAAAACCGTAAAATCGTCGAGCTGCTGCACCGTATCGGGATCAAGGATCACAAAGATATTATGAACAGCTACCCGCTGGAAATTACCGAAGGCGAAGCACAAAAAGTGATGGTGGCGATGGCGGTGATCAACCAACCGCGTTTGTTGGTGGCCGATGAGCCGACACACGCCTTGGAAGCCACCACCCAACTGCAAGTATTCAAACTGCTGTCGAGCATGAATCAAAATCTGAACACCACCATTTTGCTCACCAGCAACGAGCTGAAAACCGTCAGCGAATGGTGCGATCATTTTACCATTTTATATTGCGGTCAAACGGTGGAAAGCGGCAGCAAGCAGGCAATTTTGGAAAAACCGCACCACCCGTACACCGTGTCGCTGCTGAATTCCATTCCCGATTTCAGCCAGCCGCTGCCGTTAAAAAGCCACCTCAATACCTTGCGCGGCAGCGTACCGCTACTCAATAATTTACCGGTGGGCTGTCGCCTCGGGCCACGTTGTTCTTTTGCCCAGAAAAAATGTATTCAGAAACCCCCGCTCAAACGGATTAAACAACATGAATTTGCCTGTCACTTTCCGCTGAATATCCGCGAACACGAAAATATTCAGGCGAATAACAAATTTGTTCCGCTAACCATTCAAACCGATAACAGTGAGCATTAACGATGGCTATATCACACGGTTCGTCCGGCCACTATTTGTTGCAGGTAGAGGATCTCAGCAAATCCTTTCGTGACCACAATGCCTTTTGGCACACCGGCTCCTTTGCCGCCGTCAGCGATATTTCATTTAGCTTGGAAAAAGGCACGACATTGGCGATTGTCGGTGCAAACGGTTCGGGAAAATCGACCCTCGCCAAGATGATCAGCGGAGTGATCAAACCCAGCAAAGGACGAATCTGGTTCAAAGGTCGGGAATTAAAATTCGGCGATTATCAATCGCGCTGCCGCCATATCCGCATGGTATTTCAAGATCCCGACGGCAGCTTGATACCGCACTTGAATATCGGTCAAATTCTGGATACGCCGCTACGCTTGAGCACCAACTGGGACGAAGAACTGCGCAATAAAAAAATCTACCAAACCTTGCGCTTGGTCGGTATTTCGCCCGATCATGCCAATATTCCGATTTACACCCTGTCACAAAGCCAGAAACAGCGGGTGGCGTTAGCAAGAGCGGTCATTTTAGAACCTGAAATTCTGGTGCTGGACAACGCCTTGTCTTCCATGGACGCGTCCGTAAAAACCCAACTAATCAATTTGCTGTTAACCCTGCAAAAACAATTGGGCATTTCTTATATTTATCTCGGTCAGCACGTCGGGATTATCAAACACATTTCCGACAATATGCTGGTTATGAAAGGCGGTCACATGGTGGAATACGGCAGCACGCGCGAGGTGCTGAGCAACCCGAGCGACGACTTCACCCGTCGTTTGGTTGAAAGCCATTTCGGGCACGCTTTAGATGATTCGGCTTGGGATCAGGATTTTGATGAAGATTAGCCAAAGTGCGGTTAAAACGATGAAAGTGCGGTGAAGATGAAAGTGCGGTTGCGGTATCATTCCCGACCGCACTTTGCTGACAAATGAAATTAACGGATAGGATTAACGAGTAGAAAGCTGAAAAATCATGCTCTCAGCCTGACAGCTGAATTCAAAATCCGCTTTCAACAAATAACCGCCGTCAACTTGGCTGACCGCACTTTCAATTTTCGCCGGATCGCTCTCTGCCGCACGCGCCTTTGCCGTCAAATATTGCAGTGCTTCTTCCGCCTGCTGTTGTGTCGCATAAACCTGTTCGAATTGCACGCTGCAATCTTCGTTGTCAATAATCGTACCGACATCCACGCAACAACACACTTTGCTCTCTTCCGCTTTACATTTTTGCTCTGTCATCATGTTCTCCAAATAAACAGTATTAAAATAAAAATAGTGCGTCTATTTTAACACAGAAAAACGGAAATAATCGGGGCAGTCGCGTTGTCAAGTGAATAAAAAATGATAAATATGCGTTAATATCACATAAATAAACAAAAATGTTTGCACTCAAGATCATGATTTATTAGAATTCTTAACATTTTTCACAACCCGTTCATTTTTTATTTTATTTTTAATGGAACCTAAACCATGTTTAAACTTAACAAATTAAATCGGGCGTTACTCGCCGCAACCTTAACATTATCAGCAGGCTACGCCTCTGCCGCCGCCTTCCAGCTAGTAGAAGTTTCCACTTCGGGACTGGGACGCGCCTATGCCGGTGATGCAGCCATTGCAGAAAATGCGTCCGTTGTTGCGGTTAATCCGGCGTTGATGACCCAATTTAAACGCGCTGAAATTTCCGTCGGCGGCACCTATATCAGACCGGACGTGAATCTGAACGGGAAAATTAACAGTGTTACCGTAGCCAATCCGCAAACCGGCGCACCAATCACCATGCCAAGCAGCGCAGATGCTTCGCATAACAAAATTGCCAAAGGCGGCGTGATTCCGAATCTGTATTATATCCAACCGATTAATGACCGTTTTGCCGTCGGTGGCGGTATCAATGTAAATTATGGTTTGGCGACGGAATTCGATGCCAACTACTCCGCCGGCGTATTTGCCGGAAAAACCGATTTGACCACCATCAACTTCAATCTGAGTGGCGCTTACCGTTTAAATCAACACTGGAGCTTTGGTCTTGGCTTAAATGCGGTTTATGCCGACGCTTTGGTTGAACGCCATTTAGGCGTGTTGGGTGATGTCAGCGGCGCGCCTCGTTCTACCGTTGCCGCCCGTTTGGAAGGCAAAGAGTGGGGTTACGGCTGGAATGCCGGATTCGTATACAAGTTCAATGAACGCAACCGAATCGGCGTTGCCTATCATTCCCATGTCGATGTTGACTTTAAAGGTGATTTTTCCAACCAATTACCGGCACCGCGCGGAACTGCCGGAGCCGTCATTCCGGGTTCTTTAACCCTGAATTTGCCGGCCTATTGGGAGGTTTCGGGTTATCACCGCCTAACAAACAAATTAGCCGCCTCTTACAGCTACAAATGGACCCGTTGGAGCCGCTTTCAGGAACTGGACGCCAGAGGCAGCAACGGTAACCAACTGTTCCATAAAAACGAGAAATTCAAAGACTCTGCCCGAATTGCATTGGGCTTAAGTTATGATGCTAACGAAAAGCTCACCCTGCGGACCGGAATCGCCTATGATGAAAGCCCTGTGCAGGAAGGCTACTACTCGATTTCAATTCCCGATGCCGACCGCACTTGGCTAAGTTTGGGCGCAACCTACCGCTTCACACCGGATTTATCGGTTGATATCGGCTACGCATATTTGATCGCCAGTGATAACACCTTCACTGAAACCGAAAACGGCGTTAGTGCAACCTTTACTTCAAAATCCAAAGCCAATGTTTACGGCCTTGCACTGAATTATCGCTTTTAATCCGGCATAATCTATAATCAAGACGTGTCGCAATTCGCACGTCTTTTTTATCTTCGGAGGTTATCGTGTCTATCCACTACTGTTTTTATCCGTCTCCTGTCGGCAATTTATTATTATTAGAAAAAAACCAAGCGCTTATCGCCGTGGAGTTTGAAAAAGAACAAACGGTACTGCAATCCAACTGGGTGCTAGATGAGCAAAGTGCGGTTTTACTCGCAACCAAAGCCGCACTGAGCCGCTATTTTCAAGGCGAAGCGGAAACCTTTGCCGATCTACCGCTTGCGCCGCAGGGCACTGCATTTCAACAACAGGTTTGGCAGGCGCTGCGCCAAATTCCTTATGGCAAATTCAGCAGCTACGGCGAGCTGGCGCAGCAAATCGGTAATCCTAAAGCAATCAGGGCGGTTGGCGGTGCGGTAGGGCGCAATCCGATCAGTATTATTATTCCCTGTCATCGGATTTTGGGCAAAAATAAGGCATTGACCGGCTTTGGCGGTGGCTTGCCAGCAAAACGTTATCTGTTACAACAGGAAAATATTACCTATTTAAACAAAGGAATCGAATACGTCAAAGCAAAACTACAACATTATTAACAATCTCTTAATTAAAAACAATTTTAAATAACGTAAAATAATATAAACAGTCATTAATATACACTACTGTTCCTATTTCGGCGTAAAATTGACGAATGTCATTAAATTCGCAGGAAATAAGCTGGTTTAACTGGCAATTTGTGTAAAAAAGTGTTTTAATACGAAAAATAATTCAGCCTAAGCATAGGATACTTCCAGCCGTCAGAAATTATGGACACTATACTCAATTCCGCAAGCAAGCAAGCAAGCAAGCAAGCAAGCAAGCAAGCAAGCAAGCAAGCAAGCAAGCAAGCAAGCAAGCAAGCAAGCAAGCAAGCAAGCAAGCAATTTCACCAGATTGGTTTGTCTTAGGCAAACACTTTATCCCTTTTTTGTCTCTTATCTATTTGATTCATCTGACCGCACGTTAGGCTGTCGGCTAACGTCTGTTGTGCTGATGGAGATCAAAAAATGTAATGAAGTGAAAGTATAAAACTGATCGATACGATCCGTTTTAATCTTGTCTATTTTAGAGAGAAAGCGTTTATGCATTACTATCCGATGACACTACATAAAATAAGCTTAGTACTGAGCCTATTGATGATCGGTATGCTATATAGCCTGTCTGTAGCGGCTCAAGAAAAACCAAGTTATACTAAACAAGTCAGCAAAGGCCACATTAACCAGTTTGCCCTGCAGTGCGTTGCGCCGGAAACAAATATGAAACCGGTAATCCCAGAGAAGCTGGAAATTCAAACCACTCAGGTTAATACTGCAAAAAACGATCCTTACACCCGATCGGCAAACGTGACCATTATTATCGATGATAAACCGAAGAGTCTTGATAACGACCCCAAGCCTTAGTCACCATCAAACCGCACTTTTATTCGATGTTTTATTCGGCAAAGTGCGGTTTTCAAGCCGTCTTGTTTGAACCTATGCCGTAACACGCCGTTGCAGCAATAGCAACACTTCATAATGATCGGTATGCGGAAACATGTCAAACAGACGGATTTTACTGATCTGATAGTCCTTGAGTATCGCCAAGTCTTTGGCCATGCTCACCGCATTACAGCTGGAATAGAGGATAAACTGCGGTGCAAAATCATTGAGAAATCCGGCCAACGGCTTACCGATACCGCGTCGTGGCGGATTGACAATCACCAACTGCGGTTTTTGCGGCTGCGCTTCGCCGGTTGCAAACGTCGCCGAATCCAAAGAGCGGAATTCAACCGCACTTTGCCGTTGATCGTTCAAACCCAAATACTCCGCCGACAGCTTGGCACTGGCAATCGCCGAGGGTGAAATTTCAATGCCGGTTAATTGCAGCAAAGTGCGGTTTTCCGCCGTTTGCCGCGTTGCTTTTAATGCGCTTAAACAGTGCAAACCGAAGCCGCCGACACCACAAAACAGATCCCATAAATCGACAATGGGCAAATCTTGTACCCAGCTTTGCGCTTGCCGATACAGCGCGGCCGCCACTTGCGGATTGGTTTGAAAAAAACCTTGCGGGCGGATAAACAGCGGAATACCGTTAAAACGCTCCTCCAAAACCTGCTGTTCAGTCAGAAAAATTTCCTGCTCTCCTTCCAAAATCGCAGCATGTTGCGGCTGAATATTCAGCGACACCACCGCCAATTGCGGCAGGCGCTGCAATAATCCGGCCAATTCGCGCCGAATCAACGCCAGTTTATTCTCGCTACGCAGCACAAAGCGCAACATGAATTTGCCGTTGTAACGGCTTTCGGTCAGCAAAATATATTTCAATTCGCCTTTGCGTTTTTGCACGTTGTAAGGCACTAAACCGGCACGGGCGATAAAATCTTTCAATTGCGGAAAAACCGTTTGCATCGTCTGCGGATACAACGGGCAGCCGCATAAATCGACCGCACTTTGCGGATCGTCCGGCTCATTGACAATCCCTAAAAGCGGACGTTCGACACTGCCGCTGACCACCATCTTGGCTTTGTTGCGAAAACCGCTGATTGCAGAAGCAAAAGGCGGAAACCAGTCGGCGGCGCTTAAATCCAACGCCGAAAGTTGTTGGCGCAAATGCCGCTGCTTGCGCGCCAACTGCTCGGCATACTTCACCTCAAGCCACTGGCACGAGCGGCATTGCTGTTGTTGATAATAAGAACATGCAAGTAAATCAGGCATTTTTGCGCTCAAGCCATTGCTGCTGTAAACGTGCCAAAGTGCGGTTGGCTTCCAACCAACGGCTCGTGCTTTGCAAACTGTTCCACTCGACGGTTTTGCGTTTAAACAATCGGTTCAACCGCACTTGGCTTTCGGCACTTGGCCGGTGTTGCAGGTTGTCCAAAACCTCAACCACGCCCTCGCGTTCGTTACACAACAGCAACAGATCGCAGCCGGCTTGCAGCGAGGCTTGGCAACGTTCGACAAAATTCCCCATAAAACCGGCGCCTTTCATGCCGAGATCATCAGAAAAAATCGCACCGTCAAAACAAAGTTGTCGGCGCAAAACCTGTTGTAACCAATACGTCGAACCGCTTGCCGGCTGGCTGTCGCATTGGCTGTAAATCACATGCGCCGGCATAACCGCCTGCAATTTTCCGGCTTGAATTAAGCGGGAAAACGGCTGAATGTCCTGTGCAAAAATCATTTCTGCCGGACGATCGTCAATCGGCGTTTCCAAGTGCGAATCGGCAATCACATGGCCGTGGCCGGGAAAATGCTTACCGGTCGCCGCCATGCCCATTTGCGCCATCCCGTCGATAAAGGCTTCCGCCAAACGGCTGACTAACCGCACTTCTTCGCCAAAACTACGATCACCGATTGCCTTGCTTTGATGCCCCAAATCCAACACCGGTGCAAAACTGAGATCAATATCCAGCGCCGCCATTTCCGCTGCCATCAGCCAGCCGGCTTCCTGCGCCCATTGCCGTTGCTGCGCTTCGTCCGCACTCATGGCGGCAAACGCCTGCATTGCCGGCAAGGCGCTGAAACCGTCGCGAAAGCGCTGCACCCGTCCGCCCTCTTGATCGACCGTGATCAACAGCGGTTTTTTCACCCGTTGGCGCACCGAGTGAATCAGCTGCTGTAATTGGCGGCGATCGTGAAAATTACGGCTGAATAAAATCAGCCCGGCGACCAGCGGGTGTGCTAATAATTCCGCTTCCTCCGCGGTCAGTTCGTAAGACTGTAAATCAATGAATAGTGTGGACATGTTAATTACTCTGTATACTGCGGATCAGGGTTGCATGCTTTGCTGCACTGCCATAAACGATTCACCATTTTTACCCAAGGATAATAACTGGCGATCGAACGGATAAAAGCGCGCTCTTGCGTGATGAGATGATTATTTTTAATATATTGATTTAAAAAATATTTTTGCTGTTTTTCGCTCAAGGTGTTATTGGCGAAGAAAAAAGCCAATTCCAGCGCCGGATTGGACAGCGAGGCATATTCCCAATCGATAATGTTTAAACCGCTCTTTTGGCTCATCACCAGATTTTGCAAATGCAAATCATGGTGTCCCACCACCTGAATATCCGTTTCTTCAAACGGCACAAGTTTATCCAGCATCAACAGCCAGCTCCCCTGCTGTTCGGTCGGAAGTTGTTGTAATAACAAGAAAATATGCTGAATCAGATCCAAGTGCGGTACAACCGCCAATTCATTACAGTGCAAAACCGAATAGTGGTGCAAGTTTTGTAAGCGCTTTGCCAATTGCACCAGCAAACTGTTGTTCCATTTGCGCGGCGCTGTGCCATCGATCCACTCCAGCACCAAGAAATCTTGCCCTTGATAAAACACTTTCGGCACAAACGGCAAGGCTTGCAGATTGAATAAAATATCCCCTTCCAGATAGCGTTTCGCCCCCAAACATTGAGCCGCTTCCGTTTGCAGACGCAGCAAAAAATGCTGTTGACCTGATGGCTCGTCTTGCTCGACCGTCACGCAATAAGCGCCGTCGCTTAGCCCCTGCACTCTCTTGCAGGCAACCACCTTGCCCGACCAAAAATCCGCTTGCAGGATATCCGTCAATGCCATCACGTTTACTCTACGCCTTTCACATAAATTCGATAATTGCTGCTGCTAAGGGTCGGTTTTTCCAATCCGATGATTTCACGCTGTTTCGGTTGCAGCAACAGCCGTTTCCATTGCGGTGTCTGCGACCAATCGCTAAGCTGGGTCACGCCGTCTTTGTCATACCATGTGATTTGATATTGCAGTGCCAATAACTGCTGACTCAAATTGCCCAAGCTGACTTGGCTCGACGCCGCATCAACTTCTGTCACTGCGGCGATATGGGAGTCCAGATTGATAATCGGCTGTTTATCCGCCAAATAACGCGGCGGCGCACTGGAACAGGCAGCCAAAAACAAGCTGCCAAGCATAAGGATAAAAAAGCGTTTCATTTTTTTGCCAACCTCTATTTTGTCAACATCATTTTGCTAACATTGCACCCAATTTTTTGCCGCCGAGCAAGTGCATGTGCAGATGAAATACTTCCTGTCCGGCATGCTCGTTACAGTTGACAATCAAGCGATAGCCGTCTTGCGCAATCCCTTGCTCGGCGGCAATTTTCGCCGCCACGACAAACAACCGTCCGAGCGCTTGCTCATCTTGTGCCGACACCTCGTTCACCGTCGGAATCAGCTTATTCGGAATAATCAAAATATGCGTCGGTGCCTGCGGTGAAATATCGCGAAACGCCGTGACCAACTCGTCTTGATACACAATATCCGCCGGAATTTCACGCCGGATAATTTTACTGAAAATCGTTTCTTGCGGTTTTTCGTTTGCCATCGTTTCTTTCCTTGTTTTTCCGTACAAATTTAGCCAAGAATAATGAAGTTGCCTGTTTTTGGCAAGTTGCTTATGCCTTGCTCAGGGCAACCGCGCACTTTGTCTAATAATCAACCAACAACACCAAACATCAGCTCTGACCTGAATTCATCTGACCAACCCGCTGCTTTCAGCTTCATCCGCATACTCATTTTAGCCGGGTGAAGCCGCGATAAATTCAACGCAAAACGGCGCAATATCGCCATATTCTCCGCGCCGTCATCCTTGCTTATCACACAATCATCTTCCCGATAGACCATATCCAGCACCCAGTGCGCCTTATTCTCCACTTCCCAATGACCGCGAATACTGTGCGAT
>NZ_FWWV01000006.1 GCF_900176075.1 Pasteurella testudinis DSM 23072
ATCGCACAGTATTCGCGGTCATTGGGAAGTGGAGAATAAGGCGCACTGGGTGCTGGATATGGTCTATCGGGAAGATGATTGTGTGATAAGCAAGGATGACGGCGCGGAGAATATGGCGATATTGCGCCGTTTTGCGTTGAATTTATCGCGGCTTCACCCGGCTAAAATGAGTATGCGGATGAAGCTGAAAGCAGCGGGTTGGTCAGATGAATTCAGGTCAGAGCTGATGTTTGGTGTTGTTGGTTGATTATTAGACAAAGTGCGCGGTTGCCCTGAGCCTGAGTGTGATTAACAAAATCGCTAACACTGATTCAATTAGCCAACTAGTAACCTGGAACTGGTACTGGAACGGGACAAAAAATCTCAAAACGATATGACCCGAACTAAACGGACTGCCTGAACTGAAAAGCCCTAAAACAAAGGCATTCGGACTGATTGAACATTACTCAAAGAAGAGTGGGAATAACAATACAAATAATTCAGCCTCGATTTTGTCGAGGCTTTTTTATGCTTTATGGCTATTTTTGGCTTCTAAAAAATGCCCACTCTTCGATCACTCGCCCGTCGGGTAAGTGGCAGAGAGCGTATTGGTTGCCGTTTTGATCTTGCCGCATTTCCAATTTTCCGCCCTGTTGGATACAGTATTCGGAGGCGGGGTTTGCCGCACCGATGATTGGGGCGTTCGGTTCGCTTGCGCAAGCGGCGAGTAATGCGCCGGCAGTTAGGGTTAATATTGGTTTTTTCACTTTTTTATCTCCGCAATGAGGGTAACTTTCGTATAGTACCAAAAAAGCGATTGTGGATAAATCCTGTGCGATAAGATTTCGATTATTCAACTATTGTTGAATTTATCAAAATTTGTTACATTGAGGACGGTTTTTTATTTGGAGAATATTATGAAAGTCGTTGTTTATAGCACCAAAAAATATGACAAAAATTATCTGGAGTTGGTCAATGTCAAATACGGCTTTGAGCTGGAATTTTATGATTTCCTGCTGAATGAACGAACCGTGAAAATGGCGGAAGGCGCCGATGCGGTCTGTATTTTCGTGAACGACGTTGCCAACCGGCAGGTTTTAAAAGCCTTGTCCGAGCAGGGTGTGAAGTTTATTGCGCTGCGTTGTGCCGGTTTTAACAACGTGGATTTGCAAGCGGCGAAAGAATTCGGTTTGAAAGTGGTGCGCGTGCCGGCCTATTCGCCGGAGGCGGTGGCGGAGCATACCGTCGGTTTAATGTTGACCTTGAACCGTCGCATTAACAAAGCCTATAACCGCACGCGCGATGCCAATTTTTCCCTTGAAGGCTTGATTGGTTTTAATATGCACGGGCGCACCGCCGGCGTGATCGGCAGTGGCAAAATCGGCGTGGCGGTCATGCGGATTTTAAAAGGTTTCGGTATGAACATTTTGACTTACGATCCGTTTATCAATCCAAGTGCGGTCGAATTGGGGGCGGAATATGTGGATTTGGATACGTTATATGCCCAATCGCATGTGATTACACTGCATTGCCCTGCAACCGCCGAAAATCATCACCTGCTGAACAAAACCGCTTTTGCCAAAATGCGTGACGGCGTGCTGATTGTGAATACCAGCAGAGGCTCGCTTATCAATACGGCAGATGCGCTGCAAGCGTTGAAAACCCGTAAAATTCGCGGATTAGGGATCGATGTCTATGAAAACGAGCGCGATCTGTTCTTTGAAGATAAATCGAACGATGTGATTCAAGATGACACGTTTTCTTTGTTGGCGGCATCGCATAATGTGTTGATGACCGGACATCAGGCATTTTTAACGGAGGAAGCGATCACCAGTATTGCCGAGGTTACTCTGCACAATATTGCGGATTTGGTGCGTAATATCGACAGTCCGAATGAAGTCACTGCCTGATCGCAGGCATTAAGTAACACATTTTTTATGGAATAAGATAAATATTTTTTAACTATCAGATTGATAGTTAAAAGAAAAGCGGGACTAATCTGCTGTTTTATATGCTTTTTATATAAGACGCGGCAAAAAGTTATAGCATTATTTATGATATTCCTTGAAAATCCGTACGGAAGTGCTTATCTTATACCGTACTGAAATAGTCAAGCAAATAGTTAACTGAACTAAGGAAAAGAAAATGAGTGAAGTAGTACACGCAACCGATGCCAGCTTTGAAAGCGACGTTGTCCAATCCAGCCTGCCGGTTGTTTTGGACTTTTGGGCGCCGTGGTGTGGGCCATGTAAAATGATTGCGCCGATTTTAGATGACGTGGCAGTCGAATTAGACGGTAAAGTGAAAGTAGTAAAAATCAACGTTGATGAAAATCAACAAGTTGCAGCAAAATTTGGTGTGCGCAGCATTCCGACATTAGTCATCTTTAAAGAAGGCAAAGTGGTTAACACCCAAGTCGGCGCATTACCTAAAAATCAATTAATCGCGTTAATCGAAAAAGCGATCGCTTAATCGAGAAGCGACAAACCCGTATTTGATTGCGTAATAAAAACCCTTGCAGATCACAGTGTTGCAAGGGTTTTGTTTTTATGGGTTTTTAGCCGTATTTTTAGTAGCGGATTCCGCAATCTAAGCAATAAATATATTGCCCGCGCGGATCGTTAAGGTGTTGCAGGCTGCCTAATTGCCCTTTCACCTGTTTTGCCTGTTGCGGTGTGATGCCGAGCAGGTTATAAACCGCACTTTGCAAGTTGTGGAGCACAGTTGCTTGAGTTCGCTTGAGGAAGCGGCTGAAAATATCTTGTTCTTCCTCGACAAACCACTGTAACGGCAGTGTGGTTAATTCGGCTTCGCCTGCCGCTTGGCGTTTTTCATTGACCAACTGCAACGCCGCATTCACCGCGCTGTCAAAATCGCCCAATTCATCGACTAAACGGTGTTTTAACGCCTCATCACCAAGCCAAACCTGCCCTTGCGCAATTTGATCTGCTTGTGTTTTGCTGAGGTTGCGTGCTTCGGCGACCAGATTCAGAAATTGATCATAGCTGTGTTCCACGCCCATTTGAATATATTGATTTAATTCGGGAGATAAACTTTGCGTTGCCGAAAATGCGGTTAGCGGTCCGGTGCTGACACCGTCTTGCTGAATGCCCCAATTTTTTAACGTATTTTCCAACGTGAAAAAGGCGGCAAATACGCCGATTGAGCCGGTGATAGTATTTGGGCTGGCGATAATGCGATCGGCTTCGACTGAAATCCAGTAACCGCCGGACGCCGCCAAACCACCCATGGAAACGACGATTGGAATATTATTCGCCCGAATTTCGTTTAACTGCTGGCGAATTAATTCAGACGCCATAACGCTACCGCCAGGTGAATTCACCCGTAAAATAACCGCTTTGACATTGCGGTCGTAAAGTGCGTTTTGCAACAGTGCGGCAATGCTGTCGCCGCCGGCGGAGCCGTCATCACTGACACCGTCGATGATTTCCCCTTCGACGTTTATAACTGCAATTTTGTCTTGATTCATATCGGCTTGCGTGCGCGACGGTAAGGTCGCAACATAATCGTTAAACAGCGTGTATTGATAGTCGGCTTGTGAGTCATCGCGACCAAACTGTTCAATCAAGCGTTCACGAATCTGCCAATCGCTCAAGGCGTTGTTTATCAAGCCGCGCTGTTCGGCATATTTTGTGCTGTTACCGTTCAATGCTTTCAGTTGCGCTAAAAAGGTTTTGGCATCCGGCAAAACCGCACTTTGTTCGATTTGGCGGTTCTCGGCGACAATTTGTTGATAATTCTGCCACATTTTATTTAACCAAAGGCGGGTATTGGCTCTGGCTTCGGCGGACATATCATCACGCATAAAAGGTTCGACCGCCGCTTTATAAGTGCCGACACGGAAAATATGCGGCGTGATATCCAGTTTTTCGATCAGCGATTTAAAGTACAGATTATTTTGCGCCAGCCCGACAATGCTGACTTCGCCCAAGTTGCCCAAATAGATATGATCGGCGTAACTTGCCAATAAATATTGCGACTGCGAATAGTTGTGCGCAATGGCGTAAACCGGCTTGTTTTGCGCCTTAAATTCGGTTAAGGCTTTGCCGACAAACTGCAGCGACGGCATATCACCGCCGCTAAAATAGTTTAAATCCAGCACAATGCCGCTGATGCGCGGATCTTGCGCGGCATATTGAATTGCATCGACCACATCAAACGTAGAAATCTGTTGCGGAATCTGGCGGTTGTCCAGTGCACGCAGGGCGCTGAGCAAACTGTTTTGCGGACGGTTATCGGCTAAATAGCCGTCTAAATTCAGTAACAGTGCACCTTCTTTAACGGTTGTAGTGCTGCCTGACGACTGTAAAAACAGTCCGGCAACGGTCAAACCTAACAACACAAACAAAATAAAAAAGAGGTTCATCACCAAATCGCGTACAAAACAAAGTCCACGCCATAACAGTTTGATCAGCCTTAACAAAGCGTTCATTCATATCCCCTTGAAAAAGAATAATTCTTAATTAGATGAAAATAGTATATATTGTAGCAATAATTTTCAGAGAATAATGTAAAAAGTTGAAGCAAGCTTGGAGGAAAAAATGGACGCATTAACATTGCTGCTAGGTCGGCGCTCAAATAAAAAATTGGTTGCGCCGGCACCGCAAGGCGAACAATTGGACAATATTTTGCAAGCGGCACTGCACGCGCCGGATCACGGGCGTTTGACACCTTACCGCTTTGTGATTATTGAGCAACAAGGGCAAGATGTTCTGGAGCAATTATTGAAAAGTGCGGTCGAGGAGCTGAATTTGGGCGAAGAGCGCAAGAAAAAAGCGGAAGATGTCAGCCACCGTGCGCCGATGATCATCGCCGTTATCGCCGAAATCAATACTGAAGTGGCAAAAGTACCGGGCTGGGAACAAATGCTGACCGCAGGTTGCGCAACCTATGCTATTCAGCTTGCTGCCAATGCTCAGGGGTTTGATAATGTTTGGGTGAGCGGCCCTTGGGTCGACGGCACCGATTTGCGCAATGCGCTTGGTTGTGCGGAACATGATAAAATCATCGCTTTCGTGATGCTGGGCACTGCCGAACAGAAGCTGGAAAAAGCCAAGACTTATGATTTAACGGAGTATGTGAGTTACCTGTAAATACTTTTCAAGAACAACCGCACTTTGCTTATCAAATCAACTTTATCAAATCAAAAAAGTACGGTTGTGAGACGGCAATTCGGCAGAATGAACGGCAACGCCTTTGTTTTGCCAAACTCAATAACTACGATGCATATAAGACTCGGAAAAAAACGAGTGATTGGAAATGCGTATTAACTTGTACTTCAGTCATACTTTTTAATGTGCCCTCGCTGACATCAAATGCGTAGGCATATTTCGACTGTGTACGCTTGGCTTCATCGGTAGAATTACCTAAGAATATCCAGCTAAAGTCCTTAAATAAATTGGATACTATTTGAAGCCTAAGGTGATATTTAACGCCCCTAACGATCTCGCCATAAATTTCTCCTATAAAAAACCTCGCCGGAGCGAGGTTCAGATTTAAATCGTAATATTAGTTAATAAAGCCAATCGACAAGATAGTCAATGCCGCCAAAGTACAAAAAAAGCAACAAGAACGGCAAGCATATCAAGAAAGCCAAATAGAATTTTTTTGATACCACACAGAAAAATGCAATGACACCACAAATCAGCCAATAAGTCCCTTTTGCAGAAAATACATCATCAAGAGTGAGGCTGTTTAATGTTCCTAAGGTAAAAAGTATCAGTAGTGGAAGACCAATGATAAGAAAAAGAATTTTTATCACATAGGAAACAAAAGCGGTTAAATCGTGGGTAGCTTGTCGCATGGGATACTTCCTTAAGTACAAGACATTAATCAATAATAATGTAACGAACTTTATTTTTTTCTTGTTCTACAAGGTTTTTTTGGTGTTGTTCTTTTTCAATTTGTTTGAAGATAATATATAGTTTGATTGCAATGCCACTAAATAACAGCAATATACCGCCAACAATATATTGCCATGGAACGGCAGAAACAAAAAAATAAGATGCAGACAAAATTCCAATGGAAGAGAATACTATCACAAAAAGTGCAGTACTGATCTTTACTCCGGCAATGAAGGTATCTGTGATAAATTTATAGGTATCACGCATAGATGGCCCTTCCCTTGATTTATATTGTTACTCTACTAAATTTCTGTTGGTTTTTCAATCAAAAAGCCCCTTAATCGCCGTTGTTGCCACGGTTTTTATCAAGTCAAACGAGAGATCGATATCTTTTGTTTTGATCGTACTTTTAACCGAGTTCCAAATGCGGTCATTCCGGATTTTGCCTAAGAATTCGTGCCCTTATCATTTGAGGGAAAGAGCGGTGTAATCTTCGCTGCCGTCATCGGATAAATTCTTAATCAGAATCAATCCGGCGTCGTTTAACAGTCGGTAGTGATATTCCACCACATTTTGCGTTATTGGCGTAATAATAGCAGTGATCGGTAGTATTTGTTTCATCGTTCACGCGATAAATAAAAAATAATTTAATCAAGATCAAAAAACCAGTTTGGTATCAACGGGGTAGAAAATTAAAGAATACTTTTTTTATAATTGGGGTCTTCTCTGTCTTTTATTTTTTGGTTTACTTCTTCTACTATATCCTTATGTAAGTATGTAATATCCATCCTATAATATGGTTCTTTGAGCATTATTTTTTTATACAAAGATATTTGGATTATTATTTTATCATTTCTATATTCATTTCCCCAAAATAAGCAATCTCCGCTCTTTTTACATACAACTCTATCTATTAGGAGTTCTTCTGCAGTAAATACTTTTTCAGATGAGCCGTATTTTTCTTTTAAGAAGATATTATATTCATCATGTTTTTTAGGGCTTCTATTTCATTTTTTTCTTTAGGATAATATGCGGTAATCTCGACTAGTGTTTTATCAAAAAACCTTAATTGATAATCCTCCGCATTTATATCATTCTTTGGTGCTTTTTACTTCAAAATCTTTAAATCCATCTTTTAAAAATCTTAAATCTTGTTCAATACCGCCATACTGTGCGATCACTTGTTGTTCCGTTACTTTCCAATCAAATCTAAAAGGAGCTTCAATTGTTTTTCATTACAACCACCTAAAAGCAGACTTATGATCCCAGCAAAGATTAATTTTTTTCATGTGTAATTCCTTCTATTAAAAATAACGTTTATTGCCGCCGGAGGTGTAACAGTATCTACCGCCCCTCGGTCCGTAGCAAGCACTACCTCTAATAGAGCAGGGGCATGGACCATAACTACTTTGGATTCTTTTTAATGTTGTTGTCTTAGTTGTTCTTTTAGCTGTATTAACCTTTTTTGTGCTACTAAAATTTTGCTTGGTGCTATTTAAGGTATTAGAAAGTGATGTATTTTTTGTCGCTGTTGTTGCCTTGCCAGAGACTTCGATAAGTTGCGGCATTCGCCAAGGGTTTAAACTAATTCTAAATAGATTCTCTTTATCTTTGCGGATTTGCTGCGTTTTTGTTAGTGGATTAAAAGAGCCGTAGCAGAGCCATTTTCCGTAAGGATCTGCGGTTACCGCAAATGGCCAATCTCCCTCGGGGATATAGAATACGGCTTTTTCTGAGGTATCAAAGCGCGCCAAAATAGTTTGTCGATACATAACGCCTAAGTAGCACCCGCCACCTTGAAAGCCTGAATCTCTGATGATGGTCACCTTGGCATATTCTGGATTATATTCTTGATATGCCAAAACCCTCTCAGGAGGAATATTTTTTGCCAACTGTTCCGGAACAGGAGCCGTTCCCGCACAACTTGCCAAAAATAGGCTTAATAATCCAAGCAATACTAATTTTTTCATACTTGCTCCTATTCGCACTTAAAATCGGAGTAACTCTATCATAATTTTCTGGCAATTAAAGTGAGCCGGATCAAACTTATAACCCCGCAGGGTGGCTCGTGAAAAAAGACTTCGCAAGTGCGGTATTAAGCGTGCGAAGTTTCAATATAATTATTAAGGCGATGACACCGCAACACGCTGAGCATAGGGCGACGATTATCGATAAGATTTTTATAATAGTCGATGTAAAGTAAATCCGCTGGATTATATAAGTGCGGTTGATTTTTGGTGATTAAGCTCGAAATTGATAAGTAAATTGCCGTTCCGAACCAGCTGACAATCGTCGCGATTAATATAACAATAAAAAAGGTTGTTATATTAGTGCTGACAAGGAGTAAAAATCGTCACCGGCGCCGGTTAACAAAAGATTAAATAGTTTTGTTGCGTTTTCTTTGTTGCCCACATTGGATTCCCGCAGTTGGCAAATTGATTTCACGACACTGGCAGGGGAGCGCATTTGATGCTCTAGAGCTTGCTGACAATCCGATTTACGGTGGCTTTTCGCCCCTGAAAACGCATCTGTTGAGTTAAAAAGCCTCGCAAGATGTCCAATCTTGTTGCGTTTTTTGCCTTGCATCTGCATTTTCAGGAACAAAAATCCCCTCATATTGCCAAATCCGGCCGCCCGCATGCGTTGCCGTTAGGACGTGAAGCAATTCATTTTCTATGCCAAAAAGAAACAAAGCGCATTTCCAATTATGTGTTTCATCGGGGCAAAGGCAAGTTAATCACCGATATAGACCGAGAAGATTTTAAGCGAGCGTTAGAAAGAGCGGATATAAAAGATTTTCGGTTTCATGATTTGCGCCATACTTGGGCCAGCTGGCATGTGCAAAATGGCACGCCTTTACTTGTACTGAAAGAATTAGGAGGCTGGGAAACAATCGAAATGGTGCAGAAGTATGCACACTTGAATGCAGGGCATTTATTGACCTACGCAAATCAAGTCAAACTCTCGTCAAACTCGTTGCCTGACTTCTCAAAAAGCATAGCGGGGAAGGATGAATTGGAAGAAACTTCAGGAAATAAAAAAGCCGTAAGTTATTGATTTAGCGACCATTACTTGCGACTTCATTCAGAAAAGTGGCGGAGGTAGATAGCTTCGATGACTTTCTTTGGTCGGTAGCCGTAAGCACCGATTTTGTTCGGGTCAAGTGTACGCCCGATGAGGTCTTCGATAGCTTGCAGATACTGCAATATTTTTTTTGCATTCGGCGTGTTCGCCTTGCCGTTGACAAGGTCGTTATAGCCGCGCTCCATGGTTCGTGCTTGTTGGCGTTTGCTGTCGGTTCCGAAAATACGGCGGCGTTCCGCACCCACAATCATCTTGTCAAGGTCGGTTTTGATATTGACGTACCCGGTTTTTGGGTTCATGAACAGTTTCGCCGCGGCAGGGGAGACCGACTCGATTCGAGCAATAGTCGGACGTAGAACATTCGCCGCCGCACGGATGTGCGCCAGTATTGCTTTGCCTTTTCGTACCGGCGGGCGTAACTGCGTACCGAGCAACCGTTCGTTGACCGCTCTTAAGTGTTCGTCGTACTTAGCCCGTTGTTCGGTGATTTGGTTCAAGAACGTTTTCTGTTCGACCGTGTTCACTTTCTGTTGGCGTCCGGTCAGTTTGGCGAAATCTGCTAACACTGTGTTGATAATCTCAGCGATTTGCGTACCGATGCGTTTAAACTTAGTGTAGATTGCGCCGGCAAGGGTTGTTTTTCGGATTTTACTGTCGATGTTACCGCCCTCGTAGAACAGGTTTTCGACCATGTTCTGCGCATAGGAGTCGGCGAACGTTTCCACATCCAACTTGTCGCCTTTCAACGCGTTGGCGTAAAGCTCCTCAAACTTCGCCGTGGTATCAATCTCCACCGCACCGGCGTCAAATGCCGCGCGGTAATTGTCGAGGACAACGTGTCCAAGCTCGTGTCCGAGTGCCAACGCCCAGTTGACGAGTTCGCGATTGTTGGCGTCATCTTTCAGTCGCGGCATGACTATATCAAAACGGATGCGCCCATCGACAGGGTCAACGGTCGATTCCACGCGAGAGTCGGCAAGTGTCGCCCCACTATCGAATACGATGTCGATATTGTGCGTTGCCGGCAGGTTGAGTTTGTTCAGTAACCCAGCAACCGATTCGTAGAAACGTTCGCGTACCGGGTTACTCCCGCTCTCATGTAACAACGCTATCGTGGTGGATAATCTCGTTCTTTTAACTTTGTTCGGGTCCGTTACGCGGGTAATTGTGTTATCGACTTCCACACGCGCAGTGCGTTTGCCGAAATCTTTCGGAAGGTCTTTGACGAATTCTTGCGCCAACTGTGAAATGATTTCAGCCTCGGTCAACTCAACATCTTTCAGACCGGTCATTTTTTCATACGCTTTCACAGCGTCCAGAGAGTATTTCGCGTCGGTGTCAGATTGCTCTGCCATCTGGTGTACATCGACTGATGTTTGTAGCTTAAATACCCCTTTGTCAGCAAAATGCAGTGCCAGCACGCCGTTGTACTGGGCAACTAATGCGTTCACTTTTTCGAAGTTGTCAATCGGGTTTTCAACTACATGTTCGGCGACCACTTTACCGTCGACGATCTCAGTGACGTACAAGGTTTCAATCGGGTCAAACACGGTGCGGTAGATAATGTGCCGTCCGCCGCTGACATGATTCATGTTCAGATTAATCGTCGCACGGCGTTGTTTATGTACCAGTTTAGCGTCGGCGAGGGCTTCGAGCGGGGAGCGGTTAGCCTTTTCCGCAATACGTTCAGGGAATGATGAATTGATAGGGTCGGTGGTCTCAGGTACTCCGTCATCGTAGACGTCGACTCCCGACTGTTTGTTGACAAGGTCTCGTTCGCTACGGAGTGTCGTCTTATCGCCGAAGATTTGGGATAGCTCCTCATTACGCTTATAGTCGTTCGCCATCTCCCGTACTTGTCGCCGGGCTTGGTAGTACTGTTGCTGGATGTCACCGAGTCGTTTTTTTAATATGCCCGCGGTTCTACCGTCGATTAGCTCACTGCGAATACCGAGTTTCGCTTTACGGCTGTTGAGGACGACGTTTGACAGATATTCCGCGGTCACTTTTAGCGCTTCCGATAAATCGTGCATATGGGTGCGCGCGATGTCGATTTCGTCTTTGTCGATTGTACGCCCCTCGTGGACAAAATCGCTGCTCAGTAAAACCTCGGCAAGTTCGGCGTAAGTCGCGAAAACATCGTCGACCCCATCCACGAGCTTTTCAAGGTTTTTCAGTTTCAACGCTTCGCGGACAATTGCACCCATATCACGTTTTACGACCGGGTCGCTTTCGCGAGGCATTTCTTTCCGTTGCTTCTGCCAGTCAGATAATGCTTTCCGCTTCTCGTCCAGTTCAGCATGCAAACGTTTGATTTCCGCGTTTTCATAGGTTTTCACCGCAATTTCATTGCGCCGTTGTTCTAGCCCCGCGAGTTCTGTGTCAAGGGCGTCGCGGTCTTGTACAACGCCGCCGGATACCGGCGCGTCGGCAAGTTCACGCTTCACTCTGTCGGTATTGGCATCAACTTCGGCTAGCCCGTTTTCGCGTGCTACTTTGTTGACGGCCGTATAGAGGGTGTTTGACGCGGCGGCAACCTCGGCTTGGAGTCGTTCATTTTCGGCGACTATTTTGCGGTCACGTCGAATTCGGTCACGCGCGTTTTTTGCGTCTTTGCGATTGCCGAGAATGGAATCAGCGCTATCGAGTAGCTCTTTTAAATTGTTGAACGCCTCGTCGCGAGCCCGCTCAATTTTACGCGCATCGGTCCACAGATTGTTGCTTTCGAGTATTTGCTTTTGTACCGCACGATAGTCGCCCATCGTAACGTATCCGTCGGCAACACGGTAGATGATCTTGCTGTCAGGGAGGTTGCTGAACGCCTCGGAGACATCGGCGAATTTGCGTGTGCCACCGCCGTCGTACTGTGTCAATACAGACATCATATCACTGACACTGCTCACAAGTAGTTGCGTCGGGGAACCTTGATATACTTTTTCATTGTCGACGACTATCTGTTTAAGTAACTTGACAAGATTAATCTTGCGTGTGGAGCCATCGATGTAATTAAGTTCGGCAACTTGAGAAACCGGCGTTCCATTACCGACATAACCGTAGCGGTCAACGATACGGTTGATGTTGTCAAGTTTAATATCCGCAGATACAGAAGCATCGCTCAGTAGTCCGGTGTCATTAAGTAATTCGATAACTTGCTCCGGCAGCATGTCGGCAACCGGAGCCTCGTTGAGTTTGGCAACCGCTGTTTTTATCCCGTCAATGCCGACTTTCACCTGTGGGGTTTCAGTGACGATGTTCACCAGTTGCACCATATTACTGCCACGTGTGAGATTATCTAACAGTTGTTCGTCACTGATTTTCTCACGGATGTCGCTTGCAATCTGGTGTTCGCGTTTGGTAAGTGTACCGCGCTCTGCGTGTTTGGAAACCGGATGACGTTTTGCGTTGCGGTATACAGCATGGTCGATTGCAGACAGCACTTCGCGCGCTTGTGTCGGGGTTACTCCGAACGAGTTCGCCATCGCTTGAATTTCATCATTGCTTGGGGTCAGGTATTGCTGGGCGATTTCGATTAACTTGGCTGATGTACCGTCCAGTACCGCCTCACGACCTTCTTGTGCTGTGCGAAGTGCGTCAGCGGATAGTTTGCGGATGCCGCCGCCAATTGCCGCCTGTCGCATTTGTTTGGTCAGCGCGGTTGTAGTGCGCTGTTTTTGCTGTTGTGCGTTACGCTCGATGACGTTACTAAGTCCGTCGCGGATGGCGTGAACCATCGGCTCAAACTCTGGCATATTAGTGCGGGTGTCGTTTTTCAGTGTTTTAATGTCGTCCGGCAGTACGTCGAGTAACGCCTCGTAAGTGCGGTACACTTTGAGTTTATCACCCTCTGTTTTCTTACCCGCGGCGACGTCTTCAACTGCGCTTAACACCGCTTCAAGTCGGGCCACATTGTTCACATCAAAACCGTCGGTACGCGTTTTGACTTTTTCGCTTTGGATATTAACACCGTCAGCCAAATCCTGTTTATCGTTCTCGTCTACCGAACCAAAGCCTTCACCGTCACGAGCAACATCACGTGACCATAACAGGTGTAAGGATTCATCTTTGAATCGTTGCTCGTCCGCGGCAATGTCTTCTGGGGTTGCTACCACGCGCTCGTGCTGCGGCACAAAGTCTTTGCCGAGCTTCTCGTTACGGACGTTTTTACCTTCAACCGACTGGTCGACGGCAGTGTTCAACTTTTCGTGGACGCGCGACATCTTGTCGCTGTCAAGGCGACGCGCGTCGTCGTACCGCACTTCATGTTTAAAGTTGTCAATAAGGTAGGCGTCAGACAGCTTGTCTTGTATCGCGCGGGGGGAATATTTACCACCGGCGTAAGTTGCTGCAAACTCGTCAAGGGTCTTGGCATCGGTTGTCGCGACAGAGGCAAGCAGCGGCGCGTTGACATAGCGTCGGGTATATCGCTCAGTAATGTCGGCAACGGTGCGGGCGTCTTTCCTTTTGATAGCGCGGTTCAGCTCGGACAATACCCGGTCGGTATTCGCCCGCGCGTTACCGGCGTCCGCAGTAAGCGGGGTGATATCCGCAAATCCGGCGACCACCGCGCGTTGCAGAGTGCGGATAGCGCTTGTTTTTGCTGACTCGGAGCCGTGTTGGTCGCGTTTAAGGCGAGATTCTACCATCACATCGTCGACGGTTGCTTCAAGATTTGCGCCGTATGTTTTACCGGTGCGGTTTTCACTTCTGCGGGGTTCAGGGATGTCGTCATCACTAAAATAAAACTCGTCTGCGCGCCCGTATTCTTTTTCGATACGGTCACGATAACTGCGTGCGTGTTCAAGCGCTGTTTGCTCCTCTTGCGGGGTAAGTTTCGCGTTGTAATCAACCTTTTCACCACGTAGCCGAGCCGCGCGCCGTTCAGCAACCGCGCTTTTCGACTCGATGTCTTTAGTATCAAAGGCGCGTTGCTTCTCCAACACGTGTGAATCGACAACCTGCAAGATACCCCGCTGCACCTCGTCGTTGTCCGCGACACGGTCGATAATATCGACCACCTGTTCAACTCGACCATTGTTAATCAGATAGCGCGCGTTAGCCGCCTCACTTTCGCTCAACGCCTCAAGTACAACGTCCTGTATCGGTTTGTACAACGCTTTCGGCATAGTTTTGTCACCGCGTAATGCGTGTTCAATAAGTCGGCGAACATTGTAACCGTTACGGTTATTCCAGCCTTTCGCGACGGGTGCTTTAGGTTGCGGTTCGGGGAATAAAGCCGATTCTGCTCTGGCCGCTTGCGCTTGTTCTTTGGCGAATGCCGCTTCTTCTTGTGCAAGGCGTTCTTTACCTTTTACTACTGCGTTGCGGATGCCATCACTCCATGTTTGGCTGCGTGCAGCGACACTGTCGTTGAGTGGTTCCGGCGCTGGGCGCTCTACGTCAGGGTAACTATCATCGAACGCAATATTTTCAGATTGCGTTACGTTTTTGCTAACCGGCTCTGTGGCCGCTTGTGGCGCGGGTTCGTGAGTTTCTTTAACTGCGTTTTGTTGCGCTGTAACCGCATGTGTGGCAGGTTCTGCCATAGGTGATGGTGCAACGTTCGAAAAACCTTGCTCATCCTCAATGTTCAGGTTCGGATTGTAGTTGCTTGCTTTACCTTTGAATACGTTACCGTCTACGTTCACTTGGACGGTTTCGTCGCCGGGTGCGTGGGTTTGGTTAGCCTCCGCCATTAACGTTTCTTGCTCTTTGCGCTCCGCGTCACGTTTTTGTTTACGTTCGTACAACCCTTTACCTGCATGGGATACCGCTCGACCCCCGCCACCAAATGCACCGCCAACCACTGCACCTGCCGCGAACGATTCGATTAAGCGGTCGCCGAGCGGGGCGAGCCTGTCAGTGTCGCCACCGGCCGCGATAACCCCACCTTCTTTTACCAACTCTTGTAAGGTTTCCGTCGAGCCTTCGACGATACCGCCGAGCGCAAGTCCGGATGTGAGGTCTCGCCCGACACTTAATGCTTTCGCTTTGAGGGTGTTGTCGACAACCTCTTTCGACACTTCTTTGCCGATACCGAGCGGTTTCAACATGTTTTTGACACCGAACTCTAACCCAGCAACATCGAGTGCCGCCATTGCGCCGCCGGTTAGGAGCGCTGCGCCGCCAGCGTCCTCGACTCCCGCTTGTTGCATGGTTTCGTAAGCGTCACCGGTATTTTGGGTGAACGCACTTGCTCCAGCTCCCGCACGGAGGCCGAGTTTCCAGCCCGTACCTAATGCGGCACTTGTACCACCGGTCGCTATGGCTGCACCGATGTCGACAGCAAGACCGGGCAGTTGTTCGCCTAACCGTTCAACGATATAAGTTCCGACGTCACCGATAGAGTGGATATCATCAAGGGTTCCGACTTTAGTAGGGTTGTATTTCTGTTCGAGTTCGTTGTATGTAGCACCTTCTTCCCCCCACTGTTGTAGGGAGGCGGAGCCGATAAAATTACCTGCGGCGGCTGTAGCGCTGTAAAGGGAACCTTGTAATTGGTCAACCCCGCGAGCCAGTGATTTTGTGAATGTGTTTTTTGCACTAGTACTTTTTGGGGTGTGTACATATGGGTCAAAACCAAACATTTCCCGAGCATCGCCGTTTAGCAAGTTAAGTTTTTTATGTACACTATGTAAGTCGCGAACCTCACTGTCTTCGTCGTCGCGGCCCATCCAGCGGTTCATATCGCGGGTTATCGTAGCACGGCGTACATCGTCGGGCAGAAGAGAGCCAGCGTATTGCATTGGTGCGGCGATACCAGCACGAATAAGTTTTTCGTTACTGGTTAGCGCGCCGTCATTACTTTGCAATGTGCCGAGTTTACGTCCATACCCGCCGTGTTTATTGTTGATATTGACCGCCTGCGGAGTATTTTCAGCAACGGTCTGCGCTAAATATCCGCTAATAGACCACCCCTTGTCGCCGTGTGCTACTTCGGGGGTGTCAATCCCAGAAATACGTATATGGCGACCATTGACTATTGCTGTATCGCCGTCGATAAAAATCGTATCCGCCAGTCTGTCTTTTGTATTCATCGAGCAAACCCTTTATCTGCAATCAGTTTTACGTAATCAATAAGCGCTCTGGTATCCTTTTCGCCATTTTCTACCATAAGGCTCACCGCGGTATTGAGGACGCGTGGGGTGGAGTAGCGACTACCCATAGACCGTATCTCTTTAAATGTGTCACTAATAATCAACGCGTCATCTTTGAAGTTATGTTTGTTCCTCTGCAACCCGAATATACCGGCCGCAGGGTCTTCGATACCGTTAAAGGTCATATATTGGGCTACTTCAGCGGACATTGTTTTCAATGCTGGGTCACCACGATCTTTTTCCGTGAGAGTGGTGCCATCATTTAAGTAAGCAACAACGTTGTAAGCGTTCGTTTGTGCCTTACCTTTATAGTCTTTACCGACATTATCCGACGCAATCTGCGCGACTTCTTTGCCAAAGCTATTGATGTCTTTCCATGAGACCTGATTACCTACAGACGCGGCATTTTTAGCGCCATCTTGCCACGCTTGCGCACGACCTTTTGCCTCTGCGTCTTTTTTAGCAAGCATTTCGCTGTAAACTTCGACCGCACCATCGGCAAGCGACAGCCCGGTTTCTCGGATAGCTTCGGCGTAACCAATCGCCTGTTTACGGGCAGAAGCACCGCCTGTTTTTGCAATGCTGGCAAGTTGCGCAAGGTCGTTCTTCGCGGCGTTTACCCGACGCTCGTCAGCTGCAACAGCTTGTTGTTCTCTACTAATGCTACTGGCGGTAGCGGCGTCCTGCCGAATACTCGCAAGACTATGGTCAGTACCGAGTACGGTGTTAGTCGCGGCAGGGGCGGCAGCGACGGCAGAAGCAAGTGTGGCCGAAGCGCTGCCGGCTTTTGAAGAATCGGAGTTAACGTATGCAGGGTTTAGTGTTTTCTGTGCGCCCCGGTCGAATATCGGTTGGGTCGCACCGAAAGTACCGCGTTGTCTCTTGGCGTTCTCTGCCGCCTGTTTACCGGCGATATTGGCAGAATCAGTAAGGTAGTGTTTCACCCCCTCGCTATTTTCGTATAGTGCGGTAACTTGTGCAGGGGTCAGTTTATCCGCACCAACGACGGGTGCGGTTGTTATACCGCCATCGCCATTACGAAAACTGGTGATTACTCCGAACGTACCATCACCGTTTTTTACCATGTCAACGCGCACATCATCACTGTTAATGCCAAGATTTTTGGGGTTGAAACCGGTCTCGCGGGAAATTAACGCTCCGGCGTTTCCAGAGTTCTGAACCAATTTACCTTCGCCAATACTACCGACGATCTCGTCGTCGTGGATACCGGACACTCTGCCGGCAGTGTTAAGTGAAACGCCATCTTTTAACCCGAGTTGACCGCCAATAGCACCACCGAAACCGTTAGCCATGTTGATAAGCTGAATGTCAGACTCGCGCTCGGCCTCATCCCGTGCAAGTGCGTCATAGTACTTGCGTGCGCTAAGGTTATGATTAGCCCAACCGAGCGCGTTCGTGGCTTGTCGGCTGCGACGGGTCTCAGCTAAAACGTCGCGTTTATGCGACATATCGTCAGTGTGCCGGGTTTTATCAAACTCGTGCGAGGTCTGCCATTGTTGGTCTTTGACCGTATCACGGGATTTTTGGTAGTCCATATTCGCATCGAACTGCCGACGCTTATCTTCGCGGTCGGCGAACCCGAAGTAGAGGTTGGCAATGGCTTGTGCGCCTTGTAAACCCGCCAATAGTTTATTTGACATTTGGACTCCTACAATCTAATTCGTTAAACCCTAGTTGGATAGTGTCAGCCATGTATGACATTAAGCGTTCAATTTGACGACGGCGCTCGGCAGCTTTCTCAGGGTGGTGTTTCTCTATCCATGCTTGATGCCCCTCGCCCCAGTACGCGGGGCAAGTAACACAGTCGATACCGGAGTTGGCGTACTCGTAAAACGAAGGTAAAATACCGCGCGCGTCGAGGAATGACATTACTTGTTCATCGCTCCAGTCGTAGATAGGGTAGGCGAGGGTGATTCCGCCACTTTTTTCGAGGTGGTTTACAGGAGTTTTTAGCTCCTCGACTTCGCGGCATCCTCGGATAAGCAGGTCGTACCCACTTTTTTCTACGAACTCCATCATCGGTATCATCGTCGTACGCGCGCAACAATCTAATTTACTTTGGATGTGGTAAGGCTTATTCGTACTTGCAGCCCAAATGGCTGCGGTTTCTTCACTACGAACCATTGGAGACGGTAGTCCAAATTCATCGCGGACAGCGAATGAATTCGATTTAATAACGTGTAGCCTTGCGCCAAATAACTTCGATATGTCACCAATACAACGGACAGTTTCTTCCGGGGCGTCACCGGTGTTCAGATAGGCCACGTCGAAGCTCCGGCAGCCCTGCTCGATGAGAACGAATAACGCACAAAGGGAGTCGCGCCCGCCGGAAAGTTGGAATAACGGTTTTTTTGCTGCATGTATAGCTTGGATTGTGGATTCTAAAAACATACATCTCCTTAGAGCATAACGCCCATCATAGCCAAACCTGCTACCATACCGACATTGGAATACGTCTGCTGTTTCTTCGCGGCTTTCGCATTCGCGGCCTGCTGCTGGCGAGCGGACTCGTTACCTGCGATACCGCTCAGTGTGCTGGCGGAGCCGGACTTCATCGCGTTGGTGGTGGCAATCAGGCGGTTTAGTGAGTCAACGTTGTTTTCGTACTGATTGACGCGCGCCGTATTGATATTTGCCGCATTACTTGATGCGGCGTCCATACTGTTAAGTCCGGCCATCGCAATTCGTTGCGATGCGGTCAAGTTTGTGCCGGCACGCGATAGTTAGCGGTTGTTCATGCTCTCGTCAACACCAAGCGCGGTACGTTGGATTTGTTTTTGTGCGGCATCGACTAACGCCGTGCTTGATGTCGCTTTTGCGCCGTCATTCAACAGCTGTCGGATGTATGGCGACATGGTCGCCCAATCATCTTTATATGCCTGAGCTAGTCTATCTTCTAATTTCGACATCTGCTGACCCCGTTAAAAAATCCTGTCATATGTGCCGCGCTTAACTGGATTATCCCAATCGTCGGTAACATGTTGTTTGTTTTTGGAAAATACCCCGTAGCCGTTTTTGTACGCACCATACGCACTCAAACCCGTGCTGGCTAACGCCCCGACCATTTGCATACGGGCAGCGCTGGTTTGCGCCCGCGCGTTCTGCGCATTAATAGCTTCTTGCGTCTCTCTTTCCGCCTGTTGCAACAACCCTTTACTGGCATTGTCCACTGTACCGTTCATTGCACGGAGCGCGGCGTCTTGTCGGGCGATTTTGTTGGTTTCTGCTGCACCTTTCGCCCTGATAATGGCGGTATTACGGGTATTCGCGCTATCGGACGTAGCGGTAGAAGCGGCAAACGGGTTAACCGCTCCGATATAGGTGTTCCCTGCATGCCCCATCACGTCTGCATTTGCTCTTGACGCAGTAATGTGCGACAAATCCCTACGAGCTTCTTTAACATACTGTGGCATGAACTGCTGGTTATACCCCTGCGCCATGTCATAGCGTTTTAATTCGATCTGTTTTGAGGCGATCTCACTTGCCGGCGTTTTCGGTGCGCCGCCACCGCCACCACCACCACTCATTACTTATCCTCCAGATAATCTTCCAGCGTTTCGTCGTGGAAAAACTGACGTACACGCAGGGTGTTCTCCATTGCGTAACGACCGCCGCCGAGAATCTCCATACAACCAATAACAACCGACACAAGACTGTCGCGGAGAACGAATGCTAAAGTCTGGTCGTGCTTGCTCAAACCTTCCATCTCAACTGACGCGATATAGTCGGCAAAAGTGAGGGTAAGAAGTGGGGCAAGCGCATCGATATTCTCACGATAAAACGGATTCATCGGAATAGTGACCAGCGCAGTGTGGAATGCGTGTACCACATCCATCTTGGTTATCGGCTCGTCACAGTCGATGAGGTCATCAACAACCTGCGACAAGCGACCCAGTGCTATACAGAACTCGACCGCATCAGGATGTTCAAACAACACTTCATTCAATAAGTTACGTTCAGTTTCTGGGGTTACCATGAGAATTTACACTCCCTAACGACAGGGATGTCGTTACTTTTCGCTTGACGTTTAGCCTGTACCAACAGGTCTGCGTAAATACCGTAGTGGTATTGTGATTGCCCGAGGTCAGTCCAAGGACGGTTCGGCATCACATACAGTTTCGCCATAACCAGCGCGCTGATAGCGCGCAAGAACAAACCGCTATCGCGTGGAATCTCACACTCAACGGAGTCCCGCGTCGGGGCGAAGTAGACAAGCGCCCGTACCGTATCCGTTGTGCTTGGGTTTTTAACGCCGTTGAACGTGACAGATAGCACTCGGCCGTGGCCGTTTTTAGTGCCTTTGACGGTATATCGAATACCGCTACCGACATCGTTAAATACGCCGCGTGCGGTATCCGCGTTTGCCAGCACTTCACCGTAGCGAACAGCGAGAATTCCGACAGGTTCAAGTTCATCTGTCGTACCGAAATGTACCTGACCGTTGGCAACTTGTGCAGTCAATGTGTCCTGTAAACAGCGGCTTTCGGAACAGAATTCCTGTACTGCACGCGGGATAACTTGCAATACGATGTGTTCAGGAATACCGCCGGTTTCGAGGGCGATATCATCCGCCAGTTCTCCATAGACAATAACGTCGTCCATGATTAATCACCCGTTGATATTCTAGACTCAACCCCAAGACGCTCGTAGAATGAACGGCGGAAGTATTCGGAGCGAGTTAAATCGTTCGTATACTCGGCGTTCTTCAAATATGCGCGGTAAAGAATGTAATCTACAATTGCCGGTGCAAACCAATCTTCGACCGGTACTTCCGATTCAACGCTGTCCGCAGGGGTTGGCGATTTGGCGATGACGACATCAATTTTATGTGTAGTGGTCGTCACGCCGGGGAATACATAATACGTAGTCGGAATATTCGGGTCGTAGGTGTAATACTTCGGTTCGGGTCCGGTTTCTTTGTGCCACAGCGGGTTTTGCTCGTCCAACACTTTGCGGTCAAGTAAGCGAATTGCCCGACCGGTTGAGTCGTTACGCACCACTTCAATCAATTTGTTGCTGTCGGAGGGGATAGTTTGCCGGGAACCTGCAACCAGTGTTACTGTACGAGTTTCAGCCCCTGCGTCACTTCTTGCGCTGGCTAAGGCTAATAGGCACTCGTTATACCACGTTAGCCACTCGGATTCAGGCCATTGCACGAAGTCAACGTCCTGCGCGGTAATTTTGGCGCGGTTGATTAATTCGGTTACTTTAATCTTAGCCATTTACTCATTCCTCGGTGGTAGAACTTACTGCTTTTTTAGCTCGGCTGGCGGGCTTTTGTGCCTCGACAAACGAGATATTAGACCCTTTTTCAAACACAATGTCGTCCTTGGAGAAGGGTACGTCGAGCGTTTCACCGGCTGCAATACGTACGATATTACCGGTAGGACCAAACACGCGGGCGGTAGTATCCCCGTCATTTTTTAGTGTGGTCATGGATTCATCCTCTTAATAGGTTAAAGGGGGCGAATGCCCCCTAGCCCCGATTAATGTTATGGTGTTTTGGTAGTGGTTGGTAAGGCAGTATCAAGGGCGATAACGCCAAAGTCCTGTTTCTTGCCGGTCACTTTATCGTGCCACACAGGTTTCAAGAAACCGAAGATTTTACCGTACGAAACCCCTTGTTGGTTTCCGTAGTCGAAAGTATCTTCTTCCCATTCACCCGGACCGATATCCGCCATCGCTAAGGATTGCGCACCACAGAACAATGCACGTTGACCGTCAATAGCACCTCCCGTACCCCATTTGTTACCCGCGGTTTTTCCGTCGCCACCGGTGGTTGCGCGGCGGGTGTTGAACACGTGGTGGTATTCGTGGATATATACGCCGTCGACCACTAACACGTCAGAACCGGCAAACAGCGGGTTACTTGAACCGCGAGTACCTGCATAACGTACGTTTTCGATGAAGTCTTTATCCAACTTCAATTGCGCCATACCAGCAGGGGTTACGAACATGTGGTATTTGTCGTTGTGAGTACCGACACCGCGGATATAGTTATCGCGGGCGTAGGCTTTCAGTTCGACAATATGACGGTAGCCCAGTAAATCGGTTGCTTTGATTTTACTGGTGTCACCTGCGGCGAGACCTGTACCATCAACGCGTAAATGACGAGCGTCAGTCGGCGCAGTGACATCTTTGTTGAATGCTAACGCTTCCAACAACAGCCCTTTTTCTTTGGTGCGGCCTTCGAATGTGCGCACTTTACCGGAGTTATCGTACTTGTAGTCGATACCGGATAAGGTCAGAAATGCTAACTGGTCGACGCGGTCTGCTAACCAGTGTGCTAACTGACGTTTAGCGTTTCCGCGGAATTTGATGACAGAACGTTGGTTAGCCATTTTACCTTTGCTACGTACTGCGTGACGCAATTGGTCCGCCGTAATAACTTGGTCGTAGGCTTTCATCGACTCTTCATTGCCTTCCAGCATGAAGTCATCGGTCACACCGTCCATCATCAGGTCAGCAATCAAGTGGATAACAGCTTGGTCACCGTGAGTGGTTTTGGTCAATTCAGTTACACGCTGAATCATGGAATCTTCGCCAGTACCGATAAAGTTGTTGACGAACATTTTGGCGCGGGCTTGTTGCCACAGCTCCATTGCCCAGACTTTCTTCTGGTTTTCCAGTAGCCCGGCGAAGTTGGTTAAATTGGTGTCGGCCATGTGCCGCCCCTCCTAGATAAATGAAAATGAATGTTTTTATTTACTCACTATCCGTAACGTGGAACGACGAGATTTGGTACGCTGCTAAAGTGCAGGGGACTGGTGTTTAACGTACACCAAACGAGTTATGTATATTGTTGCACAATAAGGTATTAAAATCAATAAAGGATACCAATTTGGTATCCTTTTGTATTTATCGACCTCGGTCGTACGGGCCAATGCCGGTGGAGCCGAACGATTTGTGGTTCAGTGGGTGGGTGGCGTAGGGTCGGACGCCACCGCTGAGGTGGCTAGTAGTCAAGGACTGCGAAGCAATTGCAGTAATTTCAGCGGTTGTGACTGCATTAGGGTGAAGGTACTCGCCGAGCGTTTTATATAGCAACTCAGCTACGCTACGCGATACATCCTCGCCGTTAATTTTAAGTTTACCGTCGGTAATAGTGGTGATAATCATAGATAATCTCCTCTCAAACGTGCCAACTCTTTCGGGTCTAGTGCATCGAACTCTTCTTCTGACATATTAAAAATATCAATTTCCGGTTTTGAATCGTGGCGTTCACCACCCACTTTTGGCGGAACTTTTGCCGCTTGTTCCAGTTTCGCTTTCACGTTCGGGGCTTTCACAGCAGGTTTTTTTTCAACCTCGGTCAGTGATTTCGCTTTAATTCCGTGTTTCGCAGACACCATCTCGGCGGCCTCGAGGATAGCCTCGCCAACGCTCATACCAGTCTGCATCAGCCCGTCACGAACCCGTACCGCCTCTGAGAAAATCGCCTCATCGAACGACTCCGTCTGGTCGTTGAATACGTCATATTCGCTCATGACGATGTCAGCCGCTTGCTGCGCTTCGCTCATAATACTGCGGGCTTGTACGGATTGTTCAGCCTCGTTGCGTGCCGTCTCATAGGCGTTTTGCACGGCCGCCCGCGCCGCAGCGTTAGCCGCATTCTGCATGCCGGTCGTCAACATCTCGTTAAATAGCGCATTCGCTTGTTCAACGTTACCGTCAACCATCGCGTCATTCATCGCCTTAAACTTACCGGCGTCTACCTGATATTCAAAGTCAACATTAACGTCCGCTGCAAGCGTTTGTTCTGCGCGCAAACGCGTTAATTCTTCCTCAAGCTGCTTACGTTTCTGGACTTCTTTTTTGAACCGGTCATAGGGGACGCGTTTCGCTTTTACCGCTTCATTGTCGGTCGGGCTCGCGTCATCTTCTGCGCCGTCTTTTTCGGTCGGGTTTTCGTCGCCCGCGGGCGTGTCGTCCTCCGTCTCAGGCGTCGCAGTGTCAGTTTCAACTGGCGGAGTATCCTCCGGCGTGTCGACCTTTTCGGGTGCGTCACTACTGGGGGTTTCTGCGGCGACCTCGTCACCGCGATCTACGTCGGTAGGCAGCTCATTATTTTCAGTCCCTACGTCACCGAATGCGGATGTGTCAATGTCAGCGGAAGGAATCGCGTCGTTAATCATGTCTTGTCTAGCCATTATGGTCTCCTAGATTATGGGTGTTTTGGTTTAGGGTAGTGAGTAACTGTTTTTTGAAGTCGTTCTCGACTTTTAGCATGTCACCTGCCAGTTTAGTGGCGGATGAACGTTGACTTTGAATGTCGCTGCGTTGCGCAGACAGTTGAGCCAATGCAACACGGGCTTTAAGTAGGTCTTCCGCCATCTCTTTTTTGGTCGCCAACTCAGATAACTTGACACCGACCTCGCTATAACCATCCAGTGACTGCGCTTTCGCACCTTGTAACGCGGCGCGCGCTTGGATTTCTTGAATCTCCGCTTCGATTTTCTCAAGATTTTTAACGCCTTGTTCAATCTGCATCTGCATTTGCATTGCTGCCATTTGCTGTTCTTCCGGTGACATCTCGCCAAAACCTTGAACTTTTGCCACCATGTCGGCGATTTCATAGCGTTTCGGCAAGTTAGAGTGCTGGATAACGATGTGGTCAGGGATAGCGACACCGGCTTCGCGCATACCGATAGCTTCACTGAATATCGTTTCGTCAACACTGTCGCGTGACGGTTGTAATCCGATAACGATGTCATACTTACCGCGGGTAATATCCGCCGGAACATTGCCCGTCTCGTCCGGCACGTTGACCGCATGTTCAATCTGCGGCTGTTTCGGATCGGAGTAGTCTGTAATATGGAAAATTCGCGTCTCGGTATAGAATTTCTGCACCAGCTCCAGAATCTTTTTCGCTAACATCCGACGAGTATGGTTGATATTCTTGCTCGGCATGGTCAACTGTACCTGACCGGCTTCACGCCGTTGGGTGATAGCGACCCCGGACACGTCAGCCCTGTCCATACCCATGATGGATTCATTGATGCCGGAAATCTGGCGCACCGACATCATCGCTTTTTGTGAGATGTTGTGGATGCCGCTCGGAATCTGGTTCGGCTGAATCTTCTCCGGCGGGGTGAACCCTTTCTTGTATTCGAGTACCGTACCGGTTCTCGACCCGCTATTCGCCAAGTCATCCGCGTCCATGTTAACAAGCGAGTTTTCTTCGATCACCCAACCGCTGTTCGCGGTGGTGTTGATAATATGCAACTCCTGTGAACTGACCTTATTAAATAACTCCTGCGGGCCGACGAGGTTACTGACCATGCCCAACGGGTTACCGCGGCGGAAGTATGGGAAGTAAGGGACGATAGTGAAGGTGTCGTATAGTGACCAGTCGTCAAATAACACGGTATACCCGGCACTGATAGTGGTGCGTACCGCGCGCTTCGTGATTTTGCGCAACCCGACATTCGGTTGTGAGTCCACTAACATCTGTAGTTTTTCTTCGTCTTTTGCGATGTTATCGGGCAAATCTTTCGTGTCACCGGTGATGAGGTCAACGACCTGTGTCAGTTTGCGCGAACGGTAATATTGTCGTTCAATAACGCGCACCCGTTTTACGTCTTTGTCGGTAATTGACCCGTAAAAGTCAGTTTGTTCAGGCTCGCCACCGTAGGTACGTTTCGACATCTCAAACGCGTCAGCGTCAGCAGCCAACGGTTCGGCGTATGACAGCCGTAGCGCTTTCGCTTTCTCGCTGCCGTATAACGTCTCAATCTCGGCCAAATCCATGAACCGCGTGATAAACACCTCGTTCCACGACGACGGGTCGGATTCTTTTGCTTGTGGGTCGGGGATAACGTCTAGCGGATCCTCCGCCGTAATTTTAATGTCACCTAACACGTTGTCGGTAAAATCAATACGCACGTCGAAATAACCGCGGTCTTGTATCAGTCCGTCGGCGATAACTTGCAGCTCGATTTGTTCGAGATTATTCTGCTGCGCCACATACTGATAGACATAGTTTAGGTCTTTCGCAGCCTGTTCGTTCGTCCCACGCGCCGGTTTGTATTGCACGTCGGCTTGTGATTTTGCCATCTCACCCATCGCAGCATTGACTGTCCCCAAAATCAAGTTCATCGTCAGCGCAGGACGGCCGGTCTCCTCGAGCGCGCGGCGGTCACGCTCATCCCACTGCTCACCGAGGTACATACGGTCATTGCGTTTAGCACGCTCGATATACTTACGGTGTCTCGTATCGCGGGCGCGAACATACCGCTGCCAGTTGTCATCAGCAATAACGCGTTGCTCACTCTCGTCTACTGTTTTCATTTGTCCACCTTATGAGGCCATGTGGCTCACGCCACGGTTGTTTGCTCCAAGCTGCTTTTTCAGTCTATCCCGCCACGACTTTTTAGGCGGTGGCGATTTCTCGCGGTTAGGGGAGAGCATCAGTATCATCTGTCCAATCCATGCCATCGCATCCACTTGGTCATCGTGCTTGCCGGACGGGAACGCCAGCATCTCGTTTTGTAACTCTTGGAACCACGGGGCGTTGCGCGGGAAGTGAACCCGTGCCTGCTCCATACGTCCCTGTATCGGGCGGGCGCGAGTCATCTTGTCGTTGCCGCGGGTTTTGAGCTTGATGTAATTAAACTGCGCCTTTTTCTCCGTCATCTCTTTGACGATGAACGGCTCAAGGGTCATTTCAATCTGACCGTGTTCGATGCCTTGTAAGGTAGGTGACCACACACGCTGGCACTCGAAAAACTGCTGTATCAACTCGTTAGATGACCAGCGACCGTAATATCGGTGCAAGACCCAGATGTCATTGTCCCGGTCAACCCCGACGACGATACCGCAAGTGAAGTCGTTTGTGGTTTTCTGCCCGATAGCCAAGTCCCATGCCGCGTAGATACGCAACGCTTCCGTCGGCGGGGCTGTGTCGTACAGCCTGAACTGGTCTTTTTTGAAGTAGTCACCGTCAGCGGATACCGGATTCTGTTGGTACAGTGCCTCCCAGTCACGCGGGATAAGTGTCCGTTTAATCTTGTTCAAGGCTTTGAGGTCGTAGCGTTCAGGGTGGAGTGCCTCGCCCGCCTTGCGGAACTCCTCGTCATGGGTCGCAATCGCAGGATACCGCACCACCTCCCAGCGGTCGGCGTCCTCCGGCCACTGCCCGGTTTCCGCCATCTCCTGCTCGGCTTCTTTCATACATTCCAATAACCAACCGCCGAGGTCATCTTGATGCCACCTCGTCATGATGATAAGAACACCGCCACCCGGCGCAAGACGAGTGTAGAGGGTAGAGGAGTACCAGTCCTTGACGGCTTGGCGAGTAATCTCGCTCTCCGCCGCTTCACGGTCTTTCACCGGGTCGTCGATAATTGCAATGTGAGAACCCCTACCAGTTATCGGTCCTTGAACACCCGCTGCGACGTAGCCGCCACCTGCCGACGTGTTCCACCGCTCGGCTGATTGTGATGATTCATCCATCCTCGTAGGGAATATGTTGTGGTAACGCTCGTCTTGAACTAACCCACGAACTTTTCGGGAGAAGTCGACAGCTAACGATGCAGAGTATGAACACGCGATGACGTCGTGTGCAGGGTTGTGTCCCAAGTGCCAAGCCGGGAAAGTCTTGGAAGCTATTTCTGAGTTATGTGTTGGTATCAGCTTTTTACCTACCAAATATAACCCGTCCACACTGTCGACCTGAATACAATTACCAAACTCCCCATTAGGGGCGTACTCAACGTTTTTTATCGTTACAGCTCTACGAAGCGCTTCCCGCTTCGGCTTTTTACGCTCCAGCGTTAGCGGTAATACCAAGTTCGGCTGAAAACCGATAGTATATACAGGAAGTGTGCCTTGGATACTGGAGGATGACATTGTTGGTTCAGCCTTATGGTAGTATGGTCTAAAACCTAATTCGGTCGCCAAGCGCAGAACGCCCGCTTTCAGCGATTCGTTGGTCGTTGAAAAAGTGACACGACCTTTTTTGTCGCAGCACCCGTCGGAGTCAACCAATCCCGCAAGCAGCTCTAGGCGTTGCTCAACACTGGTGATGAAGTATTTTTCAGGGATGTGTTTGTTATCAATCAGATTTTCATCCCTGAGCAGTCGCATCATCCGACCGCATGTACCGTCTTTTTTACCCCCGTTACGTTTTCTGTCGCCGTCGAAATAGGTAGTAACCACGCCGGTGGCCCTATGTACACAGACAGATGAAATTTTGTGCCCTAATTCTACGATTTTATCAATCATCGGCTGGTCATTTTTATCGTGAGTAATACACGCTTTTGACGACGAACCGTCGCCCAGCCAAAGCCCGAGGATATAGGGATGTAACTCAAGCCCAGCTTCGGGGAACTCGACCGCAGAAATGTCAGGTAACCTGTTTATATACCGTGTTTTAGTGCCGTTTTTCTCCGAGCGAGTGAGGTTGCCTACCAGAGCGTGGGTCTCATATTCGGTAAAAATTCTTTTGTTATGGCTTAGGGTCCACTCGTGGTTACCATGACAACGGATTTTCTCACCGTTACTCATTGTAACGACATAGTCGGCAGGCTGCTTATCAGATAATGCCACCACCCTCACAGGTTTTCCTGACGGGTGGAATACATAATCCCCGACTTTCAACGCTCCGTGGGTGGTCCACCCCTTAGTTGTCAATACCGGGGTGGAGTCTGCGCACAGTTTTCCACTCCGCGGCGGCATGAACAACATCAACCGCGGCGATTTACCCTCGACCACGTCTTTTGAGAACTGCTCAAGCCGACGGCAAATGTCCGCATGTACCCAGCCGGGGGTATATTGTTCGTTGAAGTACATTACGAACGGTAACAGGTTTCGCCGTGCCGCTTCCCGTCGAGCCAGTTCTTTAAGCGCTTCCTGCTCCTTGTTGAACGCCTCGATACGCTCCTGCTCGGCTCGCTCTGCCTCCGCTTTTAGTCGCTGCTTTAAAGCGAGCCGCTCTTGCGCTTCTTTCTGCGGAACAAACTCACGCGGACGGGTAGAGAGCGTCGGGACGTCATTGACCGACGCACATACCGAACAGACCCCGTCGGTGAACTTATCGCGCGGGCGGAATGTCTGACACTGCGGGCAGGTGACCATTTTACTCATTCGATGTCACCACATACTGGCTCGGGTCGAGGTTGTAGGTCATACCGGTCAATTGTTGCAGCTCGGTGTCACTGAGCGTTTCTAACTGTTTCTTGTTGGTAATCTCAATCTCTTTCTTCTCAGGCGCAGCCAGCCCCCACAGTTTGACTAGAGAATCCGTCGCTTTGATTTCTTCCGTAGCGTTCGCTGAGTGCGAGTGCGCTTGCAGGTACATCATATGTGCGTCGGCACGGGTAAACGTGATGTCAACCCCGTCGCTGATAGCCCGCTCGCGGATACGTTCGCGGTAGTAGATGATTGCCCGGTCCAGTTGCGGTTTGCGGTCATGTAGGGCGTTGATGGATGCCATGTCGTGTGGCAAGCCGGCTTTTCTGGCGGCCGCCGTCGGGGGGATACCGCGAAGTCGGAGCTGAATATATCGCTCTTCTTTCACGGTCAACGATTTAATCTCAAGGAGCGGGTAATCTTCCCGCATTTCGGCAATAGTCATATCCATATACAAAATGATACTAAAAAGGTATCATTTTTGCAATGGATACTTGATTGGGCAGTCTTTATTTGTTAAAGTGTTTCCATACTCCGCTATTCCCCCACTACGCTTCTCAGGTTGGCCAGTGGGGGCTTTTTTATTGCATATAGCGGGGCGCTATCGGATTTATCGTAGATTGGGTAACGCTTCTTATGATAGATGACTGTTTCCGTTTTATACTAGTTAATGCCCTCTGTTTGTTGATGTACACGTCGACCCGATTATCCGTTCTGATAGTTTCAGGGGAGATAGGAGTTTTGATTATTATCCCATCTAAGGTTCTGCACCGGCTTAACGCTACATATACTTGCCCGGGTACAAAAGCATCTTTAGCGTCGACAGCGATTTGACTAAATGTGAGACCTTGGCTTTTATGTATGGTAATAGCAAATGCTAGTCTTAGTGGGTACTGTTCGTAGTACCCGATAACGTCTTCTACCACTTCACCATCTTTTATAGAATAATCAATGTTATCCCAACGTTCTTTAGGTACGTCGATTGATATACCTCGGTCCGTAGTAACTATTATGTGGTGGTCACTCAAATCTGTGACTCTCCCCATTGTACCGTTAACGTAGCATCTATTTCGGTCGTTTTTAGTAAACATAACCTGTGCGCCAAGTTTTAACTCAATACACTCGTCGGCGGGGTATCCGCCATCGTGCGGGTATTCGCCGTATATGAACGCTTGGAATGTATATAATTTATTTTTTATAGATTCCAGCCGCTTAGAGTTGATATTTCTTGCCGTGCTTGCGTGGGTGCATAGCGTTATGCATCCGTCAGGCGGTAAGAGTCGGTGTTCAGACGAGTATTTACGTGTGAGAGTGGTATAATCCTGTATTGTGGGCTTGTTAACTCTTAGGCGGTTTAACATCTTAGTGAATTCTTGGTCGTTTTGCTGGCGGTATACTTTCTCGAGTTCTATAACATCGTACTCGAGTCTGTTTACTGCTCCAGAATAGAAAAAATACTCTCCAGTATATGCGGTAGAGCATACTGTTCTCCACGTTCTATCGACTACGGGGGGCAGCTGGTATAAATCCCCTATAAATATCATTTGAACCCCACCAAACAGCTCATGCGGTTTTTTTCTGTAGTACCTTAAAATCGTATCAACAGCATCCATAATATCACTTCTAACCATAGAAACTTCGTCTATTATTATGGCGTCCAGCTCTTGTATAAGTTTTATCTTGGATTCATCCACTCTGGCCGTTTTATGTATGAGGGGGTATTTCAATCTGTGGTCGTCTGGGAGGAACGGTCCAAAAATAAGTTTAAAAAACGAGTGTATTGTACTTCCGTTCGCATTGATGGCCGCAACACCAGTTGGGGATAGTACAACTGATTTTTTTCCTATGATATCCATCGCATTTTTAGCGGTTTTTAGTAACGTAGTTTTACCAGTACCTGCTTTACCTGTAACAAACAAATTATTATTACCGTATACGATTTTTTCGAGGGCTTCTTTGAACTCGTTATTATGGCCATCAAGGGGCGTATCTTGGCTTGTCGCGGGGTCTTCTTCATCTGGTATGAGGGGTGAAAGGTCTGAAACATAAACCTGTGAAGCATTCGGCGAAGAAAGTTTTGTATTCAGTAGACGTTTTTTGTTGCGTGATATGACCCTACAGGGTATTTTTCTTGCTGAATTGGTTAAAAGTTCCGGGTTATTCGCGTCTAATTTTTTAATCTTTTCTTTTAGCTGCTCGTACTCCTCGCGCAGAGTTTTTAATTCTGTGTAATATTTTTCTCGCTCTCTGTTGGGGTCTTCACCCTCTTGGGCTTTCTCCTGATTGGAGATGTGCGAATGAGCGAAGATGATTGCAAGCACCACTAACACCACTAATATACTAACTATAACTTCCATAATTTCCCCTGTCGAGTAACCTCAAAAATATTAACCGACCCTAGCAAAAATTTTTATAAAATTTTTTCAGGAATGTGAATCAGATCACTCGTTTATTTGGAGTGTAGTTATCAAGGGGCGAATGGCGGTTGTCAGTGGATAAATGTCGGTTCTTATATGGGTGGTTCGCACAGAAGCACCGTGCGTTCGGTTTGGTTTTTACCGACGCAAATTCAAAAAGTAGGTTTTGAACCTACTGCCGACTTTTTCTGCCACTAAGGAGTATCACTATGAACAATCACGAAATCAATCTACTTGCCAACGACGACAATTATGTATCCATCGACCTTGAGGCTGTACCAAGTAACTATGGTATGGTGTATTACAACGAAGGCACAGATAACACTGTGCCTTGGTGGGAGCAGGGTGTCCTCGTGTCATATGAGGACATCATCGCTGCTGAACGCGGTGAGTACGATGACGACTATTAGTCGTCGCTATCACAGAGGGCATTCGCTGAGTGTCCTCGATGATAGCAATGGTGCTATCAAGCGCCCCTATCATGTGTCGTTACCACATGATAGGGGCTAATCAACTCTATCCAGAAGGAAAATAGTATGACTAACTCAATCGTAAAATCAAATGTATCTGTTGTCAACACTAACGTCATGGCTTTTGTCCACGACTGGGCGCTAAAATCCACCCGCTTTGAGGCGGTGATGCCTGAAAAGGTTGACTTCGCTAATGTTGATTTTCAGCGCTGGTGCGCATTCGCACTGGAGGCTGCATATCTTAACCGTACCGGTAAGACAGACTGTCCATACGCACAATGCAAATCAGCCCTGCGCCGTATCGGTGGAGCGGCAGTGCGTAACGCGTTTAACGAGGCGTTAGGGCACGACCTCAAAAATGAGGAGGTGTTAAAGCACATCGTCGAGGGGACTGTACCGGAGACACTGCAAGACGCAGTGGATGCCGGTCGCGCGGCATGGGAAGTAGTGGATTTGGCATACGCCAAGTTTAGCACACTATTGTTCAGTGGTTTTGCATTGAATGTGCCAAGCATGGATATCCAACTCCTACCGGCATTTGGTACAACTGAGGGGCCGAAGGTGCAGGTACAGGAGGATTTCAATATCGACGATGTCGATGTGGCACAAGTGCTTGCCCCGTTAGGGTGGAAAATTTTCCGTGAAGACGGAGCAAAACGACTCATCCACGCATTGGGTTTGTCAGCGGACACCACGCCGATGGCTGCATGGTTCAAAGGGTTGAGTCGTCTGGCGGTGTTATCGGCGGCGTTCGGCGACGAGGAAACTGTGACAGTCGACATTGGCGGAGCGAACCGCACTATCCACTCTCGCGGTTGGAACACAGGCCGGATGAACTGGCTGCGTAACGCAGTCTATGCTGATAATGCCTACGCCGGCGACCCCCGCGATTATGCAGGGCAGTTGGCACAGCTTGAGGAGGAAGAGGCGACAATGGCGACGCTTGAGAGTGTCTATGAGCAGTACCAAGACGTGTTGAACGTGCTGTGTACACAGATGAAACCACGCGAAGGGGAACCGAAACTGGACCCTAACAGCTTCCGCGTGTTCACCATCGCCGGATTATGGAAAGACGAGTTCATTACCGCAGACGGCACTGTCATCTGCTCTGCAACAGCTGACACGCTCGAAAACGCAATGAAGCTTGTCTCCGAAGCGCGTGTGTATAGCATGAAGTTGTATGCCGTCAACCGTGAGAAAGAGGAGATGGCCCGCAAGTTACACGTCATCAAACAGCTTGGCTGGTAACACTTGACCAATGCCCCCTTTCGGGGGCATTATAACGACATAACTAATAGAGGAGAAGCAGACATGAGACTATCACTATCCAGTGAGAGTGCTGGATTCGCAAGAAATCGGGCGTTAGAGGCAATGCTGGACAAGCTGGCGGAGCGTGAAAGTGACCGTCAAGCGGCACGACGCATTGATGAAGTCATGGCGAGGGTGCGGAATGGCGAAGAAAAAACCTACACCGCGAAGGAGTTCGCCGAACAGATGAGGGTTGAAGGGTATGACATATAGTTTAGTGTTGTCAAGCACCTTCACGAAAATGTTTAAAAGAATTGATATACGGCAGGGCGAGAGGATTCTCGCCTTTCTTTTAGATAATATTGATGGATGTGAGGACCCGAGAGCGCACGGAAAACAACTGAAAGGCGAGCTGCGGGATAAGTGGTCGTATCGAATTGGCGACTATCGCGTGTTAGCTAGCATAGATGACGGAGTGGTTACCGTGACCGCAACCGAAGTAGACCACCGTAAACAGGTGTATAAAAGGAGATGATAATGATTCGGGAAAACATAGAAGTTGAGGTTTCACCTGAGCTTCGAGCGAAGATTGAGGCTACAAAAGCGCGGATGGGAATAGCCCACCTAAAATACTCAGATCACGTCATACGCGCGTTGTTCGAGGCGATGATATGGGAAGAAGAAGAAAAGCCGGGCGGTTTAGCCGCAGCACTAAAAAACTACCAGGACAACTAACCACTAACCACTAACCCCACCCTAACCACAAAGCCACTCACACGAGCGGCTTTTTTCATGCTCGCGCAAACCCCCGTGACAAAGGACAGGGGGCAGTGAGGTGGCAGAGTCACTATCACCTGTCCCCTGTCCTTTGTCAATCACTACCTGTTGCCTGTTCCCTGTCCTTTGTCAATCACTACCTGTTGCCTGTCAAATAAAAATAATAAAAACAATAAGTTAATAAAAATAATCAATTGTCATTGAATAAATAACAAAGGAGAAAGAAAAGATGAAAATTATCATTTTACTAATCACATTACTATTTGCCATTGTCGAGATGGCGGGGCAGGTGTTAGATGGCAATCGTCCGATAACGCTGGGCATTGTCATCATCACCTTGTGCATTGTCGCGCTGACATTGACGGAGGAGAAATAAAAAGTGACAAGTGGAAACTGACACTAAAAAGTGACAGGGTAAAAACGTCACATTTTACCTGCCGATTTTAAGCTTCAATTGATAGAAGATGCCTATCAATTGAAAACTTTTCGATAGGAAACACAAATGCCGTTTAGTCCTTGTCAGAAAAAACGGTCAGTGGCGGGTGTTCAAATTGTCCTGTTTAGCCGTAAAGTTTTCGTCTTTCTGTCTCTTGCACCAAGTGGGTGACTCAGAAAAGTATCCGGTATCAGCTGTAAAGTTTTCCACAATCAGTTGCCAAGTGATTGATTCCAGCGGGATTTGTGACTCCGTGTAAAGCTATGTCAATTCGTGTCAACAGTGCAGGGCCGTGACCTGCTTTCGGGCATCTTCGGCATGACCAGTGCTTCTTGTTTAATGGGTCGCTAGAGGCCGATGACACAGTTGTCACGCAAAGTGACTGTCTACACGACCCGTGTTTGTCGGACTGCTACCTCTAGTGACACCTATTATAGGTCATTTGATAAGTGTTGTCTATCATTTGTCAGATGAAAAGTGACAAGTGAGAAATGACAACTGAAAAGTGGTTAAAAAATAGGCGGCAAGTGTCGAATGGAGTGAGAAAATGCTGTTTTTGGTTGTTTTTTGAACTACACGCATTTTTTCGAATCTGTGTAGTTTTACACGCATTCAGCACGAAAAAAATTGTGCAACAAAAATCGATGCACTGAAACACGAAAAACGACACGGATTCACGAAAAAATCACGAAAAAAACACGGATTTTTGTTCCTCGGCGAAAAACGCAAGTCATTGATAATTAACAAGAAAACGATTTTTGGTGTCAAAAATTATTGAAAAAAGTCGTTTAAAATCAATCAGTTAACATCGATTTCACAGAATTTTTTCAGGGCTACACGGATTGAGTTTTGTAAAGTGCCATTAAAAAACAAGCACTTAACATCGATTACACCAATTTCACACCTTTTTTGTCGCTTGGCGCTGGAAATCACTTTTTATAAAAACTCCAATACCTGAAAGAACGGCGTTTTTTTCGTGAAATTGGTGTAATCGTGGAAAACCCCAGTGTTGGCGCGCCTTCAGCGCTAAATGATAGAGGTTCGCATTTAGATGTCCATTTTTTAATCAATCACTCCAAAAGGATAATGGCAATGTCACGTTATACAAAATACACTCATGAGTTCCGCGTGAACGCAGTGAATCGCGCTAACGAAACCTCGGTAGCCGACGCTGCAAAAGAGTTGGGTATGAAACCCCGTACTCTATATAAATGGGTTGATTTAGTGAGAAACGGTCAACCGCTGTGGGACCCATCAAAAACTAACCCGAAAATCCACCATACACCCGAGTTTAAAGCGTACGCCGTGCAATACGCACTTGATGTTGGAAGTGTTGCGCATGTATCAAGGGTCCTAAATCTCTCCCCTGACACGTTGCGTGGCGGGATTAAGGCTGGCGAATCTACCCACACCCCCTCGAACGCCGACACGTGTTCGGTAAAAAATGAATTACAGCAAATCATCAATCGACTTCAACACCTACTGGAGGCATTCACCCATGATTAGACGTTATCCGCACAATAACTATTATACCCCTGAATTTAAACAGCTCGTGGTCGATTACGCAAGAAAAAACGGCACGAATGCCGCGGTGGCGTATTTCGACGTGCGACCGACGACAGTGTACAAGTGGCTGCGGCAGATGCCACTGACCCCACCACCACCTTTGGTGCTGACATTTAATGATGTAGTGGAGCTTGCAACTGACCGAGTGCCCTACGGCGACGAATTCAAGCACAAGACATATGCCATCTACGACCGCATACAAGATGTGCATACAACCGCCGCATTGGCTGGTATCAGCTGTGAGGTGCTCGAGCGCTGGTTGAGGGAGCGCGATAGTGCAGAAACGCTCACGCAGCGGCATAAAGCCGTAAATAAGCAACTGGTGTTGGACAAGTTATACCAAATCATTCACCTAATTGAAAAGGAGCTATAACCATGACTACAACCACTGTGAACTTAACCGTCGACACACTAAATCTGTCCATCGACACCCTCAATCTTTACTCGTTTGGTATCACTGACGAGCAGATTGAAGAGCTGCAATCCTTGTTTACCAGTCAGGCGGAATCCGATGACGTTGACTGGGAAGACTTATACTGACGCTACCCCATTGAATACGCTTTATGTATTCAATGAAATGCTACCCCATTGAATACGCTTTATGTATTCAATGAATAAGGGGATACCTTTTTGTGCACATTCGGTATTTCACAAAATGTGCGTAAAATCGTATCATTATTCAAAATGGTACATTTTATATATATTCATTGAGCAAGGAGAAACCGACAATGGACAATAAACACGTATTGATTGCAGAAAACCTCGACCGTATGTCGGACACCACTCCGGTATCGTTAACGGACATCAACTCAATAACCGATATTGAAGATGCGGTCGTTGAGTATCATGCGATCGCCGTACCATATTATCGTTTTATCGACCATATCGCCAAATGCCCGGAAAACTTAGCCATGTTACAGGGTTTTGTGTTGAAGATTATCGACGTCGCCCCAGAACCGACGCTGACCATCGCCGTAGGGCGGACGTATATCGACGGTCAGCAAAACCTTGTAACCATCGTTGCTGACATCCGAGACCACACCGAGAAGAACCACCTCACTGACACGCCGTGCGTGTTCGTTGGTATAAAACACCACGACGGTATGGTGCTGACATATGACGACGCAGGCGAGGACTGTTACGGGTCAACCCATCTTGTTAAGGAGATTAAGCAATGACCGAGTTACTTTGGCTGTTGTATTTTGCAGATATTTCCAAATCGTTGGAGTTCGCTGCGGTAGTACTTTTTCTCGCCGTGGCGTTATTGACCGTATTAAAATTTATGATCGAAGCCGATAGTTACAATCGAGACAGCAAGCCTACCTACCCTCGGTGGCAAAAGGTCATCCATATTGTAGCCATAACAATCTTCACCTGCTCGCTGTTTTTACCGAGCAAGCACTTTATCTATTCAGCCGTCGCATTAAAGACGGCGGCGACAGTTGCCGAAACGCCGCTCGCCACGGAAGCAATGCAAGCGGCACAAACCCTTATCAAGCGATACGTCGATGAGACGAAGGCTAATACATCGAAGGAGAAACCAACCAATGACCACTGACACCACAACCTTAACCAACCCGGCTGACATTGACGGCACAATCACCGACGTGCTGAACGAACTGGATGCGGGTGTGTTCACCAACAAAATGACACAGGCGCTGAAACAGGTCGCTTTGGGGGTCGTCACCCACAATAAGCAAGGAAAACTGACCGTCGAGTTCGTCATTAAGAAAGCGGACAACGACAGTGACCAAGTGCAAATCAGTCATAAGCTGAAATACGACATGCCGACCAAGCGCGGCAAGTTGTTAGAAGAGGACACCACCGTCACCCCGATGTATGTCGGGCGAGGAGGTAAGCTGTCCGTATTACCATTAACCTTACGAGGAAACTAACAGATGGAACAAACCTTTACCGAACAACTGGCGGCGACCATTACGGCTAACCTGCCAAAAACCGTATTGCCTTACGCTGTCCTGCCGAACGGCTACAGTGTACACTCGCTGAAAAGGGTTCAACCCGATATTCGACCGTCAAGTGGTGATGGCACGTATCGACGACTTCGTGCGTTACGTTAAGGACTATGCAGAACCAAAAACACCGTGTTTTATCTCACCTAACAATCTGTCAGTCCAGATTGTATTTGACGCAGGGACACCGGACAATCCATGCAAGCCAACGCACTACGCAAAAATGGAATTGGAAATGGAGCCGGAGCACGAGGCGCTTTTCAGTGTCGTAAACACGCGGCAGTTGACGCAAGCTGACGTGATTAACTTCATTGAAGACAATGTGCACTGCATTACCCCGATGGTGAATGAAAGTGCGGTTGACCCGTTACAGGCGTTAGCGGCATTCCGTTCGTTGACCATTAACGAGGCGCAGTCGACAACGTCGGAGTTACACGACCAAGCGCAGTCGGTCTCGTTATTGTCCGGTGTTGAAGCTGCAAGTAAAAAGGCGCACCCGTTACCGACCTCGCTGGTGTTCACCTACACCCCGGCATTAGGGCTGCAACCGCAAACTATCCCGCTTCGGGTGATTGTGACGGCGGACAATGGTAAAGCGGCAATTAAACTGCGCCCGGTACAATGGAGTCAGCACATGAAACGCATCACTGACGACTTCGAGTCCGTATTAAAAGCGGCACTTGACGACAGTGTGACTTTATATGTTGCAGACCTAAACTGACGCTAACACGTATTAGTGGGGCACTTACGTGTGCCCCACTAATAGGAGACAGGAGTTATACAATGGCGTTCAACCCTAATACCTTACGCAAGTTGCGCGAAATGCAAAGCCTCTCCATACAAGCGGTGGCGGATGCAGGGCAGGCTTTACCATTTCACATCTATCAAGTGGAAAGCGGCGAGATGTTACCGGACGAAGACATTTATCGAGCCTACGCACAAGCACTCAACGCGCCGGTGTCCGAGGTCAAAGCGTACACCAACAAGTGGTGTTTACAAAAAGTAGTAGATTTTTTCTATTGGATAGGAGCATAAGATGACTGACACCGACAAGAACGCTGACACCTATGACCGTATTCGCGACAGGGTGTTGACAACCATAACCAATATACTCGCAGAAGAACGAACAGACGGATTACTTGCACTGCCACCGATATTGGTGGGGATGTTGTTTAGAACACAGCGGATGCAACTCGACTTTTTACGCCACGTTGGAGCATCGCAATCCACCATCGAACAGGCGACCACGGCATTTGTCGAGCTGTTGCAAAGCGACATTGCCGAATTAAAACAGTTTGCGGAGACAGGGCATGCTGGAACTAACACTACTCATTAAACCACAACACATTAAATGTATCACTCAGCGGGACGGCGGTCATACGACAATCGTCCTTAACAATGACCAAACGCTAACGGTCAAAGAGTCCTATGACCGTGTACAACGACTATTAGGGAGTAAAGTCAGATGAACGACATCAACCAAACACTAACCGACCGCGAACAAACGCACGGGGCTTTCGCCGCGAACGCTAACACCTCACAGTTATTCAAGCTGGTGGCAAGGCAGAACCCGAAGTGGCAGCAGTTATCTGACACCCAGCGCGAAGCCATCGAGATGATTCTGCACAAGGTGTCACGTGCAATCAACGGCGACCACAAACACGCGGACAATTACCACGACATTGCGGGTTATGCTGCGTTAGTTGAAAAAGAGCTGAACGCACCGGAGGCGAAAAGTGAACCTGAACCAACTGAATGACAACATTATCCAGTGGGCGTGCGCACGTAACCTCCTATCCGGCTCAACACCGCAGGCACAGACCGTAAAGTTGGTGGAAGAGTTGGGAGAGCTGGCGGCAGGTGTCGCCCGCAACAACCGTTTGCTCATTGCTGACAGCCTCGGAGATATGTTCGTGGTCATGACCATCCTCGCTACGCAGTTAGACCTCGACCTGAATAGTTGTGTTGAACAGGCGTGGAACGAGATTAAAGATCGCAAAGGTCAGATGTCGCCGTCAGGCGTGTTTATCAAAGAATCAGACTTGACGAGTGTCTGATAGCTGGTGCACTTGACAGTCGCCGGTTGACAAAATCTCGTAGGCAGTGAGTGGCAGACCAGAGGGCGGGGAAACCCGCCCTCGACCACAGCAGGGGAAACATGACCAAACCAAACAAATCAAATTACCTTTATCAAGTCCGTCCACATCCGAAATACGGCTGGCTGGTAGAAGTCTACAGTTATAAAACCAAGCGCTGGATTGCCCGTAAACATGTGGCCAATGAAGAATTGGCAGAGGCCGCCCGACGCCGTTTCGTTGAGATGTACGACGGAGAGTTAGCCGCAGTTATCCGTAACAGCGACGACAGCAGTCTGCAATGGGGGAAAATATCCGATGCGAGGAAAAAGAAACTACGTGAACGCACAGTGTTGTGATTCAGACCACGACTACTATGACCAGTTTAACCAGCCAAACGACAATGAAGAACCGGACGAGATACTTGACGATGACGGCGACGCCCAGTTTTACCGCTGTTACGGTATCAAGCCGGAAGACTATGATTGCAGTTATAGGAGATAAATCGATGAAACCATTCGATCCAAAACTAAACCACAAAGTATTAATGCCAGAAGGCGCTTATCAAGTATATGTGGCTCACGCCTATGAACGTGTGTCACGCAACGGTAATCCGTATATCACGTTAGGGTTGAAAGTCACCGACGGTGAACGACGTAACCGAGTGATTTTCCGCAACTTCTTTATTGATGGTGATGCAGAGTCTTACGCGGTGCAGCGGTCAAGTGAAGAGCTGGCGGCCATCTGCCGTGCCACAGGCTACGACGAGGTACTCACTGACCCGCAGCAACTGATTACCGGCGTTGAGTTCCCAGTTACTGTACAGCATTACACCCCAGCTTCCGGTGTACCGGAAGAAGCCTTAAGGATTAATTGATATGTTCAAATTGACCCGTACCACTGCATATACCAGTAAAGACCAGAAAAAAGCTGACGTAGCGAACAGTTACATCGGTTACGGCGTACCCGGTTCCTCGACCGCGCGTTACTACACCGACGCACAAGAACAGGGTATCCCAACCAACGACAGTTTTACCCCGACCGCCGATACCGTAGCGTTTGTTAGCGTCAATGGCGGAGCAAAACTGACCGTGGATAATCTCAACCGCACGTTTGACGATGTCAATCGCGTGTTGCAGGCGGGCGGTGAGGTCGTGACAGATAACCCTTATCACCGCTCGCGTAACTACAACACGGGCGAGCGGCAATTGGCGAATTTTTTAACCAGTGTCGGAGCGTTTGAGCACACGACACCGCACTTTTCGATTTGGAGGTTATAGGTGGATACATTTATTTCGCAGGACGTAGTAGACCGCGTCACTGAAAATGACCCTCAGCGTTACTGCTTACATAACACATGCAAAAGAGATGTTGCATTTACCGGGTGGGAAATCGGAACGGAATACGAAACCGATGGTTTTAGCCAGTGTAAAACCACACTTTATTTGACCGGCGGCGGGAGTGTCGTGGTCCGCGAAGAGCGCCACAACGCACTCAAGAAAAGCGACGATTTTTATCAAACGTACGTAACCCGCTCGCAGCGAGATTTGTATGAAGTAATGGGGTTATCGGACACAGCAAAAGAAGTTTATTACATGTTGGGGCTGGAAGATTTGGCAAAATTGGAGGTTGAATAATGCGAAAGAAAACACCGTTCGGGGCTGAAATGGCGGCTATCCGCGCACGATTGGGTGTTGCCCAAAAGCAGATGGCGGAGGATATGGGGTATTCAGGCGCGTTTCTTAGTGCAATCGAGACCGGAACCAAGTACGCCCCACCCGATTTTGGTTTTAATCTTCACCGCTGGCTAAAAGCGCACGGGCAGAATACCGCAGTGGTGCAAATGTTACCGCAAAAAACGAATGACGCACTTAGAGTCAACTGGCTTTTGAAAAATGCAACCATCACTCACAACGGTCAGCGGCTAACGACCGTTGAACAAGTGGATTCGATCATCCACAAAGGGGGAGAGCTATGACCATTACTACTGAATTAATCACCAAAATATATACACGGGAAAAAACCAACGCCCCGTGGACGTTATCTGAAACTGAGCGCGACACCAACCCAAATCCCCGAACCTATGACCTAGTAAGAGAGTCCACGGGCATTTTTAAAATGTTAGGCGGCACGGAATCGTGGCGGCATGAAAGCGGATATTACGTAAACGTCAGTGTTAGTCCAGATGGGCTAACTAAAGTCATTAGAAAAATGAGATTAGGGTAAGGATACAGAATGAGAAAAATTATCCAGATATGCACGATAGAATCGACCCATACAATAAATAACAGTGTCATCGCGGCGTGTGATGACGGCACTTTATGGATTTACGATTTATTTAATGGGGCTTGGGAGCGCCTAGACGACATCCCACAAGAAATAAACTCCACGGCTGCCAAACCTCGACCGACAACTAAACCGGTAAACCAAAAAAGGGTATAACAATGCGGGACCTGACCAAATTCGATCACGTCGTCTGTCTTGATATCGAGACCTACTACGACAATGACTACTCCTTGCGTAAGATGACCATGACTGAGTACATCAACAGCCCATTATTCAAGATGCACTCAATCGCCATCAAACACCGTGGCGGTGAAACACAGTACTTCGACACTGACCACGTCGAGTTGGCAATGCAACACTTACGCAGTCTGAAAAACTGGGCGATGGTCGGTCAGAACACGGCATTCGACGCCGCCGCCCTTAACTGGCGCTTCGGAATCAAACCGGATTTTTACTATGACACGATGTCAATGAGCAAAGGTTTCTGGCCGACGGAATCCGGCGCGCTGAAAGAACTCGCACAACGCGTATTCCCTAACGACCCGACCAAACGCAAAGGCAATGACTTAATTAATTTTCTTGGTGTCGAGACGCTAACGCCGGAACAGCACGAAGCGATGAAACGGTATAACGTGCAAGATGTTGATTTGACAATGGATATCTTCGAAAAACTAATGGAATACGGATTCCCGGAAGAGGAGCTGTATCAGATTCATATGGTCATGCGTATGTACGTCGAGCCAAGTTTCGTGATTGACCGCCCGTTGTTAGAGTCCGCTATTGAGGAAGACGTAACCGAAACCGATAACGCCATCAATGCGGCGCTAGACTTTATTAAAGGTGAGTTGAAAGCGTCCGGCGTCGAGTTCGACTTGCCATTGGACAAGAAACTGTTTTCCAGCAACCAACGATTCGCCCGACTACTGAAAGAGGTCCTTAATATTGAGCCCCCTATCAAAACCAATGCTAAAGGCAGCCCTACTTATGCGTTCGGCAAAAAAGACGTCCAGTTCATCGAAATGCGAAGCCAGTACCCAGACTGTGAACGCATCTTCAACGCGCGTGAACTCGCCAAGTCCACTATCGCCGCGAGCCGCGCAGCGACAATGTTACGCTGCTCTGAGCCGTCGTCACACAACCCCGAAGGGCGGCTACCGGTTCCGTTAAGGTACTACGGCGCGGCGACGGGACGTATGGCGGGGATGGACGGGATAAATCTTCAGAACCTACAGCGCGGCAGTAAACACCGGTTGGCGTTAACTGCCCCTGACAATCATCTCGTGTTCGTCTCGGATAGCAGTAATATCGAATGTTTGTCGGGTGACGGGCGTGTATTAACCGACAATGGGCTAAAACCGTTGAGAGAAGTCCGGCTAACAGACTTGTTGTGGGATGGACATGAATGGGTAAAACATGACGGAGTAATTAGTAAAGGGGTTAAAGATGTCATCGAATATAGTGGAATCACTGGAACACCTGAACACATCGTCTATCTTGCCGACGGAACCAAAAATACGTTACGCGATGCGAAGGCAAATAATTCGCCGCTCTTGGTTGGAGAAGTTAGCGGGCAAGCAGTTCGGGAAGTGAGTAGTACTAAACACACCAATCCCCCTACACGGGAAAAAAATAAAGCTGTGGGTGAAATGTCAGTGTGGGGTGGAATCATTAGTGTCGTTAACAGACTTGCGGAACGGCAAATCGACTGGCTGCAAAAGCTGTGGCGGAACCGAATATCTGAACTGTCGTGGGCGACACTCATCAACCATCTTGGATTGGTACAAGAATCAGGGGCTATCACTGGAGGGGTGTATAACCAAAGCGAAAAAACCAGCAGTGAAAGAATCACAAAGGAGTATCTATTACGACGGATCAAAGTATTCAGCAAAAACATTCATCGACACTTTCGAGCTGCCGGTAAAACCCTGTCGAATATACGAACTACGAAAAGCCAGAAAAACACCAGAACAAATACTGGAATATTACAGGTTGAAGTATTCGACATCGTAAATGCGGGACCAAGAAACCGCTTTACGTATAACGGGTATGTGGTGAGTAATTGCCGGGTCAACGGCTGGTTCGCAGGGCAGACAGACCTACTCGATGGTTTCCGTCACGGGCTGGATGTCTATTCGGAATTTGCTACCGATGTGGTGTTCGGTTATCCGGTTGACAAGTCGATGAAAACTGAGCGGCAAGTCGGTAAGGTCTGTATTCTCGGATTAGGTTACGGTATGGGCTGGCGTACCTTCCAGCGCGCGCTACGCTCAGGACCGATGGGTGCGCCACCAATGGCGTGCTCGGATGAGTTTGCGCAGAAATGTGTCTATGGCTATCGAGCTAAGTACCCGATGATTGCGCAAAACTGGAAGATTGCCGACAGTATAATTGCACAGATGATGTCACCGGATTGCGACATTCAGTGGGGCCCCTTACGCGTAATGCACAACTGTCTATTGTTACCGAACGGTTTGTGGTTGTCCTATCCCGGTTTACGACAAAACGTGATCGAACACGCTGACGGCGTAGACATCAGTTTTGAGTATTGGAACGGCAAGTTTTGGAAAAAGACTTATGGCGCGAACATCATCGAAAACATTTCCCAATGTCTTGCGGGACTTGTCATCAAAGAAGCGATGAATAAAGTTGACAGGTGGCTGGTGGAAAATGACCTCGGTCGTATCGTCTTACAGGTGCACGATGAAATTATTGCCGTCGCCAGAGATGACCACCCGACAATAGGCCCTGACGATATTCAGGCGAAAATTCAACAGTTTATGTGTGAGCAACCGGATTGGTGTCCGGATTTACCGTTGGATGCTGAGGGTGGGTATGCAAAAGAATACTCAAAATAACCTGTCATAAATGATACAAAAAAGGTATCATTTATATCCACTAACACTATTTTAAGATTTATATGGACGACATCGACAAAGCAGAACAGATGCAATCTGTCATCTTAGAACAAAGTATTGCGATCGCACGACAAAAACAGAACAACGCGCCATCACCGACAGGGTGCTGCCACTACTGTCAAGAGCCGTTACCGGCCGACCAGTTGTTCTGTGATATAGGGTGTCGCGACGATTACGTTTGGGAACAAAACCTAAAAAAACGCATGTAGGGGTGTAAAAATGGATGTTGTTTTTCTGGAAGCTGGAAAACCGTTACGAAAATCGTTTGACGGTTCGGAAATAACGGCGTATCCGGTGGTTAAAAATTTCACCTCACATCTTGAGCAACCGACCACACTGCCCGAGTACGCCGACACGCTCCGTAAACACGCCGGCCTCGGGCATTGTCTCTATAAAGGGTTGTTGAAAAAGCCGCTCGTTAACGAATCTAGACGTGGGCAGACACAAACCGAGAGTGACACTCGTTTTTTGGTGCTTGACGTGGACGGGCTGCCGTTAGACATCCCGGGGTTACGTGGGGCGTTTAACGCCGCCAAGTTAGAGGTGGTTGCCGAACAGGTGGTTGAACAAATCCCACAACTGAAAAACGTCAGCTACGTTGCGTGTGCGTCAAGCAGTTGCGGCATGGCTGATACTGCACGGCTACATTTACACTTTATGTTAGATAGTGCGGTTGCCCCGAATACACTCAAAACGTGGTTGCAAAAAATCAATGTTGAGTGTTTCGGCGACAAACTGAAACTGAACCCGCACGGGGCAACGTTGAAATATGTTATTGACCCGTGTCTGGCAGAAAACAGCCGGATTATTTATGTTGCACCACCGGAGTTTGTCAATGAAGTAAACCCGTTCGCCGATGACGCAGACCGGGTTATCTACGTCGAAAAAACCATGTCCGTTGCGCCAGTCAGTATCGAGATTACCAACATCGACCGTGAACAGGTACACCAAGCCATCGAAAGACGACTTGAGGAGCTGCATGAAGCGCGAGGATTGAAACGCTCAAAAACCAGCACGACAAAAATGCGTTTCGACGGTGTGACGCGTGACGTAGTCAACAACCCAAACAAGATGCACATGAAATATGCGTATCACAACGAACAGTTTTGTTACTACAACGTTGGGCCGACCGGCGACAGTAACGCCTACTATGTATATTTGACAAACCCCGAAATTGTTTGGAACTTCAAAGGTGAGCCGCCGTTTTTGTTCGAAAAAGCAGACAAAGAAACCTTTGATTGGCATGTGGAAAAGTTCAAGGATGTAAAAACCGAGGACGGGCAAACACAAAAGACGCCGATGATTTTCCTCGAAGACGCATCATCTTACTACCTCGTGCTGTACTCAAAAGTTGAAGACGCCATTATCATCGACGGCACAACGGGGGAAAAAGCGAAAGCGGAAGAATGGTTTAACAATTACGGTCGTGCAGTACCGGACTTGATCGCCAACGGTAGACGGCGGTTTAACCCGACCTCGACCATCACCTTTGAGTATGACCCGGAGAGTAATTACACCTACATCAACACGTTCCGACCGACGCGGTACATGAAACAGGCGTTGCCGGACGTTATGCCGGGGGTTGGGTATCGCAATGCGTGGTTATTGCAGATTGTCTGCCCGACAATCTACAAAATTATCTCGCACATGCTCAACTACGATGACGCGACTATATGCCATTTTCTTAATTGGTTTGCGTTTATATTCCAAAAAAGAATAAAGGCGGAGACATGTTGGGTATTGCAAGGGACGCAAGGCACGGGTAAAGGGGCATTTTATCGTAACGTGGTGCGCCCACTGTGGGGTGAGCAATACGCGTTCGAGAAACAGTTGCAGAATTTCGAGGACGATAAAAACGGCTGGGAAGAAAAAGCCATGCTGGTGCTAATCGACGAAGTCAATATGAAATCGTTACGTAACAGCGGAAAAACCGAAGCGTTACTCAAAAACTTAATCACCGACGATGAGCGTACTATCCGCGCCATGCGTAAAGACCAAGTTCAGAGTAAGTCATACACCAACATTATCATGTCAACCAACGATTTCGACGCGTTGAATATCCCAGATAACGATCGTCGCTATAACATCGCTCCACGCCAAGAACAGATGTTGCGGACAGCATACCCCGAGTTCGTTGAACAGCGCGAATACGTTGATGGACTGTTAGCGAGTGAAATCGAAGACATGGCGGCGTTTTTACAGCACTTCAATGTCAATGTCACCCAAGCCTACACCGCATTGGATAACCAAGCTAAACAAGATGCGCGTGAAGCGGGTAAATCGAGTGGTGAAGCATTCTTTAGTGCGGTACGAAAAGCCGATTTGGATTATTTCGCGGCAGTGTTCGAAGCACAAGAAACCGACCAAACCATGTTAGTCATCGCGGCAAAGTGCCGCTCGATTGTCAGCACGTGGTTGGTCGATTGCAAAATGCGGCGGCGGAGCAGTGTGGAGATAGAGCAGCTCAGGCTGCTATATCAACTCATAGAAGGTACGCGCGAATTGACCTCGAACAAGTTCGGCCGACTGTGTAAAAAGATGGGGATAGGTTACACCCGTGTAGGGACAAAACGCGGAGTACATGTTACTTGGCGAATGGACGCCGACGTGTTGGAGGCGGCATTAGCAAACATAACAGACCATGATAGACGAAAATTTGAAACCGCACAGGCAGTAAACGATATGAATAAGGTAGGTAACACATGCAATTCAAACCAGATGGTGCAGTAGGTAAGACATTAACGGGCAGACCGCCCGTTATTAATGAACCCCAACAATTCGTACCGAAGCCGCACGAAGATAAAAACAAAATTGACACTGAGTTCGAGTCGGGGTTAATCGCAGCGTGGTCGTTCTCCTCACTCAGTGTGTTTGAGCAATGCCCAAAGCGCAGCGAATTTAAAAGTGTGCAGAAAATCAAAGAGCCGTCATCACCGGCGCTGGAACGCGGTTCACAAATCCATGACCTTGCCGAGCGTTATGTGCGCGGCCAAGAGGGTGATGACCTACCGGCCCCACTACAACTTTTTAAACGCGGCTTTGAAGAGTTGAAACAAGCCTTTGCCGATGGGAAAGTACACTGTGAAGACGAGTGGGCGTTCCGTAAAGACTGGTCACTGACCGAATGGAACGCTGACGATTGTTGGCATCGGGCGAAGCTGGATGCGTTACTTATCGAAGATGACGGTTCAGCACTCATTATCGATTATAAAACCGGCAAGAAATTCGGCAATGAACTGAAACATGGCGAACAGGGATTGACATACGCCATTGACACGTTCCTACGTTACCCAGATTTGGATTTTATCAAAGTGGAGTTCTGGTACTTGGACAAAGGCGAAAAACTGGTACGTGAGTACACCCGACAGCAAGCGTTATTATTCCACCCACAATTACACCAACGCGCGAAAAAAATGACAACCACGATTGATTTTCCTGCGCAACCGTCAATGTTCGCTTGTAAGTGGTGTTACTACGGAAAAGAGGGGCTATGTAAAGACGTATTTGACGCAAGTCAACTTTAAATAAATAGCCCGTTACGCGACCAAACGTAACGGGCGGAGAGACCAACCAAACAACCGACCAAAGTTATCTGATAGGAGACAACGAACATGGCTTTTACAGAAAAGACATTCTCGCGCCTACGTGAGAGTGTAAGACAATCTATGCTTGAAGACAAGCAAAATAACTTAAACACCGGCGGGGTTATCGAAATCGGTCAAGCGAATAATTACGGCATACTCTATGAAATCTCAAAAGCTATGTGCCATTTTTCGATGTCGAGCGAAGCCGACAACCGGGTGACTAGATGTTTAACCAACGGTATCGTTAAAGACGGTGAAATTTTTGTTGATGTTATAGACCCGACGGACGTAATCAAACCGCGAAAAAACATGAAAGTGGGTAAAGCATTGCGTTATTTGTGCACCGAACACGAGCTTAGTAGTGACCGTTTAAAAAGTATCGTAAACAGCATAAAACAAAATACAACACAACGCTGGATAATGTTCACCGACCGCGATATCCACACGCATTATCGGGTGTTAGCGGTAAAACAAAACACCACCTCGTGTATGTCCAAAAAACCGGAATTTTATGGGCGAATCCGTCCGGGTACGGAGGAGGGAGATCCGACTTGGGTGCGATACATCTACCCGACAGAAGCCTATAACCACTCCCCAAACTTGCGGCTGGCGCTGCTCACTGACAAAGACCCAAACTCAAAAGAATTTGACGACGGATACCCGTTTATTGCTCGCGCAATCGTCAATATCGACACCTACCCTCCGGTTTTTGCCCGGGCGTATGGGGTAGAAAACGCCGATAATTATTTCAACCGGGAGCTAAACCAAAGCTGCGGTATTGATGGTAGTTTATTGTGCATCGTCAGAGATGAGGATGGTGAAATAGTCGCACCGTACGTCGATCCGGATAATCGGCTCGACGTTGAAGGTGAGTATCTCAGGGTAAGCGACACTGGAGAGTATGAAGTCGAGCATAGTAGCGGAGAGCTTGACAGAATTTGTAAATGCTACTGTAACCACTGCAATGAATACCGCGATAGCTGTGACGAAAATGATTATATCTATGTAGAAGACCTTGGTGAAGTATACGGATGTTGCCAACACGAATACACAACGCCTTATCGCCGGGAATCGTATTACCTTATAGACGATCTATATTGGAGCGACCACCACGACATGTTCTTACACCCTGATGATGCGTTAGACGTTATCACGTCAGTAAGTATGCGCGGCGACCCCAAAGAAGACTATATACATGAGTGCGAGTTGGGCTACACAGTTGTCGAACTCCAAACTGAATACGGAGGAATACAGTATGCGTTAAAAGACCTATGCGTTGAGACAATAGACGATAAGTGGTTCTTAGCAGCGGAGCAAGTCGAGTTGTATACCGAGTACAACGATTATTACTACGACGTTGAAGATTGTAGTTACTCGGATTACCAATGCACGCTAATCCCAGACAATATCGCAATCCGTACGCCCGATGGCGAAGACTGGATAGATAAAAACAACCTAGACCAATGGAAAAAGGACAATGACTATGTCGAAATTACCGAGTAGCACCATACCAACCATTTGCACTTACCGCCGCGGACACGGCGGTGAGGGAGAGCGGTTATTTATCAATGAATTCTTACTCCCAACACTGGCTGAGGTAACGACTGCCCCAGTCACTGTCGACGGCTATGGCAACATCTTAGTTGATGCTGGCAGGGCGGACGTATTATTCGTCGCGCATGTGGATACGGTACACCTCCCGGAAGAACCACCAAAACAAGTTGTGGAGTTGAACGACTACACGTTGTCGCTGGTATCTAAAAACGCTACATGCTTAGGGGCGGATGACGGTGCTGGTATCGCCGTGCTTTTATATTTACTAAGTCGCGGGGTAGAGGGGCAGTACCTTTTCACTCGCTGCGAAGAACGTGGTGGAATCGGCGCAAGTTATTTCTACGACAACAGTAAAGCGGTACTTAACGCAGCAAAAATTGCTATTGAAATTGACCGCCGTGGCTATACCGATGTCATCTATTCGCAGGGCGTTGGCGACTGTGCGAGTCTTGAATTCGCCACAAGCCTCGCAGACCGTCTAGGACAGAAGATGAAACCGAGCGATTTAGGGTCATTCACTGATATTGCTACGTTCGCCGACATTATCCCTGAGTGTGTCAATCTGTCAGCCGGATATTTCAACGAACACACGCCGAAGGAAACGGTAAACCTTGAGTACGTAGACCTCCTCGCAAGGGCGTTAGAGTTAGTCGTTTGGGAGACGTTACCGATTACCCGCGAAGCAGGAGATTTCGGTAACTACGGGCAATACGACTATTATAATATTAACCGACAGTTTTCAGATGGTGACACCCTAACTTACCGACAAGTCGAAGACCTTGTCAAGACCGACCCACAACTGGTCGTCGATATACTAATTCAACTTGGCGTCACTGCCCACGATGTCAATACGGTAAGCGAAGATTTGTACGGAGTATCCTACGATGACCTCTACAACTATTACTAATATCCCGAAACCGTTTGCACACCAGATAGCTGCGACAAAATTCTGGTTATCGACACCGAGAATGTGCAATTTTAGCGATCCGGGGACGGGAAAAACCCGCGCGACGCTCGACGCGATTGCAACAAGAACTGATGGTGGGCGGACACTAGTCATTGCACCATTGTCCATTCTCGAATGTTCGTGGGGGGAAGACATTAAAAAATTCACCCCACACCTGACTTACTCGATAGCGGATGCGCGACACCGAAAAGAAGCTTTTGAACAAGAAACCGAGATTGTCCTAATCAACCATGACGGTGTGAAGCAGCTTGCCGCACAACCTGAACTGTTGGTGGGCTTTAACACGGTGGTGGTCGATGAGTCTACTGCGTTCAAAAACCGTAATAGCCAGCGCTCCAAAGCCTTAATGCAGATAGTCAATGGTATGGAATACCGAGTTATTTTAACCGGCACACCGAACTCGAACACCGTGGCTGACCTATGGCATCAAATCTTTTTGTTAGATGGGGGCGCACGACTTGGGCAAAACTTTTTCGGGTTCCAGCGTACAGTCTGTAACCCAATGGTGCTCAATACAGGCATGCGTAGCGTGACAAAGTGGGTCGATAAAGAAAACGCCAACGCTATGGTTAGTACGGCCCTCGCAGACATCGTGTTTCGAGTTAAGTTCGAGGATGTTATCGAAATCCCGAGTAATTATACGCGAACCGTTGAAGTTAATTTGCCGGCGAATGTGCGGAAACTTTATAACGAATTTATGCGGGATTCCATTGTCGGGCTTGATACCGGTGTGATTACTGCGGTTAATGCGGGCGCACTGGCGCGGAAACTATTGCAACTGTTAACCGGCGCAGTGTATGACAGCGCTGGTAATGTGCATACCGCGTATAACGAACGATATGAACTGGTACTCGACCTCGTCGAGGAGACCGACCACAGTGTCGTCGCCTTTAACTGGCGGCATGAACGCGTGGCGTTGTGTGCACTGGCAGATAAACGCGGAGTGCGCTACGCCGTTATTGACGGTGATACACCGTTCAACGCCCGCAGCCAGATTGTTGCTGATTTCCAAAACGGTAAGTTGCAAGTCATATTTGCCCACCCGCAATCGGCAGGACATGGGCTAACCTTGACACGAGGCAACCGTACTATCTGGGCGTCACCGACCTATAACGCTGAACACTATCAACAGTTCTGCCGCCGGATTTACCGCGCAGGACAGTCTCGAAAAACCGAGACTATCAGAATTGCCGCCAAGGGAACCATCGAGTCTGATGTTTACCAAAAACTTGAAGGGAAACTTGGCTCAATGAATGAGTTACTTAGCTATGCGAAAGAACTCTACCAACACTCAATTAAACAGGAGAACTGACCTATGACAACTATTAATTTTGAAGTAACCACTCGTTTGATTCAAAAGTTACGTAACGCAACACAAAAACATGCGGCGCTGAAGGATACCGCAAAATCTGTGCAAAAAGAGCAGGAATTGAAAACCCGCATGGCGGAGCTGGCGGACGACAACGATGAAACCGGAAGCGCGCTCGTTGACACTGCACGTGAACTACAAGCGTTACGCAATAACCGTGCGAAACAATCCGAAAAAGTGGAAGAAAATAATAAACTTATCGGGCAATTGAAGTTTTTATTGCACGAAGAGTTGGCAAAAATCGATGTCGACGAACGTACAGCAACATTGGAGGATGTCGGCTTATGATGACCCCACGCGAGCTTTTAGAGCGACACCAAGAACTTAAAGCACAACGTGCTGAACTTACGAGGCAAGACAACGAACTGAAAGCAGAACTGGTAGATATTGAGGGGCAATTGTCGGCCGTACTCGATGAAACTGGCACTGACAGTATCGCTGTGCGCGGTGTTGCGACAGCGTACAAAACGGAAGAAGTCGTGCCGACGGTCGAAGACTGGGAAACCTTTAACAACTTCGCCCGTGACAATGACTTGTTGTTCCTGTTCCAGCGCCGTTTAAACGTAGCTGCGTACCGCGAATTATTGGAGCAAGGGGTTGAAGTAATGGGGCTAATTCCGACTCAGATCACAAAAATCAGCGTACGCAAAAATTAACATTGCATAATTAGGTGTCACTGAGTAATATGGATACCTATTATATAACAGTTAACTATTAACGATTAATCATTAACAACCGACCAAAGAAGGAAAATATTATGGCAACTATTGCTAAAAAACAATCAACCGAAGTATCCACACCCCCTGCATGGACTCCGGTAATGAACTTACCTGCCGCTGCGGCTAACGACGGTAATTTGGGGAATGAAAACGTTAGTAATAACGACATCCTAATCCCCAGACTGAACCTCCTACAAGCACTATCCCACGAAGTTCAACCCGGCGATGAAAAATATATCGACGGGGCGCGTGCCGGTATGTTGTGCAACACACTAAACAGCGAAGTTTTTGACGCCGTGTATTGTGCAAACCTCAATTTCAAATCGAGCTACGTCGTATGGCGTAAACGCAATCTAGGCGGTGGCTTCTATGGCGAATTCTCAACCGAACAGGAAGCGATGGCTGCGCTGCAAGCCGACCCGAACACGAAGCCAGAAGATTATGACGTGTCGGAAACGCATACGCATGTATTGCTGTTGCTTGACGAAACCGGTCAGCCGACAACCCCGATTTTGTGCGACATGCAATCAACAAAATTGCGTGTTTCAAAACAGTGGAACTCGATGCCGCAACTGCGTCAAGGACCACGGTTCGCTTCTATCTGGACGTTGTCAAGTAAAGCGGCGAAAAACAAGTTGGGGCAACCGTATTTCAACTACCACATCGAATTCGCTGGCGTGCCGAGCGACGAGTTGTATGAGCAAATCAAAGCGAAATATTTTGAGTTAGGGTTTGATAAAAAGTAAGTAACTGCGCCCCCGCCATTGTGCGGGGGTTGATTAACTGGGGGCGGTATGGATGATATAACATCGGCGTGGAGAGCGGTAAAAGAATACAAACGCACTAAGCGCGCGATGAACAAAAAGAATAACACCCTATTACTGAAAACTTTAGGGGTGCAGTTTGTAGAAAAGAACCTCGGCGGACACTTAATCATCGACTTTAACGGTAGAAAAATTGATTTTTTCCCGTCAACTGGCCTTTGGCAGGATAGAGGATGTCGAAGAAAGTATAGAGGAGTGGTTAACTTAATAAAATATATGGGGGTATCATGAACGAACCGGATTTCACACGCGCCGTACACAAGCGCTTATCTAACACTGTGTGGGCGTGGAAGATAAATGACAACTACATGGGTGGTATACCTGACGCATATTATCGCTCTGTAAACGGTGGACGAGAATTGTGGGTCGAGTATAAATACCTAAAATCATTACCGAAAAGGGCAAACACTAAGATTGTACCTGCATTAAGCGCGCTACAGTTAAAGATGTTAAATGACACTTTACAAGCAAAACAACAAGCCGTTGTTATTATAGGTTACGAAAGTAGGGGTATAGTGTTGGAGAACCCAGAAGAGTGGGTGCAAGGGGTGGCTGTGGATACATTCATAGAGCGATTAATGGGGTATCACCAGCTTGCAGGATACATTGAATCGAAAGTATTAAGATAGGTTGGGGTACACAATACATAGCATTTTTATTTGTTTTTGACGTCATTTTGGCTCATACTTCAACCGAATTACGACAATAATTAACCTGTAATATTGGAGCGGAGTATGAAAATCGAGAATTTACAATCGCCGGAAGTTAGGGGAGCATTAAAAGCGGAGTTAGAAAAGCATAAGCGCAAAACCGGTAAGTTGTTGGGGGAAATCATCGAAATGATGGGGTACTCGAAATCAACTGCCGTGCGGTACTTGAACGGTTCGTTAAAAATGAACGAGAAGTTTGTCAACCGCGTAGCGAATGTTGTTGATAAACCAATCGCTGAAATTCTCCCTTCGACCCCTCGGGCGTTCGTCAAGATAGGATATACCATGTCTGGTAAAAAGATAGAAAACCGAACCATCAGTGTGCCGTTTCAGACAGTAAATGAGACCAGTTTTGCGGTCATTGTTGATGTAAAAACGCACGGGCTGCGCGAGAACTCAACACTTATAGTGGACGGCATAGAAACTCCGCGGGAGAACGAATATGTCGTATTGGTGAAAAGCGACCGCTGCGTTTACGGGGTGCTTGAACATGAACCTGCGGCACTTGAAAATGTCGCTTGGGCGGTAAAAGAGATGCTGTCCGCAGTAGATATTCGATATCACCCAGTACATAAGGATGACGCAATTTACCCAGTATCCGCTGTCTGCTTCACCGCACCGAAAGAGGCTAAGACACTAACATTTTAACAGGAGAAACCGACCAATGACCAGTGACCAATTACATACAGACCGAATTCTACGCTTGAAAGAGGTTATGCAGAAAGTAGGATTACGGCACAGTGCAATCTATAGCAAAATCAATAAAGGCGAATTCCCGCCGCCGATAAAACTCGGCGCACGGGCGTCGGGGTGGCGCGAGAGTGTATTAGACGCTTGGGTTGCCGAGCGGGAAGCGATTTCCAGAACTTAATAAAGCCGAGCCGACAGCGGCTCGTTCAACAAAATCCCCCCACCATGATAAATATTCACGTCGCTGCCGCTCATAGCGGCTGCGGTCATACGCTGTACGTACCTTATCCCCTTTGACGTGTGCGAGCAGCGACTCTACAATCTCCTCATTAAACTCTTCTTCGTACATTGCGGTGCTGGCAATTGATCGGATCCCATGCGAGCAGAGAATCCCTTGATACCCCATCTTGACTAATGCCTTATTGACAGTTTCACTGCCCATACTTTCTTTGATATTTCCGTTTTTCGGGAAGACAAACACGCTATGACCGCTAAGTGGACGCATGATGTTGAGAACCTCGACCGCTTGCTTAGAGAGCGGAACCGAGTGGGGGCGTTTTTTATTCTTAACGCCTTTCATTCGCTCTTTCGGGATGTTCCACATGAGATTCTCAAAATCAATTTCATCCCAGCGAGTACCGGCGGCCTCCGCCGGGCGAACCACCGTCAACATCTGCCACTCGAATAGGCATCGGGTTTGGAGTGACATTCGAGAACGGTTAACGTCAGCCATTAACGCGGGGAGCTTCTTGGGGTGAATTGACGGGAAGTGGGTCGGTGCGTCACCGGACGGGTATAATTTAGCGAGGTCCACGAGCGGGTTATATTTTATAACCCCGCTGTTAACTGCGTAGGTCATAATTTCATTTAACCCGCGGATAATTTTCTTCAACGTTTCATAAATCCGGCGGTCAGCGAGATGTTTCAGCTTAACATTGACCAGCGGTGCGGTAAGTTCAGAAATGGGGAGATGCCCAATGTGTGGGAATAGGTATTTTTCCAGTTTTGCCCACTGGTCGTGCATTGTTTTTTCAGTAACCTTTGTTTCTTTAACCGCTTTCCAACCTTCGGCCACCGCAAGAACCGTGTGCACGCGATCGAATACTGCCTGTTCTTTCTGTTTGAATAGATAGTCCTGCGGGTCGACGCCCTGAGCGACCAACCCTCGGAGCTCGTCGCGTTTTATTCTTGCGTCTGCGAGACTGACTTCTGGGTATGCCCCGAGAGAGATTAGTTTACGTTTTTTCGTAATATCGTAGTAATTAAACCGCCATAACTTGGTCCCGGTCTTTTTAACCAGCAGATACAAACCATTACCATCTGATAAAGTGTAGTCGGTTTCTTGTGGTCGGGCATTCATTATTTTGGACGCGTTTAAGGGTACAGTTTGTCTAGCCATATTACTGTTTTCCGCCTGAGATAATTTTAGTTATACGCAAAAATGCTGAGACTTGAGTGTATAACTAAACGTATAACTAAACAAGTCGGATGCTAACGGATAAATGCAGATGTTAGTGGAAGCTAGAGCTGTGCTATAGGGTTGTTTTTATTGAAAAATCGGATGTTAACGGACGTTAATAGGGGATTAAGTGGCGGAGGAAGTGAGATTCGAACTCACGGAGGGCGTAAACCCTCGCCGGTTTTCAAGACCGGTGCCTTCAACCGCTCGACCATTCCTCCGCACGGTTGACTCTTAACGAGTGGCGCAGATAATACAAATTTCGCTGGGGCAAGTCAACACTCAATTTTAAATATTTATTGCGTTTGAGGGAATTATAATCAAAGTGCGGTGTTTTTCGGCAAATTGGGGAATATGGTGTGATGCCGTTGGATAACATGTCGCTATGAAAAAAGCCCTGCGTCGGCAGGGCTTTGAAATCATAAACAAAAACAGAATTAGCGGCGTAAACCTAAACGTTCGATTGTTGTTGTGTAAAGTGCAAGATCAGTACGTTTTAAGTAATCCAGTAATTTACGACGACGGGAAACCATGCGTAATAAACCACGACGACCATGATGGTCTTTTTTATGAACAGAGAAGTGTCCTTGTAAGTGGTTGATTTGCGCTGTTAATAATGCGATTTGAACTTCTGAAGAACCGGTGTCTTTTCCGTCACGTCCAAATTCGGCAACGATTTTTGCTTTTGCTTCTGCGCTTAGAGACATAATAACTCCTAAAAATAGTGTTAGTGAAAATACATCAATAGCCGATCTCTAATTCAGCTATGACAGGGAATGCGCATTTTACGTTGAGTTGCTGTTGATTGCAATAACGATTGCCAAAATCAGAACATAAATCGTTTTAGCTGCGATTAAGAATCATTATCAAATTTGAATTGTTTATTATTCTATTTTATGTCCTTTATTTTAGATATTTTTTAATTATTTAAAGATAATGATAAAAATATTTTGACCAAAATACGGTTTTTTTGTATTTTCTAACAATCTTATAAGAAAAAACGTCAAATGATACAGGAAGTGGATTATGCTTTATAACCGAGATGAAATCAGAGAAAACTGCGGTTTTGGACTGATCGCCCATTTAGAGGGAAAACCCAGCCATAAAGTGGTGAGAACGGCAATTTTGGGCTTGTCGCGCATGCAGCACCGCGGTGCGGTGTTGTCCGACGGAAAAACCGGTGACGGCTGCGGCTTGCATATGCAGATGCCGAAACGCTTTTTCCGTTTTTTGGCGGAAGAGCAACGCTGGCGTTTGGGCAAAGAGTTTGCCGTCGGGCAGATTTTTTTGCCGACCGATCCGCAATTGATTGAGCAATATACGGCGATTATCAAAGAGGAGTTGACCCGTGAAACCCTGACCATTGCTGCTTGGCGCGATGTGGCGATCAATAAATCGGTATTGGGCGAAATTGCAGCCTCCAGTTTGCCGGCGATCAAACAGGTATTTGTCAATGCGCCAGCCGGTTGGGGGCGCAGCGATATTGAACGCCGTTTGTTTATGGCGCGCCGCCGGATCGAGATGCGGATCGAACACTCTGATTTTTATATCTGTAGCTTGTCTAGCCAAGTGATTATCTATAAAGGCCTGTGCATTCCCAAAGATCTGCCGAAGTTTTATCTGGATTTGGCGGATTTGCGTATGGAGAGCGGTATTTGTCTGTTCCATCAACGTTTTTCCACCAACACCTTGCCGCGTTGGAAACTGGCGCAGCCGTTCCGCTTTTTGGCGCACAACGGCGAAATCAATACCATTTCCGGCAACCGTGCTTGGGCGAGAGCACGCGGCTATAAATATCACACCCCACTGATCCCTGACCTGCAAACGGTTGCGCCGTTTGTGAATGAAAGCGGTTCGGATTCCAGTTCGCTGGATAATATGTTGGAGTTATTCGTTAATGGCGGCATGGATTTATTCCGCGCCATGCGGCTGTTAGTCCCGCCGGCGTGGCAATACAATCCGGACATGGACGATGAATTGCAGGCGTTCTATGATTTTAACTCGATGCATATGGAACCGTGGGACGGTCCGGCGGGGATCGTGTTAAGCGACGGCACGCACGCCGCTTGTACGCTGGACAGAAACGGCCTGCGTCCGGCGCGTTATGTGATCACGCAAGATAAATTAATCACCATCGCCAGTGAAGTCGGCATTTGGGATTACGCCCCTGACGAAGTGGTGGAAAAAGGGCGGGTCGGGCCGGGCGAGTTGTTGGTGATCGACACTACTAACGGTAAATTAATCCACTCCAATGAAATTGATGCGGAACTGAAAGAACGCCACCCATACCGTGATTGGCTGAATAAAAACGTATTGCGCCTCGCACCGTATGAAAATTTGCCGGACGACAAAATCGGCAAAGCGGAGCTGGATCAAACCGCACTTTTGATTCATCAAAAACAGTTCGGTTACGATAAAGAAGAGCTGGAAAATCTGATTCGGGTGTTGGGGGAGGACGGACAGGAAGCGGTCGGTTCTATGGGCGACGACGCACCGTTTGCGGTGTTGTCGCAAAAGCCGCGCGTGATTTATGACTATTTCCGCCAATACTTTGCGCAAGTGACCAATCCGCCAATCGATCCGCTGCGTGAAAAACATGTCATGAGCTTAAATACCAGTATTGGACGTGAGATGAGCGTGTTTTTTGAAACCGAAGGGATGTCGCACCGGGTCAGCTTTAAATCGCCGATTTTGCTCTATTCCGATATGCAGCAGCTGAAACAACTGGAGCCGACCTATTATCAACATCAGGTTTTGGACGCAACTTACGATTCACGGCAAGATTCATTGCAGTCGGCATTATTGGCATTGTGCGATCAAGCGGAAAGTGCGGTGCGCAACGGCTCGGTATTGTTGATGATTTCAGACCGCATTTTGGCGAAAAACCGTCTGCCGATTCCGGCGGTGTTGGCGGTCGGTGCGGTGCAACAACGTTTAGTTGATGCGAACTTGCGCTGTGATGCCAATATTGTGGTCGAAACCGGTTCGGCGCGCAATCCGCACCATTTTGCGGTGTTGATCGGTTTGGGCGCAACTGCGGTTTATCCGTATTTAGCCTATGAAAGTTTGGCGCAAATGGTGGCGACAGGGGCAATTCAAAAACCGCTGCGCAGCGTCATGGCAAACTTCCGTGACGGAATCAACAAAGGTTTATATAAAATCATCTCCAAAATGGGGATTTCCACGATTTCCTCTTATCGTTGCGCGCACTTGTACGAAGCGGTCGGTTTGGGGGACGAAGTGGTGGAACTCTGTTTCCGCAAAATCCGCTCGCGGATCAAAGGTGCCGGTTTTGCCGAACTGGAAGCCGATTTGAAAACCTTGAACAAGTCGGCTTGGCGTGCCAGTCAGGAGCTGGATAACGGCGGTTATCTGAAGTACAAACCGCAAGGCGAATACCATGCCTACAATCCGGACGTGGTGAATTATTTGCAGCAAGCGGTGAATAGCGGCGATTATTCGGTTTACCGTCAATATGCCGATACCGTAAATAACCGTCCGGCAACGACCTTACGCGATCTGTTAAAACTGAATATCGATCCGGCGCAAAAAATCGACTTGGCACAAGTCGAAGCGGCGGAAGGGCTGTATAAACGTTTCGATTCGGCGGCGATGAGTATCGGCGCATTATCACCGGAAGCGCACGAGGCGTTGGCGGTGGCGATGAACCGTTTGGGCGGCTATTCCAACTCCGGCGAAGGCGGGGAAGATCCGAAACGTTACGGCACGGAAAAAGTGTCTAAAATCAAACAAGTGGCTTCCGGTCGCTTTGGGGTGACGCCGGCTTATCTGATGAGTGCCGAAGTGATTCAAATTAAAGTGGCGCAAGGGGCGAAGCCGGGCGAGGGTGGACAACTGCCGGGCGATAAAGTCACGCCGTATATCGCACAACTGCGTTATGCCGTGCCGGGTTCAACCCTGATTTCACCGCCGCCGCACCATGATATCTATTCGATTGAAGATTTGGCACAGCTGATTTTCGATCTGAAACAGGTCAATCCGAAAGCGATGATTTCGGTCAAACTGGTCTCCTTGCCGGGTGTCGGCACGATCGCGACCGGCGTGGCGAAAGCCTATGCCGATTTGATCACCATTGCCGGTTATGACGGCGGCACCGGCGCCAGTCCGCTATCCAGCGTGAAATATGCCGGTTCGCCGTGGGAATTGGGTTTGGCGGAAGCGCAACAGGCGTTGGTCGAAAACAACCTACGGCATAAAGTGCGGTTGCAAGTGGACGGCGGCTTGAAAACTGGTCTGGACGTGATCAAAGCGGCGATCTTGGGGGCGGAAAGTTTTGGCTTCGGCACCGGTCCGATGGTGGCGTTGGGCTGCCGTTATCTACGCATTTGCCATTTGAATAACTGTGCCACCGGTATTGCCACTCAAGATGAAAAATTACGGCAAAATCACTATCACGGCTTGCCGGAAAAAGCGATGAACTACTTCAAATTTATCGCGCAGGACGTACGCGAATTAATGGCGGAACTGGGTGTAACCAAGTTGACCGATCTAATCGGGCGCACCGATTTACTCTCGATTATCGAAGGCAAGACCGCGAAACAGCACGCCTTGGATCTGAGCGGATTGCTGTATGCGCCGAAAGTGCCGCAGGGCAGCGCGCGTTACTGCATTGAAGCCAATCCGACCATGGATAAAGGCGAGTTGAACAAAGCGATTGTTGCCGATGCGCAGACCGCACTTGCGACGCAGGCGCTGGTGGATTTGAGCTACGATGTGCGCAACACCGACCGTTCGGTGGGCGCAACCCTATCCGGCATTATTGCGCAACAATACGGCAATAAAGGCAATGGAAAACAAGCGGTTGATATTCGCTTAAACGGCACGGTCGGACAAAGTCTGGGCGTGTGGCTGGCTGGCGGTGTCAATCTGTATCTCACCGGCGACGCTAACGATTACGTCGGCAAAGGTATGGCCGGCGGCAAAATTGCGATCCGTCCGCACAGCGGGACAATCTTCAAAGCAGAAGAATCAACCATTGCCGGCAACACCTGCTTATACGGCGCGACTGGCGGCAAGCTGTTTGCTTCGGGGCGTGCAGGGGAACGTTTTGCGGTGCGTAATTCAGGTGCAACGGCGGTGGTTGAAGGTATCGGCGATAACGGCTGTGAATATATGACCGGCGGCGTAGTGTGCGTATTGGGTAAAACCGGCATTAACTTCGGCGCCGGTATGACCGGTGGTTTTGCGTATGTGTTGGATCGCGATGAAAAATTTGAATCCCGTTTAAATCATGAGTTGGTTGAAACCGTAACATTGGACACACTGCCGACGCACCAAGAGTATCTGCGCGGTTTGATTGCCGAGCACGTTGAAAATACCGCCAGTCCGTTAGGGGAACGGATTTTAGCTAATTGGAGCGCCTATCTTGCGCGTTTCCGTTTGGTGAAACCGAAAGCGAAAGACGTCAATTCGTTATTGGGGCACCAACGCCGCACCGTCGATGAATTGCGGGTGGTAACCCAATAAGCGTATAAAGCCAACCGGGGCGAAGTGCGGTTAGCCGACCGCACTTTGGCTCTCAACAGATAACAGCGTGAGTGACAAGATAGGAAACAGAATATGAGTCAGCAGGGAAATATTTATCAGTTTATTGATTTACCGCGAATTGATCCGCCGAAAAAGGCGCTGGTGGATCGTAAAGCAAAATTTATCGAAATTTATCAGGTGTTTGATTATCCGCAAGCTAAATCACAAGCGGATCGTTGCTTGGAGTGCGGCAATCCGTATTGTCAGCACAAATGTCCGTTACATAACAATATTCCGAACTGGTTAAAACTGGTGTACGAAGGACGGATCATTGAAGCGGCGGAATTGGCGCACGAAACCAATACCTTACCGGAAATTTGCGGGCGGGTTTGTCCGCAAGATCGATTGTGTGAGGGCGCTTGCACGCTGAATGCCGAATTTGGCGCGGTGACGATCGGCAGCGTGGAAAAATACCTGACTGAAAAAGCCTTTGAAATGGGGTGGCGACCGACCGTAAAAAATATACCGCATAGCGGCAAAAAAGTCGCCGTAGTGGGTTCGGGGCCGGCAGGGTTGGGCTGTGCCGAGCAGTTGATTAAAAATGGGGTTGCAGTAACGGTGTATGAACGTGAACCGGAAATCGGTGGTTTGCTCACCTTTGGTATTCCCTCGTTTAAACTGGAAAAAGAGGTGATGATCCGCCGCCGTGAAATCTTCAGTGAAATGGGGATTGAATTCAAACTGGGCGTGGAAATCGGCAAGGAGATTACGCTGGAGCAGTTGGCGGCGGAGTACGATGCGGTCTTTCTGGGTGTCGGAACCTATCAAGGTATGCAGGCGGAAATCCCGAATGAAAATGCCGACGGTGTCTATTCGGCGTTGCCGTTTTTGATCGCCAATACCAAAAATGTGATGGGCTTGCCTTGTGACGATTTCGTTTCTATGGCGGGTAAAAAAGTGGTGGTGCTGGGTGGTGGCGATACCGCGATGGACTGCGTGCGTACCTCGTTGCGCCAACAAGCGGCAGAAGTCACTTGTGTTTATCGCCGCGATCAAGCCAATATGCCGGGCAGCCGCCGTGAAGTGCAAAATGCCAAAGAGGAAGGGGCGAATTTCTATTTTAATGCGCAGCCGCTTGCCATTGAAACGGACGCAAAAGGCAAGGTCGTGGGGATCAATATTGTGCGCACTGAACTGGGCGAAGCGGATATTAACGGTCGACGCCGCCCACAAATCGTGGCGGGCAGTGAGGAATTGATGGCGTGTGATGTCGTGATTGTCGCCTTTGGTTTTGCTCCGCATGCGATGCCGTGGCTAAGTGCGGTCGGCGTTACCACCGACAGCCGCGGGCGGATCGAAGCCAAAGGCGAATTCAAACAGCAAACCGCCAATCCGAAAATCTTCGCCGGCGGCGATATTACGCGAGGTTCGGATTTGGTCGTCACGGCTATTGCCGAAGGGCGAGAAGCGGCACAGGGAATTATGGCGTATTTAGAAATTTAAAACATTTTCATCTTACTCATTACTAAAATCCTCGTAGAATGCGAGGATTTTTTATGGCGAAAGTGCGGTAAGCCTTCAGCCAAATCTTACTTGAATTTTTTTTCAAGATGGATTATTGTAATTAAATTGATACATTGAGTGTATAAAAATATTTACAATATTAAATTAAACAAGGAATCCCATGAACGCCGTAGCCAATAAAGATTTAATTCACAACGTCAATATCCATGATGAAAAAGTATTGATGACACCACATGAATTGAAAGAAAAATTGCCTTTATCATTAGCATTAAAACAACAGATCGGACACTCTCGTCATGAGATTGCCGATATTATTCATAGAAAAGACAATCGGTTACTGGTCGTGATCGGCCCTTGTTCGATTCATGATCCGCAGGCGGCGCTGGAATATGCGCATAAATTAAAAGCGCTAGCCGAAGAAGTGAAAGATACGTTGTATCTTGTCATGCGGGTCTATTTTGAAAAACCGCGCACCACTGTCGGTTGGAAAGGGTTGATTAATGATCCGCACTTGGACGGCAGTTTTGATGTAGAGTATGGTTTACAGTTGGCAAGAAAATTGTTGATTGATTTGGTCGAGTTAGGCTTGCCGTTGGCAACCGAAGCGCTTGATCCGATTTCGCCGCAGTATATGGCGGAATTGTTCAGCTGGTCGGCAATCGGTGCGCGCACCACCGAATCGCAAACCCACCGTGAAATGGCGTCCGGTCTGTCGATGTCGGTCGGTTTTAAAAACGGTACCGACGGAAGTTTAGCAACGGCGATCAATGCACTGAAAGCGGCGTCCATGGAACACCGCTTTATCGGCATTAACCAACAAGGGCAGGTCAGTTTGCTACAAACCGCCGGTAATAAAGACGGGCATGTGATTTTGCGCGGCGGCAAAGCGCCGAACTATCAAGCCGAGTTTGTACAACAATGTGAACAGGAGCTGGCAAAAGCCGGTTTGGAGCAGTCGATTATGATCGATTGCAGTCACGGCAATTCCAACAAAGATTACCGCCGTCAGCCGCTGGTGGCGGAAGATGCGGTGCAACAAATTCTAGACGGTAACCGTTCCATTACCGGTTTAATGCTGGAAAGCAACCTGTTTGCCGGTAACCAAAACTCGGAATTACCAAAAGCGCAGTTGCAATACGGCGTTTCTATCACCGATGCCTGCATTGATTGGCAGACAACTGAGCAATTATTGCGTAAAATTCATCAGCAATTATTAAATAGACATTAGAGGACAAAATGCAACCGTTGCAACCCTTGCGTGATGAAATTGATCAACTGGATCGCGATTTATTGAAATTATTGGAAAAACGTCTACAACTGGTGGCGGAAGTCGGGCAGGTGAAACATCAACACGGCTTGCCGGTGTATGTGCCGGAGCGGGAAGCGGAGATGTTGGCGGCACGTCGCCAAGAAGCGGAGAAAATGGGGATTTCGCCCGATTTAATCGAAGATCTGTTGCGTCGGATTATGCGTGAATCTTACCAAAACGAGCATAAAAACGGCTTTAAAACCGTTAATCCTGAAATTAAAAAAATCGTGATTGTCGGCGGAAAGGGGAAACTCGGTAGCTTGTTCGGGCGCTATTTCCGACTTTCCGGTTATCAGGTGGAAAATTTGGGACGTGCCGAGTGGCAACAGGCGGATCAGATTTTGCACGATGCCGACGTGGTGATCGTGACCGTGCCGATTCGCAATACCTTAGAAACCATCGAACGCTTAGCACCGTATTTAAACGAAAATATGCTGCTGCTGGATTTCACCTCCGTGAAACGCCAACCGGTTGAAAAAATGCTGGAAGTGCATAAAGGGGCGGTGCTGGGGCTGCACCCGATGTTCGGGCCGGATATTGCCAGTTTTGCCAAACAGGTGATTGTGCGCTGCGACGGGCGCTATCCGGAACGTTATCAATGGATTTTACAGCAAATGCAGATTTGGGGCGCAACCCTGTATGCGATTGATGCCGCCGAACATGATAAAAATATGACGTATATTCAGGCACTACGCCACTTTGCCACCTTTGCCAACGGCTTGCACTTGTCGCGCCAACCGGTCGAATTATCGCAGCTGCTGGCATTGTCGTCGCCGATTTACCGTTTAGAACTGGCGATGATCGGACGTTTGTTTGCGCAAGACGGCGAATTGTATGCGGATATTATTTTGGATAAAGCGGAAAATTTAGCGGTGATTGAATCGTTAAAACAGAGCTATGAAGAAGCGCTACGCTTTTTTGAACAGCGTGATCGCGCTGGATTTACCCAAGCGTTTAAACAAGTCAGCGAGTGGTTTGGTGATTATTCCCAATTATTTATGAAAGAAAGCCGCCAGTTGTTACAACAGGCAAATGATTATAAGCAGTTTTAACGTAAGCAGGCTACCGTTTGGTAGCCTTTATTTTTTATCGCTTTTCATCATGTTTGATGGCATCTTTAACCGCACTTTTGATAGCAAAAAGTATACCGATAACCATCGCCAAAATAATAAGCAGGATAATGGTTGTTTCCATTATACTTCCTCCTGTGAAAGTTTATCTTGGTATTTTCTGAGTTCTTTACTGCATAACAAAATGCCATATGCGGCGAAAGCTAATAAAACAAGGTTAATTCCCTTAAACCACCAGCTATACTGCCCATATAGTACAACAGGTATGGCAAGCAGTGCAACTTTGGCTAAGTCCTCCAAATTTTTTGCCCACGAATCAGAGGTTTCTTTTTTTATCGGTCTTTTCAGTAAATACCAATTGGTATTCTTGAAATGATGACAACGAATCTTCATTTTTTCTCCGCTATAAAATTCAGAGTAAGAATAACGGATATTACTTATCCTGTGCAGATTGCGAAAAAAGATTGCGATCAAGATCGTAAAGTGCGGTTTTTGTCGGTTGAAAAAAGATACCGCACTTTGGCTTTGAAAAGCACACAAAGTGCGGTTTATGGCATTACAAACAGTTTTTCTCGCCGCGTGAGAGGCTGATCAAACCGGAACGCACGACTTCGATGATGTCGGTTTCTTGCTTGACCGAGGCGATAAAGGCGTCCAGTTTATCTTTGGTGCCGGCAAGCTGAATGGTGTAGCTTTTTGGGGTTACGTCGATGATTTGTCCGCGATAAATCTCGGACAGGCGTTTCATTTCATCACGGGAGTTGCCTTGTGCCCGCACTTTGAGCAGCATAATTTCCCGTTCGACGTGATCGCAGTCGCTTAAGTTAATCACTTTAAATACATCAACCAGTTTATGTAGCTGCTTTTCGATTTGTTCCAACACTTTTTCTTCGCCGAAAGCCTCAATGGTCATGCGTGATAAGGTCGGATCATCGGTCGGTGCAACCGCCAGACTTTCGATGTTAAATGCCCGTTGTGAGAATAGTCCGATTACGCGTGATAATGCTCCGGATTCATTTTCTAATAAGACTGAAATAATTCTACGCATTATGTTCTCTCCGTTTTACTCAAAATCATTTCGTTCATTGCGCCGCCGGCGATTTGCATCGGGTAAACGTGTTCGGTTTCATCCACCAAAATATCGACGAATACCAGTTTGTTTTTGATTGCAAACGCTTCTTTTAATTTCGGTTCCAATTCGGCAGGCGTGTTAATTTGAATGCCGACGTGCCCGTAGGCTTCCGCCAGTTTGACGAAATCCGGCAGTGAGTTCATATAAGATTGCGAATGGCGGCCGGCATAAATAATATCCTGCCACTGTTTTACCATGCCCAAGAAGCGGTTATTCAAACTGATTACGACCACCGGAATATTGTATTGCTGTGCGGTGGAAAGCTCCTGAATATTCATTTGAATGCTGCCGTCGCCGGTGATACAGACAACGCAAGCGTCCGGATAAGCCAGTTTTACACCCATTGCGGCAGGCAGACCAAAGCCCATCGTGCCCAGTCCGCCGGAGTTGATCCAGCGGCGCGGTTTGTCAAACGGATAATACAGCGCGGCGAACATTTGGTGTTGTCCGACATCAGATGCGATATAGGCTTCGCCGTGAGTTAATTTATAAATGGTTTCAACGGCTTGCTGCGGTTTGATCACGTTGTCGCTGTGTTGGTAATTCAAACATTGGCGGGCGCGCCATTGCTCGATTTGCTGCCACCATGCTTCCAACGATCCTTGTGATCTTAAGGTGGCTTCATCGCTCAACAGCGATAAAAATTCGTTTAGCACCAAATCGGCACTGCCGACAATCGGAATATAGGTATCGATATTTTTGGCAATCGAGGTCGGATCGATATCAATATGGATCACTTTGGCATGCGGACAATATTTTTCCAAATTATTGGTTGTGCGATCATCAAAACGCACGCCGATTGCCAGAATCAAATCGCTTTCGTGCATGGCGTTATTCGCCTCAAAGGTGCCATGCATACCCAACATGCCCAACGACTGTTTATCACTGCCCGGAAATGCGCCAAGCCCCATTAACGAGCTGACCACCGGCAGATTCAGTTTTTTGGCAAATTCGGTAACTTGCTCGGCGCAATTGGCGCTGATGATACCGCCACCGATAAACATGACCGGTTTCTTCGCCACCAAAACCGCTTTCAGCGCTTTTTTTATCTGTCCTTTATGTCCGTGAATATTCGGATTATAGGAGCGCAAATTGATATTTTGCGGATAAACATAAGGAATTTTGTTCGCCGGATTAACGATATCTTTCGGTAAATCAATTACCACCGGTCCCGGACGACCGCTCGCCGCCAAATAGAAGGCTTTTTTGATGGTTTCCGCCAAATCTTCCACGCGTTTGACTAAGAAACTGTGCTTAACCACCGGACGGGAAATACCGACCATATCGCACTCTTGAAAGGCATCGCTGCCGATTAACGAGCTGCGCACTTGTCCGGAAAAAACCACTAACGGAATGGAGTCCATATAAGCGGTGGCAATGCCGGTAATGGCGTTGGTTGCGCCGGGTCCCGATGTGACCAATACGCAGCCGACTTCGCCGGTTGCACGGGCGTAACCGTCTGCCATATGCACTGCCGCTTGTTCGTGGCGTACCAAAATATGTTCGATTCCGCCGTGGGTTTGTATTGCATCGTAAATGTCCAACACTGAGCCGCCCGGATAACCGAAGACGAATTTAACGCCCTGATCTTGGATTGCTTGTACGATAATTTCAGCACCTGATAATTTTTTCATTATGCCCCCTGAGGTAAGTTGCCCGTATTCGCTAAAATATGCTGTTATTTTTACGTCAACTGATTGCGCTTGTCCACCTTTTTTTACGGTGGGCAAACGTATTTCATGGCTATTTTTGAGATTTAAATCCTGTAAAATTTTATTTTTCGATATTTTATAAAATAAAAACCATTAAAAATAAAAAAAATGCGATAATGTATCGCATTTTATAAAATCTAAAAAATTATCTGCTTCTTGTCAAAAAGTGCGGTTTTATCGCATTGCCATCCGTTTTTTAAAAAACAAAATCAAACCGATCATCACAATTGCCGTGGCGAAAAAGCCGAGCCAGCCGGATTTGGTGAAACCGACAACCAAATAGCCGACTGCCGATGAAGCTGCAACCAATAAGGCATAAGGCAATTGAGTGGTGACATGATCGATATGGTTACAACTCGCACCGGTTGAAGATAAAATCGTGGTATCCGAAATCGGTGAACAATGGTCGCCGCACACCGCCCCTGCCATGACGGCGGATAAGCAAGGCAGTAGTAACGACGGATCGGCGTTTACTGCGATTGACGCGGCAATCGGTAGCATAATGCCGAACGTACCCCAACTGGTACCGGTTGAAAATGCCATCAAGGCGGACAGAATAAAGAGCAATACCGGTAAAAAGCCGATAGCAACGGAATCACTGACTAGGCTGGATAAATATTTACCGGTGTGGATATCGCTCACCACGGTATTGATTGTCCAAGCAAAGAATAGAACTAGGATCGCTCCGAACATGGATTTTACCCCCAGTCCGTAAGCCAGCAGGTATTCTTTCAAGGAAATTTGGCGTGAACTGAGTGCACACAGGGTTGCGGTAATTAGCGCCGCAACACCGCCGACAACCAAAGAAGTGCCGACGGTTGTGTTTTCAAAAGCCCCCAAAATGGAAAATGCTTGTCCGTCAGCCGCTAAACTTTGTGCGCCGGTATAGATCATCATGCTGATCGTGCCGATAATCAGCACCAGAATCGGTAAAATCAAATCAATAACCCGACCATGTTTGCCGCCGGCAATTTCATCTTCAATGGCGTCTGCCTTTTCCGCATTGCGTTCGAAGTGTGCCATCGGTCCGATATCAAACGAGAAGATTGCGACGATAAAGACCATCACCAAAGCAAAAATGGCATAGAAATTCATGCCGATCATCGCCATAAAAGCACCTATCGGCGAATATTCGGTAATGGCATGTGTTGCCAACAAACCGCCGACCAGGGTAATAATATAAGCTCCCCAACTGGAAATCGGCATAATCACGCACATTGGCGCTGCGGTAGAATCCAGCAAATAGGCGAGTTTGGCACGGGAGATCTTGTATTTGTCAGTTACCGGACGCGCAATGGCCCCTACCGCCAAACTGTTGAAGTAGTCGTCAATGAAAATAAATACGCCCAAAAAGACGGTCAGCAATTTGGCACCGCGCTTTTGCTTGATGTGTTTCTGCGCCCAACTGACAAAAGCCTGATTACTGCCGGAAATGGTCAGCAACGAGGTTAAAACCCCCAATAAAAGCAGGAAAAGAATGATATTGGTATAATCGGCATTAAATCCGCCATCGCTATAGACTAAAGAGGCAACGTTGGAAAACGTGTAGCGGGCTGCATTCAGGATATTACCGCCTGTCAGCATCAATGCGCCGACAATAATACCGGCACTTAATGATAACAGGACTTTACGGGTGACAATCGCTAAAGAAAGCGCCAATAACGGCGGAATGACCGACCAAAATGAATTAGAAAAATCAACAAAATCCATAAGAATTCCATAAATAAAAATTAATTATAAATGATTAGCGCATGCTTATCTTTCAGCGGCAAAAAATAGCCGCCGTTGCAGCTGTTGATAACAGATAAACAATGCTAAAAGTTTCTCTCTGCAGGTGTCAAAGAGTAAAGCAGGGAAGAGGAACAGGGAAAGACTACAATAAGTATCCAAAAAAACCAAGCTATATAAGCGAATTATCGGAATGAAAGTGCGGTATCGTCGGCATTTTATCAAAAGTTATGCGCTTCTTTTCCGTGAGACAGGATAAATACATCAGCAATACCGCACTTTTATTTAATGTCCGATGCCGCTTGATCACCACACATAATTACCCAGACATAATCACCACGGCATGGCTATGCCGAATGGTACGGATAGCCATGCCGTATAGCAAAACAGGATATAAAGTGCGGTGGCATTTGCCGAGGCAAAACAGCGGTCAAATTGCTTGTTGTGAATAAAAACAGCAGATTTATTTTGAATAAATTCGGGTGCAGGCTTAATATTTTAAAATTTGGAAATAAAATATTTGATAATCTGTTTTTTTTGTTTTATATTTCTAATTAAATATTAACCAAACGTTATTAAACTGAAATTATATAGGAATGATTATGAGCGAATTGATTAAGAAGTTATCTAACCTGCGCAGCTTGCGCGTATTGACGAAAGATCTTTCGGTTGAGCAGCTGGAAGAGATTGTGGCAAAATTCGTTGGCGTGATTGAAGAGAAAAAAGAAGCGTTATTAGCATCTCGGAAACAAGAAGAGGAACGTTTGCAAAAAATTGCTTCGGTAAAAGCACAAATCGAAAATAGCGGTCTGTCCAAAGAAGAATTGGCAGCGCTATTATTGAATGATACACCGGCAGCCACGCGTAAAAAACGTGCTCCACGTCCGGCAAAATACCACTATACCGATGAAAACGGGGTACAAAAAACCTGGACGGGTCAAGGCAGAACGCCAAAAGCCATTCAAGATGCGTTGGATAACGGTAAGTCTTTATCAGACTTCGAAATTTAACTTTTAACCGCTTAGCTTGATGATTAAAAATAAACCCTAACGGGTTTATTTTTTTCGTTATAGGCAGACGAAGACTGCCTATAAAAACCATACGCTATGCGTATGGAATCAAAGAGCTTAAGCGATGAAAAGAGAAAATCCTCCGATATAATGAATAAGGCTGATAACCAAAATTCAAAATATAGGAGGATATGCCAATGGCAAATAAATCCAATGACGATTCGAGTTTATCACACACAAGATGGAACTGTAAGTATCACATAGTCTTTACCCCTAAATTCAGACGAAAAGCGATTTATGGGAAATTACGAATGGATATAGGCAGCATATTAAGGCAGTTATGTCATTACAAAAATGTCGAAATAATAGAAGCCCATG
>NZ_FWWV01000015.1 GCF_900176075.1 Pasteurella testudinis DSM 23072
ATAACAGCTCACCGGCATTTGTCTTTCCAGACTTTCATGTGAACGCAGTTGATTAAACTCTTCTCTAAAAATATCCAGCTTTTGTTGGAATTCATGCATTTCTACCTTAAGCGTATCCACCTTTGCAATATAGCGCTTCAACTCCCTGTGCATTCGCTCTAAACGACCATTTTGCTGTGGTTTTCCTGCTTCAATACGTTCNGGGCGAATACCTAAATCAATTAGCCACTTGGATAATTTGGTCAGTCCCCCTAACGCAACTGAAGCAAAAGGCGCTCCATTATCACTGCGGATTGCCCAAGGTAAGCCGTATTCCTTAAAAATACGCGCCAGTAAAGGCTGAACCTCGGTATAGCCATGCTGAGTTAAACCCTGACATGCGAATAAATAACGGCTGTAATTATCATGTAATGTAAAAGGATAACACCTTTTATTCCCTACCATAAAATCGCCTTTGAAATCCATACTCCAACAATGATTAGGCGAATGACATTCTCCAAAAGGCAAACTATCTGCCGGCGTTTTAAGATGTTTTCTGCGTGCTTCAACCAATCCTGCTTTGGCTAAAATTCGGTCGCCCGTACTATCAGCACACCATTTTATATCCGGCTCTAACTGCCGCAAATAGTCTAACAGCTTTTTTGCTCCCCAATATTGTCGTTTCAACTTTTCTTGTACTAAACGTTCACAAACATAAGCAGAAACCACATTGGGATTGTGGTGTGGCTTGCGAGAAAGCGCACTAAGCCCAGCTAAACCATTTAAATGGTATCGTTGAATCCATTTATCACCCGTAGGGCGACTAATGTCAAATTGTTTACAAAGCTCACTTTTACTAAAGCGTTTGGTTAAATAAGCTTGAATAAAATGGATTTTTTGTTCCATGACACTCACTGTTTTCCAAGGCATTGGTATCTATCCTTTTTTAAAAGTTGATACCTGTTAATATACTTGTAAACGATGTCATCGGGTTAATATGTAAAGGATGTCTTAGGGTTGTACCCCCGGACACCTTCTCCCATCACAAGGGAGAAGGGAATATTGAATTTAATTATTGTGTTAAAAACGCTGCCAACGGTTTGTATTGTTGACCTTGTGGATTGAAATTATCGGCGGCTAAATAACGGGTGAATGCCGTTTTGAGCGGCAGCCATTCTTCAGCAATAATCGAAAACCAAGCGGTATCACGGCTACGGCCTTTATACACCACGGCATTGCGGAAAGTCCCTTCATACTGGAAGCCTAAACGGGCTGCGGCGCGGCGTGAGCGTTGGTTTAGCGCATCGCATTTCCATTCATAACGGCGGTATTGCAGAGTGTCGAAGACATACTGCATCAGCAAAAATTGCGCTTCGGTGGCGGCTTTGCTGCGTTGTAATAAATCCGAATAAATCACCCAGCCCATTTCTATGCTACGGTTGTGGCGATCAATCCGCATTAAGGCGAATGTACCTAGCACTTGCCGGCTATGGCGGGCTAAAATCACAAAATAGTAAGGATCTGACGATTGCGCCCATTGGCGCAGTAAAGACCGCACTTGCTGTGGTTGATCAAACGGTTCGAGTGGCAGATAGGTCCAATCCGCCGCTTGGGTGTGTTGCAGGTAACACTCACAAATCGCCTCGCTATGCCGTTCATAATCGAGCCGTTCGATAATACAATCTTCCCCGCTTAACTGCGTGATATCCGGCATTGCGCCGAGAGTCATATTTTCCACCACATCGCCAATGGCTTGGTTGAATTGGTTGTAACGCATAGGGTTTCCTTTCGCAAGTCTTAAGCAATAAAATCAGCGAGGCAAAAGTACGGTTTTGCCTTGCGGTGTCACCAATATAGCGGATAACGTCGATCTTTGCCCCAATTATTATAGAACAGAGCGACAATCACCAGAATGATTGCACCGATTAAGGTCGGGGTGAACAGGAAAGACCAATTTGCCGCGCCCAACATCACAATTAACGGATTAGAACCGGCAGGTGGTGAGGCACGCGCAATAACAGCATTAACGCAATCGCAGTACCGACGCCGAGCGCCATACTCCACCAATGCACGCCGCAGAATGCCATGATCACCAATCCGGTTAATGAGGCGATAAAATGTCCGCCGATCACATTTCTCGGTTGGGAAAACGGGCTGTTGGGATAGGCAAACACCAATAAACAGCTTGCGCCAAACGAGCCGAGCACCAGCGGCAGTTGGCTGATTTCACTGCTGGCGGCAAAGGCGGCGGTTGCCAAAAAACCGCCTAACCATGCGGTGAGAATCATATTTAGCGGCAGTCTTGCCGGTCGTGGTTCATTTGCCTGCAACCAATGCTGGAATATTTTCATCTGGTGTCTCCTCACAATTATCAAAAAATATACCGAACGGTATACCCGTTGTTGGTGTATACTGTTCGGTGTACTTATGTAAATAAAATATGCAAATAAAAATGGAGGAGCGATGAGTAAGCAGCAGCAATTAATCGAATCGGCTTGCCAATTATTCTATCAACAAGGTTTCCATGCTTGCGGAGTTGAGCAACTGGCACAGCAGGCTGGCATCACCAAACGCACGTTATACCGTTATTTCGACAGCAAAGAGGAATTGATTGTCGCCACCTTAGCCCATCGTCACCAGCAGTTTATGGCGCAAATGCAAGCGGTGTTGGCGGATTATTCCTTGCAAGAAACGGTCGAGGGCTATCTGTTTTTTTTACGACAATGGATTTTGTCGGAAAATTTTTATGGTTGTATGTTTATCAATGCCTGCGCCGAATATGCCGATCCGCAAACGCCGGCACATCAGCAAGCGAAAGAACATAAGCAAGCGGTGCAGGCGGTTTTATTGGCAAGATTACAACAAGCCGGTTTGCAACAGGCGGAAAATCTCGCCGAATTACTGTTTATCAGCGGAGAAGGCATTATCGTCTCAGCGCAAACATTAGGTAAAGACGCCGTGAAACAACAACTTGAACGAATCCAGCAAAATTTAAATAGTCTAACTGAGTAAGCGTTATTTCTGGTACTTTGCGTCGTGTTTTCGGGTTCCCTTGCGAACTGCCTGAGAGGGTGAGCGTAGCGTATAAAAGTAAGTCGCCATCGGCGAAATCCGATAGTGAATTTAAGATAAATGAAATATTACATCAAACCCCAAACCGATAAATCACCTGATTACTCGAACCGCGCCAATGCAGTTTTGGGTCGGCAAGTTGTTGGATAAACTTGCCGTCGATCAACACGTCGACATAAGCCAAAAACGCTTGCTGTTCGGCGTTCAGCTCTTGCAAACGATAACCGGTCCACAACCAAATGTCTTTATCGGGACATTCGCGTTTAATCCGTTGCACCAGTGGCAAAAGTGCGGTCAGGTTTTTCGGGTGCAGCGGATCGCCGCCGCTCAGGCTCAGGCCTTGCCGCTTGATGCGCGTGTCTTGCAAATCGGCGATAATCTGATCTTCCATCGCCTGATCAAACGGCACGCCGGCGCAGAACGACCAGCTTTTTTGGTTGTAACAGCCTTTGCATTGGTGTTCGCACCCTGCGACAAACAGGGTGCAGCGCGTGCCTTCGCCGTTGACCACATCAACCGGATAATATTGCAGATAATTCATATTCAGACCGCACTTTTAGAGGTGCTTCACCCGCCGTTTCACCTCTTCCTGCTTGCCACTGTTGAACGGACGTGCGTCGGGGCTGCCGAGATAGCCGCACACGCGACGGGTAACCGACACGGTATTGCTGTCGTGGTTGCCGCAGGACGGGCAGGTGAAGCCTTTGCTGGTGCAGTCGAATTCGCCTTTGTAGCCGCAGCCGTAGCATTCGTCAATCGGTGTATTGGTGCCGTAATACGGCACGCGCGAATAGCTGTAATCCCACACGTCCTCCAACGCTTTGATATTGCGCTGCATATTCGGATATTCGCCGTAGCAGATAAAACCGCCGTTGGCGATCGGCGGATATGCCATTTCAAAATCCAGTTTGTCGTACGGATTGACTTTTTTCTCCACGTCCAAATGGAAACTGTTGGTGTAGTAGCCTTTGTCAGTCACGCCCTCGATAATGCCGAAGGTTTTGCTGTCGAGGCGGCAGAAACGGTCGCACAGATTCTCGCTTGGTGTTGAATACAGACTGAACGCATAGCCGCTTTCCTGTTTCCACGCTTCGACCGCACTTCGTAAATGCCCCACAATATCTAACCCTTTTTGCCATAATGCTTGCTGATCGTAAATATGGCTGCCGAACAGCGCATTGATGGTTTCGTGAATGCCGATATAACCGAGCGAAATCGAAGCGCGTCCGTTTTTGAAAATGTCCGCCACATAATCGTCAGCTTTCAATCGCACGCCGCATGCGCCCTCCATATATAAAATTGGCGCAACGCGGGCTTTGGTCTGTTGCAGACGGGCAATGCGCGTCATCAGCGCTTTTTTGGCAATGGCGAGGCGCTGATCCAACAACTGATAAAACCGCACTTCGTCACCTTGCGTTTCCAGCGCAATACGCGGCAGGTTCAAACTGACCACGCCGAGATTATTGCGTCCTTCGTGGATTTCCTGTTGATCTTGTTCATATTTGCCCAAAAAGCTGCGGCAGCCCATCGGTGCTTTGAACGAACCGGTGACTTGCACCACTTGATCATAATTCAGAATATCCGGATACATGCGCTCGCTGGCACATTTTAGCGCCAGTTGTTTGATGTCGTAATTCGGATCGTCGGCGTGCAGATTCAAGCCTTGTTTTAAGGTGAATACCAGTTTCGGGAAAATTGCGGTTTTGTGGTTTCTGCCTAAGCCTTGAATCCGGTTTTGCAGAATCGCCTGTTGAATCAGGCGGGCTTGCCAACTTGTGCCCAAACCGAAACCAAAGGTGACAAACGGCGTTTGTCCGTTGGCGGTGTGCAGGGTATTAACCTCATATTCCAGTGATTGAAACGCATCAAAACACTCTTTTTCCAAGCGCGCTTTGGCGTAGCCTTCCGCATCGGCAATCTGCCATTCTGCCGCCACTGCCAAATGTTTTTCGTAACTTTTTTGTACATAAGGCGCAAGCACTTCATCAATCCGATTGATGGTTGTGCCGCCGTAAATATGGCTGGCAACCTGCGCGATAATTTGTGCGGTGACGGCAGTGGCGGTGGTGATCGATTTCGGGGTTTCAATCTCGGCATTGCCCATTTTAAAGCCCTGTTCCAGCATGCCTTGCAGATCGACCAACATACAGTTGAACATCGGGAAGAACGGTGCATAATCCAAATCGTGATAATGGATTTCGCCTTTTTCGTGCGCCGCTACCACATCGGCAGGCAGCAGATAGCGTTTGGCGTAATGTTTCGCCACAATGCCGGCGAGTAAATCGCGCTGGGTCGGGATCACTTTGGCATCTTTATTGGCGTTTTCGTTCAGGATTTCCAGATTGCTCTGTTCAATTAAGCCCTCGATCTCTTGCGTCAGCTGGCTGCGTTTTTCGCGTGCCAAGTCACGATCATGACGGTACTCGATATAGGCGCGCGCAATTTGCGGATACTGGCTGCGCATCAGCTTTTCTTCAACAATCGCTTGGATATGCGCAATATCAATCTGTTGTTGGTAGTGGCTGAAAATCTGTTGGCAGACTTCATTGCTGAGATGCGAGCAAAATGCCTCGTTGTTGATACCGCAAGCAACCGCCGCCTTACGAATCGCTTGCAGAATACGCTCTGCCACAAACGGCGTGCTGGCACCGTCACGCTTGATGACCTGTAACCCTGACATAAAAACCCCTTATCTTGATAAATTCAAATGCGAAAACACTATATATAGACATTTTATCTTTTGGAAGCACTATATCTTGAAAGTTTGATCTGTGTCAAATAAAAATAGTTCTCAAAAAATATGGGGTTGATTTTTATCAGGAATAAGAAATCGGAGAATATAAAGTGCGGTTTTAGCCGTCGAGTAAGGCTTGCACCACTGCCGGAATCACTTTCGGCTCAGGGATAAAAACCTGTTTATGGCGGTTGAGTTCGCCTTTTTCCAACACAATACTGCTTTTGGCGACTTTAAATTGTTTACTCAGGAATTTCAGCAAGTGGGCGTTGGCTTGACCGTCAATCGGTGGGGCGGTGATGGTGATTTTCAGCTCGCCGTCATGCAAGCCGACCAGCTGATCTTTGCTGGCTTTGGGTTGCAACAGAATTTTCAGTCGCAACCCGTTTTCATGCGGTGTGACGGCGGACATGGTTATGCCAAGACCCACAATGAACCGAAAAGATCCATCAGCAACTTGTTGCCGAAGATCAGGATAAATGCCAATGCCATCACCGAGAAATCGATCATACCGGTATTTGGCAGAATGCGGCGAATCGGGGCAAGCAGCGGCTCGGTGATACGGTACAGTTGGTATTCCAACGGGTGGTTGCCTTGCGAAAACCAGCTCATCACCGCACGGATTAAAATCGCCCAGAAGATCATTTCGCCAAAGGCTTTAACCACCGCAAGCACGCCGATCACGGCAAATTGCCATAAACTTGCCCCGTCAAAACTGCCGATCAGCAGCGGATATTTCAGCATATTCAGCACGAAAGCCAAGACCAGTGCGGCAAAGTCAATATTTTTACGGGTCGGAATCAGCTTGCGCAACGGCGCCAATACCGGCTGCGTCAGTTTCACTACGACTTGCGACAGCGGATTGTAAAAATCCACCTGACAATACTGAAACCAGGCGCGCAATACCAGAATAAAGGTATATAGCCCGATTACGGTTTGCACTAAAAATTGTAATGTGTTCATGATTATCCTTTAAATAGCAAAAGTGCGGTTTGAGAACCGCACTATATTAAATAGGATTAAACTGAAAAAATTCAAGTTTTCAATTTAAATTACTGAATCGGATAATCCCACCAAATATCGAACAATTCGCTGGTTTCGATTTGTTGCAGCTTATTTTCGCTGAGCCAGTTTTGTACCAAAGTGCGGTGCGAATCGTCGCAGTTACCGACTTTTTCCAAACAAACCAACCCTTCCCAATGCAGGTAGCCGCTGCCTTCGTAGGCTAAGCCGTGTGGCTTGATCACTTCGTCGATAAAACGATCCAAGGTGGCGTCGATTTCTTCGACCGAGGTGTTGTCGGCGAATTGCCAGCGGACAACAAAGCCTAACTCTTGGAATTCGGCAAGATGCATTTTTTTGCGCTGTCTGCGGTTACGCTGAATAGCCATACTATTTTCCTTTTTTAGTTGATAATGAATAAAGTTTGATTAACGATAAATAAAATACAGATCCCAAACGCCGTGTCCGAGTTTCTGTCCGCGCTGTTCGAATTTGGTCAACGGGCGGAAATCCGGACGCGGGATATAATCCCCCGTCGGAGATTGGTTCGCCAGACCTGCGCTGTTTTGTAAGGTTTCCAACATATGCTCGGCGTAATTTTGCCAGTCGGTCGCCATGTGGATAAAACCACCGCACTTTAGTTTTTGTTGTATTAAACGGATAAACTCCGGCTGCACGATCCGACGTTTATGGTGCTTGCTTTTCTGCCACGGATCGGGGAAAAACAATTGTAATCCGCCTAAGCTGTTATCGGCAATACTGTCGCGCAAAATTTCCATCGCATCATGGCAAATTACGCGCAAATTCGTTATCTTTTCCTGCACCGCCAATGCCACGCAGGCACCGACGCCCGGCGTATGAACTTCAATGCCTAAATAGTTACGCTGGGGGTTGTTTTTCGCCATCTCGACCAGCGACGTCCCCATACCGAAACCGATTTCCAATACGACAGGATTATCATTGCCGTAAATTGCATTAAAATCGAACGGCGTATCTTGATATTCCAAGCCGAAATCCGCCCAATAGTTGTTCATCGCATTTTTTTGATATTCACTCAAACGTCCGGTGCGCAGCACGAAACTACGCACTTTGCGCATATAACGTCCGTCAGCGGTAAATTCGGCGGTTTCGACCGTTTTGCGCTTCTGATCGGCAAAGGTGGTTTGCGGTTGTGTAACTTCTGACATGATAACGAATTAAGCTTCCTTTTTATTTAATAGGCGCATTATGCAAATATCCGTGGCGATTACAACTGTTTTCGCTATTTCTTTGGCAATGATCGGTCGCAACTGGCTTTTTTCTTACTCAACACAGACGAAAACTTACTTAACAGTTGTTAAAATGCGCACCAACTCAGTTAAGCAAATAATAATAAGATGTATTTATCTTTGATTTGAATGCTTAACCTGCGGAATATTTCATTAATTAATATGATGACGAGAGAAATAACATGATGAAAAATATTTATAATAAAACAGCAATTGCCCTTTTCCTATCCGTTCTTTTAGCCGCTTGTAGCGGAGGTGGCGGTTCGTCTGGTTCGACTCCTACGTCGGTAGCGGCGAATATTGTTGCGCAACCGACAGAAAAGAACAAAGAAAATTCAACTGCAAATAGTGCGCTGTTAGCCGAGCTAAAAGAAAAAGAGGCGCTGCAAAAAGCGGCTGATAATAAGCAATCTGGAGGCGATACATTATCTGAAAATAATGGTGTAAATCAACCGCAACCAGAAGTGGTAGCTGATAAGGATAAACAAAATGATCAGCCTGATGTTACACCGCCAAAAAATAACAATGAAGATATCAAAAGTTATGGCGGCGTATTAACCTCGACTTATTCAGAGCGTAATGATAATGCTTGGAATGATGCTGTAGGAATAAAGCCAGAGTATAAGATTACTTTTAATAAAGATAGTGGTACGGTAACAACACTTTTTGTCCAAGATAAAAATGGTCAAGAAACAATTTTGCCGTTAGGAAAAATTGGCTACTATGGAAATCTTACTTTCACCTCTGATGTCATTAATCCACAGTCAGTGACCGGTGAAAAAATGAAAGCGCAAATTACCGACTTTGTATATTACGGAGAAAAAGATAATAAAAATCCTGACGCCAGTATGAACTATGAAGGAAAGGTATTTTATTCGGTTGAAATGGAAGCAGCAAAACAAGCAAATCTTGATTTGACCTACAATGCAGCAGATAAAAAAATTGCAGGTCGAATTATTGGTGGTGAACTCAATATGGAGGTTAAGTCAGAGGTGCTAAGTGATGGCATTATCCAAGCAAAAGCGACTCCGACAACTGGTCATCAGAATCCTGAAATTGGCGCAGCAAATTTAGACGGAGCATTTTTAGGGGATGGTAAGTACATTGCCGGTACAATTAAATCTAGTGATACAACTGACAGTACGAGAGCATGGGGCGGTGTTTTTGGGGCTGAGGGTACGCCACGACCTTAAAGCATAAACATTTCACAACCCAACCGCACTTCCAAAGTGCGGTTCAGATTACTGACGACGTTAAAATATAGCATTTTAAATTTTACAGCCGCAAAGCGGCTGACCTATGCTTAACCTTGTACGGCTTGCCGTGCAAGGCTATCAGCAATTTCCGTGCACGATTTCATCGTACACGGTTAAGCATAGATGAGGGGCTTTGCCCCTCGTAAATAGGTTTCAACTGTCTGAACTGTATTCCAAAGTGCGGTTTTTTCTATCCATTCAACCTTACGCCTTGTTGCCAAACGCCGTTTAAAATCGGTTCGGCAATCTCTGATGGAAAACCCGTCGGCAGATTTTGTTGGCATTGTTCAACCGCACTTTGATAGTTTGTAGTGACTTCGTGCAATATTTCTTCGACGAGCAGCGGGCGCAAACCTGCCAGTCTGCCGGTTTCGAGAAAATGGCGAATTTGGATCTTATCCCATAAATAGTGTTTATTTTTTCCGTGCCATGCCATCGCCATTTTGATTTTTTGCCGCTGCAAGCCTTGCGGTTTTAACAGCGGAAATGCGGAAATAACATCATAAAATGGCGTTAAACGGTAGCGGTTGCCTTGTTCCAAAAATAGGCTGTAGTTTTTCGCGTGTCCGTCAATCGCCGCCATCAGCCAAAAGATAATTTGTGCTTTAAAAAAGCGCTGGCGATCTTCAAGGCTATCCGTCGAACCTTTTAACAGCTCAAGAATAGATAATATACTCGGTCCGCCGTCCGCTTGGTATTTTAATGCAGGTGCAATTGCCAACGCTTGGCACATATCTTCCTGCGGCAAGCGCACTAACCAACTTCCTGAAGCCGCCCAACGGCGATCAAAACGTTCAACCGACAGCACTTTGCAATCGTCAAAATACAAAATTTCCGCATTGGCTACGGGCAAACCAAAGGCTTTTAACAACTGCAAACAAAGCCATTCATTTTCACAGCTATCCGATAAATCAAGCTGCCCCTGTCCGACGATGCCAATCGGCAATTTCATAATATGGCTGGTTGGTGTGCTATTCAGAGGTTTGCACCATTGCTTGTTATGATACAAAAGTGCGGTTTTCTCCTGCGCTCCGGCAAGGGAGATCCGAAAATCTTGGTGTGCATTATCCATTCCCAACGGTGAAAATTGGTAGTTTTTTAATAATGCAGCAATATCCGTTTCACTTAAAGGCACGGCGTCAATTTTTCTGACCGAATAAGGGCGCTTTCCTTGCGGATAAAGTTGAATTGCACCGACGCAGTCATGCCCGATTGCACCCAGCAAATCAAACGGGTGTTTGGTGGCAACTTGGAAACGTTGTTGAATGCGCGAACGGATTTGTTCATTGTCCGGCAATAAGTTATCGAAAAAATTATAAACAACACTGCCTTTATAGACTTTTTCCGATAATGGAAGCGACAACGAAATCGGGCGCGCCTTAGCGTGGTTTAACCAAGTTGATTCGTATTGAAATTGGCTTGCGCCGTCGCTGCTTTTCGTCCATAGCCCGACTTCAATCCCGTTCATGGCAATCATCAAACGGTTCATCACCAATCCTCATCATCAAAATCGGGCGTAGGTTCTTGAATTTGAGTGCTTGCCGGCGTTACCGTTTTATGACGCGGTGACAATGTGATTTCTAACTCCAACGCCGACAGTAGGTTAAACAAGGTATCAACTTTGCTACGCTCCGGTTGGTTTTCAAAGGCGGAAACCGTCGCTTGCTTCACGCCGGCGAGCAGTGCAACTTGCGATTGCGACAACTTATTTTGATAGCGGAATTCTTTTAAGGCGTGCGCTAACATTTTTGCGGTGGTGATTGCCATAATTTATCCTTTGTAATAGATATTTTATAAAATACCCTCTAAAAAGGATAAAGTCAAATTTATCCCTATACAAGGATAAATATGGCTGCATTACTTAATCCAAAGTCCATTCATAATTCAGCCACTCACGATTTTCTTTTGCGCCAAGTGTATGATAAAAGCGCTGTCCAGCCTGATTCCACGGGGCAACCGTCCATTTGATTTGTCTGCAATGGTGAGTTTTGGCTTCGGCTTTTAAGGCTTGCATAAGTCTTTCGCCGATTTTTTGTCCGCGATACTGTTCATCGACGTAAAGCTCTTTCATGTAGATCGCCGGTCGGTTTTGTGCGGTATAAGGCAGGAAATAGTAAACCAGCATTCCCGCTAGTCGGGCGTTTTCTTGATCTTCTGCTACGAAGCAGTAAAAGTCCGGTGGGGTTTTGTCAAAACCGCTTGCTTGCACAATCGCAGGCGTGATTGCGAAGTCGTCGATATAGTCTTCAAAAATAGCCAATTTTTGCATTAAAATCCAAAGATTGCCGCTATCTTCTTTTACTGCTTTTCTGATGTTGATGGTCATGAGCGCTACTCTTCGATTAAAGAACTGCGATTAAAGAAATAAAGAGGTGTTGCTCAATATAACAAACTTTTTAGGTTGTCACACACAAATCCATACCAATCTCAAGCGATTATCCACGTTGATTTTGACCGTACTTTGTTTGTTATCGGCAAAGTGCGGTTAGCAGGTTATTTCCGTGGCAGGCGAAGCCCATTCATGACCACCAGCAGACTGGTGCCGACATCAGCAAACACCGCCATCCACATGGTGCCGATTCCGAATAGGGTGATGACCAGAAAGAGCAGTTTAATCAATAAGGCAAATGTGATATTTTGCCGCAGAATACGATGGGTGCGTTGCGACAAACGGATAAATATCGGAATTTTGCACAGATCGTCGTCCATTAACGCCACGTCGGCGGTTTCAAGTGCGGTATCCGTTCCCATCGCGCCCATGGCAAAACTAATATCAGCACGAGCCAAAGCAGGTGCGTCATTGATACCATCGCCGACCATGCCGATTTTTTGCTGTTTAGGTTGTTGTTCAACCGCACTTTGTATCGCCTTTAATTTATCCTCTGGCAACTGATTGCCAAGGGCTTGATCAATACCGATTTGTGCAGCAATCGCATTGGCGGTGTGTTGGTTGTCGCCTGTCAGCATCAGGGTTTTTACCCCTAATGTGTGCAGTTCGGCAATGGCTTGGCGGCTGCTTTCTTTCACCGTGTCGGCAACGGCAAATAACGCCAACACTTGATGATTATCCGTCAACAGCACCACGCTTTTGCCTTGTTTTTCCAATTGCTCGATTTGGCTTTGTAACTCGTTCGTGGCTTGCTTGCGTTCTTCGATCAGGCGAATATTGCCCAACACATAGTCCGTGCCGTTAATTTGCCCTTGTACGCCGCGCCCCAACAGTGCGGTGAAATTCTCCACAGTAGCCAATGCCACATGTTGTTCACTACCAAAAGTGGCAATCGCCTGTGAAACAGGGTGATCGGAGCGAGCGGCAAGGCTGATCGCAAGTGATTGTGCTTCGCCAAGCGGCATTGTGCCAAGTGCGGTCATCTCGGTTTGTACTGGCTTGCCATAGGTCAGCGTGCCGGTTTTATCCAGTGCCAGCGTGCTTAACAGCCGTCCTTGCTCCAAATAGACACCGCCTTTAATCAAAATGCCCTTGCGTGCGGCGGCGGCAAGCCCACTCACCACGGTAACAGGGGTTGAAATCACCAAGGCGCAAGGGCAAGCGATGACCAATAAAACCAACGCGTTATAAATCCAATCAAACCATGTGCCTGCCATCAACAGCGGCGGAATGACCGCCACTAACAATGCAATCACCAGCACCGCAGGGGTATAAATTTGGGCGAATTTGTCCACAAACCGCTGGGTTGGGGCTTTGACCCCTTGCGCTTCTTCCACCGCATGAATAATGCGTGCCAGCGTAGAGTTGCTTGCCGCCACCGTCACTTGATAGTCGAACGAGCCACTTTGGTTAATCGTGCCTGCGAACACTGCATCGCCCACGCCCTTATCCACCGGCAAGCTCTCGCCTGTAATCGGGGCTTGATTGACCGCACTTTGCCCTTGCGTGATTTTGCCGTCAAGGGCGATCCGCTCCCCTGGTTTGACCCGCACCACATCGTCCACGCTGACGCTGTCTGCCGCCACTTCCTGCCACGAGCCATCAGGCTGTTGCACCGTGGCGGTATCAGGGGCGAGTGCCATCAATTCGGCAATGGCATTACGCGCACGATCAAGGGATTTTGCTTCAATCACTTCCGCCAAGGTGAACAGCACCATCACCATTGCTGCTTCCGGCCATTGCCCGATCAACAATCCGCCAGTGACGGCAATGCTCATCAGAGCGTTGATATTCAAGCTGCCGGTACGAATCGACAGCCAGCCTTTTTTGTAGGTGTCCAATCCGCATAACAGCACCGCCACCACTGCCAAAATTGCCCCCGCCCAGTGAGGAAGGCCAAACCAGGTTACCGCTTCTGACCCCAACGCCAGCACACCAGCTATCACCAGTGGCAGCAGCGGTTTTTGCGGCGTTTCGGCTTTTGCCAGTTTGCCACCTGCGTCAGGCAATTCAGGCTCAAAACCGAGTGAGCGAATGGCTTCCAATATTGTTGGCAAATCCTGTTCTCCATGGGTAACGGTCAGCACTCGTTGGATTAAGTTAAATTCCAACGCTTGCACTTCGCTCATAGTAGCGAATTTTTTGCGGATAATGCCTTCTTCGGTCGGGCAATCCATCTGCTGAATACGAATCGCCGTTTGCACGCCGTTTGCCACGCTTTTGGCTTGCGTGAGCGGTTCAAGCTGCGCTTGCTTTTGAGAAGGATTATGTTGATGTGAACAGCAGTTAGTCATAATTTTTACCCCTATAGATGTGTTCTATTATGCTATATTAAACACCCTGTAGCAGCTACAGGGTCAAGCAGGAGAGGAATAAAAAATGAAAATCGGTGATCTTGCCAAACAAACCGGCTGTCCGGTGGAGACTATTCGTTATTACGAACGCGAGGGTTTGATGCCTGCAGCGCAACGCAATCTGATGAATAATTACCGCGAATACGGCACGGCACATTTGGAACGTTTGGTGTTTATCCGCCGTTGCCGCGCGTTGGAAATGACGCAAGACGAGATTCGCGAACTGTTGCAAGCCAAAGCCGATCCCAACGCCAGTTGCGCCTCGATTAATGACTTGATTGATGAACACTTGCAACACGTCAAAGCACGACTGCGTGAGTTGCAAGCCTTGAAAAAACAGCTAAGTGAACTGCGTAGTCAGTGCCGTGAAGTTCACAACAATGAAAGTTGCGGCATTCTGAAAGGCTTACAACAACCGAGTGGCGGTGAAGTTGCCCATTCGGTCAACCATGTCGGCAAGGTATGCGGCAGGCAGTAAAAATACCCACCAAGATTATTCGGTTAAGCACTTTTGGCGTGTAATTCCGTGCGCACGATTTTTTCTTCCCGAATCGGTAAATTCAGCACGGCGGCGAGAGCGGCTAAGATCATATCGGCGTACCACATCCAGCTGTAGTCGCCGAGTTGGGTAATCGCCAAACCGCCCAGATACGCGCCGAAGAAACCGCCGACTTGGTGCGACAGCAGGGTTAAACCGAACAACGTTGCCAAATAGCGCACACCGAACAGTTTACCGACCGTGGCGGCGGTGGGCGGTACGGTTGCCAGCCAAGTCAATCCCAGACCGACGGCGAATAGATAAAACGTCATCGGGCTGCTTGGCATCAGCAGATAAATCCCGATTAAAACCGCGCGCGAGGCGTACATCCAAAACAGGATATATTTGCTGCGATAATGTCCGACCAGCCAGCCGACCACCAAACTGCCGACAACGTTGGAAATCCCGATAATCGCCAATGACCACGAGGCGACATCCGCCGATAATTTGCTGAGCGACACTTCCGTCGGCAAATGCGTCACTAAAAACGCAATGTGAAAACCGCAGGTGAAAAAGCCCAAATGTAATAAAATATAACTGCGATCTTTAAACGATGCCAAGACAGCCTGTTTCAAACTTTGCTGCGTTTGCCCGACCGTACTTGGTACGGTTTTAGGTGGTTGATCGCCGCGTGACAACCAACGCGCAATCGGCAGCACCAATAAACTGATGATCGCCAACGCATACATCGCCCCGCGCCAGCCGAGCATCGGCAGCATAATCAGTCCCTGCACCAACGGCGCAAACAGAAATTGACCGAAAGAGCCGCCGGCATTGACGATTCCGGAGGCCAAACCCCGCATTTTTTGCGGTAGTTTATTGGAAACTTGGCTGATCAAAATCGAAAAACTGCCGGCACCGGCGCCAAAGGCAACCAGCACGCCCATGTTCAATGTCAAACCGAACGCCGACGGAAAGAGCGGTATTAAGGCGAAGCCTGCCGCCAGCAGCAGTGTTCCCCACAACATCACCGGCCAGGCGCTGTAGCGATCGGCGAGGGCGCCGGTAATCGGTTGTGCCACGCCCCACATCAGTTGCGTGATTGCCATGGCAAAGCTGATGGCGGTGATGCTCAGTGCGGTATCTTGGTGAATCGGCTGCACGAACAGCCCCAACGCCATGCGCATACCCATGGTGATCATTAAAATGGCGGCGGCAGCGAGGATAATCAGGGCGAAGCGTCTTGTATTAGCAGTCATAAGGCGGAATTTGTTATGGATTAAAGAGCTACCGTTATAGAGCAGGCTCGGAAAAAATGCAATAATAAACCAATCTTAACTTCGATTTTTTGCCTTAACGGATAATAATTTTTATGCTCGCCCAATCGTCAATTCATGCCCTTTTTGCTCACGCAGTATTGGACTGGTACCGTCAATACGGCCGCAAAGATCTGCCTTGGCAGCGCAACAAAACCCTGTATCAGGTCTGGCTGTCGGAAGTGATGTTGCAGCAGACGCAGGTTGCGACCGTGATCCCTTATTTCGAACGCTTTATGGCGACGTTTCCCGATGTGGTTTCTTTGGCAAATGCGCCGATCGATGAGGTGCTGCATTTATGGACAGGGCTGGGATATTACGCCCGCGCGCGCAATTTGCATAAAGCGGCGCAAGTGATCTTCGATCAACATCACGGGCAATTTCCGACCGATTTTGAACAGGTTTTGGCACTGCCCGGCGTGGGGCGCAGCACTGCCGGTGCGATTTTATCCTCGTGTTTAGATGCGCCTTATCCGATTTTAGACGGCAATGTGAAACGGGTTTTAGCCCGTTATTTTGCGCTGGACGGTTGGCCTGGCGAGAAAAAAGTCGGTGATCAATTATGGCAATATAGCGAACAGGTTACGCCGACAGCGCAAGTTGCCGATTTCAATCAGGCGATGATGGATTTAGGCGCAATGGTTTGCAGCCGTTCCAAACCAAAGTGCGGTTTGTGCCCGCTGCAAACCGATTGTCAGGCGAACCTGCAACAAAATTGGCAGGCTTATCCGGCTAAAAAACCGAAAAAAACCTTGCCGCAAAAACAAGCCTATTTTTTGATTTTGGCGGACGGACAACAGGTGTTGCTACAACAGCGTCCGCCGCAAGGGCTGTGGGGCGGCTTGTACTGTTTTCCGCAGTTTGACAGCAAAACCGCACTTTTAGCGTATTTGCAACGGCAGAATATCTGTGATTATCAGGAATGGGTGATGTTCCGCCACACGTTCAGCCATTTTCATCTGGATATTGTGCCGATTTATGCGCAAAAGTGCGGTCAGCCGGCGCAAATTAGCCAAAAAGTAGCGGAAAGTGCGGTCGAATACCGCAACAATGTACCCGAAGCGAATAATTATTGGTATAATTTTCAATCACCGCCGAAAATCGGTTTGGCGACCCCGATGAAAAACTTATTATTACAATTACAGGCAATGCAACCAAAGCAACATTCGCCTGTCTAATAAACGATCTAATGTAAAAAGCAAAAAGGACTAGCAAATGGCACGAACAGTTTATTGTGAATATTTAAAACAGGAAGCCGACGGCTTGGATTTCCAGCTGTATCCCGGCGAGTTGGGCAAGCGGATCTTCGATTCGATCAGCAAGCCGGCATGGGGCGAGTGGATGAAAAAGCAGACCATGCTGGTGAATGAGAAAAAACTGAATATGATGAACGCCGAGCACCGCCAATTGCTGGAACAGGAAATGGTGAATTTTCTGTTTGAAGGCAAAGACGTTCATATCGAAGGTTATGTTCCCCCAAGCCAATAGCAGGTTTCGCCGATGAAAAAATATTTACTGGTGCTATTGATTCCGTTTTTGGTTGCCTGTGGTTCTTCCTCGAAGAAAGGCAGCGGAATTGATTATGATGATGCGTTTGCCAAAGATTTGCGCGGTCTGGATATCCTGACCGGTCAATTTTCACATAATATCGATCGCAAATGGGGCGTGAACGAACTGCTGGTTGCCAGCCGCAAGGATTACGTCAAATATACCGATCAATACAACACCCGCAGCCATATCAGCTTTGACGAAGGCAAAATCACCATCGAAACACAAGGTATGGACGCCTACCGTTTGAAAAAATCGATTGTGCACACGTTGATGATGGGCTCGGACGCCAACGGAATCGACTTGTTTGCCGACGGTGATGCGCCGATCAGTTCGCGTCCGTTTTTGTCGGGGCAGGTGGTCGATCATAAAGGCGTTACGATCAACAATTTGGATCGGGCTAACGAGTTCGCCAATTATTTGTTGCAAAATAGCTTGCAAACCCGTCGTTTGGGCAACGGCCAGCTGGTGGAATATGTCACGATTCCGATGATTGCCAACCACGTCAATGTGCGTGCGCAAAAATATGTGCCGTTCGTGCGCCGTGCCGCGCGGCATTACAATATCGACGAGAGCCTGATTTTGGCGATTATGCAAACCGAATCGAGTTTTAACCCTTATGCCATTAGTTATGCCAATGCGATGGGGTTAATGCAGGTCGTGCCGCACACCGCCGGACGTGATGTGTTTAAAATCGTAAAAAATCGGTCAGGACAACCGAGCAAAGAATATTTGTTCGATCCGCATCAAAATATTGATGCCGGTGTGGCTTACCTATCCATTTTGCAAAACAGTTATTTAGCCGGTATCACCGATCCGTCGTCCAAACGTTACGCCATGATCTCCGCTTATAACAGCGGCGCCGGTGCGGTGCTGCGGGTATTCGATCAGGACAAAACCATGGCGATAGAAAAAATCAATCGCTTACTGCCCGAGCAAGTATACCGCACTTTGACCACCCGACATCCGTCGGCACAGGCGCGTAATTATTTGGTGAAAGTGGATTCGGCGCAAAAGAAATATCGCGTGCGTGCTAATTAATAATCAGTTTGCGGACTAAAAATAAACGCTTTGCACACAAAGCGTGCAAACAAGCGGTGCGGTGAAAGTTTTTTTAAAATAGAGGTTGACTTGAAAGCGAAAAAAACGTTTAATACGCACCACTGATGAGTTGCCTCGATAGCTCAGTCGGTAGAGCAGGGGATTGAAAATCCCCGTGTCGGTGGTTCGATTCCGCCTCGAGGCACCACTTTTCCTCCTTAGTTCAGTCGGTAGAACGGCGGACTGTTAATCCGTATGTCGCTGGTTCAAGTCCAGCAGGAGGAGCCATTATTTACGACCCGTTGAGTTTACTCAGCGGGTTTTTTCGTTTTACAGTCCCTTCGTCATTGCGCTCGCAAACACCTTGTTAAGCGCGACCGCACTTTCTATCCCTACCGATTTGCTTTGGTTTATCTCTGTGGCGTTTGTTCAGCGTAAACCGGATTTTGCTTTCATATAATTTTGCATACGTTATTATAAAAGTACTGACACCCACCCTGTGACGTCGCCAACGGTATTTTGCCGTTTTCGGAGCAATTGTGAACAAAAACATCAAATCATTGCTGATCGGTCTGTTGTTAATCGTACTGGCTTACAGTTTTTGGTACAGTGCGCCGTGGTTGCAGCTGTGCTACGGGTTGGCTTTGTTTTTATTCGGGATGCAGTGTATCGAAGAGGGGCTGCACCATGCGGCGGGCGGCACGCTTGAACGCATGATGGCAAAAAGTACCGCAACACCCGGCAAGGGGCTGTTGTTCGGTATGGGGGCGACTTTTATCTTGCAGTCGAGCACGTTGGTGTCCTTGCTTACGATAGCGTTTTTGAGTACCGGATTGATTGGCTTGGCTGGTGGGATTGCCGTCATTTTGGGAACTAATCTGGGGGCGACCAGCGGTATCTGGCTGCTGGCACTGGCTGGGCAAAGTATCAGCTTGAGTCCGGCGGCGGTGCCGATGCTGGTATTTGGAATTCTGCTGGGTTTTTTCAAAGCCAAAGCCAAGCCGATAGGGCGTGTTTTGCTTGGTATTGCCCTGATTTTTATCGGGATTGACGCAATTAAAAACGGTTTTCAAGATATCGGCAGTCAAGTCGAATTCACGGGTATGCAAGTCAGCGGCATGACGGAAATCGCCCTGTTCAGCGGTATTGGCTTGCTGCTGACCATTGTGCTGCAATCGTCACATGCCACGCTGATTTTGACCTTGGCGGCGTTGGCCGGCGGTCAGATTAGCTTGGCACAGGCGTTCGCCATTGCCGTCGGCTCGAACGTGGGCAGCAGCGTTTCCACTGCCGTGGTCGGTATGCTCGGCAGTGAACGCAGCGGTCAACGGCTGGCGCTGGCGCATTTGTTGTTTAATGTGGTCACGGCGGTGTTATCACTGTTGTTATGGTTGCCGCTGACACGGTTGGTGATGTGGCTGGCGGCTTGGGCTGAAATGAATCCGCTGTTACAACTGGCGTTGTTTCACACCTTATTCAACTTATTGGGACTGGTGCTCTTTTGGAAGCTGCAAAGCCGATTGGCGGCACAGTTGCTGAGCTGGCTGCCGGAGAAAAGCGAGGAAGGCAATTTGTTGCCGGACGACCGGCAACAGCTACAGCTGCGTTATCTGAATGATAACGTTCTGCGTGCGGGCGATACCGCCATGCGGGCGCTGTTTCAGTAGATCCGTCATTTAAGCGCCTTAAGTCTGGAAGTGATCTGTCATGTGTTGTTTATTCCCACCGAACAACTGTACCAAAGCGACGGGGACGAACAAAGCGAACTGCCGCCGCCCAAACTACCGCTACGCCTTGACGCACAACAGATTTATGAGCGCCAAATCAAACCGCTATATAGCGAGTTGCTGGATTTCACCAGTAAAATGGAGGTTGCTGATAGCCAGCAGCAACAGCTGGCTGCTGCTCATATGGCGGTGTCGCAGATGATGGCGATTGTGAAAGACAGCAAACATTTGCAGAAAAATATGCAACTTTACCTGCAGCAGCCGCAATCAGTGCTTTATCGCGATTACCTGCGCCTGCGCAAACATTTGTTTAAAACCTTGTGCCTGTTCCGCCGTATCGCCAACGAACCTGCCGGCAGCAATCAGTGGCAGCAAGAAATGGACAACTTGAACAAACATCTTGCCGGTTTGGAAACCTTTCGCGGCAGGGTGATGGTCAAATTGCGCAATGGCGAAATTGACGGCTGGCAAACCTCGTCCCTGATGAACGATAGCAATTATGCCCGTCGTATCGGTTATGGGGTGATCGAGATTTTGAATATCGCCAGTCTGGAGCTGCCACAAGGAATTGGCGCATTGTCGGCAAGCGAGTCGATTTAATTCCGCTTAATTCGCTTGCCGCATAATCCCATTTTCACTTACTTCAAATTTCTATTACAATAGCGCTAATTCATTCAAATAACCAAATAAGGCAGGACAAGATGATTATCGTAACAGGTGGCGCAGGATTTATCGGCAGTAATATCGTGAAAGCGTTAAACGAGCTTGGGCGCAATGATATTTTGGTGGTGGATAATTTAACCGACGGCACGAAATTCGCCAATTTGGTCGATTTGGATATTGCCGATTATTGTGACAAAGAGGATTTTATCGCCTCGGTTATCGCCGGTGATGATTTCGGCGAGATTGAGGCGGTGTTCCACGAGGGCGCGTGTTCCGCCACCACCGAATGGAACGGCAAATACATTATGAGCAACAACTACGAATACTCCAAAGAGTTGCTACACTACTGCTTGGATCGCCGCATTCCGTTTTTCTATGCTTCGTCGGCGGCGACCTACGGTGACAAAACCGAATTTAAGGAAGCGCGCGAATTCGAAGGGCCGTTGAATGTGTACGGCTATTCCAAATTCCTGTTCGACCAATATGTGCGCGAAATCCTGCCGGAAGCGGAATCGCCGGTGTGTGGTTTCCGTTATTTCAATGTTTACGGCCCGCGCGAAAACCACAAAGGCAGTATGGCGAGCGTGGCGTTTCATCTGAATAACCAAATTTTAAAAGGCGAAAATCCGAAACTGTTTGCCGGCAGCGAACATTTCCGCCGCGATTTCGTGTATGTCGGCGATGTGGCGCAAGTGAATATCTGGTGCTGGCAAAACGGAATTTCAGGCATTTACAACTGCGGCACCGGCAATGCGGAATCGTTTGAAGAGGTCGCCAAAGCGGTGGTGAAATTCCATCAAACGGGACAAATCGAAACCATTCCGTTCCCCGACCATCTGAAAAGCCGTTATCAGGAATATACCCAAGCCGATTTAACCAATCTGCGCGCCACCGGTTACGACAAACCATTCAAAACCGTTGCCGAAGGGGTGGCGGAATATATGGCATGGTTAAATAAAAAATAATCAACGGGCGGCAACAGCGATGAAAATTTTGGTAATCGGACCGTCTTGGGTCGGCGATATGATGATGTCGCACAGCTTGTATCAAGTGTTGAAACAGCGCTATCCCGATTGTGTGATTGATGTGATGGCGCCGAATTGGTGTCGGGCGTTGCTGGCGAGAATGCCCGAAGTCAACAAGGCGATTGCAATGCCGATCGGGCATGGCAGTTTTGCCTTAGGCGAGCGTTACCGTTTGGGAAAAGCGCTGCGCAATCAATATGATCAAGCGATTATTTTGCCCAATTCGCTGAAATCGGCACTTATTCCGTTGTTTGCCAAGATTGCGCAACGGCGCGGTTGGAAAGGCGAAAGCCGCTATTTCCTGCTGAATGACTTGCGCAGTAACAAACAGGATTATCCGTTAATGGTGCAGCGCTACACCGCACTTGCCTTTGAGAAAAGTGCGGTTCCGGCGGCTGACGAATTGCCGATGCCGTACCCTTATTTGCAAACCGAGAGCAAACAGCTGGCAAAGACCAAGGCGAAATTCGAAAAACAGACCGCACTTGCCGAACAACGCCCGATTATCGGTTTTTGTCCGGGGGCGGAATTCGGACCGGCGAAACGCTGGCCGCATTACCATTATGCCAAACTGGCAGAATTGCTGATTGCACAAGGCTACCAAATCCATATTTTCGGCTCAAGCAAAGACGACAGCGTCGCCGAACAGATCCGTAACAGCCTGCCGACCGCACTTCAGCGCTACTGTATTAATCTCGCCGGACAAACCCAGTTGGAAGAGGCGATCGACCTGCTTTCATGCTGCACCGCCGTGGTCAGCAACGACTCCGGCTTAATGCACATCGCCGCCGCCTTGCAACGCCCGTTGGTTGCGCTCTACGGCCCGACCAGTCCGCAGTATACCCCGCCGCTAGCGGATAAAGTTGAGATAATCCGCTTGATCGACGGCGGTTTAATCAAAGTGCGCAAAGGTAGTGACAGCGCAGAGGGCTATCACCAAAGTTTGATTGATATTCAACCGGAGCTGGTGCTGGAGAAATTGACCGCACTTTTGGTTGTTGAACACCTGAATTAGTAGGGCGCTGAATAAAAGTATTTACCACGTTTAGCGATCTGCTTTACAAAACAGGGTTAAATCCATTTATCAGATTTAACCCTTGTTGTTTAATACGGTGACAGTTTATTCAATCCCGGTTGTCACTGAAAAACATCGGCTTTCATGCGGTGATAACATTATCAATGTGCCGTTGCGTTGCGCCGCTAAGTAACCTTCAGGGCGGCAGGTTGCCGGTAAAACAAAGGCACCGACTTGTTGATCGGCATTATAAAGAATCCAGCGTGTGGCATAATTAAATTGTGCAGATGAGAATCGAGTGGTGTAGGTATGCCCGTTTGGCGACTGCATACGATATTCCAAATCTTGTTGATATTGCTGTAGGTTATCCATAAAGAATACGATTTCGGGATTATACATCTGATCGTTGTCTAAGCGGTTTAACACATAGTCACCCCGCTTAATTTTTTCATTAAACTCAGACCATTCTGCGGTCGGTTTAACGTGAGCCGGTATTGATTCGCGCAATGTGATCGCCGATTGCGGAATATTTTGGCTGAAAGTTGCACCATGTTCATAGCAGTAATTCATGTGGCACATATATTGTAACGGCATTTCAACACTGGCAAGGTTGGTGACTTGCATTTGAATATCAAACAAACTGCTGTTTGCGGTTAAAATCACTTTTGGTTGTGCCAGATAGTGGTCGCCGAAACCTTTAACGTATTCGTATTCGCTACAGATCGCCACGCGATCATTGTCCAATTCTAACCAAGCTTTGTCCATCGGCGCACAAGGCATTTCGCCATGTAGCGGGTGCGTGTCTTCCGGCGCAGGGCAACCGTTGCGGATCAAACCGGAGTGAAAGCAGAAACAGCCGTAGGTATCAATAATTTCATTACCTAATTTGGGCTCGCTGAACATATTTTTCATTTTCAGGCTGTGTCCGTTAAAACAGGCGTCCCATATAATCTGCCCATAAAAAGGCAATACGATAATAAATCCTCTGCGATTACTGAGTTTTACCGCTTCAATACCGGAATGATATTTAAATGCCTCAACGGTGATGTGCTCATTTTGCAGCAAAATTTTCGCTTCCGTGGTGAACAGTTCTTTGAATAAATGAATGGTACTTTTCATATTCTATTCCTTCCCTTAATTCTGTTTGGTTTCATGACGTTTGCCGTAAAAATAGTAACCGACATAGGCAAAGCAAAAGAGCGGTACGATAAAGGCGTGCTGAATCGAGCCGATGGAATCGGATACCAAGCCGTGGATTGCCGGTACAACGGCAGCTCCGATGATCGACATCACGACAACCGCACCGGCGACTTCGCGGTGTTCTTGTTCGACTGTTTCCAAAACGGAAGCATAGATGGTTGCCCAGCAAGGTCCGAATAGTGCGCTGGCAAAAATAGCGGCGTAAACGGCTGAGAAATTAGGCACAAAAGCGGTATAAGCCAACGTGATTACCCCTAAGACCGAATACCAAAACAGTACCCAGTTCGGTTTGAATTTTGCCATTAAGAAGTTGGCGATAAATTTTCCGACAAAGAATCCGATAAAGCTATAGACCATAAAATCAGAGGCATCGCGTTCGTTCATATTGCTTAAATTCAGCGCCAGACGAATGGTAAAAGACCAGACCGCAACCTGCATGCCGACATAGAGAAATTGAGCGATTATGCCTTTTTTGAAGGCGCTGTTGGTGGCAAGATATTTTAAGGTATCAATAAAATGAATCTCTGATTTTTTATCTTCATTGACTGCTTTACATTTTGGAAATTGAGTGATTAAAAAGAGAATTGCCACAGCGATTAGAACAAAAATCAGGTATTTATACGGTTGCAGTGTATGTTCTAACATCGCAAGTTTAAAATCATGCAATTGTTCAGGGGTCATGCCGATCATTTGTTCTTCTAAACTTGCCCCCTCTTGAAAGATAAGGTATTTACCGAGCAAAATACCGAAGATTGCACCGATCGGATAGAATGTTTGACTAATATTCAAGCGTAGGGTGGCATAATCTTTATGCCCGATCATTGAGCTGTAAGTGTTGGCGGAGGTTTCTAAAAAACTTAACCCAATGGCGATGGAAAAAATAGCCGCTAAAAACATGGTGTAAGTCGCCATATGCGAAGCCGGATAAAACATCAAACAGCCGCCGATATATAAGGTTAAACCGATTAAAATAGCAATTTTATAACTGGTTTTTTTAATGACCAAGGAGGCGGGAATCGCAATTAAAAAGTAGCCGCCGTAGAATGCGCTTTGCACTAAGGCACTGGCGAAATCGCTTAAGGTGAATACGCTTTTAAATTGGGTGATTAAAATATCATTTAAACTGGCGGCAGCCCCCCATAAAGGAAATAGGCAGGAGAGCAGGATAAATTGAAAGAGCGGTGTTCTGTTCAGATAGCCGTCGGGCATTTGGATAATATTTTTCATGGTCGGGTTCCTTAGGATAATTGCGCCTGTTTAAAGGCGTTAAATTCGACTTGATTAGGATAAGAAGATTGTGTTCCTTTACCGGTGACACTGTATGCGGCAAATAAAGAGGCTTCCTTCATGGCTTCGAGTACATTGCCCGTTTGCATATAATGTTGGGCAAAACAGCCGATAAAGGCGTCTCCGGCACCGCTGGTATCGACCGCTTGCACCTTGCAAGGCGGTACTTGAATAACCTGATCTCCGTGCAGCCAAACAGAGCCTTTGGCGCCTAAGGTCACAATCACGTTTTTCAATCCTTTTTCCAGCAAGGAGCGGGCGGCCGCTTGAATCTGCGTCATATTGGCGACCGGCATTGCGGTTAATATTTCTAACTCGGTCTCGTTCGGCATAAAGAAATCGCACTTGCAGGCATATTCGAGTGAGAGTGCTTTACTGGCCGGCGCAGGATTTAAAATCACCTGTATGCCGTGGTGATTGGCAAAATCAATGGCGTAATACACGGTTTCCAGTGGGATCTCTAATTGCAGAATGATTAACTTGCACTGTTTCAGCGCTGCGGCGGCGCGATCGATATCTTCGGGTTGCAAATGCGCATTGGCGCCTTTGATAATCAAAATCCGATTTTGTGAACTGGAGTCGACAAAAATAGGCGCAACACCGCTGGAAACGCCGCTGACCTTTTCAACATACTGCGTATCAATCCCGTTTTGTTGAAAGTTGCGAATGGTGTTATCGGCGAAAATATCGTCACCGACTTTAGATAACATCATCACATTTGCGCCGGTGCGGGCGGCGGCAATTGCCTGATTTGCCCCTTTGCCGCCACAGCCCATGTGAAATGTAGGCGCTTCCAGCGTCTCTCCGGCTTTGGGCATTTGATCGACATAAGTGATCAAATCGACCATATTTGAACCAATGACAGCGATTTTCATAGCATTTTCTCCTTTGTGTTATAATTAAAACATTTTTGCGTTAAAAATAGTTTATAATAATAAAAATGTTAAAAAAGTTACATCGATCACAGATTTTAGATTAAATCCGGTTATCATATGAAAAAGTGGTATTGTGCTTCGTTATAAATTCAATAGGAGAGAAAATGAAAACTAAAGCGATTGTAAAAATGATTGATCATACCGCATTAAATTGCGATAAAAGCGAAAGTGAGATTCGCCTGTTATGCCAAGAGGCCGTTTCAAATGAATTTTATTCGGTTTGTATCAATGCTTGTCATATCCCATTGGCAAAAACGATTTTGGAAAACTCAAATGTGAAAATTTGCACAGTGGTGGGGTTTCCTTTAGGCGCAACCTTATCTTCCGTTAAAGCCTTTGAAGCGGCGGAAGCAATCAAAGCCGGCGCACAGGAAATTGATATGGTGATTAATGTCGGTTGGGCTAAATCCGCGCAATGGGATAAGGTGACAAGCGATATACAATCGGTGCTGAACGCCTGCGCTGAGGTTCCGCTTAAAGTGATTCTGGAAACCTGTTTGTTAACCCATGATGAAATCGTAACATTATGCGAAATTTGCCGCGAGCTGAAGGTGGCTTTTGTTAAAACCTCAACAGGGTTCAGCAAAAACGGCGCAACGGTTGAAGATGTGGCATTAATGCGCAAAATTGTCGGCAAGGATATCGGCGTGAAAGCCTCCGGCGGCGTGCGTGATCTGCAAACCGCTTTGGCCATGATCAATGCCGGTGCCAATCGGTTGGGAACCAGCTCCGGCATTGCTATTGCTAATGGATTGCAGGATAATCAAGCAAACTATTAATTCGGAACAGGAGCCGGTGTGGATACCAAAACCAATTCCCGCATTCAAAAATTGGAATTTCTGTTAAAACAGATGGATAAGATACATTTGCGTGATGCGGCAAGTATTTTGAATGTTTCCGAAATGACCATTCGGCGAGATTTAAGCACCGAATCCGGCGCTTTAGTTTTGCTCGGCGGCTATATTGTCAAAGATCCGCAGCGGTTGAACGAAAACGGTTATTTTATCTTCGAACAACAAAGCAAAAATATTGCGCAGAAAATGCAAATAGGCAAATTAGCCGCCGAGCAGATTAATGATGGCGATGTAGTGTTTTTTGATTGCGGATCCACGATTCCGTTTATCGCCTCCCAGATCAGCGACTCGGTTAATTTCACCGCAATTTGCTGTTCTATCAATACATTTATGATTTTACAGGAAAAAAATCAATGTAATTTAATTTTGTGCGGCGGCCACTATTCACGGGATAACTCTTTTCTCAATGCGCTTACCCTGCAAAACGAATTGGACGCTATTTGTCCGACAAAGGCGTTTATTTCGGCTGCCGGCGTCCATCATCAAAAAGGAGTGACGTGTTTTCGTTTTGAGGAAGCCCGTGTGAAAATAAAAGCCATGCAAAAAGCGCAGCAGACCATTCTGGTGTTTGATGACAGTAAACTTGGTAAAATTCAGCAGGCTTATATCGGTGAGCTGAACCAGTTCGATAGTGTGATTTGCAATGTTCCGCTGCCTGAAGCCTTTCCACAACATGCACAACCGACAGCGATTGCCAAATGATATGAAACTTTGCTTGATTAAAACTTCGTCAATGGGCGATATTCTGCACACGTTGCCGGCACTGAGCGATGCGCAACGTGCGGTTGCCAATTTGCAGGTGGATTGGGTGGTGGAGGAAAACTTCGCTGAAATTCCCACTTGGCATTCGGCGGTAAATCAGGTGATTCCGATTGCTTTGCGCCGCTGGCGAAAAGCACCGTTTAAGGCGCAAGTGCGGTCAGAATGGCAACAATACCGCACTTTATTACAAACTAATCAATATGATGCCGTGATTGATGCTCAAGGTTTAATCAAAAGTGCGGTTTTTGCCACGCGTTTGGCACGCGGCACAAAACATGGTTACGACCGCCGTTCGATTCGAGAGCCGCTTGCCAGTTTTTTCTACGATAAAACTTACCCGATCAGCTATCAACAACACGCCGTCGAACGCATTCGCCAGCTGTTTGCCCAGAGTTTAGGTTATGCCTTGCCAAGCGAACTGGGCGATTACGGTATTGCGCGTCATTTTTTAACGCAAAGCAACAGCGCAACGCCGTATCTCATTTTTATCCACTCAACCACCCGTGCTGACAAACACTGGACGGAATCTGCATGGCGCGAATTGATAACCGCACTTGCCCCGTCCGGTTATCAAATCCAACTGCCGTGGGGCAATGATAAAGAGCGGTCGCGAGCCGAACGCTTGGCGCAGGGCTTTGATTATGTGCAGGTGCTGCCGAAAACCACGCTGTCGCAAATCGCGAAAAAAATCGCCCATGCGAAAGCGGTGGTCTCGGTGGATACCGGCTTATCCCATCTCACCGCCGCACTGGACAAACCCAATATCACCCTCTACGGCGCAAGCGATCCGAAACTGATCGGCGGTTACGGCAAAAACCAAACCGCACTTGCAGCGGAGAGTATGGATAAGATAACGCCGCAGTTAGTGTTGGAGCGCCTGCTGCCGATTATTTGAACCCTTTTAAGCGGGTATATAATTCGGTGAAACGTGCTCTTTTGCTTTGGTAATATGCCTGCTTTGCCGGATTAGGTTGATAAATTTGTTCCAATACTAAAGGCGGACAAAAATCGGCAATCTCTTTATCCGGATTTAACGCAATTTGCGCCAGTTTTGCCGCTCCCAGTGCCGGACCGACATCGCCGCCTTGTCGATATTCCAAGGTTTTTCCGCTAATATCAGCCAGCAGTTGCCGCCAGTAATGGCTTTTGGCGCCGCCCCCGATTAGGGTTATATTATCCGCCGTCACACCGCTTTCGTGCAGTACATCAATGCCTTGCGCTAAGGCAAAACTCACCCCTTCCAGTACGGCTTTGGCTAATGTGGCTTGCGTGCTGTTGTGATCCATGCCCCAAAATACGCCTTTGGCGTAAGGATCATTGTGCGGCGTTCTTTCGCCAGATAAATAAGGCAAGAAAATCACATCGGCCTCGTCGGCACTGGCCGCTAATTCGAAAAAGTGCGGTATGTCGCGAATGCCAAGCACTTGGTTTGCCCAATCGACGCAAGCCGCCGCACTTAAAATCACCGACATCAAATGCCAACGCTCAGGCAGGGCATGGCAGAAACTGTGTACCGCACTTTCGGGATTGCTGACGAATTTATCCGTGACCACAAAATAGACCCCGGAAGTCCCAAGCGAAAGCATGGCTTGCCCCGCTTTATACAAGCCGACCCCAATCGCACCGGCGGCATTATCGCCGCCGCCGGCAATCACCGGAATCGGATTCATGCCCCATTGTTCGGCAATATTGGGCAATAAGTGACCGGAAATTTGATTGCCTTCGAGTAATTCTGGCATCTGTTCTATCGACAAGCCGCAGGCCGCCAATAATTCGTTGCTCCACGCCCTTTTGCCGACATCTAACCACATCGTTCCGGCGGCGTCAGACATATCCGAGCAGTAACGTCCGGTCATCAAGAAGCGAAGATAGTCTTTCGGCAGTAAGACTTTATGAATGTTTTGAAAACGCTCAGGTTGATGTTTTTTAAACCATTTTAATTTAGGTGCGGTAAAACCGGGCATCATTAAATTACCGGTAATGGTGCGTGAAGCCGGTACTTGCCGTTCCAATTCCTGACATTCGGCAAAACTACGCCCGTCATTCCAAAGAATCGCCGGAGAGAGCGGATTATTTTGTTGATCGAGAATCACCGCGCCGTGCATTTGCCCTGTTAAACCAATGGCTTTAACTTGTTTCAGGTTATGCCGACCTTTCAGGGCTTGAATACTCGTATTGACCGCTTGCCACCAAGCATGCGGATCTTGTTCCGACCATAACGGTTCGGGACGGCTGATACTCAATGCCGTAGAGTGGGTTGCGATAATGGTCTGCTGTTCGTCTAAGAGTACCAGTTTGACACCGGACGTGCCTAAATCAATACCAAGATACATAGTTTGCTCCATCAATAAAAAGAGGGGTAAGTTTGCTTACCCCTGATATTGTTGCTATTTATTTATAAATATATGAGTTGACGATATTTTCCAAGCGCTCTTGCTGCCCGGAAACCGGTTGCGGTGCAAGTGCTTTGCTTTCAACCAATTTTGCCAGATCAGCCAGCGACGCTTTGCCGTTCAAAATCGATTGACCCAATTCTGTATTCCAGCCAGCATAGCGTTGATCAACGATATTCTGTAATTGTTGATCTTCAAGCATATTGGCGGCAATGAGCAACGATTGGGCAAGTACATCGATTCCACCGATATGTGCATGGAACAGATCATATTTATCAATGCTTTGTCTTCTGATTTTGGCATCAAAGTTGAAACCGCCGGTCGTGAGTCCGCCTGCTTTCAGAATTTCATAAATCACTAATGCATTTTCTTCAATGCTGTTCGGGAACTGATCGGTGTCCCAACCCAGTTGCGGATCGCCGCGATTGGCATCAATAGAGCCTAAGATCCCCAAGGCAACCGCACTTGCCACTTCATGCTGGAAAGTGTGTCCTGCTAATGTAGCGTGGTTAGCTTCAATATTGACTTTGATTTCTTTTTCTAAGCCGAATTGTTTTAGGAAGCCATACACAGTAGCCACATCGTAGTCATACTGGTGTTTGGTCGGCTCTTGCGGTTTCGGTTCAATCAATAATGTGCCGTTAAATCCGATTTTATACTTGTGTTCAACAACCAGTTGCATAAAGCGTCCAAGCTGTTCCCGTTCGCGTTTTAAATCGGTATTGAGTAATGTTTCATACCCTTCGCGTCCGCCCCATAATACATAATTTTCGCCTTGCAGTTTTTGGGTGGCATTCATGGCATGAAAGACTTGGGTTGCCGCACAAGCAAAGACTTCAGGATTCGGATTGCTCGCCGCACCTGACATATAACGCGGATTGGTAAAACAGTTAGCCGTGCCCCAAAGCAGTTTAATGCCGGTTTGCGCTTGTTTTTCAGCCAGAATATCGACAATGGTCGAGAAGTTATGCAGGTATTCTTTGAAAGAATCGCCTTCTGGCGCAATGTCGACATCGTGAAAGCAGTAATAAGGCACATTCAGCTTTTTAATAAATTCAAATGCAATATCCGCTTTTTGTTTTGCTGCCTCCAGTGGCGTTTGGGTTTGTTGCCAAGGACGATCGAGTGAACCGCTGCCAAACATATCCGTTCCGTTCCAACAGAACGTATGCCAGTAACAAACTGCCAAGCGTAAATGCTCCGCCATGGTTTTGCCTAACACCATACGATCGGCATCGTAATAGCGGTAGGCAAAGGGATTGCTGCTGTTTTTACCCTCATATTTAATCTGATCAATTTTTTCAAAATAATGTGTCATGCTCTTCTCCTGTGTGAATATGTTTGTTTCGGAATAAAGATAAAGGTAAGCAGGAGAGCGGGGCAATTATGTTATTTTATTTCTTTATTCATAATATTGTTTTATGTGATAGATATCACAAACAAGTAAATAGTGAGTTGTGATTAGAATCACATAAAACATAAATCGTAATATGAAAATTAAATTCATTAATTGTGTTTTTGCTTGAAATAGAAAATATTGAGGTTGTCATATAGACAAAGCGACCTTTTATTAATTACATGTGAGGTATTTTATATGAAACTTAAAAGCAGTTTATTATTGGCGGCACTGGTGGTTGGCGGAATGAGCGGTGCTGTTAATGCAAAAGATTTAACAATCGGAATGTCGATAGATGATCTACGTTTAGAGCGGTGGCAGAAAGATAGTAGTATTTTTACTCAGAAAGCAGAAGCCTTAGGCGCAAAAGTGTTTGTACAGTCTGCCAATGGCGATGATAGTGCGCAAATCTCTCAAATTGAAAATATGATTAACCGTGATGTCGATGTTCTGGTGATTATCCCGCACAATGGCGATGTGTTGAGTAATGTGATCGCCGAAGCGAAAAGATCCGGTATTAAAGTTTTGGCATATGATCGCCTGATTAATAATGCGGATCTGGATTTTTATGTCTCATTTGATAATGAAAAAGTCGGTGAGTTGCAGGCGGAAACAATTGTCAGTATTAAACCGGAAGGAAATTATTTTTTGATGGGCGGCTCTCCGGTTGATAATAATGCGAAATTATTCAGACAAGGTCAGATGAATATCTTACAGCCTTTAATTGATAAAGGTGCGATAAAAGTCATTGGTGATCAATGGGTAGATTCGTGGTTGCCGGAAAAAGCGTTACAAATCATGGAAAATGCCTTAACCGCGAATAACAATAATATTGATGCGGTGGTTGCTTCCAATGATGCAACCGCAGGCGGTGCAATTCAGGCTTTGAGTGCGCAAGGTTTATCCGGCAAAGTGGCGATTTCCGGACAAGATGCGGATTTGGCCGCCATTAAGCGGATTGTAGAAGGTACGCAAACCATGACGGTATATAAACCGATTACAAAATTGGCAGATAAAGCGGCAGAAATTGCCGTCGGATTGGCTAAAGATGAAAAAATCGAGAGCAACGCTAATTTGAATAACGGCGTAAAAGAAGTGCCTTCCTATCTTCTCGATCCGATTGCGGTTGTAAAAGATAATATTGAAGAAACAATTATTCAAGACGGATTCCATAGCAAAGACAGTATTTATAATAAATAAATATAAAATTCGGCTAAATATAAGGGAGGAGTTCCTCCCTTAAAATCAATATAATCATTTTAGGTGGTCGCTATGGATTTATTATTAGAGATGAGAGGGATTATTAAAAAATTTGGTGATGTTAAAGCACTAAATGATGTCTCTATTTCTATTTCACCGGGAAAAGTGCTTTCATTATGTGGGGAAAACGGTTCGGGAAAATCAACATTAATGAAAGTATTATGTGGAATATACCCTTATGGAGATTATGAAGGGGATATTTATTTTTCAGGTGAGTTGTTAAAATCAAAAAATATTAAAGATACCGAGAGTAAGGGCATCTCAATTATTCACCAAGAATTGGCATTGGTTAAAAATATGTCTGTTATGGATAATATTTTTCTTGGAAATGAAATTTCCCAATATGGGTTGACGAATGAAAATGAAATGTATATCCGGGCGAAAAAAATCTTATCTCAGGTGCAGCTTGATATCGATCCCGACACGATAGTCGGTGAGCTCGGGCTTGGACAGCAGCAATTGGTAGAGATCGCAAAAGCGTTAAACAAAAATGTCAGATTATTGATTTTAGACGAACCAACCGCTTCATTGACGGAAAAAGAAACCGATGTTTTGTTATCCCTTATCCAGGATCTAAAAGAGCATAATATCGCCTGTATCTATATTTCACATAAATTGAATGAAGTGAAAGCCATTTCGGATCAAATTTGTGTTATTCGTGATGGCGAGCATATTGGCACGAGAGATGCTAAAGAGATGAGTGAGGACGATATTATCACTATGATGGTCGGACGAGAGATCACGTCATTATATCCGCATGAAGCACACTCGATTGGTGAAGAATTATTACGAGTCGAGAATTTGACTGCTTGGCACTATGTCAATACGCACATTAAGCGGGTCGATAATGCCAGTTTTCATTTGTGTAAAGGTGAAATTTTAGGCATAGCGGGATTAGTTGGCTCAGGACGAACCGAAATGGTTCAGTGTATTTTTGGGGCTTACGCCGGGAAGTTTAACGGAAAATTTTATTTAAATAACCGGTTGGTGCAACACAAAGACTGTGCCGCCGCAATTAGCAATGGCATTTTTATGGTGCCGGAGGATAGAAAACGGCATGGAATCGTGCCGATAATGGGGGTAGATAAGAATATTACACTTTCTTCATTAAAAAACTATTCGATCAAGCGCGTTATGATTAATGAGCCTCTCGAAGAAACGATCATTGAACGTTCGATCAAAGAGTTAAAGGTAAAAACCTCTTCCCCTGATTTGGCTATAGGCCGCTTAAGCGGCGGCAACCAACAAAAAGCGATTCTGGCAAAAGCATTATTGCTAAATCCCCAAATTCTTATCCTTGATGAACCGACTAGAGGGATTGATGTCGGTGCAAAATATGAAATTTATAAATTAATCAATGAATTGGCAAAGAAAGGTGTCGGTATCATTGTGATCTCTTCCGAATTGCCCGAAGTTCTCGGTATTAGCGACCGGATTTTGGTGATGCATCAAGGGAAAATAAAGGGAAACCTGATTAATCAAAACCTTACCCAAGAAAAAGTAATGGAAGTCGCACTTAAGGAGTAGTGGCATGAAAAAGTTAAAATCGATCAATTTGCAAGTTTATATAATGTTAATCGCGATTGTCGTCATTATGTTGTTTTTTTCCATGATGACGGACGGCGCCTATTTAAGTGCGAGAAATATTTCAAATTTATTAAGACAAACGTCTATTACCGGTATTTTGGCAATTGGAATGTTGTTTGTCATTATCTCCGCGGAAATTGACTTGTCAGTCGGTTCTCTGATGGGATTATTAGGCGGTTTTGCCGCTATTACCAATGTGTGGTGGGGCTGGCCATTACCGGTAACAATTATGGCAACATTACTACTGGGATTGATGTTCGGCATTTGGAATGGTTGGTGGGTTGCATACCAGCGAGTGCCTTCGTTTATTGTGACTTTGGCCGGATTATTGGCCTTCAGAGGCATTTTGATTGGTATGACGAATGGCACGACAGTATCTCCGACATCAGCCTCAATGACGCAAATCGGGCAAGGTTATCTATCGAACGAGCTAGGCTTTATTATCGGCAGTGTTGCGATAGCCTTGTTTGTAACGTGGGGGAATTATCAACGTCGTTCCAGACAAAAATTAGCACTACCGGTACCGCCAATTTCAAAAGATTTCTTGAAATATATCGTTATTGCCATACTGTTGCTCGCTGCTATTTACCTTTTAAATGATTATCGTGGTATTCCCGTTCCGGTTTTGATTTTATCGCTATTGGCAATTGTCGGTTACTTTGTCTCCAGAAAAACCGCATTTGGACGTTATATTTATGCCATTGGCGGTAATATTGAAGCGGCCAGATTATCCGGAATTAAAGTGGAAAGAATAAAGTTAGCCATTTTTTCGATTAATGGGATCATGGTTGCGATTACAGGGCTCATTTTGAGCGCCCGTTTAGGGGCTGGCTCACCGTCAGCCGGACAGAATGCGGAATTAGACGCGATTGCTGCCTGCGTTATCGGCGGGGCGAGTTTGGCTGGCGGTGTAGGCAGTGTTTGGGGCGTGATTATTGGTGCGTTAATTATTGCTTCATTAGATAATGGCATGAGTATGTTGGATGTTCCGACATTCTGGCAATATATTGTAAAAGGCGGTATTTTACTATTGGCAGTGTGGGCAGATTCAATGGGCAAGAAAAAAGCATAAAATTCAATTTATTAAATTGTACAAAGGGCTAGCAATTCTATTGCTAGCCCTTTTGTTCATCGGATTTTTATTTTATAGTTGCTGGACTTTTTGATGATTTGCTTAAAAGGATCTTGTCATGGTTGCCGAGTATCACCGCATCGCCCTGCTTTTTAATGCCAATAAAGTTTATGACCGCGAGGTTATGGAAGGCATTGGTGAATATATACAGGCTTCGCTCTGTAACTGGGATGTTTTTTTGCAAGACGATTTTGTCCATCATGACGAGAGTATCAATTTAGCCATGGTGGACGGGGTGATTGCCGATTTCGATAATCCCCAGTTGGCGCAAAAATTACAAGAATTACCTATTCCGCTGGTTGCCGTTGGCGGTTCTTACCACAATATCGCAGATTACCCGGCAAATATTCCTTATGTCGCAACGGATAACCATGCTTTGATTGACATGGCATTAAGCCACTTAAAAGGGAAAGGTTTGAATCATTTTGCTTTTTATGGCGTGCCGACAACCAGTTCTCGCCATTGGTCCGAAGAGCGCCGTTATGCTTTTGAAAAGCTGATGCAGCAAAATCAATATCAAAGCCAAGTCTATTTAGGTCATGAAACGCGCCATGATAATTGGCAAGACTCACAACAGCAGCTTAACCAATGGATTCAATCGTTACCGAAACATACCGGAATTATTGCCGTTACCGATGCGCGGGCACGGCATTTATTGCAAACCTGTGAGCATTTAGGGGTTGCGGTGCCTGAACAAATTTGCATTATCGGCATTGATAATGAGGAATTAATTCAATATTTTTCGCGGGTGTCGTTGTCATCGGTGGTGCAAGGAACTAAACAAATGGGTTACCAAGCGGCCAAGTTGCTACATCGCTTATTGTGCGGTAAAAACGTGAAAAACCAACCGATTTTGATTCAGCCGCTGGCCGTTGCAGAGCGAGCTTCAACCGATTACCGCTCAATTCAGGATCCGTTGGTCATGCAAGCCATGCACTATATTCGTTTGCACGCTTGCTCAGGGATTAAAGTGGAGCAAGTATTGGATTACGTTAAAACCTCGCGTTCCAATTTAGAGGGACGTTTTAAAACGGAAATCGGCAAAACCATTCATCAAATCATCTATCAAGAAAAAATGGAAAGAGCCAGAAAATTATTGAGCTCAACATCGATTTCGATTAATGACATTTCAGAAATATGCGGTTATCCGTCTATCCAATATTTTTATTCGGTCTTTAAAAAGGAATATTCGCAGACCCCGAATGAATACCGGCTACAGCACAGCCGAAAATAAAGCCGCTAATTGCCTTGAAACCGCACTTTTTATCTCCATATAAATGACATTAACCCAATCAATGTGAGGTAATTTATGACCACGATAGTAAGCGTGCGCCGTGACGGGAAAGTTGTTGTCGGCGGCGACGGGCAGGTTTCGCTAGGCAATACGGTGATGAAAGGCAATGCACGCAAGGTGCGCCGTTTGTATCATAATAAGGTGCTGGCAGGTTTTGCCGGCGGTACGGCGGACGCCTTTACGCTGTTTGAATTGTTTGAGCGTAAATTGGAAATGCATCAAGGGCATTTGTTGAAAAGTGCGGTCGAGCTGGCGAAAGAGTGGCGTACCGATCGGGCGCTGCGCCGTTTGGAAGCGATGTTGATTGTCGCCGATGAAACCGAATCGCTGATTATCACCGGTAACGGCGATGTAGTGCAGCCGGAAGACAATATTCTGGCAATCGGTTCCGGCGGCAACTATGCGATGTCGGCGGCACGGGCGCTGTTGGAAAACACCGAGTTGTCCGCACGCGAAATCGTAGAAAAATCGCTGAAAATTGCCGGTGATATCTGTGTGTTCACCAATTTGAATCAAACTATCGAGCAGTTGCCCGAATAGCTGTTGTCTGAATAAGTAATAGGAAGGAGAGAGTATGTCTGAGATGACTCCGCGCGAGATTGTATCCGAATTGGATCAACACATTATCGGTCAAAACGATGCCAAAAGAGCGGTGGCGATTGCACTGCGTAACCGCTGGCGCAGAATGCAGTTGAATGATGCGCTGCGCCATGAAGTGACGCCGAAAAATATTCTGATGATCGGCCCGACCGGTGTCGGTAAAACCGAGATTGCGCGTCGTTTGGCAAAATTGGCAAATGCGCCGTTTATCAAAGTGGAAGCGACCAAATTTACCGAAGTCGGTTATGTCGGCAAAGAAGTGGATTCGATTATCCGTGATTTGACCGATACCGCGATGAAGCTGGTACGTCAAAGCGAAATCGACAAAAACCGTTATCGCGCCGAAGAGATGGCGGAAGATCGCATTTTGGACATTCTGTTGCCGCCGGCAAAAAACAGTTGGGGCGCAGAGGAAGAAGCGGATAAGCAGAGTGGCACGCGTCAAGTGTTCCGCAAAAAATTGCGTGAAGGGCAGTTGGACGAAAAAGAGATTGAAATTGATGTGGCGGCGGCTTCCGTCGGCGTGGAGATTATGGCACCGCCGGGCATGGAAGAGATGACCAACCAGTTGCAGTCGATGTTCCAAAACCTGTCGAGCGGCCAAACTAAAAAGCGCAAAATGAAGATCAAAGATGCGTTGAAAATCTTGATTGAAGACGAAGCGGCAAAGTTGATCAATCCGGAAGAGTTGAAACAGAAAGCGATTGAAGCCACCGAACAACACGGTATCGTGTTTATCGACGAGATCGATAAAATCTGTAAACGCGGCGAAACGTCCGGTCCGGACGTGTCGCGCGAAGGGGTGCAGCGGGATTTGTTGCCGTTGGTGGAAGGCAGCACGATTAACACCAAACACGGCATGGTGAAAACCGATCATATCCTGTTTATCGCTTCCGGCGCGTTCCAAGTGGCACGCCCGTCCGATTTAATCCCTGAATTGCAAGGGCGTTTGCCGATTCGGGTTGAATTGAGTGCGCTAAGCAGCAAAGATTTCGAACGCATTTTGACTGAACCGAATGCGTCATTAACCCAGCAATATAAAGCGTTGATGGCAACCGAAGGGGTGAATATTGATTTCACTGCCGATGCGGTGGCGAAAATCGCCGAAGCGGCTTTCCGTGTGAATGAAAAAACCGAAAATATCGGCGCGCGTCGTTTACATACCGTGTTAGAACGTTTAATGGATAAAATCTCATTTGATGCCAGTGAAATGTCCGGACAAAGCGTGACGATTGACGCGCAATATGTCGCCGGTGCGCTGGGTGATATTGTCGAAGATGAAGATTTGAGCCGCTTTATTTTATAAGCTTGAGCAAAGTGCGGTTTTAAAAGAGAAAAGCGATTTGTTTGTGGCAAATCGCTTTTTGTTATAGGCAGACGAAGACTGCCTATAAAAACCATACGCTATGCGTATGGAATCAAAGAGCTTAAGCGATGAAAAGAAAAAATCCTCCGATATAATGAATAAGGCTGATAACCAAAATTCAAAATATAGGAGGATATGCCAATGGCAAATAAATCCAATGACGATTCGAGTTTATCACACACAAGATGGAACTGTAAGTATCACATAGTCTTTACCCCTAAATTCAGACGAAAAGCGATTTATGGGAAATTACGAATGGATATAG
>NZ_FWWV01000008.1 GCF_900176075.1 Pasteurella testudinis DSM 23072
TTATTTATTCGCATGTCAGGGTTTAACTCAGCATGGCTATACCGAGGTTCAGCCTTTACTGGCGCGTATTTTTAAGGAATACGGCTTACCTTGGGCAATCCGCAGTGATAATGGAGCGCCTTTTGCTTCAGTTGCGTTAGGGGGACTGACCAAATTATCCAAGTGGCTAATTGATTTAGGTATTCGCCCGGAACGTATTGAAGCAGGAAAACCACAGCAAAATGGTCGTTTAGAGCGAATGCACAGGGAGTTGAAGCGCTATATTGCAAAGGTGGATACGCTTAAGGTAGAAATGCATGAATTCCAACAAAAGCTGGATATTTTTAGAGAAGAGTTTAATCAACTGCGTTCACATGAAAGTCTGGAAAGACAAATGCCGGTGAGCTGTTATACACCTTCAATCCGTATTTATCCCACACGGATTGAAGAATATGAATATCACCAAGAGGCTATTTTACGAAGTGTACGGCATAATGGTGAAATCAAATGGCGTGGAAAATTACTCTATATTAGTGAAGTGCTAGCAGGTGAAAAAATCGCCTTTTTACCCAAAGGTGATGGATTATGGGAAATGTTTTATCGGTTTCATTTTCTTGGTGAACGAGATGACATCACCCAAAGAATTATCCGCCCAACATCGTGGCATAAACCCGAAGTGTAAACGATGTCATCGGGTTAATATGTAAAGGATGTTCGGGTTGTACCGATTTGTTCAATATCGTTTGTTTTTTCTCTCTTTTGTGAGAGAAGGAAATAATGTGCAGGTTCACTCATCTCTCAAATCGGCAAATTCACCTTTGGTCGCGCGCGCCAAATCCTGCGGTTTCAAGGAAATATCCAAACCACGCTTGCCGCCGGAAACATACATTAAATCCCACTGCACCGCACTTTGATCGATAAAGGTCGGCAGCGCTTTTTTCTGCCCGATCGGGCTGATACCGCCGACCAAATAACCGGACGATTTTTGCGCCGCATCAATTTGTGCCATTTCCACTTTTTTTACTTTTAACGCTTTGGCGGCTTTTTTCAGGCTCAACAAATGCGACACCGGAAGAATCATCACCGCCAGTTTTTTCTGATCGCCGTTGATGGCGACCAATAAGGTTTTATAAGTCTGCTCCGGATCCAGCCCCAATTTTTCCGCCGCTTCCTGTCCAAAATCGGTGATATTCGGATCGTGCTGATAACTGTGGGCATTGTAGGGAATTTTTGCTTGTTTCAAATAATTAATTGCCGGTGTCATACGCTATTTCTCTGCTTATTTTTGATTTCTACGGTAGAATACCGCTGTTATTTTACCTCGTTTTGTCTTCAAGGAGAAAAAAATGCAGACAGATCTGAATATTGTCATTGCAGCAGAATTTGAATTGGCGGAAAAAATCGCCGAATTATTGGAACAAAGTATATTACCGACGGCAAAATTGAGCGTTGCCGAGATTTATCCGTTCAACGAAGAACAAGGGCTGCGTTTTCATAACCGCAGCGTTGAACAGCAAAATATCGAAGAGGTTGACTGGTCGGACAAACAATACCTGTTTTTTGCCGGCGAAGCCAAACACGCGCCTTATGTGGCGCGAGCCGCCGACAGCGGTTGCGTGGTGATCGATTTGGCGGCGGTATGCGCTACTTTAGCGGACGTACCGCTTATCGTGCCCGGGTTTAATGATTCGCAACTGGCGGAATTGCGTAACCGCAATATCGTTTCCCTTGCCGATCCGCAAATCAGCCAGCTGGTGTTGACCTGCGGCGAAATCTTGGTTGGCGGCGAAATTAACCGTTTGCTGGTGACCTCGATGCTGCCTGCGTCTTATGTCAACGCTGAGCAGGTGAAAAAATTAGCCGGACAGACCGCGCGCCTATTGAACGGCATTTCGTTGGACGACGGCGAGCCGCGTTTGGCGTTTGACGTTGCGCCGTTTAAAGGAAATTCGAGCGAACGCCTGTTACGGCAGTTCCAAAAAATTATCCCGAACAGCGAAATTCAATTACTGATTCATCAAGTGCAAAGTGCGGTTTTCTACGGTTTGGCACAGCAAGTGACCGCACTTTCCGATTATCAGAGCGACAGTGCGCACTGGCAGACGGTTTGGCAACAAAATCCGCTATTGGCGTTGCACCAAGATGAAATCATCACGCCGGTCAGCAACGGCGAAAAATATCAGGAGCAAGACAGTATTCATCTCAGCGATGTGATTGTGTTGGAAAACGGAATCCAATTCTGGTCGGTATGCGACGAACAGCGTTTCAGCTTGGCGTTGTTGGCGATTAAACTGGCTGAAAGCGCTTATCAGCAGGGCTATTAAGCCGTAAACGATTGAAGCGGACCGCACTTTTGAGGGAAAATAAAGTCAAAGTGCGGTCTGTTTTTTATTTGAAATATTTTTGCAAAATCTCCAGCAACATATCAAACACCACCTTAACGCGGGTCGGGGTGACTGTGCGTTGCGGGCGGTACAGGTAAACCGGCCAGCGGATTTTGGGAATCTGCGCCAGCACTTCTTCCAGTTCACCGTTTGCAATATAGGGATCGCATACCCAATCCAACAAATGGGCAAAGGCAATGCCGCAACGGGCGGCTTGCAGATTGTTGTACATATTGCTCCCGATAAAACGCGGTTTGCGCGGCGTGAATTGCAGATCCTGATTGAGATACCATGCCCAAAAGCGGCCACTGTTGGCATCGAGTGCCGCACTTAACGGAAACTGTTTTTGCAGCTGTTCCAGATCGTGCGGCACACCGGTTTGTGCCAACAGGCTCGGCGACGCGACGATTTTTTCGCTGACAGCGCCTACCCGCCGCGCGATTAAACGGCTATCGGCAAGATTGCCGATGCGTATGCCGATGTCGATTTGCGCCTCGACCACATTCAGCCGCACCGTATCCACACGCCAGTCGATAATCAGATTGGGATAAGGTTTTAAGCCGGCGAGCAGTTCGGCTAAAATCGCTTCCTGTTCCGGCAGTTCGGGTACGGTAACACGCACGAGGCCGCCCATTTCGTCTAAATGGCGGTGTTTCGCCGGCGTAAATAAACGCTCGCTTTCTTCCAACAGCTGCTGCGCTTGCGGCAAAAATTGTTCGCCGAAATCGGTCAGGCGGATTTGACGGGTGTTGCGTTGAAATAGTGGCTCTCCCAAATGTTGTTCCAGCTCGGCGATAATCCGAGTGATCACCGGCGGCGAAACTGCCAAACGGTTCGCCGTTTCACGAAACTGCATGGTTTCTGCGGTGGTGCAAAACACTTTCAAGGCTTCGAGTTTGTTTAGCATAATTTCTATTTCCGAAATTGTAAAATTCGAATTCATGAATATACAAGAAATCTTAGCGTAATTACGATAAGAAGGGCAATTATTAAATGCTAACAGAAGGTAATTTATTCATCGGGGGAAAGAAAGATGACAATCAACGTTTACGGCTACGCCGCCCAATCTGCTACCAGCCCGCTTGCGCCATTTACATTCGAACGGCGTGACGTGCGGGCGAACGATGTCGAAATTGACATTCAATACTGTGGCGTGTGCCATTCGGATTTGCACCAAGCCCGCAATGACTGGGGCTGGAGCCACTATCCGATGGTACCGGGGCATGAAATTATTGGTCGGGTGCGGCGTGTCGGGGCAGCGGTGAGCAAATTCAAGGTCGGAGATTTGGTCGGCGTCGGTTGTATGGTCGATTCCTGCCAACACTGTCACCCGTGCGAGCAAGGGCTGGAGCAATATTGTGAGAACGGCAATGTTCAAACTTATAACGATACCGATCGTTTCGGTGATCACATGCCGACCTACGGCGGTTACAGCGATACCATTGTGGTGGCGGAAAAATTTGTACTAAGCGTGCCGGAAAATTTGGATACCCAAGCTGTCGCACCATTGTTGTGTGCCGGAATTACCACCTGGTCGCCATTGCGTCATTGGAATGTCGGCAAAGGCAGCAAAGTGGCGGTGGTCGGTTTAGGTGGTTTGGGGCATATGGCGATTAAACTGGCAAATGCTTTGGGGGCGGAGGTCACGCTGTTCACCCGTTCTGCCGGAAAAGAAGCGGACGCTTATAAATTGGGGGCTGAGCATGTGGTGTTATCAACAGATGAGCAACAAATGCAAGCGGTTGCCAACCATTTTGAGTTGATTATCGATACCGTGCCTTATACGCATGATTTGAAACCGTATGTCGGCACGCTGCAATTAGACGGTACGTTAGTCTTGGTCGGGTTGGTCGGTGAATTGGAATCGACGATTAACACCGTGCCGTTAGTCACCGGACGCCGCACCATTGCCGGTTCGATGATTGGCGGCATTGCCGAAACGCAAGAAATGTTGGATTTCTGCGGGGAACACAATATTGTGCCCGATGTGGAAATGATCACCATGCAAAACATCAATGATGCTTACGAACGCATGCTGAAAAGCGATGTGAAATACCGCTTTGTGATTGATATGCAGAGTTTGAAAAACGGCTAATCTTTGCTGATAAAATAACCAAGCACGGCTTCAACCGCACTTGGTTATTTGTGTTGCTTAGTTAAACCCGGCATCTTTCAGTTGCTGATAACCGCCGAGATTTTGCACGTTGTGATAACCTAATTTTTCCAATTCGGCTTTTGCCAAGTCCGCTCGTCTGCCGCTGCGGCAATAGACATAGATTGGCCGGGTTTTATCCGTTGCCAACTGGCTGATTTGCGCCCCGATTTGTGCAAGCGGAATATGAACCGCACTTTGCAAATGTCCGGCGGCAAACTCATCGGCTTCACGCACGTCAAGCAGCAGCGCCTGTTGGTTTTGCTGCTGCTGTTGTAATTGTTGTGGCGTCATGGAGTTTGCTTGCACAGTAGAGAATAACCCGCTTAACACACAAACGCCTGCCGCTATCCATTTTAATCCTCGCATTTTTTGTCCTCATTGCATTTTTTGGTCATGTTAAATCAGTTCCGCTTGTTGCAGCACCACCGCTTGCAACACCTTGATGCCGGCTTCCACATCTTGCCAGTCGGTGTGTTCCAACGGATTATGGCTGATTCCTCGGCGTGAAGGCACAAAAATCATCGCTGTCGGGCAGAGCGTCGCCATGTGCATTGCGTCGTGTCCGGCACCGCTCGGCATTATTTCATAAGTATAGCTTAAGTTTGCGGTAGCTTGTTCGACGGCACTAACCATGCTTGGATCCAATAAAATAGGTTGATCGCGTGAAATGAGCTGTAATTCAATCTGTAAGCCGCGTTGTCGACTGACTTCATCTATTTTCTGTTGGAGGGCTGAGAATACGCTTTCGCGGGCGGCAAGGTCTGTGCCGCGAATATCGACCAACAATTCGCAATAGCCCGGCACGACGTTCATCACGCCCGGTTTTGCCTGCATTTGTCCGACTGTGGCAACAGTGGCGTGTCCGGCACGAATAGCGGCTTGTTCCAATGCCAACGCTAACTCGGCGCCGCCTAACAATGCGTCGTGGCGATAATTCATTGCAGTCGCGCCGGAATGATCCGCCTGGCCCTCAATTTTTACGATACAGCGGATCGGCGCGGCGATACCGCTGACCACACCAATGGTTTTGTTCTCATTTTCAAGACGCGGCCCTTGCTCGATATGCAACTCAAAAAAGCATTTAAATTCAGCGGCGGAGCGTTTGGCTTGATCGACTCGCTGAAAATCCAAACCGATCTGCTGAAGTGCGGTTGCCAAGCGTATACCGTTTTTATCTTGCAAGCGGGCTAAATCCGCTTGATTGCTGACACCGCACATCACTTTGCTGCCTAAGGTGGCATAGTTAAAGCGGCTGGATTCTTCGCAGGTAAAAATAATCAGTTCCAACGGATAGCGTGTGCTTTGCTGCCGTTCGCACAGCTGCAACAGAATTTCCAGCCCGGCAACGGTGCCGAGCGGTCCGTCAAATTTGCCGGCATTGACTACGGTATCGATATGCGAGCCGAATGCCACGGCAGGCAAGTCATTGTGTAAACCGTCACGGCGAATAATCACATTACCGATTTCGTCGATCCGCACTTTTAAGCGTTGTTGCCGGCAGATTTCAAGCAAATAATCGCGTGCGATCAGGTCTTCGGCGCTGAATGCCAAACGTGTCAATTGATGCGGTTCACTGGAAATGGTCGCCAGATGATTAATCAGCGTTTTGACTCTTTGCATATTAACAGACATAACGATTTCTCCTTACAAACGGTAATAAGACGTAATGTTTACGCATTCTTTGCGAAAAGCATGATCTCGCCCACTATACGCCAAAAGTGATTAGGGTAAAATCAAATAGGTCACAAAGTTTTCAATATCAATATTACTACCAGTAAAAGGAGCGTACCGATGAGTGTTAAGAAAATGCTGTTAATGAGCGGTTCCAAATATCGCAATACAGGCTATCTGGAACACTGCACCCCTTGGATTAGCCGTTTTTTAGCCGATTACCAAGGAAAAACCTTGGCTTTCGTGCCTTATGCCGGTGTCAGCCGCAGTTATGATCAATATGAACAGGCGGTGAAACAAGCCTTTGAATCACTGGAAATGCGGATTATCTCCGTGCACCAATCTCAAGATCCAAGCGAAATTATTGAGCAGGCAGACGCTATCGCCATTGGCGGCGGTAATACCTTTTGTTTGTTAAATCAGCTGTACCAACACAATTTGCTGGAGCCGATTCGGGCTAAAGTGCAGGGCGGCACGCCGTATTTCGGCTGGAGCGCAGGGGCGAATGTGGTCGGGGCATCGATTATGACGACCAATGATATGCCGATTGTTTATCCGCCGTCTTTTGAAGCGCTGAACCTGTTTCCTGCACAAATCAACCCGCACTTTATTTCCGGCAAAATGCAGGGACATAACGGCGAAAGTCGGGAAGAGCGGTTAAATGAATTTTTGTTGGTCAATCCGAAAGCGGTGGTTTATGCTATGCCTGAGGGCACGGCACTGCTGGTTCGGGGCGAGTGTGCCACGGTGATCGGCTATGACTCGATTCTGCGGATTAGCGGACAAATGGATGTGGAAGAGATGGCACTGAATTCTACCTTTAATTATGCATGGGGAGGTTCCAAATGAATGGGTTTAATATAGCAATTGCGCTGATCGGCATTGCCGTGACGGTTTATTTAATGATCAAAAAATATGAAACCCGCACTGTATTATTGGGTGTCGGTTTGGCGATGGCGATTTTGACCTTGAGCCCGATGGAAGCGCTGGCTGCGTTTGCCAAAAGTATGACCAGCGCTGGTTTGATTATGGCGATCTGTTCCAGTATGGGTTTTGCCTATGTGATGAAATACACCGAATGTGATATGCATTTGGTGCATTTGCTGACGAAACCGATGAGCGGTTTGAAATTTTTCCTGATACCGATGGCAACGATTTTAACCTTCTTCATCAATATTGCGATTCCGTCGGCGGCCGGTTGTGCGGCGGCGGTGGGGGCAACCTTGATTCCGGTGTTGAAATCGGCAGGCGTGCGTCCGGCAACGGCAGGGGCGGCGATTCTGGCGGGTACGTTCGGTTCGATGATGAGTCCGGGCTCTTCCCACTCGGCGATGATCAGTGAAATGTCCGGCTTGACCGTTACCCAAGTTAACCTTAGCCATGCGCCTTATACCATTATTGCCGGCGCGATTGGCGCAGTGGTGTTGACGATTTTGGCGGTGGCGCTCGGCGATTATCACAAAAAATTCCGTGATGAATATTTGGCTGAAAACCAAAATGCGGAGCAGCATTTTACTAAGGTGAATTTTTTCTATGCGCTTGCACCGCTGATTCCGGTGGTGTTATTGGTTATCGGCGGTACGGAGTTACAAACCATTTCATGGTTGAGCTGGACCAAAATGACCGTGCCGGAAGCGATGTTGATCGGGGCGCTCTATGCCATTATCGTCACCCGAATTTCTCCGGTGAAAATCACCAACGAATTCTTTAACGGCATGGGCAATTCGTATGCCAATGTGCTGGGGATCATCATCTCCGCCAGCGTATTCGTCGCCGGCTTGAAATCGACCGGTGCGATTGATGCGGCGATTGAATTTTTGAAATCTTCGAATGAATTTGTGCGCTGGGGCGCGACCATCGGCCCGTTCCTGATGGGGGTCATTACCGGTTCCGGCGACGCGGCGGCGATTGCCTTTAATACGGCGGTGACACCGCATGCGGCCGAGTTGGGTTACACCCATGTGAATTTAGGTATGGGCGCGGCGATTGCCGGAGCAATCGGACGTACCGCTTCGCCAATCGCCGGAGTCACTATCGTGTGTGCCGGTTTGGCAATGGTGAATCCGGTTGAAATGATTAAACGTACCGCACCGGGCATGGTGCTGGCGGTCTTGTTCTTGGCTCTCTTTATGTTATAGCAGGAGGATAAAATGACAATTAACCAACAACAATTGATTGATTGGCGTAGGGAATTTCATCAGTTTCCTGAAACAGGCTGGTGTGAATTTTTAACTACGACTAAACTGGCAGCTTACCTGAGCGAGATGGGTTTCGAAGTGCGGTTGGGTAAAGCGATTATCAATGAAGAATTCGTACGCGGGCGGCAGCAGGCGATTGTCGATGCCGGCTTGAAACGGGCAATTGAAAAAGGCGCCGATCAGAACTGGCTGGATAAAATGGACGGTTACACTGGTTTGGTGGCAATTTTTGATTCCGGCAAAGCGGGCAACACGGTAGCGCTGCGTTTTGATATTGATTGCGTGAATGTGCAGGAAACCGCTGCACCTGGCCATATTCCGAACCAACTGGGGTTCCGTTCGCAAAACGACGGCTTTATGCACGCCTGCGGTCACGACGGACACATGGCAATCGGCTTGGGCGTAGCGCAATGGATTGCAGACAATAAAGCGCAATTAAACGGCAAAATTAAATTGGTATTCCAACCGGCGGAAGAGGGCGTGCGCGGTGCAGCGGCGATTGCGGCGAGCGGTATTGTCGATGACGCCGATTATTTTGCTGCGTCGCATCTTAGCTTTTGTGCCGATTCGGGTACGATTATTGCTAATCCGAAAAAATTTCTTTGCACCACCAAAATCGATATCCGCTATCAAGGCAAGCCGGCACACGCCGGTGCCGCACCGCACTTGGGGCGCAATGCCTTGTTGGCGGCGGCACACGCTGTCACGCAACTGCATGGTATTTCCCGTCACGGCGACGGCATGACACGGATTAATGTCGGCGTGCTGAAAGCCGGCGAAGGGCGCAACGTAATCCCGACCACCGCGGAAGTGCAGCTGGAAGTGCGCGGCGAAAATGCGGAAATCAATCAGTATATGGTCGATCAAGTGATGCAAATTGCCAAAGGGATTTCAGTCAGTTTTGATGTGGCTTATGAAACCGAAATTATGGGCGAAGCGGTCGATCTGGATAACGATGCCGAACTGGTTGATCTCATCAGCGAACTGGCGGAAAAAGAGACCGGTGTGACTCAAGTCGCCCCGACTTACAGCTTTAACGGCAGTGAAGACGCGACCATTTTAGGACGGCGGGTGCAGCAGCACGGCGGCAAAGCGATTTACTTTATCGTCGGCGCCGACCGCACCGCCGGACACCATCAAGCCGAATTCGACTTCGATGAAAAACAACTGCTGACCGGTGTGAATCTGTATACCGCACTTTTACAGCGTTTAAACGGCTAGCCACTAAATTAGTGATACCCAGTGCCTTTGTTATGGATAGCAAAGGCACTGTTTTTTTATCCATTTGCCAAATTGTGTTAGACTGGCACGGTTAAACTATGCTCATCAATTTAAAGGAAAATCATGCTAAATCTTGAACCACAACAATTTGCCAGTTGGGCAGAACCGATTGAAATGTTGTACGCCTGTCATAGCAAAGTGAAACGCTTTTGTCGGCAGTTGCAGATGTTGCCGGATTATTTAGTCAAAAACGGCGTCAATCAGGCGGTAAAAAATGATGTGCAACAGATTTTGAATTATTTTGAAATCGCTGCGCCTTTACATCATGATGATGAAGAACAAGATTTTTTTCCGGCATTATTAGCGCATTACCCGCCAGCTAAAACCAATATTGATGAACTGGAACGGCAACATATTGTTCTGCATGAAAATTGGGGAAAATTATCGCAGCAACTGAAAGCGTTGCTCGACAATCAGCGCAATACCATTTCGCCGGAACTGATCCGGCAATTTGTTGCCGGTTATGAGGTGCATATTGCCCTTGAAGAGCCGTTATTTGAACTCGGCAAACAGTATTTATCTGATAGCGAACTGAACCAATTGGGTAAAGTTATGTCAAATCGTCGGCAGCCTTGATTTAGTTTACGAAAGTTTAGTTACGAAAGTTTAGTTGCGAGAGTCCATCTAATGCAATATCAATTAGATACCACAGCCTATCGCTGTCCGTTACCACTATTAATGGTAAAAAAAGTATTGCCCGACTTGCAGTCAGGTGATGAACTGAGAGTGTTACTTAATACGGACAGCACGATAGAGGATTTCAAGCCGTTATGTGAAACTGCACATTGCGACTTGGCTATTGCAGAAGATGCGCCTGTTCAGCCGGTGTTGATTATTCGGAAATTAGGTTAAAAGTGCGGTCAAATTTTGATATTTTTAAAGGATCTTTAAATGAAAAATGTAGTAAAAACCACGGTATTGGCTGCGATTATCGGTTTAACCTCAGTAGCCGCATTGGCGAAATCCAGTCCCAGTGAAATTTACCAACCGCGTAACGGCGAATTGATCAAATCTGACCGTCAAGGCAACGGAGAATGGGAAGTGGAATACCGCTTGAAAGGCAGCGACGTGCGCCCATTGGCAAAACAAGTTATGCAACACGCAAAAAATAAGGGATTTCGCTTAGTTGAATCGGAGATCGAGCGTGATGATGCCGATTTAAAATTTGAGCGTGGCGATCAAGAATTAGATGTGTCGATTGAAGCCAAAGGCAAAGATCGAATTGAGTATAAAGCGGATTTGGATTTAGAGAAAAATTAATTTTATGTTGCGATAAATGGCAGCAAGTGCGGTTCGATGGACTGTACTGCTGCCATTTTTTATGGGAGTTATCCGCGGGTTAACGGCGCCAACACATTTTTTGCTAAATAGCCGGCAGATTCTACGGATTGAAGTGTTTGTTGCGTTTTTAATCGAACGGTTGGGGGAAAGACAAAAAAATACCGCACTTTATCCATTCAAAGTGCGGTATTCATCAGATCAAAAATAACTTATTTCTTTTCACCAATCGGTAGTACTGTTCTACCGTAAGATTCGTTAATCACTTCTGCCGCGGCTAAATAGAAAGCGCAAAGTGCGGTGATCAAACCTAAGTAACCGCCGATATTGACGATAGCGTGGCTGCCGCTGGCGTCGCCGATGGCTAAGGCGTAGAAGGTTAAGGTCAAAAAGAAGAAAATCGCTTGCAACGCGCGTGGTTTCGGTAGAGTGGCGATGAACATCATCAGGGTGAAAGTTCCCCAAGCGGCGAGATACCATGCAATGAAAGTGGCCGGCACGTCAGCTTTGAAGAAAGTGACGAATAAGCCCCAAGACCACCAGAACGCGCCGTAGCTAATGAACGCGGTGAAACCGAAAGTGTTGCCTTTTTTGAATTCCATAATGCCGGCGATTGCTTGCGCGGTACCGCCGAAAGCAAATGCCATTGCGATCACCAAACCGAGGGATTGGGTATCAAAAAATCCGCCGTTGATTAAGCATAGCAACCAAGTGGTGAGGGCAAAGCCGCACAAACCTAACGGACCCGGATTGGCATAATTTGTTGTGTTGTTAGACATGAAAGTTCCTTAAATTAAATAAAATGTGTTAACAAAAATCGGGCGCTAGTATGAATGATTTTACGCCTAAAATAAATACTCAGCAGGCAGAGAAACTGACAATTTTTAACCTTTTGTTGAAAAGCCGTTGATAAAAATGCCGATAATGACGATAAGTAGCCCAAAGAACGCTAAGCCGCTCGGCATCGGATCGCTTAACAACAGAATGCCGCCCAGCAAGGTGAACAGAATTTCCCCGGCTTGGGTGGCTTCGATCACCGCCAGTTGTTTCATATTGTGTTTGACCAGTTCGGTAGCTTTGAAAAACAGCAGGGTGGCGATCACCCCGGAAAACAGCGCAACCATAAATGATTGGCTTAATTGGGAGACGGACGGTAGTCCGCTGTTGAGTGTTGCGATTAACATGGTGAGCAACCAAAACGGCATGGAACACAGCAGCATACCGTAAACCCGTTGTTGGGTGGACAGCTTGCCGCCGACTAAAACCATCATTTTACGATTGCCGAGCGGATAGGCAAAGGCGGCGATCAGGATTAGCAGCAGCGGATACAGGCTGGCATAAAGCGACAGATTACGCAGGTTGTCGATTTGTAATAGCGCAATGCCGAGCACAATCACACAAGAAAAAAACAGGTTTTTTAGCGGAATTTTCTGCCCGAAGAGCGGGGTCAGTAAAATGCCGGCAATAATCGTGATCTGCCACGAACTGGCGACCAGCCACGAGGAGGCGTAATCTGCCGAGATTGTCAGCGGCAGGTAAAACAGCCCGAAGCCGACGGTTGACCATAATAACCATTGTCTTGGGGCACGTTGGATTTCACGGTAAACCGCACTTTTGTTTTTTTGCGCGCCTAATAACAGATACAGCAGCGGTAGCATAAATACAAAACGCAGTGCCGCCGACCACCACGCATCGTCGCCCGACAGCGACATGCTGCGGTTTAAGACAAAAGTGGCGGCAAAAAACAGTGAGGACAGTAAGCCCAGTAAAATAGCCTTGTTCATATTGTGCTAAAAATTTTATTTGTTAATCCGATTTATGGGTGCGCTAGTGTAGCGCAGAATTCGAAAGAAATCGTTATATAAAAAATAATATTGCGATAACTCAATATGTTAGGAGGAAAAATCTCAACTTCTGGTGATTTAGTTGCGTGACTATTCTCATTTGATATTAATCAATATTAGGTAGGCAAATTTCGTTATTATCCCCTCGACTTATTTCTTTTTTGAATTTTATTTTTACTTTTATTGTAGTGGGGAGGGGTTTTATGGAGAAGTTTTCCAAAAATGATCCGGATTTTTCAACCAGCCGCCGTGATTTATTGAAAGGCAGCGCGGCGTTAGGTGGGGTTGCCTTGGCAGCAAGTGCGGTGCAATTGCCTGTCGCCGCCAGCGGTAAAACGGCGCCGAGCGGCACAAATGCGGAAGAGAAGCTGGTGTGGAACGCGTGTACGGTCAACTGCCACAGCCGTTGTCCGTTGCGCATGCATGTGCAGGACGGCGTGATCAAATATGTGGAAACCGATAATCTGGGCGATGACGTTTACGGCGATTTTCATCAAGTGCGCGCCTGTGCACGCGGGCGCTCGATGCGCCGTCGGGTGTATAATCCCGATCGTTTGAAATATCCGATGAAACGGGTCGGCAAACGGGGCGAAGGCAAGTTTAAACGCATTTCATGGGACGAAGCTTTTACTGAAATCGCCGACAATTTGCAACGGATTATCGCCGAACACGGTAATGAAAGCCTGTATCTGCCATTTGCCACCGGTACATTGGGGGCAACGGTCGCCGCGTCGTATCCGCCGCCGAGAAGTATTTCCAGCCGTTTTATGAACAGTATCGGCGGTTGCTTGGGACATCACGGCACTTACAGCTATTCGCAAATCTTTGAATCCATTCCGTTTATGTACGGCAGCAACGCCGGCAACAGCCCGACCGATATTGAAAACTCCAAGCTGGTGGTCTATTTCGGCAATAATCCGGCGGAGACCCGTATGAGCGGCGGCGGTGTCACCTATTTAATGCAACAAGCGATGGAGCGCTCTAATGCACGCATGATTATGGTCGATCCGCGCTATAACGACACTGCCTCAGGACGGGAGGGCGAGTGGGTGCCGATTCGTCCCGGCACGGATGCGGCGTTTGTCGAGGGTATGGCGTATGTGATGATCAGCGAAAATTTAGTTGATCAGGAATTTTTGGATACCTACTGCGTCGGTTACGATGAAAAAACCTTACCGGCTTCGGCGAAACCAAACGCACACTACAAAGCCTATATTCTGGGCGAGGGCGATGATCAGACCGCCAAAACGCCGGCATGGGCGTCAAAAATCACCGCTATTCCGGAAGCGACTATTGTGCGCTTGGCGCGTGAAATCGCCACCACCAAACCGGCGTATATCTGCCAAGGTTGGGGGCCGCAGCGCCATGCCAACGGCGAACAAGCGGCGCGCGCGATTGCAATGTTGGCGTGTTTGACCGGTAATGTCGGGGTCAACGGCGGCAACAGCGGATCGCGTGAGGGTTTTTATACCATTCCGTTCGTGCGTTTGCCGGTTGGCGAAAATCCGATTAAAGCCAAAATTCCTATCTTTATGTGGACCGATGCGGTGGTGCGCGGCGCAGAAATGACCGCCTTGAAAGACGGGTTGAAAGGTGCGGAAAAACTGGAAAAACCGATCAAATTTATTTTGAACTATGCCGGTAACTGCATTATCAACCAACACTCCGACATCAACCGCACTTTAGATATTTTGAGCGACGAAAGCAAATGCGAAATGCTGGTGGTGATCGATAATCACATGACCTCGACCGCCAAATGCGCCGATATTTTGCTGCCGGACTGCACTACGTCCGAGCAGGCGGATTTCTGCATGGACGGCTCGGCAGGCAATATGGGCTATGTGATTTTTGCCGATCAAGCGATTGAACCGCAGTTCGAATGCAAGCCGGTGTATGACATTCTGGCGGGCATTGCGGAAAAAATGGGTAAAAAAGAGGTGTTTACCGAAGGGCGCACGCAAGAAGCGTGGTTGCGCCATCTGTATAAACTGACCCAAGAGAAAAATCCGTTCTTCCAAGACATCAGCTTCGAAGAGTTCAGACAGCGCGGCATTATCAAACAGAAAGATCCGTCCGGACATATGGTGGCGTTCAAAAAATTCCGTCAAGATCCGGTCGCCAATCCGCTGACCACGCCGTCAGGCAAAATCGAGGTTTACTCCGAACGCTTGGCGAAAATTGCCGACACTTGGGAGCTGCCGGAGGGCGACATCATCAGTCCGTTGCCGATTTATGCGCGTGCGGTGGAAGGTTTCGATGATCCGCTGGCAGAAAAATATCCGTTGCAACTGGTCGGTTTCCACTTCAAATCACGGGTGCACTCCACCTATGCCAACGTAGATGTGCTGGAGCAAGCCTCGTTGCAATTACTGTGGATCAATCCGCTTGATGCGGAAAAACGCGGTATCAAACATAACGATATGGTGCGGATTTTCAATGATCGCGGTGAAACACGGATTATGGCAAATGTCACGCCGCGGATTTTACCGGGGGTGATTGCGATGGGCGAAGGGGCGTGGTACATGCCGGACGGACAACGGGTCGATCAAAACGGCAGTTTTAACGTGCTGACCACCCAACGTCCGTCACCGCTATCGAAAGGCAATCCGCAACATACCAATTTAGTTGAAGTCGCGCGTGTGGGAGGTGAATGATGACGGCAAAACAATATGGATTTTATATCGACTCGCAGCGTTGCACTGGCTGTAAAACCTGTGAACTGGCGTGTAAAGACTACAAAGATTTGACGCCGGACGTGAGCTTCCGCCGTATTTATGAATATTGCGGCGGCGGCTGGAAGCAAGAGGGTGAGGCGTGGACGCAAGACGTGTTCTCCTACTATCTCTCGATTTCTTGTAACCATTGTACCGATCCGGCGTGCGCCAAAGTGTGTCCGAGCGGTGCAATGCACAAACGCGAAGACGGCTTTGTGGTGGTCGATCAAGAGGTGTGTATCGGCTGTAAATATTGCAGCATGGCGTGTCCGTACGGCGCGCCGCAATATAACGAAGAAAAAGGGCGTATGACCAAATGCGACGGCTGTTTTGAACGGGTCGAAGTGGGCAAAAAACCGATGTGCGTCGAGTCCTGTCCGTTGCGTGCTTTGGATCTGTTGTCGATGGACGAACTGAAAGCCAAGTACGGCGATCTGAAAGATGTCGCGCCGTTGCCACCGTCGCACTACACGCAACCGAATATCGCACTGCGTTTGAATCACAATGCGAAACCGGCTGATGATCGCAGCGGTTTCTTAGCCAATCCGAAGGAGGTGTAAAATGGGAATGGGATTACACGAATGGCCTTTGGTGTTTTTCACCGTGTTGGCGCAAAGTGCGGTCGGTGCATTTTGGGCGTTCAGCCTGTTGTTGCTGACCGACAAAAGCAAGCCGGTTGAAAGCCGCACTCATTATGTGATGACGGTGTTGTGGGGCTTGATGGCAATTGGTTTTATCTTTTCGACCTTGCATTTAGGCTCACCGCAGCGCGCATTCAATGCCTTAAACCGCATTGGCGCATCGGGCTTGAGTAACGAAATCGCCGCCGATTCAGCGTTCTTCGCCCTTGGCGCAGGTTACTGGGCGTTGGCGACCGCACGCTTATTACCGGAATCATGGCAAAAACTGCCGGTAATCGGTTTCGTGGTGCGTTTGTTGGCGACTATTTCCGCCAAGTTGCCGTCGATTTGGAAAACCATAGCGGTGATTGTGGTTAGTCTCGTCGGTGCAGGTTTTATCTATGCGATGTCCAAATTGTACATGATTGATACCGTGCCGACTTGGAACTCGGTTTATACGCCGGCTTCTTTTGTCCTGACCGCACTTTTGGGCGGCTCGGCGCTGGCACTCGCCTTGTTGAGCAGCGTCAAAATCGGTAAACAGCTGAACGGCTTGTTGCTCGGCGTGGCGTGGTTGGCGTTTATCGTTGCTTTAGTGATGACTTACCAACAACACGGCTACCTCAGCGGTGTCAGCAGTGCCATTCACCAAGCGTTAGACCTCGTGCCGTCTTTCGTACCGGTGATGATCGCACGCTTCATATTAATCGCAATCGGCTTGTTGTTACTGACTATCGGTGTGAAAAAAGCCAATACCGCACTTCTGTTTATCGGCTTGCTGCTGATTATCGGCGGGGAACTGTTAGCACGCGTGATTTTCTACGGCTTGCATATGACTGTCGGCATGGCAGCACTGGGTTATTGATTTAATCTTTACTCAACAACAGACCGCACTTTGCGTTGAAAAATCAAAGTGCGGTTTTTTTGAGCGGTGAGATATTCTGATACTGCCAGTCGAAAAATATGTCCTAAATTACCTTGCCCACACTCCGAACAGATCGAAAACAAACACGATTGCGAAGCCGATTAAATACAATAAGCCGATCACGGCAAGGGCATTTAGCCGTGGCGAGATGGCGGTGCGGTGGGTGCTGCGTACCAGTGAGTAGTTGAGCCATGCGAAGACCGGTGCGGTGAGGAAGGCGGAAATCATGGCGAAGCGCAGCATTTCGCTGAGTGCGCTGTTGAACCATAAAATCACCGCCAAGCCGGATAAGGCAGACCAGCAAGTCCATAGGCTGACGGCGCCTTTGCTGGAACCGGATTTACGCGCGAGCAGGCGAATGGCTTCGGCGTTGATTCGTCCGTAACCGTCGGCGACGGTGATGGTGCTGCCGAACATACAGGCAAAAGCGATAAAGGCGACCAGCAGTTTTGACCAATCGCCGATGGTGGCGGCGTACATGCCGATCAGTTGTCCGATATATTGTCCGCCCGCCATTTTGACCTCTTCGCCGTTACCGTATTGCACCAGCGCACCTAGCGCCAAGAAGACAATGGCTAGTCCGGCGGAAACGGTGTAGCCGACGTTAAAATCAAACATTGCATCACGATAATTGCTCGGTTTCAATTTCTGTTTCACGGACACCCACATCGAGTTAATCGCCGTGATTTCCATTGGTGCCGGCATCCAGCCCATCAAGGCAATGATAAACCCGAGCGAGGCCATATTCCACGGTGACGGTTCGATAAAATCGGGCAGCATTTGATGTCCACGGCTGGCAGCGATGAAAGTGGCGCCGATGGTGGCAATGGTGAGGCTGACCATAATCAGTTTAGTGACCCGATCCAATGCGCGGTAGTGCCCGAACAACAAAATGGCTAATGAAGCTGCCATCACGCAAATTGACAGGGCATGCACCGACAACGGCAAGGCGGGAAGTGCGGTTTTGATGATAGAAGCGCTGATCAACGCCAATGCGCCGGTGCTGATCGTGGCGGACGGAATGGTAAGCAGTAAAAAGACCCAAACATAGGCACGGCTTTTTCCGGCATAGCCCTCGATCAGGCTTTTGCCGGTGTCGAGGGTGTAGTGTGCGCTGAAGCGGAAAAACGGGTATTTCAGCAGGTTGGCAAGCACGATGATAACCGCTAATTGCCAGCCGTATAATGCTCCGGCTTGGGTTGACGAAATTAAGTGAGAACCGCCGATAGCTGCAGAAGCCATCATTAAGCCCGGTCCGAATGCGTGCAAGCGGCTGCGCCATGTGGAAATGTCATCAGAAGAAACGAGAGTAGTCATTATTATCCTTATTATTGTTGCGGCAATTATGCTAATGGTTAAGTTGGTTATTTTGTACCTATTTTTATACAAGCGTGTATTGAAATAAATACAGCAAAAAGAGAATGTCATATTAGCTTAAATTTTGCGGTTCATCTAGGGTTTCTTGACAATCCCCTTATAAACGAATGATCAGGCAGTCCTATTCAGGCAAGCAAATGTTGGGCAGGCAAATAAACGTGATTTAGTCGTGATAAGCAAACTACATGATGAACATGGCTCGCCTTTCGTTTTCGCTGTGGGTTGAAGCCGTTTTATTGAGCGAATAAAACGGCTAGTTTTGTGGCAGATGCAAAGTGCGGTTGGGCATTATTCTTCGGTTTTGTATACGCGATATTTGCTCGGCGAAGTGCCGTATTTCAGCTTGAAGGCTTTGCTGAAATGCGCTTCGGACTGGTAGCCGACTTCGAGTGAGATTGCCAAAATGGATTTGTTGGTGTTGCGCAGCAGTAATTCCGCTTTTTGCATGCGCAGACTGGTGAGGAATTTGCCGGGCAGCGTGCCGGTTTTGTTTTTGAACAAACGGATAAAGTTGGCGCGAGACATGGCGCTCAGCTCCGCCAAGCTCTCCATATTCCAATTGTGTTCCGGCTGTTGCAACATGGAGTTGACCGCATGGTAGAGGCGTTTGTCTTGTAAGGCGCCGAGTACACCGTTGCTGACGTCGCTGTTCTGTTGGATATAATCCCGCGCCAAATAGGTAAACAGTACGTTACACAGCGCATTGATGACCGAGGTGGTACCGATTTCCAATAGCGCTTCGCGCTGCAACAGCGAAAGTAATGACGTTACCGAGCTGTTGTTGCCGGAAAGATACCAGTATTCCGGCAGAATCGCCGGTAAGGTGGAATGTCCGGAATAGCGGAAATAGCCGCAGAACATTTCAAAATCGTGCGAAGCCTGATTGTTGGTGCGCAGGGTGAAAGGCCCGTGTTGCAGCTGTTTGAGCGCGGTTAACGAAGTGTCGTCATGAACCGCACTTTTATGGCTTTGGATTTTGTGTTCCAACCCATGCGGCAAGAAGAAAACATCGCCGGGTTTCAGGTGATAGCTGCGCTGATTGTCCAAAATCAGGCGGCATTCGCCTTTGGAGATAATATGGAAAATGCCCAAAGTGCTTGGCTCTTGTTTGTGCTTAATCTGCCAATCGCCTTGGAAACGGCAGAGAACGTTGATTTCGCCTTCGACTTGGGCGAGTTGTATCAGTCGATCTAAATAGTCCATAAAGCCTGTCCTTAACAGAAAATTATCGTTGAGATAAAAGGAATAAAAAATGATACTATAAAATAATTAAACTTGTTAAATAATATCAATAATAATGGCCGTCAACCAGCCTATTTACCTACTTTTAAACAAGGAGAAATATTTATGTTTGCAGATTGGAAAAACGATGTCAGCCATGTAAAAAAATCATTTGGCGAACTGGGAAAAAAATATCCGAAAATGCTTCAAGCCTACGGTGCATTGAATGCCGCGGCGGCGGAAGGCAATGTGTTGGACGCGAAAACGCGTGAATTGATCGCGTTAGCCGTTGCGGTGACCACCCGTTGCGAAAGTTGTATCGGTGTGCATGCGGCAGATGCAATTAAAGCCGGAGCAACCGAAGAAGAAGTGGCGGCGGCATTGGCGACCGCCATTGCATTAAATGCCGGTGCGGCATATACCTATTCTTTGCGTGCGTTGGAAGCCTATAACGAACAAAAATAATAATTAGGTTGAAAGCCTCTGACTTTTCCCTGTATTACTACCCCAATACAGGGTTTTTTATTTATATTGCGGCGTGATAAAAGTAAGCGCCCAAGCCGACGGTAAACACCATGTTGCCATAGATTGCGTGTTCCAAGCTGACCAGTATCAGACTTTGATGGCGCCGGTATTGGGCGGCGAAGATCAGACCGCCGACCAGCGTGAACAGCACCGCGACATAATTAAGAAAAACAATGTGCATATAACTGAACAGCAGCGCACTGAGAACGATCGCCAACCGCTGATTGTTATGCCATAAAGTGCGGTAGCGGAAAAAGAAAAATCGGCGAAATATCGTTTCTTGGGTAAAGGCGGAGAGAATCGGATAGAGCAGCATCACCAGCAACCAAAGCATGGGATCGTGGCGGACGAACGCAAGAAAGTTCTGCGGCATGACAAGTAAGGTAAAGCAAATTAAAGCGGCGCAAACCGCACTTGCCCGCCAAAACAGCGGCAGCAGCATCGATTTTTTCAGATCCCAATAAAAGCAGCGTACCCGATGTGCCTTTAGGATAAGCACGCTATAAAGAAAAACACCCCACAATAACGGAATCATGCTGCTGTTCGGTAACAGCTTGAACAGATAGAGCAATGGTACGGCAATAAAAATGGCGAAAAACTCTATGATTAGCCAGACCGATTTAGGCTCGGCCGGCGGGCTGTTGGCGTGCAATGTTTGCATGGCGACTTTTGACCGCACTTTGGCTCGTTCGACGTTAGCGGGTTTTGGCGTGGTATTTGATCGCCGCATGGTTTTCATCGCTTAATAGACTGCTGTCTTTTATTGCCGCTCTTGCCAACATATGCGAGGCGATCGGCAGGGTCAGGATTAAAAACAAGATGATAATTGCCAAGCGAATCGTCCAGCCCCAATCCCACACCGTCAGAACCGCACCGAGTGCAACCAGCGTTACGGCAAGCGTGCCTGCTTTGGTGGCGGCGTGTTGCTTGCTTAAGGTGTTCGGTAAAATATGCAGACCAAGTGCCGAAACCGCCAGACTTACGCCTCCGAGCAGTAAAAAAATAATCCCTAGAATATCAAGAATGGTGTTCATGTCGCTTTTGCTCATGTTGTTTTTCAGGTTGTTCGGGCAGCTGTTCCTGCTGCTGATTGTCGTTTTTACGCCGAATCACCGCCGACCAGCCGACCGTACCGATAAATCCGACCAGAGAAAGTCCGATTGCCACGTCGAGCAATACGGTGCGTTCGATCATCAGCGCAGCGACAATACAGAGGATCAGCGCAGCGGCCAATAAAATATCCAGTGCGACGATTCTATCTGCATCGTCCTTACCTTTTTGAATCTGCACGATCACAAACAGGATTGCGCTCAGGGCACAGAGTGAAATAAAAATCAGGCTAAATTGCAGCATGTTTCCCTCGCTCGGGCTGTTTGGCAAACAGCGTCATAATGTAAGGTTCGAATTTTTGTTTGATTTCGCGAACGGATTCATCGGTTTTTTCCGCGTCTAAAATATGCAGCAGCAAGCGATTATTTTCACTGTTGATGTCCAGCAGCGAAGTGCCCGGTGTCAAACTGATCAAGCATGACAACACGACCAAACCGGTTTCACTGACATGCGGAATTTCCAGTGTAATATAGCTGTCTTGCAACGATTTTTTCAGCTTGAATTGCAACTTGATAATCAACAACAGCGTGGCGAAACCGGATTTGACCATCAAACAAAAAAATTGAACACAGAGTTGCAACGCAGCGTAGGTTTTTTTGATTGCCATTACAACAGACCTCCCAATTGCAACGCGGCACGAGCGCTGAAATCGTATAACAGATTCGGCAGCAGGCTGATAAACAGAATCACGGCACACAGAATGCTGACCGCAATCACTGCCGGTTTGAGATTTTGCCGCACCGTAGGCTGCCAAACACTGTTGCTGTCGCACACCAGCGGGTGCGGTTTGCAAAATGCTTCGAACCAGATTTTCATCATCGAATACAGGGTCAATACGCTGACGATTAAGGCGATCGCCGTCCACAACGCGCGCCCTTGTTCGATGGTTTCGCGTAACAGCAGCACCTTGGCCCAGAAACCGGAGAACGGCGGAATGCCGACCAACGACAACGCCGGAATAGCGAAAAGGATTGCCAGCCAAGGTTTGATATTATACAGGCCGCCGATTTTACGCAGATCGTAGCTGCCGGCGTATAGATAGATAATGCCGGCGATTAAAATCAGGCAGGCTTTGACGATACTGTGGTGGAAGGTGTAATAAATCGCCGCGGCATTGCCGTCAGTGCCGCTGAGCGCAATCGCCAGCAAGATATAACCGATTTGGGAAATGCTGTGAAACACCAAAATGCGGCGCATGTCCCAATGGTAAGCCGCGCCCAACACGCCGACGACCATCGTACAGATGGCGATCCAAGCCAATACTCCGTGTAAAATCTCGATGCTGGGGGTGAACACCTGCGACAGGGTGCGCAGCAGGGTGTAAACCGCCACTTTGGTCAACAGGGCGGAAAACAGCGCCATAATCGGAATCGGTAAGGTGTGGTAAGACGCCGGCATCCAAGTAAAGACCGGAAATGCGGCGACCTTGATCAAGACCGCAACGATAAACAGGGTGATAATCATCAGTTTGGTCGGCGCACTGATAGCGGCTAACGCCGCTTGTACGGCTTGGAAATTGAGGTTGCCGGTGGCGCCGTATAATAAGGCGATCGAGGTCAGCAGCAACAGCGTGCCGAACAAATTCAGCACCATATATTTAAACGCGGCGTCCAGCTGTGAGATTTTGCGCCCGATTGCCAGCAAACCGATGGCGCAGATCAGAATCACTTCAAACCAAACATACAGATTAAAGAAATCTTGCGTAATAAAGCTGCCGTTGACTCCGGCGATCAGCCCGAAAGTCAGCGGCAGGGTCAGTGAATTCAGCGGGCGGGTGCTCAAGCCGGACAGCATAAACAGCAGACAGCACAACGTCATCAGGGCGGAAATGGTGAGCATGATATAGCTCAACACATCAATCTGGAAGCCGATCCCGTAGGGCAAAGGCCATTCGCCGAATTGCGAAGATAGTGCCAGTTGCGGCGCTTGCTGCAACGGTGCGTACATCAGGCAGTGGTTGAGCAGGATCAACACCGCCGCCAATAAGCCGATCCAGTATTGGGGGGCTTGGCGGTAACGCAGGATAACGGTGATTGCGGCGGCCAAGAGCGGTAGCAGTACCGGTGAAACGACTAAAAAATTCATCAGCACAGATCCTTACGATATTTTTTCCAATCGTCGTGGTCACCGTCATTATAAATCGACGGTTTATAGCCGCTGTTGTTCAACGGTTCGGCTTCGCGCCAGTGATTAATGTCATCGGTTCCCAAGCGTTTAATCAGTTTAATCATCAACACGACGGAAAAGCAGGTCAGGGCGAAACTAATCACGATCGCAGTCAGAATCAGCGCTTGCGGCAACGGATTGGCCGGATTACTGATGATCTCCTTGCCGTAAGGCACAACCGCCGGAACCGTCGAATAAACCCGACCGGACAGCAGAATAATGAAATTGACCGCATTGCCGAGCAGCATTAAACCGATCACAATCCGCAACGCATGGCGTGACAACAGCAGATAGATTGCTGCGATCAGAGTGATCCATAAGGTAATCAAAATAACTAAGGTCATATTTATCTTCGTCTCAATCTTGATATTCGGTAGTTTGCAATAACATAATGGCATAGCCGCTGACGACTCCCCAAATGCAGAGATAGACGCCTAAATCAAACAGCAGTACTGTGGAAATTTTATACTCGAAAAAGAATAACGGGATCGTCGCCCAAAAATGGTATAAAAACGCCTGTCCGTATATCAGCGCCGGAATACCGGCAACGGCGGCGAGCAACATGCCGCAGGCCGCCAAATTGAGCGGTGAGGAGAACGGCAGCTTTTTCATCGCTTGCCTGGCGGAAAAGGCGATTGCCCATAAAATCGAAGCCGAAGCCGCCAATAAACCGGCGATAAAACCGCCGCCCGGCTCGTTATGACCGCGCAGCAAAATGACCAACGAAGTCAGCAGCACGATCCAATATAACGGAAGTGCGGTTTTTCTCAATAACAGAATCTTAGCGGGCTTCATCGTCAACCTCATCATTGTCCTCAGTTTTGCGTTTTAAACCGGTTTGGCGTTTCAGTTCACGCAGTAACGGACGTGCGGCAAGCAGCGAGAACAACATCACAGCGACTTCGCCGTAGGTGTCCAGTGCCCTGAAATCGACCAAAATCACATTGATGATATTGCGTCCGTAAGCCGTCGGCACACTGTTTTCGATATAAAAATCAGAGATCGCGTGATCGAAATCCAGCCCCAATATCACCACAATCGTCATCACGATAATACTGGCGACAATCACCGCAAGCAGCAGGGTCAGCACCAGCCGTTTTGGGTGTTTGCGCCGATCCTGCGGGCGGTTGAAATCGGCGGAATCGTTGCGGATCAAAATAATCAGGATCGAGGCTAAAATAATCACCAGAATGGTTTCGACCACAAACTGGGTAAATGCTACGTCGGGTGCGGCAACAAAGACAAACAATAACGCCGATCCGAAACCGACCAAGCCGGAATTGAGCAGTAAAATAAACGGTTTACTGGATAACATCACACAAATTGCGCCGACACCGATCATAATCGCCGCGGTGATTAAGCCGGCATTCGGCAACGGATCGATTAGCGCAGCCAAGTCGACGTTGATTTTCATTCCTTGCACCAGCGCCCAAATCAGACTGAGGGTCAAACTGATTAAGGTGAAACTCAAAATCCACTGGATATAACCGGAAAGCAAACCGTGCTGGAAACGGCCGGTCACGCGCGAGGTCAACGCCGGAATTTGATCGACGATACGGGTATAAGTCGCCGCCCCGCCCCATTGCGGAAACAGTTTGAGGAAGCGGTCGAAGGCATGGTGCAAATTATCCCAAAAATGGAATACGATTAACCCGAATACGACGGTCGCTAAAATCGTTAAACCAGTGGTTTGCAGCGCTTCCCAGTTGAAGTAGAGATCAACGTCGCCGATAGGATCGGGGGTAATGGTTTGTGCGGCGATTTTGATAAACGGAATCGCCAACTGCGGCGTTAAGCCGATAAACAGACCGACAATCGCCACCAATGCCGGCGCGAGCAACATTTTGATCCGCACTTCATGCACATGCGGCGTAATATTGCTGCCGGGGTGCTGCCAGAATACGCGAATGGCGGCAACCGCCGCAACGGCGACGGCGATAATACTGAAGATAATATTGCCATAGGCGCTGAACGGCAGGGTGTCGTCCGCCTCTTTTGCCACCGCCAACGCTTCTTTGGCGATAAAGCCGAACGAGGTCGGCATACCCGCCATCGAAAGTGCGGCTAAAATGGCAACGGTGGCAGTCCACGGCATATAGCGTTTTAAGCCGCCGAGATGATCGATAATCCGAGTGCCGGTGGCATGATCGATATTACCGGCAACGAAAAACAGCGGCGCTTTATACAGCGCGTGCGCCAGCACGAAGGTGACGACCGCAATCGATGCCGAGCTGCTGTCCAAGCCGATTAATACGACCATGGTGCCGAGTGACGCCACCGTTGACCACGCCAGAATTTTCTTCAAATCCCGCTCACGCAGCGCCAGCATCATGCCCCATGCCGCCGTCAGCGATCCGACGGTTTGCAAAATCTGCTGCCACAATGCCCAGTCGGACAGGGCGTAATCCAACCTTGCCAGTAGGAAAATCCCTAATTTGACCATCGTCGCCGAGTGTAAATAGGCGGAAACCGGCGTCGGCGCCGCCATCGCATTCGGCAGCCAAAATTGAAACGGAAATTGGGCGCTTTTGGTGAACGCGCCCAGCAGAATCAAAACCAGAATCCACTTAAAGTGCGGTTGTGTAATGTAATCCGGTAACAGTGTGATGATTTCCGAGATTTGCGCCGTACCGGTCAAATGCCACAGCCATAAAAATCCGGCGAGCAAACACAGCCCGCCGCTGCCGGTGATCAGCAGCGCCTGTTTGGCGGAATTGCGGTTTTCTTCCGCTTGATAGTTAAACAAAACCAACAGAAAAGAGGTGATGCTGGTCAGTTCCCAAAACAGGAAAAACAGCAGCAGATGATCGGAAATCACGCAACCGATCATTGCCAGCATAAACACCGTGAGCAGCACATACAGCCGCCGCAGTTGTGGGTGGTCGGCAAAATAGCCCGCGGCGTACAGATAAACCGCGCAACCGATGCCGGTAATCAACGACAACATCAGCAGCGAAAGCCCGTCGATATAGATCAGAAAATTGAGATCGATCAGGCTGAACCAAGGGAATTGATATTGATAGGCAGGTTGATGGTTTTCTATCCACAGAAAAATCACGGCGATTAATCCGCTTAACGGTAATAAGCTCCAAAGTATTTTTTCAATTTTTGTCGGAGTTTTTCCCGATAACGTCGGATCGATATGTGCCATGTTTGAATTATCGCCTTATAATTAAACGGTATTAAAAAATAAAATATTGTTAATAAAAGTAACGTTTTTGTTAGATTTAGTCAACCGTCAAGCCGACTTGTCGCTTAAAAAGCAGACTTCAAGCGTGTTACCTTAATTTTTCCGCGTTGTAAGCGCAGTTGCAATTTTTCGACATTGGCGCTCTCGTACGGATAATCCGAGCGGAAATGTGCGCCACGGCTTTCTTGACGGGCAAGCATTGCCTGCAATAGCATTTCGGCACAACGTAATGACCAATATAATTCTACCCCATATTGGCTGACACGATAATGGCGCAGATGATGTTCAATTACTCCCAACGCCTGTTGCAGTCCTTGTTGATTGCGGTAAACATTAGCATTTAACGCTAATGTCTCTCGCACTTGGCTAAAAATGTCGCTGGCAGTTAGATTTTTTTCTTCATCTTCTTGTTTTAGTGGTTGCGGAAAGGTTTTGATTAATTCAGCTTCAATCTCATTTACGTCAAGCGGCGAAAGTGCGATTTGACAATACTGTTTGGCACGTCGCACGGCACGGGTTGCGAAAACTAAGCTGCCGCCGACCGAGTTACCGCCTAAGCGGTTTGCACCTTCGATACAGGCGGAGACTTCGCCAATGGCAAACAACCCGTTAACCGCACTTTCGCTGTTGCCGTCAATTTCAATTCCGCCGTTGCAACTGTGCGCAAAGGGTTCAATCACCGCACGATCTTGCAGCAGATCAACACCGATTTTTTGTTTCAGCCAATCCAGATAGACGCGATAAAATTCGCTTTGATCTTGATATAATGCCGGAGAAAAGGTTAAGCGCACCCCGTTACTGCCTCGTTGAATCGCCTGCATAACGGTCAAATCAAAGCGTTTCGCCGCAAAATCGACGCTAAACGGCGCGTAATCGCTGCGTTCGTCCATCATTGCCCGAAACGCCTGCTCCGACATATCACTAAACAGCGGTTGATCATTGCTGTCATAAACTGCCGTGCAATATTTTAGGGTGTGTTCGCCAAACAGCACTTTGCGCTTAGGCGCTAAAAATGCCGGAATAAATTGAATAAATTCCATATTGATTGCACACGCACCGGCATCTAACGCGATCGCGTGTGCCGAGCCGACAATATCATTGGGATAAAGATTGTTTTTATATAATGAAGCAATGCCGCCGGTTGCCAGTATCACGGCATGGCAACGGCAAAAAATGAATTCTACGCCATCAGCCGTTTCCTGTTGGAATACCGCACCTGCCACCCGATTATTCGGTGCGATAATTTTAACTAACGTGGCTTGTTCGTAATAGCGGTTCAGCGCGTTATGATCTAAAATTTCACGCGCCTTTTTGGCAGCGTTTGCCCACTCGGAAATTAAATAGATCGGGCGTGGGTATTTGGCAAAACAGGCAGGGCGGTTATCTTGCCGCAACCACGGCTGAAAACCGATGCCTTCCAATAATTCAATGCCTTGCTTGGATTCATTCAGATAATTTTCGACCACATCAGGATTGTTCATACCTTTGCCGACACGGGTGATGTCCTCATGAAACCGCACTTTGTCCTCTTCATCGCCGGTGACTTGAATGCCGAGCGTGGCTTTTAACGGAAAAAAACTTGCCCCGCCGGCGATCTTATTTTTAGTGATTAAGACGGAACGTAAATGCTGCTCGGAGGCTTGTTTTACCGCACTGAGTCCGGCGATACCTGAGCCGACGATTAAAATATCGGTTTCAATCACAGTTTGGATCTGAAATTGGGTTTTCATCATATTCATTAAGCTAAGTAGGAAGTAAAAAACCGCACTTTATGCTTTTAAAAGCAAAGTGCGGTTGGGCATTGCTGGGCTGAGTTTACAACGATTGCTGGTTTACAGCAATTGTTGGTTAAAGTAATGACGGTGCTGCGCCGAGCAGACGACGGGTGTAATCTTGTTGCGGCGTTTCGAAAATTTGTTCGGAAGAGCCGGTTTCGACGATTTTGCCGCCGAACATCACCACGATCCGATCAGAAACTTGGCGTACGGTTTGAATGTCGTGCGAGATAAACACCATCGCTAAATTCAGCTCTTTTTTCAAATCCGCCAACAAGTTCAGCACCTGCGCCCGCACCGATACGTCCAATGCCGAAGTCGGTTCATCGGCAACGATCAAGGACGGATTCAACGCTAAGGCTCGGGCAATGGCGACACGTTGTTTCTGTCCGCCGGATAAACGGGTCGGTTCGACGGCAGCGGCGGAACGCGGCAAGCCGACACGGGACAACAGCTCGTACACCCGTTTCTCACGTTCGTGCGGTTCGAGCACGTTATGGATATCCAACGGATCGCGCAGAATATCGAACACCTTCATACGCGGATTAAGTGCGGTTGCCGGATCTTGGAAGATCACCGACACTTGGCGCCCGAACTGTTTGCGTGCAGCGGCACTGCCGTACTGCATTTTCAAACCGTTGAATTTGACTTCGCCCGATGTCGGTGGCTGCAAGCCGATCATCACATTGGCGAGGGTGGATTTGCCGCAACCGGATTCGCCGACGATACCGACGGTTTCACCGGCGCTGACGTGGAAATCCACGCCGCCGACCGCCGTCACTTTGTTGCGGCTGAATAATGAACCGTCACGCGAAGGGAATTGCACCACGATATCTTTTAAGTTGATGATATGTTGCGGTTTGATGACTTTGATACTGCTGCTCATACATTTTCCCCTTGTTCAGTAGCTTGGCTGTTTGCCGCTAAGTGCGAAGCCCAGAAGTGGTTAGGCACGTCGCCTGCCGGTACTAACGGTAATTTTTGATCCGGATTGGCATCAGGGCGCAACGAGCGGCCTGCGAAGCGGTCACCGACGGCAAAGTCGTAAGGCGACGGCACGCTGCCCGGAATTTGATACAGCCGTTCGGCACGCTCTTCGGTGGATAACACCGAGCCGAGCAAACCACGGGTATATTCGTGCATCGGATTGGCTAACAGCGGTGAAGTCGGCGCGCTTTCCACCACTTGACCGGCGTACATCACGGTGATGTGGTGTGCCATTTGCGCTACCAATGCCAGATCGTGACTGACGAAAACCATCGCAAAGCCGAGTTTTTCCCGTAATTCGTTCAATAGTTTGATCACTTCCGCCTGCACCGTTACATCAAGTGCGGTCGTCGGTTCGTCGGCGATAACCAGTTTCGGTTCTCTTGCCAACGCCATAGCGATCAACACCCGTTGCCGTTGTCCGCCGGACAATTCGTGCGGATAGCGGTTTAAGGTTTTCGCCGGATCGAGTTTCACCCACTCCAGCAGGGTTTCGGCGGTGTGTTTGCTGCCGCGATTGATAATCTGCGCCATTTGCGCTTTGATCCGCATTGACGGATTCAAGGCGCTCAAGGCATCTTGATAGATCATGGCGATTTCAGTACCGCGCAACAGGTTTAACTCGGTGGACGTCAACAGGTCATGCTCTTTGCCGCTGCGATCACAGAAAGTAATGCTGCCGCTGATTTTGGCGGACGGCGGTAATAATCCCATAATCGAAAACGCCGTAATTGATTTGCCGCAGCCGGATTCGCCGACCAAGCCCATGGTTTCGCCTTCATTGACGGTGAAACTGATGTTATCCACCAACGGGGTTTGACCGTAACGGCTTGGGAAACGGATTGAGAGGTTTTTCACCTGTAAAATCGGTTTGGCGTTCGGATCAAGCTGCATACGATCGTTACGGCTGATCTCTTTGTTGTGCAAATTAAACAGGTAGCGTTTCAGCGCCAAGCCTTCAGCCATCGCTTCCTGCACGTCTGTGCCCAGAATGGTTGCCGGTTTTTCGGCACTGTTATCGGTTTTGGTGGTTTTGCGCAGTTTCGGATTGACCAGCGCATCGGTTAAACCTTCCGCTAAAATATTTAACGCCAAGACGGTTAACAAGATGGTCAAACCGGCAAATGTGGTTGCCCACCAACCGCCGTTCAACACCAGATTACGCCCGTAAGCAATAACGTTGCCCCAAGACGGAGCCGGCGCTTGCACCCCTGCGCCCAAGAAAGAGAGCGAGGCTTCAAACACAATCGCATCGGCAACCATTACGGTGGCGAATACCAATACCGGAGCGGCGGTGTTGCGCACAACGTGCTTAATCAGAATATACGGACGGCTGGCGCCTAACACGCGTTCGGCGCGAATGTAGTCCTCTTCCCACTGGGCGACTACGTTGGCGCGTACCACACGGGCGAGCTGCGGCGTGTAAACCACGGCAATGGCGAGAATGATCATCGGCAAGGAGTTACCGAAAGTCACCAACAATACTGCGGCTAAAGCGATTGCAGGGAAGGACATCATAATATCCATCAAGCGCATAATGGTTTCGTTGCCCCAGCGGCTGGCGGTGGCGGCGGTCGAACCTAGGATCGCACCGAACAGAATTGCCAAGCCGACCGAGCCCAAGCCGATAATCAGCGAGGTTTGCGCGCCGTAAACCATGCGTGAGAATACATCACGCCCCAGACGGTCGGTTCCGAACCAGTTATTCCAGCTTGGCGCTTGCGCCGGAATGCCGCTTGCCAACGGGTCGTGCGTGGCGACCCAAGGGGCGAAAACCGCAACCAGAATAATCAATGCAATAAATGAGAGCGAGAGTTTGGCGCTGGACGGCAGTGCTTGAAAGCGGGCGCCGCCGCTGGCTAAACGTTTACTTAAACCTTGACGTAGCATCATAGACTCCGGATTCTTGGATTAATCAATAAATACAATATATCAACGATGATATTGACCAAAATAAAGGTAAACGCAATCGTTAATACAACCCCTTGTACTAAATGCAGATCATGATTGACAATGCCGTTGAAAATCAATTTCCCCATTCCCGGTAAATCGAAGATTTGTTCGATAACCACCGCGCCGCCTAATAAGTAACCGACACGCAGACCCAATACGGTCACAGGTGTGATTAAGGCGTTACGCAGTACGTTATAGCGAATAACAGTAGAGTAAGGCACGCCGTTACCGATTGCGGTACGGACGTAATCTTTATCCATTTCTTCCACCATTGTGGTGCGCACCACCCGAATCAGCGAGGCGCAAACCGGCACGGCAAGTGCCAAAGACGGCAAGGTCATGGATAAAACATAGTCTTTCGGACTTTCGCTGAAAGGCACGAATCCGCCAGACGGAAAAATATCATGGTCTAACGAGAGCCATTGAATTAATAAGATCCCCAACCAGAATGACGGGGTGGCGACAGCGGCAACGGAAAGCAGACGGATAACCTGATCAACCCAACGATCGCGGTAAAGTGCGGCGACAACGCCCAAACTAAAAGACACGATGGCGGCGACAAAAACACCGATAAAGGTTAATTGCAAGGTTAGTGGAAAGGCTTTGGCGATCAGCGAACTGATTGGCTGTTCCGGCGGCATGGTGACACCAAAATCTAAATGAAATAAGTTAACGATATAACGTCCGTATTGAACCAAAATAGGATCATTTAAGCCGTGGGTTTCCCGATACAGGGCTTTGGCCGCTTCACTGGCACTGTCCCCCAATGCGATAATAGCCGGGTCGCCGGGACTGAGTTGCAGAATAACGAACACTAATGCCGTCACCCCGAACATCATGACCGGTAGGGCAAGCAAGCGCCGCAACAGCAAACGCAACACAATTTCCATATGGTTTTCTCCAAATAAAACAATGAATTAAGATGTGCAGGTATCTTGCGATACCTGCAGTATGGCTTTTAATTATTTGCGACCGGTACCGATGAAAGACAGACCGGTTGTTGGTAATGGCTGGAAGTCGTTGAGTTTTTTCGCATCCCACGCAGTAGGCAGTTTGCGGTGGAATAACGGATAAAGCGGAACTTGATCAGCGATGATATCAATGGCCTGCGCCCAGATTTTCTTCGCTTCGTCGTTGTTTTTCGCTTTCACGGCTTCGTCCAACAATTCTTGAACTTTGGCGTATTCCGGCGTGTCGCTCCAGCGATAACGGTTTTTCGCCCAAACATCACCGCGATACCACCAGCTCATCAACAAGTCAACGTCGTTACCGAACACTGACGGATCGCCCGGCGCAATCACCACACCGAAATCGCCAGACGGAATGGCTTGGCCGTATAACGCACCGGATTGCAGATGTTCTAAGCTGACTTTCACACCCGGAATTTTGTTCCAAGATTCCAAAATCAACGGTGCACAGTCTTTCACCCAAGAGTGGTCGGTAGCCAACAGCTTGAAGGACAGCTCGTTGACACCGGCTTCTTTCAATAACGCTTCCGCTTTTTTCACGTCGTAATCATATTGGGTTGGGGCTTTAACGTAATCGGCGTGGGTGGTTTGCAGGAATGAAGTCGCAGGCTCGGCATTACCCATAAGTGCGGTATTGATCAAGGCTTGCGTATCCAATCCGTAGTGTAACGCTTTACGCACTTTCGGATCGTTAAACGGCGCTTTTTCACAGTTGAACATCAAGAACAGCAAGCCGAAAGATTGCACGGACTCAACGGTTTGACGTCTTTGCAGACGGGCAACGTCCAAATAAGGCACGCTTTCCATCGCTTGGATACGGCCGGATTCTTGCGCGGTAACACGGGCGGAGTCATCGGACAACAGGAACCATGTCATGTCTTTCACTTGGGCAGGATAAATACCGTTATAGCCTTCGTGGGCGGCAAATACGATACGGTCGTCTTTCACCGCAGAAACGAATTTGAACGGACCGGAACCGATTGGCGTCGCATCGAATTTCGCCTGACCGACGGCTTCGATAACGTGCTTCGGCACGATTTTCACGATAGTTAAACGATCGGTGAACAGCGCAAACGGATATTTCAGTTTAAATTCAACGGTTTTATCATCAACGGCGGTGACTTTGTCGATATACGGAATAAATTGGGCAAACAAGGATTTGTTTTCAGGGTTCAATACACGTTCGAAAGAGTAAATCACATCTTCGGTTGTCACCGGTTTACCGTCATGGAATGTCGCGCCGTCACGCAGTGTGATTCGCCAAGTGGTGTCGTCAACTTGCACCGGTTCGGCACCGGCTAATGCCAAATAAGGTTTGCGGGTGGCAGGGTGCAGGTCAACCAAGCCTTCGAAAATGTGCAGGTTGGCAGCATAAGAAGATGCGCCGCTTGAGGTTAATGGGTCAAATCCGGTGGACAACGGATAGGCAATCCCTGCTTCGATGCTGCCGGCTGTGGCGACTTGTGCGAAAGCCGGATTGGTGAATGTTCCCAATGTACCGGAGAATGCCAGTCCGGCACCGACTCCGCCCATGAGTTTCATAAAATGACGGCGTGATTCGTTATGTGATGTAGTCATATGCAACGCTCCTTTATGTATTGATTAAATGCGTCGCAAGTATTGCGCGCATTCGGTGTTGTTTATAGTGGTTAGAGAACCTATAAGCAATTTTTCATCACCGCCTGAAACTGCCGCATTACTGCCGCTAAAGTGCGGTTGATGTGAAATAAGCGACTTCAATGTTAGTTTGAAGTGTTTTTATCCACGATTAAAATATCGTGAAGTGTAGCTATCATAATTCTCCATTCGGATAGGGTCAACAAGAATCCCATTAAAAGCAAGATGTTTTGTAGAAAGTGAGAAGTAAGTCACAACTGGTGAAAAATGCGGCGCGATTATTGGGATATTTATGCTTATCAATAAGCATGAGAAAATGGTAAAAGAAGCCCTAGGTTACAAGCGGAGCAACAGGGCCCAAAGTGCGGTGAAAGCCGTCAAGGTTTTAACTCGCCACCTGTTCAATCAATAGATCCAGCCCAACCTGATCATAGGCTTCAATATCTTGATCATTGCTTTCATTAATAATCAAATCATTTAATGCGAGGCAGCCGTGAGCCTTGAGTTTGTTTTTGGTAAAGTTGGAGCGGGCGGCGGAGCTTTTGTTGTTTAGGCTAATCACGCCGATGGTGGCATCATCATCGCAACGGTGTTTATTGATAAATACCAAGTTATAACCCGATTCGCGGATATAGCCGGTTTTGCTGATGGCGGCATCGAACATCTCTTCGCGCACCAATTTATTGGTGTTTTGCATAAACACATTGCTGCGGCTGGTGCGAATGTAGGTGTTGCGCATGTTGGACAGTGTTTTCAGTTCAGGCTTGTTTAACGCATATTTCGCCAGTTTCACCAAGTCCATCACGCTCGAGACATTTTGGCTGGACAAGCCGGAGCTGTCGCTAAAACGGGTGGCATTCATCTTTAATTTTTTTGCTTTTTCATTCATCTTTTGAATGAATTTAGCGCGGCTCATACCGGCAGAGCGCGCGAGGGCATGGGCAGCATAGTTGTCGGAATAGACCAACATTGCCTTTAATAATTCTGAACAGGAGATAGGCGTATTTTTCGGTAATTTAGTGCTTGTGCCTTTAATATAGTCGTGATCGTCTTGTGTAATACTGGCACGGCAGTTGGCATTGCGGTTATTTTCTAAGAAGACAATGGCAGTCATCAATTTGGTGACCGATGCAATCGGGCGAACGCTATTCGCTGAACTGCTTTCTAAAACTTTGTTATGGGTAAAATCATACACCACATAAGACTGTGCGGACAGCAGCGGTGAAGCGGATAAAAATAATGCAACCAACCATGCTTTTTGGAGTTTATCAAAATAAGATCTGATATTAGGCATAAAAATAACCTACCGAGTGAGAGATGGAAATTCAAAATGATAAAAAATAGACTTAATTGCGTAATTTAAGCATATTTTTTATTATTTTGTTAGCTGATATTGCAATATTTTGTTGATATTATTTTTTCTGATAGTCGTCAGTAGCAAAATTAGAAAAGTAAGGAAGAAAAAGTATAGATATAAAAAAAGCTACCTGAAGTAGCTGTCTTTTTGATTTTAAATCATTTTTAAATGGTGCCCGAGGCCAGACTTGAACTGGCACAGCCCGAAAGCCGAGGGATTTTAAATCCCTTGTGTCTACCGATTTCACCACTCGGGCAGAACTGATTAGATGGAGGCGTGTCCCGGAATCGAACCGAGCTACATGGATTTGCAATCCAGTGCATAACCTCTTTGCTAACACGCCGCTAGATAAATGATTTGTCTAGGATTTGTTTGGAGCGGGAAACGAGACTCGAACTCGCGACCCCAACCTTGGCAAGGTTGTGCTCTACCAACTGAGCTATTCCCGCAAACTAAACAACAACATTGACTGTCGTTAATCAGTGGTGCGCATTTTACTGACTTCTGATTTAGTGTCAATGGCTGATTGCAATTTTTTGTTTGATTGCCGAAAAAATGAGTGGTTTAGCCGGATTTCATTCCAAAATGCGCCGCCTGTGCGTTTTTTTCGGCAAGTTTGGCGAAAGAGGCCGAAAGGCACTTTAATCCTGCCGAGCTTTATGTAAGAATAAATTCTTTTTATTCCCTTATTCCATCTGTTTTTAAAGGCGTAATACTATGACGAAAACCTACTCAATCGAAACCGAACTCGCCCAGTTAGGCAACCGTAGCGATGAGCAAACCGGTGCGGTTTCGGCGCCGATTTATCTTTCCACTGCTTACGGTCATCGCGGTATCAACGAATCGACCGGCTACGATTATACCCGCACCAAAAACCCGACCCGCACCGTATTGGAAGAGGGAATCGCACGTTTGGAAGGCGGCGATCGCGGTTTTGCCTGTGCCTCAGGCATGGCGGCGATTCAGTTGTTGATGTCGTTGTTCCGCGCGCCGGACGAATGGATTATTTCCAGCGATGTGTACGGCGGCACTTATCGTTTGTTGGATTTCAGCTACAAAAACAATCATTCGGTTAAACCGGTGTATGTCAATACCGCAGATTTGGCGGCGATCGAAAGTGCGGTCACGCCGAATACCAAAGCGATTTTTGTCGAAACACCGTCCAATCCGCTGATGGAAGAGTGCGATGTGGCGGCGATCAGCCGAATCGCCAAAAAGCACAATCTGTTATTAATCGTGGATAACACGTTCTTAACGCCGGTGCTGTTCCGCCCGATTGAACACGGTGCTGATTTGGTAATCCACAGCGCAACCAAATATTTGTCGGGACACAATGATGTGTTGGCCGGTTTAATCGTATCCAAAGGGCAGGAGCTGGGTGAACGCTTATTCTATCTGCAAAACGGTGCCGGTGCGGTGTTGTCGCCGTTTGATTCGTGGTTAGCGGTACGCGGTTTGAAAACGCTGGCGTTGCGCATGGAGCGCCATCAGCAAAACGCGCAGGCGATTGCCGAATTCTTGCGGCAGCAAGAGGTAGTGCTGGACGTATTGTATTCCGGCAAGAGCGGTATGCTCTCTTTCCGTTTGAAAGATGAAAACTGGGTCAATCCGTTCCTGAAAGCGATCAAGCTGATCACCTTTGCCGAAAGTCTGGGCGGCACCGAGAGTTTCATCACCTATCCGGCAACGCAAACCCATATGGATATTCCGGAAGCGGAGAGAATCGCACGCGGCGTGTGCAACCGCTTATTGCGTTTTTCCGTCGGGCTGGAAAATGTGGAAGATATCAAAGCCGATTTGGCGCAGGCGTTTGCCGGTTTGCAATAAGTGAGTTTAAGTCAATTAACTTAATATAATATAAAGGGATATTCATGGGGATATCCTTTTTTATTGCTATGTTAGAATGGCGTTCGTTTTTTAAATTATGATAAGAATATGAATTTGACCGCACTTTTAGAGTTTGACCGCCAACACTTATGGCACCCTTACACCTCAACCCTTGATCCGTTGCCGGTGTATCCGGTGGCAAAAGCGGCAGGCGTGGAAATCACCCTACAAGACGGGCGCACGCTGCTTGACGGCATGTCGTCGTGGTGGGCGGCGTTGCACGGGTATAACCACCCGCGCTTGAATCAAGCGGCGGCGAGCCAACTGCAACAGATGAGCCATATTATGTTCGGCGGTTTGACCCATGAACCGGCGGTGCGTTTAGGGCGCTTGCTGTTGCAGATTTTGCCGCCGGCATTGACGCATATTTTTTATGCCGATTCCGGCTCGGTTGCGGTGGAAGTGGCGATGAAAATGGCAGTGCAGTACCAACACGCGCTGGGACAAGTGCGGCGCTGTAAATTTGCCGCCATTCGTGCCGGTTATCACGGCGACACATGGCATGCGATGTCGGTTTGCGATCCCGTCACTGGTATGCACTCGCTGTTCAGCCAACGTTTGCCGGTTCAATTTTTCCTGCCGCAGCCGCAAACCCGTTTTGATCAGGCGTGGGATCCGGCGGATATCCAACCGCTTGCCGAGCTGCTGGCAAGCCACACCGACGAGATTGCGGCGTTGATTTTAGAGCCGATAGTGCAGGGCGCAGGCGGCATGTATTTTTATTCGCCGCGTTATCTGATCGAAGCGAAAAAATTGTGCGAACAGCACGGCGTACTGCTGATTTTTGACGAAATCGCCACCGGATTTGGACGAACCGGTAAATTATTCGCCTTGCAGCACGCCGAGCAGTACGGCAATGCCACGCCGGATATTATCTGCCTCGGCAAGGCGCTGACCGGCGGCTACATGACCCTGTCCGCCACCGTGACTACCGCACAGGTTGCCGATACCGTCAGCAGCGGCGTAGCCGGTTGTTTTATGCACGGCCCGACCTTTATGGCGAATCCGTTGGCGTGCGCCGTTGCGGCGGAGTCGATCCAATTGTTGTTGGAAAGCGATTGGCAGGGCAATGTCGCCCGTATTGAACGGCAATTGCGGCAAGAGCTTGCCGTTGCCGCCGCTTGGGATTGCGTCGCGGAAGTGCGGGTGTTGGGTGCAATCGGCGTGCTGGAAATGAAAAGTGCGGTCAACATGGCGAGCCTGCAAGCGCGTTTGGTTGAACAGGGCGTGTGGGTGCGGCCGTTTGGCAAATTGGTCTATCTGATGCCGCCGTTTATTATCACGCCGCCGCAACTGTCCCGCTTAACTGCCGGATTGTTGCGTGCGCTGCAACAAGAGTATCCGCAAGCATGTTAAATTTTTACGCCGAACAGGTGCAACAACTGAAAGCGCAAGGACAATACCGCACTTTGCCTGATATTTGCCATGAGGGGAAATATATTTGGCGTGACGGGCGCAAAATGCTCAATTTTTCCTCGAACGATTATTTGGGATTGGCTTCGGACAACAGCTTAAAGCAACAATTTTTTGCGCAAACCGATGTCGGCGAAGTGGCGTTGACCTCCTCCTCGTCACGCTTGCTGACCGGCAATTTTCCGGTTTATGCCGAGTTGGAAACTTTAATGGCAAACCAATTTCAGCGTGAAGCCTGCTTGCTGTTCAACAGCGGTTATCACGCCAATATCGGTATTTTACCGGCGCTGGCGGATAAGCAGACTTTGATTGTGGCAGATAAACTGGTGCACGCCAGTTTGATCGACGGCATTCGCCTGTCCGGCGCCGATTATCAACGTTACCGCCATAATGATTACGCCCATTTGCAGCAATTGCTGGAAAAATATGCCGCTCGTTACCAACGGATTATTATTGTCACCGAAAGCGTGTTCAGTATGGACGGCGACACCGCGGATTTGCCGCACTTGCTGCAATTCAAACGGCAATATCGCAATATTTTATTGTACGTTGACGAAGCGCATGCGGTTGGCGTGTTCGGACAAAACGGGTTGGGGCTGGCGGAAAAGTGCGGTTGTATCGGGCAGATCGATTTTTTGGTCGGCACGTTCGGCAAGGCGCTGGCGTCGATGGGGGCGTATTTGCTGTGTGATCAGGTGATTAAAGACTATTTAATCAACAAAATGCGACCATTGATTTTTTCCACCGCACTTTCGCCGCTAATCGTGCAGTGGAGCGGTTTTGTGATGCGGCGCTTGGCGCAATATCAGCCGCAACGGGCGCGGTTGGCGGCGTTAAGCGCGCAATTGCGCACGGCGGTGCAAGATTTCACCCAAGCGCCGATGCCGAGCAGCACCCATATCGTGCCCTACATTTTAGGCGATAATGCCGCCGCCGTTGCCAGTGCCGAACGCCTGCAAAAGTGCGGTTTTTACTGTCTGCCGATCCGTCCGCCGACCGTGCCGAACGGCACATCGCGCATCCGTTTTTCGCTGACGGCGGACATCAGCCAAGCGGAATTGGATCAACTTTTGACAATGTTAACGGCGGAGAAAAAATGAAGACCGAATTGATTGCCGGTGCGGGCAACTGCCGTTTAATCCTCTATTTTGCCGGTTGGGGAACGTCGCCTGACTTGGTGCGCCGCTGGGATATTCCCGACGATTACGATCTGCTGCTGTGCTGGGATTACCGCACGTTGCAGTTTGAGTTCGATCTCAGCCGTTATCAACAGTTGCATTTGGTCGCATGGTCGATGGGGGTGTGGGCGGCGGAGCAGTGTTTGCCGGCAAACATTTCCCTGCAAAGCAGCGTGGCGATTAACGGCACGCCCGGTTTAATCGACGACCAATTCGGCATTCCCAGTGCGGTATTTAGCGGCACGTTGCACAATTTTGATGACAGCACCCGTGCCAAATTCGATCGCCGCATGTGCGGCAGCCGCGAGGTGCTACGGCAATATCAAGCCGGCACACTGCGCGCGAACGACGAAATCAAAGCGGAATTAAGTGCGGTTTATCAGGCGTTGGCAACGGCGAAAGCGCCGCATATCCGCTGGCAAAAAGCGATAGTCGGCAGCCAAGATCGGATTTTCCCCAGCGCCAATCAACTGGCGTATTGGCAGCGGCAAGGCTGCCGTATCGAACAAATTGACGCACCGCACTTTTGCTTTGCGCACTTCGATAACTGGATCGCCATATGCCGTTGAGCCGCGAGAAATTACGGATTCAACGCTGTTTTGCCAAAGCCTTGCCCAGTTATGATCAACAGGCACGGGCGCAGGCGCAGATCAATCGGCGTTTATGCCAAATGTTGGCGCAAAACGGGCGCTTGCAATTTGAGCGGGTTTTGGAGATCGGTTGCGGCAGCGGCGGGTTGACCCGCCTGTTGGCACAACAATTATCGGCGCAATCGCACAAAGTGCGGTCGTGGCAACTGAATGATCTCAATCCGCTTGCTTTGCAACAAGCACAGGCGTGGTTGACGACGGAAACGGTGCAATTGTTGGCGGGTGATGCCGAATATTTAACCCTTGATCAACCGGTGGATTTGTTGGCATCGGCGTCTACCGTGCAATGGTTCTCGCAGCCGCAGCGGTTTATCCGTTTGGCGGAGCAGGCGCTAAAACCGCAAGGGCTGTTATTGTTCAGCACGTTTTTGCCGGATAATTTAATTGAAATCAAACAATTAACCCAAATCGGCTTGAACTATCCCGACAAAGCGCGGTGGTTGGCGTGGCTGCAACCGCACTTTGAATTATTGGCGCTGGACTGCGAACGGATTGTTTGCCATTTTACCCAGCCAAGTGCGGTTTTGCGCCATTTAAAAGCCACCGGTGTTACCGCCACCAATCAACAGGCTTGGACAAAAGGCAAGTTAGCGGATTTTTATCAGCGCTATCAGCAACGGTTTGGCGTGTGTGATGACGAAAATCACAGCAAAGTGCGGTTGACTTATGCGCCGCTGCTGATTTTGGCAAAACGGAAATAGAATTTATGCAACGCAAACAGATTATTTTTATCTCAGGAATCGATACCGATGTCGGCAAGACCATTGCTACCGCATTTTATGCCAATCGCTTGGCGGCGCAAGGCGCTTCGGTGATCACGCAAAAGCTGGTGCAGACCGGTTGCAGCGGTATTGCCGCCGATATCCAACAGCACCGAAAACTGCAAAATCTTGCGTTGCAACAAGCGGATTTGGACGGGTTGACCTGCCGCTATGTATTCGATTATCCCTGCTCACCGCACTTGGCGGCGGCAAGGGAGCGGCGCACGATTAATTTGGATTGGATTACTGCCGATACGCAAAAATTGGCGCAGGCATATCAGGTGGTGCTGATTGAAGGCGCCGGCGGCTTGGCAGTGCCGTTAACAGACGAAATCACCAGCTTAGATTATCTGCAACAACAGGGGTATCCGCTGGTGTTGGTCACGTCGGGCAAGCTCGGCAGTATCAACCACACCTTGTTGAGCCTTGAAGTTTGCCAAAGGCGCGGTATTGCGTTACAAGCCCTGATTTATAACCAATATCCGCAAATCGATCCGATTATCGAAAACGAAACCCAAGCCTATTTGCAGCGTTATCTGGCAACGCATTTTCCGCAGGCGGAATTTATCGTGATGCCGCTTATCGCACAATAAAATCCGAATTATTGCATTCCGCTGTTTTCGCCGTTATTTTCGCTATTGACACCTTTGAGCGGTTTGCCGTCGGCACTGCTGATCAGCACCAAAATACCGAAGAGCGGGTGGTCAAAATACATCATTTGGTTATCGCTATAACTGCTTTGGCTCTGGTATTGGATCGTATGGCGTTGCGTACGGTTATTTTTTTCTTCGGTGTTATCCTCAGTATTGATCGCATCAATATCCGGTACGGTGGCGGTTTCCTGTGCCAAACTGCCGAATGCCTGTTGCTGTTCTTGTGCGTCCGCTCGTGTATTATAGCTGAACGCCAAATTGAAATTGAGTTCGATTTTCTCGTCTTGCCAGATCAACAAGCGCCCGTCAATTGCCGGAATGGCGGCAGGATCCGATTGGATTCGGATTGGAAAAGCCGCACTTTGCGCGCCCAGTGCCTGTGTCCAGGCTTGGTGATAGAACGGAATATAGGCTTCGTGTTGCTGAAATTTGGTGAAAATGTCGTTTAACTGCATTTCATTTGCCGCTAACGCACGGGCTTGCAGTTGATCCGCTGACGGCAAGACGGCGTCAGCCAGCGGAATCACTGAATTGAGTTCAGGAAATTTTTGATTCAGGCTGTCTTGATCAAATAAGCGTTGGAAGACAATCAGTTCTACATTGGCCTGAGTGGCATACTCATCTTCGGCGGTAGCCGCATCTGTGCTTGAAAGCTGGGCTGCCGCCGATTCAGTTAACGCCGTCGTAGCTGCAGGGGCGGTCGGTGCCGAGCTTTCGCTGTTCAGCGGCTGATTGGCATACACTTGTCCGCTGAGCAAAAACAGCGGGGTTAATTTGGCAACCAAGGTAAAAAAAGAGTTGGATAACGTCATGACGGGTACTCCATAGACAACCGAGTAAAATTAGCTTGCTTCCGCACTTTTTGGCGCAGACTGAAGAATTTCCGGCGTGGACGGCAATGGCTGCGGATCCCTGCTTTCATCTTCTACCGGCGTCGCTTCCAGTTGGCGCGGCGGTGTCGGATAATTGCTTGGTTCTTCAGTGTTATGTTCGCCGAGTAATTGACTTTGTAACCGTTTGAAACTGCTTTGCGGCGAGAGCCAAATATCTAAAAACGCCTGATTAAATTCTTTGCCGAATTGCGGTTCGAGTACGGTGTCGTTCAGCACAAAATAGCCGGTATCGTCCAATGCAATATAATTTAATAAATCTTTCGGTTGAAAGTCAGGTAATGTCTGCTCCAGCTTTTCCGCCCACAACGCTTGTGTTTCCGCCGGAATTTGTGGTGCGATATTACTTAACTCTTTTTTTAAGGTAATGGCAAAATTTTTGCCTTCAACCGGTTTGGCATAATTCAGCGTCAACATCAGCGGGCGTTGATTCGGCTGATACTCTCCGTTTTCGCTATATAAGGTGATGGTATAGATATGAAACGGCCCCCAAGTATAATCAACCGTTCCAATCGGCAACCAATTGGCGGATACGGCATTGCCAAACAGCAAAACAAACAACGTCACGAACGTTTTCAACAATTTCATCATTAACAACCGGTAGAGTATACTAAAACGATATAATTTTCAGATTATAACATAAATAAAGAGAACTGCTATTGAGCCGTAAAATCAGCCACGGTTTATCTGTCGATAGTTGACGGCGACCGAAAGATAAAAAACGGGATCAAAAGATCCCGTTTCTGTTGCGGCTGTGTCCGCTTATTTTAAGCTGCCGACCATATCTTCCGGACGCACCCACTCGTCAAATTGTTCCGCAGTCACCAAACCGAGATTGATGGCTTCTTCTTTCAAGGTTGTGCCGTTTTTGTGCGCGGTTTTGGCGATTTTCGCCGCATTTTCATACCCGATATGCGTGTTAAGTGCGGTCACCAACATCAATGAATTTTGCAATTGCATTTGAATGCGAGGGTGGTTAGGCTCGATACCGACCGCACAATGCTCGTCGAAAGATACACAGGCGTCCGCCAACAGTTGCGCCGATTGCAGGAAGTTTGCCGCCATCACCGGTTTGAACACGTTCAATTGGAAATGCCCTTGCGTACCGGCGAAAGAGATGGTGGTGTCGTTACCCAACACTTGCGCGCACACCATGGTCAAGGCTTCGCATTGGGTCGGGTTGACTTTGCCCGGCATAATGGAAGAGCCCGGCTCGTTTTCAGGAATCAAAATTTCGCCGATACCGGAACGCGGACCGGAAGCCAATAACCGAATATCGTTGGCGATTTTGTACAAGGAAACCGCCAATTGTTTTAACGCACCGTGGGTTTCCACAATCGCATCATGGGTTGCCAACGCTTCGAATTTGTTTTGTGCGGTTACAAACGGCAAGCCGGTGAATTTGGCGATATATTCCGCCACTTTCACGTCATAACCTTGCGGCGTATTTAAGCCGGTGCCGACCGCGGTGCCGCCCAGCGCCAATTCCGCCAAGTGCGGTAGCGTGTTTTTCAGCGCTTTCAGACCGAACTCCAGTTGTGCCGCGTAAGCGGAAAACTCTTGTCCCAAGGTCAGCGGCGTTGCGTCCATTAAATGCGTACGCCCGATTTTCACCACATCTTTAAACGCCGCCGCTTTTTCAGCGAAGGTTTTTTGCAGGCGTTCGACGCAAGGAATGGTGGTTTCCACCACTTTTTTGTAAGCGGCGATGTGCATGGCGGTCGGATAAGTGTCGTTGGAGGATTGCGATTTGTTCACATCGTCATTCGGGTGAATGATACTTTTTTCACCCAATTTGCCGCCGTTTAACACATGCGCACGGTTAGACACCACTTCGTTCACGTTCATATTGGACTGTGTGCCGGAACCGGTTTGCCAAATGACTAACGGGAATTGCTCGTCCAGTTGTCCGGCTAAAATTTCATCACAGGCTTGTCCGATCAAGTCGCGTTTTTCTACCGGTAATACGCCTAAATCGGTGTTGGCGAATGCAGCGGCTTTTTTCAGATAACCGAAAGCTTCGATGATTTCATGCGGCATGGAAGCGGCAGGACCGATTTTAAAATTATTGCGTGAACGCTCGGTTTGCGCCGCCCAATATTTGTCCGCCGGAACTTGAACTTCACCCATAGTGTCTTTTTCAATACGAAATGTCATAGTAAATTTCCTCTGTTTTATAAAATAGATAACGCTAAAATTTTAACATTACTACCTCTTAAGTGGAATGCGCAGGCTATGATCTACATCATGACAAATGAAGTTTTGTGAAGGAAGTCACGAAGTTTTGACGGAAAGGGCGATGGAGTCGCCCTTGAACCCATTTATCGAATTTATCGTACTAAACGAATAACCGCTTGCACGCTTTCACCTTGTTTTAAACCCTGGCTAATCCGTGATGTTTCCACGCAAAGCATAGATTTATAACCGTTTTCTGACATGCTGGAGGTTTTTTTGTGCCACGGATTCCACACCACAATGTCCGAGGCGTTATGATGTTCGATCTCAATCGTGCGCTGTTGCGCTGCGTCTTCAATTCGGCTAAGCGGATTTTCCACTGAATAGATGCAATCGGTTTCCTGCGTGAATTGGCGCGGCGAAGGTATGTTTTCTTGCTGATTATTCAATGTGTTAAGTGCGGTTGTTGGCAAACCGTGCAACGTGGTTTGCGCAATATCGCCGATTTTAAAATAGCTGTGCAGTGCCAGCTGCGCTTCTTGTTCGCCATAGTGCGTGAAAGTTAAGGCGCATTCGCCGCTAAACACCATTTTCAGCTCGGCTTCAACGAGATGATTGTCGTCATACAGCGTGAAGGTGAGTTCGGCTTTGTTATCGCTGATTTGCCATTGACTGAGTTGCCACAAGGTAATGCGTGCATAGCCGTGTGCCGGTGTGCCGTAATCTTTAAACCACGGATAACAAACCGGCACGCCGCCGCGAATCGCACTGCCCGATTTAAACGGTTCGATTTCGCTCAACCAAAAAATATCCTGTGCGGCAAAGTGCGGTTGCCAACTGAGCAAATGTGCGCCTTGCAAGGCTACCGTCGCTTTGCCAATCGGGTGATCCAATACGATAACCGGAATTTCATTGAGTTGTTGCAAAGAAAGATTGGGGTGAATTTGTTGCAGCAGTTGCATGGATTGGAGTGACATGGTGTAGTCCTTTGGATTTAGTTATAAGTAATATGTAGTTTGGTTTCCATTTGTTGATGCAAAATTCTTACCACAAAAATATCATTTTGACGCACACGATAGAAAATCATATGTTGTTGGTGGGGAAAACGCATTATAGGATTTCCCATTAAGTCAGTATATTTCTTACCGATAAGAGGCGAGTCTGCAAGGGTGTTTAGCGTATTTTCGAGCGATGCGGCATAGGAATCAGCTTGGGCTGCTCCAAAATGATTTTCGGTGTAATCCAAAATATTAAGAAAATCACGATGGGCGAGAGCAGATAATTTATACACAGCGCATTGCTCTCTTTTCTGCCATAATTTCCGATATGGTCAGATCGCATTCGCCACTTAATTCACCGGCAATCAGCGCATTACGAATCGCTTCATTTGTTGATTCTTGCTCTTCTAACAGGCGAAGTGCGGTGCGCATTACTTCACTGGTTGAGCCGTAGCGACCGGATTCGACCATGCGCGTGATAAAATCGTTGAGTGGTTCCCCAAGAGTAACGCTGGTTGTGCGAGCCATAATCTGATCCTTTTGTGTGATTAATTCACACAAAAGATAACAGATTTAGATAAATCTTCAAGTCTTATTTTGATTTTGCCCAAGCAGGTTCACTTGCCAACACCTTGGCATAAATCGGACAGTCCGGTTGGTGCGCACCCGACAGGTAGCCGGTGCTCATCAGAAATTCATTGACGATTTCACCGCCGACAAATTTAAACTGCTTTTTGAACAGTTTGACCCAATCGGCGAGGGCACGGGGGTGATGGTGGTCGAGCCAGTTTTTAAACGAGCCGTACTGTTGCTGCAATTGCAGAATTTGATTGGCGTTATAAATGGCGGCGTTAACTTTCAACTTATTGCGTACAATGCCAGCATCGTTTAACAACCGCACTTTGTCGCTTTCGCCGTAAGCCGCCACGGTGGCGATATTGAATTGATTGTAGGCTTGGCGGAAATTTTGCTGCTTTTTCAACATTAGCGTCCAGCTCAATCCAGCTTGATTGATTTCCAACACCAAGCGTTCGAACAACTCGTTGTCATCGATAATCGGGTAGCCGTAATGGTGGTCGTGATAGCGTTTGTTCAGCTCGTCTTGATCGGCGGTTAAGTTGTTGACGTAATCACAATAACTCATGGTTTTTCCTTATAGTGTAAGGCTACATACAACCGCCGCAGCTGCCGCAACGCCAATCTTCTTGATTGACGGCTTGATAGAAATAGTGGAAATGTTCTTCGTCCAGCGGCACGTTGGAAGTGACAAACACATCCGCCAGCCAGTCGGCATTTTCAATAATCCACTCGTCTTCATACAGCCCTTCGCGAAACAGCTCCTCTTCCGGATCCATAAAACTATAGATACCGTTCGTGCCCATATCGTGTTCGCGTTTTTGTTCGGGCAAGACTAGCGGCAGCCCTTGATAACTGATTTCCCAGTGCCCGAGGCAAAGCGTGTTGCCGACCGCCGTCCAACGGGCATGAAACGGATTAGACATTATAGCGTACTCTTATCTAACAAAAATTGACCAATATCTTACGCCTGTCAAAGGAAATGTTAATGCCGAATAGTGGGTATTTTTTATCAGCAACATTAGCTTATTTATTTGCCAAGATAACCGCTCTTTTCGGCGCAGGATAGCCCTCGAGGGTTTTGCCGTGGTCGTTTGGATCGAGGAAGTCGATGAGCGATTCGTTTTCCAGCCATTCGGTTTTGCGTTGTTCTTCCAACGAAGTGATTTCGACATCAACACAACGTACATTGCGGAAACCGCACTTTTCCAACCAGTTGATTAACGCCGCCACCGACGGAATAAAATAGACGTTTTTCATTTTGGCGTAGCGATCTTGCGGCACCAACACCGTATTGACATCGCCGTCAATTACCAGCGTTTCCAACACCAGCTCACCGCCTTTCACTAACTGATCTTTCAGTTGGCTGAGGTGATCGAGCGGTGATTTGCGGTGATAGAGTACGCCCATCGAAAACACGGTATCAAACGCCGCCAGCGGCTGCATTTGCTCGATGCCCAACGGGATTAAATGCGCACGGCGGTCATTGTTGAGCAGCTTGCGCACCGCTTCGAACTGGCATAAAAACAGCTCGGTCGGATCAATCCCGACCACAATGTTCGCGCCCTCGCCGACCATGCGCCACATATGATAACCGCTGCCGCAGCCGACATCTAAAATCGTACGATCTTGCAGCGGTGCCAAGTGCGGTAGCACCCGATCCCATTTAAAATCGGAGCGCCATTCGCAGTCGATGTGAATGCCGTGCAGGTGATACGGCCCTTTGCGCCACGGCATGAGTTGTTTTAAATGGTAGATGATCCGTTGCCGTTCGCCGTCGGTAAGCGCTTGGCTCGGCACGGCTTCGACCGCACTTTGCAAATTCAGCCGCTGCGCTTGCAATGCAGGCAGAAAATCAATCACTTTCGCCCATTTTGCGTATTCGCCGTGCGCATTTTTTTGCCACTGGCTGAGTTGCAGCGGCAGGGTTTGCAGCCAATCCGACAAATTGGATTGGGCGATTTGTTGATAAAACGGACGAAAATCAATCATGGTATTTCTCTATTTTTTATTGCTCTTATTTTATTACTTAATGGCGATCATAGAACCGAAATTAAAACACTGGAACCACATTTCCACCCGTTTGAAGCCCACTTGCTGCAACCGCACTTTATGTTGCGGAATCGAATCGGTGCGCATCACATTCTCAAGTGCGGTGCGTTTTTGGCTGACTTCCAGTTCGCTGTAGCCGTTGGCGCGTTTAAATTCGTGGTGCAGATCGATTTGCAGTTCATTGATAATCGGATCGTCAAAACGGAATTTTTCCGACAGCACCAGCACGCCACCGTGATTCAGCCCGTGATAAATCTTTTGCAGCAACAAAGTGCGGTCAGCCGGCGGCAGAAATTGCAAGGTGAAATTCAGAATCACCATCGAGGCGTTTTCAATCTCGATATCGCGAATATCGGCGCACATAATCTCAACCGCACTTTCGCCGTGATAGGCGTCGATATGGCGGCGGCAGCGCTCGACCATCGCCGGCGAGTTGTCCACCGCAATGATGTTGACATTCGGCTGTTTGATATTGCGCCGTGCCGACAACGTCGCCGCCCCGCGCGAACAGCCCAAATCGTACACCCGTGTATTCGGCTGCACAAACCGCTGCGCTAGCATGCCGATTGCGGTGATGATGTTGGCGTAGCCCGGCACCGAACGCTGGATCATATCGGGAAACACCTCGGCAACGGCTTCGTCAAAGGTAAAATCGCCGATTTTTTCGATTGGCGTGGAAAATAACGTATCTTTGTTCATTTTATAGGCGGAATCAGTAAAAGTGCGGTTATTGTACGCAAAAGGCAGCAGGGCGACAAATGCTTTTGCGCGGCAATTTTTGTATATCTGAGTAAAAAACCATGTTATTGTGTCGTCGTTTAAGAATCATTTGTATTTGGTTGATAATTGGGAAAATAGTATGAAAAAATCGGTTTTGGCAGCGAGTGTGATCGGGGCGTTAGCGGCGGCTTGGTTAGGTGGAACTTGGTATAGCGGAAAAATGTTGCAAGCGCAATACGCCACTCAAATCGAGGAGATCAATAAAACAATCGGATTTTATCTGCCGCCGAGCGGTGAAGTGACGATCCGATACCAAAATATCAGCTACCAACGCGGATTTTTCAGTGCTGAGATTCAGGATAAATTGGTGTTGAGCGATAAAGACGGGCAGAAGGAAATGTTGTTGGACAGCACGATTCAGCACGGGCCTTTGCCGTTAGCGAATTTAGCCAAATTCAATTTAACGCCGGTACTGGCGACCGGCAGTGCCAAATTGGGTGAGAATGCGTGGGTTAAGCCATGGTTTGAGTTAAGCAAAGGACAAAACCCGCTGACCGCCGATTTTAGCATTGGTTACCACGATCGGATTGTGTCGCAAATCCGCATTGCGGCACTGGAATACCTTAAAGATAATATCATGTTCAATATGAGCGAGGTGGTGATTGATTCCGACACCAACCTGCAAGGGATTGGCGATGTTAAGCTGAACTGGGATCGCCTTTCCTTCACGGAAAAGGCGGATAATGAAAATTCATTTGAAAACAGAACGTTGCGGGTTGACGGGATAACGCTGGATAGCGCGTTGCAACCGACCCCGTGGCAAGATCTGGCCGTGGGCACTCAAACTTTAGCGATCAAAGCAATGGCATTGGACATTCAACTGACCGAGCAAAGCGACAGTTACGCCGAGCCGATTGATATTAAGCTGCACGAGTTGGTGCTTACCGGTGAGAGCAAGCTCAGCGACGGTTTCTTTGATGTGCTGTTTCAATTCAATTTGGATAAAATTCTGCTGCTGAATAAGCATGATTTAGGCAAATTATACTTTGATGTTGCGCTGAAACATGTGGACGGGCAGGCGCTCAATGACTTGACCGATGCGTTCAACGCGCCTCCGGTTGACGGACAAATGGCGCCTGCGCAATACGAAAAAGCGCAAAGTGCGGTGTCTACGCTGTTAGAGAAAACGCCGGAATTGCAGTTTTCACCGCTGGCGTGGCGTAACAGTGGCGGCATCAGTCGGTTAAATCTGGATTTGGGAATACATTTTCCCAAGACAGATGACACGGATGAAATAACAACTTCGGCGCTATTGCAATATTTGTCTAAATTTGACTTTAATGCGGAGATCGACAAAAAAATGTTGCAGCAATTGTTGACCCAGATTGCCAGCATTAGAAATGAAATGGAACAAAATGGACTGCCACCGGAACAAGCCGCGCAAGAGGCGGACGAAAGCTATCGAGATCTGTTGCAACAGTTAGCCGAAAGCGGTTTATTTATTGAAACGCCGGACGCTTTCAGCGCAAAAGCATGGCTGGAAAATGGGCAGTTAACATATAACGGCGAAGTCGTGGCGCAGGAAACGCTCGATCAAGCCGTCCTGACCGCACTTTTTGTGTTTGCGCAAGCGTTCTATAGCGACAGTGATGATGAGTATTATGATTCGCTGTATGACGAAAGCGACGGCGAAGCGGCGGCATTTGGTGAAGAGGACGGCGAACTGTTTTTACCGAGCGACGAATACGATTTATCCATTCCCGATTTATCGCCGTCCGATTTGGAAGGCTTGCCGCCGGTCATACCGCAACATATGCCGCAACACATACCGCAGCAATAGTTTCGGCGCGCGAAGTGCGGTTTTTGACCGCACTTATACGTTAACGCAAAGCATAACAGTCCGTAAAAGCATAAATAATAATTTAATGTCATTTGAAAACGGTTTTTCAAATAACTATACTTGGGCGCTCCAACTTAACCTAAGTTTATCAAGAGATTAAAATTTATGAAGAAACTGACTTTAAGCGCAACTTTGCTGGCGTTAGCTGCCGGCTCTGCGCAGGCTTATACTGCTTTTGACAATGACGGCACTAAAATCGAATTGGACGGCTCGCTGCGTTTGAAATGGACCAGCACCTCAAATAAAACGGAAACTGCGAATGGCGAAAGCAAAGAACATACCAATAGACCGGTGCAAAATAACGGTTCGCGCGCCGGTTTCAAACTCACCCAACAATTGGGCGGCGATTTTTATGCCATTGGTCGAATGCAGTTCCGGGCGCGTGGGGCGGACAGTTACGGGCGTTCCGATTCGCAGCATGATTTCGATCATCTCTATACCCATTATGCGTTTGCCGGCTTCGGGCATAAAAAATACGGTGAATTGACCTATGGGAACCAACTCGCCTACACCGATTATGTCAAACAGACTGATTTGCCGAATACCTTAAGTATTTCAGACGGTTATTACAACACCACCCAACGCAACTCGTTGCAGTATGTGTATAAAGGCGTGCCGGGGCTGACGTTGGCGGCGTTTTACGGTTTTGATTCCGATCGTAATGCTAATATGACCCAACGGGCAAACCGTCGCATCGACAGCTACGGCGGCGCGGCGATTTACAAATGGGAATTGGCGAACGGTCATAAAGTGACACTGGCGGCCGGCGCGGATCGCGAACGCTATGAAAACGCCAACGGCTCAAACTATAGTCGCGGCGTGTATTCTTTCGGTTCTGCCTATACCGTTTCCAATACCACCTTCGCTTTGGATTTGGATCAACGCATTATCGCCAATCAGCAAGCAAACAATGCCGGCGATATCCGCCGCACTACCGATCACGAAGTGCGTGCCGTGGTGTTCCACCGTTTGAATAAAGATTGGAATATTTACACCCAATACGGTTATCACACGACCAAAAGGGAAAGCGATACCTTGGCGCATTCCAAAGTCAAACGCGATAAATATATGCTCGGTACGGAATATGTCCTGCTGCATTCGAGCGCAGATCAGCCGTTTCGGGTAAAAACCTTCCTCGAAGGGCAATATGTGCGCGCCAGAACCTATAACGGCAGCGAGATAAAAACCCTTGAAAGCAAAGATAAAGTGGCTGTTATCGGCTTGCGGGTTTATTGGTAATCGTTAAGGGCGGAGCGTGTTCCGCCCTTTTGCCGACAGCATAAAAAACCGCACTTTGCTTGATTCAAACCGGTTTTACCCTCCGCTCGATAAACAAGTTCATTCCCTGTTAAAATTCCGCTATAATTCGCCAATTCACTATTATCATACAGACAAATAACCAGAATAAATCAGCAAGGAACAGATTATGATGCGTACACACTATTGCGGCTCGCTAAATCGTAGCCATATCGGACAAGAAGTAACATTGAGCGGTTGGATTCACCGCCGTCGTGATTTCGGGGCGATGATTTTTGTCGATTTGCGTGATCGTGAGGGCATTGTGCAAGTGTTTTTTGATCCGGCACAGCAAGCGGCATTTGAGGCCGCCGGTGCGTTGCGCAATGAATTTTGTGTGCAAATTCAAGGGCAAGTGATTGCCCGTAGCGAGAAAAACATCAATCCTGAGATGGCGACCGGCGAAGTGGAAGTGCTGGCGAAATCGCTGAAAATTTACAATAACGCCGCCGTATTGCCGTTGGATTTCAACCAAAATAACACCGAAGAACAGCGGTTGAAATACCGCTATTTGGATTTGCGCCGCCCTGAGATGGCACAACGGATCAAAACCCGTGCCAAAATCACCAGCTTTGTGCGCCGTTTTATGGACGAACATGGTTTCTTGGATATCGAAACCCCGATGCTGACCAAAGCCACGCCGGAAGGGGCGCGCGACTATTTAGTGCCGAGCCGAGTGCATAAAGGCAAATTTTATGCGCTGCCGCAGTCGCCGCAACTGTTCAAACAACTGCTGATGATGTCAGGATTCGATCGTTATTACCAAATCGTAAAATGTTTCCGCGATGAAGATTTGCGTGCCGACCGCCAGCCTGAATTCACCCAAATCGATGTGGAAACCTCGTTTATGACCGCCGAAGAAGTGCGGTCGGTGATGGAGGCGTTGGTACACGGTTTATGGCAGCAGACTATTGGCGTGGATTTGGGGCAGTTCCCAATTATGACTTATGCCGAGGCGATGCGCCGTTTTGGTTCGGACAAACCGGATTTGCGTAACCCGTTAGAACTGGTTGATGTTGCCGATTTGCTGAAAGAGGTTGAATTTAAGGTGTTCAGCGGTCCGGCAAATGATGCGAAAGGGCGTGTGACCGCACTTCGCGTGCCGAACGGCGCAACGTTGACGCGTAAACAAATTGATGAATACACCCAGTTTGTCGGCATTTACGGCGCTAAAGGCTTGGCTTGGCTGAAAGTCAACGATCTGTCCGCTGGTGTGGACGGCGTGCAAAGCCCGATTGCCAAATTCTTATCGGCAGAGGTGCTAAGTGCGGTATTGACACGCACACAGGCGCAAGACGGTGATATTATTTTCTTCGGTTCGGATAAATACAATATCGTGACTGACTCGATGGGTGCGCTGCGTTTGAAAGTCGGCAAAGATTTAGCCTTGACCCAAGCGGATCAATGGAAACCGCTGTGGGTGATCGACTTCCCGATGTTTGAACGTGACGAAGAAGGGCACTTGGCGGCAATGCACCACCCGTTCACCTCCCCGAAAGATTTCACGCCGGAACAACTGGCAGCCGATCCGACTAGTGCGGTTGCCAATGCTTACGATATGGTGATTAACGGTTACGAAGTGGGCGGCGGCTCGGTGCGGATTTTCGATCAAAAAATGCAGCAAACCGTGTTCGGCATTTTGGGCATTAACGAACAAGAACAACAAGAGAAATTCGGCTTCTTGCTCGACGCATTAAAATTCGGTACGCCGCCGCACGCCGGCTTGGCATTCGGTTTGGATCGCCTCACCATGTTGTTGACCGGTACGGACAATATTCGTGATGTGATCGCTTTCCCGAAAACGACAGCTGCTGCCTGTTTATTGACCGACGCGCCGAGTTTTGCCAACGAGCAAGCGTTGAATGAATTGGCACTGACGATAACTAAAGCCAAAGAATAGTAAAAGAATCAATGCAGCAATTTAAACGCCCGGAATCGGTGTTGGTGGTGATTTACGCTGCCGAGACCCAGCGTGTGCTGATGTTGCAGCGCAATGATGATGCGGCATTTTGGCAGTCGGTTTCCGGCAGTTTGGAACAAGGTGAAACCGCACTTCAAGCCGCAGCGCGCGAAGTGGCGGAAGAAACAGGGCTAAGTGCGGTCGGTTTGGTCGATTGTCAAATTGCGGTTGATTTTGAAATTTTTCCGCAGTTTCGTCATCGCTATGCGCGCGATGTTACCCATTGCCATGAACACTGGTTTTTGTTGCCGTTGGCGCAAGAGTGCGAAGTGCGGTTGAGCGAACATTCGGCATATCGGTGGGTGGCGGCAGAGCAGGCGGTTGAAATGACCAAATCGTGGAACAATGCCTTGGCGATTAAAGAATTTTTATTAAAAAATAATAAGTTAGAAAGAGGAAATTAAAATGGCAGGCCATAGTAAGTGGGCAAATATTAAACACCGCAAAGCGGCGCAAGATGCGCAGCGCGGTAAAATTTTTACCAAATTGATTCGTGAATTGGTGACTGCCGCCAAAATCGGCGGTGGCGATGCAGGCGCAAATCCGCGTTTGCGCGCAGCGGTGGACAAAGCGTTAGCCAGCAATATGACCCGTGACACCATCAACCGTGCGATTGAGCGCGGCGTGGGTGGCGGTGATGACACCAATATGGAAACCCGAGTGTACGAAGGCTATGGTCCGGGCGGCACGGCGGTGATGGTCGAGTGTTTGAGCGACAATGCCAACCGCACGATTTCGCAAGTGCGGCCGAGTTTCACCAAGTGCGGTGGCAACTTAGGCACGGAAGGCTCGGTCGGTTATCTGTTCAGCAAAAAAGGCTTGATTTTGATTGCGCAAGGCGATGAAGATGCGTTAATGGAAGCGGCAATCGAAGCCGGTGCCGACGATGTGCAGCCGCAAGATGACGGCAGTTTTGAGATTTACACCGCTTGGGAAGAGCTGGGCACGGTGCGTGACGGCATTGAAGCCGCCGGTTTTAAAATCGAAAGTGCCGAAGTCTCAATGATTCCGTCCACTACGGTCGATTTAGATGCCGAAGCTGCACCAAAATTGTTACGTTTGATTGATATGCTGGAAGATTGTGATGACGTGCAAAACGTTTATCACAACGGTGATATCAGCGATGAAGTGGCGGCGTTGTTGTAGTTTTATTTAATTAAGCAAAATTGGGCGGATAATGAATCCGCCCGTTTGCAAAGTGCGGTATAGCAATTTCTATGGCAATCATTTTAGGCATCGACCCCGGTTCGCGCGTAACCGGTTACGGTGTGATCCGTCAAAACGGGCGCAAGTTGGAATATCTTGGTAGCGGGGCGATTCGCACTGCGGTTGAGGATTTGCCGACCCGTTTAAAGCGGATCTATGCCGGTGTCAGTGAGATCATCACCCAATTTCAACCGCAAATGTTTGCCATTGAACAGGTGTTTATGGCGAAAAATCCCGATTCCGCCTTGAAATTAGGGCAGGCGCGCGGGGTGGCTATAGTCTGCGCGACCAATTTTGATTTGCCGGTGTTTGAATATGCGGCGCGTTTGGTGAAGCAAACCGTGGTCGGTAGCGGTGCGGCGGATAAAGTTCAAGTGCAGCATATGGTAACTCGGATTTTAAATCTGTCGGCGCAACCGCAAGCCGATGCCGCCGATGCGTTGGCAATTGCCATCACCCACGCGCACAGCATTCAACATTCCCTGCAAATCGGCAGTAGCGCCAGCACCGCACTTCAGGCGGAAAACAGCAACTCGGTGATGTTCAAAGCCCGCTACAGCCGCGGACGTTTTCGCTTAAAAGCGGAAAAATAACTGGTTATTTATACAGTTTTATTTTATGCTAGGCACATTCCTTTATTCCCTGTCAAAAAGAGAAAATTATCCATGATTGGACGTTTACACGGCACGATTATCGAGAAGCAGCCGCCGGAAATTTTGCTTGATGTGCATGGGGTCGGCTATGAGCTGTTGTTGCCGATGACCAGTTTTTACGGCTTGCCGGAGATCAATCAAAGTGCCACGTTGTTTACCCATTTGGTGGTGCGTGAAGATGCGCATTTGCTGTTTGGTTTCGCCAGTAAGCAAGACCGCACGTTGTTCCGCGAATTAATCAAAACCAATGGTGTCGGGCCTAAATTGGCATTGGCGATTTTATCGGCGATGGCGGTAGACGAATTTATTTTTGCCGTTGAACGGGAGGAGTTGTCGAAATTGGTTAAAATTCCGGGTGTGGGTAAGAAAACCGCCGAGCGTTTGCTGGTCGAACTGAAAGGCAAATTCGGGCAGATGAAAAAGGCGGAGTTCTTTGTCAGCATACCGGCAGGCAGTCATCATGAACTGGATTTGGCCGTGCCGAATTATGAAGACGATGCGGTGGCGGCATTGGTAGCGCTCGGCTATAAAGCGTTAGATGCGGAAAAAATGGTGAAACGGGTGTCCAAGCCGGATTTGAACAGTGAGCAGTTGATCCGTGAGGCGCTGAAAAGTGCTTTATAAATATTATTGGAAATAGGATAACGTCATTATGATCGAAGCTGATCGTATTATCACCGCCGTTGAAATGGGGGAGGAAGATGTCATTGATCGTGCGATTCGCCCCAAGTTATTAAGCGATTATGTCGGGCAGGAAGCGGTGCGTGAGCAGATGGATATTTTTATTCGAGCGGCGAAACTGCGCAAAGATGCGCTCGATCATCTGTTGATTTTCGGACCGCCGGGCTTAGGTAAAACCACGCTGGCCAATATCATCGCCAATGAAATGGACGTGAATATCCGCACCACTTCCGGACCGGTGTTAGAAAAAGCCGGCGATTTGGCGGCAATGCTGACCAATCTGGAAGCGCATGACGTGTTGTTTATTGATGAAATCCACCGTCTGTCGCCGGCGATTGAAGAAGTGCTGTATCCGGCAATGGAAGATTATCAGTTGGATATTATGATTGGCGAAGGCCCGGCGGCGCGTTCGATTAAACTGGATTTACCGCCGTTTACTCTTGTCGGCGCAACTACGCGTGCCGGTTCTTTGACATCGCCGCTGCGAGATCGCTTTGGCATTGTGCAGCGCTTGGAGTTTTATTCGATTGAAGATTTGACTTCGATTGTGGCACGCAGCGCCAACTGTTTGAATTTGCGGATTGAAGAGGGCGCGGCATTGGAAATCGCCCGCCGTTCACGCGGTACGCCGCGCATTGCCAACCGTTTGTTGCGGCGAGTTCGGGATTATGCCGATGTGAAAAACAGCGGTTTGATCAGCATTGAAATTGCGCAGGCGGCGTTGAAAATGCTGGATATTGACGGCAAAGGCTTTGATTATATGGATCGTAAATTGCTAAGTGCGGTGGTTGAGCGTTTTGACGGCGGTCCGGTCGGTTTGGACAGCTTGGCGGCGGCTATCGGCGAAGAGCGGGAAACGATTGAAGATGTGTTGGAGCCGTATTTGATTCAGCAGGGCTATTTGCAACGGACACCCAGAGGGCGGATAGCAACCTCGAAAACTTATCTGCATTTGGGTTTTGATGTCCAAACTTGAGGTGATGGCAGATAAGTTTATATGGAAAAGGAAAAAGAAAACGTATTTAAGGCTGGATTTGTTGCTTTTTGATATTGTTCAGTGCAACTAGGCCTTTATCACAACTTTTAACTTGCACTTCACGTTCTAACGCTAAAATCTGTTTTTTGCTTTGTGACAATTTATTTTTGATATTGGCAAATTGGGTATGGGTGCCGGGTTGTTTTTCCGCTTCTTTAATCAGTTGTTCGGTTTCACTGAAGAGTTGGTTGCATTGTTGCGGAATACTGCTTTTTTCTAGGTTGGATTTACTGGCTTGGGAAGTTGAAGTGCTGGCAGTTGCAACAGCGGTTAGGCTGAAGCTGATAAACCCAGCCAAAGCAAGAGAACGGATTATCTTTTTTAACATTTCCTTTTCCTTTAAATAATAATCTTTCTTAAATGTAATTAAGCGAATACAAAATAACAAAAGAAGCAAAAAATGTCTATAAATTCAGCGTAAATATTTCTTAAAAAACGCTGAATATCAGACTGGATTACTCGGTTATGTGTATAAAAAATAGCAATATTTTCAGTAAATTGATTTGTATCAAAATAGTGGTGTTTTTAAAAGTCTTATTTTTTGAGATATGTTCAAAAATGTGACGGAAATATTAATTTTTCTGTTTTTAATGCTTGAATTACAGAGTATTATAGGCAGGCATAAATTTAGCTTATTTAAAAAGTTATCTAGTGTGTCAATTTTGTACGTTTTTTTGGATAAGTGTTTTGAGTAAGTTAAGTTTATTGGCATCAGTGATGTTTGTCGGATGTTAGGGGTGATTACAGTCGTAATCAATGTCAGAGGAACTTGTAGTATATACAAGGAGTTGAGATGTTAGATATTGTTGAACTCTCGAGATTGCAGTTTGCACTAACTGCATTGTATCACTTTTTGTTTGTACCGCTTACATTAGGTCTTTCCTTTATCCTTGTGATTATGGAAACCTTGTATGTGGTAACGGGCAAAGAAGTGTACAAAGATATGACCAAATTTTGGGGTAAATTATTTGGTATCAACTTTGCTTTAGGGGTAACAACCGGAATTACAATGGAATTCCAGTTCGGTACCAACTGGTCTTATTATTCACATTACGTAGGCGATATCTTCGGTGCGCCTTTGGCAATTGAAGCACTTGTGGCTTTCTTTATGGAATCAACCTTTGTCGGTTTGTTCATCTTCGGTTGGGACAGATTGTCTAAAGGGCAGCATTTGATGTCCACTTATTTAGTGGCGATTGGTTCTAACTTCTCTGCAATGTGGATTTTGGTTGCGAACGGTTGGATGCAAAATCCGATAGGCTCGGAATTTAATTTTGAAACCATGCGTATGGAAATGACCAGCTTTATGGATCTGTGGTTGAATCCGGTTGCGCAAAGTAAATTCTTGCATACGCTGTCCGCAGGTTATGTCTGTGGTGCGATTTTTGTGTTATCCATCAGTTCATACTACTTGCTAAAAGGTCGCGATTTGGGATTTGCCAAACGCTCTTTCTCAGTTGCGTCTTCTTTCGGTATTATCGCAATTATTGCGGTATTGTTGATGGGGGACGAGTCCGGTTATGAAATCGGTCAGGCACAGCCGGTCAAACTGGCTGCGATGGAGGGCGAGTGGCATACCGCACCTGCACCTGCAGACTGGAATATGGTGATTATCCCTAATGAAGCCGAAATGAAAAACGATTTTGCGATTCAAATTCCTTATGCGGCAGGGATTATTGCCACTCGCTCTTTGACAACCGAAATTACCGGTTTGAAAGAGTTGAAAGAGATCAACGAACAACGTGTCCGCAACGGTGTTATCGCTTATGATCTATTGCAAAAATTGCGCAGCGGCGAAGGTAGCGAAGCCGATAAAGAGCTGTTCAAAGTGTATCAAAAAGATCTCGGTTTCGGGTTATTGTTAAAGCCTTATACCGATAGTGTGGTTGATGCAACCGAAGCTCAAATCAAACAAGCGGCGGCGGATACTATTCCTAAAGTCGGACCGACATTTTGGTCTTTCAGGGTGATGATGTTGGCCGGCGGCTTAATGTTAATCCTGTTGATTGGTGCGTTTGTTCAAACTGCGCGTAAAACAATCGGTTCTAAACCTTGGTTCTCCAAAGCGTTGCTGTATTCTTTGCCGTTGCCGTGGATTGCAATCGAGAGCGGCTGGTTCTTGGCGGAATACGGTCGTCAACCATGGGCGATTTATGAGGTGTTACCGGTCGGCGTGGCGAATTCCGCATTGACAACCGGCGATCTGTGGTTCTCAATCGGCTTAATCTGTGCGTTGTACACGATTTTCCTGATTGTAGAAATGTATCTGATGTTCAAATACGGACGTTTGGGCCCAAGCTCATTAAAAACCGGCCGTTATCATTTTGAACAAACAGCGAAATAAGTAGGAGCCTAATCATGATTGACTACGAAATTCTACGCTTTATTTGGTGGCTGCTTGTTGGGGTTCTGCTTCTCGGCTTCGCAGTGACTGATGGCTTTGATATGGGCGTATTAACCTTATTGCCGTTTGCCGGTAAAAAAGAGGTTGAAAAACGCATTATGATCAACTCGATTGCTCCGCATTGGGACGGCAACCAAGTATGGTTGTTGACTGCCGGCGGTGCGATGTTTGCCGCTTGGCCGATTGTTTATGCAACCTCTTTCTCCGGTTTCTATATCGCGATGATTTTGGTTTTGGCCGCATTATTTTTCCGTCCGGTCGGATTGGAATATCGCGCTAAAATTGATAATCCGAAATGGCGTACCGCTTGGGATTGGGGCTTGTTTGTCAGTGGCTTTGCACCGTCATTGGTGTTCGGCGTGGCATTTGGTAACCTGCTGCAAGGCGTACCGTTTGAATTCAACGATATCCTGCAAGTGAAATATACAGGTTCGTTTTTTGAATTATTGAATCCGTTTGCGCTCCTGTGCGGTTTGGTCAGCTTGTCAATGTTGACGACACAAGGTGCGGCTTGGTTGCAAATGAAAACTACTGCCGAACTGCGTGACCGTGCGCGTGTGATTACTCAGGTCGGTGCTTTTGCCACTGTGATTACCTTTGTGTTGGCGGGCGTATGGTTGCTGTTCAAAGACGGCTATGTTGTTACCAGCGTGATTGATAAGAACGGCCCTTCTACCCCGTTGGGTAAAGAAGTGATTTTGGAAACCGGTGCATGGTTCAATAATTTCAGAGAAATGCCTATCCTATGGGCGTTGCCGATTTTGGTTGTCGCCGGTGGTTTGTTGAATATCGTATTTTCTAAAGCCAACCGTTCCGGATTTGCATTCCTGTTTTCGTCATTAACGATGGCCGGTGTGATTTTCACATTCGGGGTTTCGATGTTCCCGTTCATCATGCCGTCAATTACAAATCCGAACACCAGCTTGTTGATGTGGGATTCGACTTCAAGCCATTTGACATTAATGATCATGTTTGGTCTGACATTAATTTTCGTGGTAATTTTGCTGGCTTACACTATCTGGGCCTACTACAAAATGTTTGGTCGCTTGGATAGCAGCTTTATCGAAGAAAATAAAAACTCACTATACTAATGGTACAAAAGAGGAATTATTATGTTTTATGTAACTTGGATTTTGGGTGTTTTATTAGCGGTTTTCTTCGCAGCTATCGTGACGATCAGCATTGAAAAAACCGGCAAATTTGATGAGTAAATATGATTAATCAACTCTATCAAGTCGTAAACAAGGGCTCTTATCGAGCCCTTTCATTTATTCTTGCCATTCTCTTGATGTTATCCATTTTTTTCAATGCACAGAAATTTGCCTTGGAACTGGGCGGCCCTTCGCCGCTATTTACCTTGTTTTTGATTTTGGGAACCTCGGTATTATGGATCCACGGCATTGGTCTGAATATCAAAAAGAATTTTTGGAAAGCGGTCTTTAACCCGTTTATCGGTTATTTTGCTGCTTTGGCGGGATTGTACTATATTTATCTCAGCTGAGATTCGGGCAAAGTGCGGTATCGTGCCAAGCAGGATATACCGCACTTTCATCTATTTAAATAAACAGATCACCATCTTCATTCATTTCAATACAATAGTAGTATAACGCTTGATTATTATTCCGTTCACAGCAGTACGGGCAGTATAGGGCAGCAGGATAATTGCGTGCAACGATATGGAAACGGTGCGTAATGGACTGGAAGCAACATAAAAAATTATTGCGCGGCAGATAAAAAATATTCTTTGTGATCCACCTCACAATCGCTAGACAATTATCGAACAATTCTTGATAATAGCAACTTTAAAAATCATGAGGATAATCGCTATGCAGCAGATGCCAATCAGAGTGTATTATGAAGATACCGATGCCGGCGGAGTGGTTTATCATGCGCGCTATCTCCATTTTTTTGAAAGAGCTCGAACCGAATTTTTGCGGGCTTTGGGCTTTGAACAACAAATATTATTAGCAGAGTTTCATTTGGCGTTTGCGGTGCGTAGTATGCAGATTGATTATCGCGTAGCAGCGAAGCTGGATGATGTGCTAAGGGTGGAAACCCGTATTTGCCAACTTAAGCGGGCAAGCATTGTTTTCGAACAGAAATTATTTAGGCAAGATGAATTATTATCAGATGCAACTGTCTTAGTTGCAACAGTGGATTTATCAAAAATGAAACCAGTATCGATTCCTGAAACGATCAGAACGGCATTGGCAGAACAGTAAATATTATATAGCAGACTAAATCGGGGTTATTAATGTCAACAGAGTTAAACTTCCTGGCGCTTTTTTTAGAAGCAAGTGTTATCGTACAGATTGTCATCGCAATCTTGATCCTTTTTTCTATTATGTCATGGGCTATCATTATTCAACGCAGCGGTATTTTACGCCAAGCGTTAAAATCCTCAGCCAATTTTGAAGATCGTTTTTGGTCCGGCGAAGATCTGAATAAGTTATATGAAGGCATGGATAATCGTCGTGAAGCGTTGAGCGGCAGCGAACAGATTTTTTATGTCGGCTTCAAAGAGTTTTTACGTTTGCAGCAAACGGAATCCAGCACGCCGGAATCGATTATTCAAGGCACTAGCCGAGCGATGAATCTAACCTTAAACCGCGAAATCGAAGACGTGGAAAATCGTATTCCTTTCTTGGCGACCGTGGCTTCTATCAGCCCGTATATCGGATTGTTCGGTACGGTTTGGGGGATTATGCATGCCTTTATGGCACTGAGTAATGTCAAACAAGCGACGTTGCAAATGGTGGCACCGGGGATTGCGGAAGCTTTGATTGCTACGGCGATTGGTTTGTTTGCCGCGATTCCGGCGGTAATGGCATATAACCGTTTAAGTTTGCGTGTCAGTAAACTAGAACAAAATTATGCGAACTTTATTGACGAGTTCACCACCATTTTACACCGTCAGGCTTTTGCCAAAAAAGCACTCACTAATTTCAGATAGCGTATCATAGAGTATAAGAGGATATTATGTCGTACAGACGCAAGCGCCGTGATATGAAATCAGAAATTAATATTGTTCCGTTTTTGGACGTATTATTGGTTTTATTACTGATTTTTATGGCAACGGCACCGATTATTAGTCAAAGCGTACAAGTGGAGCTGCCGGATTCGGTTGATAGCCAATCGGTTTCCAATGAAGATAAAACGCCGGTTATTTTAGAAGTGGCGGGTGTCGGGTTATATACGCTGGCAATTAACGGTGAACGCAATGAAAATTTGACCGAAGAGATGGTGACGGAGATGGCCAAGCAGGAATTTGATAAAGATAACAATACCTTGTTTTTGGTCGGCGGAGCAAAAGAAGCGCCATATGAAGAGGTGATTAAAGCGTTGAATTTGCTACATCTTGCCGGAATTAAATCCGTTGGCTTAATGACCAACCCTTTATAATAGACATAACGACGGGATAAGCGGTGCAGACTGAGAAAACACAGAAATTAAATCGTGCAGTTTTGATTTCAACTATCCTGCATGGATTACTGTTCGGAATTTTGATTTTGGGTTCCTTATGGTACAAATATATGCCGGCTGCCGGCGGCGGTGAGGGCGAAGGCGACGTGATGGGTGCGGTCATGGTCGATACTGGTTCGGCAGCGCAAGAGTGGGGACGGATTCAGCAACAGCAGAAAGGGGATGTTGATAAAGCCAAACGCGAGCAACTGGAACAACAGAAGCAAGAGCAAGAAAAATTGCAACAGGAACAACAACGTCAGCAGCAAGAGCAGCAACGTTTAGAACAACAACGTCTAGAGCAGCAACAGCAAGAACAGCAGCGGCAAGAGCAACAGCGCCAAGAGCAGATGAAGGCAGAGCAGGCAAAACAACAAGAAGAGATCGCTCGCCAACAACGTATAGCCAAAGAGGCCGAGGCTAAACGAATCGCTGAACAGGCAAAGTTGAAAGCGGATGCCGAGGCAAAACGCTTGGAAGCAGCAGCCAAGATAAAAGCAGAACAAGAAGCGCAAGCTGCCGCAGCAGCGAAAGCCAAAGCAGATGCAGAAGCGAAAGCTAAGGCCGCAGCAGAGGCAAAAGCCAAGGCAGATGCGGAAGCGAAAGCTAAAGCTGCAGCAGAGGCAAAAGCCAAGGCAGATGCGGAAGCGAAAGCTAAAGCTGCAGCAGAGGCAAAAGCCAAGGCAGATGCGGAAGCGAAAGCTAAGGCTGCAGCAGAGGCGAAAGCCAAGGCAGATGCGGAAGCGAAAGCTAAGGCCGCAGCAGCTGCAAAAGCCAAAGCCGAAGCGGCGGCAAAAGCTGCCGCTGCCGAAAAAGCATCGCAGCAGGCGGCGTTAGATGATTTTATGAATAGCGGCACAATTGGCGGCGGTTCGGCTGCGCGAGGCGGTAACCAAAATCGAGGCGGCACAACCGGAAGCGGCGCCGGAACGGTAAGCGGTGCAGATGGTGCGCGTGCCGGTGATGAGTATGCTGGTGTGATTAAGCGTACAATTCAGCGTCGTTTTATCCGTGATGCCAGCTTTGCCGGAAAAACCTGTAGTGTTAGAATTTCTTTGGCAAGGGACGGAACTATTTTGAGTTATCAAAAAATTTCCGGTCCGGATGATATTTGTAATTCAGCATTAAGAGCGGTTGCCAACACCAAAAAAGTGCCGGCAGCGCCTTCCGATGCGGTTTACAGCCGATATAAAAATCCAATTATTGATTTTGATTTAAAGTAAAATCAATTATGACAACGTGTTTAGTATAGGGGATTTAGATGAAGTATATTACTCGGATAACGGCAGTACTGGTATTTATGCTGGTATTAATCAGTAATGTCGTGCGGGCGGAAGAAGTCCGTATCGTGATTGACGAAGGGATTGACAGTGCGCAGCCGATTGCGGTTGTGCCGTTCAAATGGAACGGTCCCGGATCGGCACCGGCGGATATTGCCGAGATTGTTTCCGCAGATTTGCGTAATAGCGGGAAATTTAATCCGATTCCGGTCAGCAGAATGCCACAAACCCCTTCAGCGGCAGCCGAAGTCAATCCGGAAGCGTGGGCGGCCTTGGGCTTGACCGAGATTGTTGTCGGTCAAATTACACCGACTGGATCCGGTTATAACATTGCTTATCAGCTGGTGGATACGATCGGTGGTTCGGGTGCAGCCGGTTCGGTCTTGTTGCAAAACAGTTATACCATTCCGAATAACAATCAGTTACGTTATGGTGCGCACACTGTCAGTGATGAAGTGTTTGAAAAATTAACCGGTATTCGCGGTGCGTTCAGAACGCGTATCGCCTATGTGGTGCAGCGTAATGGTGGCAGCAACCCGTATGAATTGCGTGTTGCCGATTATGACGGTCATAACCAGTTTGTTGTTAACCGCAGTTCGCAACCGATTATGTCACCAAGTTGGTCGGCAGACGGTAAACAGTTGGCCTATGTGAGCTTTGAAAACAAAAAATCGCAATTGGTCGTTCAAAATTTAGGATCAGGTTCCCGCCGCGTTGTTGCTGCCGCACCAAGACATAATGGGGCACCGGCTTTCTCTCCGGACGGTACGCGTTTGGCGTATGCTTCTTCCCGTGACGGGCAATTGAATATTTATGTGATGAATTTGGCTTCCGGCCAAACCAGCCAGTTAACCAGTGGCGCAGGTAACAATACCGAGCCGAGCTGGTCACCGGACGGACAGTCGATTGTCTTCACTTCTGACCGTGGCGGCAGCCCGCAAGTATACATTATGAGTGCTTATGGCGGCGGTGCCAGTTATGTTGGTGCCGGCGGTAGAAGTTACAGTGGCCAGATCACGGCTGACGGTAAAAGTTTGATTATGATTTCAGCCGATCATATCGTTAAAAAAGATCTGGCAAGCGGTAATGTGGAAGTATTAGGCTCTACATTCCTCGACGAAAGCCCGAGCGTATCGCCTAATGGAATTATGATCATTTATAGCTCTACACAAGGGCTGGGGAAAGTGTTACAATTGGTGTCCGCAGACGGACGCTTTAAAGCTAGGTTACCAGGTGCGGACGGGCAAATTAAGTTCCCAGCTTGGTCTCCGTTTCTTACTAAAAACTAAGGAGTAATAAAAAATGAAAAAACTTGCAAAAGTTCTGATGGTTGCTGCACCTGCATTCGTATTAGCTGCATGTAGCAGCTCTTCCGATGATTCTGCCGCTCAACAAGGTCAATTATTCGGTAACTATACTGCTGAAGATTTACAACAGCGTTATAACACCGTGTATTTTGGTTTTGACCAATACAACATCGAAGGTCAATATCAACAACTCTTAGATGCTCACTCTCTGTACTTGACTGCTACTCCGGCAAGCAAAGTATTAGTAGAAGGTAATGCTGATGAGCGTGGTACTCCAGAATATAACATCGCATTAGGCCAACGCCGTGCAGATGCAGTGGTTAACTACTTGACTGGTAAAGGCGTATCTGGTTCTCAACTTTCTACCGTTTCTTACGGTGAAGAAAAACCGGCTGTTTTAGGTCACACTGAAGCAGACTACGCGAAAAACCGTCGTGCAGTGTTAGCATACTAATTTCTTAGCATACTAATTTCTTAGCGTGCTAAAAGTTGTGAAGACAACCCCGATATTGCTATCGGGGTTGTTTTGTTATAGGCAGACGAAGACTGCCTATAAAAACCATACGCTATGCGTATGGAATCAAAGAGCTTAAGCGATGAAAAGAAAAAATCCTCCGATATAATGAA
>NZ_FWWV01000014.1 GCF_900176075.1 Pasteurella testudinis DSM 23072
GCGTATTCAATGGCGTTGAGCTTGTCTTGCAATGTATATTTTTGCGTAATATGCAACACGGCCAGACCATTTAAGCCGGAATGCCTGTATTGTAAAACCCATCGGCGGATACAGCTTTCCGGTGTTTGAAAAACGCGTGATGTGTTACTGATAGATTGGGGCTGTTGAAGGTAATATTCAACGACGTGTTGTTTAAATGCTTGGGTATATTTAGTCATAAAAATCTGCACCTTAGTTCGTTGGTTTTGGAGTCCAACTTTTGGGGTGCAGATCAACAAGCCTAACCGCACTTTTTTATCCGCTCTCAAACAAGAAGCCGCTTAACACTAAGCGGCTTTCTAACTTATTAAAATTATTAAGGAATATCATGTCCTTGTGAGGCTTTGTAAACTTCGATCCAGTCCTGTTCGCTGAATTGAATCGAGAGGGCGTCGACCGCTCTTTGAATCCGGCGCAGTTCGCCGGAGCCGATTACCGGCGTGATTTTTGCCGGATGGCTGAGCAGCCAGGCGTAAGCCAAGGTGTCGATATGGGTTTCGTTAAAGCGTTGCCCGATCTCCAACAGCGCTTTGCGCACCCGCACGCCGGCCGGATTGTCTTTGTTGAACAGTTCGCCGCCGGCCAGTGGCGACCATGCCATCGGGCGCACGCGTTTTTCCATTAAATAGTCCAACGTCCCGTCGTCGAACGGTGCCAAATGCAACGGCGACATTTCAATTTGGTTAGTGAGCAGCGGTTGATCGAGGTAGGATTGCAACATACTGAACTTCGACGGAGTATAGTTGGATACGCCGAAATACCGCACTTTGCCGCTATTGTGCAGATGTTCGAAGGCTTTGGCGACCTGTTCCGGATCAACGCAAGGCGACAGGCGGTGAATCAACAGCAAATCGAGATAGTCGCACTGCATTTTGGCGATCGAGCGCTCCGCCGAAGCCACGATGTGTTCGTAGCTGTTGTCGTAGTAATGGCTGTCAATGGTCGGAAATTCCTGACTTGGGAACAAGATACCGCACTTGGTGATCAGCGTGATCTCTTGGCGCAAAGATGGTTTTAATTTCAGCGCTTGACCGAACGCTTCCTCATTGGTAAACGAGCCGTAACAGGCGGCGTGATCAAAAGTGCGGATCCCCAATTCGATAACCTGCTCGGTTAATTGCAACAGTTGCTGCGGCGTTAAATTCCACTGTTTTAAGCGCCAATAACCATGAACCAGACGATCCAATTGAAATGCGGTTTTCATGTTTTACCCCTTATATTATAAATAAGAATCACGGCAGAAATCATAACGCAAAAGTGCGGTTTGGCTACAGCAAGATTACGATTATTTTATCATTCTTGTCGGCTGTTGTTCAGATTGGTTTGGTGCTCTTTGATCAGCGCCATAAACGGTTGCGCAAAGCGATCCAACTTACGCAGCCCGACGCCGTTGATTTGCAGCATTTCATTATTGGAGGTCGGCATTAACTGCGCCATCTCCTGCAAGGTGGCGTCGTTGAACACGATATACGGCGGAATGCTTTCTCGGTCGGCGATCTGTTTGCGCAGAAAACGCAGACGGGCGAATAGATCTTTGTCGTAATTTTTCAGGCCGGAACTTTGCGTACGCTGAATCACCGACATCGACAAGCGCGGCGTTGCCAGTGAAAGTGCGGTTTCGCCGCGTAAAATCGGACGGGCGGCTTCGGTCAGACGCAAAGCGGAAAATTGCATGATGTTCTGCTCGATGTAACCCAAATGAATCAGTTGGCGGATCACATTGGTCCAATACTCTTGGCTCTGCTCTTTGCCGATAGCAAACACCGACAGTTTATCGTGGCCGTACTCTTTAATCCGTTGATTTTGCAAGCCGCGTAGCACCGCGATCACATAGTGCAAACCGAAATTCTGCCCGACACGGTAAATCACCGACATCACTTTCTGTGCGTCCAACAGCCCGTCGTAGGATTTGGGCGGATCCAGACAGATATCGCAGTTTTGGCACGGCGTATTGCGCTGTTCGCCGAAATAATTCAACAGCACCAAGCGGCGGCAAGTCTGCGCTTCGGCAAACGCCCCCATCGCCTGCAATTTATGCTGTTCGATTTGGCGTTGCTGATTTTTCGGTTTTTCCAATAAAATTTTATTCAGCCAAGCATAATCGGACGGATCGTACAGCAGCACCGCTTCCGCCGGCAAATGGTCACGCCCCGCACGTCCGGTTTCTTGGTAATAGGCTTCGATACTGCGCGGTAAGTCGAAGTGCAGCACAAAGCGCACGTTGGATTTATTGATCCCCATGCCGAACGCCACCGTCGCCACCACCACTTGAATATTGTCGCGCTGAAATGCTAACTGGGTCGCTTCGCGCTGCTCGATGCTCATGCCGGCGTGGTAAGGCGCACAACTGACATTGCGCCGTTGCAGGCTTTCGCACAACTGTTCGGTTTTCTTGCGGCTGTTGCAATACACAATTCCGCTCTTGCCTTTTTGCGCCAGCACGAAACGGCACATCTGTTCCACGCCTTTGTATTTTTCGACCAAGGTATAACGGATATTGGCACGATCAAAGCTGCCGATATATTGGTAGGGTTGGCTTAAATTGAGGTGTTGCAGAATGTCTTGTCGGGTCGCACTGTCGGCGGTGGCGGTCAGCGCCATCACCGGCACGTTGAAAAAGCTCTTTTTCAAACCGCCAAGTGCGGTATATTCCGGACGGAAATCGTGTCCCCATTGCGAAATACAGTGCGCTTCGTCAATCGCAATAAAGCTGACCCGACATTGGCAGATAAATTGGAAAAACGCGGTGGTCATCACCTTTTCCGGCGAAATGTAGAGCAGTTTCAATGCGCCGCTGATCGCCTTGCTTTGCACTTGCTGTTGCTCGGCGAAAGATTGGGTCGAATTCAAATACGCCGCTTCCACACCATTGCTCAACAGTTGATCAACCTGATCTTTCATCAGCGAAATCAACGGCGAAATCACCAGCGTTAAGCCGTCGAAACACAGCGCCGGCACTTGGTAGCACAGCGATTTTCCGCTGCCGGTCGCCATCACGACTAAACTGTCCTGCCCGCTCAACACCGCTTCGATAACCGCCTGCTGCCCTTGGCGAAAGGCATGGTAACCGAACACTTGTTGCAGAACATCAAGTGCGGTTTGCAGGGTCGGTAGTTTAGGCGAATCGGCAAGCATTAAGCAATGGTTACCGTTTCACCGTAATACGCACTGAGCGCCGCGCTCAAGAGAGGGAAAAACGCCTGTTGATCGGCGGTGAGCCATTGTCCGTCACGGTATTTAAAGTGATAGCCGCCCAATTTGCTCGCCAGCCACAGCTCCAACAGCGGCTCTTGTTTGTTGATGACAATTTGCTGCCCGTTTTCAAAGGTGATGGAAAACACCGAGCCGTGCGTGTCGCAATCGACATCAATCTCTTGCTCGTCAAGTTGCTCTTCGACATAAGACCAGGTTTGCTCAACCTGTCGATGAAATTCTGCTACGTTCATAAATTTAGGGTCTGTTGTTCTTTACTGAAATGAGTGGTGACAAATTATAGTCAGTTTAACACAATAGTGATAGCACAAAGCGGCAATTAATGGTAAAAATAGCCGTTATCAATAGCAAAATTTTAACGAAAAACGGATAAGGAATCATTATGAAAAAATGGCTGAACGGTTTGTTAGTCGCCGTCATGTTGCTGGGTTTGACCGCCTGCGGCGTGAAAGGACCGCTCTATTTTCCGCAAGAAACGCAACCGACCACCGACTCAACCTCAGAATAGAATATTTCGGATAACCGCATGGATTTTTTTCAATATCAACAAAACCGCCTGATGGCGGAAAATGTCGCCGTCGCCCAGATCGCCGCCCAGTTCGGCACGCCGCTGTACATCTACTCCAGAGCCACGCTGGAACGCCACTGGCACGCCTTTGATTCCGCTTTCGGCGAACACCCGCACTTGATTTGTTATGCGGTGAAGGCCAATCCGAATATTGCGATTTTAAACGTGATGGCACAGCTCGGTTCGGGTTTTGATATTGTGTCGCAGGGCGAATTGGAACGGGTGCTGGCGGCCGGCGGCGAGGCGGCGAAAGTGGTTTTTTCCGGCGTGGCGAAAACCGAGCAGGAAATCGCCAGAGCACTAGAAGTCGGGATTCGCTGCTTTAATGTCGAGTCCGTTTCCGAGCTGCAACGGATTAACCGCGTGGCGGCAAGCGTTGGCAAAATCGCGCCGATTTCGCTGCGGGTCAATCCGGACGTGGACGCCAAAACCCACCCGTATATCTCCACCGGCTTAAAAGAGAATAAATTCGGCATCAGCGTCGATCAAGCCCGTGAGGTTTACCGCTTGGCGCAATCCCTCGCCAATATCAAAATCAGCGGCATGGATTGCCATATCGGCTCGCAATTGACCGAACTGCAACCGTTTTTAGACGCTACCGACCGTTTATTGGTGCTGATGCGGCAACTTAACGAAGACGGCATCGAACTGCACCACCTTGATTTGGGCGGCGGCTTGGGCGTACCGTATCACGGCGAACAACCGCCGCACCCGAGCGAATACACCACCGCACTTTTAGCCAAATTAAGCGCCTATCCGCAACTGGAAATTATCCTTGAACCGGGCCGTGCCATCAGCGCCAACGCCGGAATTTTGGTCAGCAAAGTGGAATATCTGAAAAGCAACGAATCCCGCAATTTCGCCATTGTCGATGCCGGCATGAACGATATGATCCGTCCGGCATTGTATCAAGCCTATATGGAGATTGTCGAAGTTGACCGCACTTTAGATCGGCAAAGTGCGGTTTACGACATCGTCGGCCCGATTTGCGAAACCGCCGATTTTCTCGGTAAACAAAGGCAACTGCGCATCGCCGAAGGCGACCTGATCGCACAACGCTCCGCCGGTGCTTATGGCGCCAGCATGTCCTCCAACTACAACTCCCGCCCGCGTACGGCAGAAGTGATGGTCGACGGCGATCAAGCCCACCTGATCAAACGCCGCGAAAGCTATGCGGATTTATGGCGGGATGAAGAGTTGCTACCTTAACCGTTTTGCGAATAACGCCGCTCTTGAGTGGCGTTGGCCTTATTTAAGCCGTCGCCTGATCAACAAAACCCGCTTAAGAAAATGAAATTAAATTTATTCAATTTATTAAATTGTAAAAACTATAATTAATTTCAAAAGACCTTATAATATTTATACTTTTTCTTCCAGAGATAAATGAAATGAATAAATCATTAGAACTTGAACAATTAGAAAGTCAAATTCGGGATCGTTATGACAGCCTGAGTAAACGCTTGAAGCAAGTCGCCAAATACATTCTGGATAACTCGAACAGCATTGTTTTTGACACGGTTGCGGTGATTGCCGAACGTGCGGACGTGCCGCCTTCGACCTTAATTCGTTTTGCCAATGCGTTCGGCTACAGCGGATTCAACGAAATGAAACAGATATTTCGTGAAAATTTAATGGAAGAAACGGTCAACTACAGCGAAAGAGCGGTTCTGTTTGATCAGATCGACCCCGATAACGCAACCCAAGGCGCGCCAAACGAGATTTTAAGCGTGTTTGCCCAAGCCAACCATCAAGCGCTGTTGCAGCTCAGTGCCCAAATCAGCCGTGAACAGTTGGAAAGAGCGGTCGATATTTTGGACGGCGCAAATAATATTTTTATTATCGGGTTAAAACGTTCGTTTAGTGTCGCCAGTTATTTAAATTACGCCTTGCACCACCTGAATTGCCATTCGTATATTATCGACGGTTTGGGCGGAATGTTTGAGGAGCAGCTTAATTTAATCAAGCCCGGCGATGTAGTGGTGGCAATCAGTTTTTCGCCTTATGCCAAAGAGACGTTGAATATTATGAATGCGGCGGCGAAAAACGGGGTCAAACAAATTGCGATTACCGACAGCCAAATCAGCCCGCTCATCAGTTTCAGTGACGAGGCGTTTATTGTGAAAGAGGCACAAGTCAGCGGTTTCCGTTCGCAATGTGCGACTATGACATTGGTGCAGACACTGGCGATTTCATTGGCGTTTAAACGTAAAGAGTAGAAAGTAAAGAATAGCCGAATTTATTTTTATCATCGGTGTAAAGTGCGGTCACCATCTTGATAACGATAAAACCTGTAGTTTTTCGCTACAGGTTTTTTACTTTTAATATTATCAGCTAGTCGGCGACACGGTATTTATCCAATAATCGGATATTCACTTTCGCCAATAGATCGCCGTGTAGTTTGTAATAACGGAAATACACATATAGTTTAATCAGATAGAAGAAAATCGGTAATGCGATCATAATCATTTCCATCCAAAAAATCGTTTCCGCCGTTTGGGTGGCATTCGGTACATAGTGAATGGCAGTTAACAGGATACCGATCAAGAAAGCGGACACGGCTGAACCGGCTTTGACCACCATCGTTTGCACCGCATAGGCGATACTTTCGGAGCGGATCCCCAGTTTGTATTCGCCGTAATCCACAGTATCAGCCACCATAATCACTTGCAGTGTCCAAAATAAGGCGCTGCCGATTTGCATAAAGATACCAGCGGTCACAATCAAAAACAGATTACCGTGACTGAAAATACCGGTGTAGGCCAAAATGGCACAGCTTAGCATGGAGAATAGGGAAATGCTCGCCCATAACGTTTTACGAGAAAAGAGTTTCGCCAAACGGGCAAATAAAATAATGACGGTCAGGTTGGCGATACCGGCATAGGACATATAATATGGGAAAAGTTCTTTATCGCCGACGACATAAGTAAAATAGTACACCGCAAAACCGGAAATAATATTACCGGCAATGTTATAGCACAGCGCCATTACCAACAAGCTGGAAAGTTGGTCGTTTTTCGGAATCAGCGATACCAATGTTTTTAAGGGGATTTTCTTGGCCGGTTGCCCCGCATCTTGCAAATGATCCGATGAATATTTTTCTTTGACATTGGCGAGGGTGATGATGGTTGAAACCACAAAAAATGCGATGATGACTAAGGTGAACATGCGAAAGCCATAACCTTTGTCTGCGCCGCCGACATAATCGACAAACGGCATACACACCCCGGCAGTGACAAAACCGGCAAGGCTGGCAAAAAAGCGCGGATAAGGCACTAACTCTTCACGTTCGCGCTGTTCCAGCGTTAAGGTTGGGGTCAGTGACCAAAACGGAATATCCATGAGGGTATAAGTCATTCCCCAAAGAATATAAGTCACCGCGATGTAAGCGATTTGTGCCGTGCCGCTAAAAAAATCCGCACAAAAGAGAGCGAAGAGGGCAAGGGAGTTGACAATCGTGCCGATCAAAATCCAAGGTTTGAATTTTCCCCAACGGGAGCGGGTGTTATTGACAATCCAGCCCATAATCGGGTCATTTAATGCGTCCCAAACCCGCGCCACCATAAAGATAGTACCGACAATTGCCGCGCTGACACCCAGCACATCGGTGTAGTAATACATTAAATACATATACACGATGCCGATCGCAAAATCTTTACCATAAGCACCGAGTCCGAAGCTGATTTTGGTTTTCATTGATAAGCTCATAACACGTCCTTTTTATTTTATGAAATACCGGATTACCGGTATTTCTGATTAATACGGGGTTATTCACCGTAGATCCACTGCGGCATCCAGTCTTTATGCGCGGCCAATAGCTCGTCAACCAAACTGTAAATCTCCTCCAATCCTAATGCGGCGCCGGTGTGCGGATCGAGCATGGCGGCGTGATAAATACGCTCGCGATTTTCCGTTAAAATCGCTTCGGTGGTGAGGCGCTGTACATTAATGTTGGTTTGCATTAACGCCGCCAAATGGTTAGGCAAGGCACCGACTTTTGTCGGCTGAATGCCGTTGGCGTCAACCAGACAGGCGACCTCAACGCAGCAACCTTGCGGCAAATTATCAATAAGTGCGGTATTTTGCACATTGCCGTAAATCACGCTCGGCGCGCCCGTCCAGATGGAATTGATAATCGTGCTGGCATATTCTCTGGATTCCGGCATCTGAATGCTGTCGGCTTGCTTGTATTTTTCCAGATCACTTTTCCAAGCGGCAATCTGCTCCACGCAGCGCTTCGGATATTCGTCCAACGGTACTTTGTAGCGTTCGATCAAATCAGGGCGGTTAGGCTTAATGAAATACGGGGTGTATTCGGCAAAGTGTTCGGAAGATTCGGTGACAAAATAGCCCAGCTTTTTCAACATTTCGTAACGCACCAGATTATTACAGCGCGGATTGTTATCCATGCGAGGTTTTGGTGCCTGTCCGGTTGCAAACGCTTTTAACAGATCGGGATAAATACTGGCGTAACTGCCGTCCGATAAGCGTTTTTCCAGATTTAAGTAAAATGCCATATGGTTGATACCGGCGCAGGTGTAGCGCAAATCGTCCGGATTCAGATCCAAATCGTGAGCCAACTCCTCAGCGGTTCCCTGCACCGAATGGCAAAGCCCGACCTGCTTGATGTGCGGATATTTTTCATACATCGCCCAAGTGTTCATTGCCATCGGATTGACATAATTCAACATCGTCGCATTCGGACAAACTTCGGTCATATCGTCACAAATTTGCCATAAGTGCGGTATGGTGCGCAAAGCCCGCATAATGCCGCCGACACCGAGCGTATCGGCAATGGTTTGTTCAAGACCGTATTTTTTGCAAATCTCAAAGTCGGTGACGGTGCAAGGTTCATAGCCGCCGATTTGAAAAGCCACCACCACGAAATCCGCTCCGCGCAAGGCCTCTTTTTGATTGGTGTAACATTCGATACTGCCGTTTGCACCGGCGGAACGCATCAGTTTGTCGATCACCAAATGGGATTCCTGCAACCGTGTTTGATCGATATCCATCAGTGCGATTTTCGCCTGTTTCAATGCCGGTTTATGGAAAACATCGCTCAGAATATTTTTCACAAAAATTGTCGAACCGGCGCCGATAAAGGTAATTTTAGGTGCATTCATACTCTTGTTACTCCTGTTTATGATGATTAATTATGTGATTTAAATGCAAAAATTTAAATTGTGGTTTCATCATGGCATGCACGCCAAAAGAAGTCGCTTCGAATTATCGGATAAAATTCCTGAAAGCTCATTTTTATTGATCATCATGACATAATCTGAAGTTTCAGGATTATTTAGCGGAAAAATACTATTTTACACCTGATAAAAATGCTAGCCTTAATCGCAATGAAGAGGGATTTTGGAGTGATAACCAATGAAAAAAACAATGTTACAAACAGCACGCTTTAAAGCGGTAGACGGCGATACCTTCGGTAGCGAAAGCATTAGTCCGCTGGCATTGTATTCCGATAACCAGCCTTTGCGGGTCAATTTACAACAACCGCCGGCCGCCATGCCGGGCTATCACTGGCATGGTCATATGGAGATCAACATTCCGTTTGAAGATGACGTGGAATACATTTTTAACGGGCAAAACGTGACTATCAAAGCCAATCACATCACGCTATTTTGGGCTTCGGTTCCCCATCGTCTGGTCGATTGCAGGCAGTGCAACGCGATGGCGGTGCTGGACGTTCCCGTGCATCTTTTCCTGTCTTGGCCGTTGCCGCAAGCGTTAATCAACCCTATAACCCACGGTATGGTTATCCAATCGCTCAATCCGGATCTGGTCAGCCGTTTTGAAGTGCTGCGCTGGGAAAAAGAGTTGAAAATGCTGGCATTGAGCCGTCAGCAGCTGGTTTATGATGAAATCGAATTAATGATAAAACGGATTGCATTGGACGGTTGGCAGCTGTTGTTGGAGAAAGTTTATGAGCCGCACAGTCAGCAAAAATCGTCTAAACACACCCAGCATTATGTCAGTTTAATGCTCGATCATATTGCCAGCCATTACAGCAAATCGTTAACCGTAAACGATGTGGCAAGTGCGGTCGGTTTAAATACCAATTATGCAATGGGCTTGTTCCAGAGCGTGATGCAACTGACGATTAAACAATACATTACCATGATGAGAATCAATCACACGAAAGCGTTGTTAAGCGACACCGACAAAACCATGCTGGATATTTCGCTGACCGCCGGATTCAACTCCATCAGCCGGTTTTATGATAATTTTCAAAAATACACCGGCTTCTCGCCAACCCACTACCGCAAAATGATTCGTTCCAATGATAAATGGCTGGCGCAGGGATTCAATCCGACCGAGCAACCGACGAAAGGCGCCAGTAACGGCGAAGATTTAATTGTCAGGGCGTAAGATGAGTACGTTTTTAACGAGCGGTTAAATCGTTAACCGCTCTTTATTGGCAAAACAGAGGTTGCTACTTAAACTTCTGCGCATATTCCTCGCTGTTGATCCATTGGTGATCTTGCTCCCAGGTGAAGCGCCATTTGCGTACCGGTCCCGCCATGACATTCAGATAGTAATTGTTATAACCGGCGATGGTGGCGACTGGATGGTAGCCTTTCGGCACTTTGACTACATCGCCGTCGTAAACCGCCATACATTCGTCCAAAGTGCGGTCGTCGGTATAAACCCGTTGCAGGCAGAAACCTTGCTGCGGCTCGAAGCGGTGGTAGTAGGTTTCTTCCAGATAAGTTTCGGTTTCCGAATTTTTCTGATCATGTTTATGGCTTGGAAACGAGCTGGTATTGCCCTCGTCGGTAAAGACTTCGACCACCAATAAACTGTCGGCGGCTTCGGTTTCCGGCAAAATATTGTGCACCAAGCGCTTATTATTGCCGAAACCGCGTTTTTCCACCCCGACATCTTGCGGTTTAATCACCCGAATCGGCAGGTTTCCGCTGCTCGGCGCGCGGCAAATCGCCAATTCCAAATCGGTGTCGGCGATCACTTGCACTTGTTTATTATGCGGCACATACAGCGAATACGGCGGAATCCGTTCAAAAGGCGAAGTGCGGTTGCCCAAATGCTCAAAAATTTTGGCATCAACGGCAAACGAGGCATAGCCGGACACCACGACAAAGCAGATTTCGGTATTGTCAGTATTGATTTCCTGTGATTTACCGGCGGACAGATGCAGCAACTCAAATCCGACATATTCCCAGTTGGCATTTTGCGGTGTGATTTGCTGGCGAAAATCGTTGCTGACCTGTTTGGATTTGGAAAGTAATTGGCTCATGTGTAACCTCTGTTTATCGTTCGTCACTGTTTGAACCTCAGTATAAAGGACAATGCCCGCCAACTGAACGAGATCTTTTGCAAGATTCTACTTGGATCACAAAAAATGAAATAAAAATTTCATTTTTTGTGTTTTTCGATTGAAAAAATTATTTCGTCGGAGTATCGTAACGGTGAAACCAGTCTTCATTATAACCAGTTGATTTTAGTCGAGGAGCAATATGAGCCAGTTTATTCCAAATTTTATCAATGGAAAAATCGTTGAAAGCCAAAGTGCCCGTTTCACCCCTGTTTTCAATCCGGCAACAGGCGAGCAAACCAAGCAAGTAAAATTGAGTACCGCAAGCGAAGTAGATTCCGCAATTGCCGCCGCACAAGCCGCCTATCCGGCATGGTCGCAACAATCCCCGTTGCGCCGAGCCAGAATTTTATTTAAATTCAAAGAATTACTCGAAGCCAACTTTGATGAATTGGCAAAATTGATCACCAACGAACACGGCAAAATTTATTCCGACTCCATTGGTGAATTAACCCGCGGATTGGAAGTAGTAGAATTCGCCACCGGCATACCGCACTTATTGAAAGGCGAATTTTCCGCTAATGTCGGACGCGGTATTGATACCCATTCAGTGATGCAGCCGCTGGGCGTGGTTGCCGGTATTACGCCGTTTAACTTCCCAGCAATGGTGCCGATGTGGATGTTCCCAATCGCATTGGCGTGCGGTAATACTTTTGTGTTGAAACCGTCGGAAAAAGATCCGTCATTGTCTATCCGTTTGGCTGAATTATTGCAACAAGCCGGCTTGCCGGACGGGGTGTTCAACGTGGTGCAGGGCGATAAAGAAGCGGTGGATATCTTGCTGCGTGATCCGCGCATTCAAGCGGTGAGTTTCGTTGGTTCGACGCCGATTGCCCAGTATATCTATGAAGTCGGTTCGGCACACGGCAAACGGGTGCAGGCATTGGGCGGCGCCAAAAACCATGCGTTGATTATGCCGGACGCTGATATCGAAATGACGGCGAATGCCTTGTTGGGCGCGGCTTTCGGTGCGGCAGGCGAACGCTGCATGGCGCTGTCCGTCGCCGTGACCACCGATGATGCGGTGGCTGATGCGATTATCGCGAATTTGAAACCGAAAGTGGAAGCCTTGCGTATCGGTCCGGGCGTGTTGCCGCAAGGGCAGAAAGAAAACGATATGGGGCCGTTAATCTCGAAACAGCATTTGGAAAAAGTGTCGGGCTATGTTGATCAAGGCGTTGCCGCCGGTGCGAAATTGGTGGTTGACGGACGCAATTATAAAGTTGCAGGACATGAAAACGGTTATTTCATCGGCGGAACCTTATTCGATCAAGTGACTCCGGAGATGACCATCTATCAAGAAGAAATTTTCGGTCCGGTGTTGTGCGTAGTCAGAGCGAAAGATTACGACAGTGCGATTAAGCTGATCAACGATCACCAATACGGCAACGGCAGTGCGATTTTCACCAGTGACGGCGACGCCGCCCGACAGTACAGCCAAGATGTGCAAGCCGGTATGGTCGGCATCAATGTGCCTATTCCGGTCCCGATTGCCTACCATTGCTTCGGCGGTTGGAAAGCCTCGATTTTCGGCGCATTGAATGTGTACGGCCCTGATGGCGTACGTTTCTATACCCGCATGAAAACCATCACCAGCCGCTGGCCGAACCACAATGTGCGTGAGCAAGGTGCAGCGTTCAGTATGCCGACATTGTAAAACGCGAATAACAACAAAAGCGGGCGGATTTGATATCCGCCCTTTTTTAAATCGACATAAGCGAGGAACAAGGAGTAATCAATGAAAACTGTCAAAGTAGGGCTTATCGGTACCGGATATATCGGGCGTTGCCATGCGATTGCGTATGCACAAGCACCAACTGTTTTTAATTTACAAGGCAAATTGGAACTGGAATATCTGGCGGAAATTACGCCGGAACTTGCCGCACAAAAAGCGCAGGAATTCGGTTTTAAACGCTCGACCGGCGATTGGCGTGACGTAGTGAATGACCCCAATGTCGATGTGGTCGATATTTGTACGCCGAATTTTCTGCATAAAGAGATCGCCTTGGCAGCGATCAAGCAGGGAAAACACGTCTATTCTGAAAAACCGTTGGCGCTGACCGCACTTGAAGCCAAAGAGATGTATGACGCCGCCACCCAAGCCGGTGTTAAAACTTTAGTCGGCTTTAACTATATGAAAAATCCGACCAGCCAACTGGCACGGGAAATCATTCGCAACGGCGAAATTGGCGAAGTGATCCATTTTTACGGAACACATAACGAAGACTATCTCGCCAGCCCAAGCACGCCTATTGATTGGCACTGCTATCGGGCGAAAGCCGGCTTGGGAGCGTTAGGTGATATTGGCGCCCATATTATCAATATGGCGCAATACCTGCTGGGGGAAGATATTGTCAGTGTCAGCGGTGATTTGCAAACCGTGATCAAGCAACGTCCCGATCCGCAGGACAAAACCAAACTGGTCGAAGTTGAAAACGAAGATCAGGCAAGCAGCCTGTTACGTTTTGCCAGCGGCGTTATGGGCACGATTGAAACCTCAAGAATCGCTTGTGGTAGGAAAATGGGATTGACTTATGTCATTACGGGAACCAAAGGTACAATTAGCTATACGCAAGAGCGCATGGCGGAATTGAAACTGTATCTGCACGACGATGATCCGGCACGGCAAGGCTTTAAGACGATTTTGACCGGCCCGTTACACCCTGATTATAAACCGTTCTGCGTCAGTGCCGGACACGGGATTGGCTTTAATGATCAAAAAACCGTCGAAGTGCGCGATCTGATCGTCGGGTTGACCGAAGACAAACCGATGTGGCCCGACTTTGAAGAAGGCTATAAAGTATCCCGGATTTTGGAAGCGATTGCCAAATCAGCCGACAGCAAACGCTGGGTTGATGTCAACGAAATCTAGATAAAATGAAATAAGCAGATCATTTTTATGATCTGCTTAACAAAACTGAAACAAACTTTCCAACAATAGACTAAATAGTGCTATTCTCCTTTGCGAAATGAATCAAACATTTCATATTTTTAATATTCTGATTTTTTATTCGATATTAAATAAATCACATTTTAACGTCGTCTTATTCCATAAACAAAAAAATGACGTACCTATGATTGATGTTTCTAATCGTATTATGTCACGTCCAATATTATGAGGTGAATATATGAAAAAAAGCAGTAAATTAGCCCTTTCTTTATTAACGCTGGGTTTAGCGTTTAATGTTGCCGCAAAAGACGAATTGGTGGTTTTCAGCTTGCCAAACTTGTCCAGCCCTTTTGAAGTGCAATTGTCCAAATCCGCGATGAATACCGCTAAAGAATTACAAGTCAACCTACAAGTGTTAGACGGACAAAGCAGCTCGACCAAACAAGCTGCCGATTTGGAAAATGCCATTACCAAAGGTGCAAAAGGCATCATTATTGCGCCGAATGACGTGAATGCGATTGCCGCCGCCGTGGAAGAAATTATTGATGAAAAAATCCCGACCGCCACGCTAGACCGTAAAGTGCAAAGCAGCGAACCGATACCGCACTTTGGGGCTAACAATTACACCGGCGGACAAGAGATTGCTAAAGTGGTCAAAACCAAGTTTCCGGACGGCGCAAATATTATCCTGCTGACCGGACAACCGGGATCCAGCTCCAATATCGAACGCATGAACGGCATTCGTGACACACTGGCGGCGGATGCCGGCAAATATACTATTTTAGTTGATCAAACCGGTAACTGGTTGCGTTCCGAAGGGCTACGCATTATCGAAAGCGTGTTACCGACCCTGAAACAAAAACCGGATGTGATTCTATCCGCCAATGACGATATGGCACTGGGTGCAATCGAAGCACTGCACGGATTGGGCTATAAAGCCGGTGATATTTTGGTGACCGGTTTTGATGCCGGCCCGGAAGCGTTATCCCGAATCAAAGAAGGTTGGTTATATGCAACTGCTGACCAACGTCCGAGCTATGCCGTGAAAACCGCACTTGAGCAAGTCGTTGCGAAAGCCCACGGCGGCGCTGATGTTCAAGGGCTGGACTTTGCTCCGACCATTATCACTCAAAGCAACTTAAATGATGCGGAACGAATCGGAGAAGTAAAATAAATCAATTTCCGACCGCAATATAACACGGTATTGCGGTCGGATCTGAGAGGTCTTTATGTCAGCCCCTTTATTAAAAGTCCAAAATCTAAGCAAGAGTTTTTCCGGTGTGATGGCGCTCGATGGGGTGCAGTTGCAAGTTGCCGCAGGTGAAGTTCACGCCCTGTTAGGTGAAAACGGCGCCGGAAAATCGACCTTGCTGAAAGCCTTATCCGGCGCACAACCGCAAACCAGCGGCGAAATTATTTTCAACGGTAAAACATTGGATATCCATGACAGCCCGCACGCCAGACAGCTGCAAGGCATCGTCACTATTTATCAAGAATTCAACCTGTTGCCGAATATGACGGTGGCGGAAAACTTTTTCCTTGGCCGGGAACCGTTAACCAAAGGAATTTTCGTCGATCGCAAAAGCCTTGAACACGAAGCCAAAATGGTGCTGGATAATCTCAAACTGAATATTTCGCCGAATGCGCAAGTGGCGCAATTGAGCGTCGCCCAACAACAAATGGTCGAGATTGCGCGTGCTTTAACCCTGAATGCCAAACTGATCATCATGGACGAACCCTCTGCGGCATTAAGTGATAAAGAAGTCGAAACCTTGCACCAAATTGTGCGTGATCTCAAATCCCGCGGGGTCAGCATTATCTATGTTACCCACCGCCTCAACGAAGTGTTTGCCTTGTGCGATCGCTTCACCGTTTTCCAAGACGGCAAATACACCGGCGAAGGCAATGTTGCCGAAACCAATGTCGATGAAATTATCCGTATGATGGTCGGGCGGAATGTGATTTTCAACCGCCGTCCGTCAAGCGAAACGCAGCACAAAGACAAACCGGTGGTGCTGTCCGTTCGCCATCTGAAAAAAGAGAAACCGCAAATGGATCCGCACGGCATTGCGTTGCATGATGTCAGCTTCGACATTCATCAGGGAGAAGTGTTGGGGATTGCCGGACTGGTCGGCGCAGGGCGGACGGAAATTGCCCGTTGCCTGTTTGGTGCCGATCACTACCAATCGGGCGAAATTACCCTCAACGGTGAGCCGTACCGTGCCAATTCGCCGCTAGAAGCCTTGGATCAAGGGATTGCGCTGGTGCCGGAAGACCGCAAAAAAGAAGGGCTGGTGTTGGGGCTGCCGATCCGCACCAATATGACCCTTTCCAATCTGAAAAACCTGCTGACGATGAAATGGTTTGTCAATGAAAGCAGCGAAACGGATCTGATTGAGGCCTATCGTCAGGCGCTCAGAATAAAAATGGCCAGCTCATCGTTAGAAGCGCGCAAACTGTCCGGCGGAAACCAGCAAAAAATCATTCTTGCCCGCTGTATGTCATTAAACCCAAAAGTATTAATCGTTGATGAACCGACTCGCGGCATTGATGTCGGCGCAAAATCCGAAGTGCACCAAGTGCTGTTTGATATGGCCAAAAAAGGGGTTGCCGTGTTGGTGATCTCTTCTGATTTACCGGAAATTATGGCGATTTCAGACCGTATTATCACACTTTCGGAAGGAAAAGTGACCGGTGAAATTCACGGCGACGACGCAACCGAAGAAAAACTCATGTCAATGATGGCGATCGGTGTAAACCGGCATTAATCGACCTTATAAGATAAGGAAATTATTATGTTTGAGAATATGTTAAAAAATTTAGGAATTGTGGACGAAAACGGCAAAAAAGATCCGATTGCGTTTTTCGAACGATTTGGCGTGTTGGTTTTTTTAGTGTTTTTAATTATCTTTTTTCAATTCCAAAACAGCGCATTTTTATCCGAACGCAACATTTTTAATATTTTGACCGAAGTCTCTATTTTCGGCATCATGGCAGTCGGCATGACTTTCGTGATTTTAACCGCAGGGATTGACCTTTCCGTCGGCTCAGTCTTGGCAGTATGTGCGATTTTTGCCGCCCATGTGATCAAAGGCGACAATACCGTCACCGTTGAGCCCGGCGCTTGGGGCGGCATGAGCTGGCTGCTCGGCTTGGGAATCTGTCTGGCAATGGGGACGTTTATCGGCTGGTTGCACGGTTTGGGCGTGACCAAACTGAAAATCCCACCGTTTATCGTGACCTTAGGCGGCATGACCATTTGGCGCGGTTTGACACTGGTAATCAACGACGGTGCACCGATTGCCGGCTTTGACCAGGGTTACCGCTGGTGGGGGCGCGGCGATCTGCTCGGCATACCCGTTCCGGTGGTGATCTTTGCCATTGTCGCGATTCTCGGTTATATCGCCCTGCATAAAACCCGTTGGGGACGCTATGTCTATTCCGTCGGTGGCAACCCTGAAGCCGCACGCTTAGCCGGGGTCAACATCAACCGCACTTTGGTCAGCGTCTATGTCGTCATCGGTGCGTTGGCAGGTCTCGCAGGCTTTATCTTAAGCGCCCGCTTAGGCAGTGCCGAATCCGTTGCCGGCGTTGCCTTTGAGTTGCGCGTCATTGCTTCTGTCGTTATCGGCGGCACCTCACTGATGGGTGGCTACGGCCGTATCACCGGCACGATTTTCGGCTCGATTATCATGGGCGTGTTGATCAACGGCTTGGTTTTAATGGACGTTTCCGCCTACTACCAACAAATCATCATGGGGGCGATTATTATCCTCGCAGTATCGTTCGATACTTATGCGAAAAGTCGGAGAGGGGCGGTTTAGTTAGCCTGAGTTGAATATTCTAAAGCGTTAGAAAAGCCGAATCGGAATGAATATTTCTATTCGGCTTTTTCTTATTTTTATTTCTTCTTATTGCCGTTTAGCAATCTCACCATAGTTTTCCGCTTATCCCCTGTATCTCCATACAACTATTCTTCAATCGTGATCACATAATCAATTAAAGTTGATTGTATAAAGAAACAAAATCAACTTTAATTGATTTTATGATTTTCAATAAAAAATATTTGAGTGAGTAACATGGTAAAACTAAATCAAACACGGGATTTTCCAACGCTAACCTATCCTTTAACACTGGTTGACAAACAGATTTTGCGCTCGCAGGAACCGGTTTTGACGATGCTAAAAAATCTATTGGGCAATGATTGCGAAGTGGTGCTGCACTCTTTAGCCGATTTGCAATGCTCGGTGATCAAGATAGTGAATTCCCATTTGACCGATAGAGCGGTCGGCGCACCTATCACTAGCACCGCCTTAAATATGCTAAAACAGATGACGGAAGAAAAGACATTTGTGACCGATGCCTATTTTACCCATGCGAAAAACGGACAAAAAATGCGTTCCATCACCCAAGCCGTACTGGGTGAAAACGATCGCATTATCGGGTTGCTCTGTGTCAATTTAAGCCTCGATACCCCATTACACGATTTCATGTCTTTTTTATTGAGTACAAATACGGCTCAAGTGCAATCGGCGGCAGCCCATGACATTAAAAACCACGAAATTAAAAACGGGGAACTGTTTGCAGAGAATATCGACGATTTATTTAATCAGACGGTTGAGAAAGTCATCAGCAGAATCAGCCATGATCCGACTATCGGTGTAAATAATAAAAATAAACTGATTATCGCAGAGCTTTACCAGCAGGGGCTGTTCGAATTGAAGGGGGCAACCAAAGCCATTGCCAATTTATTGGGAATTTCAACCCACACCGTATATTTACACTTACGCAATTGTTCCGGCGCATAGGGAGTCAGCAATGAAATTCGGATTGGAAACAGAGTCTTGCCATCTTCTTTTTCAACATCGGCAAATGGATGTATTTTCTTTTATTCAAAAAACATGGGAATTGGGGTTGAGCGGCGTCGAATTGAATATTATTCCCGATCTGAATCTCCACCCGCAATTCGGCGTGCTAGACGGTGCTCAAAAAACCTATTTGCATCGTGTAAGGGAAACGATTGAAAAGTATAATCTTTATTGCGAAATAGACGCCCGATTTTGTGATGCGGAAAGTTTAACGCCGGCATTGAAAATTGCCAATGAACTGGGTGCCGATGTGGTACGAACCTATATCAGCAGCGGTAAGTTTAATCCGGAACGGATGGCAAAAGCCCCGACTCAACTCAAAGCGATCGTACCGTTGCTTAAGAAATACCGCATTAAATTGGCATTGGAAAATCACGAACACGAAACATCACAAGAAATTATCCGCATTATCGAAGCAGTAAACAGTCAATGGGTCGGCGCACATTGCGATATCGGTAATTCTATGATGGCGTGGGAAGATCCGGTTGCAGCGGTGAAAGCACTGGCGCCTTATACCTATTCCACCCATTTTAAAGATCACATCGTGGTGATGCATGATGATACTCCGGTTGTGTGCGGCGTACCTATCGGGCAAGGAAGCGTCGATATTGATCAATGCTTTAAAATTTTACTGGAAGATTCGCCGATTACACATATCAATATCGAAAATTGCTATCCCTATTGCGCCCGTTTTGCACGCCCGAAAGGTACGGGAGGCGTGGATACCTTTAGCGGTGCGTTTCAAATCAAACCGCCCCCTTTCGCCGAGAGCCTAATCAAACCTTTAGATTACTATTATCCCCACAAAATTTCTTCACAAGCACTGGCAATCCTTACTCAAGCACAACTGGACGGGCTGAAAATCTCAATTGATGCCCTACATCACTTAAAACAAAAATATTGTTAAGGAAAAATAATGAAACAGATTATCCACACCGCACTTACGCCACCGGCGATCGGACCTTATGTACAAGCGGTCAGGGTTAAGGACTGGCTGTATATTTCAGGTTGTATACCGATTATGGCAGACACCGGCAATATGGTTGCTGGCGCTATCGAAGAACAGACCCGTCAAGCGCTAAAAAATCTGGAGGCTATTTTAGCGGCAGCCGGCGGCTGTAAAAAAGACATTGTAAAAACAACCTGTTTTTTAACAAACATTGAGCAGTTTAATTCGTTTAATCGGATCTATTCGGATTACTTCGAGAATGAATATCCTGCCCGCTCCTGCATTGAAGTTTCACGTTTGCCTAAAGACGCACTCGTCGAAATAGAAGCTGTCGCTTATCTGGGGAGAGCGTAATGATGGACAGAACAACGGGATTATTTGCCAACAAATGGGTACAACTGGGTTTTTTGGTGCTCGGCGGCGGTACTATTTATAAACTATCCAGTATCAAAGATGTTTTTTATGTGCCGATGCAACAAGATTGGGGGTTGAGCAATACCGAAATCGGCTTAGGTTTCACTTTTTATGCTATTGTGCAAACAATCGGCTATTTTTTCTCCATGTATCTCGCCGATCGTTTTTCAAAAAAATATTTGCTGCCGGCAGGGCTGTTGGGGGTTGCCGCATGCGGGCTTTACCTATCCACGCTTCCTTCATTTAGCGGCTATGTTTTTGCGTTTGCCGGACTGGCTTTTTTTGGGGAAGTCGTCTATTGGCCGGTGCTACTCAAAGCGGTGCGGTTACTCGGCACAAAAGAGGAGCAGGGCAGATTATTCGGCTTTTTAGAGGCTGGGCGCGGCGTTGTCGATGTGATTGTCGCTTTCGGCGCCTTGGGTATCTTTATCTTGTTCGGTGAAGGCAAAGCCGGTATGCAAGCGGGTATTCTCTACTATACATTCATGACCGCACTTGTCGGCGTAGTAACTTATTTCTTGGTCGGCGACGAAGAGCACATTAAAGTCACCGCTAGAGACAAGTCAGCCAATGCGAAAGTTTTCAGCGGTATTCTTTATGTAATTAAAGATATCAATACTTGGCTGGCCGCCTTTGTTATTTTCTTTGTGTATTCTTCCTATACCGGCCTGACTTATTTTATCCCGTTCTTAAAAGATATTTACGGTTTACCGGTCGCATTAGTCGGCGCTTACGGCATTATCAACCAATACGGTTTAAAAATGATTGGCGGGCCGGTCGGCGGTTTTTTATCGGATAAAGTATTCCGCTCGCCGTTAAGATATTTGCAAACTGCATTTATCGTGGCTTTTGTCAGTATGATCCTTTTTATTCAATTGCCGCACGAATCGATGAGTGTTTATCTCGGCATGACGGCAACATTAGGCTTCGGTGCGATTATTTTTACACAAAGAGCGGTCTTTTTTGCGCCGATGGAAGAGATCGGTGTGCCAAGAGAATATGCCGGTTCTTCTATGGCATTAGGCTGTTTAATCGGTTATATGCCGTCAATGTTCGGCTATACGCTATACGGCTATATGCTGGATAATTATCCCGGCATTACCGGCTATAATAATGTTTTTTATATTATGTCCGCGTTCAGTTTACTTGGCTTCGGCTGTGCGACAATGTTGATCCGCCGTATGAGAAAATAGTGTTATAACTCGACACCGCACTTTTCATCTCATCATAAGTGCGGTGCCGGTTAATATACTTTAATCTTTCAGTTCCGTGATACGTTCCGCTTCTCTGACATTCTGTTTCTTAATGATCAACGGGGCAAAATCCAGCCCTTGTATCGCTTTCCCCTCACGCAAGTTACCGGCAATTTGGCTTAATGCTGTGCTGACGGCATAGCTCGGGCGTTGGTCGGCGGTCACATAGAGCCAATCATCTTGAATACGGGACAACGCTTCCGGACCGGCATCAAAACCGGTAACCGTAATGTCACCGGCTTTATAGCCCAACGCTCTCAATGCTTCAATCGCACCCATTGCCATATCGTCATTGGCGGATAGAATCACGTCCGGTTTTTGCTTCAAGGTCGGCAGAACGCTTTCGATAATGCGTAACCCTTCGGAACGCAACCAATTACCGCTTTGATCGACAATGATTTTGTATTGCGTGCCATACGATTTCAGTTCATCACGAATCCCTTGTGTCCGTTCAATATTCGACGTAGAACCCGGCTGACCGGTTAATAAAATAATATTTGCCCCGTCCGGAAATTTCGCTTTTAACTCTTGTGCGATTTTTTGTCCGCCCAAATAGTTATTTGCACCGAAATGCGGAATGTTTTTCTCGCTGATCACTTTGCGATCCACCGTAGCGACCACGACTCCGGCATTGATCGCATCTTCCACTGCCGCCGCAATCGCATTCACATCATTCGGCGCGATCAAAATTGCTTTGGCGCCTTTGGTGATAGAATTATCAACATCCGAGGTTTGTTTGGTTGAACTGTCTTGTCCGTCCAACACTTGCACTTTCAGCTCAAGCGCTTTACCGGCTTCGGCTGCGGCTTGGCTCATCTTTATTTGAAACGGGCTATACAGGCTGGGAGAGCTGAAGGCGACCACTTCATTTTTCGCAAACGCATTCAGTGCCAATCCGGCAGATAACAGCAAAACAAGTTGGTTGATCTTTCTCATATGAAACTCCTTAAACAGGTTTTAAGTCGATTTGATGATGCTATTGCACGATTAATCATGAGGTTAATAACTCTTTCTCCAGTCGTTCTCTGGCTTTAGGCGCCTCCACCGCCATTTTTTCCGGAAAGCCGAACATAGAAACGCAAGCAATCGATTCGCCACCGACGGCAAAAGTGCGGTCGGCAAAATTCATTTTTCTCAGGCTTTCAAAAATACCGTCGAAATCAACTTCCCCCTCTCCAAGCGGTAAGTGTTGGTGAATCGTGGAGCAGCAACCCGGCGGATTCATGATGTAACGGCAATCAATGGTATGGTTATGCGTATCGGCGAATAAAATATGCGATAAATCCGTACCGGCATATTCCAACATGGCGCGCACATCGCCTTTCCCTTTGTCGTAAAAGAAGCCGTGCGGTGCGGAATAAACATATTTAAGGTGATCGGAACGGTAGGATTTCACCATATCAACCGTTTCATTATTGAATTCGCAAAAGTCATAAGGGTGCGACTGAATCTCGCAGCGAATGCCGTATTTTTCAAACAGCGGCATTAATTCGTCCAATGAGCGGAATAACATACCGTTGCAGACTTCAGGTTGCTGCGGATCGCCGGATAATTCGGTGTTGATCACCCTTACATTCATACTGTCGGCAATTTCGATCATACGTTTCCAATTTGCAACGGCATGCCGGCGCTGCTCTTCCGTCGGGCCCGACCAGCGGTAAACCACGATAAATGATGAGATTTCGACACCGGTCCGCTGAAGTGCGGTGCGGTACTCTTGTTCGCATTCCTTGGAAAACAACGGGTGTTTATAAAACGGATTGATTCTCGGGTGCGGCGATTGCTCAATATATTTATAGCCCCAATCCGCAACTTGGTGAACCATATCGCTGATTCCCATTTGTTTCGCCAACACGTCAACATCAAATGCAATTTTCATAAGATAGCCTCTCTTTTGAGTTGTAATTTATTGATACTCGACCCAAACAGCGCCCAGGTCTGCGGATTTGACACAATTTTCTACCCAACGCACGCCTTCAACGCCGGCGGAAATATCCGGATACCAAACGTCGAACCGCCGTCCTTCGTTTTTACACACAATCGCTTCGGCAAAACGGGCATAGAGATTTGACCAGGCTTCAAACAGCCCTTCCGGATGTCCGCCGCCAATCCGATCTTCTTTCAAGGCGCTGTCATGCAGATAGCCCATACCTCTTTCCAAAATTCTGACCGGTTCGCCCTGAATTTCTAAACGCAGCTGATTAGGCTGCTCGTCCCACCATTCGAGACTGGCTTTTTCGCCGATAATCCGGATCCGCTGTCCGTGCATCGAACCGGCATTAACGCAGCTCGACCAAACGCTGCCGACGGCTCCGGTGTCGTACTCCATTAAGGTCAACGCATTGTCTTCCAACGGGGCGCGGCTTTGTACAAAACTTTGCCGTGAGCAAAGCAAGCGTTTAATGCGTAAGTGCGGTAACAGCACTTCGGCAATAAACAACGGGTGCGTTCCCAGATCGCCCAGTACATAACTCGGACCTGCCATTTTCGGATCAACCCGCCACTTTGTACTTTCGGTATCTTTTTCAACGGCGACATTATGAAATCCGTGCGCGAATTCCATTTTTACAATCCGAATATCGCCCAAAACACCATCGGCGATAAGACGGCGCCCCTCCTCAATCACTTGATGCCCGGCATAACCATAAGTGATAGCGACAATTTTTTGCTGCTTTGCCGCAAGCTCTGCCAGTTCTTCCGCTTGCTTAACCGTGAAGCAAAGCGGTTTTTCACAAATAACATGCAAGTTGGCTAATAATGCTGCTTTGCAGATGTCATAATGCGTGCCATTAGGGGTGGCGATCGAGACGGCTTCTATGCCGTCCGTCCGCTGCGCCTCTTGGTTAAACATCGTTTGGTAATCGGGATAGCAGCGATCTGCGGCAACGTGCAGTTGCTGTCCGAATGCTTTTCCTCTTGCAAAATCCAGATCAAAAGCGCCGGCTACTAATTCAAAACAAAAATCCCGCAATGCCGCCGAACGGTGTATATAACCGATTTGGCTACCATGGCCACCGCCGACCATTGCCCAGCGGATAGGTCTGGCTACACGTTTTTCTCCATAAATCATTTTTTGCTCCTTTAAAATCCAATACGTTTCAAATAATCGCGGCTGATTTTGACATCGTCCAAACTCGAACCTGAATTTCGCGGATCCCGCTCTTGCTCTACCGTGATATAACCTTGATAATTCAGCGCTTTTAAAAGACGATAGATCTCCGGATACGCAAGCGTGCCTTCCCCGATTCGGCACATCACACCTTTTGCACAGGCTTCAAAGAAACGGATTTTTTCATTCATCACCTTTTGATAGACGGACAAATCAATATCTTTGAAGTGTAGGTAATCAACAAACGGCCAATATTTTTTTAATGCCGCCAGCGGCTCTATTTTCGAATAGTAAAGATGACCGGTGTCTAAACATAATCCAGCTAAATCATAAGGAATATCGCGCACCACATTGTCGATTTCATCTGCAAACTCAATATATCCGCCGGCATGCGGGTGGATAACCGCTCTTATGCCATAGCTTTGTGCAATAGCGGCCAGATTTTTGATATGGGATATCATCTGTTGCCACTGTATCGGCGATAAGCGTGGGGCGGTATCGGGGTGACCGGCAGCATAATCGCGTTCATCATGTCCCCAGTCGATAAGCACTAAATAGGGGGTAGCAAATTTTTGATCCGGCTCAGGTGCCACTTGCGGCAGCTTGGTTATTAATTGGCAAATGTTATGCGCTTGTTGCTCCAAAGCGGCTTGATTTTCAATTGAAACCAGATCATCGAAAATAGTGCCGGCAACAATAAACAGATCATTTTTGGCGAGTTCATCGGACACTTGTTGAACATCAATCGGCAAATAGCCGTAAGGCCCTAGCTCAATGCCTTTATAACCGGCTCGAGAGGCTTCGTGTAATACCTGAGTCCAGTGCGGTAAGTAAGGGTTTTTGGGATCATCCACTCCCCAACAACAAGGGGCGGTGCAAATTTTTATGCTCATACTTCACTCCTTTTGGCTAAGTTGCGAGTGAAGTATATCGGCTATTTTAGTCGGGAAAGTTTAACATCTTGTTTTTTCATAGCCGCAAAACGTTAATATTATGTTAAGAACATCACGTTTTAGTGATGTCATCTTCATTATCTTGCGCAGGCGCCGAAATAAGGCTATTTTTTCCGTCCAATCCAGTAAGTGCGGTAGGCGGTAGGTGAAATTCCCGTCATTTTGGTAAAAATAGTACTGAAATAATTGATATTGTCATAGCCGACCAATGTGGCAATTTGGGTTATGCTATAACCGGTATTGATCAATAACGATTGCGCTTCGCCTATTCTACGCCGCAGCATATATTGAATCAGTGAAAAACCGCTGCCCTGTTTAAATAAATGGGAAAGATAATAAGGGCTGACATTAAATTGTCGGGCAATCGAAGATAATGAAATATTCTCCCAATAATGGCTGTCAATATAGCGTTTAACCTGATGAATCAACATCAATTCATTATTTTTATTGGCCTGTATATTGCGACGGGGAATGTTTGAAATGATGGTGATCAGTGACGCCAGTAAATAACGGCAAGTTTCAGTAGCCGTATTGGGATTTTGTTTAATTTGTGAGTCCATAATACCTAAAATGGCATTGATATCCTCCGCATAGTCGCCCGCAGGCAGCACTGCCGGGTAATCCAGCTCGAGCAAATGGTTTATTTTCTTACCTTTTATTTTTAAATTATTAATTCCGCAGCAATATACGGTCATATCGCTACCGATTTCCGCCACTTCGTCATGCAATACATCTTGGTTAAAAATTAAGATATCACCGGCTTGGGTTTGATATTTTTGATTGCCGATTAAATGATTTCCTTTGCCTTTTACAATAAACACAATTTCCAAACGATCATTATGCTTATGTAATAATCGAGGGAAATAGTCTTTCATCGTTTCGGTATTACATAAATAAAGCAGTTGCGGTAAACAATTATTTTCAAAAATAGAGTGTTTGTTTTCTTTAACAAAATATTGCAACATCGCTTCTTCCTCACGTTCTAGATCCGATTGACCTTAAAATAAAAAAGGCACAAAAGTGCCTTTTAACGATCAGATAACATTCATTTTATTGCTTAGCTAATCTCACTAATCTTAACTGGTCTGCCTTCTTCCATCGATTTTTTCGCAGCCAGTGCTATCAACACCGGCTGCAAGCCGTCGTCGCCGTTGACAACCGTTGGTTTGTCGTTGACCACCGAATCGACGAAACAAGAGATCTCGTCGGCGAAGGATTGCATATAGCGTTCGAGGAAGAAATATTTCGGTTTTTCCGCTACCACGCCGTTTTCACCGGAGAAAACCGCACTTGAGCCGGTATCGTTGCTGATTTGGATTGCGCCTTTCGAGCCGAACACTTCGGCACGTTGATCGTAGCCGTAAACCGCTTTGCGGCTGTTGTCGATTACGCCGATCGCGCCGTTTGCCAGTTTCAGGGTGATCACGGCGGTATCGATGTCGCCGGCTTTGCCGATTTCAGGGTTGACCAACACGCTGCCGACCGCAAACACTTCGGTCACATTGCTGCCTGAGAGGTAGCGGATCATGTCAAAATCGTGAATCGTCATGTCGAAGAACATGCCGCCGGATACTTTAACGTATTCGATTGGCGGCGCGTCAGGGTCGCGCGAGGTCACTTTGATAATGTGCGGTTCGCCGATGTCGCCGGCAACCACGCGATCTTTAATCGCTTTAAAGTTGTGATCAAAACGGCGGTTGAAGCCGACTTGGAATTTCACGCCGGCTTTTTCCACTTCCGCCAGCACTTGCTTGATTCTGCCGACATCGGCGTCAATCGGTTTTTCACAGAAAATATGTTTACCGGCTTGTGCCGCTTCGATTGAAATCGGGGCGTGGGTATTAGTGGAGGAGCAAACCAACACCGCATCAATTTCCGGATCTTGCAGAATCTGTTTGTAATCGTCATAGACGTGTGGAATGCCCATTGATTTCGCCCAGCTTTGCAGCTCGTCGGTCACTTTAATATCGGAAATCGCTTTGATTTCCGCGCCTTTGACATATTTGCTGATACTTTCCGAATGCACACGCCCGATACGGCCTGCGCCGATAATGCCTACTTTAATCATAATTAAACTCCTGCTACGTCTTTGATGTATTTACGGCCTTTTAAGGCGTATTCAAATGGATTGGCAAGTGCCGGATCTTGTTCGGCTTCCACCACCATCCAACCTTTGTAATCGTGTTTTTCCAAAATCTCGAAAATCGGTTTGAAGTCGATCACACCGTCGCCCGGTACGGTAAACGTCCCTTTTTTCACCCCTTCAAGGAAACTTAAATCGTTGGCTTTGACTTCGGCAACGACTTCATCACGCACATCTTTCAAGTGAACATGGACGATTCGATCGATGTATTTTTCCAACACGTCCAACATCGCTTGTTGCGAGCCTTCGGAATAATACAGATGCCCTGAATCGAACAACAGATAGACATCGTCATTGGTCACTTCCATATAGCGATCGACTTCTTCCGGCGTTTGAATCCCTGTGCCCATATGGTGGTGCAGACAGACTTTCATGCCTTTTTCGGCGGCGATTTTAGCCAGTTCATTGTAACCTTCCGCCAACAACTGCCATTCGGCATCGTTGAATACGGTTTTTTCTTTGAAAATCGATTTTTGCTGACCTTGAATACTGCGGCTTTGCTCGGAACAACCGATCACTTTGGCGCCCATGGCGTGTAAGAAATTCATGTGTTCGATAAAGTCTTGAATCGTTTCTTCTTTTTTGCCGTCCACAAAGAAAGTGCTGAACCACGCATTACAGATTTGAATGCCGCGCACGTCCAATTTATGTTTCAACACCTTCACATCGCGCGGGTATTTATTGCCGACTTCGCAGCCTTCGTATCCTGCCAGCGCCATTTCGCTGACACACTGCTCAAAGGTATTTTCTGCGCCCAATTCAGGCAGATCATCATTTGTCCAGCCGATCGGCGCAATACCCAACTTCACGTTTTCTGCTTTCATTTTTTTCTCCTTCAACGGTGATTTTTAATTCTCTGTGAATAACCCAATTTGATAACTTAATTCTATAATTTAGTAACGGCGCGCCCGGTTGATTTGAACCTCGGCATTTTTAAAGGCTTCGCGCACCCGCTCTTTTTGCGACACTTCCGCCACCCCGACGTGCCACCAGCTGCCGTAACCGTGCACCATAGTTTTCGGCAACACTTTAATGTCGATCAAAGTAGACACTTTTTGTTTTTTCGCCTCTTCAAGTGCGGTTTTCAGCTCCTCTTCGGTTCTGACTTTATAGGTTTTGCAACCGTAAGAGGCGGCGTTCATGGCAAAATCCACTGGAATAAAACCGGCGTCCAGTTGGTTGGTTTGCGGATTGCGGAAACGGAACTCGGTGCAGAAACTGTCCATACCATGCCCGATTTGCAGATTGTTGATACAGCCGTTGGTCATATTATCCAGCAAGATAATATTGATTTTTTTGTGCTCCTGAATCGAGGTGATTAATTCGGAATGCAGCATTAAATAGGAGCCGTCGCCCAAAAAGGCATACACTTCTTTTTCCGGCTCCGCCAATTTTGCTCCTAACGCCGCATTGACTTCATAGCCCATGCAAGAGTAGCCGTATTCCAGATGATAGGTATTTTCACCTTTGCTTTGCCATGTGCGCTGCAGATCCCCTGGCAAGCTGCCGGCGGCGGCAACGATGATATCGTTTGCGCCCAACGTCTGATTGAGAATACCTAATACACGACTTTGGGTCAGCGATGAACCGGTAATTTGCTGAAATTCTTGATAAACCGCCTGAGTGTCCAATTGGTCGTTCACTTCCGGTACAAATTCTTTACCGCTATAAGTAACGTTATACACACGGTTTAACTCTTGTTCGAACTGTTGCTTGGCTTGTGCAACCTGATCATGCCATTGGGCTTGATAACCGGCATCTTGCAGCAGCGGCTGCAACTGTTGCAAACTGGCTTTGGCATCCGCGGTGACTTGCACCCCGTCCAGTTTATAGGCATCGAAACGGGCGATATTGATATTTAAAAACTCAACGTCAGGATTTTGGAAAATCCATTTCGATGAAGTGGTAAAATCGGTGTAACGTGTGCCGATACCAATCACCAAATCCGCTTCTTTCGCTAGCAAATTGGCAGACAAGCAGCCGGTTTCCCCTACTCCGCCGACATTGAGCGGGTGCGCGGAAACGACCGCACTTTTACCCGCCTGCGTTTCGGCAAACGGAATCGAATAGGCTTCGGCAAAGGCTTTCAGCTCGGCAGCCGCTTCGGAATAACGCACGCCGCCGCCGCAAATAATCAACGGTTTTTGCTTGCGTTTAATCAATTCGAGCGCCTGTTGCAACATCGGCACCGTCGGCGGTGTGCGTTCAATCCGATGGATCCGTTTTTGCAAGAAGTAATCCGGAAAATCATAGGCTTCGCCTTGCACGTCTTGCGGCAACGCAATCGTCACCGCACCGGTTTCCGCTGGATCAGTCAGCACCCGCATGGCATTGATACAGGCGGTCATCAACTGCTCCGGACGGCTGACCCGATCCCAATATTTACTTACCGCTTTAAACGCGTCATTGGTGCTGATACTCAAATTGTAGCTTTGCTCGATTTGTTGCAGCACCGGATCAGGCTGACGGGTGGCGAACACATCGCCCGGCAACAACAGCAACGGAATACGGTTGGCGGTGGCAGTCGCCGCAGCGGTGATCATATTCGCTGCGCCGGGGCCGACCGACGAGGTGCAGGCATAGATTTGTTTGCGCGCTTTCTGCTTGGCAAATCCCATCGCCGCATGCGCCATGCCTTGTTCGTTGCGCCCTTGGTGCACAATCAGCTGTCCGCTGTCTTGTTCCAACGCTTGCCCTAATCCCAAAACATTTCCGTGTCCGAAAATACCAAAAATCCCTTTCACAAACTTGCTGACTTTGCCGTCCACTTCCACATATTGATTGTCTAAAAATTTGACTAGTGCTTGGGCAACGGTGAGTTTTTGTGTTTTCATACGATCTCCTAGCAAAATAATCTCGTCTGTTAATACTTACTGCGCTTATTCTACTCAAAATTAATTTCAATAAAACACAAAATGAAATGTAAATTTCATTTTTGCGAGCTGGATCAATTTCTTGACCAAAAAAAGTGAAAACGCCCGCTTTTTTAGCTAACACAAGTTGTTGTCGGAAAAAATTTTTGGGATCAAGATCCCAAAAAAGCGAGTTGACAATAGCAAAATGAAATATTTATTCTAAAATGAAATGAACTTAAATAGTTTGTTTTGATTGCAGTCGGATAAATTGCGACGGAATAAAAATAGGAGAGCATTACTATGTCAAAACCTTTAGATTTAATTTGCCTAGGACGGATTGCAGTCGATCTTTACGGGCAGCAAATCGGTGCGCGTTTGGAAGATGAAACCACCTTTGCCAAATATCTCGGCGGTTCGTCGGGCAATGTCGCGTACGGCACGGCAATTCAAGGGCTGAAATCATCGATGTTGGCACGGGTCGGCGATGAGCATATGGGGCGTTTTTTGCGTCAAGAATTGGAAAGCGTCGGCGCAGATACCAGCCACTTAATTACCGACAAAGAGCGGTTGACCGCACTTGTGATTCTCGGCATTAAAGACAACGAAACTTTTCCTCTGATTTTCTATCGCGATAACTGTGCCGATATGGCGATCAGCGCCGACGATTTCAGCGAGGACTATATTGCGTCCGCCAAAGCGCTGTCGATCACCGGCACGCACCTTTCCCACCCGCAAACCCGTCATGCGGTGCTGACCGCACTTGAGTATGCCGGCCGCAACGGCGTGAAACGTTTGTTGGATATTGATTACCGTCCGGTGTTGTGGGGCCTGACCTCCCTCGGCGACGGCGAAACCCGTTTCATTGATTCCAAAGCGGTGACCGAATCGTTGCAGGAAGTGCTGCACCATTTCGATGTGCTGGTCGGCACCGAAGAGGAGTTCCACATTGCCGGCGGTTCGACCGATACTTTGACCGCACTTAAAAACGTGCGCAAATGCAGTCAGGCAACCTTGGTGTGCAAACGCGGCGCACAAGGCTGCTCGGTCTTCGAAGGCGAGATTCCCGATGATTTGGACGGCGGCTTGAACGTTTACGGCGTGCGGGTAGCGGTGTTAAACGTATTAGGCGCGGGCGATGCCTTTATGTCCGGTTTATTGCGCGGTTATATCAACGGCGAAGGCTGGGAACAAGCCTGTCGCTACGCCAATGCCTGCGGTGCGTTGGTGGTGTCCCGTCACGGCTGCGCGCCGGCAATGCCGACCAAAAAAGAGTTGGACGACTATTTGTCCCGTGCCGAATCGGTGCCGCGTCCGGATTTAGATGTGAAATTAAACCATCTGCACCGTGTCACTACGCGCAAAACCGAATGGAATAACCTCTGTATTTTTGCCTTTGACCACCGCAAACAGCTGGACGATATGGCACAAAAGTGCGGTGCGGATCCGAAACGCATTCCTCAGTTGAAAACCCTGTTGTTGCAAGCGGCAGAACAAACCGCCAAAGCGGAAGGGGTGGATAACGGACAGGCGGGCATTCTAGCCGACACCACCTACGGGCAAGATGCGTTGAATGAGATCACCGGTAAAAATTGGTGGATCGGCCGTCCGATTGAAAAACCGTCTTCCCGTCCGTTGGCATTGGAATACGGCGATTTAGGCAGCCAGTTGATTTCGTGGCCGAAAGAACATGTGGTCAAATGCTTGGCATTCTACCACCCGCACGACAGCGCAGAACTGAAAGCGCAGCAGGATCAAAAACTGCTCGACGTCTATCAAGCCTGTTGCCGCACCGGACATGAACTGTTGCTGGAAATCATTCTGCCGTTGGATATGGAACAACAAGAACACTATTACGGCGAAATCGTGCAGCACCTGTATCAGTTGGGCATCAAACCGGATTGGTGGAAACTGCCGGGTATCAGCGCCGACGGCTGGGCGGATTTGAGCCGGATTATCGAAAGCAACGACAGCTACTGCCGCGGGATCCTGATTTTAGGACTGGACGCGCCGGAAGCGGTGTTCGACGCCACGTTCAAAGCCGCCGCCAATGCGCCGCTGGTCAAAGGCTTTGCCGTCGGCAGAACCATTTTCGGCGAACCGTCAGCGGATTGGCTCGCCGGTAAATTGGACGATCAACAGTTGATCGCCGCCGTCTCCGAACGTTATCAGCGCTTGATCAGACTGTGGAAAAAATACCGCACTTAAGCCATTCGCGTCTGCGGCTTAAACCATTTTCATGACACAAGACACCTTAAATCGGTTTATTTAAGGTGTCTTTCATTTTGCGCCGACAGCCTCTAAAATGTTACAAAAATGCGTAAGGAATAATGCTATGGACACCTCCCTGATTCCGAATATCGAATTGTTTATCGCCCGAATTGATCCGTTCAACCATTTGCCAAAAAATCTGATCAGCCAAATCGCCGCCAATATCGAAATCCGCTATCTGCCGCAAGGGGAAGCGATTTTATTTGAAGAACTGCGCGATAAACGCTGCCTGTACCTGATCCGTACCGGCGCGATCGAACAGAAAAAAGCCAACGGCGAGCTGCGCGCAAGGCTAGAGAACGGCAGTGTATTCGGTTTCAGCATTTTCAATCCGAAAGAAGAGGAGCGCTATACCGCCTATGCGCTGGAAAACAGCCTGATTTATCAAGTGCCCTACGCCATTCTGCACCAACTCTTGCAACAACACCCCGAATACGCCGAATATTTTGCCAGCGATGCCGGCGTGCGATTGCATAAGGCTTCGCAAACGCAAGTGACACAAGGGCAAAACAGCATTTTCATGCAGACGGTGGCGGAAGTGGCGAACCGCAAAATCGCCCAAGTCGAGGCGGCGGCAACGATTAAACAAACGGCGGAAAAAATGTGCGAACAGCGCCGATCATCGGCGTTAATTATGCAAAACGGGCAGTTAGTCGGGATTGTCAATGATCGCGACATGACCAAAAAAGTGGTGGCGCAAGCGCTTGATGTCAACCTGCCGATCACCCGTATTATGACACCGAATCCGCCGACGGTATCCGCCCATGATTTGGTGCTGAATGCCATCTCGTTAATGATGCAGAACAATATCCGCAATTTGCCGGTGATCGGCGACAATCAAGTGTTAGGTATTTTGACCGCTACCGATTTGGTGCAAAAAAACAGCACGCAATCGGTCTTTATGATCAATCATATTTTTCAGGCCGATTCGTTGCCGTTACTGATAAAACTGGCGGAAAAACGGCAGGCTATTTTTGAAGCTTTGCTCGACGGCGGCGTTAATTACCGCAATATCATGCAGGTGATGACCCTGATTGCCGACGCTTTCACGCAGAAATTGTTATTGATGGCGGAACACTATTTCGGCAAACCGCCTTGCCGCTATGCTTGGATTGTTTCAGGCTCGCAAGCGCGTTATGAAATCCATCCGTTATCCGATCAGGACAATGCGATTATTACCGAACGGAAATTGAACGGCGACGAGCGCCAATATTTTTCCCGGCTGGCGACGTTTGTCAATGACGGTTTGCACAAGTGCGGTTATGAAAACTGTGCCGGCGGCTATATGGCATCGAACCCGAAGTGGTGCCAGTCATTAGCGCAATGGCAGGGCTATTTCCGCCAATGGGTGTTGAATCCGGAATTGGAGCATTTGTTAAACGCCTCGGTATTGATGGATTTGCGCGCGGTTTTCGGCGCCGCGGAGCTGGCGGAGTCCTTGCAGCACTTTTTTGTCGATTTGATTCAGCATAACCGCCGTTTTCTGGCGTTCATGGTGGCGAATACGATTCGGGTCAAACCGCCGCTGAGTATCTTCAAAAACTTTGTTTTGATCAAAGACGGCGAACATAAAAACAAGCTGAATCTGAAAAAACGGGCGATCAGTCTGCTGGTCGATTTAGGGCGGATTTATGCGTTGTCGGCGGGGATTGTGCAAACCGCTTCGACCGAAGAGCGGTTCGAAGCCTGTTATCAAGCGCAGGTGATCAATCGGGAAACGCTGGACGATATTCTCGCCGCTTACCGTTTTGTGTGCGAAGTGCGGTTTAAATACCAATTGCAAGACTTGCGGCAACAACAGGGGTTAAGCAACCATATCGCGCCGGACGAACTGACGTCGTTCGAACGCAATAACCTGAAAGATGCGTTCCGTTTAATCGCCAAATTGCAGGAAGCGGCGGAAATGCGTTTTTCACAAAAAGGACTGCTGCGATGATCAAACCGTTTTTCAATTGGCTGCAAACCTTTGAGCCGTTATACAAAGTGGAAAAACAGCGGCTCAAGCTGTTGCAGAGCCAACAATGTCCGCCCGAGTTGTTACCGCTCTTTGCCGCGCCGTATCCCGACGGCAAAACGGATTTGCAGCAACTGCGCTATTTGGCGATTGATTTTGAAACCACCGGATTCAACCCGATGATCGATCGTATTTTAAGCGTTGCCGCCGTGCCGATCGATCAGTTGACCTTGAAATTAGCCGAATCACACCACGAGTTTGTCGCGGAGCAAGATGTAAAGCAGGATACGGCGGTGATTAACCATATCGTGCCGCAGATGCTGCACAATGCGGAAGCGTTGGATGCCGTGATGAGTAGGCTGTTTGCCTTAATGCAGGATCGCATTGTTATCGCCCATGGCTCGACTATCGAAAAACGCTTTCTCAATCACTATTTGGCAATGAAATACAAATTACGGTCATTTCCGCTGCTTTGGCTGGATACCTTAAAAATCGAGCGCAGTTTCCTCTCATCGCAACAGCACAACAACTACCAACTGGCGGCGGTCAGGCAGCGCTATGCTTTGCCGGAATACATTACCCACAATGCCTTGATTGACGCGATTGCCGCCGGCGAGCTGTTTTTGGCGCAAATTATCCGCCTGTTCGGTTCGCAAGACAAAACGTTAGGGGAAATTTACAAGCGGTCGTTATAAACCATATCAAAGTGCGGTTGCTGGCGTATCGCCAAACAATAACCCCGTTCAGCCTAGCAAAAACGGGGTTATGATTTTTACTGCCTTTGCGTATCAGGCCGTTGGATTCAACTGTTTATTGCGTTGTTGCACAAAAACATACAGGAAATACAACACGGTTCCGGCGGCAAAGCAGTAGTAGCCGATCCAAACCAGACTCGGTACGTTATTCGCCATAAAGATATACATGGTTAAAGACAGCAGGGTAATCACCAAAGAAACCGGTTTGACATACGCCCAAGGTTCGATGTCCACTTGCTGGGTGTACACTTCCTGATAAGGCTTTGCCATCGGTTTGAAATGACCGATTAACAACATAATCACCACGTTAATCACAAACAGCAGGCCGACCAGATGGAAAAAGTGCAGATCGACTTTCAGGATAAAGTTACACACGATATAGGAAACCATACCGAAAATCAGCCCGAATTTTGCCGCAATCGCCGGTACGCGCTTGGTCAGCAAGCCGACCACCACTACACTCAAGATCGGTGCGTTAAACACCCCTTGCAATTGTTGGATCAGATAGAACAGCCCGTCCGGTGCATTAGCAACTAGCGGCGCCACAATCATCGCCGCAACCGCCAAAATAATCCCGACCACTTTGCCGACGTTCACCAGTTTGCTATCACTGGCATTCGGGTTAATCTGTACTTTATACACATTGCGCGAGAATAGCGTCACCGAAGAGTTCAAGGCGCTGTTAAAGGTGGACAACACCGCCCCGACCACCACCGCAGCGAAGAAACCGACCAACGCATCCGGCAGCACCAAATGCACCAGATCCGGATAGGCTTGGTCAGGAATATCCAGTTTGCCTTGAAAAATATGGAAAGCAATAATCCCCGGTAGGATAATCAGCAAAGGTCCTAACAATTTCAGGAACGCGCATAACAGCACGCCTTTTTGCCCTTCTTTCAGGTTTTTAGCGCCTAATGCACGCTGGATAATCGATTGATTGGTACACCAGAAGAACATATTGGACACAATCAAACCGGTAAACAGGGTCGAGAACGGTACCACCGAATCCGACGCGCCGATAGAATTAAAGTGATCAGGGTTGGCGTGATACACCTCTTTAAGGCCACTCCAGGCATTGCCGTCGCCGACATACATCAATCCCAAAACCGTCACCATAATTCCGCCGACCAACAGCCCGACGCCATTGATGGTATCGGAAACCGCGACCGCTTTCAGACCGCCGAAAATCGCATAAATCGAACCTAAAATGCCGACGCCCCAAACCATAATCCAAAGTGCGGTGGTTTTATCAACGTCAAACACTTCGGAAACCCGGAACAAACTTTCTAACGCCAGTGCGCCGGTATACAGCACGATAGGCAACAACGAAATCACATAACAACCGAGGAACAGCAACGAGGTGATCAGCAGGGTGCCCTTGTCAAAACGTTTTTCTAAAAACTCCGGAATGGTCGCGATGCCAAGTTTCAAATATTTCGGTAAGAAGTAAAAAGCGAACATGGCGATGGTGATCGCCGCCATCACTTCCCACGCCATCACGATAAAGCCGGAACGATACGCCAGACCGTTCAAGCCGACTAAATGTTCGGTGGATAGGTTGGTCAACATCATCGAACCGGCGATAAACACCGCGGTTAACGAGCGACCGGCAAGATAATACCCTTCTGAGTGACTCAAATCGTCATTTCTGGTGTACCACCAAGCAATAACGGCAACGAAAGCGGTAAAGCCAATGAATGATATAAAAGCTAACATAACTTTTCCTCATATTTCTAATCATAATCGGTTTGAAGTGAAAATCATCATTTCAATTATGAAATATACGTTTCAAATTGTAAGCTGGCAATCAACAATCTTCCGTTTTGTTAACGAGATCAAATTTTAGAAGATTATTTATATAATAATAAGTTAAAGTTAGTTATGCTGTAGCTGGCCGAATGCGCAAATATATTCAATATTTACAGTATGATATGAAATTTTTGTTTCAATCTATGCTATTCAATGACCTTGATAAACAAAATTTGTGTTTATAAATTCGCTATCTTGATGGAGGAAGGCACTATGGAACCCAAAAATCCAAAAATAAATCTGATAGATTATCAAAAACGCTTATTTATCAAACGTAGAGCACGTCTAGCTAGACGCAAAAACGAAGCGCTAAGGAAATTAAAGGGACGTGATCGTCTAAAAATATTAAATGAATGGTATTTTTAGAAAATTAGATTTGCTCTGACAAAACATAAGGCGCAATTTTTGCCTAGCCGAATAGTCGTTTCCACTCGTTGGCTAGGCATGTGGTGTGTCGCCTTGAAAACCGTGCCCCACTGATAGCTGTGGTCGCTCATTTGCTGTCATTTGGATAAAAAACGGGTGAATGCGGTTAGAAACAATCGTTTGATAACCTCCACGACTGTTTTTTATGCGGATGATCAGACCGATATGACCGTAACAACATATCTATCACCATTTAAATCGTGACCAAACCCCTTTTTTCTTCAATTTTTCATTATCTTGTTTTTCCTGTGTCATCCTTTCATGCCATTTATCAATCCACTCTTGTTGCGGCTTAGAATGATCAAATTCCTTCATAAAATAATACGGATCAACAGGGTTGGCGATTAATGTAACAAATCCCTCTACCATACTATAAAATTCTTCTGGTACAGCCCGCTGCAAAAGACTCATCTTGTCCCTCGCCGTCCATTGAATATGAGTCAAGGTTCAGCAATAATTGCTTTCGCATTGGTCTAACTCATGTTGTTTCTGCTTTCTGCCAATCCGACAGATAATTATTCATCACCGCAGTATGAGCTGTATCTACCGCTGTATTGGCATTGCCACCGAAATATGCTGTAACTGAAGCCGTTGCAAGTTTGGCATAGGCAAGCAATTTGTCTTACTCTTCTTAGGTGTATTTTAATTCGCTATTATTACCGATAATTTCCGCTGTTAATTCACCAACTACACCCCGTCAACACATTTACCGCCAACGGTTGCTTCTGCAGTACAACCGGCTACTGCATGTGCCAGCTTGTGTACAAACTGATTAGTAAATTTGCTACTGCCGAAGTCTTTCAATCCTTTAATATGGTTAGTCATAATACCTTGGCCGGTTTCTGCTATCGCACTTAACGAGTCCCGTTTTAAAGTATTTTCCAAGTTTTCACCTTTAATTGCGGCTCTGGTCAGTGAGTTAATACTATTATCAACTAAGTAATAGCTGAACTTATCTGTCCAGATATCACTATTCTTCCATTACCGCATACTACTTAAACCACCGACTTTTTCCATCATGCTGGCATTTTGAGTTGTAGTTTTTTATGCTGGGCATTCCCATATTAAATCTCCATTTTCATAAATCCATACAGGTCCTGCTGGAGCATATGCATACCACCATAAGTTATCAATATCAAATAAAGGATCATCTTCATTATAATGAGTCGGCCAGGCTTTCTTTAAAGTATCCACCTGTTCACGATGACTCCCAATTAAATACTCTCCTTTATATGCTAATCTTAGTTCACCTTTGTCCATTAGCTCTACAATAAAATCTAAAAAAAGATCTTTTATTCTAGGATTATCTTCGATGCAGCCATAACTTTGTTGAAAATAATTAAAAAGAAAAATAAAAGTTCTTCCTTTGGATTTGGCTAATATATCCATTTTTATTTTCTTCATGATTTTTTCTCTTCATTTAAATTTAAGCTCTATTTTATCAAAATTAAGTTTATTATTTATATTCGATGATTTAGGTGATCTTATTTCTATTGTCCACTTGGTATTTTTTATATCCTGACTACTTGAAAAGCTTCTCAAGTTAATAGTGGCGTCCCTTAACATTCCAGATGTGAGTTTTAATGAATATACTAGCCCTAGATTTCCATCTATAGATTTAAATCCATCTATTGTTTTTAGCATAGATAGTGATTTTATGCCTGCTAGATCTTTTATATATTGGAAGTATCTCTTGCTCAGATATATTACTATATATTGAAGCTCTGCCGCTATTAGGCAGTGGTTGTAAATTTTGCCATTGATTGTAACTGTTAAACTGATTATTTAGCTATTCACAAATAGTTTGTTGGCGTTGAAGTAGTATTTTCGCCTCTTGAACTTGCTTTACTCTAATTGTACTTTAAGGTTTAGTTAGTCTGGAAATGCCACATCTCAAACAAACTAGGCCAACATCACTGGTTTCTTTAAATAAGTTACCCCATACGAGTCTTTCTTGAATTTCTCTGTTCATAGACACTAAATTTACTTATTTTAGTCATAGTTACTCCCCTGTATCTCTAGATTTTTTCATATCATCAATAATATCATGTAGATATCCGCTACCCAGCATTTCATCTACATGACTGCGATTTCTTGACATATTCTCCAACCTAAATTTCTCCGGTCTGGCATTTACATAATCATTAAATTGCTTTTTATGTAAAATTTAATGCTTTTTCCTCCAAATACTGCAAATTATAGATANGTGAAATCTTATAATAAAATAGGGCATGCAATGGCTATATAATCTAGGCATACTTCTCCATTAATTCTATAATAGGAATAAACCTAGGGTTGCTTCCAAGATACTTCTTAAATCCTTCTAATACTTCATGCTGCCCATTATAATAATGAACATTACCGCCTTTCTCTAACATTAACGTTAACACATCAAGTGA
>NZ_FWWV01000027.1 GCF_900176075.1 Pasteurella testudinis DSM 23072
ATATCACATAAATTATGTGATGGTTGCTTATGTAGTTAATGCTTAGTTTTGATTTTGTGATGATGGCGGGGGTAGACTACACAAAAAAAGCGCAAAACTCAGTTACTTGAATTTTGCGCTTGCGGATCGTATACGGATCGCTTTAAGTTATATTTGTGTTATGGCAAATATACAGCAATTTAGCTAAGTCATTGATTTTTGACCCATTGTTACATCACTGTTATATCAAATTTGGTGGAGCTGGCGGGAGTTGAACCCGCGTCCGAAATTACTCTACCTTCAGTCCTACATGTTTAGTCGGTCTTTAATTTCACTTACCCACTGCGGACAGACACGCGACAGATAAGCTAGCTTGATTCAATTTAACGTTTCGATCCGCAAGCGGAGGCGTCCACGCGATCTCGTTTGGGTTTGACTCCTCTTGATCCCCGTCTTACGAGCGGAAGCTGGGGAGAGAAGGCTAAGAGCAGGTTATTAAGCTGCTAAAGCGTAGTTTTCGTCGTTTGCGACTATTGTTTTGCGGTTTGTTTACGAGGCCTACCGCACCTCGACATGCACCTTGGGCTTCGCCAATCCCGTCGAATCCAGAATCAGCCCCAAATATAGGGAGCTGATTGTAGCAAAAAACAGAATAAAACAAAAGCATTATCATTTTTTTAGCGATACAGGCTGAAATAGATACCGATGTCCCATTCTGTTTAAAATAACCAAAATACCAACACGGGTACAATACTTGCTTAAAAAGTAAGCAATCGGATTTTTTTACTTTATGACAGTTATATGACAAAAATAAAAAAATATTATATTTCATAATGATAATAAATTAACAATAGCTTCATAACTAGCTATTTTACCGTTTTTAAGTGGGAAAAAAGAACTTGATTGAGGAAATTTTTGGTCTATATTCATGCCATATGTTTTGGGATGAGAGCATATCGACATGCTTTTTATTGAATTACAAATTACGCTAACGAAGATTTCAAATTTTTATTCAAGGAGACTCTAATGAAAGCTATTAAAAATAAATTTGTTCGCACTTCATTGTTCACATTAATGGGTTCGACCATGGTATTGGCCGCCAACAGCGCCGTTGCCGTTGACATCACCGGTGCAGGCGCATCGTTTCCGGCTCCAATTTATGCCAAATGGGCAGACACCTATCAAAAGGCCACCAGCAACCGTGTAAATTACCAAAGTATCGGTTCTTCCGGTGGTAAAAAACAAATTATCGCAAAAACCGTTGATTTTGGGGCGACCGATGCGCCAATGAGTGATGATGAATTGAATAAAGAAAATTTATTCCAGTTCCCGACAGTGATCGGCGGGGTTGTCTTGGCGGTTCACTTGGATAACGTGAAAAGCGGCGAATTGGTTTTAGACGGTAACACAGTTGCCGATATCTATTTAGGTAAAGTGAAAAAATGGAATGACGAAGCCATCAAAAAATTAAACCCGAATCTGGATTTACCGAATAAAGATATCGCGGTCATTCGCCGTGCCGACGGTTCGGGTACAACGTTTGTGTTCACCAGCTACTTGTCGAAAGTGAGTGCCGAGTGGAAAGAAAAAGTCGGTGCAGGTTCAACTGTACAATGGGCACCGGGTTCTTTCGGCGGTAAAGGCAACGAAGGGGTTTCTGCCTCTATCCAGCAACTTGACGGTGCTATCGGCTATGTCGAATATGCCTATGCCAAACAAAACAATTTACCGTACGCCAGTTTGGTTTCCGCTGACGGCGAAGTGGTCAGACCAAGCTCCGACAGCTTCAGTAATGCAGCCGCCGGTGCGGATTGGAACAGCTCTTTTGCACAAGATTTGACCCAACAAAAAGGCGCGAATGCCTGGCCAATTACGTCAACTACATTTATCTTGGTCGAAAAACAACCGGGTAATGTTGAAAGAGCGGCAGAAACCTTGAAATTCTTTGAGTGGGCGTTAGACAAAGGCGGTGATGAAGCATTGGCATTAGACTATGCCGTGTTGCCGACCTCAGTAGTTGATACCATTAAATCTGCTTGGAAAGCAAACATTGTCGGTAAAGACGGAAAAGCGCTTTACTAATCAATGAGCTAATTTGAACGGAGTGTTAGCCGCACTCCGTTCCGTTCGTTTCCAAAAAGATTTATTGAGAAAGGATGTTATATGTCAAATAAATCCGCAACGGTAATATCACCAAGTAAGAAAGGTGATATTTTTTTTGAATCCTTGGTCAGATTTGCCACTTATCTGACATTGTTGATTCTGGGAGGAATTATTCTTTCTTTGATTTTTTCTTCCTTGCCGGCAATTAAAGAATTCGGAATCTCTTTTCTTTGGTCGAAAGAATGGAATCCGCCATTAGACCAATACGGGGCTTTGGTACCGATTTACGGCACTTTGGTCACCTCCTTAATCGCCTTGATTATCGCCGTACCTGCCAGTTTCGGAATCGCTTTTTTCCTGACCGAACTCGCGCCGATGTGGCTGCGCCGTCCTCTGGGAACGGCGATCGAGCTGTTGGCGGCAGTGCCGAGTATTGTTTACGGGATGTGGGGCTTTTTTATTTTTGCACCGTTATTTGCCAAATATTTCCAACGTCCGGTCGGCGAAGTGATTTCCGGATTTCCGATTATCGGCTCGCTGTTCTCCGGTCCGAGTTTCGGTATCGGCATTTTAGCCGCCGGTATTATCCTGGCAATTATGATTATCCCTTATATCGCGTCGGTGATGCGCGATGTCTTCGAACAAACGCCGGCGCTGATGAAAGAATCCGCCTACGGCGTCGGGTGTACCACTTGGGAAGTGGTATGGCGTATTGTGTTGCCTTACACCAAGAGCGGTGTGGTCGGTGCGATTATGCTGGGCTTGGGGCGCGCTTTGGGCGAAACGATGGCGGTCACGTTTGTCATCGGTAATGCTTACCAGTTAGACAGCCTGTCGCTGTATATGCCGAGCAACAGTATCACCTCGGCGATTGCCAATGAATTTGCCGAAGCGGAATCGGATATGCACATTTCTGCCCTGATGGAATTGGGTCTGATCTTGTTTGCCATCACCTTGTTGGTCTTAATCGTATCCAAATTATTGGTACGCCGTTTATCAAAAAATGAGGGCGCGAAATAATGGCAACTTCCACTCAAAATAAATATGAGATCGTAAAAGAGCGGTTACAAAACAGACGGCGTATTATCAATAACATCGCTATCACGATTGCCATGTTGGCGATGGTGTTCGGGTTAATCTGGCTGGTCTGGATTTTGTTTACCACCTTGCAAAAAGGCGTTGCCGGTTTATCTTTCGACACCTTCTTTGAAATGACGCCGGCACCGAACGCGGAAACCGGCGGCTTGGCGAACGCGATTATGGGTAGCTTGATGATGGTGGTATTTGCGACCTTTATCGGCACGCCGTTGGGTATTTTGGTCGGTATTTATCTGTCCGAATACGGCAAAAAATCGTTGTTGGCCGAAATCATGCGTTTTGTGAACGACATTCTGTTATCGGCACCGTCGATTGTGATCGGTTTGTTTGTGTATGTTTTGCTGGTCGCACCGGTCGGCAACTTCTCCGGCTGGGCAGGGGTTGTGGCCTTAGCCTTACTGCAAATTCCGATTGTTATCCGCACCACGGAAAATATGTTGAATCTGATTCCGAACGGTTTGCGTGAAGCCGCTTATGCTCTGGGCACACCGAAATGGAAAATGATCCTGTCGATCACCTTGCGCGCATCGACGGCAGGGGTGATCACCGGCGTATTGTTGAGCGTTGCCCGCATTGCCGGCGAAACCGCACCATTGATGTTTACCGCACTTTCCAACCAGTTCTGGAGCTTGGATATGAGCAAACCGATGGCGAGTTTGCCGATGACAATCTATAAGTTCGCTTCCAGCCCGTTTACCAACTGGCAAGAACTGGCGTGGACCGGCGTGCTGATTATCACATTTGCCGTGTTACTGTTAAATATCTTGGCGCGCGTAGTGTTTAAAAACAAAGAGAAGAAATAAGGAATAACCGATGGGAATTATTGATGTGAATAAAGCCGAACCAGGTAAGAAAATTATCGAAGTGAAAGATTTGAACTTTTACTACAGTGATTTTCATGCGCTAAAAAATATCAATCTGGATATTGAAGCGAATAAAGTCACCGCGTTTATCGGTCCGTCCGGTTGTGGTAAATCCACGTTATTGCGTACGTTCAATAAAATGTACGCCCTGTATCCGGAGCAAAGGGCGGAGGGGCAGATTTTATTAGACGGCGAAGATATTATCAGTAGCAAAAAAGATATTTCGTTACTGCGTGCCAAAGTCGGCATGGTGTTCCAAAAACCGACCCCGTTCCCGATGTCGATCTATGATAATATTGCCTTTGGAGTGCGCTTGTTCGAGAAACTCTCAAAGCCGGAAATGGACGAGCGTGTCGAATGGGCGTTAAGCAAAGCGGCGCTGTGGAATGAAACCAAAGATAAGCTGTTCAAGAGCGGTTACAGCTTGTCGGGCGGACAACAGCAACGGTTGTGTATCGCGCGCGGGATTGCGATCAAGCCGGAAGTTTTGCTATTGGACGAACCTTGCTCGGCGCTGGATCCGATCTCAACCGGCATGATCGAAGATTTGATCTTGGAATTGAAAAAAGACTACACCGTCGTCATCGTCACCCACAATATGCAGCAAGCCGCTCGTTGTTCGGATTACACCGTCTTTATGTATTTGGGCGATATTATTGAACATGGCGAAACCGAAGTGATGTTCAACCGACCGACCGATAGCAGAACATCGGATTATATTACCGGACGTTTCGGTTAGGAACCGCGGTTAATAGGAGAATAAAATGACATTAAATGAAAAGAAACATATTATAAAACAGTATGATCGTGATCTTAATCATCTGTTATCGCTGCTGTTGACCATGGGGAGTCTGGTGCAAAAACAATTGCATGATGCTTTGCAAGTGCTCAAAGGCAATAGCGAATTCAGTGCGAGTGATGTAGTGGAAGGCGATCAGCAAGTGAACTCGATGGAAGTGGCGGTCGATGAGGCTTGCGTCACGTTAATCGCCCGTCGCCAGCCGTTAGCCGACGATTTGCGTTTTATCATTACCATTCTGAAAGTGGCGTCTGAATTGGAACGTATCGGTGATTCGGTGGATAAAATGAGCCAAACCACACTGCATGATGATGTGACGATTGAAAAAACCTTGCAGGATAAAATTGACGTGATGGCGCAAGATGCGATTGCGATGTTGCATGATACATTGCGTGCTTTTTCCAGCATGAGTTTGGAAGAAGCGAAAAGCGTATATGCGCGCGATATCAAAATTGATGAGCGCTATAAAGAGATTACGGCGGACGTGAAAGAGGGAATGCGCATCGCACCGGACAGCATTGACAGTTTGGTGACCGCACTTTTAGCGGCACGCGCGATCGAACGTATCGGTGATCGTTGCCAAAATATCTGCGAATTTATTTATTATTATCTGAAAGGCGAAGATGTCCGCGAAACCACCGAACAAGTGTTTTAGCAGATAATTGATGAAACAGCATAAGGGCGGATCAGATAGTTAATCCGCCCTTACTTTTAGCATAAAGCGCAATCCTTACGCCAACGGCGTGCCTTTCAATAATTTTCTAATCCAAGTGCGGTTCGGGCTGAGTGCCTGCAAAATATCTTCAGCCAGCGGAATCGGCTCGCCCAAGATCTGACAAACCAAACTTTCCGCCAATAACGGCGCAGAGGTCAAGCCGCGCGAACCCAGCGCAGCGATAAGATAGAGATTCGGATAGCAAGGCGCATTGGCAATCGGTTGACGGCGGCGGCGCAGATTAAACAGATTACGGTAAACAGCGGCTGTTTGGTGAAAATCCGGTACCGCACCCATCAGTGGTAAGCGTTCACGGGTGCTGCAACGCACGCCGATTCGGGCGAGATTATCACGGCTGTCAATTTCCTGCAGCCAGTTACAACCGTCCAGATTCTGACGAATCTTATCGGCATTTTGTTGCTGTTCCACCGGACTGAAAGTGCGGTCGGCACTGTTGCGCACATGGCTGGCGCCGATGCAATGGCTTTGCTGCGCCTGATCGACCGGCGTGAGATAGCCGTCATAACAAAGTACGCTTTTCAGCTGTTTTAAGTGCTCGCCCGTCGGGATTTGGCTGACTTGTCCACGCACAGGATAGAGCGGCAAGTTTTGCGTTTGTTCAAATTGGGTAATCTGATGGCCGTTGGCTAAAATCACTACCTCATGCGCAAATGATTCCTCCTGCGCATTGATTAACAGCCAGTGTGTGTTTTGTCGGATTAATTGTGTTATCGATTGCCGGAAACGGATATCCAAACCGCACTTTTGCAAATGGGCAAAGCCGTTTTGCACCAATTGCTGCGGCGCAAGCCAGCCGCCTTTTTCAATAAATGCGCCGTCACAATTCAGCTCGATTCCGCTTAACCGGCTGAGTTCCGTTTGATCACAAAGACGGAACAAATCGTCTCCCCAATGCTGCTCAGCAATACGGGTTAATTTTTGTTTGACCTTACAGTTGTACGCACAAATTGCTACCCCTTGCCAACCGGATTCAAACGCAATGCCTTGCTGTTCGAAATCCTGCAATTGTTGCAGCGCATAACCGAAAGCATGGGCATAAAAGCGACTGTTGCGTTGATCATCGTCGCTCAATTGCGGATAAAGCGCCCCCTGTTTATTGCCGGACGCATTCATCGCCGGAGCGGGATCTTCGCAATACAGCGTAACCTTTAAGCCGCGTTTTAGGCAGGAAAGTGCGGTAAACAACGACGCCACACCGCCACCGACGATTGCGACTTCTTTTACTGCGCCGACCGCACTTTGCGTCCAATACCAAGGCGTTAGCGGCGCTAACGCAGCCGTTTGCGCTTTATAGCCCATCAGCATTTCGCGCTTACGGGCGAATCCTTTCTGTTTTTCCACCACAAAACCGGCGGCTTGCAACCCTTTTCGCACCGCACTGGCAGCGGTAAAAGTGGCAAAGGTTGCACCCGATTTACTATAACGGAACATGGCATGGTATAGATCCGACGACCACATTTGCGGGTTTTTACTGGGTGCAAAGCCGTCCAAAAACCAGGCATCGATTTTTTGCAACATCGCATCGCCCAACTGCGGCAAATTGTCGTGAATATCGCCGAACCACAGATCCAGTGCGGTTTCATCAAAATGCAGCCGCTGGCAGCCTTGTAAACGAAAAGGATAGTGCTGCTGCAAGCGTTGGCTGAAAGCGGAAAATTCAGGATAGCGAGCGTGCGTTTGGTGTAGTTGCGAGCGGCTCAACGGGTATTTTTCAAAGGAAATAAAGTAGAGCCGTTTTAACGGGTGTTGCGGATTTTGTGTACGGAATTGGCGGAATGTCTGCATACAGACAAAAAAGTTCAAGCCGGTGCCGAAGCCGCTTTCGGCAATCACAAAGTGCGGTTGGGCATGTTGCTGCCAGCGCTGTTCAAGTCGGTTACCTTGCAGGAAAACGTACCGGCTTTCGGCGGCACCGTCTTGCATGGAAAAGTAGATGTCATCAAATTGTAATGAAATCGGCGTATTATCAAGAGCAAAGTCTAATTTGGCAGTTTCGGTTGTCAGCTTCGAAGTCATGATGATAAATCGGTTAGGAAATTTGTCCTATTTTACCTCAAATTCGGTTTGGCTGTGAATCTTGGAACGATTGCCTGTTTTTTATACGGAAGTAATGATTAAATCGTGATGAAAAGTAATTAAAACTTGCATTATTCTATTTTCATAGTAAGTTATTCAGCTAACAGTTGTACGTTGAAATTCGATCTGTTTTATCGGGTCCGTCGTATCGTTTTTAATGGTATTATTTTTAATGAAGTAAGGATTGGAGTAAATGAAAAGAGCAGTTATCACCGGTTACGGAATTATTTCGAGTATTGGTAATAATAAAGCGGAAGTATTGGCTTCTTTGCAACAAGGCAAATCGGGCATTACCACTGTGCCGGAGTTTATTGAGATCGGTATGCGCAGCCATGTCGCCGGTACGGTTAAACTGGATCCGAAAGAGCTGATTGACCGTAAAATCATGCGTTTTATGGGCGATGCCGCCGGTTATGCCTATCTGTCGATGCGCGAAGCGATTGAACATTCCGGTTTGAGTGATGAGATGGTTTCCAATGACCGCACCGGTTTGGTGATCGGCGCAGGAACCGGTTCTGCCCACAATCAAATCGTGGCGGCAGACGCCATGCGCGGACCTCGCGGCGTGAAGGCGATCGGGCCTTATGCGGTGACCAAAACCATGGCGTCCAGCGTGTCCGCCTGTTTGGCGACCCCGTTTAAAATTCGCGGTGTAAACTACAGCATCAGCTCTGCCTGTGCGACGTCGGCACATTGTATCGGTCATGCGGTGGAATTGATCCAATTGGGCAAGCAAGATGTGGTGTTTGCCGGCGGCGCAGAAGAGTTGGCTTGGGAGTGTGCCTGTGAATTTGACGCGATGGGGGCGTTGTCGACCAAATATAACGACACCCCTGAAAAAGCTTCGCGCACTTATGATACCGCCCGTGACGGTTTCGTGATTTCCGGCGGCGGCGGCATTGTCGTGGTCGAGGAGTTGGAACACGCATTGGCACGCGGTGCGACTATTTACGCCGAAATCGTCGGCTACGGCGCGTCCTCCGACGGCTATGACATGGTGGCGCCGAGTGGCGAGGGCGCGGCACGTTGTATGCGTCAGGCGATGGCAATGGTTGACAGCCCGATCGAATATTTGAACGTACACGGCACGTCAACGCCGGTAGGTGACGTGAAAGAGTTGGAAGCGGTGCGTGAGGTGTTCGGCGACAATACGCCGGCGATTTCTTCAACCAAAGCGATGACCGGCCACTCTTTGGGCGCGGCAGGGGTGCATGAAGCGATTTATTCGTTGTTAATGTTAAACCACGACTTTATCGCGCCGAGCATTAATATCGACGAATTGGACGAAAAAGCGCAAGGTATGAATATTGTGACCGAAGTGCAAACCAATAAAAAATTGACCACGGTGATGTCCAACAGTTTTGGTTTCGGCGGCACCAACGCAACACTGATTTTCAAACGCTACGCTTAACCTGCGACGCGATAGAGAAAAACCGCACTTTGCTTTAAATCGGCTTGCCGCTTGTCGGCATGCCAGACAAAAAGGCATAGTCGACAAAAAGGGCATAGTTGACAAAAAGGTTGATTTTGTGGGCAGATAACCGGCTTGCAAAATCGACCTTTTTATTTACATACTCTCCCCAATATGAATCTTAAATCCGGTATCGATAATTTCCTGCGCGGCGGGAATGCCGTTTAAGCGGTCGACGATTTCTTGGGCGGCGATTTTGCCGATTTCAAAACGGGGCGTGATGACCGAAGCCAGTTGCGGAGTCATGGCTTGTCCGACGTTGTGGCCGTGAAAACCGGCGATGGCGATTTGTTGCGGAATGGCGATGCCTTGCCGTTGGCATTCAAAGATTGCGCCGATAGCCAAGTCGTCATTGGTGCATAAAATGCCGTCGGTATCGGGGCGTTGCGCCAGAATTTGGTGCAGTTGTTGTGCGCCTAAGCTGAATGACGACGGCTGCTGGGTGATCAGTTTGTACGGTTGCAGATTGTGGCGGCGCATGGCGTTTTCGTAGCCTTCCATTTTCTGCAGCGTGCGCTGATCCATGCGTGCGGCGAAGTACACAATATTTTTCCGCCCGCGTTCTATCATCGCTTCCACCATCTGCTGCGCCGCCAAACGGTTATCAAAACCGACCGCTTGCGCGACTGATTTACTGTGTTGCAGATCCATCATTTCGATAATCGGGATATTCGCCACTTGCAGCATTTTCAGCGACTGCTTGCTGTGAATATTTTCCGATAAAATCAAGGCATCGACGTTATAAGAGAGCAAAGAGCGGATCCGTTGCTCTTCGATTTCGGGCGAGTAACCGAAATGGGCGAGCATGGTTTGGTAGCCGGAGAGTTCGGTGACCGATTCAATGCCCTTAATCACATCGGCGAACACCTGATTGGTCAAAGACGGCACAAGCACGCCGATAGCATAGCTTTTGGCGCTGGACATAATCCGCGAAGCCACATTCGGAATATAGCCGAACTGCTCGATTGCCGCTGCGATTTTCTCACGGGTTGCCGGCGCAACGGTTTGCGGATCGCGCAGGTAGCGGCTCACGGTCATTTTGGTAATGCCGAGATGGGTTGCAATGTCTTGTAGTACCGGTCTTTTATTTTGCATGTGTGCCACTCTTAAAGTGCGGTTTGACTGTCTATGAACGATTATACTTTAAAACACGCCACCAAATGCTGTGCATCGCCCAACAAATAGGGCTTATCCAACGTGCAATGGCTGTCGGCAAGCGGACAACGGGTGCGGAACACGCAGCCGGACGGCGGATTGATCGGCGAAGGCAAATCGCCCTCCAGCAATTGAATCTGCTTATTGCGTTCCAATTTCGGATCGGGAATCGGCACGGCCGACATCAGCGCTTTGGTGTATGGGTGTTTGGTGTCGTGATAAACCGCGCGATAGTCGCCCAGTTCGACCGCATTGCCCAAATACATCACCAACACCCGATCGGAGATATGTTTCACCACTGACAGATCATGGGCGATGAAAATCAGCGACAAGCCCATCTCTTGTTGCAGCGATTTCAACAGATTAACCACTTGCGCCTGAATGGAAACGTCGAGCGCCGAAACCGGTTCGTCGCAGATGATTAGTTTCGGCTCGATGATCAACGCACGCGCAATGCCGATCCGTTGGCACTGTCCGCCGGAAAATTCGTGCGGATAGCGGTTGATCAAATTCGGCAGCAATCCGACCTTTTTCATCATATTTTGCACCCGCTCTTTCACTTCCTGCCGTTTCAAGTGCGGTTGATAGACCTTCAACGGCTCGGCGATGATGTCGCCGATCGTCATACGCGGGTCAAGCGAAGCCAGCGGATCTTGGAAAATCATCTGAATATCGTTGCGCAGCGCTTTCCACTGTTTGGCGTTTTGGTGGCTGAGATCGTTGCCGAGCCACACCATTTTTCCGCCGGCGGATTTGACCAACCCGATAATCGCACGGGCGAGGGTGGATTTGCCGCAGCCGGATTCGCCGACCACGCCTAAGGTTTCGCCTTGATAGAGCTTGAACGACACTTTGTTGACCGCAATCAAAGTTTGCGGCTTGGCAAACAAGGTTTTTTTATCTTTTTTGATTTTGAAATGGACGCTCAGATTATCCACTTCAAGCAATAAGGTTTTGTTTTCACTTGACATCAGATTTCCCCCGTTTGCATTTGGTTGACCGGAATAAAACAAGCCCGCAGGCGGTGGTGATCAAATTTTTGCAGCGGCGGCGCTTGCAAACACTGTTGCGTGGCGTGCAGGCAACGGGGTTGGAACGGACAGCCTTGTGGCAAATTCAACAAATTCGGCGGATTGCCCGGAATGGTGATCAGCTGATGAGTTTCTTCATTCAGTTTCGGCACGGCGTTGATCAAGCCGATTGAATACGGGTGGGTAGGATGATAAAAAATCTGCTCCGCCGAGCCGTATTCCATCGTCCGTCCGGCGTACATCACCAACACATTGTCGCAGATACCGGCGACCACGCCCAGATCGTGGGTGATCATAATAATCGCAGTGTTGAACTCTTGTTTCAAATCATTGAGCAACGCCATAATTTGCGCCTGCACGGTCACGTCAAGTGCGGTTGTCGGTTCGTCGGCAATCAGCAGTTTCGGCCGGCAGAGCAGCGCCATGGCAATCATCACCCGTTGCCGCATACCGCCGGAAAACTCGTGCGGATACATCTCCATGCGTTTTTTCGCTTCCGGCATTTTCACCGCATCGAGCATCGCCAATGATTCGTTGTAAGCGGTTTTACGGTCGAAGCCTTTGTGCAATATCAGCACTTCCATCAGCTGATCTTTGACTTTCATATACGGATTGAGCGAGGTCATCGGATCTTGGAAAATCATCGCAATCTGTTCGGCACGCAGCCGGTTCAGCTCCCGTTTCGGTAGGTTTAAAATTTCTCTGCCGTTGAATTTTGCCGAGCCTTCGATCCGTCCGTTGTCGGCAAGCAGCCCCATTAAGGCAAAGGCGGTTTGCGATTTGCCTGATCCCGATTCGCCAACGATGCCCAGCGTTTGTCCGGCTTCAAGGGCAAAGGTTAGGTTATTGACTGCGGTCACATCACCGTCATGGGTTTTAAAAATGACGCGCAGATCGTTTACATCAAGTAATAAATTGGATTGTGTCATCATTTTTCCTTAGCGATCTTTCGGATCGAGCGCATCGCGCAGCCCGTCACCAATAAAATTGAAACAGAACAGGGTGATTACCAAGAACAGCGCCGGAAAAATCAGCATCCACGGCAGATATTCCATCGCACGGGCACCGTCATTCAGCAACCCGCCCCAACTGCTTAACGGTTCTTGCGTCCCCAAACCCAAGAAACTGAGGAAAGATTCAAACAAAATCATGCTCGGTACTAACAGCGAGGCGTAAACCACCACCACGCCCAACACGTTCGGCACGATATGCCGCCAGATAATCTGATGGGTCGGCACGCCGCACACAATCGCGGCTTCGACAAACTCTTTGCGCTTTAAACTCAAGGTTTGGCCGCGCACGATCCGTGCCATATCCAACCACGATACCATGCCGATGGCGGCGAAAATCAACAGAATGTTCTGCCCGAAAAAAGTGACCAGCAGGATCACGAAAAACATAAACGGAAACGAGTTGAGAATTTCCAAAATCCGCATCATCACCGCATCGGTTTTGCCGCCGACATAACCCGACGTTGCACCGTACAGCGTGCCGAGCAACACCGCAATCAGCGCACCGGCAATGCCGACCAACAGCGAAATGCGTCCGCCGATCGCCACCCGCACCAGGAGATCGCGACCGGAGGAGTCGGTGCCGAAATAGTGCATACTTTCGATATCCGGCGGTGCCGACATCATGTTCCAATCGGTTTCGTCAAAAGCAAACGGCATGAGCAACGGCGCAAAAGCCACAAACAAGGTGATAAGCCCCAACACAAACAGGCTGACCAACGCCGCCCGATTGTGAAAAAAACGTCGTTTGGCATCTTGCCACAAGCTACGCCCTTCGACTTCGTCCTGACGCACGAGGTTATCTGCCAATTTTTCGACCAATTCGGTATTTTCTTTTTTTATCAACATGATATAACGTCCTTTAATAACGAATTTTCGGATCGATTACGGCGTACAGAATATCCACAACCGCATTAAAGGTAATTGTCAGCGCACCGACCAAAATGGTCAGGCTCAACACCAACGAATAGTCACGGTTTAATGCGCCGTTGACGAACAACTGCCCGATGCCCGGCAGACCGAAAATGCTTTCGATCACCATTGAACCGGTGATGATGCCGACAAAAGCCGGCCCCATATAGGAAATGACCGGCAGCAGCGCGGGACGCAAGGCGTGTTTTAAAATAATGCGTGAGGTCGGCAAGCCTTTGGCTTTGGCGGTGCGGATAAAGTTCGAGTGCAGCACTTCAATCATCGAGCCGCGCGTGATTCGGGCGATGCTGGCGATGTAAGAGAGCGAAAGTGCGGTCATCGGCATGAGCATATTCACCAACGCGCCGTCGTTCCAACCGCCGCCGGGCAGTATTTTTAAGCTGATGGCAAAGATCAACACCAACAGCGGCGCAACCACGAAACTGGGAATCACCACGCCAGTCATGGCGAAGGTCATAATCAGGTAATCAATCCATTTGTTCTGCTTAATCGCCGCAATCGTGCCGGCGCTGATGCCGACCAACAGCGCGATCAAAAACGCGGAAAAGCCCAGTTTCAGCGACACCGGAAAGGCTTGCGCCACCAGTTGGTTGACCGTGAAATCTTTATATTTGAACGACGGCCCGAAATCGCCGTGCGCCAGATTTTTCAGGTAGAGCAAATACTGCATATGCACGGGTTTGTCCAAATTGTATTTGGCTTCGATATTCGCCATCACTTCCGGCGGATAGTTTTTTTCACTGGAAAACGGACTGCCCGGCGCCAGCCGCATCATAAAAAAGGAGAGAGTGATCAACACGAACAGTGTCGGGATCGCCTGTAAAATTCGGCGAAGAATTAATGTCAGCATAATCGTAGTAATTTAAAAGTAAGTCGTTTATCGTGTAAAAGTGCGGTCGTTATTTTACCGCACTTTTGAGATATTCTCTAATCGGACAACAACCGCACTTGCCTGTGTTAAGCCAAGCAAGTGCGGTACAAACGATTAATGTTTAATCAAATAAACATCTTTCAGATAGTAGTTCTGCCCCGGGTGATTGACGGCATAGCCTTTGACATACGGCTTCACCAACCGCGGCTGGACATAGTGGTAAACCGGCACCGACGGCACGTCACGGCTGAACAGGGTTTCCGCGTTGGCGTAAATCTCTTGGCGTTGCTCGTCGCTTTCCGCCAAGAGCGCCTGTTTCACCGCCGCATCATATTCGGCGTTTTTGTATTTCGCCGTGTTGTTGCTGCTGTCGGACAGGAAATAATTCAAGAATGAGGTGGCTTCGTTATAGTCGGCACACCAACCGGCACGGGCAACGTCATAATTTCCTTGGTGACGGGAGTCGAGATAGGTTTTCCACTCTTGGTTCTCCATTTTCACATTGACCGCACCGGCTAAGTTTTGTTTCCAAATCGAAGAGGCGGCAATGGCAATTTTCTTATGGTTTTCAGAGGTGTTATACAAAATCGTGAAATCCAGCGGCTTTTGTTTGCTGAAACCGGCGTCCGCCAGTAACTTGATCGCTGCTTCATTGCGCTGTTTTTGCGTCCAAGTTGACCAGTCCGGATTCACCAGTTTTTCACCGCCGTTGATATAAGGCGGTGTGAAATGGTATGCCGGCACTTGCCCCTGATTCAGCACTTTATCGGTAATGATATTACGATCGATGGCGAGGCTTAACGCTTGGCGGACACGAACGTCATCGAACGGCGCTTTGGCGGTGTTGATTTCATACACATAGGTACACAGAATCGGGCTGGAAAAAACTTCGTCAGGCAGATCCGCTTTCAGTTTCGGGTACATATCCGGCGGCACTTCTTTGCCGGTGATATCGATTTCTCCGGCACGGTAGCGGTTCATATCGGTGGTTGAGGATTCGATCGGCAATAAGGTGACTTTAGTCAGCACGGTATTGGCATTGTCCCAATAGTGCGGATTCGGAGACAGCTCCGCTTTTTCATTGACAATCAGATTATCCAGCTTGAATGCGCCGTTACCGACGATATTCTCTTTTTTGGTCCATTGATCGCCGAATTTTTCGATAGTGGCTTTATGCACGGGAAATAAAACGTAATGCTCGACCAATTTATCCACATAAGGAACGGAGGCGTCCAAGGTCAATTGCAGCGTATGCGCATCTAAGGCTTTGACACCGAGTTCGCTCGCTTGTTTTGTACCGTCCACCACCTCGGCGGCATTTTGCAAGGTTAAATATTTCAGATAAGTGCTGTACGGTGCGGCGGTTTTCGGATCCGCCAAACGTTGCCAGGCATAGACAAAATCCTCTGCGGTCACCGGATCGCCGTTTGACCACTTGGCATCGTCACGCAGGTGGAAGGTCCAAGTTTTAAAATCAGCGGAGTGATCCCACGATTTCGCCACACCGGGTAAAATATGACCGCTTGCATCAGAGGTCACCAAGCCTTCAAACAACTGTCGGGAAAATTGCCCTTCGACATCGCCTTCTATTTTGGCCGGATCAAGGCTGGCAGGATTGGCGCTGAGGTTATAAACCACTTCTTGTTTGGCTGCCAATTCGGTGCCGGCAGGCACGTTGGCGGCAAAGGCGGAACTGCCGGTGAGCAAAGCGACGGCAAGTGCGGTGTGAAGTTGCGAGCGTTTGAATGTCATATTAGCGTACTCCTTGTAGATAGTATATTTTGAATTTCTATTTCAAAATTTGAATAGAAATTCATTTTTCCACAAAAAGACAGATTGTAAATAAGCAAAATGTAAAACTACGAGAATTATCACGTTAAATTAAAATTTATCAGGCAATTGTGTGTGTTATTTAAGCAAAACAGATGATGTGATCAAAAAATCGCAGCAATTGGCACAGTACGAAAAAAATGGAGTACAATAACGCCGATACAGAGGAGAAAGAAGATGAGTGAGCAAATTGATTCTACCGTTCAAGATTTTAATAATGTGGTCAGCGATGTTATCCGTTTAACCCAATACAGCCATGGAGCAGGTTGCGGCTGCAAAATCTCGCCGAAAGTATTGGATCGGATTTTGCATACCGAAATGGAAAAATTCCTCGATCCGCACTTGCTGGTCGGCAACGAAAGCCGTGATGATGCGGCAGTGTATGACATCGGACAAGGTATCGGGATCATCAGCACCACCGATTTTTTTATGCCGATTGTCGATGATGCTTTCACTTTCGGGCGAATCGCCGCCACTAATGCGATCAGCGACATTTATGCCATGGGCGGCAAACCGATTATGGCGATTGCGATTTTGGGGTTCCCGATCAGCAAATTGCCGCCGGAAGTGGCGCAGCGGATTGTGGACGGCGGACGCTCGGCTTGTCAGGAAGCCGGAATTTCCCTTGCCGGCGGCCATTCGATTGATGCGCCGGAGCCGATTTTCGGTTTGGCGGTTACTGGAGTGATAAATACCAAAAAACTGAAGAAAAACAACGCTGCCGAAGCAGGTTGTGAACTCTACCTAACCAAGCCGCTTGGTATCGGCATTCTTACCACCGCGGAAAAGAAAAACAAATTGAAAGCGGAACACAAAGGCTTGGCGGCAAAAGTGATGTGCCAGTTAAACCGTATCGGCAGCCAATTTGCCGACATCGACGGCATTACCGCCATGACCGATGTGACCGGCTTCGGACTGTTAGGGCATTTATCGGAAATTTGCCAAGGCTCGAATGTGGCGGCGGAAGTGGAATTTGACCAAGTGCGGTTGCTGGACGGCGTGCAATACTATATTGATAAAGGCTGTATTCCGGGCGGCAACAAACGCAATTTCGACAGCTACGGCCATTTGATCAGCCCGCTTAGCGATCAACAAAAAGCGGTATTATGCGATCCGCAAACGTCCGGCGGCTTGCTGATTGCGGTAAAACCGCAAGCGGTCGAACAAGTGAAAACGTTGGCGGCACAGCATAACGTCGAATTGTTTAAAATCGGGCAACTGCTGAACAAAGCAGATGATTCCCACGCTTTGATCCGCGTGATTTAAGGCTTTAATACCGCACTTTGCAACCAGAATAAAAATTAAAACACAGGAGCATTATTTTATGTCAGCACTTTCAGCGTTATCACAAAGTGGTATTTTGTTGGAACATTGCCGTTCGGCAATTTATTTGGAAGCCGCAATCCAAGATTTGGACACACTAAAAGCGCAATGCAGCCGTTTTTTAACCGAGCTGACAGCCTTGCAGCAAGCCTATCCGGACGCGTTGTTAGGGGCTGTGCTTGCCTTTGGCGACCACATTTGGCGGCAGTTGGGCAAAGAGGGCAGTGCGCCGGAATTAAAACCCTTTGTGACCTTGGGTAAAGGCAATCTGGCAGCACCGGCGACGCAACGGGATTTTTTGATTCATATCCAATCGTTGCGTGCCGACGTGACGTTTTCCGCCGCACAAATGGCACTGAACGTTTTTGCCGGTGCGTTACAAGTGGACGAAGAAACGCACGGCTTCCGTTGGATTGAAGAGCGTGATTTGACTGGCTTTATCGACGGTACGGAAAATCCGCAAGGAACGGACGAGCGCGCACAGGTTGCGCTGATCGCCAATGGTGACGATCAAGGCGGCAGCTATGTGTTGACCCAACGCTATGAACACCAATTGGATAAATGGCAAAAATTAAGCATGGAAAAACAGGAAAACGTGATCGGCAGAACCAAAGTTGACAGCGAAGAACTGGACGATGTGCCGGACACTTCGCATGTCGGCAGAGTGGATTTGAAAGAGAACGGTGTCGGGTTGAAAATGGTGCGTCAAAGTTTGCCTTACGGCAAAGTCAGCGGTGCGCACGGACTGTATTTTATCTGCTATTGTGCCCGCCTGCACAATATCGAACAACAACTGCGCAGTATGTTCGGCGAAATCGACGGCAAAACCGACCGCTTGCTCGGCTTCACCAAAGCGGTCAGCGGCAGTTACTATTACGCCCCGTCAATCGCCCAATTAAAGGCGCTGACAGAATAATATCACCACAATAAATAGGCAGCCAAAAGAGCGGTTTGTTGCATATCAACCGCTCTTTTTGTTGCGACCTTTTTTGTTTGCTACAGTAATATCCGAACACACAAAAAAGCCGATTGGTTTCCCAATCGGCTTGTATAACAGTATAAATATTGAGCGGTAAAAGTCGGGTAGCCAAAGCGCATTACTGCGCTTCAGCCCCCTAAGAACTGTACGGGCAAATTTCTCTGCATACAGCTCAAGCCTTTCTATTAACTATTCNATAGTCGGCTTCACGACCTTTAAATTCAAGGCATGGATTTTTCTATGACACACAGGGTGAACCAAACAACGATTTTTCAGTGCGTCACTGCCACCATACATTCGATACTCAATATGATGGTCGTGCCAGCCTGTTTCCTCGGTGATGGGTTGTCCGCATAGCGCACATT
>NZ_FWWV01000005.1 GCF_900176075.1 Pasteurella testudinis DSM 23072
TTTGGGCAAAGGGTTATTATGTAAGTACAGTGGGTTTAAATACAAAAGTGGTAGAGGAATATATCAGGAATCAGGAAAAAGAAGACATGATTCAAGATAATTTATCGAAGAAAGAATATGTGGACCCCTTTAAGGGGTAAGCCACAGAGTTATTGTGCAGTTGTCAGTCTTTTCACATGCCCCTTGAGGGGCATGTGAAGTACTAGGCCCTTATAGGGTAGCCGAAAAACCGCACGTTTCACGTGCGGATTGTTATTGCCTGTCATTCAGCGAACCGCACTTTTGCGATTAAACGGAAATAAATCGCTGATTTATCTATATGCTTGATATGATTTTTGGCATAATAGGTGCTATTCGCTATAAAATTCAGGAGAATAGAATGATTAAATACATTTTAGGCTTTGTCATCGTCTTGGCTATTGCGATTGTCGCCATTACCATTGGCGCCGATAATGATCAGGTGATTTCCTTTAACTACATTATCGCCAAAAGTGAATTGCAATTGTCCTCACTTGCCGCGATTTTATTTGGTCTAGGGTTGCTGTTAGGATGGGTTATCTGCGCTTTTTTCGTTTTGCGCCTGAAAGTCAAAAATATGCGTTTGAACCGTCAAATCAAGCGCCAAACCCAACAAATCAGCGAGCTTACCTTAAGCCGTGATAAAAGCGTTTAAGACAAATGCTTGAATTACTTTTCCTGTTATTGCCCGTTGCCGCGCTTTACGGCTGGTATATGGGCTATCGTAATGCCAAAAAAGGGCAGGACGAAGTCAGCAACAAGTTGTCCCGTGATTATGTCACCGGAGTAAATTTTTTGCTTTCTAACCAACAGGAAAAGGCGGTTGATCTGTTTTTGGATATGCTGCAAAAACAGGAAAATGAAAATGACATTCACAGCGACTCGCAATTTGAAGCCTCGTTAACCCTCGGCAATCTTTTCCGCTCGCGCGGCGAAGTGGATCGTGCGATTCGTATCCACCAAAATTTAGTCGAAGATCCGAATTTCAGTTTTGATCAGAAGTTATTGGCGAAGCAGCAACTTTCATTTGATTATATGAAAGTCGGTTTTTTGGATCGGGCGGAAAATATTTATATCAGTCTGGTCGATGAACCGGAATTCGCCAATAATGCCTTGAAACAACTGGCAAAAATCTATCAGAAAACCAAAGAATGGAAAAAAGCGATAGATGTCACCGAAAAGCGGCAAAAAGTCTTTCCAAAAGAAAATAATACCGAATTGGCACATTATTACTGTGAATATATCGCGACTGAAGAGTTATCGAGCAAAGAGAGCAAGGCGCTGTTAAATCGTGCCTTAGAAGTATCAAAAAATTGTGTCAGAGCTTCGATTGAATTGGCCTACCTGTATATGCGCGAACAAGAATTCCACAGCGCGATAACGCATTTCCAAAATGTGTTGCAACAAAATCCGGCATTTTTGTCCGAAGTCTTACCGCACTTGAAATGGTGCTATCAGCAACTGCAAGAAGAGAATGACTATGAGTTATTTTTGATCAAGGCCAAACAGCACTATAAAAGTGGCGCGATTGAATTGGCTCTGGCGGAGTTAATTGATAAAAAGAGCGGTTCGGCGGTGGCACAGGCCAATTTATATCAGCAACTGAACGATATTCCCAGTATGGATATTTTCAACCGTTTGATCCAATACGATATTGATGAAGCCGAAAATGGGCGAGCCAAAGAGAGTTTGGTGCGCTTGCAACAACTGGTGGAGAATAAAATCGGGCAAAGTTTTTCGTACCGCTGTTCCCACTGCGGCTACCGCAGCCACCGTTTGGTATGGAATTGCCCGTCGTGCAATAAGTGGGAAACGATTAAGCCAGTGGACGGGCAGTATCAGTAAATCATCCGCTTCAAAGAGCTTGGTTAGATATGAAAAATAAAAGACATTGTTAAAATAGCACCTCGATTTTTATATTATCTCAGTTAAAAAGGAAACAGTATGGACAGTAAAGTTATTGTTGCACTCGATTATGAAACGGAACGGCAAGCCTTGAGCTTGGTGGATCAAATTGATCCGAGCTTGTGTCGCTTAAAAGTCGGCAAGGAAATGTTCACCACATTGGGTACAGATTTTGTTAAACGGCTGCATGGCCGTGGCTTCGATGTGTTTCTGGATCTGAAATTCCATGATATTCCGAACACGGTGGCAAGAGCGGTGCGCTCGGCGGCGGATTTGGGCGTGTGGATGGTTGATGTGCATGCCAGCGGCGGTTTGCGTATGATGGAAACGGCGAAAAAAATCCTTGAGCCGTATGGCAAAGAGGCGCCGATTCTGATTTCTATCACGGTGTTGACCAGCATGGAAGATGTGGATTTACTGCAAATCGGGTTGAATGCTTCGCCGATGGAGCAGGTGATTCGCTTGGCGCGTTTGAGCCAGCGTGCCGGATTGGACGGAGTGGTATGTTCGCCGCAAGAAGTCGAGATTTTGCGTGCCAACTGCGGTAAAGATTTCAAATTGATTACTCCGGGCATTCGCCCTGAAGGATCGGAATTCGGTGATCAGCGCCGTGTAATGAGCCCGAAAGAAGCCATCGAAGCCGGTTCGGATTATCTGGTGGTCGGGCGTCCGATCACCTTGGCGGAAGATCCGGTGGGCGTGTTAAAAAGCATTAATGCCGCAATTGCCTAAGGTTGAAAATGTCGAATAATCCTTTAGTGTATTCCACCGACGGCGGTCGGATTAAGGCAGAAAAACCGCAGGAAGTTGTAGCAAAAGGCGACGGTATCGTGCGGATTCAGCGTCAGGTTAGCGGTCGTAAAGGCAAGGGGGTTTCCGTGATCACCGGCTTGGCTTTGCCAAGTGCCGAATTGGAAAAAATCGCCTCCGAGCTTAAAAAGCGCTGTGGCTGCGGCGGTTCGGTAAAAAACGGAACGATTGAAATCCAAGGCGAAAACCGCGAATTATTAAAACAGTTATTAACACAAAAAGGCTATACGGTTAAATTGGCCGGTGGTTAAGCCAAACCAAGCTGCTTGTTCCCCTCTTCGGCTTACGCATGGAGAGGGGATTTTTATTGCAAGATAAATATATTTTTATTTTCGTTATTGAAATAATGGTTTCTGTCAGTTTCAACAATAACTCTTGGTTATTATTTTTAATTAATTCATAGTGATAGTAAATAAATAGTTTGATGGTTATCACAATCTGATAATAATACCCTTTCTAAAAGTAACAATATTCGATAAATTACCTCTAAATTTTCTAAAAGGAAAATTTATATGTTCGTTTTAATGGTTGTTTTACTAATGACATGGAGAGATTCGAATGGAAAAGTCACTTAAAGCCGCTTGTATCGGCGAGTTCTTGGGAACGGGGTTATTAATCTTCTTCGGGGTGGGCTGCGTGGCTGCCTTGAAAGTCGCCGGTGCCGGTTTCGGACAATGGGAAATCAGCATCATGTGGGGAATGGGGGTTGCCTTGGCGGTTTATGCCACGGCGGGCGTTTCCGGAGCGCATTTGAATCCGGCGGTTACCATTGCCTTGTGGAAATTTGCCTGCTTTGACGGTAAAAAAGTTTTGCCTTATATTCTGTCGCAAGTTGCCGGTGCATTTTGTGCCGCGGCGCTGGTCTATTTCTTATATCGTAACTTATTTATCGAATTCGAAACCGTTAACAACATTGTGCGCGGCAGCCAAGAAAGTCTGAGCTTAGCCGGAACATTCTCGACCTATCCGCATCCGGCGTTGGGGCTGACACAGGCATTTGCGGTAGAAATGGTGATCACCGCTGTTCTGATGGCGTTGATTTTAGCCTTAACCGATGATGGTAACGGCTTGCCGAGAGGGCCTTTAGCACCTTTGTTAATCGGGATTTTAATCGCGGTTATCGGTGGCGCTATGGGGCCGTTGACCGGATTTGCCATGAATCCGGCGCGTGATTTCGGACCGAAATTCTTTGCTTATTTGGCAGGTTGGGGCGATGTCGCGTTAACCGGCGGACAGCAAATTCCTTATGTTATCGTACCAATTCTGGCACCGATTGTCGGGGCGCTGATCGGGGCTTATTCCTATCAAAGACTGATTAATAAAAACTTACCTTGCAATACTTGCCAAATTGACTAATTAAAGTAAAAGGAGATGATTATGTCTGACAAAAAATACATTATCGCGCTGGATCAAGGAACAACCAGCTCTCGTGCGCTCATTTTGGATCATGATGCCAATGTGGTCAGCGTGGCACAGCGGGAATTCACGCAAATTTATCCGCAAGCCGGCTGGGTGGAGCATAACCCGATGGAAATTTGGGCGACGCAAAGCTCTACTTTAAACGAAGCGGTGGCAATGGCAGGGATCAAACCGGACAGCATCGCGGCGATTGGGATTACCAACCAACGCGAAACCACGATTGTGTGGGAAAAAGAGAGCGGCAAGCCGGTTTATAATGCAATCGTGTGGCAATGCCGCCGTACTGCCGATATTTGCGAGCAGCTGAAAGCGGACGGACATGAAGAATATATCAAAGCGACAACCGGATTGGTGGTTGACCCGTATTTTTCCGGCACTAAAGTTAAATGGATTTTGGACAATGTTGACGGTGCGCGCGAAAAAGCGGAAAAAGGCGAATTGTTATTCGGTACAGTGGATACCTGGCTGGTATGGAAACTGACCCAAGGGCGTGCCCATGTCACCGATTATACCAATGCGTCGCGCACCATGCTGTTTAATATCCATACCATGCAATGGGACGAGAAAATGCTGGAAATTTTAGGCATTCCGCGCTCGATGTTGCCGGAGGTGAAAAAATCCTCTGAAGTTTACGGACAAACTAATATCGGTGGCCAAGGTGGGGTGCGGATTCCGGTCGCAGGCATTGCCGGCGATCAGCAAGCCGCACTTTACGGCCATTTATGTGTCAATGCCGGAATGGCGAAAAACACCTATGGTACCGGCTGCTTCTTATTGATGAATACCGGCGACAAAGCGGTGCGTTCACAAAACGGCTTGTTGACCACGATTGGTTGTAAAGCCGACGGTTCGCCATGTTATGCCTTGGAAGGTTCGATCTTTATGGGCGGCGCGTCGATCCAGTGGCTGCGTGACGAATTGAAAATCGTACATGACAGCTATGACTCCGAATATTTTGCGCAAAAAGTGTCGGATTGTAACGGCGTGTATGTCGTGCCGGCCTTTACCGGTTTGGGCGCGCCTTATTGGGATCCGTATGCGCGCGGGGCGATTATGGGCTTATCGCGCGGCGCCAACCGCAACCACATCGTGCGTGCAACCTTAGAATCGATCGCCTACCAAACCCGTGACGTATTGGAAGCAATGCAGTCCGATTCCGGGGATACGTTGAAAAAACTGCGGGTGGACGGCGGCGCAACGGCGAATAACTTCTTAATGCAATTCCAAGCAGATATTCTGAATGCCGATGTAGAACGTCCGCAAGTGAAAGAAGTGACCGCACTGGGCGCAGCGTACTTGGCAGGGCTGGCGACCAGTTTCTGGAAAGATCTGGAAGAGCTGAAAGATAAAGCCAGTATCGAACGCACGTTTACTCCGGACGGCTGCGAAGAGAAACGTGCCCGTCGTTATAAAGGCTGGAAGAAAGCGGTAAAACGCGCACTGGCTTGGGAAAAAGACGACGAAGAGTAGATTGGATTTGACTGTGATTTGATATGCCATAGCCGCTTACCGCTCTTTGGGTAAGCGGCTATTTTTCGTCAAGGCGGATTTTTGTCAAGGCTGAAAGTGCGGTTAAACGAGAGAGTTAAGACACGGGACAAAATGTGATCAGACGCAAAGTTTTCAACGTTTTATGCTGCAAAAGAAGGAAAGGCCTTTTTAAAACCCACCGGATTTGCTATTCTTCGCGCTTCCCTAAAAACAGGGCTTTTGATGGGATAAATCATCGTAAAAGGGTTGTGATACCCTTATCATTATTTTTATAAGTGAATCATTATGTCAATTGAAATTTTGGGTTATATTGCAACGGCATTTGTTGCCGGTTCGTTTTTGTTAAGTTCTATTCTGCACCTGCGAATCGTGAATTCCATCGGTGCCGTTTTATATATTGTGTACGGTGCGTTGATCGCTTCGATGCCGGTGGTGTTGCTGAATGTGTTTATCACGGCGGTGAATGTTTATCAGATAATTAAATTAAAGCGCCAAGCATAATCACACACCGACCATGTTAAAAAACCAGCCTCTTTGCCCGTGACGGCAAAGAGGTTTTTTTGTAGCAATATTTTTTAAATTGCGATCGGGATCGAAATAAAAAAACCGTATCAATGACAGTTTGTGCGGCGTAGCTATACTATCGGATATTTGTATAATACAATGTATTAACTGGTGGGGTATGTATACGATTATTGAGAATGTGTTAATAAAAACATTTTCTAAAATATTAAGGGGGTAAATGATGAATATGAAAGAGATGGATATAGATGATATTGTAAAAGCACTTATCATTGATGAGCCTGAATTGGCGGCTCAGGCTGCTGAATTGAGAAAAGCAATTGGCGAGATGCGAGAAGGTAAGCGCGGAAGAATAACCAATATTGCCGTTTCTCCGATTGTGCATACCCGAAACCGAGCAGGGCTGACTCAGCAAAAATTTGCAGAGAAGTTGGGTATTTCAGTTAATACGTTACGCTCTTGGGAACAAGGACAACGCAAACCCAGTGGCGCGGCGGCGGCTTTATTGACATTACTGGATAAGCGTCCGGAATTGATTGCCGAATTAGGTTAGTCAGCAAACCGCTTTGCCGCCCGTGACGGCAAAGCGGTTTTTTGTGCGATGTTATTCAATGGCAATATATTGCAACGGGAGTTTGCATAATGTTGCCAACAACTGCTTTGCCATCACTTTTTGGCTGATGTTGGCTTTTTTCTCAATTAAAACCGCTCTTTTGATGTTTTGCAGCTCAAAACCATTCAGAATCAGGTTGTTAATCGCGACTTGTAATGCCGGTAAGCTCGGGTTAAAGGCGGCATTTTCCGCATAGCTGCCGATAAAATAGAAATGATCTTCGGTCTCCAGTGCGGCACCGGCGTAGGCGTGGCTGTACGGCGCATGGCTGATATTGATCGCTTCAAGTGCGGTATCAATCAATAAGTCATCGGTATTGAGCAGGCTCAAGCCGTGATGACGGGGGGCAAGCAGTAATTCGCTGACATTCAGATCTTTCGGGCCGAAGTGGTTAGGCAGATAGCTGTGTAACGGATTATTGCTACTTTGCGGCAAGTTGATCACCAATTTCTCTGCGCTGTCCAATTCATTCATAAATTGGCGGCAGTGTCCGCAGGGGGCATAATTGACGGAAATTTCGTTAACACTGGTTTCGCCCTGCATCCAAGCATGGCTGATGGCGCTCTGTTCCGCATGAATGGTTTGTTGCATGCCGGTATCGACAAATTCCATATTGGCACCGAAATAAAAATTCCCGCTGCTGCCGATGGCAATCGCACCGACGTAAAAACGGGAAATCGGGGCAAGGGAATAAGCCGCCGCAATCGGCAGCAGGGCAATTGACAGCTCTCGTGCGGTTAACTTGAATTTATTGCAGAGGTGTTGCACGGTAAAGTGCGGTAAGCGCCCGACAAAACGCTGTTCGGTCAGAATGGTGAGAATGGTCTTTGCCAGCTCTTGATTCGGTAATTTGGCACAGGCAGACCGCACTTTTTCAGAGATATGCAAGTTGGAATGATAGTGGTTAGGCATGAGTAATCCTCCATAAATAACACGCCGTGAATTGTCGTTACTATATGTCATAACGTACAAAAGATCTTGCGCAGAAGCCTTTTTTTGTGAGATTAATCAACTAATTGTTAATTTTTATGCTGTTGCGCGTCAGCTTGTTTATTATTTAACGGTTTTTAATTGAGGGTAAAGTGCCCATTTGATTTTCATCGGACGCTATCGGGCAAGAAACAGTGTAAAAAAATGCCTGTATTTCAAGCGAGATACAGGCAATTAAACATTATTTATTTTTGCGTCCGATAAACAGACTTAAGGTGACTAACAACAAGGAGAGCAGAATCATAATGGTTGCCAATGCGTTGACTTCCGGTGTGACACCGGTTTTCACCATCGAGAAGATCTTCAACGGTAACACTTCATAACTCACACCGGTGACGAATGAGGACACCACCACGTCATCAAGGGAGATGGTGAAGCTGAGCAGCCAGCCGGAAACGATTGCCGGCAGTGCCAACGGCAGAATGATTTTGCCTAAAATCGTCAGTTCGCTTGCGCCCAGATCTTTCGCCGCTTCCAACATTTTGACATCGAAGCCTTTCAAACGGGAAAGAATGGTCACCACCACATACGGCAAACAGAAGGTGATATGTGCCAACAACAGCGAGGCAAAGCCCAGTTTGATACTGAACATCATAAACAATGCCAATAACGAAACTGCCATCACGATATCCGGCGACATCATTACGATAAACAACATGCCACCGACGAATTTTTTGCCTTTGAAGGTGTAGCGATAGAGGGCGATAGCGGTCAGTCCGCCGATTACGGTCGCCAACGTCGCCGCGAAGAACGCAATCGTTACCGAGTGGATTGCCGCCTGAATCAGGGTATCATTGTTGAACAGGCGCTCGTACCAGCTCCAACTAAAACCTTTCCAGCTTAACCCGTAGCGATCCGCATTGAACGAATTGACGATCAAGATAATAATCGGTATATACAAATAGGCATATACCACAAACATAAATGCGCTGCGTAGTAAACGACCCATTATTCCAACTCCGGTTTTTTGTTCAACAATTTACCTGCACGGTAGTAAATATACAGCAGTAACGCCATCAAAATCGTCAGACCGATACTGATCGCCGAGCCGAACGGCCAGTTGCGTGAAACCAAAAATTCGCTTTTAATCACATTACCGACCAACAAGACTTTGGCACCGCCCAACAGATCCGCCACATAGAACATACCCATTGCCGGCAGCAATACCAACAGGCAACCGGCGATAATGCCCGGCATGGTCAACGGCAGAATAATCCGCACGAAACGCTGCACCGTGCCTGCACCCAAATCTTTGGCGGCTTCCAGCAAACGTCCGTCCAGTTTTTCAATTGCCGAGTAGAGCGGCAGGATCATAAACGGCAGCAGGATATATACCAACCCGATGATCACCGCCATTTCGGTGTTGATAATCCGAATCGGCGAATCAATAATGCCGAGCGAGATCAGGGTATTATTTAATACGCCGCGCACACCGAGGAAAATTTTCATACCGTAAATACGGATCAGCGAGTTGGTCCAAAACGGCAGAATCACCATAAACAGCAGAATCGGGCGGTATTTGCTCGGCAATTTGGCGATCATAAAGGCAAACGGATAGCCGATCAGCAAACAGATAATGGTCGCCAAACCCGACATATATAGCGAGTTCCACATCACTTGCGCATACAGCGGATCAAACAAGCGTTTGTAGCTGTCTAACGAGAAAGTGAAATCGATCAGATTGCTGGTATCACGGGTTAAAAAACTGGTTCCCAACACCAAAACGTTCGGCACCAGCACAAAAAAGATCAGCCAGCCGAATATCACCGCAACGGTGATATTCTGGAAATTACGCGTTGTTATCTTCATCTTCCAATACCACTTCCCAGCTTTCAACCCAAGTGATCGCTACTTTTTGATTTAGCGAGTGATCGACGTCGGGATCATCTTCGTTAAAGAATTCGCTGATGAGCACCATTTTGCCGCTTGCCAGCTCAATCGTGGATTCCAGCGTCATGCCTTTGTAGTTGCGTTCGCGCACATAACCGACAATGCCGTTGACGGTTTCGGTTTCGTTAACCTCTTCTAAACGCAAATCTTCCGGCCGCAACAGCACTTTTAACCGGCTGCCTGCGCTGACGGTTTGTGTGGCGTAAATATCACAAATTCGCCCTTCGACATTGGCTTTCACCCGTTTCTCGTCTAAACGCTCAATCACGGTAGCGTCAAAAATATTGATCTCACCGATAAATTGCGCCACAAACAGGTTATTCGGCTCTTCGTAAATTTCGCGCGGCGTGCCGTCTTGTTGCAATTTGCCTGAACGCAATACAATAATCCGATCCGACATGCTCAGGGCTTCTTCTTGGTCATGGGTAACGAAAATAAAGGTGATGCCCAATTTGCGTTGTAATGCTTTCAGTTCGTTCTGCATTTGTTTACGCAGATTATAATCCAGCGCCGACAAGGATTCGTCGAGCAACAAAACTTTTGGCTTGTTCACCACCGCGCGGGCAATCGCCACCCGTTGCTGTTGTCCGCCGGACAGCTGCGCCGGTTTGCGCTCGGCAAACTCTTCCAGTTGCACCATACGCAAGGCTTCCAACACCCGCGGCTTAATTTCGCTACTTGGCACTTTTTGCATTTTCAAACCGAAAGCGACGTTTTCAAAAATCGTCAAGTGCGGGAACAGGGCATAACTTTGAAAGACGGTGTTCACCGGCCGCTGTTCTGCCGGAACTTGGCTGATATCTTGTCCGTCCAGAATAATCTGTCCGCCATTCAGCTCCTCAAAACCGGCGATCAGGCGCAGAATGGTGGTTTTACCACAACCTGACGGTCCCAAAATGGTGATAAATTCACCATGATTGATGGATAGGTTAAAATCATTGATGATGGCTTTGCCGTCATATTCTTTACGGATTGATTTCAGCTCAATCACCGGTTTTGCTTTAGCAATGCTTTCCACTAGCTTTGTTTTCCTCCTGCCGCATAGCCATAATAGAAGATAAAGGGTCTGCCTATCTTCCCGTCCTTTTGCAATGCGAAAAGATAAACAGCCCCTCGAAATCAATAAAATCGGGGCTAAGAATACCACACTTGGTTTATAGATTGAAAAGAGAAATTAGCCGATTTGGCTAAAAAACGGCACTTTGCGGTAGAAATAAAAGCCGACGGTAAATAAAGCGGAACAAGAACGGATTTACTACTGAATAAAGGCAAATAATGTGATAGAATCCGCCGTCGAAATTCATAAACATTTTTCTTATCACAAGGTAGCATATGAAAATTTTAGAAGGCGCAGTGGCTGCGCCAAATGCCAAAGTGGCAGTGGTTATTGCCCGTTTTAACAGCTTTATCAATGAAAGTTTGCTGGAAGGCGCGATTGATGCGTTAAAACGTATCGGGCAAATCAAAGATGAAAACATCACATTGGTGCGTGCGCCGGGGGCTTATGAGTTACCGTTAGTCGCCCGCCGTTTGGCAGACAGTAAAAAATATGATGCGATTGTGGCATTGGGGACGGTTATCCGCGGCGGCACGGCGCATTTTGAATATGTGGCGGGCGAAGCCAGCAGCGGATTGGGACAGGTGGCGATGCAAGCGGAAATTCCGGTTGCTTTCGGGGTGTTAACCACCGAAAACATCGAGCAGGCGATCGAGCGCGCCGGCACTAAAGCCGGCAATAAAGGTGCGGAAGCGGCGTTGGTGGCATTGGAAATGATCAATTTGCTGACTGCAATTGACAACGCATAGTCGACAAGGGTGAAAAATGAGTAAAGTATCCCCACGTCGCCGCGCCAGAGAGTGTGCGGTGCAAGCGTTGTATTCTTGGGCGGTGTCTAAAAACGAAATTGCCGAAGTCGAATTGTCTTTCATCACCGATCAGGAAATGAAAGGCGTCGATATGCCGTATTTCCGCAAATTACTGCAAGGTAGCGCCGAATATTGCGACGATTTGGAACAAACCTTGGCACCGCACTTGGATCGCGCAACCGGAGAACTGGATCCGATTGAAAAATCCGTCTTGCTGATGGCAGCCTATGAACTCAAATATCAGCCTGATGTGCCGTACAAAGTCGTGATTAACGAAGCGATTGAGGTGGCAAAAGTGTTCGGTGCGGAAGAAAGTCATAAATATATCAACGGCGTACTGGATAAATTGGCGCCGGCGCTTAAGCGTAAATAAGCGGTTTTATCAACCAGGCAGGGTGTAGGGAGGTTGGGTGTGAAGCGACAAAAAAGTGGTGAATTTGATGTTATTCGTCAATATTTTAATGCTTCAACCCGATCGCCGCGTAAAGATGTTTCTTTAGCGATCGGTGATGATTGTGCAATCACCGAAATCAAAGCCAATCAACGTTTAGCCATCACCACCGATACTTTGGTGGAGGGCACGCATTTCTTCCACAGTATCGATCCGGCGGATTTAGCGTATAAATCCGTTGCCGTCAATTTAAGTGATTTGGCGGCAATGGGCGCCGAACCGGCTTGGATCTCCTTGGCGTTAACCTTGCCGAAAGTAGACCACGGTTGGTTGGCGAAGTTCAGTCAGAGCTTTTTCGAGATTCTTGATCATTACAATGTGGATTTAATCGGCGGCGATACCACCAAAGGTCCGTTGTCTATTTCCATTACTGCGCATGGATTATTGCCGCGCGATAAAGCGTTGTGCCGTCACGGTGCGGAAAAAGGCGACTGGATTTATGTGACCGGAAATTTGGGTGACAGCGCCGCCGGATTGCTGTTATTGCAACAACGTATGGCGCAACAGAAATCTGATCCTGCCGCCGTCAACCAATTAACTCCGGCGCAACAATATTTGATTGAACGTCATTTGCGTCCAACGCCGCGCGTATTATTCGGGCAAAGCATTGCGCCTTATGCTAGTGCCGCGATTGATATTTCCGACGGGTTATTGGCGGATCTGTCCCATATTTTGCAGCGTAGTCAAGTTGCCGCCAGTATCAAACTGGAAAAGTTACCGTTGTCGCCACAACTGCTTGAGGTATTCGGTCAAGAAAAAGCCGAGCAGTTGGCATTGAGCGGCGGCGAAGATTATGAGCTGTGCTTTACCGTTGCCGATAAAAATTGTACGAGATTGGAGCGGGAATTAACCCATATTGGCGTGGATTATACCTGTATCGGACAAATTCGTGGCCAAAACACCAAGAACAGCATTCGATTAAAACGTTTCAATGAAAAAGTGGCTTTACCCGATTTAAAAGGCTTTGAACACTTTCCTGAATAGGCATAGAGGACAGACAGGAATACAAGGACGGCAAGATGAATGACAACAAGCTGGCATTAACAAAAGTGAACATGTGTGATCCGGTGCATTTTTTGGCGCTGGGCTTCGGCTCCGGCTTAATTTCCCCTGCGCCCGGTACTTGGGGAACACTGGCCGGCTGGCTGATTGGGATCGGTTTATTGCAATTTATCGCGCCGCTGACATTAGTGGTTGTGGCGATTTCCGCTTTTGTCCTTGGGATTTATCTGTGTGAAAAAACAGCCAAAGATATGGGCGTGCATGATCACGGCGCCATTGTCTGGGATGAAATCGCCGCCATTTGGTTGGTTTTGGCTTTCATCCCGCAACAAAATTGGCTCTGGTACTGCCTAGCCTTTGTCGTATTTCGTTTGTTTGATATTTTTAAGCCCTATCCGATTAACTATTTTGATGAAAATGTCAAAAGCGGTTTCGGGATCATGCTTGATGACTTATTGGCGGCAATTTATACGATATTGTCAATGTTAGCGTTGTTCTGCCTGATTAGACTGGGGTTGTAATGTTTGCCCTCGTTATCAAATTGTTTTTTATCCATCTGTTTGCCCTCGCCAGTCCGGGGCCGGATTTTTTCTTTGTGGCGCGCAAAGCGATCACCGAGAATCAACGTAATGCGGTGTTGGGCATTGTGGGGATTATCTTGGGTTTGGTGATTTGGCTGAGTGCAAGCCTGCTCGGATTAGCCATTCTGTTCAAACTTTATCCACCGATCGAAAGTGCGGTTTTACTGTTGGGCGGCGGTTATTTGACTTATCTCGGCAGTTTGATGTTGCGGGTGAAGCAGAATATCAGCGTGGCGCAAATCAGCGGCAAAAGTGCGGTCAGAGACACCTCGCCGTGGGCAAATGTGCGGCAAGGATTTTTGGTCAACCTTGCCAATGCCAAAGCGATTATCTATTTCAGCGGTATTTTTTCTTTGTTGGTCGCCAGCCTGAGTGATTATCTGCAAATCGGTTTGATTGCGGTGATGATTTTGCTGGAGAGTTTTTTGTATTTCTACATTATCGCCCGCATTTTTTCTCAACCGCGAGTCAAATCTTTCTATCTCAACTACAGCCGTTACATTGATAATCTATCCGGTTTGGTGTTTATCGGCTTCGGGCTGTTTTTGATCTACAGTGCGTTGCAGCTGATTATCTGATTTGTCGGGCAGCCTCTCTAAAAAAGAAAACCCGATATTCAATGAATAAATATCGGGGGAGGTCTTACAATAAGTAAAATGTAAAAAGACAACTGCAGTTGCAGTGCACTAGCATTAACTAAGACTGAGCGGCGGGTAAAAAGTTCATAAAAATTGCAAAAAATTTTTCTTTTTCTTACAAAAACTGATTTAGCCGCCTAAAACGGCACGAATTTGCCGTTCAATGCCTTCGGCATTTAACTGTAATTCCGCCAATATTTCCTCCTGTTCGCCTTGCGCGATAAACTCGTCGGCAAAGCCCAGTTGCAGTAGCGGCGGGATTGAGATTTTTTCATGTAGTGCCAATTCGTTTAAATATTCGGCGACCGCACTTCCGGCGCCGCCTTGTACGGCGTTATCTTCCAGACTGACCAGTAATGAATACTCCTGCGCCGCAGCGGCAAGACAGGCTTTGTCCAACGGTTTGACAAAGCGCATATCCACCACCGTTGCATTCAACGCTTCCGCTGCCGCAACCGCACTTGGCAATAATGTGCCAAAGTTCAGAATGGCAATTTTTTGCCCTTGACGAATTAACTTTGATTGCCCTAACGGAATTTCTGCCAACGGCTGCAATTCACAACCGACGCCCGAACCGCGCGGATAGCGCACCGCCGCCGGTGCATTCAAACGATAACCGGTGTACAGCATTTGGCGGCATTCGTTTTCGTCGCTCGGCGTCATAATCACGAGGTTCGGAATGCAGCGCATAAAACTGATGTCGAATGCGCCTTGATGGGTTTGCCCGTCCGCCCCGACAATGCCGGCACGATCAATCGCAAACAGCACCGGCAGATTCGGAATCGCCACATCGTGAATCAATTGGTCGTAAGCCCGTTGCAGAAAGGTGGAATAGATCGCCACCACCGGCTTATAACCGCCAATCGCCAAACCGGCGGCAAAGGTGACGGCGTGCTGTTCGGCGATTGCAACATCAAAATATTGTTCGGGAAAACGGTTGGAAAATGCCACCATGCCCGAACCTTCGCGCATCGCCGGTGTGATTCCGACCAATTTGGGATCCTGTGCCGCAATATCGCATAGCCAGTCGCCGAAAATCTTGGAATAAGTTGGAATCGCCGCTTTGCTTTTCGGTAATTTTCCCAGTGTCGGATCGAATTTCGGCACGCCATGAAAACCGATCGGATCGTTTTCCGCCGGTGCATAGCCCTTGCCTTTTTTGGTCATAATATGCAGAAATTGCGGCCCTTTCAGATTGCGCATATTTTTTAAGGTCGACACCAATTCATCGACGTTATGCCCGTCAATCGGGCCGATATAGTTGAAACCGAGCTCTTCGAACAGTGTGCCGCCCGGCGAAACGAAGCCTTTGACGTGCTCTTCGGTTTTTTTCATAAACTCTTTAATCGGCGGCAGATTTTCCAGAATTTTTTTACTGCCTTCGCGAATGGAGGAATAGAACGAGCCGGACAGCAGGCGTGCCAAATGGTTGTTCAATGCGCCGACATTTTCTGAAATCGACATTTCGTTATCGTTTAAAATCACCAACATATCGGTATGCAGCGCACCGGCGTGATTCATCGCTTCAAACGCCATACCGGCGGTGATCGCACCGTCGCCGATAACGCAAACGGTTTTGCGATCGGCATTCTCTTTTTCCGCCGCCACCGCAATCCCCAAGCCGGCACTGATCGAGGTGGAGGAGTGCCCGACCGACAACACGTCATATTCGCTCTCTTCACGCCACGGAAACGGGTGCAAACCGTCCTTTTGGCGAATAGTGTGCATTTGCTTGCGGCGGCCGGTTAAAATTTTATGCGGATAGGCTTGATGTCCCACGTCCCAAATCAGCTGATCGAACGGAGTGTTATACACATAATGCAGGGCAACGGTCAACTCCACCGTGCCCAAGCCTGAAGCCAAGTGGCCGCTGGTTCGGCTGACGGATTCCAAGAGAAAGCCTCGCAATTCGTCACAGAGCTGCGGCAACTGATCGCGACTGAGCAAGCGCAGATCGTCAGGGGTGTTGATTAAAGATAAAATCGGGTAGTTTTGCATAGTTAAAATAAATCGTTAAATAATCAAAGTGCGGTTTTAGTTATTTCGTTGCACAATATAATCCGCCAGTTGTAACAACGGCTCGGTATTAAACTCTAAATCTTGCAGTTCGGCTTTTGCCTCGACAATCAATTGTTCTGCTTTTTGTTTTGCGCCGTCCAATCCCAATAGTTTCGGGTAGGTGCTTTTGTCCAGTGCCAAATCGGAGCCGGCGTTTTTGCCTAGCGTGCTGCTGTCGGCAGTGATGTCCAAAATATCGTCCTGCACCTGAAACGCCAAGCCAATCGCCTGCGCATAGCGGATTAAGTGCTGTTTCAGGGCGTGGTTTTTAAAGTGCGGTGAGCAAAGAAAGCCCAGTTCCACCGCCGCCGCAATCAGCGCGCCGGTTTTATTGCGGTGAATCCGCTGCAAAAAATCCAGACTGACCGCACTTTGCTCCGCCAGCAGATCCAAACTTTGCCCCAAACACATGCCTTGGCCGCCGGAGGCGACGGCTAACGCTTTAACCAACGCTACTTTCTGTTCGGCACTGATCTTCGGCACCTCGCTCAAACACTCGAAAGCAAAGGCTTGCAGTGCATCACCGGCTAAAATCGCAGTGGCTTCGTCAAATTCGATATGACAGGTTTTTTGTCCGCGCCGTAAGGTGTCGTCGTCCATTGCCGGCAGATCGTCGTGGATCAACGAGTAGCTGTGGATCGCTTCGACCGCACTTGCCGCATAATCCAACGTGTGTAAATCGGCATGCAGCATTCGTCCGCAGGCATACACCAAAAACGGCCGCAAACGTTTGCCGCCCAGCAAAATTCCGTAGCGCATGGCAGCGGCAAGCGGTGCCGGCGTGCTGTCGAACGTCTGTAACCGTTGCTGCAAAAAGGTGTTCACCCGTAGGCGCAGGGTGGTTAAATCATCGGCAAAGCAGTAATTCATCATTATTCGTCGTAATCAGCCAAAGGCGCAACCGCACTTTTTTCTAATAAAATCTGCACCCGCTGTTCGGCTTTTTGCAAACGCTGCTGACCTTGCTGCGCCAGTTTTATCCCTTTTTCAAATTCGCCTAACGCCTCTTCCAACGGCAATTCGCCGGATTCCAAACGGGTTACGATGTTTTCCAATTGCGAAAGGGTCGATTCAAAATCCGTTTTTTTTGCACCGCCGGTTTTATCCATTCCACGCTTCCTTTTATTTTTAATTACGCTGTTTTTGATTGCAGCCTGCACTATTTATAAGCCGAATATTGTACTTCAGATTCAATTTGTTGTCGGTGTTTTTTTATAAATTTCGTGTACAATATCGCTAAATTTTCTCTCAACCAACAAAAACAGTCTGTTTATATGAAATTTATTATCAAATTATTCCCTGAAATCATGATTAAAAGCGATTCGGTGCGTAAACGTTTTATCAAAATTTTAACCGGCAATATCCGCAATATTCTGGCTAAACACGATGAAACCGTCGCCGTGGTGCGCCATTGGGATTACATTGAAGTGCGCAGTAAAGATCCGACTCAGCGGCAACTGCTGTTGGATTATCTGCAACGCACGCCGGGCATTCACCATATTTTGGAAGTGGAAGACACACCGTTCAGCTCGGTGCATGATATTTTTGAACAAGTGCTGCAAGCCAAACGTGACGAACTGGAAAACCGCACTTTTTGCGTGCGGGTGCGCCGCAAAGGCAAGCATGATTTCAGCTCGCTGGACGTGGAGCGTTATGTCGGCGGCGGCTTGAATCAGCAGATTGAATCCGCGAAAGTGAAACTGACCAAGCCTGATGTCACCGTGCGGATCGATATTGAAAACGACCATATGATGTTGATTAAACAGCGCCACGCCGGTTTGGGCGGCTATCCGATCGGCACGCAGGAAGATGTGTTGTCACTGATTTCCGGCGGTTTTGATTCCGGCGTATCCAGTTATATGCTGATTCGTCGCGGCTCACGGGTGCACTACTGCTTCTTTAATCTCGGCGGTGCGGCGCATGAAATCGGCGTGAAACAGATGGCGTATCACATTTGGCAACGTTACAGCGCTTCGCACAAAGTGCGGTTTGTGGCGATCAATTTCGAGCCGGTGGTGGCGGAGATTCTGGAGAAAGTGGATAACGGGCAAATGGGCGTGGTGTTGAAACGCATGATGGTGCGTGCCGCTTCGCAAGTGGCGGCGCGTTTCGGCATTCAGGCGATTGTCACCGGTGAAGCATTGGGGCAAGTTTCCAGCCAAACCTTGACTAATCTGCGTTTGATCGATGAAGCGGCGCAGGCGTTGGTGTTGCGGCCGTTGATCACCCATGACAAAGAACAGATTATCGAATTGGCAAAACAGATCGGTACGGACGATATTGCCAAATCGATGCCGGAATTCTGCGGCGTGATTTCGAAAAATCCGACGGTGAAAGCAGTTAAAGAGAAAATCGAAGCCGAAGAAAATCATTTTGATTTCAGCATCTTGGAAAGTGCGGTCAGTAACGCGCAATATTTGGATATCCGCCAAATCGGCGAACAAACCGCCGAAGAGATCAGCGAAGTGGAAACCGCCGAGGTGATCGGCGAAAACGATATCGTCATCGACGTGCGCAGTGCGGAAGAGTGCGAAGACAACCCGTTGCGGATTGACGGCATAACGCTGCTGACCATTCCGTTTTACAAACTGGCAACCGCCTTTGCCGAGTTGGATTCCGCAAAAACCTATTTGCTGTATTGCGACCGTGGTGTGATGAGCAAGCTGCAAGCGTTATATCTGCAACAGTTGGGATACCGTAATGTCAAGGTATTGCGGCGTTAATTGCCATAATTGCTATTTTTTATGAGTAAACGGGCGGCCCAATAGCGTTTGATAGCAGCATGCGTGCCGCTCGTTTTTTTGTTATATGTCGCGCAATGTTGGCAAGCAACGCTATAAAAAAACACAAAAATCGGGTAATCTATTACATTCCTTTTCACGGCGAACGGAACAGCAAGCATGTCCAAAAAATTAACCAAAACACTCGATGCGATTGATGTAAAAATTTTAGACGAATTACAACGTAACGGTAAAATTTCCAATATTGATCTTTCCAAAAAAGTCGGCTTGTCGCCGACGCCTTGTCTGGAGCGGGTGCGCCGTTTGGAAAAACAGGGGATTATTACCGGTTACCGTGCCTTATTGAATCCTGAGCTATTGGATTCCGCCTTGTTGGTTATCGTGGAAATTACGCTTGTGCGCGGCAAACCGGACGTGTTCGAAGAGTTTAACCAAGCTGTGCAGCGCTTGGACGAAATTCAGGAGTGTCATTTGGTGTCGGGCGATTTTGATTACCTGTTGAAAACACGGGTTGCCGATATGGCGGCATACCGCAAATTACTCGGCACGACCTTGCTGCGTCTGCCCGGCGTAAACGACACCCGCACTTATGTGGTGATGGAAGAAGTGAAACAAACCAATTACCTGCAATTAAAAGCAAAAACAGCATAAAAGACGTAAAACATGATTCGAAACCTTAGACCGCAATACACCGCCAAGCAGTATCTGATTGAAATCATTTTAGGCCTATTGGTACTGTTCGGCGTGTATTTAATTATAGCTTGGTCAAGCTATAGTCCTTATGACAATGCTTGGACCGTCGCCAGTCCGCAGCAAGCGCCGTTAAATAAAGCCGGTTCGTTCGGTGCGTGGTGTATCGATTTACTGTTTGCCCTGTTTGGCTCGGTGGCGAATATCATTCCGTTTGTGGTGGTGATCGCCTCAATTTTGCTGTTGCGCAACCGTTGGCGTGATCAATTCAGCAAGGGGCGGGTTATCTTGCGCTTATTCGGTTTTCTACTGCTGTTGTGCGGTTTGACTTCGCTGGCAACCCTCCTGCTGTCCAATACCGATACCTACCTTGCCGGCGGCGTGTTGGGCGGTTGGCTGATTAAAAGTTTGTATCCGTCTTTTGGCATGTTCGGCAGTTTTATGGCGGCATTTTGTGTTGCGGTGGTTGGCTTCATCTTAAGTTCGGGCATGTCTTTGGTGATGCTATTGGTCAGCGGCTATCAGTGGCTGACGGCTAAATATGATGAGGAAGACAGCGAACACGGTATGAATATGGCACAAGCCGAATCTTCGGATGTGCAGGCCTCCGCCCAAGCAGAACAAACGGTTGAGCAGTTAGAAGAAATTTTCCTGCCGGAAAGCGTCTTGCAGGCAAGACAAACCGCAACCAAACGTGTTTTGCAAAATGAATCGGGCGCAAGTGCGGTTAACCACCAAAATGACAGCGTGGAGGCAAACCGTTCGCACCCCGTCCGTTCGCAACCGGTGATTGTCGGTTTGGCAGAACAGCGTGAAACAGAAAACGCAATAGCCGCCGACAACACGACTGAACGGGCTACACCAGACCACGCTGAAGCGATTCACACAACGGTCGATTTACCGGATTTTGGCAATTATCAGGTTGAGCAGGCAATCGAGCTGCCAAAAGTGTCGATTGCAACCGCAACGCAAAATCCGAATATGGCGCTTACCAACCTCACGCTTCCGGCTGTTGAGGGAATGCCGCAGATCAGTCTGGCCACGGCAGGACAAGACGTGTCCACAAAAGTAGCGTCGGCGGTTAACTCTGCCACTGAAAATGACGAACAGCCAGATGATAGCATGATCAATGAGCTTGCCCGCCAGTTTGCCGAACGTGAACAGCAACGGTTGGCAGAAATGCAAAAAACGGCGCGGGCGCTGAATGCCGAAAAAGAGCTGCAAGTTATTTTGAGTGATGAGAATGCGGTGAATCCGGCGCCTAAAACCGTACCGGATTACAAACCGTACGAAAACAGTTTGATTCACCCGCTCTTGCAACCGAAAGTCAGCCACAGCGGCAAACCGAGCACGCCGTTGCCGAGTTTGGATTTATTGGAACAGCGTAAAGCGGAAGAACAGGATATTAGCCGAGAAGAGATCGATGAAACTTCGGCACAGATCGAACACCAGTTGCGCAATTTCAACGTCAAAGCCAAAGTGCAGAGCGTATTGGTCGGGCCGGTGGTCACCCGTTACGAGTTGGAATTAGAGCCGGGCACCAAAGCCTCGAAAGTCAGTGGCTTGGATACCGATTTGGCGCGCGCCTTGATGTTCCGCTCAATTCGGGTGGCGGAAGTGATTCCGGGCAAGCCGTATATCGGTATCGAAACCCCGAATTTACGCCGTCAAACCGTGAGTTTGCGCGATGTACTTGCGAGCAAGCAATTCAACCAAAGCAATGCCATTTTACCGCTCGCCTTGGGCAAAGACATCAGCGGTGAGCCGATTGTGGTCGATCTGGCGAAAATGCCGCACTTGTTGGTTGCCGGTTCGACCGGATCGGGCAAATCCGTCGGTGTTAACAGTATGATTTTGAGCTTGTTGTATAAACGCAAGCCGGAAGAAGTACGTTTTATCATGATCGATCCGAAGGTGGTGGAATTGTCGATTTACAACGACATACCGCACTTGCTGACCGAAGTGGTGACCGACATGAAAAAAGCCGCCAACGCACTGCGCTGGTGTGTGGACGAGATGGAGCGCCGTTACCAGTTGTTATCCTCGTTATATGTGCGCAATATCGAAGGCTTTAACAGTAAAATTGACGAAGCGGAGGCGATGAACCTGCCGATTCCGAATCCGACCTGGCGGCCGGGCGATACTATGGACAATATGCCGCCGGCGCTGGAAAAATTGAGTTATATTGTGGTGATTGTCGATGAATTTGCCGATTTATTGATGGTGGCCGGTAAACAAGTGGAAGAACTGATCGCCCGTTTGGCGCAAAAAGCGCGTGCGGTGGGGATTCATCTGATTTTGGCGACCCAACGGCCATCGGTCGATGTGATCACCGGCTTGATTAAAGCCAATATCCCAAGCCGGATTGCGTTTACCGTGGCGAGTAAAATCGACTCGCGCACGATTTTGGATCAAGGCGGTGCAGAAGCATTGTTAGGGCGCGGGGATATGCTGTATTCGGGACAAGGCTCGTCCGAACTGATTCGGGTACACGGTGCTTTTATGAGCGATGAAGAGGTTTCCAAAGTGGCGGACGATTGGCGTGCGCGCGGCAAACCGCAATATTTGGACGATATTGTGGTTTCACAAGAGGAAGAAAGCGGGGAAAGTGCGGTCGGCGGCAGTGGCGACGATCTGGACGATCTGTTTGATGCGGTGACGGAATATGTATTGACTACCGGCAATACCTCAATTTCGTCGATCCAGCGTAATTTCAAACTGGGCTTCAACCGTGCGGCACGGATTGTCGATCAAATGGAAGCGCAGGGTATTGTTTCTGCCGCCAGCAACGGCAAGCGGGAAATTTTAGCGCCGCGCGGCAATTATGAATAATGTCGAACAGTGAAGCGATCAAAGTGCGGTTAAGATCGGCTTAAGAACCAAAGTGTAAAATCATGGTCTTAATCACAGCAGCGTGAAATATCGTACGGAATATGCATGAAGGAAAAAAGATGAAAACATTAATGAAAACCGCACTTGGCGCATTATTACTGGCAGCAGTTCATGTCGCTGCGGCGGCGCCAATTGATGATTTACAGCAACGCTTGGCGGAAGTCGGTTCTTACAGCGCCGATTTTAACCAACGCGTCACCACAGCCAACGGTAAATTAGTGCAAGAAGGCAGCGGTAAGTTTCAAGTGAAACGACCGAACCTGTTCCGTTTGGACACGAAAAAACCGCAGGAAACCCAAATTATTGCCGACGGCAAAACCTTATGGTACTACGATCCATTTGTGCAACAGGTGACGGCGCGCAAGGTGGAAGAAGCGATTGACAACACCCCGTTTATTTTGCTGACCACCAACGATCCGAAACAGTGGGCGCAATATAGCGTCAGCCAAAAAGGCGATATTTTTACTTTGACGCCGAAAGACAAAAACAGCGCCATCAAACGCTTTGAAGTGCGGATCGACAGCAACGGGCTGTTGCGTAATTTCAGCACCATTGAACAAGACGGGCAGGCGAATTTGTATATGTTGCGCAATATGAACAACGTGACGTTGGATAATAAATTATTCCAGTTCAACGTGCCGAAAGGGGTTGAATTGGACGATCAACGCTAAGAAGTCATTATGGCAAAAGGTGTGAATAATCTCTCGTTTGATTTTGCGGAAAGCGATTTTCGCCCGCTAGCGGCACGGATGCGGCCGACTACGCTGGATAATTACTTCGGGCAAGCGCATTTATTGGGCGAGGGAAAACCGTTGCGCAAAGCGATTGAAGCCGGACATATCCACTCGATGATCTTATGGGGGCCGCCCGGCACGGGCAAAACCACCTTGGCGGAAATTCTGGCACAGCGGATCAACGCCGAGGTGGAGCGGATTTCTGCCGTCACCGGCGGTGTGAAAGAGATTCGCGAAGCGATTGAACGTGCCAGACAAAACAAGTTGGCGGATCGCCGCACCATTCTGTTTGTCGATGAAGTCCACCGTTTTAACAAAAGCCAGCAAGACGCTTTTTTACCGCATATTGAAGACGGCACGATTATTTTTATCGGCGCCACCACCGAAAATCCCTCGTTTGAATTGAACAGCGCTTTGCTGTCGCGTGCCCGAGTTTATTTATTAAAAGCCTTGAATGAAGCCGATATTCAGGCGATTTTGCAACACGCCTTGCAAGACGAAAAGTGCGGTTTGGGACAACAAGCTATCCAACTGGAAGACAATCTGCTGGCGATTCTGGCGGAATATGTGCATGGTGATGCACGCTTGGCGTTGAATTGTCTGGAATTGATGGTTGATATGGCGCAAGAGATTGACGGTGCTAAACAGTTGACCCAAGCGCTGTTGGTTGAAGTGTTAGGCGAACGCCAAGCCCGTTTTGATAAACAAGGGGATCGCTATTACGATCTGATTTCGGCGGTGCATAAATCGATTCGCGGCTCTGCCCCTGACGCGGCGCTGTATTGGTATGCACGGATTATCACCGCCGGCGGTGATCCGTTATATGTTGCGCGCCGCTTGTTGGCAATTGCCTCGGAAGATGTCGGTAACGCCGATCCGCGCGCCATGCAGGTTGCGCTCAGTGCTTGGGATTGTTTCACCCGCGTCGGCGCGGCCGAAGGCGAACGGGCGATTGCGCAAGCGATTGTCTATCTTGCCGTTGCGCCGAAAAGTAACGCGGTCTATCAGGCGTTCAACGCTGCCAAGCAACAGGCGACCCAATTTCCCGATTATGATGTGCCACCGCACTTGTGCAATGCGCCGACCAAACTGATGAAATCCCTCGGTTACGGCGAGGAATACCGCTATGCCCACCATGAAGAAAACGCCTACGCCGCCGGAGAAAATTATTTCCCGCCGGAACTGAAAGACAGCCGCTATTACTTCCCGACCGAGCGCGGCATGGAAGGTAAAATCAAACAAAAGTTAGACTGGTTAAACCAGTTGGATCAACAAAGCGACAAAGTGCGGTATAAATAGTTTTCCCAATCTGATCCCGATTAAGGAGCAAAGTATGTTTCAACTGAATGATGTTCAATTACTCAAAACCGAGTGTTATATCGACGGGAAATGGCGCTCGGCGCTGAGCGGCGAAACGGTGGCGGTTTTTAATCCGGCTACGGGTGATAAAATTGGCGACGTGCCGCAAATGGCGGCGCAAGAAGCCTTGGAGGCAGTTGCGGCGGCTCAACAAGCCCTTAAGGGCTGGCAGCAAAAAACGGCAAAAGAGCGCAGCCGGATTCTGCGCAACTGGTTTGATCTGATCGTACAGCACAAACAGGATCTGGCGAAAATCCTGACCATCGAGCAAGGCAAACCGCTGGCAGAAGCCGAAGGGGAAATTTTATACGGTGCGTCCTATATCGAATGGTATGCCGAAGAAGCCAAGCGGATTTACGGCGACACCATTCCGGCACCGAGTGCGGACAAACGGATTTTGGTCACTAAACAACCCATCGGCGTTTGTGCGGCGATTACGCCGTGGAATTTTCCGAATGCGATGATCACGCGCAAAGCCGCTCCTGCCTTGGCGGCGGGTTGTACTTTTGTGATTCGCCCCGCTTCACAAACACCGCTCTCGGCATTGGCGTTGGCTGAATTGGCGCAACGGGCAGGAATTCCGGCAGGAGTTTTCAACGTGATTACCGGCAGCGCCACCCAAATTGGTAAAGTTCTGACCGAAGACGATCGGGTGAAAAAATTCAGTTTTACCGGCTCCACCCAAGTCGGGCGCCTGCTAATGCAGCAATGTTCTTCCACCATCAAAAAAGTGTCGTTGGAATTAGGCGGCAATGCGCCGTTTATCGTATTTGACGATGCCGATTTGGACGCAGCGGTTGAGGGCGCGATGGCTTGTAAATTCCGCAATGCCGGGCAGACTTGTGTCTGTGCCAACCGAATTTATGTGCAAAGTGCGGTTTACGATGCTTTCATCGAACGCTTTAAAAGTGCGGTAGTCGGCTTAAAAATCGGTAACGGCTTAGAATCAGGTGTGACCTTTGGCCCCTTGATTGAACAAAGTGCGGTTGCCAAAGTGGAGGATCATATCGCCGATGCCTTGCAAAAAGGGGCGGAAATCGTTTGCGGCGGCGCTTTAGCCGAGCAGGGCGGCTTGTTCTACCAACCGACAATTGTGCGTAACGTCACCGCCGAGATGAAAGTGGCGACAGAAGAGACGTTCGGTCCGTTGGCGCCGATTTTCAAATTTGAAACCGAAGAGGAAGTGATTGCCGCCGCCAATGCCACTGAGTTCGGCTTGGCGTCTTACTTCTACAGCCGTGATATCGGGCGGATCATGCGAGTGTCGGAAAATTTGGAATACGGCATGGTCGGCGTGAATAGCGGCATTCTTTCCAATGAAGCCGCGCCGTTTGGTGGGGTGAAACAATCCGGTTTAGGGCGCGAAGGTTCGAAATACGGCATAGAGGATTATTTGGAAATCAAATATATCTTGCTCGGTGGATTGGATAAGTAGGGGATTACGCTCTATTGGAAAAGCGCTGGGTAGCACACCGGCGCTTTTATATGGTTTTATCCGGTTATAATTTGATTTCTAGATTAATGACATAATTGCGCCCGGGTTCATTAAAACGCGCCAAGCCTTTTCCGTCTCGATCTATCGTATTGGTGGTACTATGGATATTGATTCCTCGCAAACGATCCCAAGTCTGATATTTACGGTTAAAGACATTATATATCCCACCTCTCAGCGTGATATTTTTAGAGAGCGCCACATAACCATAAAGATCAAACAGTGTTGCGGATTGATTGAGGTAAGGATATGGCTCATGACTTTCGCTATAGTTTCTTGTGCGATAGTTAAAATTATTTTTATAAATCATGGCGTCCTTCGCTTTTTTAGCACCTAAGTAACTCCATTTGCCATGTAATCCCCAATTACCCTTTGGTTGATCGTAACCCAACCCTAGTACGATTTTTATCGGTTGGATAGAGAGTAGGGCGGAATGGTTGGATAATTTTCCTTTGCTATAGCCTAAAGCACCATTTATTACCAATCCTTCAGGAAGAGGGCTGATTTCGCTTAAGTTTAATTCGCCTTGAATGCTAATGCCGTTGATTGTTGCTTTATCAATATTGACCATTTGCTGGCTTAAAATTTCCCGTTCTTGTCGGCAAACATCACCACCGATATAAAAACACATGGACGGGTCATAAAATTGATTTTTCTCTTTGGTAATGGTTTCTTGTTCATGTAGAAAATTTTTATACCGGTTGTGGTAAACCGTCACCTTTAAATTTCCCAGATTGCTCTCGCCACTTAATGTCAGGGCATGGTTGAGGCTTTTTTCAGGCTGTAACTTGGGGTTTGCTAACCAACGACCAGCGCTGTTTTTGTCAAAGGTAAAATACATCTCAGAGGCGGACGGTGTTCTGAAACCCGACGTGAGATCATAACTTAGTAGCCATGAAGGCGTTAAAAAGATATCGGTTCCCATCAACAGGCTTAATCCATTGAAGGTTTTTGCGGGCGGTATCGTATCTTGGCAGTTATTGCATTTGGCGTTTAGCGCTTGTGGTTTTAATCGGGTCGAGTCATAGCGAAATCCTAAACGGCTGGTTAGCTTTTCATTCCAATTGATGTGATCAAATAACCCGATATGAAACTGTGTTGTTTTAACCGGATGTTGGATCGTTCCGGGGATTAAGGTTGATCCGCGCTCTAGTATCAGCGTATCTAAATTACTGTTTTCAAATCGGCGTTTGCCCAATGCGCCGTTTAGCTTAAATTCATGTTGCGCCCCCAAAAACGCCAATGGTTGGCTGTGCAATTCGAGTGCAACTTGGTTAAATTTGGTTTTCATTCTCCGATCATAGACTTCGTCCAACCGCTTTTGCTCGGTTTTCCAATCTCTTCCGCCTTTATAATTCACCGAGGCGATATCGGTTTTTTGTAAATCGTAGTGTAATTTTAAGGTGTCAAGGTAGGTTGAGTTCGGTGTGAATTCATAAGATAAACGGTAGCTTTGACGTTGATGCTGATCATCAGCTTCACGCCACTGGCTGCCGAACAAAACGTAAGATTTTTCGTCAATGTAATTTGAACCTTTTTGCCCGTGGGTTTCAAAAGCGATACGGTGCAGATTATTGAAACGGTAGCCTAATTTCACTAACCAAGCATGATAGCGGTGTTTGGAAGGATCAGGAATGCCGCGTGCGGAGCCGTTAATATCTTCACCATCGGTTAAGCTTTTCAGTTCATGTCCGCGACGTTGGCTGTAAAGTGCCGTGACATCAATATCGTTTTCATTTAACGCAAACCCAAGCGTATTGGTAAATTGACGGTTTTTGCTGCTGTAACCGTTTTTTAATAACACGCCGCTGCGCCGACCCAGTTGGATAATATCCTGATAAGACAAAGTGCGGTAATTGACGACACCGCCTAATGCGCCGCTACCGTAATTGAAAGAATCGGCACCTTGCCCGATTTCAATCCGTTGGATCAATTCGGGATCGATACTCAAGCGTGAGTTGTTAAAATTGCCGTATCGGTTGTACAGGGAATTTTCCTCCGAATCGGGTAATGCGATCCCGTCAATACTTAACGCCACCCGATTTCCTTCTACACCACGCAAAGTGAATCCTTTGTTATGCCGCCCATGATCAGCTATTCCCACATCCGGGGTATAGCGTACCAAATCTTGCGAACTGCCGATTAACTCTTTTTGGATTTGTTCCCGATTTTTACTGATTTCAGTTAATTTCGTGCTGTATTCTGAGGTCACGAGAACCTCTTCCAACGCGGCTTCTTCCGCTTTGGTCGTGGCGGCTAGTAGCGAAGTCAGAAAGAAAATAGGAAATATTTTATTATTCATGTTTTACCTTGTAATAAAGAAATTCACTTATTTTTAATAAAATATAATTGATAATGAGATTGATTATTATTAATATATTTGTGTGCGAGTCAAGTAACTTGTTGTAAGTTTTAATTTAATTGGAAAAAATAAATATGGATTTAACACAATTAAGGCAGAAGTTAGAGGAAGAAAAACCCGCTTTACTGGAGGATTTTGCACAACGGCATTAGGTTAAGCTGCGTGATGTTTTTATCAGCTTTGGAATTTTTTCTAAACCGGCAAGGAAATGCAATGTGCAAGATATTTATCGACAGAGATTCACATCGACAATTATTGCCAGAGCAATTAGTGCGATTCGAAATAATGCAACAAGCTTAACTGAGAAAACGTATAATTTTAACAAATAGGAAGTGAGATGGTAACACGTCAAGAGCGCTTACAGAGTCGATTAGAACCAGAAGTACAAGAAATAAAAAGGCAATGCCGAACATTATTATTGGCAACAGTGGATAGCAGCGGTAATCCGAATGTGAGTTATGCTCCGTTCGTATTGAATGATCGGGGATACTATGTTTTTATCTCTGATATTGCACGCCATGCACGTAATCTTAAAGCGTGCAATAAAGTATCATTAATGTTAATTGAAGATGAAGCGAATAGCCGCCAGATTTTTGCGCGCCGCCGTTTATCATTTGATGCAACCGCAGAAATTGTTGCGTATGGTAGTGAGGAGTGGTTGCAAGGAACAAAAGCGATGAGTGAGCGGCATGGTGATATTGTCAGTCGATTAACGAACATGAGGGATTTTACATTATTTAATTTGATCCCTGAACAAGGCCTGTTTGTTAAAGGCTTTGGACAGGCATTTAAAGTGAGTGCTGACGATTTGATTGCTGCCGTTCACCTGCAACAAGGTCATCTCGAATCAGACAGGGGTAAATCAAGTTTGAGCTAATCAAATCAGTAAGCCTCTTTCCTCGGAGAAAAGAGGAAAGAGAAAAGGGGGAAAGAGGCTTACTACTGCCGAAGACGCGATTTTTTAACGGCTCGGTTGCGCATCTTCCACCGGTGCCGGGGCATTGCTTTGGTTTAGTTCCAACGCGTCCCAGACACTGCTTGGTTTTTCAACCGCACTTTGGGTGTTTTGGTTTGAGGACGACTGCAACGAGGCAGCAGCGCCGGGAGCGGCACCGTTTGATGCCGGCGGGGCATAGGCGCAAAAGTTTTGGTTTTTATCAGCCCAAACCGGAATAGTGCGGGAACTGTTGCAATTCCAGCCGCCGTGACTATTAATGCCGATCCATTTAATTTGTTTGGTTTTGGATAAGGTCAGACGTACGGGCGGAACCAATGTCAGATATTCGCGATATACGGTTAAAGCGCCGCTTGCGCCGGTCAGACCGGTTTTGCCGTTGTTGTCGCGTCCCAACCACACCGTAGCCACGTCCGCACCGTCAATACCGACAAACCAAGTATCACGCGCATCATTGGTCGTTCCGGTTTTACCGGCAAGTTGGTACTGGGCGAAATTCGGCTGTAAACTGCGACCCGTGCCGCGTTCCACCGCCTGTTGCATGGCGTATAAGGTTTGAATCGCCGCCTCTTCCGCCACCACTTGCTGCGGGTTAAACGCCCGTTGATAGATCATGTCGCCGTTGCGTTGATATACGCTTTCGATCGATGAGAGCGGAATTTTTTTACCGTCATTGGCGATCACTTGATACAGTTTGGTTACGTCATACGGCGAGATGGCATAAGCGCCGAGCAGCATTGACGGCACTTTCGGGATTTTAATCTGATCCCAGCCCATTGTCTGCTGCGTGGCAATTACTTTATCCAAACCGACTTTCATGCCGATATTGACCGTCGGCACATTCAGCGAGCGAGCCAAAGCATCGACCAACATCACCGAACCGCTGAATTTGTTGTCATAATTGCGCGGTTGCCAGTCGGCGCTGCCTCTGATTTTAATGGTTAAAGGGCGGTTTTCGATCGGCGTATTCAGGCGGAAATTATCCGGATCGGACAGCGCTGCCAGATAGACCGACGGCTTGACTAAGGAGCCGATTTGCCGTTGTGAACGCAAAGCGCGGTTGAAGCCGGCATATTGGGTTTGCGCACCGCCCACCATCGCCTGAATTGCACCGTTACGGTAGTCGGCAACCACAATAGCCGCTTCCAAATCGCCGATTTTCTGCTTTAATTTTAACTGTTGTACCGAACGGGCGAGCGCTTGCTCCGCCGCCCGTTGTTTATGAATATCCAAGGTGGTGAAAATGCGTGCGCCGGACAGATTATTGGCTCTGTTTTCGCCTAACTGCTGTTGCAGATCCTGTTGTAACAGTTGCATAAACGCCGGTTGCGCTTTGTTGATTGAGCCGCGAGCCTGCACACCCAACGGACGGGCACTGAGCAAATCATATAATTTTTGATCGATAACAGCGTGCTCAAGCAGTGTTTTCAGCACCACATTACGCCGTTGCAATGCGTTGTTCGGATTGCGCCAAGGATTGTAAAGCGACGGGCCTTTCACCATGCCGACCAACAGCGCAATTTGATCCAAACTGATTTCTTGCACCGGTCTGCCAAAGAAAAATTGACTGGCAAGGGCAAAGCCGTGAATTTGCGTATCACCGTCTTGCGCCAGATACACTTCATTCAGGTAGGTTTCCAAAATGCGGTTTTTGTCGTAACGGCCGTCCATCAATACTGCCATTAACGCTTCATTGATTTTACGCGTCAGGCTGCGCTCATTGCTTAAAAAGATATTTTTCACTAATTGCTGGGTCAACGTGCTGCCGCCTTGCACCGTTTGTCCGGCTTGAATATTGGTGATGAAGGCGCGGGTGATCCCAAGCAGGCTGACACCGTCATGTTGATAAAAACGGCGATCTTCGATTAGCAGCAGGGTGTCGATCAGCAAGCGCGGATATTGGTGCAAGGGGGTTGCCAGCCGGTCTTCATTGTTGGATTGCAGCATGGCGATCAGTTTCGGATCGAAACGGAATTCATCTACGGCGCGGCGGTTGACCAAATCCTCGATCACACTCAGCTGATTTTGCTGAAACCGCAGGCGTAGCACCCGTTGCGCTTCGGCATTATCAGGAAACGGAAAGGCGCGGCGGATTAAAACAATCGTATCATTTTCAATCTTAAAATCGCCCGGCGTGCCTAACAGATTGGTCTGGCGATAGCCGTTATCCAACAATTGTGTTCTGATTTGATTTAGGGCGGGGCGGTCGGACAGGCGCACGCTTTCAATCTTGCCGTACACTTCCGCCGGCAGTTGCCACAGTTTTCCGTCCATTTTGGAACGAATTTGTCCGTCCAGATAAATCAGATAAAAGACAAAACAGCAAACGGCGGTGAATCCCAATTTCAGACCGAATATCAAGCAATTGTGTCGGGTAAATCGTTTGTGATTTTTAGCCGAGGGTGCGGTTTTATTTTGCTGTTTATTTCGCTTTTGCTCGTTTTGCGTTGTGTTTTTAGCTGCGGTCATGCCGATACAACCTGTTATTCCGTCTTGGTCTTAGGTAAATGTGTGCAAATTGTACCATAGCCGATGATAGAAACCGCAATATTATTCCATCGGAAACGGCGGCTAATGGGAATGTTTAATACAATCCTGCAAAGCGGCATCAATTTTTTCAAAGCGGAAGGTAAATCCGGCTTTCAATAAACGGCAGGGCAGAATATTTTGGCTGTCGAGCAGTAATTGCGCCCGTTCGCCCAGCACCCACTTCAAGACGAATGCCGGCACAAAAGCAAAGTGCGGTCGTGTTAAGATTTTTGCCAGCGTGCGGTTAAATTCGCGGTTACGCACCGGATTCGGGCTGCACAGATTGAACGCCCCTTGGCAGGTCGGGTGGTTGAGTAAAAACTCAATACCGGCGACCATATCGTGAAGATGAATCCACGCCCAAAATTGTTTGCCTGAACCAAGTTTTCCGCCCAAGCCCCAGCGGTACAACGGCAGCATACGCGTCAGCGCACCGCCGCGCGTCGAAAGCACGGTGGCGGTGCGTAGCAGGCAAGTGCGGCAATCGGCTTGAAGTGCGGTTTGCTCCCATTGGGCACAGAGCCGCGCAGGGAATTGCGAACCTTTGGGATTGTCTTCGCTGACCGCACTTTCGCCGTTGTCGCCGTAATATCCGATGGCAGAGCCGGAAATGAAGGTGTGCGGCGGATTGCGGCTGGCGTTAATCAACTCGACCAACTGTTGTGTCAGCGTGACTCGGCTGTCGAGCAGACGCTCTTTTTGTTCGTCAGTCCAAGCCTGATCAAAAATCGGTTCGCCGGCCAGATTAATCACCGCATCAAAGTGATCAAAGTGCGACAGGGTGTTTAAGGTCGGGAGAAACTCAATCTCCAAGCCGTCAAATTTTGTTCTGGCATGCGTCGGATTGCGTGTCAACAGGGTGAGTTGATGACCTTGCTTCAGTAAAGAGCGGGTTAAACACTGTCCGATAAGGCCGGTGCCGCCGGTGATAAAAATATGCATATTACGCCCCCTAAAAGATGAAAAGATATCCCTGTTTTAGGCAATTAAGCGGCAAAATGCAAGCGGCAAAACGCAAAACTTAAAGCGATGTCTCAAATAAGTGTTGAATATTCGACATCAAGTGCGCCATCTCCATATCGCGGGTCGGGGTGACAAACACGGTATCATCACCGGCAATCGTGCCTAAAATACCGTCGTTTTTACCGAGCGAATCCAGCAGCCGCGCGATCAACTGTGCACCGCCCGGACTGGTTCGAATCACGATCACCGCCGAGTTGTGATCAATATCCAACACCAGATTTTTCAACGGACTGCTGGTATTCGGCAGGCTCAATTCCGGCGGCAGGCAATAGACGGTTTGCATTTTGGAATTGCGGATCCGTACCGCACCGAATTTCGCCAGCATGCGTGATATTTTGGACTGGTTGACTTGGGTAAAGCCCAGTTGTTGCAGCGCCGTCACGATTTCGCTTTGCGAAGCGTATTTTTCTTCGGCCAGCAGGGTGCGAAAGGCATTGGTCAACGAATCGGGTTTATTCTCGATATCCATAAAATTAGAATCTCTATGCAGAAAAATTGCATAGATATTGCATATTATTCAATGAAAAAGCAACGGAATTTTACGAAATTTTCGATATGCAACCGCTATTTTTTAAAAATATGCTCAAGCTCTCAATATTGAGTTTATCTGTTTGAATTACGCCATTAAACCTTTTACACTAATAAAAGATAAGTCATTTAATTTATTACATTAACAAGGAGTTTATACATGAAAGTAGCAGTTTTAGGAGCCGCAGGCGGTATTGGTCAGGCATTGGCGTTATTACTGAAATTACAATGCCCTGCAGGAACAGAGCTTTCCCTTTATGATATTGCACCAGTGACACCGGGCGTGGCGAAAGATATCAGCCACATTCCGACACCGGTTAAAGCCGAAGGGTTTGCCGGCGAAGATCCGACGCCGGCACTGGTCGGCGCAGATTTGGTGCTGATTTCCGCCGGCGTAGCGAGAAAGCCGGGTATGGATCGTTCCGATTTATTCAATATCAATGCCAGCATTATCCGCAATTTGGTGGAAAAAGTGGCGGCGACTTGCCCGAAAGCCTGTATCGGCATTATCACCAATCCGGTGAACACCACCGTTGCCATTGCCGCCGAAGTGTTGAAAAAAGCCGGTGTGTATGACAAAAACAAACTGTTCGGCGTGACCACGCTGGACGTAATCCGTTCCGAAACCTTTGTTTCCGAGCTGAAAGGCATTTCGCTGGACAAAATTAAAGTGCCGGTGATCGGCGGTCACTCCGGCGTCACCATTCTGCCGTTGCTGTCGCAAGTGGAGGGTGCAAGCTGGAGCGATGAAGAAGTGGCGACGTTGACCAAACGTATTCAGAATGCCGGCACCGAAGTGGTGGAAGCCAAAGCCGGCGGCGGATCAGCCACGTTATCAATGGCACAAGCGGCAGCCCGTTTCGGTATCTCGGTGTTGAAAGGCCTGAGCGGCGAAAGTGCGGTTGAGTACAGCTATGTCGAAGGCGACGGCAAATACGCCCGCTTCTTCGCCGAACCGGTACGTTTGGGTAAAAACGGCGTCGAAGAAATCCTGCCGATCGGCACATTAAGCGCTTTTGAACAACAAGCGATCGAAGAGATGTTACCGACACTGAAAGCGGATATTGAGTTAGGCGAGAAGTTTGTCAATAATTAATCAACCGGATTGACGGTTAAAAAAGCAGGGCGGATTTGATATCCGCCCTGTTTGTTGATACGGCCGCATAATCATGACCGATTGCGGCACAGTCACTGTCGCAGCAACTTATCCTGCGATAGTCGCCGCTTTCATTTTGCGCACAAATTCACCTAATAAACGCCGTGTTTCTGCATGATTATCCAAATGCGTTTCGATGATTTTCACAATTGCCGAGCCGGAAATCGCTCCCGCCGTGCCGCTATTGAGCGCGTCGATCACCTGCTGCGGTTGGGCGATGCCGAAGCCTTGCAAAATCGGCGGGGCGTTGTGGGTTTTCAATTGTGCAATCAAACAGTCCAAGTTAGCGGCGTGGGATTGGTTTTCGGCACTGGTTACGCCTGCTCGAGAGACCAAATAGGTGTAACCCTCGCTGGTTTGTGCCACGCTTTGAATAGTGTCCGCATCGGCATTCGGCGGACAGATAAACACCGGCTGCACGCCGAATTTTTTCGCTGCGGCGACATAGGGTTCGCAAGCCAATAATGGCACATCCGCTACTAACACTGCGTCAACACCGATTTGTTGGCATTGCTGATAGAAATTATCCAAGCCCTGCGCATAAATCAGGTTGGCACATAACAGCAGGCTGATCGGAATTTCAGGGTATTTCGACCGCACTTTGTCCAGTAAAATAAAGCACTCTTTGGTGCTGCAACCGGCATTCAGTGCGCGGTTATTGGCGGCTTGGATCACCGGCCCGTCCAACAGCGGATCGGAAAACGGAAAGCCCAGTTCCAAGGCATCTGCGCCGTTATCAACCAGGGTGCAGATAATCTCAAAAGAGCGGTCTAAATCGGGATCGCACAGGGTCACAAACGGCACGAATGCGCCTTCTTTTTTAGCCTGTAATTGTTGAAACAGTTGATCAAAACGGCTCATGATTTCACCCCTTTTTCAGTTAAAATTTTATCGACGGTGAAAATATCTTTGTCGCCCCGACCGGACAGATTAACCACCAACAGTTGTTCTTTTTGCGGATCTTGTTTGATTAATTTCAGGGCATAAGCCAAGGCGTGTGAGGACTCCAACGCCGGAATAATCCCTTCATGCTGCGCCAGTTGTTGGAACGCATCGAGAGCTTCATCGTCGGTGATCGATTCGTATTCCGCGCGCCCGATAGCGTACAAATAGGCGTGCTGCGGGCCGACGGAAGGGAAGTCCAGTCCGGCGGAAATCGAATAAGACTCTTCGATTTGACCGTCGGCGGTTTGCATAATCGGCGATTTCATACCGAAATAAATGCCGACATTGGCATGTTTTAACGGTGCGCCGTGTTCGCCACTTTCAATGCCGTGTCCGGCAGGTTCGATCCCAATTAGGCGAACCGCACTTTCTTCGATAAAATCGGCAAACATACCAATCGCATTCGAGCCGCCGCCGACACAGGCAATCACGGCGTCCGGCAAACGGCCTTCGCGCTCCAGCACTTGGCGTTTGGTTTCTTCGCCGATCATTTTTTGGAATTCGCGTACAATTGTCGGGAACGGGTGCGGGCCTGCCGCCGTGCCGAGCAGATAATGCGCTTTATCGTAATTCGCCGACCAGTCACGCATCGCTTCGCAACAGGCGTCTTTTAACGAACAAGAGCCTTTGTTGACCGGAATCACTTCTGCGCCCATCAGTCGCATACGGAACACATTCGGTGATTGGCGCTCCACATCTTTCGCCCCCATATAAATCCGGCATTTCAAGCCCAGCATCGAACAGGCGATTGCGGTCGCCACGCCGTGCTGTCCGGCACCGGTTTCGGCGATAATTTCCGTTTTGCCCATACGCATTGCCAACAACGCTTGCCCCAACACCTGATTGGTTTTGTGCGCCCCGCCGTGCAGCAGATCCTCGCGTTTTAGGTAGAGTTTGGTATTCGAGCCTTGGGTCAGATTACGGCACAGGGTCAGTGCGGTCGGACGACCGGCATAGTTTTTCAGTAGATCGTTAAATTCGGCGATAAATTCAGGATCGTCTTTGGCTTCCACAAACGCTTTTTCCAGCTGTTGCAGCACCGGCACCAGAATTTCCGGCACATACATACCGCCAAATTCACCGAAATAGGGATCGAGTAGGGTTTTATTGCTCATCTTATTTATCCTAATAATTAATAAGTTATTAGTCAATGTAGGGGCGGATTATATATCCGCCCGAACGGAATGTGATACTTCTACGTTATGGATTTAGATCATTTATCTCTAAGTTTGATATAATTTATCCAATTCCCATTGCAATGGATTATTTTCGATATATTCCGCAATAATTTCATAATCTTGTTCATTGCGAATGATATGATCATAATATCCTCTCTGCCACAGCTTTTGATTGAATGGCAGCCAATGATTATTTTTCACACCTTTGATATAGGTGTTTGTTGATACTATTTTGAACCATTTTATAACATCAGGCAGATTGGTTTTTCCTAATTCATTAATCCAAATAAAATGAATATGGTTCGGCATAATGATATATTCAGCTAATTTACAATCTTTATACTTTGATTCCATTGAGATTAAAATGGATTCAATTTCTTTTCCTGCTATATTTAATTGCATAATGCCATTTTGTATTTGCCCTAATAAGTTACGTCGTTCATGAATACAAATGGTAATAAAGTAGCAACCGGCCTCATTATAATCATAGAAAGATAAGCGCATTTTACGCCTTATAGGCTTTTGATTATGCTGTTTTATCATTTTCAGTTAAAGATAACTATATCGAGCTTCGCACACGGGCGGATATATAATCCGCCCCTACTTTGTTATATCCAGCATTCGAGATCAAGATTAAAATCGAATAATCGTGTCGAATAGCGTGGCGATTTTCTCTTCATCTTTAATTCCTGCCGCACTTTCCACGCCGGAATTGATGTCCACGCCCAAGCAGCCTTGAATCAGGGCTTGTTCGATATTTTCTTGTTTAATCCCGCCGGCTAAAATCGTGCGTTGTTTGATATTCGGTGGAATTAATGTCCAATCGAAAATCAAGCCGGTGCCGCCTTGTTGTCCTTGCACTTTGCTGTCGAACAGGAAACGGTCGATTAACGGATCATCGGCAAGGTTGATCTGCTCGTGGTTGTCGATATCGACCGAAATCACATTCCAAATTTGGCACGCCGTCGGTAGTTTGTCACGCAGTTGTTGCATAAACTCGTGGCTTTCATTGCCGTGCAGTTGCACCGCAAACAGCTTTAATTCACGGGCGATTTCGGCGATATAATCCAGTTCCTGATTTTGGAACACGCCGACAAAGCGTAGCGGCGCGGCGGTAATCAGCGCTTTGGCTTGTTCAAGGCTGACTTTGCGCGGCGATTTTTCGGCGAAAATCATGCCGCCGTACAGCGCGCCGTGCTGATACACCGCTTTGACATCTTGCGCACGGGTTAAACCGCAGACTTTGTTTTCGCCATAGATCACTTGCCGCACCGCACTTTGCAGATCGTCCTCGCCCATTAAGCTGCTGCCGATTAAAAATGCGTGCACATACGGTTTCAGTTGTTGAATCTGTTGGTGATTGTAAATGCCTGATTCGCTGATGATGATCCGATCTGCCGGAATTTGTTGCGCCAATGGCGGCGTGCGGTTCAGATCAACACTCAGATCGTGCAGATCGCGGTTGTTAATGCCAATCACACGCGCATTGAGTTGGATCGCGCGTTCCAGTTCCGCTTGATTGGAGGTTTCGGTCAGCACACCCATGCCCAAATCGTGCGCCAAATCGGATAGTTTAAGATAGGTTGCATCGTCCACCACCGACAACATCAGCAAAATCGCATCGGCTTGATGATAACGTGCCAGATAAACTTGATATTCGTCAATCATAAAATCTTTGCACAAAATCGGTTGCGGCGCGATCGATCGCACTTGGGCGATAAAATCGAAATTGCCTTGAAAATATTTTTCATCGGTCAGCACCGAAATTGCAGTGGCGTAGTGTTTATACACGTTGGCGATCTGCGCCAAGTTGAAATCATCGCGAATCAGCCCTTTCGACGGCGAGGCTTTTTTGCATTCCAAAATATAAGCAGGGCGTTGATGTGTGCCTTGACCTAGTGCTTGATAGAAATCGCGATCCGCACGCTGCACTTGATCCTGAAATTGCGCCAAAGGCAATGCCGCTTTTTTATTTTTCACCCACTCGATTTTATCGTTGACGATTTTCTGCAGAATGGTCGGTTTATTATCCATATTCACGAGTTTTACCTTATTTTCTCTCATTTTTAAGGGTTACGAATCGGGCGATCTTTTTCCAGTTCCGCCAGTTTTAGCCATTTTTGCATACTGGGCAGTTGGTAAATCCGTTTGGCGTAGGCGTTGGCTGCGGGGCTGAGATAATCCATTAATCCGTAGTGAATCAAACGGATCACCACCGGTGCGAAAAACGCATCAACCGCGGTAAATTGGTTGGCCGCCAAAAATTCACCTTTGAAACGCTGCAAACCGTCCGTCCAGAGTTGATCAATGCGCTGTAGCTCGGTTAAAAGTGCGGTATCCGGTGTGCTTAACGGTGTAAATTTTTGCGTGTTCATGCTGCATTGCGTGCGTAACGCAACGAATGACGAATGCATTTCCGCACTCGCACAACGTGACCACGCTCGTGCGGCTTTATCGCTCGCCCACACTTGCGGATAATCTTCGGCGATATATTCGACAATCGCCAAGCTGTCCCAAATCACCATATTGTTGTGATGGAGTGCCGGCACTTTCGAGATCGGCGAGGCTTGCAAAAAGTCGATTTTTTGCAGCTGTTTATCCGGCTGAAAATAGAGCTGGACTTCCTCAAACGGAATGCCCAACTGTGTTAATAATATCCACGGGCGCAGAGACCAGCTGGAGTTGGTTTTGTTGGCGATAAACAGCGTATACATATCAATCCTTATAGCGGCACAATTTTTCCAGCGTTTCAAACGGCTTGCCGCCGGCAAGACAGTCTAACACCATTTGCGCATTGTGTTTCAAATCTTCATGGCCGAACAGTTTCAGCAAAAGTGCGGTATTGAGCGCCACCGCCTGCGCATGATATTTATCGCCCTTGCCTTGTAAAAGAGCGGTGATCATACGCGCATTATCCGCCGGTTCGCCGCCGCGCAATACGTCTAACGGCTGCGGTTCGAAACCGAAATCATACGGGGTCAGCGTGTAATATTCAATCGCACCATCACGAATTTCCGCAACTTGGGTTTTGCCGTGCAGCGCCACCTCGTCCAAACCGGCGCCATGCACTACAAACGAATGTTTATGTCCAAGGGTCAGGGCGGTTTCGGCATACGGTTTGATGAGATCAGGGGTATAAACGCCGAGCAGTTGGTGTTGCGGTCGTGCCGGATTGATTAACGGGCCGAGAATATTAAAAATGGTACGGGTTTTTAACGCATTGCGCACCGGCATGGCGTGTTTAAAGCCCAAATGATACTGTTGGGCAAACAGAAAACAGACGCCGATGTCGTCCAGCGCTTGGCGTGCGTGGTCGGCACTGATATTGATGTCCACCCCAAGTGCGGTCAGCACATCGCTGGAGCCGGTTTTGCTCGATACGCTGCGGTTGCCGTGTTTGGCGATTTTTGCGCCCAGCGTCGCCGCCACAATCGCACTGGCAGTGGAGATATTAATCGTATTGGCGCCGTCGCCGCCGGTGCCGACAATATCGGCGAACGGGTAATCAGGGCGGGGAAACGGTTGCGCATCTTGTTGAAGTGCGGTTACCGCACCGGCGATTTCAGCTGTGGTTTCGCCACGCAGTTTAATCGCGATCAGGGCGGCGGCAAGTTGTTCGTTACTCAGTTTTCCTTGTACCACGGCGCTGAACAGGGCATAGCTTTGCTGCTGATCCAAAGCCTGATTGCTGAATAGCGTGTCTAATAATGCTTGCGTTTCCATACGTTACCTTTTGATATTGTAGTTAAAACTGGCTTCGTCGCCGGTCATGCCGCGAAAGCCCCAACAGTGCGGTTCTTGTTCTTTAATCGTAATTTGCACATCGACCGGTTTGATTTTCAGCTGTTTATAAATTTCATCGAACAGCATGCGAATCAATAGTTTTTTGGCGTCGCTGCTGCGGCCGCTCATCATATTGATTTCGATAATGGTATAAGCGTCGCTGCGATCGGACGGATAGTAATAATCTTCAGCGTCTAATCCGATAAAACGTTGCACCCGCTTATGTTCGGGAAAATCCAAGGCGAACATCATGCAGCGGTGAATAATATCGGACAGCTCTTTTTTGATCGGATCAAGCCGATGTTTTAAGCCGTAAACCACGATCATTGTTGTTCCCCCAGTAACCAGTCGATGCTTTGCGCCAGCAATTGCGAACCTTGCACGGTTAAGATCGATTCCGGATGAAATTGAAAACTGCAAATCGGCAAAGTGCGGTGGCGCACCGCCATGATGATGTTATTGTACCGTGCATTGACCTCAAATGCCGCCGGAATCTCCGTGCCCATTAACGAGTGGTAGCGTGCAACCGGCATTGGGTTTGGCAGAGTGGCAAACATCGCTTGTTGATCATGTTCAATTTGCGACACCTTACCGTGCAGGATTTCCCCTGCGTGCACAATTTTGCCGCCAAAGGCTTCGATAATCGCCTGATGTCCCAAGCAGATGCCGATCATCGGTACTTTGCCTTTCAGCTCACGAATTAATGGCAGCAGATTACCGGCTTCGGACGGATTGCCCGGACCGGGCGAGAGTGCAACAATGGTATTCGGCTCGGCAAGTGCGGTTTTCAGCAGATGATCCAACGCGCTGTCGTTGCGATAAATCACCACCTCATGCCCCAGCACGCGGAACTGATCGACCAAGTTGTAGGTGAATGAGTCAAAATTATCAATAAATACGATTTTCGCCATGTTAAATCCTTATGCTTTTTTATTAGTTTGAATAATGGCGTTTAGCACCGCGCGCGCTTTATGACGGGTTTCGTCCGCTTCCATTTGCGGATCGGAATCCAGCACTTCGCCGCAGCCGGCTTGCACATGGGCAATGCCGTTTTGTACGAAAGCGGAGCGGATCACGATACAGGTATCGAAATTGCCGTCGGAGCTGAGATAGCCGACTGCGCCGCCGTAGCTGTGGCGTTTCTGTTTTTCGAATTGGTAAATCAACTGCATGGCTTTGATTTTCGGCGCGCCGGTCAGTGTACCCATATTCATACAGGCTTGGTAGGCGTGCAGGGCGTCCAACTCGGGGCGCAGCTTGCCGACCACGCGCGAAACCAAGTGCATAATGTGCGAATAGCGGTCAACCTGCATCAACTCTTTCACTTGGCGCGTGCCGCTTTGGCAGACCCGTGCGATATCGTTACGCGCCAAATCCACCAACATCAAATGTTCCGCCAACTCTTTTTTATCCAAGCGCAATTCCAATTCCAAGCGCGCGTCCAGTTCCGGATCGATTTGCCCCTGCTGATCAAAACCGCGCGGACGGGAACCGGCAATCGGGTAGATTTCCAGCTGACGGCTGTCTTGGCTGTATTTCAACGCACTTTCCGGCGAAGCGCCGAACAGGATAAAATCGTCATCGTGCATATAGAACATATACGGACTTGGATTGTTGATTTTCAATTGGCGATAGGTCGCCAGCGGATTCGGACACGTCAGCGAAAAACGGCGTGACGGCACGATTTGGAATACATCGCCGATATAGATATGGTGTTTCAGTTGTTCGATAATTTGTTTAAATTCAGGGTCTTCGATATTCACACTAACATCGGTTGGCGCGGCTTGAATGGCAAGCTGAACCTGAATTTGACACAGTTGCCGTTTGATTTTTTCAGCGGCTAAAGCCAAGTGCGGTTGCTGCTCGGCAGCAAAACAGAACGTTTGCAATATTGCCGATTGTTGCTGGTGATCCAAGCGTAATAATTGTTCGGCTAAATAAAAGCAGTAGTCAGGGCAAGTGATGTGATCGTCTTGCAGTGTGATATTATCCATCGGGATAAAACCTGCCACCAGATCATAGGCAAACAAACCGCCAAGATAAACCGCACTTTCAGGGTTACCAAATAGTTGGTTAACCACGCGTAACCCGTCAAACACCGTCGCCGCTTGTAATTTGCTGTCTTCGTCCAGATTGGGATCAAGCTCGGCAAAAAGTGCGGTCAAACAATTGTCTTGTTCAAAAACCAACGTTTGCGCTAGACCCTGTAACGTTTTTTCAATTAATGGTAATAGCGCCTTTCCGTTGTCCGTGATGGCGCTAAATGTGACATTTTTATCATAGCAGGTAATTTTCAGGGCGCTGTCGATAAACAGCAAACTGGTTAGGCTGTTTTTACTTTGGATCTCGGCGGATTCGAGCAATAGCGTGTTGGTTTTATGTTGGCATAAGGTGGCAAAAATCGCCGTCGGATCAGGGTGATAATCGACGGCTTGTTGGGTGATGTCAATATACGGCATTGGAAATCTCATTTAGTTTTTTATTTTGTACTATTAAACTAGTACAAAAGGATTTGGTCAAGCGGTTTTTTGATTTATTTTATAAACGGGTTTTAGTATAACAAAATAGCAAAGGCTTTGCATTGACAAGACCGATTAAAAGAGCGGATAATCGGACTTCTATTAACGATAAAGGAGCAGTTATGCCGAATTTAGTGCTAACGGATACCGTCGCCAGTATCACTGAGTTAAAAACCAATCCAATGGCGACCTTTAACGCAGCCGGAGGGCAAGCAATTGCGATTTTAAATCGGAATGAGCCGGCGTTTTACTGCGTGCCGCCACATATCTACGAGTATTTAATCGAGTTGGCAGATGAGGCTGAGTTGGCGAAAATCGTACAAGCCCGTTTGCATGAAAAGAGTTATCCGGTGGATTTGGACGATTTGTTAAATGACTGATTATACAGTTGAATTTATCCCGCAAGCGGAAAAAGAGTTTCGCAAATTGGATTTGGATATTCGTAAACAATTCGTTGCCAAACTCAAAGAACGGCAGAGTAACCCACACGTTGCCAAAGCAAAATTGAGCGGCTTGAAAGATTGTTACAAAATCAAATTACGCAATGTCGGTTATCGCTTGGTTTATCAGGTGATTGATGAAAAAATTGTTATTCGTGTGATCGCGGTGGCAAAGCGGGAGCGTAATTTGGTTTATCAAAAAGCCAAAACCCGTTTATAAATCTTATTAATCAACGTACATTTAACTATTTAATCTATAATAAGGAAAAACCATGTGGTCTGAAGTTTTAATTAATTACGGGGTGTTTATCCTCGAGGTGCTTACTATTTTATTGGTGATTGCGGCGATTTTCGCTTTTATCGTCAGTTTGCGCCAAAAAGAGCAAAGTGCGGTCGGTGAGCTGAAAATCACCGATTTAGGCAAACAATACAAGGAAAATCAGGAAAAATTAGCGGGTTTTCGCTTAACGGATGAGCAATTCAAACAGCAGGAAAAAGCGCGTAAAAAACAAGACAAGCTGGAAGCGAAAGCCAAGAAAAAAGCGGCGAAGAATGGCGAGGCGAGTGAAGAAAAAGCCAAGCCGTGTTTGTATGTATTGAATTTTCACGGTGATATTCAAGCCAGCGGCACAGGCGCACTTGCCAATGAAATCAGTGCGATTTTAGCGGTGGCGAAAGCCGATGATGAAGTGTTGCTGCGTTTGGAAAGCCCTGGCGGAGTGGTGCACGGCTACGGTTTGGCAGCATCGCAATTGCGCCGTTTGAAAGCCAAAGGGGTTAAATTGACCGTGGCGGTGGACAAAGTGGCTGCCAGCGGCGGTTATATGATGGCATCTGTGGCGGACAAAATTGTTTCCGCGCCGTTTGCGATTTTGGGCTCGGTCGGGGTGGTGGCGCAAGTGCCGAATATTCACCGCTTGCTGAAAAAACATGATGTCGATGTCGAGGTGATGACTGCTGGTGAATACAAGCGCACCATGACCATCTTGGGCGAAAACACCGAAAAAGGGCGTGAGAAATTCCAACAAGAGTTGGAAGAAACCCATCAATTGTTTAAAGATTTTGTCGCCACCCATCGCCCGAATTTGGATTTGGAAAAAATCGCCACCGGCGAGCATTGGTTCGGGCAACAGGCGTTGAATTTGAGCTTGGTTGATGAAATCGCCACCAGTGATGATCTGATTTTGGCGGCGTTAGTGGACAAAGATGTGTTGGAAGTGAAATTCAAACAGAAAAAATCGCTGCTGCAAAAAATCGGCAAACAGGCGGAAGAGAGCAGCGATAGTCTGTTAATGCGTTGGTTGCAGCGCAGCAACCGCACTTTGTACTAATTTTCAAATGTAACTCTATAGTTTTATCTTAAGCCGGCAGATCATGATGACCTGCCGGCTTAATCTGCTACATTCAACGACTAGTAATCATCAAAATATTGTTGGATTTCTTGCGGATTAGCTGTTTTTGTTAACACCAATTGCAGCAACACGCGCGCCTTTTGTGGATTTAATGTGCCGGACGCACTAAATCCGAATTGTGAATCATCAATTTCGGCGTCACGGGTGGTATAACCGGTTGGTACACGGGAAGAACGCACAACGGCAACGCCGTCTTTAGCCGCTTTTTCCAATAACGCCAGATTCGCCGCATTGATATTGCCATTGCCGACACCGGCGCTGATAATACCTTTGTAACCGGCATTTAGTAACGCTTGTAACGGTTCGGCCGGCATATTGGAATAAGCATAAATAATGCCGACTTTCGGCAATTCGGTTAAATCATCGACATTAAAAACGGCGTTCTGAGTGTGTTTACTTTCAGGGGAACGTTCATAATCTACTTTACTGTTGTGAATATAGCCTAAAGGCCCGTAGTTTGGCGAGGTAAAGGTTTGAACCGCCGTCGTGCTGGTTTTGGTGACATCACGCGCGCCAAGAACCTGTCCGTTCATCGCCACTAAAACGCCGCGATTGGCGGATTTTTTATCGGCGGCAACGACAACCGCATTATACAAATTGAGTGGACCGTCGGCACTTTTTTCTGTTGCCGGTCGCATGGCGCCGACGAGGACGACAGGTTTGTCGCATTTCACGGTTAAATTCAAAAAGTATGCGGTTTCTTCCATGGTATCGGTGCCATGGGTGATGACGAAACCGTCAGTGTCGGCACATTGCTGATTAATGGTTTTTGTTAATTTTAGCCAAACTTGATCATTCATATCTTGTGAACCGATGTTGACGATCTGCTCCCCTTTGATATTGGCAAGTTGTTGCATCTCGGGCACGGCTTCAATTAGCGTGTCAACAGTCAGTTGGCCTGATTTATAGGCCGAGCTGACAGCGGTTTTCCCTCCGCCGGCAATCGTACCGCCGGTAGCCAGAATGGTAATATTAGGCAGTTCGGCGTATGCTGAGAGGCCGAATCCACATAAAAGCGTTAAAGCCAGTTTTTTCAGTTTCATAAGTATTCTCCAAACGGGGTTAATCCTTCACCATTTTAGATGAAGTTGCGTTGGAGTAATAGTGATAATCCCTCTTTTTTTATAAGGGATTTTGCGGGTGATCTATTGTTATTTTGTATCCAGTAGCTGAAAAACATTAATTCTTTTGTCACCAAAGGAAACTGCCTTACCCGAAAAAGCCTAAAAGGCTTGGAAAACAAAAGGTTAAAAAGAAGTTATATTGAATAATTATTTCAGTGCCTAGTTATTTCATTTTTTGATGCAAGTCACAAAAATTTGAATGTCAAAGTAAATCCTATTGCTAAAAAAACAAAAATCTATATCTTTCCTTATTCTTAATAATAATGATTATCAATACTGTCAATAAGTTGAAAGGATGAGAAAATGGATAATTCCACTACAGTCACGTTGTTGCTATTTTGTGCTTTAGCTAGCGCCACTCTGGCTCAAGCCAATTCCTCCGAAACCCTCAATACTATTCATGTTACTGCTAATAATACGGAACAAAAGGACGAGCAGGGTAAAGATGATGTCTATTACCGCAATATTACCAATATGTATGCCGGTAAAGAAACCGTAGAGCGTTATAAAGGCGCATCGCCGGCAGATTTATTACAAGAATTTAACGGGGTTTACAGCGGTGATGCGCGCAACAGCGGTGCGGTCGATCCAAATATTCGCGGGGTGCAGGGACAAGGGCGCATTCCGGTGACCATTGACGGCACAGAGCAGGCAATCACGACTTGGCGTGGATACAATGGAGCGAATAACCGCAACTATTTAGATCCGAATTTAATCAGCAATATTACGGTTGAAAAAGGTCCGGATATCGCCTCCGGTAATGCGTCCGGTATCGGCGGTTCAATCAAAATGCGCACCCTTGATGCCGATGATATTGTTCGTGAAGGGCAAAAAGTCGGTGTGGAGCTGAAATTGGAGACTGCGAATAATTCGGTGAAAGAGCGGATTCCGGATTTTAAATGGGGGCAAGATTATCGTGAAGCCGGTGATGGCACACCGGGAGATTTTTCTGCGGTAACCTTGGTGAAACCAAAACAAAAGGGGCAATTTTTCAAAGATAATGCAATGCGTTTGGCGGTGGGGGTCAAAGAGGAGAAATTTGATCTATTGGCGGCATACAGCTACCGCAGCAAAGGCAACTATTTAGCCGGTAAAGGCGGTGCACATAAGTATGAGGGCGAGATCGATCTGAAAGACGGCGGGCGTACACTGAAACAAATGGAGCCGAATCTGCCTTTTGCCGCCTCAATTTACCGCCCCGGTAGTGAAATTCCCAATACCTCCAGCGTGATGGAGTCTTATTTATTAAAGGGGACACTGCACTTTACTCCGGAACAGAATTTAAAATTGGGTTATCGCGACACTAAAATCACCTACGGTGAAATTATGCCTTCTCGTTTGGATTTCAAAGCGTTTCACGGGTTTGTGCCGCAATGGCCGTTGGCAACCGTCAAGCAAAAGGCGTTTAATGCCGATTATGCCTACAATCCGCAGGACAACCGTTGGGTCAATCTCAAAGCCGGTGTGTGGTACACCCAGACCGAAAGTGACACCAATACCTCCGGCGGCAATCCGCGTGAAATGGAAAACCGCGATGTAGAGTGGACACTGGCAACCAGTGGTTGTGTGCGGGTTAATCCTAATCCCACTACACCGCATGATTATTTTTTAATTGACCATGCCTGTTTAGCCGCCAAAGGAGGGCGTTGGATTGCGGCAAATCCGAATACCAACGGCAAATACAGTTATGTCAATGCGGCACAAGTGAATGCTTATAACACCCGACGCGGTTTCAATTTAAGTAACACGATGAATTTAACCGAACAGTTGGATCTCACGTTGTCCGGCGCATTTCAGAAAGAGCGTTTGACCAGCAACCATTTTAAGTCGACCCCGAATCCCAACAGCACATGGGAATCGCCACCGCGCATGGGGCGTCGTCAAGAATGGGATATTGCCTTTAATTTCAACTACCGCCCGACCAATTGGCTAATTCTCACTGCCGGCGCGCGTTACAACGAATATTGGTCGTTTGATGATTATTTAAATAAATTGCTTGCAAGTGGAGATTTGTATAAAGGTTATCAAATAGGAGGCACTTATCGTGAGCCGAGAGCTGCGGCAGGTCACTCAATTGCTTACGAGCGTGTTTTATCGCAGAAGGAATGGGATACCCGAAGTGCACTTGTTCGTGATTATGATCAATCCTATGTAAAGGAAGATGCAGAAAATGAAGTGATTAAAGCAAAAGAAGCAGAATTATGGGAAAAAGTTCTAGATCCTAATTTATCTGATGATGAAGTTGATGAAATCAGCAAGCAAATTTGGGCATTAGATAAGCAAAAATCTGGAGGATATGGAGAATTGCGCAAAGAGATTCGTACAAAACTGACTGATATGGGGTGCAGCAATAATTGTAAGTTTGGTATGGAAGACAAAGTACAAACATTTAAGCTGCCTTTTCACAGTGATGGGCGTCCACGCGCTGCCGATAATCCATTTGTGAATGGTACATTGAAAAACGAAACCGTAATCAATCCGCTAACCGGCAAAAGTGAAGCCAAATATCAGCAAGTCGGTAGTGGTGGAGAGTATTACACGACGTTGAAAAAATCAGAGCAATTGACCGAAGTAAAAAAACGTCGCGGCAGAGCCTTCTCACCGGCATTTTCTGCCACGGCATTTATCAACGATCAACATCGGGTTTATCTGCGCTATACCGAATATGCCCGCATGCCGAGTATTTTTGAAGATACGATCGGCTTTTCTTCCAGTAGCGACACCTCAGCGCGTTTTAAAGATAACTATCTGAAACCGGAAAAAGCGAAAAATATTGAAGTGGGTTATGTATATGATGCTTCGGCTCTTTTCAGTCGACCAAGTAAAGCAGATTTGAAACTGAGTTATTTCCACAATGTGACCAAAAATGTGATCGACCGTAGTACTGATTTCCGCTTTTATCAACTGGATAAACGGGTTTTAGAGGGAATTGAATTGCAGGCGCGTTACGACAACGGCAGCTTTTTTGGCGACTTAGGCGTGGTGTATAACCTTAAAAATCAAGTGTGTGATGTCAATGCCGCGATGGAAATGGATCCGGTTGAGCTGCGTGTACCCTCTTGTATGACAGGTGGTTTTGCCTGGGGCTATTTGCGTACTCAGTTACAACCAAAATATTCGATCAGCAGCAATTTGGGGGCACGCTTCTTCGATCGTAAGCTGGAAGTGGGGACACGCTGGCTCTATCACAGCAAAGCCAAAAACCGTGATGAAGACAGATTATGGGAGAAAGGAGTGCTGAATGAGGGGGTTTGGAATCGTCCAATGTCTTGGCAGCCGGTGCTGACACTGGACGCTTATATTAAATATGCCGTGAATAAAAACCTGACCCTTGAATTAACCGGCACTAATTTAACCAACCGTTACTATTTAGATCCGATGACCCGTTCGATGATCCCTGCACCGGGCAGAACCGTTAAATTGGGTTTAACAGCAAAATTTTAGGAAAATGGCATAAATAAGCCCTGTTCCTAAATAAGAAAGGCAATAAAACCACGACCGTTAATCAGGTTTTACTGCCTTGAATAGCCACACCATTTTGGTGTGATATTGAAGCGTGGGATTATCCCACAAAAAATAAGGAAATACGATATGAAAAAAGTAATTTTTTCCACCGCACTTTTAGCTTCACTGGTTAGCATGGGCGTAGCGCAAGCCACGGTCACTGCCGGAATTAATGCGCCAACCGATAAAGGTAAGGTGTTCACGTTACCTGAGAAAGGATCGGCGGAGCATAATGGTTGGTTTCATACAGATCAGGAAGGATTACCTGGTGTTGATATTAAAGGTGTAAGTACAAAAGTAAGTAGTTTCAAATCATTAACGGGTGTAACCAAACGTACAGAGTTTTTAGGTGTATTTGGTGGTATTGATGATAATGATGTGGTTGTGCTGAAAATGAATAATATGCCAAGTTGGGTGCCTGGTTTCCATAACAAACTGGGCAATTTTGCCTTTAAAAAAGTTGGGGCAGAAGAGCTGTATTACGGGGAATGGCTAGTGCGCGACGGCGATATTAATCAAGATCGTGTAGTTTACTATGCCGGTAATAACAAAACGGCGAATATGCCGACGGGTGGAAAAGCAACTTACAGTGTGAGTGGTATTAATAAAAATACTGAATTGAATCAACCGTTGCTAACTGGGTCTCTAAATGCTGACTTTAATGCAAATACGCTGAAAGGCAATATGCGTAAGAGTGGTTTGTTAATTTCTATTGATGCAGGCATTAATAATGCTGAGGCTAGCTTCAAAGGTAATGCAAAAGCCAATGGCATTAACGGTCAAACCGAAGGTAACTTCTTCGGCAATAATGCCGCGGCGTTAGCCGGTGTTGCCAAATTTGACGGTAATAACCAGTTTGACACCGCATTTGGCGGTACAAAACAATAAAACCAACAGGGGGAAAGTGATTCCCCCTTTTCTGCATTTTTGGTGTTTCTTTTTTATGGTGATCTGATGATAAAAAATGCTCGTACACTTTCTTTTATGGTTGTTGCTTGTTTCTCGGTTCAGGGCGTTTACGCCAACCCGCAGGACGATCAAGCCGTGCGCCTGTGGCAACAGCACGAACAGCAATTGAATCGACCTAATCCTGCTGAACAGTCGTCGCTAACTGATGAAATCACCCTAGACGGGCAATCATTCGAGGTGGAAAATAATGCGGAAGCCATCGGGCAAGCGCTGTATATCGCACTTAATCAAAATTTATGGCACTATGTCGCCCCTTTTTTAAGCCGATATAAAACCTTTCCCACCGCGACAAAAGAGTTAATTTGGTTTGCCGAAGGCGCTTTGGCAAGAGAACAAAAGCAGTTGGATCAAGCCGAACATTACTACCGTTTGTTATTGAATGCACAACCGGATTTTGTGCGCGGGCAGCTTGATTTGGCACGGATTTTATTTGAAAACCATAAAAACCGCGAAGCAACCGCACTTTTCACCCAATTGCGCCAAGCCGGGTTGCCGCCGACCATTGAACAGACACTGCAGCAGTATCAATACAGCGTGAAACAACGTGATGAATGGCAGGGGACATTGAGTGTCGGCTATCAATATAGTGCCAATATCAATCAATCTTCACGTAAAAACAGTTGCTTATTGATGAGTAATCATCGTTGTTTGGTAGAGCGCACTGCGCCGACGGCATTGAATGCAAAAGGCTGGCGTTATGATTTGGCGCTGCAAAAACACACTTCCGTGTCGGGCAATCATGGCATTCAGTTTAGCCTCAACAGTTACGGACAATTTTATCCGCACCAACACCAATATAGCGAAAATACATTGCGGGTTTATGGGGGCTATCATTTTCAAAATGCCAAAACCGCACTTACCCTTGCGCCGCTTGTGGAATATCAAACGTCGGCAAACCATAAATATCAGCATGGGGTCGGGCTGCTGGTGGCGTGGTCCCAAGAGCTATCAGCGCGGTATTTTTTCAATCTTCAGCTAGAACAAAAATATCAGCGTTATGCCACTGTCCGCTCGGGATTGGACAAAGTGCGGTTAAATTCGGCTTACGCCACGTTATATTACAGTCTTTCCGAGCGCAGCACGCTGTTTGCCGGTGCAGACTGGACTTATCGCAACGCCTCAGATGATGTGAACCGTTATTATCTTCGCGGCATTCGTGCAGGGATTAATCACCAATTCCGCTTTGGCTTGAACACTACGTTAATCGGTTTGTGGCGCATTACCGGTTATCAGGGCTATTCCGCAGCATTAGAAGCCAAGCGTCGAGATCGGCAACAAATCTATATGGCGATTTTTAAAGTGCCGAAGTGGGAATATCATGGGATCACGCCAAACCTCACCTTAAAGCACACGCGCAATCGCAGCAATGTGGACTGGTTATATTCCTATAAACAAAATGAAATTCAATTTAACTTGGAATTTCGGTTTTAATATTAAGAAGAATGAGATAGAGAAAAATAAAGATGCCGTTTGATATTTCATCATTTTTTGCACAACAGGGAGAGTTGCCGTTTCCCTCCCGGCAAGCGAGTATGCCTTGGGGCGACAGTGTGCCGGTTCAACCTGATCTAATCCAAACGCAATGGGCAGCACTGCAAAATGAACAGCCGCAGAAAAATAAGCGTGTACTGTATTTGCATATTCCGTTCTGTGAAACGCATTGTACATTTTGTGGTTTTTATCAGAATCGCTATGCGGCAGGAGCGGCACAGCAATACACCGATTTTCTTTGTCGTGAAATTGAACAAGAGAGCGACAGCGTTTTTGCGCAGAGTGCGCCGATTCAAGCGGTTTACTTTGGCGGAGGGACGCCGACCGCACTTTCGGCAGCGCAGCTGGTTAAAATTTTAACGTTATTGAAGCAGCGGTTTCCGTTGGCGGCAGATTGTGAAATTACCATTGAAACACGCGTTGCCGAAAGTAATAAAGAGAAGCTGGCAGCGTGTTTTGAAGCCGGTGCAAACCGGATTTCAATTGGCTTACAAACATTCGATACTCAAATTCGACGGGGATTGGGGCGTAAATCAACAGAGGCGCAGATTATTGATTTTATTGCCTATCTTATTGCATTAGATCAAGGTGCAATTGTTTGCGATCTGTTGTTCGGTTTGCCGAATCAAACGCAGCAGACACTATTGCATGATTTGGCATTGATTGATGATTTGCAAATGGATGGTGTTGATCTTTATGCGCTCAATATTCTGCCGAAGACGATTTTAGGCAAAGCAGTGGCGAACAATAAGATACAAGTGGCTGATTTTGTTGAGCGAGCCGCGATGTATCAGTGTGGTAGCGATTGGTTGGCGGAATATCATTGGCAGCAAATAAGCAACAGTCATTGGGCGAAAACTACGCGTGAGCGCAATCTGTATAACCTTTGGATCAAAGACAACGCAACTTGTTTGGCATTTGGCTGTGGGGCGGGCGGCAACAGCGGAAATTGGAATTTTATGCAACAGCGTCAATTGGATGAGTATTACAAACAGGTTGAGCTGGGGCAAAAACCGATTGCGATGCTGTTTCGGCGACCACCGTATGCTACTCGCAATGCCAAATTACAGGGGGCGATCGAGAAAGGCGTGTTGCGTTGCGAACAACACTTTGATCAAACCGAGCTGGCTATTTTGTCCCCATTGTTTGAGCAATGGCAATCGTGCGGTTTATGTGAATACAGCAATGAATTTTCAGAAATTAACCGTCTGGTTTTGACCACCAAAGGGCGGTTTTGGGCAAGCCAATTATTAGGCGCATTACAAACGTTTATTAAATCGAGGTCTTAACATGGATTTACACATTTTAAAACAAAAATTGAACGAAGAGCAGCCGATGGTGTTAGAGGAGTTTGCTTCGCAACATCAGGTGAGTTTAGAACAGATTTTACAGGCGCTGGATTGCCCGATGATTTCAGGGGCGTTATTTGATCGTGTATGGCATGAAATCGCCGAATGGCGTTGTATGACGTTAATCGTGCATACCGCCGACGGCATCTGGGAATGGGGTGGCAAATTGCCGACCGGTACTTATCGCCACGGATTTTTTAATTTACGTTCAAAAGAGGGGCTTTCAGGGCATATCCGCTTTGAACATTGTGCCAAGATTGCATTCTTAAAACGGCAATTTATGGGGGCGGAGACGGCGAGCGTCATTTTTTTAAACCATCAAGGACAGGCAATGTGCAAAATTTTTGTCGGACGTGATTCGCACCGCCAACTGTTAAACGAGCAATTACAGCATTTCGAGCAAATGCAACACTATACCATTGTTGAGGGGGAATAAAATATGGACGATCGCCAACAACGCCTGCAAAATCGCTTAGGCCCTGAAATTCAGGAATTGAAACAACGCTGCCGCACACTTATGTTGGCAACCGTTGATGAAGAGGGGAAACCGAACGTGAGCTATGCGCCTTTTGTCAGCAATGAAAAGGGGTATTACGTTTTTATTTCCGATATTGCGCGCCATGCACGCAATTTAAAACGCAATAATCAAGTTTCGCTAATGCTGATTGAAGATGAAGCCGACAGCCGTCAAATTTTTGCCCGCCGCCGCCTCTCGTTTGATGCCAAATCGGAAATCATTTCGCACGATAGCGCAGAATGGCATCATGGCACGGCAGCACTATTGGAACGCCACGGAAAAATTGTTGAAAATTTAACTGAAATGAAGGACTTCACTCTGTTTAATTTAATTCCGCAGCAAGGATTATTTGTAAAAGGTTTCGGACAGGCGTTTCGAGTTGGCGCAGACGATTTGATTGGCGCAATTCATTTACAGCAGGGACACTCAATTCGAGAAAATACAGAGCACCAAGGCATCATCCGCTGATTTTGTTCACTTGTTAATTAAGTATTAAAATGCGCAAAGAGTGAATAATAACAATGGGAATAAATAGCGCAATAATTAGACTTATTCGCTATTTATCATAACTGACAGATATATAGGGCGAGGGTTTTAATGCGCTTCAGGTTAATAATGCCAATAGCTGATCCAGACTTTGGCACAGCAAAGTGCGGTTGTGGCGGTAGCTGATATCATCATCGTTCAATTGCCGTGCCAGAACCTGTTTGCCGGCTAATTTATGATAATCCGCTTCGGGGTAGGTGATCACGCCGTCCACCGTAGTTGCACTGACCGCACTTTCGATCCACTCAATCCGATCTTTAAGCGACAAATTCGCCGCAGGGCTGTGCTCGACGCCGAGATTATCGATAAAAATAATCTTTGCCGCACTGTTTTGCAGTGCTTGTGCGATTTCGGGCAACAGCAGCGGCGGCATAATGCTGGTGAGGAAGCTGCCGGGACCGAGCAGAATCAAGTCCGCTTGTTGCAGCGCCGTGACCGCTTCCGGCGTGGCGCTGACTTGCGGAATCAAAAACAGGCGTTTCGGCAGTTCGTCCAGTTTATCGATATTGACCTCACCGACCACAGTCGCCCCCGAATGTAATTTTGCCCCCAAATGCACCGGCGTTTCCGACATCGGGATCAGCTGGGCGCGCACCCGCAGTAAAGTGCGGATCAAATTCACCCCTTCTAACGGGCGGATTTTCATATCTTCCAGCGCTTTCAACATCAAATTGCCGAGATTATGTCCGGCTAAATCGCCGTTGCCGCTGAAACGGTATTCAAACAGGGCGGAAGCGGTACTGGGTTCGGTGATCAACTGATTGATACAATTGCGCAAATCGCCCCAAGCAATGCCGCCGTGTTGCAAGCGGATCCGTCCGGTCGAGCCGCCGTTATCGGTGGTGGTGACAATGCCGGTCAAGCGCTCTTTGAGAAAGCCGAGCGAGGACATCAGTCGTCCTAAACCGTGCCCGCCGCCAATGGCAACGACCTGTTGTAATCCGGTAAGATGAGGAAGACGGTCAGAGTGATAATTCATGCAAATGCCTGATCAGGTTGTGATAATCCATGTGTTTTTTATTGTCTTGCCGTATTATCCGCTAAATAACCGCACTTTGAAACGTGGTCAGATCACAAATGTCGAAAATAGCCGCAATTTACGCCGTTGTGGGGATTGCGCTCGCCGATAGGAATGATAGAATCAATCCAAATTTAACAACGCATATTACTCCGAGCTTGTTTTGCCTACGTTTGAAAAAATAGGGCGGCAAGCCTGTTAGCGCAGGTTGTTTGCGCTACGCCGGATACGCTGGAAACGGTCTGTCCGCTCGTGTTTAGAAAGGTGTCAGAATGCAATCGTCTTTTAACAAACAAATTCCCGTTCATTGGGTTAATGAAGCGCCGTCTTTGGTGGATCGCTTCCAACGCCAATACCAATATTTACGCCTGTCCGTGACGGACGTGTGTAATTTCAAATGTAATTATTGCCTGCCGGACGGCTATCGGCCGCAAGCGGATAAACCCTCGTTTCTGACGTTAAGCGAAATTCGGCGCTTGATCAACGCGTTTGCCGCCATGGGCACGGAAAAAGTGCGGGTCACTGGCGGCGAGCCGACCTTGCGTAAAGATTTCACGCAAATTATCGAAACCGTGCGTGCCAACGATAAAATCCAAAAAATCGCCTTGACCACCAACGGCTACCGCATGGCGAAATCGGTTGCCGATTGGCGTGCTGCCGGTTTGGACGCGATTAATGTCAGCGTGGACAGCCTCGATCCGAAAATGTTTCATCAAATTACCGGTGAAAACCTGTTTCACCAAGTGATGAACGGCATTGATAAGGCGTTTGAGGTCGGTTATCGGCAGATCAAAGTCAATTCGGTGCTGATGAAAGGCTTGAACGATAAGGATTTCGCCGCTTTTTTGGCGTGGATCAAAGATCGCCCGATTGAAATGCGCTTTATCGAGTTAATGCAAACCGGCGAAATGGATCACTTCTTCAGCCGTCACCATTTATCAGGCGCAGTGTTGATGGAGCAGTTGCTGCAAAACGGCTGGCAGCTGCAAAAACGCGCACTCACCGACGGACCTGCCAAAGTGCTGAAACATGCGGATTATCAAGGATCTATCGGCTTGATAATGCCGTATTCCAAAGATTTCTGCGCCGATTGCAACCGCTTACGGGTATCCGCCAAAGGGCAGTTGCACCTCTGTTTGTTCGGCGAAGAGGGCGTGGAGTTGCGCGATCTGCTGCAACAGGATTGGCAGCAAGCGCCGTTGCAGGCGAGGCTGTATTCGGCATTGCAGCAAAAACGCGAGCATCACTATTTACACCAAGGCGACAGCGGTGTGCGACCGCACTTGGCGTCGATCGGCGGTTGAATTATCAATATCGGGCGAATGCCCGACCTATCTTAAAGAGAATGTATGCAACAATTTACCCATATCAATAGCAACGGCGAAGCCAATATGGTGGACGTCGGCAACAAAGCGGAAACCGTGCGCGAAGCCCGTGCCGAAGCGTTGGTCAGCATGGCGGCCGCAACCCTAAAAATGATTTTGGACGGCGATCACCATAAAGGCGATGTGTTCGCCACCGCACGCATTGCCGGTATTCAAGCGGCGAAACGCACATGGGAATTGATTCCGCTGTGCCACCCGTTGTTGCTGACCAAAGTGGAAGTCAACCTGACCGCACTTCCGCAAAGCAACCAAGTGCGGATCGAAAGCCTGTGCCGTTTAAGCGGCAAAACCGGCGTGGAAATGGAAGCGCTGACAGCGGCTTCAGTGGCGGCGCTGACCATTTACGATATGTGTAAAGCGGTGCAAAAAGACATCGTGATTGAGCAAGTGCGGTTGTTGAGCAAAAGCGGCGGCAAATCGGGCGATTTTTCGATTGAAAAATAATAAAAAAACAATGGAAAAAACAGGAGAAGCGAAATGATTAAGGTGCTGTTTTTTGCACAAGTGCGTGAATTGATCGATACCGACGAACTGCAACTGGCGGCGGAATTTGCCACCGCCGAAGAGCTACGCCAACATTTAGCCGGCAAAGGCGACAAATGGGCGTTGGCGTTACAAAGCGGAAAACTGTTGGTGGCGATCAACCAAACCTTGATGCCGCTGGACAGCCCGATTCAAGACGGCGACGAAGTGGCGTTTTTTCCGCCGGTCACGGGGGGATAAGATGAACGGTGAAGTTCGGATTGCGGTGCAAAACGAGGAATTTGATCAAAGTGCGGTTTACCAATGGTTGTCCGCACCGAAAAGCAGCGGCGCGGTGGTGTTGTTTATCGGCAAAGTACGCGATATGAATCTCGGCGACAGTGTGCAAACCCTGTATCTGGAACACTATCCGGCGATGACCGAAAAAGCGCTGCGCGACATCGTGCAACAAGCCTGCCAGCGCTGGGAACTGCAACGGGTGCAACTGATTCACCGCATCGGCAAACTGCAAACCGGCGATGAAATCGTCTTGGTCGGGGTCAGTTCCGCCCACCGTGGCGATGCGTATCACGCCAATGAATTTATTATGGACTACCTCAAAACCCAAGCGCCGTTTTGGAAAAAAGAGTTGACCGATAAAGGCGAGCGCTGGATCGAAGAGCGGGCAAGCGACAAGTCGGCGGCGGAGAAGTGGTAACAGGGCAGTGCTCACAGGCAAGTGATTCAGGTTGCTATCGCAGCTTGAAAAAGACAAAGTGCGGTATGGAATTTGAACGAGGTGATCTGACCCCAAAAAGTTGAACTATACCGCCCTTTTTTTATCAAAAGGGCGCGAATGTTTGCAAGGTGGTTTTTCTTTTACCCGTAGCGAACTACAATAGCCGCACCTTATCTATTATGTTGTTGTGGATATATTATGACTCAGCAAATCCAAGAAAAACCGTTTCCCGTTCCGGTCAGTTATTTCAGTATTACCTTAGGTCTCTTTTCTATCGGCTTGGCATGGCAGCATGCCGAAGCCCTGTTTCACGCTTTTCCGGCATTTGTCAGTCCCGTGATTTTATCACTTGCGGGCATGGCGTGGTTGGCGCTGTTGTCTGTTTATATCGCCAAATGGTTTATAGCCAAACAACAGGCGCAGGCGGAATTGCACCACTTGATTCAATGCTGTTTTATCAGCTTGATTCCGATTACCGCCATGCTGATGGCCTTAGCGGTTTTACCGTTATCGACCTCGGCTGCGGCAGGGTTGATTCTGCTGGGAACGGTAGCGCAACTCGGCTTTGCCGCTTATCGTACGGCGGGTTTATGGCGCGGCACACATAAGGCGGAAGCGACGACGCCGATTATTTATTTACCGACGGTGGCGGCGAATTTTGTCAGCGCCACCGCACTTTCCGAACTGGGTTATGATGTGTGGGCAATGCTGTTTTTCGGCATGGGCGCGTTGTCATGGATAACGCTCGAACCGGCGATTTTACAGCGCCTGCGCAATTTGACACCGCTGGACGAAGCGGTGCGCCCGATTATCGGCATTCAACTGGCGCCGGCGTTTGTGGCGGCAAATGCCTATCTGCACTTGACGCACGGCGCAATTGATAATTTGGCCTTGATGTTAACCGGCTACGGGCTGTTGCAGCTGCTGTTTTTATTCCGTTTGTTGCCTTGGATTTTCGCCAACGGTTTCAATATGTCGTTTTGGGGATTTTCATTCGGCTTGGGATCAATGGCAAATGTCGGTCTATACCTCAGCCAAATGTCGGGAGAAACACAAGGATTGGCGCAATTCGGTATCATTCTGTTTTGGATCGGCTCAATCAGCATTGCTTTGTTGCTGGCGGGCACGGTACTAAGAATGGCGCAAGGGCGGTTTTTGCTCAAATGAGTCGAAATTCTCGTAACGTGCGGTAAGTGCGGTATTTTTTACCGGAACAAAAAAGGCTACCGTACGGGTAGCCTGAACTTTGCGATATAGACCGCACTTTTGGGCGGAATGTTTAGAATGTGTAAGACAAACTGCCGACGGCACTGATACCTTCGGCATAGTAGCAGTAGTAATCACAGCCTGCCAGATATTTGCGGTTGCCGACGTTGTCGATATTCATTTGCGCCACTACATTATCGCTCAACTGGTAACGGGCAAATAAATCCACCACAGTTGATGACGGCACGTTGTAACCGGAATACAGCGAGCCGCTAGCGGTGACGCTGTTGCCGACATAACGCACGCCGACACCGGCATTCAATTTATCGGTGAATTGATAAGCAAGGCGGGTAGAGACAGTATGCTTAGGAATCAATGCCGTATTGGTTTTTGTCCCGTTTGCATTGTCGGTGACGGAGCGCACATAGGTATAGGCGAATAAGGTTTGCAATTTCTCGGTTACATTCAGGTTAGCCTGAATTTCAACCCCTTTACGTTTGATCGGATCGACACTGCTGATGGTTGCTCCTGTCCCTTGACCGATTAAAGCGCCTTTGTCTTTTGCGCGGAACAACGCAACCGAAATAGTGCCGTCAACCCAGTCCGGCATATATTTTACGCCGATTTCGTGTTGTTTGGTGATATTCGGATCATAGAGCGTTTCATTGCCGCTTAAACCGTTCGGTACGCGGAAAGATTCGGTATAAGCATAATATGGATTTAAGCCTAACTCGTTAAAATACATCACGGAACCGGAATAAGAGGTATGGTTTTTATGCACGTTTTGCGCACTGGCCAATTCACTGTTACGCACGCGATCGTGGCGAACGCCGGCGGTTAAACCGACGGTGTCCCATAAAATGGCGCTATCTTGCAAATAGAATCCGGTTTGACGGGATTTGATTAATACCTGCGGCGCAGCAATTGTTGCGGCACTGCCATAGGTTGCGGCAGGGTTATAAACATTGACCATGCCTTGGCTGCCGTAGAGAGTATAAAGCGAATCGAATTTTTGATTGCGGTAGTCCATACCGGCGACCAAGGTGTTATTAATCACCTCATTACTGTATTTCCAAGCCAAACGGTTATCAATGCTGTGGCTTTTGGCAGTTCCGTTGTTATAAACCACTGCGCGCGCGACTTGATAGTCAGATTGTGCCAATGGAATCGGATTCCAGTTTGCGTCATAGCTCGACGGGTAAGCATAAGCACCGCGGTGGCGGTTATCGATTTGTTGGTAACGGTAATTTTGGCTGAAACTTAAACCGTTGCCGAAATCGTGACTGAATTCATAACCGAGGCTTTTCGTGATACTTTTTTCATAATCTTGGCTTGGATCGCCTAAATTGGCATGGGTGGAGATTTTCCCTTTGGCAGTGGCAACCAGCGTGCCGTCTTGCGGCAGGAAGTTTGAGCTGGGCACACCGACGGTTTTTAAATAGCTTGCCAAGACGGTCAAATGGGTTTTATCGGAAATATCCCAAGCAATAGACGGGGCAATGTAATAATTTTCCGACCAAGTTCCGCTCCATTCGCCGTCGGCATGATTGTACGCACCGACCAAACGGTAACGCAGGCTGTCATCGTGATTTAAACTGCCGGTATAATCCGCGCCCACGCCACGTTGGTTTTTGTTACCGAAGTGCGTGCTGACCTCGCCTTTTCCCACCTTGTCTTTGTTCGGGCGTTTGCTGATATAGTTGATCAAACCGCCGGCATTGGAAGCCCCGAAAGCCATTGAATCCGATCCTTTGATGATTTCAACGCCTTCCACGCCATACATTTCCAGTTGCGGCGTGAAAAAGCCCTGCTCCAACGCCGGCATGCCGTCAATGGCTTGGCTGGCATTGGTGCCACGCACACGGAACCAGTTGGTGTTGGTGTCGCTGCCGAAGACTTGGTTGGTGAAACCGGCTTGATAACGGGCGATTTCATCGGCTTTTTCAATCCCTTGCTCGGTCAATGTTTGGTTATCCAAAACCACGGCCGATTTCGCTTGGTTAAATGGTTGGCTGTCCAATTTGTTCATGGTTCCGACCACCTCAATCACTTTCAGTTCGTCGGCTTCTTGGCTGTCGGCAAACGCCGGATTTATGCCGAGCAAAAGTGCGGTGGTGAGCGCAGAATATTTAAAGGTTTGCTTCATAGTTAATTTTCCTCAAGTATAACAATAGGATAATCGGGCGGTTAAACCCGACGCATAATCAGTAAAAAGTAGCTGCCGCCGAGCAGGGTTGCTACCAGTCCGGCGGGCATTTCATACGGAAACAGAATTTGCCGGCCGAGCCAGTCGGCGGCGATCATCACCGTTGCGCCGATCAGCGCGGCGGCAAGAAGTTGTGCTTGCGGTTTGTGGAAACCGAGATAGTGCGCCAAGTGCGGTGCGAGCAAACCGATAAAACTGAGCGGCCCGACCACCAGCGTGGCGCAGGCGGTGAGCACCGCACTTAGCATAATCAGCAGCCAGCGGGCTTGGGTCAAATTTAAGCCTAAGGCTTTTGCCATCACCGCTTGCAGGTTGAGCAGATCAAGCCAACGGCTGAATAATAAACTGACCAGCAGCAGCCCAAGTGCGGTCAAGGTTAAAGCGATCGCCAATCCGCTTTCGGCATAATAGGTCGAACCGCTGGTCCAGCTGAGCAGCTGTTGCATGCGGAAATCGCCGCCGGCAAGCAGAATCCGCTGCACCGCATCAAACAGTGCCGCCAGACTGATGCCGGTGAGTAAAATCCGTTCCGGCAGCATACCGCTGCGGCCATTGATCAACATGATAACGAACAATACGGCAAAGGCGCCAGCCATGCCGGCGAGCCAGAAATGTTGCATGTCGATTTGACTGACGCTGAAAATCACCACCAACACGCCGAAACTGACGCCGGAGGTGATGCCCAATAATTCCGGGCTTGCCATCGGGTTGAAGCTCAAGCGTTGCAGCAACACGCCTGCCAGCGCCAACATGACACCGGCGGCAAGGGCGTAGAGCAGGCGCGGATAGCGCAGATCGAGTATGCCGTCGTAGAACGGACTGATCGACCAGCCGTCGGCGCTGTTGCCGATCAACAAGGCGAAAAGTGCGGTCAGGATAAACAGGGCGCTTAAACCGATCGCAGTGCGCCGTCCGCCCGCTTTGCCCGTTGCCAGAAAATGGGCGGCGGATTGTAACCGTCCGCTTTGCGGCAGGTTTTTAAACATCAGCCATAACAAGAGCGGCGTGCCTAACACCGCTGTGACAGCGCCGGTCGGCAACTGAATTTGCCGATATTGCGCAATCAATTGCAGGGCTAAATCGGTCAGCAACAATAACACGGCGGCTAAATAGGCGGTTTGCAGCAGTTGTCCTTTAAAGGTACGGATTCCCAGCTGGCGGCTGATCGTGGTGGCAGCCAAACCGATGAAGCCGAGCATACCGACACGGCTGATCACAATCGCCACCAAATAGGCGGAAAGCAGCAGCGCGGCAAGGCGAATCCACTGCACCGGCACGCCCAAACTTTTGGCATTGCTGTCGTTTAAGCCGAGAATGGTGAGCGGACGTTGCAGCAGCGCCAGCAGGATTAATGCCGGAATCAACAGCCAAAACAGTTGCACGCTGTCGAGCCAGCTTTCCTGCACCAAAGAACCGGCGCCCCAAATCATCAAACCGCGCGACGCTTCCGGATAGAACAACATTAACGTGGCGGAAAGCGATCCCAAATAGAGATTGACCACCAAACCGGCGAGAATCATGATTAACGGCGATAAACGTTTGCGCCACGCCAATAAAAAGACCAACAGCAACGCGCCGAGTGCGCCCAAAAATGCGATAATCGTGGTGCCGAAATGCAAAATCGACGGGAAAAACAAGGTGCAAGCAAACAATACGAATTGTGCGCCGCTGCTGACGGCGAGGGTATTGTCGGAAGCCAGCGGATTATTCACCACTTGCTGCAACAATAGACTGGATAAGCCAAGTGCGGTTCCGGCAAGTACGGCAATCGCCATGCGCGGCAGGGTGTAATTTTGCAGCAATAAGATCTCAAGCGATGCGGTTTGCCGTTGTAATAAAGCCGCCACCGACCAATCTTGCGGCAATTGTAAATCGAATAACCATAGGCTTAACAGTATGCAGAGCAGCAACAAGCCGCCGTTCAGCCAATAAACCGAGCGTGTTACCATGCTTCGCCTCCATGCTGCAAGGCTTCGGCTAATGACGTGGCAAAGCGTTGCGCCGACGGCAATGCGCCGAAAGTCCAAATCGCCGGAAGCACAAGCGGATCTTGCGATAACGGCAGATGCTGCCAAAGGGTGTTATGTTGAAGTGCGGTCGGCACGTTGAGCGGGTAGGGTTTGATCACGATTAACCGCGGATTGTCTTTAAAATCCGCCAGTTGGTTAATACCGATATTGGCTGAACCCCACACCGTGACCGCCTGTGTCCACGCATTGCGGAAGCCCATTTGCTTAATCACTGCGCCGAACAGGCTGTTTTCGCCGTAAACCCGTAAATGGCGGCTGTCGATAAATTGAACCAGCAGCAAAGTGCGGTCTTGGTAGGCACTTAATCGATTTTTCAGGCGGGCAAAAAGCTGTTCGCTTTGTTGAATCAAGGTTTCGGCGGCTTGCGGTTTGCCGATTAATTGCGCCAGTTTCCGGCTGGCAGTCAACTGATTGTGCCAAATGTCGCCGTCACGGTAAAAATCCACGCTGTCCACTTGCTTGGGATCGGCAACATAGCATTGCAAAATGGGCTTCAGACTGCTGAACATGGCACTGTTGACGAATAGATCCGGTTTTAGCTTGGCGAGTAACTCTTTATTCGGTTGTAAACGCGAGCCTAAATCCAGCGTATCGGCAGGCAGTTGCGGCACAGCGACCCAAGTGCGGTAGCTTTCGGCATCGCCGACGGCAATCGGTGGTTGTCCCAGCGCAAGTAGGGTTTCCGCCACCGTCCAGTCAAGCGTGGCGATTTTCGGCTCTGTCGGGCTTGAGTGGGCAAAAGTGCGGTAGCTGAATAGTATCAGCAAAATCGCCGCCCAGCGGTAAAATCCGGTTCTGATGTGTTTCATCGGCTTTCCCCTGTCGGCTTAAAAAAATGCCACCGGCACAGCTTCGGTCGGGTGGGGGAGCACGTTGAGCTCAATGCCGTAAACCGCCGCTAAATTGGCTTGGGTCATTAGTTGTTGCGGTGATCCTTGCATTAACAGTTTTCCGCTGTGCAGGGCGATCAAGTGATCGCAAAAACGCGCCGCCAGATTAACATCATGAATCACCACTACCACGCCGATATTCAATTGCCGCGAAAGTTGTTGGATCAATTGCATCACTTCGACTTGATGGGCAATATCCAACGCCGCCAACGGTTCGTCCAGCAACAAAAAACGGCTTTGTTGCGCCAACAGCATTGCCAGCCAAATCCGCGAGCGTTCACCGCCGGAGAGGGTATCCACCAGCTGATCGGCAAAGGTTTCGGTGTGGGTCAGGCGCAGGGCGTTTTCAACGGCGGCATGATCCTTTTGTTTATCCCGTCCGAACAGACCGTTCCAGGCATAGCGCCCCATTTGTATTAACTCACGGGCGGTTAAATTGGTGGCGGCAGGCAGATGTTGCGGTAGATAAGCCACTTCACGCGCAAATTCGCGCGTTCCCCAGCGGCTGATTTCACGCTCTTGCAGCCACAATTTTCCGCTGCTGCAAGGTTGCTGATTGGCAAGCAGTTTGATCAAAGTCGATTTTCCAGAACCGTTATGCCCGATCAAACCGTAAACCTTACCGATATGAAAGGTTAAATCAATCGGTTGCAGCAAAGTGCGGTGATTAGCGAGTCGATAAGAGATTTGTTCGAGTTTAAACACAACGGATTCCGTTCATCAGATTGAAAAATAATAGCCACTTGGTGTAATAGGTGCGGCATTCTAATTGAAAATTGTTATTGTTTCAAGAGTGAGTAATGTTGGGTAAGGTTTTTTATTGTAGCCAAGTCCGGCATGGCAAAGTCGTATGAGGTTATGCAGACTTCAGTGGCTTTGCCGCTGCAAAATCTTCTGAAATATTAACAAGTCTATATTGAAAAAAAGCAGATTACATCACGGTAATCTGCTTTGTTCAATTGGAATCTGCCGAGATTAAAGCACTTTAACAATGCTTTCGCACAGATAGCGGATATTATCTTCGGTGATGCCGGCGACGTTGATTCGTCCGGAGCGTACCGCGTAAATCGCGAATTCGTCTTTCAGGCGATCCACTTGTTCTGGGCTTAAGCCGCTGAAGGAGAACATGCCGTTTTGTTCGATGATGAAAGAGAAATCCTGTTGTGCACCGTATTCTTGTAGCAGTTCGACGAATTTTTGGCGCATGGTTTTAATGCGCTGGCGCATTTCCGCCAGCTCGGCGATCCAGTCGGCTTTCAGTTCCGCATCGCCCAATACCAGTGCTACCGCACTTGCGCCGTGTGAGGACGGGTTGGAGTAGATGGTGCGGATAATCGATTTGATCTGGCTGAAAGCGGTTTCGGCGGTAGTTTGATCGGCAGCGACCAAGGTGAATGCGCCGACACGTTCGTTATATAGCCCGAAGTTTTTGGAATAGGAACTGGCAACCAGCAACTCGTTATGGTTGGCGGCAAAAGTCCGCAGACCCAACGCATCTTCTTCCAAACCGTTTGCCAAGCCTTGATAAGCAAAGTCAAACAGCGGCAGCCAGCCGTTTTTCAGCGACAGATCGGCTAATTGTTGCCATTGTTCGGGCGTCGGGTCGATTCCGGTCGGGTTGTGGCAGCAGCCGTGCAGCAGCACCACATCACCTTCGCCGGCGTTGCTGAGATCGGCGATCATGTTGTCCCAATCCAAGGCACGGGTCTCTTCATTGTAGTAACGGTAGTTACGGATTGTGATGCCGACGGCGTTGAAAATCGCATTGTGATTCGGCCACGTCGGGGCGCTAATCCACACGTTTTGGGCGTTGGTTTGGCGTTTGATAAACTCGGCGGCGATACGCAACGCGCCGGTGCCGCCCAAACTTTGTGCGGTTTTGGCACGTTTGTTTTTGACGATGTCGCTGTTTGCGCCGAACAGTAATTCTTGGGTGAATCGGTTATACGCCGCCACGCCGTCGATGGTCAGATAGTTTTTGCTGTTTTCTGTTTCCAACAAGCGTTTTTCCGCCGTTTTAACCGCTTTCACAATCGGAGTTTGTCCGTTGGCATCTTTATACACGCCGATTCCCAGATTGATTTTGTTGTCACGGGTTTCGGATTTAAAGGCTTCGCCTAAACCTAAAATCGGATCGGCAGGAGCCGCTTGGATTTTCTCAAACATAGTGATTTCCTTGATTTTGATGATAATGATGTTGTGTAATATAAAATTTTTATTGTTTTAGTATCATTGTTTGAAATGAAAATGGTTATGTACTTTGTAGGGGCAGATTAACTATCCGTCCGAACCGCACTTTACATTTATCCTTTACTGATTAATTGTTTATACCGCACTTCGTAAACGGGCAGATGGTTAATCCGCCTCTACTTTTTGAACCGAATCTTTGGGGATAAACAATTATCGACAACAATCCTAAATTGAATTTCTATTTATACTGATTTTCAACGCAGATAACAATCCTAAAAACCAAAAATCAGCTTAATTTCCCAATCGCCCATTCCACGCCTGAATGGTAATCCTCAGGTAATAACTTTTCCAATCGGCGCAGATTTTCAATCAGCACGTTTTTATCCGGATGGGATAAATTGATATGCCCGACCTTGCGTCCCGACCGCACTTCTTTGCCGTACCAATGCAATTGGCCGAAAGGCAGATTAAGCCATTGCGGATTGTGTTCGGTTCCGATCAGATTGACCATGACGCTCGGCATAACGGTCTGCAAGTGCGGTGTCGGCAGATTGAGCAGGGCGCGCAGGTGCAGTTCAAATTGGCTGATCGAGCAGCCGGATTGCGTCCAATGTCCGCTGTTGTGAACGCGCGGCGCAAGTTCGTTAATCAGCAATTTGTCGCCAACCACAAAGCATTCCATCGCCATCACGCCGACATAATCCAGTTTGTGCATGATTGCGCCGAGCATGCTTTCCGCTTGCGTTTGCAAAGTGCGGTCTGCACCGAGTTGTACGCTGTAACGCAAAATGCCGTTTTGTTGCAGATTGTGGGTGACAGGGTAGAAGCGAGTCGAACCGTCGGCAAAACGCGCAGCGACTAAGGAGATTTCGTAATCAAACGGAATAAAGGCTTCGGCGATCACCTCATTGAACAACTCGTCGCTGATGACATCGGTATTGTCGGCGGTTACAATCCATTGCCCGCGTCCGTCGTAGCCGCCGGTGCGGCGTTTGACCACCACTTTTTCACCGATTTGATTAAAAACCGTTGTCCATTGTTTGCCCGAATCCAAGCGCTGCCACGGTGAGGTCGGCAAATTCAGTTCGTCCAAGAGTGATTTTTGCGAATGGCGATCGGCGAGCAAGCCGAAAACATTTTTGTTGATAAAATTAGCGTGGGAGGAAAGTGCGGTAGTCAGTTCCGTTGCCGGCCAGCGCTCGATTTCGGCGGTGATGACGGCGTGATGTTCAATCTCGAATACCGGCGCATCAAACGCCAGCGGTTGCACGCCAATATCCAACGGCGCACCGGCATAGCGCAGCATTCGCCCCAATTGTCCGTCACCCAACACATAGACCGGCGGATAAATGGCACTTTTTTGCATGATTACTTCCTGTTCTGTTGCTGTCAATTATTGGCGTGGATCGGGGTTGTCTAATACGCTTTGGGTTTGCTCGGTTCTGAATTGCAGCAGTCGTTGCGCCAAAGCCTGATCATGGCAAGCGAGGATTTGCGCCGCCAACAAACCGGCATTGGCTGCGCCCGCCGGACCGATTGCCAACGTGCCGACCGGAATTCCTTTCGGCATTTGCACGATAGAATACAGGCTGTCTACGCCACTCAAAATCGAACTTTTCACCGGTACACCCAACACCGGCACAAGGGTCTTGGCTGCCAACATACCCGGCAGATGTGCCGCGCCGCCGGCGCCGGCGATAATCACATGATAACCGTTTTGCTGCGCATTCTCGGCAAAACCGAACAGTTTATCCGGTGTGCGGTGGGCCGAAACGATTTCAACATGGTAGCCGATTTGCAGTTGATCCAACACATTGGCGGCTTCGATCATGGTTGGCCAATCACTTTGGGATCCCATGACAATAGCAATTTTTGCAGACATAAATCAGAAGTTTCCTTTAGGGCTGTTGAGTCGAAAAGTGCGGTTAGAATAACATGATTTGCCAAGAAATTAAGCGCTGTAGATCAGGTTGATGAAATATTTTATCTTTTTTAGGCGGATAGCCGTGATTCGATTGCAAGTTAACGGATAAAATTCTATGCTTATCGGTCGAATAAGCATAACAAACAGATGGAGCAGATAATGCCAGCGAAAGCGAAATACAGAAAAGATTATAAGAAACCGGACTATACCGCCACTGATATTTTTCTTGATTTTCAACTCGATCCGCAAGATACCCTAGTCACCGCCACCACCACTTTCCAGCGCCTGAATCAAGCCGCAAGCGAATTGCGCTTGGACGGTCACAGTTTTCAATTTGTGTCGCTGAAATTAAACGGAGAAGATTTTTCCCGCTATCAACAAGATAGCGAATCGCTCGTTTTGGATTTGAGCAATGTGGCGGGCGAACGTTTTGAATTGACGGTGCAGACCCGTTTGAAACCGGCGGAAAATACGTCGTTACAGGGACTGTATCAATCCGGTGACGGCTTTTGCACCCAATGCGAAGCGGAAGGCTTCCGTCAAATCACTTACATGCTGGATCGCCCCGATGTATTGGCACGCTACACCACCAAAATCAGCGCTGACAAAACCCGCTATCCTTATCTGTTATCCAACGGCAACCGTATTGCCGCTGGCGAGTTAGAGAACGGAAAACATTGGGTGGAATGGCAAGATCCGTTCCCGAAACCGAGCTATCTATTTGCGCTGGTGGCAGGGGATTTTGATCTGCTGCAAGACCGTTTTATCACCAAGAGCGGTCGTGAAGTCGCGCTGGAACTGTATGTCGACAAAGGCAGTTTGGATCGTGCCGATTTTGCCATGCAAAGTTTGAAAAAATCCATGCAGTGGGACGAAGCGCGGTTCGATCTGGAATATGATCTGGATATTTACATGATCGTCGCCGTCGATTTCTTCAATATGGGGGCGATGGAAAACAAAGGCTTGAACGTGTTTAACTCTAAGTTTGTGCTTGCCAATCCGGCGACGGCAACCGACGACGACTATTTAGACGTGGAGCGGGTGATCGCCCACGAATATTTCCACAACTGGACGGGTAACCGTGTCACTTGCCGCGATTGGTTCCAGTTGAGCCTGAAAGAGGGGTTGACGGTGTTCCGTGATCAGGAGTTTTCCTCGGACACCGGATCCAGATCGGTGAATCGGATCAATAATGTGAAGCTCTTGCGCACCGTGCAATTTGCCGAAGATGCCGGCCCGATGGCACATCCGATCCGTCCGGAAAAAGTGATTGAAATGAATAACTTTTATACCGTCACCGTGTATGAAAAAGGGGCGGAAGTGATTCGTATGCTGCACACCTTGCTGGGCGAAGTGCGGTTTCAGCAGGGTATGAAACTGTATATTGCCGAAAACGACGGCAAAGCGGCGACTTGCGAAGATTTTGTATCGGCGATGGAGCGGGCTTCCGGTGTGGATTTGACGATTTTCCGCCGTTGGTACAGCCAGTCAGGCACGCCGGAGTTGACGGTCAGTGACGAATATGACGAACGCATGCATATTTACCGTTTAAGCGTGGCGCAAAGCACGCCGCCGACCCACGATCAACTGGATAAAATTAACCTGCATATTCCGTTGAAAATGGAATTGTATGATGCGCAGGGGCACAAATTGGCGTTGCAAGACGAAAACGGGCCGGTCAGCAATGTGTTGGATATTTTACATAACCAGCAGGTGTTTGAATTTCATCAGGTCTATTCCCGTCCGACACCGGCACTGCTGTGCGATTTCTCCGCACCGGTCAAACTGGACTATGATTACAGCGATGCGCAATTGTTACTGCTGTTGAAACATGCGCAAAACGATTTTATCCGTTGGGATGCGGCACAAATGTTGCTGGCGAACGAATTGCGCCAAAATCTGCACCGTCGGCAAAACGGCGACGCCTTGCAAATGAATCCGATGTTATTGGATACGTTGCGCGCCATTTTGGACAATTACCAACAAGATGTCGAACTGACCGCACTTATCTTGACCTTGCCGAAAGAAACCGAATTTGCCGAGCAATTCAAGGTGATTGATCCGAGCGGTATTCATGCCGTGCGCCGCTTTTTGCAGCAAAATATCGCTGAACATCTGAAAGACTTGCTCTTGAAAATCTATCACCGTATCGATTTGCCTAACTATCGTATCGCGCGTGAAGACATTGCCCTGCGTAGCTTGCGCAACTGCTGTTTAAGCTATTTGGCGGTGACGGAATTCGGCAATGCGCTGGTCAATACGCATTATTTACATGCCAACAATATGACCGATACCTTGGCGGCGTTGGCGGCGGCGACATCGGCGGCGTTGCCTTGCCGTGACGGTTTATTGACCGATTTTGAACAAAAATGGGCGCATGACGGTTTGGTGATGGACAAATGGTTTGCGTTGCAGGCAACCCGTCCTGATGAAGATGTGCTGCAAAATGTGAAGCAATTAATGGATCACCCAAGCTTCAAATTCAACAATCCGAATCGTTTGCGCGCACTGGTCGGCAGCTTTGCCAACCACAACCCGAACGCTTTCCATGCGATTGACGGATCGGGCTATCGTTTCTTGGTAGAGGTGCTAATCAAGGTGAATAACAGCAATCCGCAAATTGCTTCGCGCCTGATTGAGCCGCTGATTCGTCTGGCGCGTTACGATGCCCAACGGCAAACCCTGATGAAGCGCGGTCTGGAACGGCTGGCAAAACTGGAAAACTTATCGAAAGATTTGTTTGAGAAAATCGAAAAGGCGCTCGATTAACGTGTTAGAGTAGAAGACTGAGCGGATTGTCAGATTTTTCAGCGGCTCAAATTGATTAAATAAAGAGGCGGAATAATATGTATTCACTCATCAAAAAAGGGTTGTTTTCACTGGAAGCGGAACAGGCGCATAATTTTACCGTGAAAGCATTGGGCATGATCGGCAAAACGCCGGCTAAACAGCTGTTGCAAACCGCACTTTGCTGTCCGCAAGGTACGGCGAAAAGTTGTATGGGAATCGAATTCAAAAATCCGATCGGCTTGGCGGCAGGTGCGGATAAAAACGGTGAAGCGATAGACGGCTTTGGGGCGTTGGGTTTCGGCTTTATCGAAGTCGGCACAGTAACGCCGTTGGCACAAGACGGCAATCCGAAACCGCGTCAGTTCCGCCTGCCGGAAGCCGAGGGCATTATCAACCGGAACGGCTTTAACAATCGTGGCGTGGATTATTTGGTCGAGAATGTGAAAAAAGCCCGTTATGACGGCGTGATCGGGATTAATATCGGCAAAAACACCAGCACTTCGGTCGAAAACGGCAAAGGCGATTATATTTATTGCTTGAATAAGGTGTATAACCACGCCGGCTATATCACGATCAACATCTCCTCGCCCAACTCGCCCGGGTTGCGCCAGTTGCAATACGGCGAAGCGTTGGATGATTTGTTGCAAGGCATTAAAGTGCGGCAGAGGGAGTTGGCGGAATATTACAATAAATATGTACCGATTGCGGTCAAAATTGCACCTGATCAAACAGAAGAAGAGTTGATACAGATTGCTGATACTTTGCGTCGTCACAAAATGGACGGCGTGATCGCCACCAATACCACGATTTCGCGCGATAGCGTGCAGGGCATGACGAATGCGGAGCAACAAGGCGGTTTGAGCGGCAAACCGTTGCAACAGCTCAGCACCCAAATTATTCGCCGTTTACACAGCGAACTGAAAGGCGAAATCCCGATTATCGGCAGCGGCGGCATTGACTCCGTTGCCAGCGCACAGGAAAAAATCGCCGCCGGCGCCGAGCTATTACAACTGTATTCAGGTTTGATCTATCACGGGCCGAAATTAGTGAAAGCGTTGGTGGAGGGAATTAAATAAAATACTCGAAATCCAAGTAATCACTATACGTTATTAAATTTAAAGTAGCGTGGCAAAAAAGCCGTGCTATTTTTTATCATCGTTCACATCTATTTATATTATTATTTTCACCTATCAAATCTTTACAATTCTAATAATCGAAGCGGATACGGCATATCTTTTTATTCTCCATTTTAAAATTCAATTATAAATCAATATCTTATTGATTTTCAAGTTATGGGTTAAATCAGTAAATATAGTCACTAAGGGTGACTATTAAGTTGAGTTTGTATTTCTTAAGTAAATTTTGTTTTGATTATGTTGTCGATTATGATATAAAACGCGCCTTAAATATATTTATATGTTTAAATTTAATTCTATTTGCTTTATTTGCATATTGATTTGTGAGTTTCTCGTTTAATTAATGGTAAGTAAACTTGATGAAATTTTAGCGAATACCTGCAAGGGTATGTGGTCCTTAGATAGATAAATACACAAATAAACTTTAGGGAAAATCAATGAAAAAATCTTTAGTCGTTTTAACCACACTTTTTGTATTAAGTGCTTGCTCTGTCAATAAATCCGGAGTAAACGGTGCGTTAGAGCACTGGAAAAATTATTCGAATGGTAATCCGGAAGCCGCTCAGGAACAAAGCGTTGCGGTTTTTTATCGTGCCCCGAATTTGAACGCCGAAGGCATCAATATCTATATCAACGGTGATTATCAAACTTCATTATTGGAAAAAGGCTTCAGTTCGGCCAAATTGTGCGAAACCCGTAATTTGGTCACTGCCTCTGTGGTCACCAATCAAAAGCCGGGTAACCGTTCGGAGGGGATTCGTTTTAATGCGGACACTCAAAATGTGACCTATATTAAAGTGGCCGATATTCAAAACGGTAAGCCGGTGTTACAAATTATGGATAATGCAGTTGCAGAAAAAGATGTCGAGGCGTTGTCTTTACAATCGCAAACTCTGCCACGCGTTAAATTGAAAAATTGTAACGAACGTGTACTTGAGTCTTTTTCTTTGAATGCCAACGCGGCATTTCCACTGAATAAATCCGGCTATAGTGATGTATTGCCGGAAGGAAAGCGCAGTGTGCAAGAATTTGTCAAACAGATTCACCAGATGGATCAGTCTGCAATCAGCAAAATTGTTGTGAACGGCTACACCGATCCGGCGGGTTCTGAAAGTTATAATCAACAGCTTTCCGAAAAACGAGCCGAAACGATTCGCAAAGTATTGCAAGCGGAACAAATCAAACAGCCTATTATCAGCACGGGTTATGGTGAACAAAACTTGGTTGTAGCTGACTGTGCGGCAAAATATCCTCGTAATAAAACTGCCAGAAGTCAATGCGACTTACCTAACCGCCGAGTAGAAATTCTCATTTACGGCAACAATTAGATTTTTTAATTTATCAATAAACATTAACCGAGAAACGCTCATTTGAGCGTTCCTCAGGGATTTTATTTTTTAAAAATAAAGATAAATCGCTAAGCAGATTTAAATATAAACAACCAATCGACTCGGATAAAGATAAAAAAACTGTCTCGGGTGAATTTTTAAATTTTAGGATAAAAGATGTCTACAACTTTAAAAGTATTAAACGCAAAAACTGAAATCGCAAACTATGCCATTAAGGACGGTGAAACCTTAATTATCAAGGCACAAAGCGAAGTTAATTACAAATTGATTGATGATGCTACCGGCTTTGGCCCGCAAAATATCATCACTAAACGCGTCGGCAACGATCTACAGATCATGCTGGAAAATGGCGATATGGTGCCGGATGTCATCATTGAAAATTATTATGATGAAGAAGGAACGACCAATCTGGTTGTCGGTGATCATGAAAACGGCAATACTTATGCCTATGTGCCGGAATCAGGACAAACTTCTGACGCAGTCAGCATGTTGGCAGAGCAAATGTCAGCACCACAGGCTTTAGGTGGTGATGAAATTAGCGGTTTATGGGTATTCAGTCCTTGGTGGTTATTGGCATTACTGCCGTTGGCAGGCATTGCAGCCGCCGGTGGTGGTGGCAAAGGCGGTTCTGGTGCGCCTGTCGATACAACTGCACCTGATGCGCCACAAATCAATGCTAAAGAAGATGGCAGTGTGACCGTTACTCCGGCAAGCGATGCTAAAGATGCTACGGTTAGTTACACTGACGAAGACGGTAACAGCCAAACCGTAACGATCGAAAAAGGCGATGACGGCAAATGGACGGCGAAAGATGAACTGCCGGAAGGCGTGACCGTCGATCCGGAAACCGGTGTAATTACCATTCCTGCTGATGAAATCAAGGGCGGTACGGATGTGACGGCTGAAAACAAA
>NZ_FWWV01000028.1 GCF_900176075.1 Pasteurella testudinis DSM 23072
CGTTGAGCTTGTCTTGCAATGTATATTTTTGCGTAATATGCAACACGGCCAGACCATTTAAGCCGGAATGCCTGTATTGTAAAACCCATCGGCGGATACAGCTTTCCGGTGTTTGAAAAACGCGTGATGTGTTACTGATAGATTGGGGCTGTTGAAGGTAATATTCAACGACGTGTTGTTTAAATGCTTGGGTATATTTAGTCATAAAAATCTGCACCTTAGTTCGTTGGTTTTGGAGTCCAACTTTTGGGGTGCAGATCATCATTCCAAACCGCACTTTCTTTTTTCTCCCGTTCCGCAACAAAAGCCAAATATTCTTCTAAATGATCAATCGCGTCTTGGCAGCGCTGTTTGCGTTGTTCGCTGGCGGCGATTTTTTGCAATAGCAGCGGCTTATCGTTTGTCGGGCAAGTTAACAACTGTTCGGCTTGTTCGGCAATCAGATCGTTTAAACGGGTTAAAAATTCATAGTATTTTTCCAAGCGTTCTGCCGGTGGCAGGGCGTGCACGCTGTGTTTTGGGGCAGCAGACGGCTTGGGAGCAGGGGCGGGGCGCTGAGAAGCGCGGTTTGCGGTGCTTAATTCTAGTAGCGCATGATATTGTGCGACCAGTTTTTCCGCATAAAATTCCGCTTGTTGATCATCGCGAAGTTGGCGCAGGGTCTGCAATGTGGTTTGGGCTTGCGCCAGACAGTCGGCAATGGTTTCATTGTCGGGCGAAAAAAGCCGACGATCCAGTTTGGCATAAATCGGCTTGTGATTATGCACCGATAGCGCCTGAAAATAGGCGCTGATTTTTTCCAATAACGCATGTTGAGTGAATGATAAACCGGATTTTTTTTGCATAATGTCACACGTTAAAATATTGCGATCGGTATTGTAAAAGTAAATCTGTCCTCGATTGCCGCCAACGTTAAAATTTAAATCTTAACAATTGCTTGGTGTTACAGCCGCAAAGCGGCTGACCTATGCGTAACCGTGTACGGTGCAGCCGTGCAAGGCTGACAGCTATTTCCGTGCACGGTTGCACCATAACTATCTGCCCGAACCGCACTTTGCCTAGCTTTATTTTTAGTATAGTTGATTTTTGGTCATAAACACCGATACAGAGTCTAACATAATTCGGTGGCGATTGTGCAGATAATGGTATGTTTGCATGGGGCTTCGCAAAATAGCGGTTTTTTAAACCATTTCTCTCCAAAATAGCGCCCCTAAAATGGATAAATCATCTTTCTGTTAAAACTTTGATCTCAGTCACATAAAAAGTTTGAACTTTGTCAATCATGTTTTGCTTGATTTTGTAAAAATGGAGCGATTCAAATAAATAATAATTAAAACAAATAGTTATGATTGTGATGGTTTTTTTGTTGATACAAAACTCTGAGTAAAATGCTCCAAAAAAATATGAAAAATGTACATAAAGTATTCATTGGTGAGCGCTTGTTTATCATAACCAATTGAATTTATTGATAAAAATCTTTATCGCTGAAAAGGGGCGAAGGGTTGACAGGGAAAATGGATTCTGTCAGTATGACCTCGGAAATTAAAAACAGGGTTGGACAACGCTGTTGAGTGAAAGTTCAATCTAAGTTCCGTTTATTTATGCACTAGCGAACATAAATAAATTAACTTTAAACTTAAGTAAAAAGGCAGACTATTATGAAAAAGACACTAGTAGCTTTAGCAGTAGCAGCAGTAGCCGCAACTTCTGCAAACGCAGCGGTTGTTTATGATCAAGACGGTTCTAAAGTTGAAGTAGGCGGTTCTTTACGTGTACTTTTAAACAAAGTAACTGACAAACGTGCAGATTTGGATAATGACGGCTCCCGTTTGCAATTCAAAGGTACGCAAGATCTGGGCAACGGTTTAAGTGCAATTGCAGCCCTTGAATTACGTTTCAGACCAGAAAATAACGCTAAAAGCGGTCAAAACAGCGGAAGTTCTTTCGGTGATGTTAATGCTGAAAGATTGTGGGCTGGTTTAAAACAAGATGGCGTGGGTACTTTAAGTTTTGGTCGTCAATTGACCAATGGTGATTCCATTCAATTAGCTAACTTCATCAACTATAAAGACGGTAACGTAAACCTGACTGACTATGCTGATAAATCTGTAAAATTCGTTTCTGACAGCTTTGGTGGCTTCAGCTTCGGTTTGGATTATATTTTCGGTCAAGATGTAAAAGATGAAACTACATTAGGAAAAGCAGCTAACTATAAAAACGGTTATGGTGCCGCATTGTACTATAGTGGTGACTTGTCTCAAGACGTGAAATTTAATTTCAGAAGTGGTTATACTCAAGATCGCTGGGATACTGTTGAAACAACTAAACGTGATAGCTGGCGTGTAGCGGCTGAGTTCGTAATCGATCAAGTGACTTTCGGTTATAACTACGGTCAATCTCGCGATACAGTCAATGGCACTAAAGATTCGAAAGAAACTTACCACATGGCCGGTGCGCAATACCGCTTCTCTGACCCTGCGGCATTGAACTTACAATGGAAACGTAAATCTAAAGGTGACGATGCAGTTAATACTTATATCGTTGGCGTAGACTATAAAGTACATAAAAATGTTTATACCTTTGTTGAATATCACTATGACAAAGTTAAAAATGGTGAAAATATCAGTGATGTTGGCGTAGGTTTGCGTGTATTCTTCTAATCGTTAACTCCCTATGTTTTAACAATAAAAAGACCGAGATATTCGGTCTTTTTTTATGCTATTTCTTTTATTCTGGCATATTCACAAATTTATTCTGTTTAATCCCTTTGCGGTTTTTAGAAAAGTGTTCAGTGATTTTTTATAATCACTGCGCTAGGTTTTTCGGAATTGGCAGATGTTCTCCTCAAAGTGCGGTTTAGGTGCCGTCAATAGGATTGATGGGAGCAAAGGAGTTGTGAAGTGAATGAGATAAAATTGTATGAAAATAAAGAAATAAGATCCGTTTGGGATAATGAAAAAGAAGAATGGCATTTTTCGGTTGTTGATGTGGTGGGGATATTGACCGAGAGTCTTAATCCAGCCGCCTATTGGAGGAAATTTAAACAACGACTGAAGGAAGAAGGCAACGAAAGCGTGACAAATTGTCACGCTTTGAAAATGAAAACATCGGTACGTTACGCTTGAAGACTGCACGATAACCATTAATGCCCATAACTATTGCATCATCACGGCACAGAAAGTGAAACGGTAAAAATGAAAAGTGCGGTGGCGCACAACAGGCAGCGGCGTAAAAAGTGCAGCTTGCGGTGGGGAATAAACAGCGCTATGCTATTTTGGTCAATTAACCAACAGCTTGGGCTGAAGAGAGTGTGATATGGCAAGTAAAAATTATTATGAGGTGCTTGGGGTTAGCAAAGACGCCAGCCTGAACGAGATCAAAAAAGCCTACCGTAAATTGGTGCGCAAATATCACCCTGATATCAGCACTGAAGCGAATGCCGATGAAAAAACCAGTGAAATCAATGTGGCTTATGAAACATTGAAAGATACGGAGAAGCGTGCCGAATATGATGCCATGCTGGAAAATCCGTTTGCAGCAGAGCAGCAGAATCAGCATGCTGATTTTGATCCCCGTCGTTATGGCTATGAATCCCATGATTTTTCCGGCAGCCATTTTGGCGACGGTCAGCCGTTCGGCAGCGGAGATTTCCGCTTTGATGATATTTTTTCCGCATTCGGCAGTGCAGGACGGCGTGGGCATTCCACTTCCCGTTTCAGTGAGCCGATCAAAGGGGAGGATCAACATGCGGAATTGAGTATTGATATTCGTGCCGCATATCACGGCAGCGAACGCAGCTTAACGCTGGATATGCCGACCTTAACCGCCGACGGGCAGATGAGCTATGTGCGCAAAACCTTGCATGTCAAAATTCCGCAGGGCATTATCGAAGGGCAGCAAATCCGCTTGCGCGCGCAGGGCTTGCCGGGTTTCAACGGCGGCGATAACGGCGATTTATACCTCAACATTCGTTTTCATCAGTCTGAACGGCTGTATGTCGATCAGCGTAAGGACGTGTATCAACGGATTGATGTGATGGCGTGGACGGCGGTGCTGGGCGGTAAAATAGAGGTGGACACCATTGCCGGCAAATTCAGTATCAATATTCCTGCCAACAGCCGTAACGGGCAAAGTTTGCGCCTGAAAGGCAAAGGCATTCCACACAAGGACAGCGGCGATTTATATCTGTTGCTGAATATTGTCCTACCGAATGCCGACAGCGAGGCGGATAAAGCCGCTTGGCAGCAGTTAGCCGATCATTATGCCCAGCGTTAGAGGAGAACGATTATGACTCAAGAACAAGATATTCAGCTCACTTTCGATGAAATCGTACGGGCGTGCGACAACAATGCCGAATGGGTGATCAGCGTGATTGAAGAGGAGATTATTGCTATTCAAGGCAATCCGCAGCAGGCGAGTTACAGCGGTTTTCAATTGTCGCGTATCCGCCGTGCACACCGCATCAGCCGTGATTTTGAAGCCAGCGTACCGGCTACCGCCCTGATTTTACAACTATTAGACGAGCTGGAAATGCTGCGCAAAGGCTGATACTGAAAGCGGGATAGCGTCGGGCGAAGAGGCGTGAATAACCGAGTTTGATTCGTCATTGTATAAATGGAAACCGCTGCTGTTGCCAGCGGTTTTTTTGTGATTTCGGAATGACAACAGGCGGTGGTCTAAAAGGCATAAAGTGCGGTGGATAAAACCGCACTTGAATTTTTAGCGATTTAAATTGGCAAGTTAATAAAAAATACTAATAAAACCGGTACTAAAATATTGATGATAAAACCGTAGCTGATCGCCAACGGCACGACTTGAATACCGCCGGAGCGCTGGATCACCGGCAAGGTGCAGTCAAGTGCGGTTGCGCCGGTGATCCCGACGGCGGTGGAGCGGTGGTTCTGCATAAAAAACGGCACTAAAAACAGGCTGAGAATTTCCCTTGCCAGATCGTTGAAAAAGGCGATACTGCCGAAAACCGGCCCCCACGCATCGTTGATCATCACGCTGGATAGCGAATACCAGCCGATGCCGGAGGCGATCGCCAAGCCTTGCGATAACGGCAGATTGAGAATGAGTGCCGCCAGCATACCGCCTGACAGGGCGCTGACGGTGACGATAATCGCGGTGTAAATCCCGCGCTTGTTGAACAGCACTTCGCGTAGTGCAATGCCGTTATTGCGCAATTGAATCCCGATCAGAAAAATCAGTGCGATCAAAACATAGGTGCTGCTGTTGAGCGGAATCGTCAGATAGCCTTTGCTGAAAAAGCCGATCAGAAAACCGAGTAAGACCATCGAAGACATCAATAACGAATCCAACATCAGGCGCAGGCGCGACGGCATGGCTTCGCTGTGGTGCTGTAGCGGACGTGGGGAAAGTTTATCGTAGATCAGCAGTGACAAAATATTCAGCCCCATAATCATACCGATAAAGGTGAGTGCCGACAGCGCAATGATCGGCAATTTGTTGGCGAGATCGTCCATTTGCCCCAATGACAAGCCCATAATCAATAAAATCAGATACAGCAGCGCCATCACGGCTTTGTTGATCCGATTTAACCACTGTTTGTTTGCCGTTTTAATCAGATAACCGAAAAACATCGGCGCCAAAACGATTAATAATCCACCAATCATAATTACCTCATTGCAGTCAAGTGGCGATTATAACCAAAAATATGACATTAACCATATTAATAGCCGCCTTTTTTTAGTAAGCTGTTTTCGAACTTGGTTGATATGGCGATTCCGTCATGCAAATCGAGAAAATCCAGAAACGAGGTCAATATGTATTTAAAACAAGTTGATGTGGTTGGTTTTAGAGGTTTGAATCGTTTATCTTTGCAGCTGCGCTCGAATATGGTGCTGATCGGTGAGAATTCATGGGGGAAATCCAGTTTGCTGGACGCCCTTAGTTTGATTCTCAATCCCGAAAAGCGGTTATATCAATTTAAGCCGAATGATTTCCACCTTGCGCTGGAAGAGTATCAGGAACTCTCATCGGACAATCCCGTGCCGAAACGCAACCATCATTGTATGGTGCTGTTTACTTTCAGTGAAAGTTATCACGGCGAACGTGATCGACAAGAATGCCGTTTTTACCAACCGCTCTTTTCTGATCATGAAGACGGTTATGCCCGAATTTATATGCGGGTCAGCGGGGAATTGAACGACGGCAAAACCAGTACCGAATACTCCTTTCTGGACGGACAGGGCGATAAAATCAGCCTGCGCAATCCGCGGAAACTGGTCTCGCTGATTATTTCCCGTCATCCGGTTTTCCGCTTCCGTGACGCCCGTTTGCAACGGCATTACCATACGATTCGCCCGTTTTGTATCAAGGGAGAGTGCGAGGGCGATATTCTGCAGGCGGAAATCCACTCGGTAGCGCTGTTGCTGCAATATTATTTTTTGAACAATCAGGATCGGCTGCTGTGGCAGCGGCAAATGCATGACACTAGCAAAATGTGGGGGCAGGTGAAGTCGCTGTGCCAGCGTTTGCTTCAGGAAGAAAACGGCAGTTTGAAAAAACGGATTTTATATTATCTTTCGTCGATGTTTGAACGCGGCAAGGGGATTAAATTCAGCAAACAGACCCGTCCGATTATCCTGTTTGAAGATTTGGAAACCCGACTGCACCCGCGCATGGTGGCGATCGGTTGGGAGTTGGCGAGCCATCTGCCGCTGCAACGGATCACCACCAGCAATTCGGTCGAGCTGCTGGCTTATGTCCGTTTGGAACACATTTGCCGTTTGGTGCGTTATCAAAATCAAACCAAAGCCTATCAACTGGCACGGCGTGATTTAGGCAAGGAAGATATGCGCCGCCTGAGTTTTCATGTGCATTATAACCGCAGTTTGGCGCTGTTTTCGCGGATTTGGGTGATGGTTGAAGGCGAAACGGAAGTGTGGATTTTGACCGAGCTGGCGCATTTGTTGAATATCAATCTGGAAATGGAAGGGATTCGGATTATCGAATTTGCGCAAAGCGGATTGCGGCCGTTGATCAAGTATTGCAAAAAAATGGGGATCGAATGGTTTGTGCTGACCGACGGCGACAATGCCGGCTGGAAATATTCCGATACGGTGAAAAACATGATTGAAGCCAATGAATCGGTGTATAGCCGCCTGCTCACCTTGCCGAAAAAAGACATTGAACATTTCTTTTACAGCGAAGGCTTCGAAAATGTCTTTTACCGTTTGGCAAATCATGTGCCGCAGCGCAATCAGGTGGTGAGCAAAATTATTCAGCGTGCGATTCAACGTGCTTCAAAACCGGATTTGGCGATCGCGTTGTCCGACGAAATGGAAAAACGCGGCGTGAATTCAATTCCGCTGTTGTTTAAACAGATGTTTTATAAGATCATGCAGTTGTCAAAACAGCAGGAACGGGGCGACAGATAAAGGCGTTATCCCCGTTTCGGCTTGCTCACCATAATTTCGATCACCTGTTTGTCGGTGTAGAGCATGCTGCGTGACGCAATGGCGCATAGGTTGTTGATGGTTGCGTCAATATCATATTCGACAATGCCTTCGTCGCCGGTGACATGGCTGTTATCCATTGCCATCAACACCGATTTATAACCGCTGGAGACGCTGGTGGAGACTTTCATCGCGCAACTGTTGGCGGCACCGTCGCAGATAATGCCGCTGATGTCGCCGATCATGCTGCAAATCGCCATGCTGACGGTTTCAAATTTGCCGGTCAGCAGCCAAGCTATACCGGCACAACTGCCCATCGATGCGGTGGTGACGGCGCAAAGTGCGGACAGCTTCGGCAGTTTGCTGTGGATAAAAATCGCCATTAAGTGCGATAAAAACAGCGCGCGGGTCAGTTTTGCTTCATCGGCGTTGAGGTAATCGGCGACCACTACCACCGGCATAGTGGCGGCAATGCCTTGATTGCCGGAGCCGGAATTGCTCATCGCCGGCAGGGTTGCGCCCCCCATGCGCGCATCGGAGGCGGCGGTGGTTTGGATAATCACTCGGCTTAATAAATCGTCGGACATCAAACCGCTGCCGACGTGTTTTTGCAGGGTGCGCCCGATATGCAAGCCGTAGTTTTTGCTTAAACCCTCTTGCGAAAGTGCGGTATTCAAACGGGCGGCTTGCAAAATAAAGGTGATTTTTTCCAACTCGACGGCCATCGAAAAGTCAAACAGATCTTGTGCGCTCAGTTGTTGGAAAATCGTATATTCGTTTTCACTGGTACAGGCTTGCCGTCCGGCGTTTTGGTAGATCATTTCACCGTTTTTTTCAATCGAAATCACATTGGTATGGTTGTCCTGAATGCAGACTTTGACCCAATCGTCACCGCAAAACAGCGTGGCTTCGGAATAGAGAATCTGCTCGGTTTCTTTAATCCCGACCGTGACTTTTTGCTCGGCTAACAACTGTTTTGCCGCGGCGATTTGTTGTTCGGTGATCTGCTTTAACACTTCTAATTTACCGTCAGGATCACCGCCCAGCGCGCCAATCGCCGCCGCAATCGGCAAACCAACCATGCCCGTACCCGGCACGGCAACACCCAAACCGTTTTTCATCAGGTTAGGTGAAACCTTGGCTTCGATTCGTTCCGGTTTAGCGGCAAGATGTTTTGCCGCCACTGCCGAAGCCAATGCCAATGAAATCGGCTCAGTGCAGCCCAAGGCAGGCACAACGTCATTGCGTACGATGTCAACTAGTTGGGTTTGGAGTAGTTCGCTGAGTTTCGGCATAAATTATTACCAATGAAAAATAGGAAAAATAACGGCGCATATCATAACAGGTTAGCCGATAAGATAAAGAAACGAATGTCTAAAATGTGATTTTTTAAGATTTTTTCTCTTGTATCAGAAAGGTGTATAATCGGTACTTATTATCCATCAAGATGAGGAGCATGTCATGAATAACACAGGACTTCCTGTTTCAGTATTGAATTTAGCACCGGTGCGTGCCGGCTTTGACAACCGTCAGGCAATTGAGGCGATGACATGGTTGGCACAGCAGACCGAGCAATTAGGCTATAGCCGTTATTGGGTGGCGGAACACCACAACACGCCCGGTTTGGTCAGTTCGGCGACCTCGATTTTAATCAGCCATTTGCTACAGCACACACAGCAGATTCGAGTCGGTTCCGGTGGGGTGATGTTGCCGAACCACAGCCCGTTAATGGTGGCGGAGCAGTACGGCACGCTGGAAACCCTCTATCCGAATCGGATCGATTTGGGGCTGGGGCGTGCGCCGGGAACCGATCAAGCCACGGCGCAAGCCTTACGGCGTAATCCGGTGATGGAAAGCGCACTGTCTTTTCCTGATGATGTACGCACGTTGCAGCGTTATTTGGGTGATGCGGATAAACAAGGTTTTGTCAAAGCCTATCCGGGAATCGGCACGCATATTCCGCTATATATTTTGGGCTCCAGCACTGAGAGCGCCTATTTAGCCGCAGAATTGGGATTGCCGTATGTGTTCGCCGCCCATTTTGCGCCGCGCATGTTGGAAAGTGCAGTGGCGATTTACCGCCAGCAGTTCAAACCGTCTAGCGTGTTGGCTGAACCGTATTTTATTTTGTGCCTGAATGTGATTGCGGCGGAAACGGACGAAGAAGCGGACTTTTTAGCAACCTCGCAACAGCGCTTTTTCCTGAATGTGGTACGCAATACCCGTTTGCCATTGCAACCGCCGAAAGCGATTGCCGCAGGGGAAATCGAACCGCATGAGCAACAGGTTTTGGACAGCATGACAGCCTGTACCTTATTGGGTAGCCAAGCCACGGTTGCCGAGCAGTTGGACGAATTACAGCGCATCATTAAAGCCGATGAAATCATGGCAGTGACCTACATTTATGATCAGGAAAAGCAACTGAATTCCTATCGGTTGTTTAAGCAAATCGCCGAACAGTGTTGAAGTGCAGTATAAGCATTTAATTCCCAATGGAAAAATGCAAAGTGCAGTTTGAGCGGATGCAATCCGCCCAAACTTATTAATGATTATTGCTCAAATAACTCCGCATGCAACAAACGCACCACTTCGTCGGCGTGCTGGCTTTGGACCAACAGGCAGATGTTGTTGGTGCTTGCGCCGTAGCTGACCATACGCACGTTATACTGCTCAATCGTGCCGAACAAGCGTTTTGCCACGCCGGCGGTGATGTGCAGATCGTTGCCGATCAAGGCAACCAACGAAAGTGCGGTATCCACTTTCACATTGCAGACTTCGCTCAGTTCGGTCAGCAATTCGTTCGACAACATATTGGCACCGGAAGAGGCGGAGCCGGTTTTGTCGAGCGTTAACGCAATGCTGACTTCCGATGTGGTAATGGTGTCCACCGAAATTTTGTGTTTTGCCAAAATATTGAACACATTCGCCAAGAAGCCTTGCGCGTGTAACATACTCAAACTGGAAAGGGTTAACAGGGTTTGATCACGGCGCAACGCAATGGCACGGAAAGTCGGGCGCGGTTGCGGATCGCGCGTGACCCAAGTGCCGCCGGCTTCCGGTGCTTTGCTTGAACCGACATAAACCGGAATGTTGCTGCGCACTGCTGGTAATAACGTCGCCGGATGCAGCACTTTTGCACCGAAAGTCGCCATTTCCGCCGCTTCGGCAAAGCTCATGGTGTCAATTTTTTGCGCCGCCGGCACAATGCGTGGATCGGTAGTGTAAATGCCCGGCACGTCCGTCCAGATTAACACATCTTTTGCGTCCAAGACTTCCGCCAATAGCGCCGCAGAATAATCGCTGCCGCCGCGTCCGAGAGTGGTGGTTTTGCCTTTTTCGTCACGCCCGATAAAGCCTTGCGTGATCACCAGCTCGCCGCGATTAATCAGCGGTTTTAAGATATTGTCGCAATTTTTTTGCGTTTTGGCATCGTCCGGCGCTGCTTTGCCGTAATTGCTGTTGGTGGCGACCAGTTGGCGCACATCGATCCAAGTGGCGTTGGTTTGCAGTTCACGCAGCACTTCCACAAAAATCAAGGTGGACATCATTTCGCCGTGGCTGATCAATTCGTCGGTCAAGGCGGGGGAAGTCGCCAAACTGGCGGCTTCTGAGAGAGAAGCGACATTGGCAAGCAAGCGATCAATCTCTTCGCTAATCACCTTATTGTTTTTCAGTTCATCTAAAATGTTGTATTGAATCGTGCGCAATTCGTCCAGATACTTGGTGCGTTGTTCGGTTTCGCAGCCATTGGCAAGTGCCACCAAAATATTGGTCACGCCTGCCGAGGCAGAAAGCACCACCACACGGGTGTTCGGATCGGCAATCACGATTTTGGCGCATGCGCTCATCGCAGGGAAGTTGGCGACACTGGTGCCGCCGAATTTAGCAACGGAGAGATGTGACATAGTTTTAGTTCCTGTATTTGAGAGTATAAAATAACCGTTTTTATTTTTAATCGTTTTGCTGCAACATGTGCATGATCAGACGGATTAAGGTGTCTTTTTGCGCTGGCGCGGATTCCGCCACCAACAACGCCAATGCCGCCAGTCCGGTGTCATTGATTACGGGCTGTCCGTCTTGCTTTATTAGTTTGCCATTTTTATGTAAAAAATCTACAAATAAAAACGCCCCGCTGCGTTTATTGCCGTCAAAAAACGGGTGATTTTTGATAACAAAGTATAATAAATGCGCAGCTTTGCTTTCAATGCTTGGGTATGCTGCTTCGCCAAAAACGGTTTGCTCCAGATTACCTAAAATGGCGGCTAAGCCGTCTTCGCGTTCACGCGCAAACAAATCCGTTGCTTCGCCTTTACTGATCAGCTCCTGTTTTAACCGTTGTAGTGATTGTCGCGCTTCATTTGCGGTTGGTAAAATTCCACCGCTATTGCCTTTCGGTTCTTGCAATAAGCCTTCGTCATATTGTTGTAGCCATAAAAAGGTTTGTGTATAACGACTGACTATATCGACCAAACCGCGCCCGCTATCGAGCGTGAGTTCTGCCGAATTAGCGGTTTTTTGAATCAGCGCAAGGGCTTGTTCCAATTCAGCCGCATTTTGTTGTAACCGCATTTGGTTAATCGTATAGCCTTTCAATAAATAGTCTTTCAGGCGTTGGGTTGCCCAGCGACGAAAAGCAACACCTTGTGAGGATTTTACTCGATATCCGATAGAGATAATCATATCAAGATTGTAATGTTCAATCTCACGATTAACGGTACGTTTTCCTTCTTGGCGAACTATCCGGAATTTCCGGATAGTTGATTCTTTGTCCAGTTCAGATTCGCTGAATACATTATTAATGTGTTCACTAACAGTGCGTATATCTTTAGTAAATAATTCCGCCATCTGCGCCTGCGAAAGCCATACGGTTTCCTGCTCAAACCGCACTTCGACTTGGGTTTGCCCGTCTTGGGTCTGGTAAATTTCAATCGGATTATTATTCATTTTCTTGGACCTGTGGTTTGGATATTGTGCTTAGATTATCCAAATATGAAGCACTGTAGCAGAAAATCATACGCATTTTGCGATCTGAAATCCAATTCATTAAAAAACCACCAAGTGTTTAACGCTTGGTGGTTGATGTTAACATTGATTCAGACCGCACTTTGTGTTTTAAACGCAAAGTGCGGTTTAGCTGTGTTTTAGTTTAACTCGGCACGCAGTTTTTTGGTGACGTTGACCATCACTTCCAACGCGGCGTTGGTTTCTGGCCAAGCGCGAGTTTTCAAGCCGCAATCCGGATTGACCCACAAGCGCTCGGCAGGGATTACGTCTAACGCTTTGCGTAACAAATGCTCGATCTCCGCTGCGGTCGGCACGCGTGGGCTGTGGATATCGTAAACGCCCGGTCCGATGTCGTTCGGGTATTTGAAATCGCCGAAGGCGGTCAGCAATTCCATATCGGAACGGGAGGTTTCGATGGTGATCACATCGGCGTCCATGCCTGCAATCGCCGGCAGAATGTCGTTGAATTCGGAATAACACATATGGGTGTGGATTTGGGTCGAGTCTTCCGCGCCGAAAGAGGAGAGACGGAACGATTCGCACGCCCAATCTAAGTAATTATTCCAGTCGGCACGTTTCAACGGTAAACCTTCACGGATTGCCGGCTCGTCGATTTGGATAATCTTGATGCCGGCTTTTTCCAGATCCAACACTTCATCGTTTAACGCCAATGCGATTTGTTTGCACACGGTCGAGCGCTCGATGTCGTTGCGCACGAAAGACCATTGCAGAATCGTCACCGGACCGGTCAACATGCCTTTCATCGGCTTTTGGGTCAGGCTTTGTGCATAAGTTGACCATGAAACGGTCATTGGATTTGGACGTACCACATCGCCGAAAATCACCGGCGGTTTCACACAACGGCTGCCGTAGCTTTGTACCCAACCGAATTTGGTGAAGGCAAAACCGTCCAGCAATTCGCCGAAGTATTCCACCATGTCGTTACGTTCCGCTTCGCCGTGCACCAACACGTCCAGATCGAGTTTCTCTTGTTGTTCGACCACATAAGCGATCTCTTTTTTCATCGCGGCTTCATATTCGGTGGCTGAAATCGCCCCTTTTTTGAAGCTGGCACGCGCATGACGGATTTCGCTGGTTTGCGGGAACGAACCGATGTTGGTGGTCGGTAATAACGGCAGTTTCAACCAGTCTTGCTGTAGCTTAATCCGCTCGGCAAACGGCGATTGACGTTGATCGGCATTGGCAGGCAGCGCAGCCAAACGGGCGGCGACTTCAGGGCGGTGAATCACTTTAGAGGCAGCACGCGCATCGGCGGCGGCTTGGCTGGCGGCAAGCTCGGCTTTCACGCTGTCCCGTCCGTTGGTTAACGCTTGTTTCAATATGTTTAATTCTTGAATTTTTTGCAGACTGAACGCCAACCAAGAGTAGAGATCCTTATCCAGCTGGGTTTCCACTTCCAAATCAAACGGGGTGTGCAATAAAGAACAGCTTGGCGCAATCCACAATTTTTCGCCCAATTTGGCTTTTAACGGTTCGACCAGGTCCAAAACGCTGTTCAGATTGGCACGCCAGATATTACGTCCGTCGATCACGCCGACAGATAGCACGTTATCGTAATCGGCAAAAGCGCTGATTTGTTGCGGCGCACGCACTAAGTCAAGGTGCAAACCGTCAACCGGTAAGCCTTTCAGTAAGTCAGCGTGTTCGGCAACCGAGCCGAAATAGGTGGCTAATAACAGTTTTGCCTGTACTTTTGCCAAGCGTTCATAAGTCGGTTTGAATGCCGCAATCCACTCCGCCGGCAGATCAACGGTTAACGCCGGTTCGTCAATTTGAATCCATTCTGCACCGGCTTGCACAAGTGCGGTCAGGATTGCTTCATAAACCGGTAAGAGTTTGTCTAACAAATCCAAACGGTTAAACGCTTCTTTGCCTTTTTCTTTGCCTAACCACAAAAAAGTAATCGGACCGACAACGGTCGGTTTGGCTTTTAAGCCCAACGCTTGCGCTTCTTGCAGTTGTTGCACATAGTGTGCAGGATTGGCGTTGAATTCGGTGTTTTTATGGAATTCAGGCACGAGATAGTGATAGTTGGTGTCGAACCATTTGGTCATTTCGATTGCGTGCTGATCGGCGTTGCCACGGGCTAATTGGAAGAATTGATCTAAGCTCAGGTTGCTGCTGTCGAAGCCGAAACGTGCCGGAATTGCGCCGGTCGCCACTTGCAGATCCAAAATATGATCATAAAAAGTGAAATCGGCGACGGCAACATAATCGGCATTGGCGGCGGCTTGGTGCTTCCAGTTTTTTTCGCGCAGGGCTTTGGCAATGTCTAATAAATCTTGTTCTGCCAACTCTTTGCGCCAATAGCGTTCTTGAGCAAATTTTAATTCGCGTTTTGCGCCTACGCGCGGAAAGCCTGATAAATGAAATGTGGTCATCTTGTTTCTCCCAATGGTTCAATCAATTTAATTTTTAAATAGCCGTCTAAATGGCTATCTGTGATGCAGAATGATGGATTTTGGTGTATTATGCAACTTAATAATTTTCACAAAGATGATGAATAATTTTAATGAAGCCGATATTTTTAGAACTCCGTCATTTAAAAACGTTGATTGCACTGAAAGAAACCGGCAGCGTATCGCTGGCGGCGAAACGGATTTACCTGACCCAATCCGCACTTTCCCATCAAATCAAGCTGTTGGAAGATCAATACGGTTTAACCCTGTTTGAACGCAAAACCCAACCGCTGCATTTTACTGCCGCAGGGGAGCGTCTGATCAAGCTGGCGCAGGATATTCTGCCGAAAGTGATTGAAGCCGAGTTGGATTTGATTCGGGTAAAAGAGGGCGACGCCGGGCAGTTGCGGATTGCGGTGGAGTGCCACACCTGTTTTGACTGGCTGATGCCGGCGATGGATTCGTTCCGTCAAAACTGGCCGTTGGTTGAACTGGATATCGTATCCGGTTTCCACACCGATACGTTGGGGTTACTATTGACCCACCGTGCCGATTGGGCGATTGTCTCGGAAGTGGAAGAGACCGCCGGTATTGTTCATCAACCGCTTTTTGGTTATGAAATGGTGGGAATCTGTTCGAAAGATCACCCTTTGGCGGCGAAAGAGATTTGGCAGGCGGAGGATTTCGCCGCTGAAACCTTGATCACCTATCCCGTGCCGGACGATATGTTGGATCTGCTGCGAAAAGTGCTGTATCCGCAGGGCATTAATCCGGCACGGCGCACCAGTGAATTGACCATTGCGATTATTCAGTTGGTCGCCAGCAAACGCGGTGTGGCGGCGTTGCCGTATTGGGCGGTGCTGCCGTATTTGGAGCGCGGTTATGTGGTGGCGCGCAAGATCACCGAAAAAGGTTTGCAAAGCGAGCTTTATGCCGCCGTGCGTGAAAATGATGTCAATAAGGCCTATGTGCAGGATTTTTACCACACGGTGAAATCACAAAGTTTCTCTACCTTGCCGGGTTTATCGGTGCTGGATTAGGCGGTTTAAAACAAGCGGTTCAAAAAATGATCGTCGATGTGATCTAATGAATCCAATTTGTAATCCGCCAACGCCCAGCGCGGATCGTCCTTTTCCGCCACGGAAGGAATAACGATACACCGCATGGCAGCTGCTTTCACCGCCGTCATGCCGGTAACGGAATCTTCAATCCCAAGCGCAAAGTGCGGTTCGACGCCCAATTGCTGCGCTGCACACAGATAAACCGCCGGATTCGGCTTGCTGTAGGGCATATCGGCGGCAGAAACAAGCGCAGAAAAATAGTGGCGGATACCGCACTTTTCGGTGATTTGCTGCAATAAAGCGTGTGGCGAAGCGGAAGCCACCGCCATTTTGATATTGCGTTGCGCCAAACGGGCTAATAACGGTTTTACGCCGTCAAACAGCGGCTTGCGCTGTAAAATCAGCTCGGTTGCCGTGTGGTGATACTGTTCGGTAGCCGTTTCCACACTCAAGGCGGCCGCGCCGTATTGCCGATAGAAACGACGCACCACTTCGTCAGAGGGGACGCCGGTCATCGGCTGCATATCTGCCATGCTGACGGGCAAGCCGATTTGGTTGAAATAATCCACGCCGGCTTGCTGCCATAACGGTTCGGAATCAATCAAGATGCCGTCCATATCAAAAATAACCGCACTTATGCCCATATTTTTCTTTCTTCTTTTTTCTAATCCAGTAATTCAATGACATTTGCCGCCCGCTCGATATAATCACCGCCGAAACGATGGCTGAAATTGAGCAGGTAATAGAGCTGATAGATGGTTTTGCGTTGCTGATAGCCTTTGTCGATCGGGTTGATGCCGTTATAGGCTTGGTAAAATTCGGTCGGCAGCGGCGAAAACAGTTCTGCCAGCGCCAGGTCACATTCGGCATCACCCCAGTAACAGGAAGGGTCGAACAGGACAATCTCGTTGTCACTTATTGCGATGTTTTTGTGATAAAACGCGCCGTGCAATAATGCCGGTACGGGTTGGTACTTCGCCAAATGAAAACTGACGGCCGAGATAATATCTTCAAATTGCCCGAATTGGATCCCTTTTTCTTTGCATAATTGCAGTTGCCAGCCGATACGGTTTTCGCTGAAAAACGTTGACCAGTTTTTTGACCAGGAATTTGGCTGATAGACCGGTCCGAGCCAAGTATCATAATCAAAACCGTATTCCTGATTGCTGCCGTGGGTATGCAAGGCGGCCAATTGTGCGCCCAACTCCGCCATTTTTTCATTTGGCAGCGGCGCCAGCATGAGCGACTCCAGCAAAATAAAGCTGACATTCTCGGCACAACCGATGCCATAAACCCGTGGCACGCGCACCGTACCGCTCTTTGCCAGCAGCTCCAACTGATCGGCTTCGGTGCGAAACAGCGAACGGTAGGATTTATCGTTGATTTTCACAAACACCGGAATATTGCCGTCGTCGATAAGCCAGGCTTGGTGCATTTCCCCGCCCTCTACAGGGGTTTTCGATTTAATTGTGTAGTAAGAACCGAATTGTTCAGCCAAAAGCTGCGAAATTGCTTTCCACATAATTTTACTCCCTATAAAGTTGACGATTGCTCTATGCTATCTTAAACGGAACAGTTTGATTTTACTGTGATTCGGGTCAAACTTTAAGGGTTTGGACAAAATATCAGGGCAACCGCGCACTTTGTCTAATAATCAACCAACAACACCAAACATCAGCTCTGACCTGAATTCATCTGACCAACCCGCTGCTTTCAGCTTCATCCGCATACTCATTTTAGCCGGGTGAAGCCGCGATAAATTCAACGCAAAACGGCGCAATATCGCCATATTCTCCGCGCCGTCATCCTTGCTTATCACACAATCATCTTCCCGATAGACCATATCCAGCACCCAGTGCGCCTTATTCTCCACTTCCCAATGACCGCGAATACTGTGCG
>NZ_FWWV01000010.1 GCF_900176075.1 Pasteurella testudinis DSM 23072
CCCACCTGATTCCATGCCGAACTCAGAAGTGAAATGCCGTAACGCCGATGGTAGTGTGGGGTCTCCCCATGTGAGAGTAGGACACCGCCGGATATTATTGAATAGAACAAGAGCCCTTAGTAGTGATGCTAAGGGTTTTTTGCATTTGGGGAAAGACAAAGGCACGCAATAAAATAAGACATAAGAAAGGATAAAGAAAGTGCGGTTATGATCGCCCTAAAGTTGGACGACAAACCGCACTTTGAACTGTTTAAACTGGATATTTCTGATTAATTGAGTTTTAGATTAGAAGTAATAGTAATGAATTCCAAAACGGTGAGGGTTCTACCGTTTTGGATTGGTAAAGTTATTTGATAATTTTAACGACATCATCAAAATCACGGCGGGTTTTAGCGCGGGCTTCGCCAGCACGATAACCAAAGGCTACCATGACGCTCAGTTTGAATTCTTGTGGGTCATATAACCCTTTTTCAACCAAGGCATTATTTAGTTTCTCAAGTGGAAAGCCCTCGATTGGTGTCGAATCAATGCCAATCATTGCGGCGCTGGTGAGCATATTTGCCAGTGCGATATAGCATTGACGGCTTGCCCAAGCGTAGTATGCTTCTTCGCTATTCAGATTAAATTCGTTTTCGCAGAAATTACGGTAAAAACCCTCGTATAAAGCAAGCACGTCAGCCGGTAATTTCATTACTTCCGTGCGTTGTTGGCGAATGTACTCACTACCGGGTTGCAGCGCTTTTTGTTGGCGTGCCAAAATCACGATAAAATGGCTGCAATCCATAATTTTATCTTTAGCGCCCCAAGCAATATCGCGAATTAACGTTTTGATTTCCGAGTTCTCGATCACTAAAAAACGCCAAGGCTCCAGACCAAATGAGCTTGGTGATAACTGTGCGGTTTGTAGAATAAAATGGAGATCGTCTTGGCTGATTTTTTTATTCGGATCATAGTGTTTACAAGCATGGCGATAGTGATAAGCGTCTAAAATCTGTTGTTTTGATAACATGAGTGTTCTCCTGAAACGGGTTGATTGAGCAAAGTGCGGTTAAAATTGGTGATTATGCTCGAGATTATTCTCCATATTGATCGCGAGGGTACAAGTGAAATTTATTTATCGGTTAAACCATTTGTCGCCGTAGAAAAATAGCGCCATGCCGATAAAAACAACGGCTAAGCCGATAAATTTCCAAATAGTGGCCGGACGTATCGGCATATGGATTAAACCGTAGTGATCAATCAGCATCGCCATGATTAACTGACCGATAATGATAAAAAACAGCATATTGCTGACGCCGACTTTTGGTGCAAGCATAATTGTGGTAAACACGACCAAAGCGCCTAAAGTGCCGCCGGTCCATTTCCACCATTGTTGTTGCGGCAGGTTGAGCCAGATTTCGCTCAGATTGGCTTTAGCCAGCGTAATGGCGAGCAGTACCAGTGTACCGGTGAAAAATGAGATCAGCGCCGCGGCGACAGGTTGACTGCCGACGGCTTTTGCCAATTGGCTGTTGATTGCAGCTTGGGTGGCGAGCGCCAAGCCGGCGGCAAAGGCAATGAGGTAGAAAAGCATCAGATGGCTTCTTCGTTTTCTTCCGCAGTACGGATACGGATCACTCGTTCCACATCGTAGATAAAGATCTTACCGTCGCCGATTTTTCCGGTTTGCGCGGTTTCGATAATGGTATTAACACAGGCATCGACTTGTTCGTCGGCAATCACGATTTCCAGTTTGACTTTTGGCAGAAAATCAACCATGTATTCTGCGCCACGATAGATTTCGGTATGTCCTTTTTGTCGCCCGAACCCCTTGACTTCCGAAACCGTCATACCGGTGATGCCGACATCGGACAGAGCTTCGCGCACGTCATCAAGTTTGAACGGTTTGATAATCGCTTCGATTTTTTTCATAAGGATTCCTTATTTTCCCGACGTGCGGCTTTAGGGCGAAAACTTTCGATGACTTCTGGCACTGTATCAATATAAATGCCATCGATCAACTGCAAGCAGTACGGCACGGCACTAAAAATGCCTTTAACCACCACGTTTCCGTCTTGATCTTTCACTCCTTCCAGCGTTTCTTTAATCGCTTTCGGTTGTCCGGGCAGATTCAAAATTAAGGCTTGTTTGCGAATTACGCCCACTTGGCGTGATAAAATCGCAGTTGGTACAAAATGCAGGCTGACTTGGCGCATTTGTTCGCCGAAACCGGGCATTTCGCGATCAGCAACGGCAAGGGTCGCGTCCGGCGTGACATCGCGTTTTGCCGGTCCTGTGCCGCCGGTGGTTAAAACCAAATGGCAATGCTGCTGATCGACCAATTCAATCAGGGTTTGTTCAATAATGGACTGTTCATCGGGAATCAAGCGGGTTTCCACCTCAAAAGGGTCGCAGAGCGCCTGTTCAAGCCAGGCTTGCAGCTCCGGAATGCCTTGATCCTGATAAACGCCTTGCGAAGCACGATCCGAGATCGAGACCAAGCCGATTTTTAATAAAGATTGGGTAGGTTGTTGCATAGGATTATTCTTTCTTCTCCGTCGCTTCAGTTTCTTGCTGTAATTTTAACTCCTCAATCGCATGGGTCATACTGCGTTGAATCAAGGGTACACGCTCGTCGTCTGGCGGCAGTTGGCGTAGCATCATTTCCCACGACATTAATGCCATTTTGTAATCCTCTTTTTCGAAAGCACTGAATGCCAACAGGCTGAGGGCTTGTACATTATTGTGATCCTGCTTGATCACTTCACGCAGCAACAGTTCTCCGCGCAGTTTATCATTTTCATCTTGCGAGAACATCAATACACGGGCATAACTGAGTTTGTATTCGTTATTGTCCGCTTGCAGGGCGGTTGCTCGTTTATAGCTGTCGAGCGCGAGCTGACCGTTGCCTGCCGCCATGGCGATTTGCCCCAGCAGCCACCAATTTTGATCAGCGTCCGGATTTTTTTGCAAATCGGCACGCAAGGCAATGATGAATCGGTGCAACTCGTCGGTAGTAAGCGGCTGCTCGCGTTCTTCTGCCAAGCGTTGTTGCAAGTGCGGTAATTCGGCGTGCGCCTGTTCCAGCATGCTTTCCGAATGCCAAGAGCCGACGCTGAAATAGGCTAATAGTGCAATTGCCGCTAACGCCAAGGTCACCGAACTGAACCAAATTTTCCCGTTTTTAAGGGAATCGGCGGCGACCGCACTTTGCTGTTGCGGAATGTCATTCAGCAGGCGTTGCTGTAATTCGCTTTGGCTTTGTTGCGGATCGTCGAGCAAGCCTTGTTCGTTATCTTGTTGTAATTCCTGCAAGCGATCGTAGTAAAAAGCTTTGTTCAGATCCTGTTGTTTAACCGCACTTTGCGTATTTTGATTACGACGCAATAACGGGAAAAATGCCACGCCAGCCACCACGAGGGTCAGCAGTAAAAAACTTAACCACAGCACTATTTTTTCTCCTTACTATCGACTTGCAAAATAGCGTCTAAACGTTGTTGATCGATTTTGTGATCGCTGTGTTTTTCACTCGGCAAGTGCGGTTTGCGCCGGAACAGGATAACCACACCGAGCAGCATTAACAGCGCCGGAATCAGCCATAATAACAGTGTGGAAACGGTCAAGGGCGGATCATAGGTGACAAAATTGCCGTAGCGCTGCACCATATAATCAACGATTTCCTGTTTGTCTTTGCCCTGTTGCAGCAGCTCATAGACTTTGGCGCGCATATCGTTGGAAATGGTCGCATTAGAATCGGCAATATTGTTATTTTGGCATTGTGGGCAGCGCAGCTGCTGGGTCAATTGTTGATAAGTCTGTTCCTGTTGCGGCGAAGTGAATTCGTAGCTTTCAATCACCGCAAACGCAGGCAGGCTGAGCAGCAGCAACGCAAAGATTTTTAAATATTGCATGCGCTATCTCCTTGTAATTGTTCAAATAAGGTCTTGAATCGGTCTTGCCATACGCTTTCATTCATATCGCCGGCATAGCGATAGCGGATAATCCCCTTGCAATCGATCAGGAAGGTTTCCGGCGCGCCGTACACGCCCAAATCCAAACCGAGCATGCCTTTTTCGTCCAAAATATTGTATTGGTAAGGATTGCCCAGATTTTTCAGCCACTGCACCGCTTTATCTTGCTTATCTTTATAGTTGATACCGATAATCGTAATATCTTGTTTGGCAAGTTGATTGAGATATTGGTGTTCTGCGTAGCAGGTCGGACACCACGTCGCCCACACGTTTAACAACAGCGGTTTGCCTTGCTGAAACAGTTCATTGCCTTGTGTTGCTTGCTCCGTCAGTAATGACGGCAGTTCAAAGTGCGGTACGGGCTTGCCGACCAATGCCGATTCCAATGCTTTCGGATCTTCACCGGCGGAATTGCGCATTAATTGCCAAGCAAAAACCAAAACCAACGCCAAAAAGGCAAAGAGCGGTAGAAAAAGTTTTTTATTATTCATTATGCACTCCCTTGTTTCGCATTTTCGGGCGTAATTTTGTGCAAACGGCTGTTTAAACGGTAGCGGCGATCGCACATCGACAACAAACCGCCGAGCGCCATAAACACGCCGCCGATCCAGATCCAGCGGATAAACGGTTTGTAATAGAGGCGCACCGCCCACGAATCGTCTTGCAAGCGTTCACCCAATGCAACGTAAATATCGCGGCTGAAACCCCAGTCGATCGCCGCTTCGGTCATGCTCATGCGGCTGACGGTGTAGAAGCGTTTTTCGGCGTGCAAAATGGTTTCCAATTGATCTTTTTTATACACTTCGATCTGCGCTTTAACGCCTTCGTAGTTGGCGCCGTTATCCGGTGTTACCCCTTGGAAAACAAAACGGTAATCGCCGATTTGCGCGCTGTCGCCGCTCTTCATACGCACGTCGCGTTCGACGCTGTAATTTTGGCTGAAAGCGATTCCAAACACTGTCATTGCCACGCCGACATGGGCGGCGATCATGCCCCAATGAGAACGGGATAATTTGGTGATCCCTTTGAAAAACGAATGGCGGTGGGTAGCACGTTGTTGCATTTCATACAAACTAAGCGCGAAAATTAGTACCGCCATCATGGTACCGAGTACAGCAGTGGCGGTAATGCGATCAAACAACAAGTGAGGTAGTGCAAAACCGGCTACGATCATTAACCCAACGCTGATAATTACCGGTTTACGAATGGCACTGAATTGATCACGCCGCCATTTCACCAGCGGACCGATACCTAAAATAAAGGAGAATGGAATCATCAGCATTAAGAACATCTGATCAAAAAACGGTGCGCCGACCGAAATCGAGCCTAAGCCGAGCTGTTTATGCACCAACGGCAATAGCGTGCCGATTAATACAATCGAAAGTGCGGTCATCAGCAATACATTGTTTAACAACAATAAATTTTCGCGTGAATAGCGTTCATAGTGGCTGGTCGAGCGGATTTGGTTGCCTTTCACCGCATAGAGCGCCAGTGAACCGCCGATCACGATCACTAAGTAAGCTAGAATATACAAGCCGCGTGTCGGGTCGGAGGCAAAGGCGTGTACCGATACTAAAATGCCGGAACGCACTAAGAACGTGCCGAGCAGGCAGAGCGAGAATGCCAGAATCGCCAATAAGACTGTCCATGCCTTAAAACTGCCGCGTTTTTCCGTCACTGCAAGGGAGTGGATTAATGCCGTGCCGGCAATCCACGGCATCAGCGAGGCGTTTTCGACTGGATCCCAGAACCACCAGCCGCCCCAGCCTAATTCGTAATATGCCCACCACGAACCCAGCACGATGCCCAGTGTTAAAAACAGCCATGCCGCCAACGTCCACGGACGCGACCAGCGCGCCCATGCGGTATCCAAATTGCCGCCCAACAGTGCCGCAATCGCAAAGGCAAAGGCGACGGAAAAGCCGACATATCCCATGTACAGCAACGGCGGGTGGAAAATCAAACCGACATCTTGCAGTAGCGGATTGAGTTCGCGCCCGTCAACCGGAAAATCCGGAAAAGTGCGGTCAAACGGATTTGATGTGAAAATAATAAACACCAAAAAGCCGATACTGATTAAGCCCATCACCGCCAGCACGCGCGCAATCGCCTCTTGCGGCAGGCTTTTGCTGAACACTGCCACTGCTGCGCCCCACAGCGACAGCAACCAAATCCATAACAACAGCGAGCCTTCGTGAGAGCCCCAAACCGCCGATAAACGGTAGTGCAGCGGCAGGTTGGTATTGGAGTTGTTGACGATATACTGCACGCTGAAATCATTGACCGCGAACAGATACGACAGCGCGATAAAAGAAAAGGTTAGGCACAGAAACAGACTGAAAGTCATCGGTTTTGCCAGTGCCATCAGCGTGCTGTTATTTTTCAGACAACCATAAGCAGGCAGGAGCGTAAGTAGCACTGCCAACGCTAACCCCAAAGCTAAAGCATAATTTCCCAGTTCGGCAATCATTTGTTGGTCTCACTTTTTTGCTGCTGAATGGTTTGTTGCAGATTATGTTGGAATTTTTCCAGACTTTGCTGATCACGCTCCGATACCCCTTTCAAGTCGCCATCGGAAACGCCCATCGGCTGATGCACTTTCTGCATTTGATCTTCCAACTCCGGCGGCACATAATTTTCATCGTGTTTTGCCAAGACTTCATGCGCTTTCAGTGTTCTTTCGTCGAGCAGCACGCCTTGCGCTACGATGCCTTGCCCTTCGCGGAACAGATCCGGCAGAATTCCCTCGTATTCCACCGTGACAGACGGCCCGATGTCGTTCAGATCAAACCGCACTTTCAGACTGTCGGGATCGCGCACCACCGTGCCTTCCACCACCATGCCGCCGATCCGCAAGCGTTGTCCCGGTTGCGGTCGGGTGTCGCTTTTATTGTCTTTGCCGTAAATCACTTCGGTCGGGGTGTAAAACAGATCGATATTTTGCCGCAGGGCATACAACATCAAGCCGACGGCAACCGAGATACCCAATAATACTAACAGCAACAGGCTTAAACGGGATTTGCGTCTCGGGTTCATATTGATTCTCCGTTGTTATTATTCGCTTGTTGTTGTGCCAAACGCTGTTGACGTGCTTGGCGCTGTTGCTCTTTGGCAACCCAAGTTAAAATTTGTTTTTTCTCGGCAAAACTGCTGATGATTAAGATGAACAGTGCCGCGACGGTAATGCCATAGCACAACCAAACATAGAAACCGTGTCCGCCCATATTAAAAAAATCAGACCAAGTTTGGAAAAATGGAGTCATTTTTTCTCTCCTTTTAAAGACTGTTCCGCCAAAGCCAATACCCAAGGGCGTTTTTGTTCTTCTTGTAACAATAAATTGCGGTAACGGATAATGGTCAGCCAAACGGATAAAAACAGGAAACCGAAGATGGATAAAATCAACGGAATTAACATTTCAACCGCCATCGACGGTTTTTCAAATTTGGTGATGGTTGCGCCTTGATGTAGCGTGTTCCACCACTCGACCGAGAAGTGGATAATTGGCAAATTAATCACGCCGACCACGGCTAAGATTGCCGCCGCTTTGGCGCCGCTACGACGATCTTGAAATGCGGAGTAGAGTGCCAAAATGCCTAAATACAGGAATAATAGAATCAGTTCGGCGGTCAGGCGAGCGTCCCATACCCACCAAGTGCCCCAAGTCGGTTTGCCCCAAATCGCACCGGTCACTAAGGCTAAAAAAGTAAACGTTGCACCAACAGGCGCCATCGCGATCATACCGAGATAAGCGTGACGGATTTGCCATACCAAACCGATTGCGCCGGCAATGGCGAGCGAGGCGTAAATCCCCATCGACCAAATCGCCGCCGGCACATGCGGATAGATCATGCGAAAGGCATTGCCTTGTTGATAATCGGCTGGGGCAAAACCCAAGCCCCAAATCCAACTGACGGTGAGCAACAGCAGCGCAAGCACGCCAAAATAAGGCTGGAATTTACCCAGCAGATGATATTGGGTTTCGGCTTTCGCATAAGGGTGTAACCATTTCCACATAGGTTATTTCACTCCATTTCTTTTTAATATTATTTAAAAAAGGTCAACAAATTAATCCAAACTAATACGCAATGCCGCCGCAATTGCAAACGGCGACAACGAGACGGTGAGCGCCATAATCGCGCCCAAAATCGCCAGTTGTCCGCTGTAATTGAGGTTCAGCAACGCGGCATCCAACACCGAAGCAGAAAAAATCAGCACCGGAATAATCAACGGCACAACCAATAAACTCAACAGCACGCCGCCTTTGCGCAATGCCACGGTTAATGCCACCCCGATTGCGCCGATAGCACTCAAGGTTGGCGTGCCGAGCAGTAAGGTCAGCACCAACGCCCACCACACCACTGCGTCCATCGACAGCAATAATGCGGCGATCGGCGACAATAACAATAACGGAAGTGCGGTCAGCAGCCAGTGCGCCGCTACTTTCGCCAACATTGACAGCGGTAACGGATAGGCAAGCAACATCAACTGTTCCAACGAACCATCGCGGAAATCATCGGCAAACAGCCGCTCAAAGGCAAGTAATGCCGACAGCAACGCCGCCACCCAGACCACGCCCGGTCCGATACGCGCCAACAGTTGCGGCTCGGGGCCGATCACCAATGGAAACAAGGTGATCACCAACAGGAAAAACCAGAGCGGATTGAGCAGCTCGGCTTTTTTCTGCCAGGCAATTTTCAGTTCCCGTTTGATAATGCTGTAAAAAATCATAGCGCACGTTACCTTTATTCTTTTTTATGCGACGGCTTTAAACGGCTGCATCGGGAAAATTTGCAAACGTTCGCTGTTCACGTTTTGGTGGCTGGTGAGCAACACGATACCGCCTTGCTGACAATGCCGTTCAAAAAGTGCGGTCAGCTCGGCGCGCCCTTGTTTGTCAATTGCGGTGAACGGTTCGTCCAAAATCCACAATGCGGCGTTGCTCAACCATAAGCGCGCCAGTGCCACCCGTTTTTGTTGTCCGGCGGACAGTTGGTAAACCGCACTTTCTTCGTAACCGCCCAACCCGACGTGGTATAGCGCTTGCCAGATAAGCTCGTCATCTTGTTTGGTATTGCTGATCTGCTGGTAAAAACGCAAATTTTGATAAGGGGTTAATTCGCTTTTCACGCCACTGGCATGCCCCAAATACAACACTTGCGCCAAATAACTTTCACGTTGTTTAAAAATATCCTCTTGATTCCAGAGGATTTTGCCGTGCAGCGGTTGCGACAGCGTAGTCAGCATGCGCAGCAGACTGGTTTTGCCGATGCCGTTATGCCCTTCCAATTGAATCATCTGTCCGCTGGCAAAAGTCGCCGACAAGCCTTCAAACAACAGCTTTTCGCCGCGTTGGCACGCCAGATTGCTTAAGGTTAATTGGTTTTGCGCAAACATCAGATTCACTCGATATCCGTAAAAAATAGAAGCTGAATTTTAGCATAAGTGATTGATTAGTGATAACAATCAATTCAATCAAAAACTACCTCTTTTGGTGTATTTTATACGCTGGTTTTTATCCTAATGCATTGATTTTCAATGTAATGATGCTCAGGCAAGGATTTGCGGCTTATTTGATCTAACGCAAGTCGGGGTGAAATAGGCAAAAGCGTTTGCGCTTAGGCAGTTTATTCCGCCTTTTATCGCACACAAAAAAAGGTGACCTGCTCGGCAAAAACGGACTCTTGAGGTTGTTATCGTGCAGGGAGGGCGATACTCTGTTATGGGACTTTCTTGGTTAAAAAGGAGTGTTTGCGATGAGTGAAAATAGTTTAAAGAAATTAATTGTCGGTACGATTTCGTTAATTTTGGCGATTATCTTTTTCGGCGGTTTTGCCAAAGATTTTATCGGTGGAATTTTTGATTTCAGCAAATTAACCGGACAATTTCCGGAGTGGTTAAAAACCAGTGGCGGGATCAGTGCCAAGGGCGGTTTTCTCTTTGCCTTGACCTTGGTGCCGAGTGTGATGTTGGCACTCGGCTTTGTGGCGGTGTTCGAGCATTACGGTGCGCTGTCGGCGGCATCAAAATGGCTTAACCCGATTTTAAAACCGGTGATGGGCATTCCGGGAAACTGTTCGATTTCCTTGATTGCCAGCACGCAAAGCACAGATGCCGGCAGTTCGACCACCAAATTTTTACGCGAAGAAAAAGAAATCACCCACAAAGAATTGCTGATTTTTGCCGCCTTTCAATTTAGCGCAGGTGCATTATTGACCAACTTTTTATCGTCGTTTGCACCGCTGTTGCTGATCCCCGACAAAGCAGGGCAATTGGCGCCGGTGTCTATTGCGATGTGTTTGGGGATTATTTTTGTGTTTAAGATTTTCGGCGCAAATTTAATGCGGCTGTATGTGAAAAAATTCGTCAAAGACGATGAGGAGGCATGATGAGCCAAGTCAGCAACCAAAACAAACTGATCACCGATATTTTTATCGATGGAGCCAGAAAAGGCTGGAATATCGCCATTACCAATACGATACCCAATGTGTTAATGGCATTTGTGATTATTTACATTTTAAATGCCTCCGGCTTGCTCAAACTGATCGGCGAATATCTGGGTTTTATCATGCTGCCTTTAGGACTGCCCGGGGAAGCGATCGCGGTGGTGATGGCGGCATTTTTGAGCTGGGGCGGTGCGGCAGGGGTGTTGGTCGCGTTGGTGCAGGAAGGGGTGCTTAATGCGCAGGACATTGCGGTGTTGCTGCCAGGTATGGCGTTGGTCGGTTCGACCGTTCAGTATATGGGGCGGATTCTCGGCGTGTTGGGGGTGCCGGGAAAACACTATCTGGTGCTGTTCGGCATTTGTATCGTGAATGCCTATCTTGCGATGTTGTTGATGAGTTTCTTTGTTTAACGGAGGTAAATATGCAACACGAAGAGTTACCGTTGTTTTTAGACGAACTGAAACAGCTGACCGAGATTGAAAGTCCGTCGCACCATATCGAGGGAGTCAATCACGTTGCCGATTGGTTTATCGCCAAAGCGAAAGCGCAACGACTTGAGTATCAAAAAGTTACCATGCAAAATGATACGGTGGCGGAAGGATTGTTTATCAGCAACAACCTTGGGGCGGAGCGTTTCGATATTTTGTTTATCGCCCATATGGATACGGTGTTTCCGCTCGGCACGTTGGCACAAGCGCCTTTTTGCCGACAGGGCGATCGCATTAATGCGCTGGGCGTGATCGACGATAAAGCCGGCGCGTTAATGGCGTTTTATGTGATTAAGGCGCTGGATTTGAATAAATTGAACGTCGGCTTGTATCTGAATTCGCACGAAGAGATCGGATCGTTGTACGCCAAAGAGAGTATCCGCGAATACGCCCGCAAATCCGCTTACTGCTTTGTGATGGAACCGGCAAGGGAAGACGGTTCGATGGTGGCGACCCGCAAAGGGGTGATCACCTACGCGATTGATTTTCACGGGGTGGCGGCACATGCCGGCAATAATCCGGAGCGGGGGCGTTCGGCATTGGTAGAAGCCGCCAATTTTGTGCTGCAATTCTCGAAACTGAATGATGTTAGCGCCGGACACACCTTTAACTGTATTATCACCAACGGCGGAGTAGCACAAAATATTGTGCCGGACTTGGCGGCGCTCACGATTGAAATGCGCTACAGATTGCCTGCTTCGGTTGCGTTTTTTGAACAACGGCTGGCGCAGGTGCTGGATAATCCGCTGCAGGACGGGGTTCGCTATGAAAAGCGGTTGGTGAATCACGAAGCGCCGATGATTGACGAAGTCAACTTGCCGAAAATCAAGCAGCTGTTTGCCGAAGTGGGCGCAGCGCACAATATGCCCATTAAATGGGTTGATGCCGGCGGCGTTAGCGACGGCAATATCGCCTCTTCCGCCGGTTGTCCGACGATTGACGGCTTGGGGCCGACCGGCGGCAATATGCATATGAAAACCGAATATATGCAGATCAGTTCGGTGGTGCCGAAATGCAATTTGGTTATTGATGTCATCAAGCGGCTTTTTAGCTGAGCCTATTACGAAAAGTGCGGTGTGGCAGCCCGTTGCTGATAACGGCAATTGACCGCACTTTTATGTGATCTGTGTCACGCTTATTTCTCGAATTAAAAATAAATGTGATACGCATCACATTATTGAAAACTATCCATAAATATTTAATGTGATACTCATCACAAATTAAATCGATAAAATTTCGCTTTCCATATTAAGCATGCTAATTTTTAGCCATCGTCAAGATCGTACTTTTTATGTACGTTTGAACGTCCCGTTAAACAGACCTTTAACCTAACGCTGAGGTGAACAATGTTATCTGCGAATGCAAAAGTGAAAGTCCAAAATTTTGGCCGCTTTCTATCGAATATGGTAATGCCCAATATCGGGGCATTTATTGCGTGGGGTTTTATTACCGCACTTTTTATCCCGACCGGTTGGATTCCGAATGAAACCCTAGGGGCATTGGTCGGACCGATGATCACCTATTTGTTACCGCTGTTGATCGGTTACACCGGCGGGAAATTGATCGGCGGCGATCGCGGTGCGGTGGTCGGCGCGATCACTACCATGGGGGTGATTGTCGGTTCGGATATTCCGATGTTCCTCGGGGCGATGATCGTCGGGCCGCTGGGCGGTTATGCGATTAAGAAATTCGACAAATGGATTGACGGTAAGATCAAGAGCGGTTTCGAGATGCTGGTCAACAACTTCTCCGCCGGCATTATCGGTATGCTGTGTGCGTTGTTGACGCTGGTGGTGATCGGTCCGGCGGTGAAAGCGCTGTCGCAAGCGATGGCGGCAGGGGTTGATGTGTTGGTGTCCGCCCACTTGTTGCCGTTGACCTCTATTTTTGTCGAACCGGCGAAAATCCTGTTTCTGAACAATGCGATTAACCACGGCATCTTCACGCCGTTGGGCGTGCAGCAATCCGAATCGTTCGGCCAGTCGATTTTCTTCCTGATTGAAGCCAATCCGGGCCCGGGCTTGGGCATATTGCTTGCCTACATCTTCTTTGGCCGCGGCAGTGCCAAACAAACGGCGGGCGGTGCGGCGATTATCCACTTCTTCGGCGGTATTCATGAAATCTATTTTCCGTATATCCTGATGAAACCGCGCTTGATTTTAGCGGTGATTTTAGGCGGAATGGTCGGTGTATTCACTTTAGTGCTGTTTAATGCCGGTTTACGCGCACCGGCTTCTCCGGGATCAATTATTGCCGTGTTGGCGATGACGCCTCCGCCGGCGTTCGTCGGGGTGATTCTGTCGGTTATCGCTTCTTGCGCCACCTCGTTTGCGGTTGCGGCTTTCCTGTTGAAAACCGATAAACAACAAGGCGAAGGCGTTTCGCTGGAAGATGCCACTTCACAAATGAAAGCGATGAAAATGGGCAGTGGCAAAACCGAATTGAGCGGTGCCGACTACAACACACTGCAAACCATTTATGTTTCTTGCGACGCCGGCATGGGTTCCAGTGCGATGGGCGCCAGCATGCTGCGCAAAAAAGTGCAGGCGGCAGGTTTGGATATTCGGGTGGTCAACTGTGCGATTAATGATTTGCCGAGTGATGCGCGCTTGGTGATCACCCACAAAGATTTGACTTTGCGTGCCAAACAACAAGCGCCGGAAGCCACTCATTTGTCATTAACCAACTTCTTGGACAATCCGTTCTATGACAGCTTGGTCAGCGATATCGTGGATAAATCCGGTTCTGGCAGTCATGGCGTTGAAGAAGCGCCGGTCGATGCGGCGCAGCCGTCGGTATTCAAACTGCAAAAAGAGCAAATTTTCTTAGGTTTGAAAGCGGCAAACAAAGAAGAAGCGATTCGTTTTGCCGGTGAGCAACTGGTGAAAGCCGGTTTTGCCAAACCGGATTACGTGCCGGCGATGTTCGAGCGTGAAAAACTGGTTTCCACTTATCTGGGCGAAGGAGTTGCCGTGCCGCACGGTACGATTGAAGCCAAGGACGAAGTGATCAAAACCGGTATCGTGTTCTGTCAGTATCCGGACGGGGTGCAGTTCACCGACGAAGAAGACGGCGTGGCAAAACTGGTCATTGGTATCGCGGCGAAAAATAACGAACATATTGCAGTCGTGACTTCAATCACCAGTGCGTTAGACAGCGAAGAGTCTATCGAGCTGCTGACGACAACAAGCGATGTGGAACAAGTTTTAGCCTTATTAAAGTAACCACTTGAAGTGACTATAAAAAAGAGGGGGAAACCCCTCTAATTCTTTGGCTTATTTGGAGAAGAGATACTATGAAAGCATTACATTTTGGCGCCGGTAATATCGGGCGCGGTTTTATCGGAAAATTGTTGTCGGATTCCGGCATTCATGTCACCTTTGCCGATGTCAACGACACGGTGATCGATTTATTGAACCAACAACAAGCCTATGACGTGAAAATCGTCAGCGAACAGGCGAGTAAAATCGAAAAAGTCGTGCCGGTTGACGGCATCAACTCAAAAAACAGTGAACAGATTATCGAAAAATTCAACCAAGTGGATTTGGTGACAACGGCGGTCGGGCCGAACGTGTTGACGATTATCTCTAGCACGCTTGCCAAAGCGTTGGAAATCCGTTTTGCCGGCGGTAATCAACATTACCTGAATATCATCGCCTGTGAAAATATGGTGCGCGGCACGTCATTTTTAAAACAGAAAGTGCTGGAACATCTCGACCCACAATATCACACCGCACTTGAGCAATATGTCGGTTTTGTCGATTCGGCTGTGGATCGTATCGTGCCGCCGGTGGTGCCGAATGCCGACAATCCATTGCTGGTGACGGTAGAAGAATTCAGCGAATGGATTGTCGATCAAACCCAATTCAAAGGCGAAATTCCACAAATTGCCGGTATGGAATTGACCGATAACTTAATGGCGTTTGTCGAGCGTAAACTGTTCACCTTAAATACCGGCCATGCGGTGACGGCGTACCTAGGCAAGCTGAAAGGCTATCACTTGATCCGTGAAGCGATTGAAGATGACGCGATTAAACAGCAAGTGCGCTCGGTTATGCAGGAAAGCGGGGCGGTGCTGATTAAACGCTACGCCTTCGAGCAGGAAAAACATTTTGCTTACATCGAAAAAATCCTGAAACGCTTTGCCAATCCGTATCTGCCGGACGATGTGGACAGGGTCGGGCGCGAACCGATTCGTAAACTCAGCCCGAACGATCGTCTGGTCAAACCGCTGAACGGCACGCTTGAATACGGCTTGCCGAACGCCACCTTAGCCAAAGCGGTGGCGGCGGCGTTGTGTTACCGCAATGAAAGTGATCCGCAGGCAGTTGAATTGCAAGCGTATATTGCGGATAATGGCGTCCTTCAGGCGATCCGCCACTATACCGGCTTGGGTGAAAGTGCGGTGGTGGACGCGATCGTCGCCAACTACCAACAATTAAGCTAAATCAAGGATTGATTATTTAACACTATGTCTCCGTCTCAAGAGCAGTCTGTTTACGAGCAGTTGAACGATATTCTCGGTTTGCGCGGTTTGATCACCGCTGCGGTCAATATTTTTGATCACGACGTGGAACAGCTGATGCAACGGGTTTTCCGCAAAACGGATTTTGCGGTCAAATCCGTAGTCGACTCGCTGCTCGGCAGCACTGGCCCGCTGGCGGACTTAAGCGTGCGGCTTAAAGTCCTGCTCGGTTTGGGCGTGCTGGCAACGGAGACATATCATGACATTGAACACTATTTGGCATTAAAAGTGCGGTTGAATAACGAAAGCAAGGAGTATGCGCTTTCATCAACCCTCACCCTCGAATTTTTACGGCAGTTGCATTCGGTGGCGGATAAAACCATTTTGCAAAAAATCGAGAATGATTTGCAAACCGCGGCTACGGGCGTGCAAGACAACAAAGACTCCTTGCTATTGCAAGTCAAAACCCTGCGCAGTGAAAAGATTTTGCGCTCGTGTCTGTTGCTGTCGGTCAACACAATTTGCGAACAGTTGCATATCGAAAGCCCGTTGTGATGGATATGCGATCCGAACGATAGCTTGCTTTTTCACCCGTAACCACTACAATCAGCCTCAAATTTTTAGTTGAGGATTTTTTATGACCGCACTTTTTAACCACCCCTTCCCTAAAGCCGTGCTGCACGAACATATCGAAGGCTCGGTCGCACCGCACTTGGCGTTGCAACTGGCGGAAAAATACCAAGTGCAGTTGCCGCCGGATTTTTTATATCGCGCAGGCGAATACGACGCACAGGATTTTCCCAACGGGCGCTATCGCTATGATGAATCGGATTTTCGCGAATTTGTCAAAACCTACGATATCGTGGCGGATTTGGTGCGTGACCAAGAGGATTATTATCTCGTCACCAAAGATTACCTCAGCCGCAACGCCGCACAAGGCTTGCTCTACTGCGAACTGATCACGTCGGCTTACCACATGTGTACCAGCGTTGACGGCAACGGCGACACGCAGTGGTCGGCGCCACGCTATCACGCGCTGATGCAAGGTATTGAAAAAGCGATTGACGAAGTGCGGTCGGAGTATGGCACCGAAACCCGTTTGCACGCTTGCGGTGTGCGCCATCTGCCGTACCGCGATATGTTGGCAAGCGCTGAATTTATTGCGCAAAATCCGCGCGCCTCAGTGACCGGATTTAATATCGCCGGCAACGAAAAAGCCGGCAAATTTGCCGATTTTGCCGAATTGCATCAGTTGGTTGCCGATATTCCGCTGCCGAAATCCTATCATGCCGGCGAGATCTGTGCTGCGGACAGTGTGCGGCAAGCCGTCAAGTGCGGTGCGGTGCGCATCGGGCACGGCATTGCTTCGATTGACGATCCTGAGTTAATCCGGCAGTTGATCGAGCAACAGATCACGCTGGAAATTTCCCCCAGCAGCAACCGGATTTTAGTGCCTGAGCTCCAATCTTCGCTGCGCAATCACCCGTTGCGCAAACTGTACGACAGCGGCGTGCGGATCTGTATCAACACCGATGACGCCGGTTTATTCGGCACAGACATCGGCAAAGAGTACCGTATCGCCGCCGAGCAATTCGGTTTTTGTCGTGCGGAATTGTTGGAGATCACGCTGTGTGCGTTGGAATGCGCTTTTGTGGAAAGTGCGGTCAAAGCGCGCTTGATCAAGCAAGTTTATCAACAGTTCAGCGCTGAAGATTGGCGGCAACTGGCGGATCTAGCCGACATTTGCCCGAATCCGGCATTAAAAGTGCGGTTGCAGCAGCGTTTGGCTTATCGTCAATAATCTTCTCATCAGGGCGGTATTTTAACCGCCCTGCAATGTAAAATCCGATCCAGCTCACATTCTGCAATAAATCCGGTTTTGTTTTCAGATTTTCTTCTCTAGAATGTTTTTAAATTTCATCGAAACGTTTCGATGAAAAATACAGAAAAGAAAATTAAGGATACAAGATGAAGAAAACCGCACTTTTAAATGCGCAGCTATCGCATTTGGTAGCTCAGCTCGGGCATACCGACAGTTTAACGGTGTGCGATGCCGGTTTGCCGATTCCGCTGGAAACGGAGCGGGTCGATTTAGCCCTGACTGCCGGCGTACCGCACTTTTTGCAAACGGTAGCGGTGGTGACGCAAGAGATGTTTGTGGAAAGTGCGGTATTGGCGGAAGAGATAAAAACTAAAAACCCAGAGGTTCATCAGGCGTTATTGCAACAACTGCAACAACTGGAACAGCAGCAAGGCAACCGGATTGCGCTGGATTATGTCGGCCACGAAGAGTTTAAAGTGTTGAGCCGTCAATCAAGCGGCATTGTGCGCACGGGAGAATGCACGCCTTACGCCAATGTGATTCTCTATTCCGGCGTGCCGTTTTAAGGGGAACAGAATGCAAGCGGAAACCTTATTACGCATACAGGGCATTGACAAATCGTTCCCCGGCGTGAAAGCGCTGAACAATGCCTGCCTGAATGTCTATGCCGGACGGGTGATGGCGTTGATGGGCGAAAACGGCGCCGGCAAATCGACACTGATGAAAGTCTTGACCGGTATCTACAGCAAAGATCAAGGAACGATTGAATATCTTGGCAATGCAGTGACATTCAATGGTCCGAAAGAGTCGCAAGAAGCGGGAATCAGCATTATCCATCAAGAATTGAATCTGATTAACAATCTGACGATTGCGGAAAATATTTTCTTGGGACGCGAGTTCCTCAACCGTTTCGGCGGTATTGACTGGGCGACGATGTACCGCGAAGCGGATCAATTGCTGGCGAAACTGGGCGTGAAACACAGCAGCCGCACCTTGGCAGGCGAATTGTCGATCGGCGAGCTGCAAATGGTGGAAATTGCCAAAGCGCTCAGTTTTGAATCGCGCGTGATTATCATGGACGAGCCGACCGATGCCTTGACCGATACCGAAACCGAATCGTTATTCAATATTATCAAGGAATTAACTGCCGAAGGGCGCGGTATTGTCTATATTTCACATCGGATCAAAGAAATTTTCGAGATTTGCGATGATGTGACCGTGTTGCGCGACGGCGAATTTATCGCTGAAAGTGCGGTGGCGGATTTGAACGAAGATCGGTTAATCGAAATGATGGTCGGCCGCCGTTTGGACGAGTATTACCCGCATTTGGAAAAAGCCGGCGGTGCGATCCGTTTGACGGTGGAAAACCTGTCGGGCAGCGGCGTGCATAACGTCAGTTTCGAGCTGCGCGAAGGGGAAATTTTAGGCATTTCCGGTTTGATGGGCGCAGGCCGTAGCGAGCTGATGAAAGTGATTTACGGCGCATTGCCGAAAAGCGCGGGCGAAGTGCGCTTAAACGGCAAGCCGATTGATAATCGCAGCGAGCAAGACGGTTTGCAAAACGGCATTGTGTATATTTCCGAAGATCGTAAAGGCGACGGCTTGGTGCTCGGTATGTCGGTGAAAGAAAATATGACCCTGACCGCACTTCAGCATTTTTCTCAATACGGACACGTTAAAAAAAGTGCGGAACAGCTCGCGGTCGACGATTTTATTTTGCTGTTCAACATCAAAACGCCGAGCCGTGAACAACAAGTCGGGTTGCTGTCCGGCGGTAATCAGCAGAAAGTGGCAATTGCCAAAGGCCTGATGACCCGACCGCAAGTGCTGATTTTAGACGAACCGACCCGCGGCGTGGATGTCGGTGCGAAAAAAGAGATCTACCAATTGATCAATAAATTCAAAGACGAGGGCTTGAGTATTATTTTGGTGTCGTCGGAAATGCCGGAAGTATTGGGCATGAGCGATCGGATTTTAGTGATGCACGAGGGCGCCATCAGCGGTGAGTTTATGCGCAATCAAGCCACACAAGAGCAGTTGTTGGCGGCTGCAATCGGTAAAAACGGATATAACTGATTTAGGAAAGAAAGATGACAAGTGTAACAAAAAAGAGCGGTTTTAATCTAAAAGGATTTTTAATCGAGCAGCGTTCGATTATTGCCCTACTGGTATTGGTGTTTATCGTTTCGCTGCTGAATCCGAATTTTTTCAGCGTGGATAACATTCTGAATATTTTGCGCCAGACCTCGGTGAATGCGATTATCGCGGTCGGCATGACTTTTGTGATTCTGATTGCCGGCATCGATTTGTCGGTCGGCTCGGTGCTGGCGTTGACCGGTGCGTTTGCCGCCACCATGGTCGGCTTGGACATCTCGATTTTTATCGTGGTGCCGGTGGTGCTGATTGCCGGTATGTTGCTCGGCGGCGTAAGCGGTTTGATTGTCGCCAAAGGCAAAGTGCAGGCGTTTATCGCCACGTTAGTGACCATGACCCTGTTGCGCGGTGTCACCATGGTTTACACCGACGGTCGCCCGGTCAGTACTGGTTTTTCCGACAGCGCCGATCAATTCAGTTGGATTGGTACCGGTTATCTGTTCGGCATTCCGGTACCGATTTGGATTATGGCATTGGTGTTTGCGCTGGCGTGGTACATTCTGCAACACACCCGAATCGGACGCTACATCTACGCGTTAGGCGGCAATGAAGCGGCGACCAAATTGTCTGGGATTAACGTCACCAAAATCAAACTGTTCGTGTTCGCCGCCAGCGGTTTGTTGTCGGCGTTGGCTGGCTTGATTGTGACGTCACGCTTGTCCTCTGCGCAACCGACCGCCGGCGTCAGCTATGAATTGGATGCGATTGCCGCAGTGGTTGTCGGCGGCACCAGTTTAATGGGCGGTAAAGGGCGCGTGATGGGAACCTTAATCGGTGCGCTGATTATCGGTTTCTTAAATAACGCATTGAATATTTTGGATATTTCATCTTACTATCAGATGATAGCAAAAGCGGTGGTTATTCTGATTGCAGTCTTGGCAGATAACTACTTGGGTAACAAAAGTGTTAAGTCGTAAAACCTGATTTAATTAACTCCTAACCGGAATAAAAGAGGACACATTATGAAAAAATTAACCACAGTAGCATCGGCATTAATCATGAGTTTGGTGGTCAGCGGTTCAGTGCTGGCGAAAGAAACATTGGCGTTGGCGGTGTCGACCTTAGACAATCCCTTTTTCGTGACCTTAAAAGACGGCGCGCAAAAAGAGGCGGACCGACTGGGCTACAATCTGGTGGTGCTGGATTCGCAAAATGATCCGGCGAAAGAATTGGCGAATGTGGAAGATTTGTTAGTGCGTGGCGCAAAAGTGTTGCTGATTAACCCGACCGATTCCGAAGCGGTGGCGAATGCGGTGCTGCGTGCCAATAAACAAGGCGTGCCGGTCATTACCTTAGACCGTGGTGCTGCCAAAGGCGAAGTGGTCAGCCATATCGCATCGGATAACGTTGCCGGCGGCAGATTGGCAGGGGATTTCATTGCGGAAAAATTAGGCAAAGAAGCGAAAGTGATCCAACTGGAAGGGATTGCCGGTACTTCGGCAGCGCGTGAGCGCGGCGAAGGTTTCGCGCAAGCGGTCGAAGCAAACGGCTTTGCCTTATTGGCAAGCCAACCGGCAGATTTTGACCGCACCAAAGGCTTGAACGTGATGGAAAACCTGTTGGCAAGCCAAAGTGCGGTGCAAGCGGTATTTGCGCAAAACGACGAAATGGCATTGGGCGCATTGCGTGCGTTGCAAGCGGCGAAAAAAGACGTGTTAGTCGTCGGCTTTGACGGCACAGACGATGCGGTGCGCGCGGTAGAAGCGGGTAAATTGGGCGCGACCATTGCGCAACAGCCGGAAAAAATCGGCGAATTGGGCGTGGCAACGGCGGATCGTGTGTTGAAAGGCGAACCGGTCGAAGTGATGATTCCGGTGCCGTTGAAAGTGGTGACAAAATAATGTTAGCTAAAATCGGGCGGATATTTCCGCCCGATTTGATGTAAAAATAAACTGATGTAAAGCAGGTAGTTTATGACACAAACAAAAAAACTGGTGGTGCTGGGCAGCATTAACGCCGATCATGTCCTCGCCGTACCGCACTTTGTCAAACCGGGCGAAACCTTGGCAGGCAATGGTTATCATATCGCTTACGGCGGTAAAGGCGCCAATCAGGCAGTGGCGGCGGCACGTTTGGGCACGCCGACCGATTTTATCGCCTGTATCGGCGATGATGATATCGGGCAGGCGATGAAAAAAGCCTTTGCCCAAGACGGGATCAATACCGATACCATTACCACAATTCACGGCGAAATGAGTGGGATCGCGATGATTCAAGTGGCGCAAAGCGGCGAAAACAGTATTGTGATTGCCGCCGGTGCCAATGCGCATTTGAGTGAAACACTGGTTGCCCGCTTCGCCGAAACGATTGCTGCCGCAGAAGCGCTGCTGATGCAGTTGGAAACTCCGCTTCCGGGAATTTTGGCGGCGGCACGCATTGCCAAAGCTAACGGAACCCAAGTTATTCTAAATCCGGCGCCGGCACAGGCGTTGCCCGATGAACTGTTGGCGCAATTGGATATGATCACGCCGAACGAAACCGAAGCCGAGATTCTGACCGGCATTAAGGTGACGGATCAAGACTCCGCACGGCAAGCGGCGAATGTGTTTCATCAAAAAGGCATTGCTACGGTGTTGATTACTTTGGGCTCCAAAGGCGTGTTTGTCAGTGAAAAAGGCGGTTTTAACGGGATTATTGCCGGTTTTCGCGTACAGGCGGTAGACACCACTGCTGCAGGCGACACCTTTAACGGTGCATTGCTGACCGCACTTTTAGAGCAGAAACCGCTGGCACAGGCGATTGTATTTGCTCATGCGGCGGCAGCGATTTCGGTGACACGCAGCGGCGCGCAGCCGTCTATTCCGACCCGACAAGAAACGGACGATTTTCTGTCAAAACAACAATAAACGGCGAGTCGGTAAGGGATAAAAAATTATGGCAACGATGAAAGATATTGCCCGTTTGGCGCAGGTTTCGACCTCAACGGTGTCGCATGTGATCAATAATTCGCGTTTTGTCAGCGATGAAATTCGCGACAAAGTGATGGGTGTGGTGCGTGAGCTGAATTACACGCCTTCCGCGTTGGCGCGCAGTTTAAAAGTCAAGGAAACTAATACGATAGGAATGTTGGTCACCGCCAGTTCCAATCCGTTTTTTGCCGAAGTGCTGCGTAGTGTCGAACGTTATTGTAACCGACACCACTACAATTTGATTTTGTCCTACACCGACGGCGACAGCCAACGCTTACAGGCTAATCTGGAAACCCTGATTCGTAAACAGGTGGACGGTTTGCTTTTGATGTGCGCCGAATCCCATTGGCAACTGAACGATGACATCAGCCAACGGCTGCATTTGCCGATGGTCATGCTCGACTGGTGGCCGACTGCACTGAATGCGGATAAAGTGCATGAAAATTCGGAATATGGCGGCTATTTGGCGACAAAAACGCTGATTGATGCCGGACACCGCGAGATTGCGATCATCACCGGCAGTTTTAAAAAATCGTTGGCATCGAACCGGCTGAAAGGCTATCAAACCGCACTTTCAGAGGCAGGGATTGCGTTGCGTGATGAATGGATTATCGAAAGCCATTTTGATGTCGAGGGGGGGATTGAGAGCATGCAACAACTGCTGCAACTGAATCTGCGCCCAAGTGCGGTCTTTGCCAGCTCCGATACCATCGCAATTGGTGCGTATCAAGCCGCATGGCGTGCCGGTTTAGCCGTCGGCAAAGATATTTCGATTATCGGTTATGACAATATCGAACTGGCGCAATATCTGTCGCCACCGCTGACCACCATTCACCAGTCAAAAAATAATCTGGCAAAACAGGCGGTGGAAATGTTGCTGCAACGGATTAAAAATCCCGACTTGGGATACCGGACTTTAACCCTCGAACCGCACTTGGTGTGGCGGGAGTCGGTTGAGCAAAAATAATCTTAAAATACGCTGTAACCAAAGGGCGATTTCCTTGATGTTTTGTGCTATTGCCGCTAAAAGCATTGGCTTTTAAATGGGTACTGTCGGTGACTCCGTGTTAGAGCCGACTAATCTTTTTTCTGTTGTTTGAAACACGATGTCAAAAATCCGTTCAAAATTTTAAATAATTGCACTGAGCCAGTTTTACGTACAAAGTGTCTTTTGGTAGGTACGTAGCCATCCCAAGTTCGAATTGAATAGGGAATGCGGATAGAGCATAGCAAACGACTGAAAAGTTTATGATTTTGTCAGTAGCTTGAATACCGCATTTTGATCTGCACCTTAATCAATTGGTTTTGGAGTCCAACTTTTAGGGTGCAGATCAGTTTGAGCAGGCTGTTGTGTTCATCATCAATACCCGTTGTTTCAAAATCAAAACAGCAATATTCCAAAGTAGTATAGTGTCGTATCTATTATCGCCGTCTGACCGCACTTGAGTGCTTTTCTGATTCACTGATTATTGATGTTGATCAGTTGCGATTGTCACTTGCCTCAGCAATTGACGGATAGTCATGAAATCCCAATTGTTCGGAAATATTTTTTCCTGCTCGTTGTAACAGTCCGACCAAGTGCTGAAGTTTCGTCTCGTCAAAACGGATCGTCGGCAGAGAGATGGATAATCCGGCGATAATGCGTCCAAAACGGTTATAGATCGGTGCTGCAATACAACGCAGTCCCGGTTCCTGCTCTTCATTGTCTTCCGCATAATGTTGTGCTCGAACTTGCAGCAGAACCTGTTGTAACTGCTCGACGTTTTCCAATGTTTTAGCAGTGTGTTTGACAAACTCAACCGGCTGTAATACCTTTTGCACCTCTTCATCACTGTAATCTGATAATAACACTTTGCCGATCGCCGTGCTGTAAAGCGGATTGCGTCGTCCGATACGCGACTGCATGCGCAAGTTGTAACTGGAATCAATTTTGTGCAGATAGACAATTTCCGTGCCGTCCAATGCGCCCAGATGTAGGGCTTCGTTGGTTTGTTCCGAAATAACCCGCATCTCTTTGTCCGCCAAGCCGATGAGATCCTCATACTCCAACGATTTGGCGCCCAATTCAAACAGTTTTAAGGTCAACCCATATTTATCGCTCTCCCCTTGCTGTGAAACAAAGCCCAATGTTTTCATGGTTTGTAAAAAGCGGTAGGTGGTGCTTTTTGACATCATCAAGCGCTGTGCCAGATCGGTGATTCCGATCTCTTTTTGTTCCGCCAATGCCTCTAAAATGCCGAAAACTTTTAACACCGAAGAAACTGAATCGGGTTGTGTATTTTTTTCCATAAATTCCTCTTGCGTCATATAGGTTATGCAGAAACCTGCTGTAGGATTATAGAAAGAAAATTGAGAAAAAACCATTTTTTTTAAAATTGCTTTTCATAAAAAACAAATATCGCTCTTTTTCTCTATCGCAATCCTTACCAACTTGGATTCAAAACAATAAAAATAAAAATATAAAACGCTCTTTTAAAAAAATTGCATATTGAATTTATTTTTTGTATAGTAGCCACAACAGAGAGATTTCAATCCGACTCTCAGAGAGCCACATTCAAAATATAGCACAAAAGGAGATAACAGCATGGTTATGTATTCATTCAGTTTAGAAGGGAAAGTCGCCTTGGTCACTGGCTGCAATACCGGCTTAGGGCAAGGCATGGCATTGGGTTTGGCACAAGCCGGCTGTCATATTGTCGGGGTCAATTTGAGTGAACCAAACGAAACCCGACAAAAGATCGAAGCCGTTGGTCGTCAATTTGTCAATATAGAAGCCAACTTGATGCAACAGGGCAGTATACCGTCGATTGTCGAGAAAGCTGTCGCAGCGTTTGGTAGAATTGACATATTAGTCAACAATGCAGGGATTATCCGTCGTGAAGATGCAATTGATTTCAGCGAACAAAATTGGGATGAGGTGATCAATATTAATTTGAAAACCGTGTTTTTCCTATCACAAGCCGTTGCCAAGCAATTTATCTCCCAAGGGCACGGCGGTAAAATCATTAATATCGCCTCAATGCTCTCTTTCCAAGGCGGAATCCGTGTGCCGTCTTATACTGCCTCGAAAAGTGCAGTCATGGGGATCACTCGTGCCATGGCGAATGAATGGGCGAAACATCATATCAATGTCAATGCCATTGCTCCGGGCTATATGGCAACCGATAATACCGCCGCCTTAAGAAGTGATGGCGAGCGCAGCAAAGAAATTTTGGATCGCATTCCAGCAGGGCGCTGGGGAACCCCAAGCGATGTTGCCGGTCCTTGTGTATTTTTAGCCTCTTCCGCCGCAGATTATATCAATGGCTACACCATTGCCGTTGATGGTGGGTGGTTGGCAAGATAGGAGTTAATATGTCAAACGACATCAATTTTATCCATGCTCAAGAGCTGAGATTAGAAGATTTAGGCAACGGCGTAAAACGTAAAATTCTGGCTTACAGCGAAAATATGATGGCGGTGGAAGTGCATTTCGAACAGGGCGCCATTGGTGCTATGCACAACCATCCGCACGAGCAACTGACCTATGTTTTGTCCGGTGAATTTGAATTTACCATCGGTGATAAAACCCAGACGGTAAAAGCCGGTGATGTGCTGTACAAACAGCCGAATATTATACACGGCTGCCGTTGCCTGCAAGCCGGTGTACTGTTGGATAATTTTACGCCGATGAGAAAAGATTTTATTTAAATAAGGTTTCAACCACAGGAAATAATCGTATGAAAATTGCATTAATGATGGAAAACAGTCAAGCAGCTAAAAACCCAATTATTCTGAAAGAATTGAAAGCGGTTGCCGACGAAAAGGGCTATCCGGTGTTCAACGTCGGTATGAGTGATGAGAACGACCACCATCTGACCTACATTCACCTTGGCATTATGGCTAGCATTTTGTTGAACTCAAAAGCCGTCGATTTCGTGGTGACCGGCTGTGGCACAGGGCAAGGTGCGATGATGTCACTCAATCTGCATCCGGGCGTAGTTTGTGGTTACTGCCTTGATCCGACCGATGCTTTTTTGTTTGCTCAAATCAATAACGGCAACGCCTTGGCGTTGGCTTTTGCCAAAGGTTTTGGTTGGGGTGCTGAATTGAACGTGCGTTATATGTTTGAAAAAGCCTTTACCGGCGTAAAAGGAGAAGGCTATCCACTCGAGCGTAAAGAACCACAAGTCAGAAATGCCGGTATCTTGAATCAAGTCAAAGCGGCAGTTCTAAAAACGCATTATTTAGACGGCTTGCGCGCGATCGATCCAGCGTTGATCAAAACCGCGGTCAGTGGTGAGCGTTTTCAACAATGCTTGTTTGAATACGGACAAGACAAAGAAATCGAAGCCTTTGTGCGCGATATTTTGAGCCGATAGCCTCTCAAAAGCCAACTATCTGCCTGATTCGTTGGCTTTTTTGTTACCTTTGCAAATGGAAACAAACCAATGAAAAATAATCTTGCAGTGATCGGCGAATGTATGATTGAAATGCAAAAGTGCGGTCAACACTATCGGCAAGGGTTCGGCGGGGACACGTTGAATACCGCACTTTACTTCTCAAGATTAACCCAGCACAGCGGAAACCAAACCGCTTATGTCACCGGCTTGGGTGGCGACGGATTCAGCCAAAATATGCTGGCAGCATGGTCAGCGGAAGGAATTAATACCAGCTTAGTCTTTGAATTATCGGAGAAACTGCCCGGCTTATATGCTATTGAAACCCGTGATGACGGAGAGCGCAGCTTTCACTATTGGCGCAATGACTCTGCTGCCCGTTACTGGCTGCGCCATATCACTGAAGATCAATTAATTAAAAAATTAAGCGTTTACCAATGGATTTATTTAAGCGGTATCAGTTTGGCGATCCTGTCGGACGACTGTCTGCAAAAACTGCTTACCGTTCTGAGTGCCTGCAACAAGTGCGGTTGCCACATCGCCTTTGACAACAATTATCGTCCTGCATTGTGGGAAAACAGCGTCAAAGCGCAACAAGCCTACCGCGCGATTTTATCCTTAACCGAGATGGCTTTTCTGACCTTTGACGACGAAGTGCAATTGTATGGTGACCAGAGCGAAACACAAGCGATTAACCGCACTTTGGCACTTGGAGTGCAAGAAGTTGTGATCAAACGTGGCGCTGACAGCTGTATCGTTGTCACCCCGCAAACACACCATGAACTGGCACCGGAAAAAATTGACAACGTCATCGACACCACCGCCGCGGGCGACTCTTTCAGCGCAGCCTATCTCGCCGCTCGACTTAACAACGCCAGCATCCCTGAAGCTATTGCTGCCGGCCACCGACTCGCTGGCACAGTGATTCAACACCGAGGTGCGATTATTGCTAGGGAGCACATGCCGCAGCTATAGCCACTATATAATAGCCTCAACCATAGCTGTAACGATAAAGGGGAACATAGAAGGAAAAAGACATGAAGAAAATAATTCATCTTATTCTGCTCGCTATCGTTTTAATGTTTTCATTTAGTACATGGAGCAAAACATCGGAGCCAGCACCTCTCATTTGGCAGAGCATCACTTTTGGGCAATCCACCGATTTAAATTTCGGTTCGACAATTCTGCCGGAAAAAGTGGGAACCAATGAAACCTTGGTCAATACTACGCCGGTGTCTCCCGGTCCGCTAGCACCCAATTTTACGATTGAAAGCCGTGGCGGAAAACTCGCTAATTCTCACGAAGGGGTAACCTTTTACTACACTGAACTGCCGGTAAGCACCAATTTCACGCTTTCGGCCAATATCACCCTTGAACAACTCGGACCGGAAACCGGCGCTAATCCTAATCGGCAAGAAGGAGCTGGGATCATGGTACGCGATATTTTAGGCAAAGTACGGGAAGTACCACAACCAATCGGTTACGAAGAGTTTCCCGCAGCCTCTAATATGGTGATGAATTTAATCCGTTCACATAGCCGAGATGCTGATGGAAAAATCAATATTAATGCGACTTATCGAGAAGGCATACAAGATCCGTGGGGAACGGCTGGAAATCGTATATATCGCCAAGATTATGTTGAAGGTATTGATTTTTTAGGCGATTCTCCATTCCATCTAACCTTGGAAAAAACCGATCAACAGTTTATTTTCAGCTATCAGCAGGGTGAAACCAAACAGCAAATCACGTTAGAAAAATTAACACCAAGCATTCTTGCCCAGCAAAATCCGGAAAAACAGTATGTCGGCTTCTTTGCTTCTCGCAATGCCAAAATGTCGGTTCAAGATGCCGCACTGCAAATCAGCCCAGGATCAGATTTAACACCAACTCCTTTTTTTGTTCAGCCGCTCCCGGTTTTACTGACACAGGCCTCTTCGATGATTACAATCGGTGAAAACTATATTTTTCAAGCCCGAGCAAATTATGATGGACATTTCAGCTTGTGGCAGGATAACCAAACTGCGGTCAGCAATAGAGCAGTGAAAGCCGGTGATTTTTTTAGTCATGCGTTAAATATCACCACGTTGTCCTCCGAAATCAAAGTGCGGTTTGTCCCTGAGCTTCCCCTGGGAGAAAAAGAAGCACTGGAGAAGACGATTACAGTCAGCAAACCCCCGGTTTTTTTAGTTGATCCGATGAACCTATACGTCACCATTGACGGCACTTCACAAGGCAACGGTACGCTTGAAAAACCATTGGATCTGGCTTCTGCAGTTCAATGGCTTCCGCCGGGCGGAACTATTTTTTTACAAAGCGGAGACTACCCTGCCTTAATTTTGCCGAATCAAAGCAGTGGCACTGCGCAAGCTCACAAAACGCTGAAAGGACAAAGCGCAAAAGTGCGGTTTGTCGGTGAACTACTTCATCAAGCCAGTTTTTGGCATGTGGAAGATATTGAAGTTGCAGGTGCCAGCTTAATTGTGCAGGGCAGCCATAACGAATTTCGTAATATCACCACTCATAGTGCACCGGATACCGGATTTCAAATTACTTCGCCGGAAGGCGTCGGACGTGCTTTATGGGCAAGCCATAATATTGTGAAAGACAGCATTAGTTTTAACAACATGGACAAATCACAAATCAACGCCGATGGTTTTGCCGCTAAAATGCGGATTGGAGACGGTAATATATTTATTCGTTGTATTTCACACCATAATATTGATGACGGTTGGGATCTGTTCAATAAAGTCGAAGATGGTCCGAATGGTGTTGTAACCATTTTAGATTCCATTGCTTTTATGAACGGGCAAACCTTACAGGTTCAAAGTAAAAGCGCCTCTATCGGTAATGGTTTTAAGTTGGGTGGCGAAGGGATTCCTGTTGCCCATATCGTTAAAAACAGCTTGGCTTTTCGCAATAACATGGATGGATTTACCGATAATTTTAATCCCGGAACCTTAGTGCTGGAAAATAATCTGGCAATTGATAATCGACGGTTTAACTACTTGTTCCGCAAAAGTCCTTATGAAAAGGCGTCATTACAAGGCATATTTATCCATAACCAATCGTTCCGTTTTTACCAACCAAGCCAATATCCCGATGTTGTGAATGGTAGCCAGCTGATTAATAACAATTTTTTTCTGGCGTCTACAGCAGAAAATGCAAAAGTGCGGTATTTACCTGAACTCCAATCACTATCCAAAATTGATTATGCGCAGGCAGTTCCCGGCTTGAAAGAGGCTAAAGCTATTCAAGTATTACTGACAGATTGAATTTGACCAAGGGCTGATTAATCTATTTTTCAGCCTTTTTTCCACAAAAAAATCATTATGAACATTTATTTTTATAAAAATAAAACACAATTTTGATTGATGTCACATTATTTTTCATTTTTATGTTGTATGATTCTAAAAAATCAAAACAATGTTTCGAGGTGAGTATGGGTATTGATACTATCGTTATAGTCGGTTATTTCATTTTAATTGCTGCTATCAGTCTAATTTTCAAAAAAATGGCCAGCAGTAGCACCAGTGACTACTTCCGTGGTGGCGGCAAAATGCTGTGGTGGATGGTTGGTGGTACTGCGTTTATGACCCAATTTTCTGCTTGGACCTTTACCGGCGCTGCCGGGAAAGCATTCACAGACGGTATGTCGGTTATCGCCGTTTTCGTCGGGAACATGGTCGCCTATGTTTTTGCTTATTTTTGGTTTGCCCGTCGCTTCAGGCAAATGCGGGTAGATACGCCGACAGAAGCCGTCGGACGTCGCTTTGGGTCGGTAAATGAACAATTTTTCACTTGGGTGATTATTCCGCTCAGCGTGATTAACGCAGGGGTTTGGCTAAACGGATTAGGCGTGTTTGCTTCCGCAGTGTTTAACTCTGATATTATCACCACCATTTATGTTACCGGCGCTGTGGTGCTGTTGGTGTCACTGTTAAGTGGGGCTTGGGGCGTAGTCGCATCAGACTTTATCCAAATGTTGGTAGTGGCAGTAATTTCGATCGCTTGTGCGGTTGTAGCGTTAGTGATGATCGGCGGTCCGGGTGAAATCGTACGCGAGTTTCCGGGCAGTTTTGTGATGGGACCGGATATGAATTACCCTCTGTTGATTGTCTGTACTTTCCTGTTTTTTGTGGTTAAGCAGCTACAAAGTATCAACAATATGCAGGAATCTTACCGCTTCTTAAACGCCAAAGACTCTAAAAATGCCAGTAAAGCTGCAATTCTCGCCTTGATATTAATGCTGTTTGGCACATTTATTTGGTTTATTCCACCTTGGGTTTCCGCTATTATCTACCCAAATGCTGCCGCAGAATATCCGCAGTTAGGCAACAAAGCCGCTGACGCTGTTTACTTGGTGTTTGCCCGCAACGCGATGCCGTTGGGGACTGTCGGGTTGTTGATGGCGGGATTATTTGCGGCTACCATGTCCTCGATGGATTCTGCCTTAAACCGTAATTCCGGTATCTTTGTCCGCAGTTTCTATGCCCCGATTATCCGTAAAGGACAAGCCGACGACAAAGAGCTGTTGCGTGCCGGTCAACTGGTATGTATTGTCAACGGTGTTTTGGTTATTTTAATGGCGCAGTTCTTCAACTCATTAAAACATCTCAGTCTGTTTGACCTGATGATGCAGGTCGCCACTTTATTGCAATCACCTATTTTAGTACCGTTATTCTTGGGGATCATCATTCGTAAAACACCAAAATGGGCGCCTTGGGCAACTGTAGCAGTGGGAATGCTGGTCTCTTGGTCGGTGGTGAAAGTATTCACGCCACAATGGGTTGCCGGCTGGTTTGGGGTTGAAAACTTAACCGGGCGTGAAATTTCTGAACTGAAAATTATCATTACTATTGCGGCACACTTGTTCTTTACCGCGGGCTTCTTCTGCTTGACCACCTTATTTTATAAAGCAGAAAATGATCCATATAAAGTGACAACTGCTGCTTTTTTCAACGATGTTGAGACCGAATGTGTTGCCGAAGACGGACAAGATATGGTTGACCGGATGCAGCGCAAAAAATTAGGCACACTGGTTATCTATATGTCTGCCGGACTGAGCCTGATGATTTTGATTCCAAATCCATTATGGGGAAGACTGCTTTATCTTTGCTGTGCCCTCACCATCTTTACTATTGGCTATCTACTAAAACGTAGTGCAGAAGCAAAATAGTAAAAAAATCAATAGCATTGACTTGCGGTATGTCCGAACGCCACGCGCATACCGCACTTTAGGAGAAAATATTATGGCTAAAGGACAACAAATCCAATTTCAATTCGAATCATTTCTTGATTCAGATACCGGGGTAAAAATTACTCGTATCACCCCGAAAGAGGTTGCCTGCCATCGTAATTATTTTTATCAGAAATGTTTTACCCAAGACGGCAGTAAATTACTGTTTGCTGGCGATTTTGACAGCAACCGAAACTATTATTTACTCGATCTACACAGTCAAATCGCTACACAGCTCACCGAAGGCAAAGGCGACAATACCTTTGGTGGCTTTATTGCAAATGACGACAAATCATTTTTTTATGTTAAAAATGACACTGACTTATGTTGCGTGAATCTGCAAACCTTACAAGAAACGGTGATTTATACTGTCGATGATCACTGGAAAGGCTACGGAACTTGGGTAGCTAACTCTGACTGCACTAAGCTGGTCGGAATTGAAATTCTAAAATCCTGTTGGCAACCGTTGACCGATTGGGAGAAATTTAAAGCATTTTACCATACCCAGCCCACTTGTCGTTTAATCCGTGTTGATATTTTAAGTGGCGAAGTTACAGTTATTCATCAAGAAAACGCCTGGCTCGGACATCCGACTTACCGCCCTTTTGATGATAATACCATTGGTTTTTGTCATGAAGGACCGCACGATTTAGTTGATGCTCGGATGTGGTTGATTAATGAAGACGGCAGCAATCTGAGAAAAGTAAAACACCATCTACCGGGCGAATCTTGCACCCACGAATTTTGGCTGCCGAATGGCGCCAAGATGGCGTATGTCTCTTATTTTAAAGGGCAAACCGAACGGGTTATCTACACTGCCGATCCGGTGACGTTGGACAATGCCCGTTTGATGGTGATGCCGCCTTGTTCACATCTGATGAGCAATTTTGACGGTAGTTTAATGGTTGGTGACGGCTGCGATTCGCCGGTTGATGTCGACGATGGCGATAGTTATAACATTGAAAATGATCCGTTTTTATATGTGTTCAATATTGCGCAAAAACGCATCTTCAAATTAGCCAAACATAGCACCTCTTGGAAAGTTCTGGACGGTGATCGCCAAATCACTCACCCTCACCCCTCTTTTTCACCGGATGACAGCCAAGTGCTGTTCGGCAGTGATTTTGAAGGCGTACCGGCGATCTATTTGGCAAATATACCGGCTCATTATCGCTAATTTCGTCAAGCTTGGGTATGCCTCATTTCATTTTAAATGGGTACTTTCGGTGACCTCTTGTTTACCGATGACTAAGCCTTTCTCTATTAGAGCAAAGTGCTAGTTAAATATCTAAAACTTTGTCAGCAGTCTGAATTTGGATAATCCCACTTACAGTCGGATTATCCAGATCATCAGCTAAATACAGGCAATTTACCTAACATTGCCAAGATATGGAAGAGGGCGACCAGCACGCCAAAGACAATCACAAGATAGACAGTGATGTTGCCGCCGATGACGTTAAAAATCGATTGGTCAGGGTAGCGTTTGCGAGCCGCACGGGCAAGTAAAGCCGGGATAATACACGCCCAAATGGTCGCCACGGCGCCGGCATAACCGATAACGGCAACAAAGCCGAACGGGAATAGTATCGACATCACCAACGGCGGAAGAAAGGTGACGCTCCAAGTTTTGCTGCGGCCTTTTTTGCTGTCGTCGAATTTGAAAAAATCGGCTAAAAAATCAAATAACCCAAGCCCGACACCGATAAAAGAAGACAGAATCGCCGCCATTGAAAAAGCGTTGACTGCGTGGGAAACCTGTTTGGAGTCAATCACCGAACCGAGTGCCGCGAGCAGCACATCGATATTGCCGCCTTGGGCGATGACCGGAAGAAACTGCTCACGCGGCAAGTTGCCAAAAATGCTGATTAGCCAGACGGCATAAAAAAACAGCGCAATCGCAGTGCCGCCGAGAATGGCTTGCTGTGCTTTTTTCTCTTCGCCGTAATAGATTCTCATCGAAGCGACGGAATGGTGATAGCCGAAAGAAGTCAGCGCAACGGGCAGTAATGCCATGATATACAGGGTATATTCGCCGGTGGGATTGAGCGAATCGAATAAAACGGCAGGCTTAATCTGCATTGACATACCTGAAATGCTGAAAATAAAACTGAGCAGCATAAACGCAATCAAGATCACCGAAATACGGCTGACGGCTTTGGTGGAGTACCAGACGATAGCGGAAAAGATCAGGATAAACAATATCGCGGCTATCTTTGAATTAATGTGCAAAAGCTGGCTGATGATTAAGCCGGAAGAGGTGGTGTAGGCGTAAAGCAAGATACAGCCGACGAAATAGACGGCGAGGTTATTGATAAAATTGATTTTTTCACCTAACAAATGGCTGGTGACGCTATCGAAAGAAACGCGGATATCGTAGTGCTGGAAGGCTTCCAACAATAGCCAGCCGGATAGGGTCATCACCGCCATGGTGAGGGTAATGGCGAACAGTGACCAAATTGTCCAAGCGCCGGCGCCGGCACTGGGCAATCCCAACATGCCGGCACCGACGCATACGCTGGCAATGATACAGGCTCCCCCGATTAAAGACGGTTGTTTTTTCATATCAAGGCTCCGTGAGTAAAGTAATAAGTGCGGCACTGTGATTTTATCGGCATACCGCACTTTGAACAGATTATCGTCAAGAGTTATCCACCTCTTTCAGACGTGCGGTGAAATGCCGTAATACTTTGGGTTCGTAAACGAAATCCAATCCTTTGATGGCATGAATATTCTCTTTGACTTTGGCGAATGCCTCGATGATAAAATCCATATGGGTTTGGGTATAAGTCGCACGAGGAATGGTCAAACGCAATAATTCGGCGGGACAAGGGTGCTGTTTGCCGGTTTGCGGATCTCGTCCCAATAATAATGAACCGATTTCAACGGCACGGATACCGGCGACTTTATATAGTTCGCAGGCGAGGGCATGTGCCGGAAATTGTTCCGCCGGAATATGCGGTAACAATTTGCCCGCATCGACGAAAGCCGCGTGTCCGCCCGCCTGTTGGCAATGGATCCCGATTGCTTCCAGTCCGTCGACCAAATATTGCACTTGTTGAATCCGGTATGCCAACCACTCTTGCCGCATGCCGTCGAACAGCCCGACCGCCAGCCGCTCCATCGCACCGCCCTCCAAACCGCCGTAAGTCGGGAAGCCTTCTTGCACCACGCACAAGGTGCGGCATTCGGTGTAAACGTCTAACATCGAATCATCTTTGAAACAAAGTAGCCCGCCCATTGGCACCATCGCGTCTTTTTTGGCGGACATGGCGAGAATATCGGCATATTTATATGATTCGTAGGTAATTTCTTCAATCGTCCAATCGGCATAACCGGCTTCCCGTTGCTGAATAAAATAGGCGTTTTCGGCAAATCGGGCGGAATCCATCACCACCGGAATCGCATATTTTTGTGCAATGGCATACACCGCTTTTAAATTGGCAATCGAAACCGGTTGCCCGCCCGCCGAATTACAGGTGATGGTGCTGACAATATACGGAATATTTTCCGCGCCGATTGCCAAAATTGCCGATTCTAATTTATCTAAATCAAAATTACCTTTGAAATCATCATAAATTTCCGTATTAAACGCATTGTGATTATATACGTTTTTTGCAACGCAGTGATTTAATTGGGTATGGCCTTGGGTGGTATCAAAAAAATAATTGGAAAGTGCGGTCATTTTCTCTTTTTGCCCGCCTTTTTCCTGTAACCGTTTTTTAATTAACACCGGAATATAGATCTGTTCTGCCCCCCGACCTTGGTGAGTCGGAATGGTGTATTGATAACCGAAGATTGTTTTGACTGCGTCGGACAGCGCATGAAAACTGCGGCTGCCGCTGTAGGCTTCGTCGCCGCGGAACATGGCGGCTTGCATTTCTTGGGTGATCGCGCCGGTGCCGCTGTCGGTCAGCAAGTCGATAAAGACGTCTTTGCTATCCAGTAAAAAAGGGTTCATACCGGCGGCTAAAATGGCTTGTTCACGATATTCCCGTGTTGTTGTTTTGACCGGTTCAATCACGCGGATACGGAACGGTTCGGGTAAATGTTTAAATTGATTCATAACAAGATCCTTATTATTAAAAATAAAAAAGTACCTGTATTTGCCTGTGGGCAAATAACAGTAGGATAATCAGATTTTTATGACAAAAATAATAGAAACGTCGCTTTATTACGGACGAACGTCATGATCTTGTTAAGGCTATGGAAATGGATAGGCGAGTTTATGATCTTGGTTAAACCACGTTTTTAGGGTGATGGTTAGCTGCTTCATTTTAATTTCCCCGATGAGTGTGAAAATTAGCTGAAATCAAGATGCAGTATTCATAAAATTTTATTTTTGTCACGCAAAAAAAATAGCGCTTGCGAGGGGGATCACAAAATATTTTTAGTGCGGGCGGAAAGAGTATCCGCCCGAGTCAGGAATGTTTTTAATAAACGCTCAGAGAATCAGTTTGACAATTTTATCCGCCTGTACCCGTCGGAAACGGTTGAGCAATTTTTTTACTTCCGCCGGATAGTCTTGCAGTTTTTCCAATGCCCGATAATGGTGGATCAAGCTGGTATTGTGACGAATGGTGCTGAGCTCTTTTTGCAGTTGCAGCTGCAATTTTTGCTGCGGATCGAGAATCAGCAAACCATTTTCGGCATCAAGCCGCCACGCTCTCGGATTCAGGTTATTGCCGGTCAGCAGAATATAGTGGTCGTCAACCCACACACCCTTGAGATGATAGGAATTTTCACCGTCTTGCCACAGACGCACCGTAAGCTGCCCGTTGGTCAGCATTTTTCGGTGTTTTTTGCAAAAATTGCGCAAGTTCATTTCATACAGGTACGGCAGTGCCGCCGACATGGTAAACGGCTTGTCCGGCGGAGAATAGAAGTCGTTGGCGGTTTTGTCGCCGACGATGATTTCCACTTTTTTGCCCTCTTTCAACAGGTGTCCCAGCTGCAAACGCAGGCTGCGCGGAAAATTAAAATACGGCGTGCAGATGGTCAGTTTTTGCTGTACTACGCCGAATAAGGCTTCGATTACCGTGTTTAACGGATTGTGGTTTGCCAGCCCGAAGATGGGCGAAATCAACAATTGATCCGGTGCGAAGCTAACCGCGTTATCAATTTGATAACTGGCGTGTTGACTGAGTTTTTTACGCAATTGGCGGATAGCCGGACGGATTGTTTTATCGCGGCGTACCGCTTGATCGAGGCGCTGCACCGCACTTTCGTCCAGAAAATGACGGATTAAAAATGCGGCGAAGCTGTCGGCTAGCGGTGGGTTGGTAATTTTCTGGTAGCGGTCATAACGGTATTTATCTTGCTGGTGCAGATAAACGTTATTAATACTGGCACCGCTGTAGAGAATGGTATCGTCGAATACCGAGCCTTTGATGTGTAATACACCGAATAGTTCGCGGGTATTAATCGGCACGCCGTAAAAGGCAATATCGTTTTCAGGATCCAACGCGTATTTTTGCCGTTGTTCGGCATACCATTCGGCATTGGTTTGGCTGGTTTCTGCACCCAACAATCCGCGCTGTGCCCGGTGAAAATCAACAAATACCTTAATATCCAGAGTCGGGCGTTTTAGCTTGGCTTGGTAGAGTTCATGTAAGATTTCCTGACCGGCTTCATCGTTTTGCCAGTAAAGTGCGGTAATGTAGATACGCCGTTGTGCTGTTCGGATCAGTTGGATAAGTTGCTGTTTGTAAGCTGCGCTGGAATAGATAAATTCCAAGTGTTCCGCCGTTTGCGGCAGAAATGGCAGCGATTGTAGCTGATGCAGCGACTGATGATATTTAGTATTCAGCATAGGGGATAAAATATATCGAAATTTAAAAAGTACGAAAAGTGATTTAGTTTACCTGCCTTAATTGGGTTTGAACAGAACTTTGCAGAGAAGTTTGCTTAAATCGGGCGAAAAATTTGCTATAATCCGAGCCAAATCACGTTTGTATGTTCCGACATATAAATCCTATTTCGGCCATTAACCTATAGGCATCTTCATGAACGATAAATCCAGTCGTAAACCTGCGTTTCAACAACCTAAATCAGCCAGCCGTTTTTCGGGCAAAACCACGCGTGACGGCGGGCGTGACAAGCGCGGTGATGACAAGCGCGATGATCGGCGCGGCGACAGAAATGAAAAACGTTTTTCCGAAAACCGCACTTTTGATAAACGTAGTCCGGAAAACCGCACTTTTGACAAGCGCGGCACGGATAATCGTCGCAAATTTAATGATAAAGACGGTGAAAAAGCGAGAGCGCCGCGCCAGAATCGGGAGCGAGGCGGTGACAGTCGGGAAAAGCGTGATAACGCCACGCCGGCTTATGTGTGGGGCGAACGTGAAATGAGTGCCACCAAAGCCGGTAAAAACAGCAGCGGCAATGTCAAAGTGATGATTAAAGGTGACGTCGCCGGTGAGAAGAAAACCGGACCTTTATCGCCGCGTGCGCCGGAAAAAATCCGTAAAAATCGTAACGAAGAGATGAAAGTTTATGGTGAAGCCGCCTGTTTGGCGCTGTTTCAGCAACGTCCGGAGAGTATTGTGCGTTTATGGACGAATATTGAAACCAGTCATCGCCTCGGCAAACTGACCAGTTATCTGGCGAGCGCCAAAAAAGCCTATCATGTGGTGGATAATGCCGAGTTGGAACTGGTGAGTGGTAGCGAACATCACGGCGGCATTTGTATGTTGGTGAAAAAAGCGACGCCGATGAATCTGGAGGCTTATCTAAAAACAGCCAAATTGCAAGACTGTGTGTTGTTGCTTGACGGGATTAATAATGCCTATAATGTGGGCGGCATTATCCGCACCGCCGCCTATTACGGCGTTAAGGGGATTGTCTGTGAAAGTGCGGAGAAACTGTATTCCGCAGCGGCTGCCAGAGTGGCGGAGGGCGGCATGGAGCATATTTATGCTTTGGAAAGTGCCGGAACTGACGCTGCGTTACAAGCCTTGAAAAATGCGGGTTATCAGTTGATTGCGGTTACGGGCGATAAGCAGGCGCAACCGCTGGATAAACTGGCGTTGGCGGATAAAGTGGCGTTTGTGTTGCAGGAAACACCGACGGCGCAAGCCAGTCCGTTAATTGATCAACAAGTGGTGCTTTCGTTTGAAAATCCGCTCAACAGCGGCTTGAATGTGGCGGTCAACAGCGGCATTCTGCTGTCACGCTGGTATTTTCGCTAGCCGGCGTTTAAAGTTTGTCCGCATGATGCAGCAGCGCAAAGCGCTCCCATAGGGTATCGTCCGATTCGATATGCTGCGGATCGGTGATAATGCAGTTGTTGATCGGACACACTTTTTGGCAGGTCGGCGTTTCGTAATGGCCCACGCATTCGGTGCAAAGGGCGGGATCGATAATATAGATCTCATCGCCCATGCTGATTGCCTGATTCGGGCATTCAGGTTCGCACATATCGCAGTTGGTGCATTTTTCGGTAATCAGCAAGGCCATAATGTTATCTCGGATGTCGGATTAAAAAGCGCATGATTATAATCAAAGTCGTTGAAAAAACCAACAATCATTCATTCTAAATTGTTTATGAAAAAATCGCTATGCAAATAAATTCAAACAAACTTTCGCAACTTGCCCTGTTTATCGTGCTGTTTTTTGGCTTAATTTTAAGTGCGCTCTATTTTTCCTATCGCCAGAAAGCCTCGATTGATATTGTGTTGGAAACGGATTATGACGTTTCGATGGCGCGCGATTCAATCGGGCAAAACAAAAAAGCAAAAACCAATTATTATGCCTTGGTGCTGTCGTGGTCGCCGGGCTATTGCCAAAGCCAACGTGCCAGCAATGCAGGGGCGATTCCGAAGTCGGCGGCTTATCAGTGTGGAGATACGCAAAAATTCGGTTGGGTAGTGCACGGTTTATGGCCGCAAAGCGCTACTGCCCGGCGTGTCAGTGATCACCCGCGTTTTTGCCGTGGCGACTTGCCGCCGCTCGAGGTTGCGCTGTTAGAAAAATATTTGGCGGTTTCGCCCAGCCTGAAACTACTGCAAGGCGAGTGGGAAAAGCACGGCGCTTGCGCTTTTAACGATGCCAAATCCTATTTTGATAAACAACAGGAGCTGTTTGCCAGCTTAAAGTTGCCGGATTACGAATTGAAACGCTCGGATTTGTTTGCGTGGTTACGGCGGAATAATCCGCAGTTAAGCGGAAAATATCTGGGCGCAGGGCGAGATGAACTGCAAATTTGTTACGATTTGGACTGGCAGGTGATCAACTGTCCGAAAATTCAGTTTTAACAATTCTGGTTTAAAGTGCCGGAATTGCAAAATAAACGTAATCAGCGTGTTAAAATCAGTGGCTGTTTAACGGAAAAAAGTGCGGTGACGCTCGCAGTGAAAGGTTTTAGCGGTATAATCGGGCTTCGGATCTGTTTACCTTCAGCGACCGTTTCAAAGATTAAAATTTTACATTGTGGTGATGGATTAAATTGCTATAATCAATCCGCCGCAGTATAGAGAAATTGCTTTAAAATTATCAATTACAATTTAACAAGAGGACTTATTATGTCAGTAATCAAAATGACCGACTTGGATTTGGCGGGCAAACGTGTTCTTATCCGTTCCGATTTAAACGTGCCTGTTAAAGACGGTAAAGTGACTTCTGATGCGCGTATCAAGGCATCAATCCCGACTATTGAACTGGCTTTGAAACAAGGCGCGAAAGTGATGGTAACGTCCCACTTCGGTCGTCCTACGGAAGGCGAATATAATGCGGAATATTCTCTGCAACCGGTGGTTGATTATTTGAATAAGGCATTGAATGTGCCGGTTCGTTTGGTAAAAGATTATCTGGACGGCGTGGACGTTGCTGCCGATGAATTGGTGGTGTTGGAAAACGTGCGTTTCAATAAAGGCGAAAAGAAAAATGAAGACGAACTGACTAAAAAATACGCCGCACTTTGCGATGTATTTGTCATGGACGCCTTTGGTACGGCGCACCGCGCGCAAGGGTCTACCCACGGCGTGGCGAAATTCGCACCGGTGGCTTGTGCCGGCCCATTGCTAGCCAATGAATTAGACGCATTGGGTAAAGCATTAAAAAGTCCGGCTCGTCCGATGGTGGCGATTGTCGGCGGCTCGAAAGTGTCGACTAAATTAACCGTGTTGGATTCGTTATCTAAAATTGCCGACCAACTGATTGTTGGCGGCGGTATTTCAAATACTTTCGTTGCGGCGCAAGACTTGAATGTCGGCAAATCGCTGTATGAGGCCGATTTGATTCCGGAAGCACAGCGGCTGATGGAAACTTGCAATATCCCATTGCCGACCAATGTGCGTGTTGCAACGGAATTCTCTGAAAGTGCGGTCGCAACTGAAAAAGCCGTGACCGATGTCCAAGATAACGAACAAATTTTAGATTTGGGCGACGAATCTGCCGAAGTATTGGCGGAAATTATTCGCGGCGCAAAAACCATTTTGTGGAACGGCCCGGTCGGTGTGTTTGAATTCCCGAATTTCCGTAAAGGAACCGAAATCGTTGCCAAAGCGATCGCGGATAGCGATGCGTTCTCCATTGCAGGTGGCGGTGACACCTTGGCGGCAATCGATCTGTTCGGCATTTCCGATAAAATCTCTTATATCTCCACCGGCGGCGGCGCATTCCTTGAGTTTGTAGAAGGCAAAGTATTACCGGCGGTGGCCATTCTGGAAGAAAGAGCCAAAGCATAAGATCTGTAACAAGCAGATTAATCCGATTTGTTAACTTTGAGAGTCTGGCAAAGGCTCTCCATTAAAATAGGAAATTATCATGTCAAAATTATTAGATATCGTAAAACCAGGCGTATTAACCGGCGATGATGTGCAGAAAGTCTTTGCTTATGCCAAAGAGCACGGTTTTGCATTGCCTGCGGTAAACTGTGTCGGTTCCGACTCCGTTAATGCGGTATTGGAAACCGCAGCGCGCGTGAAAGCGCCGGTTATCGTGCAGTTTTCTAATGGCGGCGCACAATTCTATGCCGGTAAAGGGATTAAATTAGCCGAAGGCCAACGTGCCGATGTTTTAGGCGCTATTGCTGGAGCAAAACACGTTCACCAAATGGCGGAACATTACGGCGTTCCAGTGATTCTGCATACCGACCATGCGGCGAAAAAATTACTGCCGTGGATTGACGGATTGTTGGAAGCGGGTGAAAAACACTTTGCCGAAACCGGTAAACCGCTGTTTTCATCGCACATGATTGATCTTTCCGAAGAGTCAATGGAAGAAAATATGGCGATCTGCCGTGAATATTTGGCACGCATGTCTAAAATGGGCATGACGCTGGAAATCGAAATCGGGATCACCGGTGGTGAAGAGGACGGTGTGGATAACTCCGGTGTTGACGAGTCCAAACTGTACACCCAACCAGAAGATGTGCTGTATGTTTACGATCAACTGAATCCGGTCAGCCCACGTTTCACCATCGCAGCGGCGTTCGGCAACGTTCACGGCGTGTATAAACCGGGCAATGTGAAATTAAAACCGTCTATTTTAGGCGCATCACAAGAATTTGTGTCCAAAGAGCGCAATTTGCCGGCGAAAGCATTGGATTTCGTTTTCCACGGCGGCTCCGGTTCTTCAACCGAAGAGATTCGTGAAGCGATCAGTTACGGCGCAATCAAAATGAATATCGACACCGATACCCAATGGGCGGCGTGGGAAGGTATTTTGAACTTCTACAAAGCGAACGAAGCCTATCTGCAAGGCCAACTGGGCAATCCGGAAGGTGAAGACGCACCAAACAAAAAATACTACGATCCGCGTGTTTGGCTGCGCAAATCAGAAGAATCCATGTCCAAACGTTTGGAAAAATCGTTTGACGATCTGAATTGCCGCGATGTGCTGTAATCATAGCAATCGCACTTGATAAAATACCGCCGGACAGGCGGTATTTTTTTGGCTGTCAACTTTAAACCTTAGATTAAGCCTCAAGCCACAGCGGCAGATGAATGGTAATTCTTAGCCCGCCCAGTGGGCTTTTGCTGGCGGTTACGGTTCCTTTATGTTGTTCCACCGAATTGGCAACAATTGACAGTCCCAATCCTGAGCCGCCGGTGGTTCGGGCCCGTGCCTGATCAGTGCGATAGAACGGTAAGAAAATTTGTTGATATTCATGCTCGTCAACACCGTCACCATTGTCATCGACGATGATTTCCAGTTGCTTGTCGTTGATAATGCGGCAGTTTAGGTGAACTTGACCTTTGGCATATTTAAAGGCGTTGCGGATAATATTTTCCAATGCGCTGGCAAGGGTATCCTCATTCCCATTGATAAAATAGTTTTGCGGATTTTGAATATGTTGCGAGAAGCTGAATTCAAAATGACGTTCTTTGCTTTCAAACTTGGCATCTTCAACCACTTCTTCCCAAATGCGGGGTAACGGAAAAATGGCCCGATTAATATGGGCATTGGCACTTTGACGAGAGAGGGTCAGTAACTGATTCAGCATTTTTTCCATACGCTCGGTTTCGGTTTCAATGCGTTGCAGTTCAGCGTTTTCGCCTTGGCGGCGACGCAGCAAAGCCGCGGCAAGCTGTAAACGGGTCAACGGCGTGCGCAATTCATGGGAGACGTCTAATAGCAGCCGTTGCTGTGAGCTGATCATATGTTCCAAGGACATGACCATATGGTTAAAACTTTTTCCGACTTCTCGCAGCTCCATCGAGCCACGCTCTTCCAGAATCGGGTTAACGCTGAGGTTTCCGGTCGAAATCGCATTGGCGGCGCTACGCAGCTCTTTGATTGGCTGGGTTAAACTGAAAATCAGCCCAAGTAACAGCGGTGTACTGGTCGCCATCAGCAAGAACAGCATAATCAGCGGGTGATCAAAGAAAAAGTTGATAAATTCCCGTTGTGGATCAACCACATCAATAAAATAAAGCAGATAAGGTTCGCTTTCTTCCGAGAGTGGGTAAGGCGAGATAAACGGGCCGATAATATCCTGATTATAAAACCGCCGCTTTTGTGGGGATAACGGGTTATTTGAGCGGTTGGCAAACTGGTATAATTGGCTGCTTTCATTGTAATCCAGCTGACCGATGATATTGTTAAAATCGTTCGGATCAAGCAATACCGGCTTTCTGGAAGGCTGCATCATATTGGGTCTGTCGTCTTGCAGGTTGTGGCTGGTGTTGTTCTGATATTGCAAGTCGTACAGGATATTGTTTTTGGTCAGCTTGATGACTTCAAATTGATACAAGTTGACTTCGTCGTTGGAGAGTTCGGTGTAATTGCGCGCGTCCATGGTGGGGATAAAGAAGGCAAATCCCATCAGCACGAAAAAAGCCAGCCAAATCAACCAAAAGAGAAAGAAGATTTGTACATTGATCGAGTTGAGTAAACGGAAAAACTTACGCAGTATTTTCATGGCATCGTTTTATGCTGTCTTTTGATGGTTTTCATGGAGTCGCGTCCCGAAGAAATAAAAATAGAGTACCGGACAGTACTCTATTTCGTGTTGGTTGTTCCATTATTTTTCGGTAACCAATAAATAGCCTCTGCCACGCAGGGTTTTAAACCAAGGCAGGTTATCGGCGCGCTCCGGTAATTTTTTACGCAAATTGGAAATATGCATATCAATTGCCCGATCGAACGGGGTTAAGCGTTTACCCAGAATTTCCAAACTGAGCAGTTCACGCGACAGAATCTGCCCCGGATTTTTAACCAAAATTTGCAACAAGGCAAATTCGGTGCCGGTCAAGTCCAAATCCTGATCCTGATATAACGCCTGTTGTCTGCCCGGATGCAAGGTGATGCCACCGAAATCCAACTGTTTGTTATCATCTTTTTCAATATTAGGATTGGCGCTAAGTGCGGTAGATTGATTTTGGGTACGGCGTAAAATGGCTTTAATACGGGCAACCAATTCACGATCATTGAATGGTTTTGACAAATAATCGTCGGCGCCCAGTTCAAGACCTAACACGCGATCGATATCATCACCGCGCGCTGTCAACATTAATACTGGAGTCGAAAAACTTTTTCTGATTTGTTTTAAGGTTTCTATTCCGTTTAATATCGGCATCATCACATCTAATAAAATAATATCGTGACTAAAATTGAGTAATTTTAACGCTTCTTCACCGTTGCAAGCCAGCTCAACTTCAAATCCTTCAATCTTTAATACTTCCGCCAACAATTCGGTGAGTTCGACATCATCGTCGACAAGTAATATCTTTGCCATTAATGGTTTCCTTTAATTCATTATTATTTGTGTAATGGAGCAATGAGGGGCTATTTATCTTATATTACCCGTTTATGATCCTGTAAGTTTTTCTGCTAAGGTAGTCCGGCTATGAAAGGTAAATAGACCCTACAATTAGACAGGTAAGATACACTAAAGTTCGTATTGTAAATTTGAGGTATAACAAAAATTTTGTAAAATTTCAGCAGTAAAGTTTTTTCTTAAGTAAAAGCCGAGCGGCAAGGTTCTGATCGGCTGTCCCTGAGCGTCATAACCAAGCGTTTGCGCTTTGCTGTTGGCGCCTTTGGGACGGAGTTGCAGCACTTCGCCAATGGTGGCGTTAATCTTATCAATCTCACCCAAGACAATTAAATCCATCAATTCTTCCCAATCTTGTGCCAAACGGGCTTCTTGCGCCGCATCGGGCTGCCATAAAATCGGCGAACCGACGCGGCGTTCCGCCAAAGGAATCGCTCTTTCGCCCTCGACCGGAATCCACAGGACTTTTTGCAGTTTATAGCGCACATGACAATTCTGCCACACTACGCCACTGTTGTGAGTGAGCGGCGCCAAACTGACAAAGGTGGTTTCTAACGGATAACCTTGCCGGTTGACCGGAATGGTTTTCAGCTCAATGCCGAGTGCCGAAAAATCCTGCTGCGGTTTGCTGCCGGCTTCCGCTCCAAGTGCGGTTTCCAGCAACATTCCAACCCAACCTTTGTTGCGTTTTAAATCTTGCGGCATGCTCAAACCCAGTTCCGCCGCAATATCGGCAAAGCGCAATCCTGCCAGCCGGCGGGCACGTTGCAACAATTGCGATTCCGATTGTGGAGTTGCCATAGATGATCCGATTGAAAGGGAAAGTGCGGTATTGTATAGCAGAATGGCTTTTCATGCCACACGCTAAGCATGGAAGCTGATCGGTACCGCACTTTAGTGTTGTTTAAAAAACAGACAGTCCAAAAACGGCTTTCCGCTGGAGCGCCTTGGATAACTTTTTAATTTCTTAATTGATTGATTTATAATAATAAAATTGAAAGCTATAAATTGTTTTCCCAAGTTTTTAAAGATAATACCGAAACCAGTCACAAATTTATCCACAGAAAACCTGAATAACTTAGCGTGCTGTGTGAATGTTACTTTTTTGTTTTAATTGGATCCTATTTGTTCACAATCCGGATCAGAAATGAGCAATTCTTTTTGCGCACGGGAACGGAAAAAAGAAAAAAGCTGATCAATTCGCCGTTTGTCGAAGTTATCGGCAGATCGAAAGCGTGCCTTGAGCCAACAGGGATCGTTTCGGCTTTGTTATTTTTAGACAACAATTCTTCCTGAGATTACACACAGAGTTATCCACAGATGGTATTCAATTGATCGGATAATTGTTGCTTTGGCAGTGGGTTTTTGTTTTCTAGCGGCGGCAAGTTCCCAAGCGAAACCACTCTTTTATCGGTTGTGGTTGTATCGTTTCCGATATTATGAAACAATCAATCCCATTTACAGAAATTCAGAAGAGTTAAGGGGATCGACCGTGATCGATTTCGATGGTTACCGGCCGAACGTTGGAATTATTATCAGCAATCAGCAGGGGCAGGTATTATGGGCCAAGCGCTGTGGACAAAATTCGTGGCAGTTTCCCCAAGGGGGAATCAATAACGGTGAAACGCCGGAGCAGGCAATGTATCGCGAGTTGTACGAAGAGGTCGGTTTGAGCCGTCAAGATGTGAAAATTTTGGCGGTTTCGAAAGGCTGGTTGCGTTATAAGCTGCCGAAGCGTTTGGTTCGCAACGACAGCAATCCGGTCTGTATCGGGCAAAAACAGCGCTGGTTTTTATTGGCGTTGATCAGCGATGAAAACAATATCAATATGCAGGCAACCAAAAATCCCGAATTTGACGGCTGGCGCTGGGTCAGCTACTGGTATCCTGTGCGTCAAGTCATTTCGTTCAAGCGCGAAGTTTACCGCAAAGTCATGAAAGAGTTTGCGGCGGTGATCATGGTGCAGCCTGACAAGGCGAGTGCGGCCGGCAAATCCCATCAGCAGAAAAATTATCGTCCGCATGCCAAGGACTCGTCAAACCACGAAAATTCCCCAACGCCAAATCCAACGCCAAATAAGGCGAATACCGGCAAAACGGGGCAGCGTTATCAACGCAGATTCAATAATAAAAGAGCGGTTCAGCAGAAGGGAGAAAAACGCCGATGATGGTATTTGTGATAGGTTGTTTGCTGACCGGTGCACTTGCCGGTTTTCTTGCCGGCTTGTTCGGTATCGGCGGCGGCTTGGTGATTGTGCCGGTTTTGGTGTATTTGCTGCCGAAAATCGGTGTGCCGGACGCATTGTCAATGACGGTGGCGTTGGGCAGCTCTTTTGCCACCATTGTGATCACCGCCTTTTCTTCGGCACATCGTCATCACAAGTTGGGCAATGTTGATTGGCAGGCGGCGAAATATCTGATTCCGTCACTGATGATCTCGGTGTTTATCGCCGGTTTGTTTATCAGCCGGTTGCCAAAAAGCGTGACCAGTAAAGTTTTTGCGGTGATGGTGCTGTATTTGGCGGCAAAAATGGTGCTGTCGATCAAACGGCAAACCGGCAACCGCCCTTTGACGGCCAAAAACGGCATTATCGGCGGCACGTTAATCGGCATCGTATCCAGTTTTGCCGGCATTGCCGGCGGCGCATTTATCGTACCGTTTTTAAACGCACGGGGAATCGAAATAAAAAAAGCGATTGGCACATCTTCATTTTGCGGCGCATTGTTGGGCTTATCGGGTATGATCAGTTTTATCGTCAGCGGTTGGGGATTATCTGATCTACCGCCTTATTCGATCGGCTATATCTATTTGCCGGCGGTGTTGCTGATTACGCTCGTTTCCTTTTTCACCTCAAAACTGGGCGCGGATATGACCACTAAATTGCCGGTGCCGACCTTGAAAAAAGCGTTTGCGCTTTGGCTGTGCATTATCGCGCTGAAAATGCTCTTCACTTAATCGGCAGTCTGTAGGAAATGCTATGAATGCTTATATTACTTTTCCGGTTATCGATCCGGTGATTTTTGAACTTGGGCCGATTGGTCTGCGCTGGTACGGTTTGATGTACCTGATCGGTTTTATTTTCGCCCGTTGGTTGGCGGTGCGCCGTGCCAGACGACCAAACAGCGGCTGGACGGTCGAGCAAGTCGATTCGCTATTGTTTAACGGTTTTCTCGGTGTATTTTTAGGCGGTCGGATCGGCTATGTGCTGTTTTACCATTTCGATCTGTTTTTGCAAGATCCGCTCTATCTGTTCCGCGTGTGGGAAGGCGGTATGTCGTTTCACGGCGGTTTGATCGGTGTGATTGTGTCGATGATGATCACGGCAAAGCTGCAACAGCGCACTTTTTGGAAAACCGCTGATTTTGTCGCGCCATTGATTCCGTTCGGCTTGGGCGCAGGACGGATCGGTAATTTTATCAATGACGAACTGTGGGGTAGAGTGACCGATGTCTCTTGGGCGGTATTGTTTCCGTCCGGCGGCTACTTGCCGCGCCACCCGTCGCAATTGTACGAGGCTTTTTTAGAGGGCTTGGTGCTGTTCCTGATTTTAAACTGGTTTATCAAAAAGCCGCGTCCGGCAGGTTCGGTGGCAGGACTGTTCCTGTTTTTCTACGGTTTGTTCCGCTTTATCGTCGAATTTTTCCGCGAGCCGGACGAACATTTGGGCTTGTTTCTCGGACAACAGATTTCGATGGGGCAAATTTTATCCACGCCGATGATTTTAATCGGTTTGGCGATTGTGCTTTGGGCGTATGCACGCCAAAGTAAAAAGCAAAGTGCGGTTTGAATAGGTCTGAAAGGAGTTTACTATGCGTCAATATCTGGATTTGTGTCAGCGGATCGTCGATCACGGTGTTTGGATCGGCAACGAAAGAACCGGCAAACGCTGTTTAACCGTAATCGATGCCGATTTGACTTATGATGTCGCCAACAACCAATTTCCGTTGATTACGACCCGTAAAAGCTATTGGAAAGCGGCGATTGCCGAATTTTTAGGCTATATTCGCGGTTATGACAATGCGGCGGATTTCAGAAAGTTAGGCACCAAAACTTGGGACGCCAACGCCAATGACAATCAGGCGTGGCTGAACAATCCGCATCGCAAAGGCGCGGACGACATGGGACGGGTTTACGGCGTGCAGGGCAGAAGCTGGCGCAAAGCGGACGGCTCGCATTTGGATCAAGTGCGCAAAGTGGTGGATAATTTATCCAACGGCATTGACGATCGCGGCGAGATCATCACGTTTTATAATCCGGGTGAAATCGAATTGGGTTGCCTGCGCCCTTGCATGCACACCCATACCTTTTCACTGCTCGGCGATACGCTGTATTTGACCAGCTATCAGCGTTCGTGCGATGTGCCGCTGGGTCTGAACTTCAACCAGATTCAGGTGTATACCTTTTTGGCATTAATGGCGCAGATTACCGGCAAAAAAGCCGGACAGGCGTATCACAAAATCGTCAATGCGCATATTTATGAAGATCAACTGGAACTGATGAAAACCGTGCAATTGCAGCGGGAACCGTTGCCGCTACCGCACTTGGAAATTAACCCTGAGATAAAAACCCTGCAAGATTTGGAAAGCTGGGTCACGATGGACGATTTCAAGGTGGTCGGTTATCAATCGCATCCGGCGATTCAATATCCGTTTTCGGTTTAATTTTCTTTACTTTACGTTAAAACTGATAGGATAATAGCACTGGCATTTGTTTGGCTCCCGAAGTTGGCCGGTACAACCGATAACTTTGGCAAGCCGTTAAGATTCATCAACAACCTAGTAAGGATATAACATGGGATTATTTGATTTTGTTGGTAACATCGGTAAGAAAATTTTCGGCAAGGAAGAAGAAGCCTCAAGTGCGGTGACGCAACATATCAGCGAAGACAATCCGGGCGTGGAAAATGTCGCGGTCACGGTTGAAAACGGAGTAGCCAAAATCGAAGGAACCGCCAAAGACGCTTCCGCACTGGAAAAAGCAATCTTGATGGCCGGTAATATTTCGGGTATTACCAAAGTAGAAGCGGAAGGGGTAACGATTGCCAGCGGCGAGGCTTTGGCTTCAGAAGACGAGTTTTATGTGATCGAAAAAGGCGATACCTTGTGGAAGATCGCAGAAAAAGCCTACGGCAACGGCGCGAAATACACCAAGATCGTTGAAGCTAATAAAGAAGTGATCAAAGACGCGGATAAAATTTTCCCGGGACAAAAAATCCGGATTCCGAAAGGGCTGTAATTTTTGCGGATTTAAACCCGATTTGGCAACAAATCGGGTTTTTTAATGAGTTTTAAACCGCACTTCCCCTGTATATTTTCCGGTAAGCAGACAAAGTGCGGTTTAAAAAATCATCAATTATCCCGTTTTATGCGCTTATAACTCGACTGATGGCGTTTGACTGGTTATAATCCCGTGTCTATTTTTAAGTTCGGTGTTGGTTGTTCCGCAGGGAGTAACGCCGAGAATATCTGATTTTTTTGAGGTAAAAAATGCAATTTTCCGTAGAAACTACCCAAGGTCTTGAGCGCCGTATCACCATTACGGTTCCGGCTGCCACCATCGAACAAAATGTTCGTGAAGAATTAAAAAACGTCGCTAAAAACGCCCGTATCGACGGTTTCCGTAAAGGTAAAATTCCGCCAGCAATCGTTGAAAAACGTTTCGGCGCTTCGGTTCGTCAAGACGTGTTGAGCGATGCAATGCAACGCAACTTCTTTGAAGCCGTTATGCAGGATAAAATCAACTTTGCCGGTCGTCCGACATTTACCCCTGAACAATATGAATTAGGTCAGGATTTTAAATTCAGCGCGACTTTCGAAGTGTATCCGGAAGTACAATTGCAAGGTTTGGAAGCGATCCAAATTGAAAAACCGGTTGTGGAAATCAGCGAAGCCGACATTGATAAAATGATCGACGTGTTGCGCAAACAACAGGCCACTTGGAAAGAGAGTGCGGTCGCAGCCAAAGCCGATGATCGTGTTACTATCGATTTTGACGGCTCGGTTGACGGCGAAGCCTTTGAAGGCGGCAAAGCGGCGGATTTCGTATTGTTGATGGGACAAGGGCGTATGATTCCGGGCTTTGAAGACGGTATCGTCGGTCACAAAGCCGGTGAAAGCTTCAGCATTGATGTGACCTTCCCGGAAGATTACCATGCGGAAAACCTGAAAGGCAAAGCGGCGAAATTTGAGATCAACCTGAAAAAAGTGGAAGAGATGGAATTGCCGGAAGTGACCGAAGAATTCGTACAAAAATTCGGTCCTAAAAACAAAACCGTTGCCGATCTGCGTGCCGAAATCAGCAAAAATATGCAGCGTGAATTGAAAAACGCCTTGACCAGCCGTGTTAAAAACCAAGTGATTGACGGTTTGTTGGCAAACAACAGCATTGACGTACCGGCTGCGGCAGTGGATCAAGAAATCGACGTGTTGCAACAACAAGCGGTGCAACGTTTCGGTGGTCAAGCGCCGAAAGATTTCCAATTGCCGCGTGAAATTTTTGAAGAGCAAGCCCGTCGTCGCGTGCAAGTCGGTTTGTTGTTCGCCGAAGTGATTGCTTCGAACGAATTGAAAGTGGACGAAGCGCGCGTGAATGCGATGATCGAAGATATCGCTGCCGCTTACGAACAACCGGCGGAAGTGATCGAATATTACCGCAATAATAAAGAATTAATGAACAACTTGCGTAACGTGGTGTTGGAAGAGCAGGCTGTTGACGCGGTGTTGGCGAAAGCGCAAGTGACTGATAAAGCCGCCTCTTTCGACGAAATTATGAATGCACAGCAAGCATAATTAAGTCTAAGATTAAGTTACTGTTTTATATTGAAAAGTGCGGTCACTGATCTGCACCCCAAAAGTTGGACTCCAAAACCAACGAACTAAGGTGCAGATTTTTATGACTAAATATACCCAAGCATTTAAACAACACGTCGTTGAATATTACCTTCAACAGCCCCAATCTATCAGTAACACATCACGCGTTTTTCAAACACCGGAAAGCTGTATCCGCCGATGGGTTTTACAATACAGGCATTCCGGCTTAAATGGTCTGGCCGTGTTGCATATTACGCAAAAATATACATTGCAAGACAAGCTCAACGCCATTGAATACGCCAATC
>NZ_FWWV01000065.1 GCF_900176075.1 Pasteurella testudinis DSM 23072
CCCCCAGCCACAAGTCATCCGCTACTTTTTCAACAGTAGTCGGTTCGGTCCTCCAGTTAGTGTTACCCAACCTTCAACCTGCCCATGGCTAGATCACCGGGTTTCGGGTCTATATCATGCAACTATTCGCCCAGTTAAGACTCGGTTTCCCTTCGGCTCCCCTATTCGGTTAACCTCGCTACATAATATAAGTCGCTGACCCATTATACAAAAGGTACGCAGTCACCCTATCACTAAGCACCCTCTGTTTATTTTTTGGGGTTTGACGTCACTACGTTCCGTCAACCGCTCTTTAAACAAAAGACTCAGTGCGCTATTCCATCACTTTGCTTAGTGATAGGGCTCCCACTGCTTGTACGTACAGGGTTTCAGGTTCTATTTCACTCCCTTCACCAGGGTTCTTTTCGCCTTTCCCTCACGGTACTGGTTCACTATCGGTCAGTCAGGAGTATTTAGCCTTGGAGGATGGTCCCCCCATCTTCAAACAGGATTTCTCGTGTCCCGCCCTACTTCGTGTTAGCTTAGTACCATAAATGCGCCTTCGGATACGGGATTATCACCCTCTGCGATTGTGCTTCCCAACACATTCTCCTAACACACTTACTATCACTAACGGCTCTTCCGCGTTCGCTCGCCGCTACTTACAGAATCTCGGTTGATTTCTTTTCCTCGGGGTACTGAGATGTTTCAGTTCTCCCGGTTCGCCTTGTTAACCTATGGATTCAGTTAACAATAGTAGATTCTTCATCTACTGGGTTTCCCCATTCGGATATCGTGGAGTAATAACGCTTCTTATCAACTCCTCCACGCTTTTCGCAGATTAGCACGTCCTTCTTCGCCTCTGACTGCCTAGGCATCCACCCTGCACGCTTCGTCACTTAACCATACAACCTCAAGAATTTTTATCCCGCACTTTCGTTTGGTTTCCATTCCCAAAGCCGCTTTCAATTGACGCGTGCGTAAGTTTCCCTACGCTGACCTGCTCAGTGCCTTTTCTCACCAAACAAGCCCTTCATTCGATGCTCGATTGCTCGAGTTGTCGAATACTCAGCTCTTACGTCCTTCCGAACGCTTGAGTTCTCTTCAGTTTTTAGCTTGTGTCCAAATTTTTAAAGAACAAATCGGTTT
>NZ_FWWV01000009.1 GCF_900176075.1 Pasteurella testudinis DSM 23072
GATACGCGCAATGGTATCATCGACCGGGATGCCGCGCTCAAAAGGTAAATATTGACGCAACCACGCCAAATGATATTCCCCGAACCGTTTAATGTCCGTCCAACCTTCCGCACCGGAAATGACGGCGCTCATGGTCAGAAAAATGATTTCAAGAAAAGGATATTTTTGGTTGATATCTTTACGCGGGTCTTCCAATTGACCGAAAAAGCGGAATAAGTCCATGACGTTACCTTGTATTTTAACGTATTAAAGGCTTATTAGATCATATTTTGAGGAAAAGTGCGATCTTGCCCTGTCGATGATGAACGCTTAGCGATCAATCTTTCTTTGAAGATTAGCTAATTGCTGTGAAATATTGGTTGATGGATTTTCTTGTTTACGACGAGAACCCGCTCCTTTTTTGGCTGCCGCAGATTCGGTATGTTTGCAATCAGGGTAGCCACTACATCCCCAGAAACTCCCTTTTTCGTGGTTAATTTTACGCATGATTTTACTGCACTCCGGACATTTTTTTGTTTGAATACCGGAGAGGTTGACACCACTTTGTCGAATGCTGTTTACTAGCTGTTGAATAAATTGGGCTTGTTTTGTCATAAAATCAGACAGGCTGAGTTTACCCTCGGCAATTTGATTCAAGGCCTGCTCCCAAAGTGCGGTCATGCCGGGATCTTTGATGATTGCCGGCAAACTATCAACCAAGGCATGCCCAGACTCGGTAGCAACCATGTATTTTTTCTGTTTGATCTCACAAAACCCTTTGGTTACTAGGTTACTGATAATCCCAGCGCGTGTTGCTTCAGTACCGAGTCCTTCTGTTTCGCGCAGTTGTTTTTTCAAGCGTTCATCTTGTACAAAGCGCGCCGCATTTTTCATCGCACTAATTAAATCGGCTTCAGTATAGTGTTTTGGTGGCGTGGTTTTCAGTGATTTTGCACTGATATCTAAAATCGTACAAATCTCATTTTTCTTCAGCTGCGGCAGCCCCTGTTCCGCACTTTCTGCCTCCGAAGTGGGTTGTCGAGCGAATAACGCTTGCCAACCTGACACCACTACGACTTTGCCTGCGGCAATAAGATAATGCTGACCGACATGCAGTTGTGCTACGGTTTTATCCACTTCAAAGTGCGGTAAAAACTGCGCCAGATAATGACGGCGAATTAAATCGTAGACTTTCAGCTCTTTGTCCGACATTTTACTGATATCGATTTTTCCGGTCGTTGGGATAATACCGTGGTGCGCAGTGATTTTGCTATCATTCCAAATCCGAGATTTTTGTGTCAAATTGAGGGATTTGATCACTGCACCGAGTGAATGATCGGCATCGTATAGTCGCTGCAACACAGTTTTGACTTCGGCAAACATCGATTCAGGCAAATACTCGCAGTCGGTGCGAGGATAGGTCGTTGCTTTGTGCGTTTCATACAAGGATTGGGCAATATCCAGCACTTCTTGCGCACCCATTCCCCAATGTTTACCACAGGCGACTTGCAATGAACTCAAACCGAACGCCAATGGTGGTGATTTTTTCTCCCGTTTGGTTTCCACTTCAACGACGGTTGCCTTACCGATACGTTCAATATCAGCAGCAGCCTGTTGAACAAGGCTCTCCGATAAACAACGTCCATCTTCATCACAATAATCCACTGGCGCAACCCAAGCTGCATTGAACATTTGCTGCTGTTGATTTTGTAGTGAGGTAGATAACGTAAAATAAGGCTTAGGGATAAAATTCGCAATTTCACGGTCACGATTTACAACCAGTGCGAGAGTCGGACTTTGAACACGTCCGACATTCATGACGGATTGATAACCTTTCATGCGCGATAAAACGGTGACGAGACGGGTTAAATTCATGCCGACCAACCAATCCGCACGGGCGCGTGCAAGACCAGCATGATAGAGCGGTACGGTGTGTTCACCGGGGCGGAGTTGTTGCAGGGCTTTGCGTACACTGGCTTCGTCAAGAGCGGAAAGCCATAATCGTTGTACTGGACCACGATAGACAAATAAGTCTAACAGTTCTCGTGCTATGACTTCACCTTCTCTATCGGCATCGGTGGCAACTACCACAAGTTGTGCCTTTTTGAGTAGGATTTTGATAACGTTCAATTGTTTTGTTGTTTTGGGATTTTTAACTAATTGCCATTGGGTTGGTAAAATCGGCAGGGTATCTAATTCCCAGCGTTGGTATTGCTCACCATAGGCTTCCGGAGACGCCATGCCAACGAGATGTCCGACAGCCCAAGTGACGACAACACTGCCATCATGGGTACTGATAAAACCCTCACCACGTTTGGTTGCACCTAAACAGCGACCAATATCTTGTGCTTGACTCGGTTTTTCACAAAGAAAGAGTTTCATGCCTCATCTCCTAGTCCAAGACCTGCATCTAGAAATTGGCGAAGCTCCTCCGTGCTTTCTCGATACTTTGCCAGCAACTGATGTTCTTTTTTCTGCATCAACACTTGATGAGGAATACCGGTGATCAGGTAATGAACATCAAAGCCCAAACCAGCTAATTTGACCAAATATTTAGCCCGAATCTCCTGCTGCCCGAATTCGTACTTACATTGTGTTCGAGCAGATACACCTGCTAACCGCGCAACATCTATCTGTCTCAACTGCAATCGTTTACGTTCGATTTTCAGTCTAATGCCAATTCCAACCATTACAGCTGCATCTTGAATATCCATACATTCCCTTTTATTAATCAAAATCCTGTTATTTGACAGGTTTATAATAGGTTTGTAGAATCAATAAACAACAATAAATTATTTTTAGAACTTGGTGAATTTTATGTCTATTCAAGAAGCATATTGTATTGAACTTGGACGTGTTGTATCGATTGTTGAGGCGAGATATGAATTCCTTAGCCAAAATACGCCAAGAAAGCATGCCGAATATCATTTTCTATGTTCCACGGAATCATGTAGAACGGCGGGAGTAAAAATAACTGGAGCATGTTATAAAGAATTACCGGAAGAACATAAGGTGTCTCCTTACTACAAATATTCAGGGAAAAATAATAATCCGCATTGTTCTGATTGTGAATGGCTGACTCATAAAATAAAAAAATATCAAAATGAGTCTGATAAAGAATTTAAAGTAAGAAAATCAAGAGCTAAACTCCACGATTACATTGATGAATTTCATATCTCACCAAGAGAAGATGATGATACTATCACCCAAAAGTCGGATAGGAAAACACATTCTGCCGAAACAATCGCTGTCTCAAAAAATACAATACAAAAATCAATAACGTTAAATAATTTCCCCAAAATTGTTAAAACCGGCATGCTTGCCAGATTAATTGAATACTATCTTAATGCGCGGCTTCAGTTTGGTAAAACCGATATTTGGTGGGAACTTCCTCTTAAAGTTCCTGGTACATCCATATCTCATCTACACCAATTTTTCAGAAGAACTGAAGTGGCAATATCACAACATTTGTTTTGTGTTTGCATAGGGAATGTAAAACTTAAAGAAACAGACTCGGCATTTTATTTTATTTTTCGCAAAGGATTTAAAAATGCTGATATGGATAAAGAAACTCCTATATATGTAACAATCAATAAAAGTATCTTTAATCAATATAGATACAGAAGAATGTTGCGTGCTCAGATAGATAAAAATCCATATCCTGAGAAATTTTTTAAGATTTACTTCATTCCTAAAATACAAGATTTATCTTTGAAAACAATAAAAGATAAACATAATAGAGATATGGATATTTATCTTTTTGAAATAGATGACCTTAATATGATTCACATTGTAAATTACAGCGATTTAAAAAAATACACTCAAACTTGATTTTTCTTTCTTTGAGAAAGGTGTTGAAGAAATGGATGATGCCATTTACATCAACCGAATCATATAGGTAAATTTCACCTTCTGTGGAAATAAAAGAGAACTCATTAAACGAGATATATTTTGATTCGGTCAGCGTTAAGATATAGGTGTTTTCATTGCAATTATTACCAAACTCAAGTGAATGCGCCACACATTCAGGAGAAACTCGATATGACCAATGATTTAATTGGATAGATGTGCCGCTATCTACTTTTAATACCGTAATTATAACGGTTACGAGTTGTTCGAGTTTATTTCGATATTTAGGATTTAGAATGATATCACCTGTGGCGATGTTTGTATTAAATAGTAAGTCTTTCATTTTTAATTCCTTAAGTTGATAAAGGAAAGGCTGGTTAAAACAGTTGTTTTCACCCTTGATAATAATTTAATGCTAAGTTAAATATGATTTTTGCAACCATATTAAAGAATGCAAAAATCAGACCGGTTATTAAAATATAATCAGTCAGATGATTGAGGTTTTTAAATTTAGCTTGTATAGCAACGATTATAGAAATACTTAAGGGTACAATAATATAAAAATAGTTAATATGCAAAATAGTGCCAAGTTTAAATAATAGGCTATATCCCACTATAATGCATAACAGAATTGAGTAATCAATAAACCTCATCGCTAGAAATCTTTTTTGTACAAGAGACGCATACTAAACAGCTTTTATCCTATTTTCCGGCTATCCGCTTGATTCGCAATTACAGCTTTTTTAGACTTCATTGTAGATTTCCAACGTTGTCTTTTCGCAATTTGTTTAGGATTTGATTCATAGCATGCTTTACACCAAGAATGTAATCCCCATTTGCTTTTTTTCTCTTTATAGAAAAATTCAAGATCTGCGGGATAATACTCTTTGCAGCAAGAGCATTGTAATTCAATACCGCATTCAGTTTTGGTGAAATTTCTTGCCATATAACACACCATATGTTTTAGCCATTAAAAATCTTATGGCTAATTTTATTCCTTATAGAATAATAAAGTTCATCAATTTGTTTGTCATTTTCGTTATTTTTCTCCTGAATTAATTGCCACGTTTTCGCTCCTTTTTGGTCACTTCCACCCGTAGCTTCGTAAATTTCTCCATTAATCCCTACTAATAACGTAAAAGGGCGTTCTGTGTGGGCTTCGCACATTTCCGCACACCAACCGTAGGCTTTACCTTGATAAATACGAATATAGCCTTTTTCAAGCATTATCGGGTGCAAATCGGCATAGGTTACCCGATATTCATATGCAAGCATTCTAAGGTAAAAAGGAAAATCCGTGATTTTTTGATCTTGCATTTTTAATCCTTATTAAAACTCTTTAATCTCTAAATACTTTTAAGTTGGATGGTAAAAACCCACAAATATTAGTTTCCATAATATCAACAACTTCAAAAATATTATCTTTCCTCACAATTTCACCATCGTTAAAAATAAAATCAGGTTCGATGTAATAAAATTTTCTCCTCCAAAATTTTAGTTATTTATAATCGTTTTCACAAGAAAGAATGCAATTTTTTTGAGGGATAATAATTTTCTTATTGGTTTTTACTGAAACATAGGTATAAGTATTGCCTTCCCTGACTAATTGGCTACCAACATCACTCATAAACATATTTCCGTTAGAATAGCACTCTATGTTATATTCTATTTTTTTATCACTTTCTGTTTTTTTATCTACTTCAGAGTAAATTTCTAAAACAAATAAAAGAATAAGTGAACCAAATAAAACAGTGACTATCCAGCTCAAAGGAATTTCATCCATTCTCATTTTTCATCCTCTCACATTGTTTGCTAAAATTAAGCGACAGCCATCAACATAGCGTATTTTTTCGCTATCGGTACTAGTCCAGCGGTATCCAAAGACTCGAATCTTCACTCTTGCACTGGGCATTTCTTTCACTAAATTACAATACATTAAATACTCAATTGGTGGTTGATTTCTACCATTACAATAATGCAAACACGCTAAGTAATATCTGCTATCTCATTTCTCAGGCACTTGCTCTTTACTGATGATATACCGCATGGTTTACCTCTTTTTATTCTCATTAACATACTGCAATAAATCATCATCAGATAATTGTTGCAATCCTTTCTCTATTACAACTTGTAAAATTTCAGTTTCTTTAAGCATAAATTTTGTTTGAATAATTGTAGATAGCGTTAATTCTTCAATTTTTTTCCATGCATTTTCATTGATATACTTTGTTGGCATATCGTCTCCTTATTGTATATATTATTTTCTTGCTAAATTGAATTATTATTTGTTAGATTATAGAAACTATAAAAATAAGATATAAGAAATTATTTATCAGACTTGGATAAAAAAATCCCGGCGTAAGCCGGGAAAATACTAAGGAGAATAACCATATCATTACTATTTTGTTGAACGAATTAACCGTTCTTTTGCTGATTGTAACCAACGCTCAGTTCCGGAGGCTTCCCATTGGATATTGACTTGGTTTTTACCTAAGCGTTCAATTGTTACTTCCAAGTAGTTTGAATCGCCAAAAGAACCTGAGACTTGATAGAAATTACCCGGAATGGCTTGATAGACTTTGTTGTAATCATAACCATTTTTCATAATGCCGGTATGTTGTGCGGAAATGGGTTGGAAGCCAAATTCACGTCTGACTTTTAAAAAAACATCATCAACATTACCTCTTACTTGAAACTCACCGCTTTTTTCTTGTTCGGCAGTTGTTATCCCATTTTGGCTTAATCCCTGATTAATTTGCCCCGCCCATTGTCCAACTTGGTTGTTAAGTGCGGTCATTTCGGCACAACCGGTTATGCTGAGCGTAAATACAGACATGATTAAAAGGATTTTTTTATTCATAACATACTCCTAAAAAATGATAACTTGGTCGCTTATTTTTAACTACGCCGACCAAACGTAGGGCTAGTGTGGTGTGGTCATGCAGTCCCAAAATCAAATCAAAACGGAATTTCACCATCATTAAAATCAGCAGGTGGTTCAGGTTGCTCTGCCGGTTTTGTATTGGCTGCTTTTGGATCGAGTAATTGCAAGTTTTCAGCGATAATTTGTGTAGTCCAGCGTTGGATACCGTTATCATCAGTCCATTTTTGAGTGCGTAGGTAACCGTCAATATAGACTTTGCTGCCTTTATGCAGATAATCTTTAGCAAGCTCAGCTAATCGACGGTACAGAACGATTCTATGCCATTCCGTCAGTTCTTTGGGTTCCCCGGTTGTTTTGTCTTTCCAAACACGGCTGGTTGCAACACTAAGCGTTGCAGTCATATCGCCGTTTGGCATTGAACGGATTTCTGGGGCTGCACCGAGGTTTCCTAAAATTGTGACTTTATTGACTCCTGCCATAAAAAACTCCTCTTAGAAAAATGATGTTGTGATTATTCACCAGTCAGGATTAAAAATCGCTACTAAACTGATTATGGATTCGGTAACGTTAATTTAAAGGAGTAAGGGATCCCTTTTTCGTTAAGGTAAGGGAGCCTGCTCCCTTACCTTTAAAAGGCCTTTTAGTGAGACGATTACAAATAGGCTTTTTCAGGGATTACAAACGAGGTTTTTCAGGGGTTACAAACAGAGAAGAATGTAGTGTTTCATCGACGGACTTCACCTTTTTTGTACAATCGTTCAATTGCCGCAGCATAAAATTTAGAACCGATACCTGCATATTGATCAAAATCCGATTTTTTTCGGCTGCGGCGAGCAACTGACGAATTTCAGCCGATTGTTGATCGTCTGCGACAATCGTTGTCCATACACTATCTCCGGTAGCTCCATTTAATGCACTGCGCCAGCGCAAAAACGTTCCGCCGGATGAAGAGGCTTTATCCTTAATCAGGTAGATCGGCAACAGACTGAAATCACTCATACGAAATTGTTTGATGATGTCATCTTGATACGCATTCAGTAACTGCCGAATCGAGTAAATTTGCTCGGTGAGCAATTGATAATCACCGATAGTATCGAATTCACTAAATAACTGCTTCAGCGCCCCATTCAGCGCCGTATTTTTAGCGATATTCTTATACATATCAGCCGGGATAAAGCTCGTCATATTGCCTCTCTATAGTTTTTTGTTTATTCATCTATGACAGCGGCTGTGCTTATTTGAGTTTCGACTTGATTGACAATATCGTTTTCAATATCAGCTTCAGCAACACTTGGTTTGCGGATATAGGGTGCGAAATTGGCGCGTTGTCCACCGGATAGGATCGCAGGCGGAAGGGTATAGCCCATGCGGGCGACCGCACTTTGATAGCGTGCGTTATTTTCAGCGGCATCTTGTCGGGTGATACCGGAATGTTTGTAGGTTTCGACCACGCCAAAACATTTGCGGATCAGCTTTGCGCCTTCCTCTAGCCATTCTTTTGCTTCTTCACGGGTCATCAGTGCAATATGGGCCGCAGTCATGGTAGAACGGGCGAGGGTATCAAAGTCAGCCAACAGATACAGCAGTAGATAGCCGAGTTGTGAATTGACAAAAATAGGGTAGGAGATAGGTGAAATATTAGCGCAGCGTTCAATCTGGATATTTTCCGGTACTAAATCGACATAGATGCTTACTAGCCGTTTGGTGAGTTCTTGCATTTCTTGCCGATGATTCAGAACTTTTTCTTCAAATTTAATCAAGTAATCGTCGGCATAGGGATCGTCCTGTGCGGCATCACGTTGTATTTGGGTAATGAGCGCTAGGCAATTTGGCATACTCAAAATTGATGACCGGGTAATATTACCCTCATCGTTTTTGATTACACTGCGTCCTTGCCAGAGGCGGGATGCGTATTGGGTATGGACAGTGAAGGTAATTTCACTGCGCAATGGGCCGAGTTGTTGTTGAGTGTCTGTCATAGTGTATACCTCGTTGTTTGTTGTTAAATTTGTTTTTGCTGATTCATATAGGTAATGGATATATTTTAGGTAATCAATATAGGAGGTTATATCAAGATTGATTACACAATTTCGTTTTCTTGTTTTTGTTGTAAATGTTCTTGATACATTTTTTTTGAACGTTTTAAATCCTCCCAGTCTTGATGGTAAATATTGAGTCCGGTGTAAAACGTATTTAGCTTATTAATCACTTCTTCTGCAAATTCTCTGTCTTTATGAAAAGAGGTAACTTGCTCTTGTTCAATACTGTGCTTAATAAGGATATTGTCATCAACTTCAATACTGAAACTCATTTTCACTTTTGACATATTCTCTCCCAATTTGTGTATCATTTGTGTATTAATTCAAATTGAGCCTGTTATTTATCCACGGAGGCTCACCGTGGTATATTGGAGATTCCACTCACCAATATAGGTATATTTAAATGAAGATTAATTACACAATCACTTTTAAAGACGCATTATTTTTAGCTACTCATTTGATTGATAAAGAAAAAATTAAATTAATGTACTCAGATGATCAGGATCCCGATAATAAACTGAGAGAATACCAGTATGCTTTTGAATTATTTAATTTGGCAGAAACTATTTATCGGGAATCTCTGAAGCGTAGCAACGAGGACTAAATAAACATTTCCAATTTTTATCATTTATTGTTGTACTGGAAGATATTTCATTCATTCGATTGATCGTATTAGTGGCTAGATCCTGCTCTAATGATAAGCGAGGTTTGTTGTACAGACGCTGATACTCAATCGAATGCTCGACTAATATTTCATCATCAACTTCAATACTGAAGCTCATTTTCACTTTTGGCATATCATCTCCTTAAAGTACATTTTTTGCACACTGTCCAGCCCCTGGACGCTGCTTATTTTTTGCACACTGTCCAGTCCCTGGACGCTGCTTATTTTTTGCACACTGTCCAGCCCCTGGACGCTGCTTATTTTTTGCACACTGTAGAGTCCCTCTACACTGCTTATTTTTCAATCGCATTATCGGTTTAGTAGCCTTGTTCTAAAATCACGCATTTGATCGACGCGTTGCTGGGAATCAATTTGCCTCTTAGGTTGAGCTTCACGAGGCTGATTTTGGTGCAGATAATCTTCCGCAGCATGTATTTTAGATGGTACTTGTTCACGCTTAGGTAATTGCTGCTCCAATAAATGCTCTAGTAAGTAAGGCTTAAATTGACCTTCTTGCGCACGCTGAATCAAACGATAGAGATAGCTTTGAGGCTTCTTGACCTCGTTTTTGATAATGCGCTGTTGTGCTTCAAACAGGATCGCTTTACAGAGTCCCAGATCTAACCCTTTCATATTTTTGGCAGCAATGGTTTTTTCAAAATCCGATAATCTGATTTCTGATGGCCAATTAAGTTCCTGGCTATCTCCTGTACAGTACTTATTTATATATACAGTACTAGTACTGTACTCAGTACCTGAGTTCCCATATGGAACTAAGCCTGAAATCAATGACTTATCACTAAGTTCCATATTGGAACTCTGTAAATTGTTCATTTTTTGACTGAGTTCCATATTGGAACTCAGTGAATTTTGTGATGTCTGACTGAGTTCCGTATCGGAACTCAGTAGCTGCTCTTGAATATTTTCTAAATATTGTTGCTGTGCAGACAATGGTAAAAGGGGGTCAGTTGTACGAGTTTTATAGGCGTGATAACGTGCTTTCATCCAATCAACATGCGAGAGATAATGCCACTGTGCTTTATTCGAAATTAAATTTTCAATAATATCGGTCGCCACGCCCTTGATAACCGGATCATTATGCTTTGCAGATTTTTCTAGTAACTGCAAATAATCATCATTAAACTGAATGGTATCTAAAATTGGCATAGGTTCGTCATGTAATAGATACACATTGCCGACAACCTGCCCGCGGTGATTGCGTACCGTTTCACATAACGTCAGCCAACGTGTGAGCCTAAGAATGATGAGTGTTTGTGTAATCAGCTTCCGCGATAAAATAGCATTATTGTAAGTGCGGTCAGAAAGCAGCTGCCCCAGCATTTCATAACTGGGAAATAGGCCGCCTTGAAACTCTTTTGCTCGGTGCTTAATTAACAACCAAGCAAATTTTGCCCTCGAGGTAAGGTAAGGATCGTACAATAAGCGTACCGGCACGGTTTCATGCTGATTACCAAAAAACAGCAAACCATGTTCCATTATTTTTCTACTATCAATAGCCGGATGTTCTTTTGCCATATTTTTTCTCCTGAACTGTTATCTAGATTTCAGACCACAGAACGGTATTTTTTATTTATACTGCAAACCAACTGATCTGGAAGTCGGTATTTTCAAATGATGTAGAGTTTCGCCCGAAAACATGCCCATGCCGGTTTTCAGGCGATTTTTTAAGCTACTTTTTTTGCCACGACGTAACCAATTTCCAGACCTCGGTTAAGTTGATATCGGTTTCTTCCGCAATCAGCATTAAAGCCTCTAATCCGGCAAGCGTATTATGATCATCCAATGGATTTTTATGGATTTGCCATAAGTGCCATGCCGCCTCTTGTTGTTCTTCGGAAGCCACCGGCTTTCTCCCCATCGGTTCTTCTTTACCAAGTAGATGCCGCCGAGAAGAGACCTCTGATGTCGTTAGCCCAAAGTAACTGTTCAGCATCTGAATCGATGCTCCGAGCATTAGTGCGCGATCGATGATGCGTCTTTCTTCGCTGTTTACTCGAGCAAGTGTGACCATTTTCCAAAAGACTTCATGATTGATGGTGACTGTCGCAAAAGGGACGTGAGTATGCGTCATATCGTAGATCTCATCAAAACTGAGTTGGTTGATCTCTTTTAGTTCATCTTCGGAAAAGCCCAAACGTAAACAGGGTTTGATATTGCCTTCACGCAAGTTATTTAAAATTTGGGTGAGAATGGCTTGGTTCAATGAGTTATTATTTTGCATATTAGCCTCCTTGATGTTGGCGCAGATACCGCACAACACGAATCAAACGAAATACTTTAACCAGGGTGATATCATCTAGCACAAGTAATAATTCACTGCTTAGCAAGGTGCTACCGTCATTGGCATTGAGATCGTCGGTTTGCAGCATATCTAACAGATCATAGATAGCTTGCGCATTGTCATCTAGCTCGGCATCGAGCGGACGCATACGATAGCTATAATCGACCGGGGATTTGACAACGTGCTCAACCAACTCCTCCAACGCCATGCTTTCAGCAATATCAAGCGCCAGTGAATAGGCTTCGGCTTTATGCTTGCGTGCCGGAAACACTTGCCAGATATCGGCAACTGGTTGGCGACCGGTACAAGCAAAGGTTAAGCCATTCGCTTTTGCTTGATTTTCCCGTTGCTCCTGCACGCTCATGCCTGGCGCAATCCCAAAATTTTGGAAGAAATCTTGCCCTAAATTAGAAAGTGGGCTTTCAGTAGCAGTAGGTGATGTGAAATCGGAAAGACTGTCGGAAGATAGATCATCGGTATTGTCGGTATCTTCAGTATCTTGAAGCATAAAGGACATGGGGGACACGACAACGGAGACCGGAATATCCGAAGGATTCTCGTCCAAGGCTTGTGATGCTGGAATAAAGGTGGGGATATCGGTTTTAATTGACTCCGCACGAGACGGCTTTGATAAGTCGGTATTGGTTTGCTGAAACCGTTCTTGGTTGGTTTGGCTATGTTCAACTTTATCGGCAATTTCCTGTTGCTTTTCTGCCAACTTCCGGAACTTTTGCTCGCCGAGATCGATTTCAAGAAAAAGCGCCTCATAGCTAACGCTATCCCCCAATGTATCGACCATCAATGAAATCAGTTGATCTTGGAACGTTTTAGCCTGAAATGGATTATCTTCATTACAAGCGGTTAAGCTCTTACCCCAAATTGTGTTGAAATCAGTATCCGTTTCAAATTGATATTGCTGCCACACATCTAATGAATTGTTGCGTATAGCCAACAATTTATCGATCTGGGTGTGTCCGAGTCCATTAAGCAGTACTGTAGGAATAAAGGGGTACAGATATTCAACACATTGCTCCATTTTTGAAATTAATGTTTTAGATATAATATATCCATCATTTTCCAATTGATTAGATAGCTCGCGTGATGATAGAGATTGAGACAATTTCTGTTCATAGTATGTTTTGGCCTGTTGAATCCCCAATGCTTTCTCAATAAAACTCAGATCAGCACGGGTATCATTTTCAATCAAATGCCCGATCAACAAGTCCAACTCTGCTTCGACACTGTCAGCAGTTTCTCCTTTCCACGGTTTATAGTGGCAGCTGATAGACCAGAAGCGTTGATCTTGGGTTTCGGTAAACAACTCTTTTAATGCCTGGATACGAGTGTTACCGCCGTCGGCAATAATATAAAAGGCTTCGCCGGGGCGGCGTGTAATATTGGGTTTATGATCAAGTCCACGCCGGCGAATTGATTCTTTGATCATATCAAAATTAGGATTGCGCGTTTTACGTGGATTGTGTTCATATGGCCGCAGCTTATCCAGCGTCACCGTAATGTACTCATCTTGACTGGGATAATGGGTTGCGGTCATCGCTTGGTAAGTCGTTGAGTTATTGGCGATGGGACTGACACTCAAGCCGTCGGCAATTGCTTTAGCCCGTTCTTCCGGTGATCTGCGTTTAACGAGCGGGTTAGCAGGCGCTTTTTTTGTTTTGGTTAGCATACAAGACTCCTTAGCCATCAAAATGATGTCTATCGATATTTTCAAAGAGGGAATATTCCCCTGCAAATCGGGTTAGCACTTTGCCCAAAGGGCCGTTGCGTTGTTTGCCGATAATGATTTCCGCCATACCTTTATGTTCACTTTCAGGGTTATAGATTTCGTCACGATAGATAAATAAGATCACATCAGCATCTTGTTCGAGAGAACCGGATTCGCGTAAATCGGAATTAATAGGGCGTTTATTTGGTCGTTGTTCAAGGCTGCGGTTGAGCTGAGAAAGTGCGTAAACTGGGCATTGCATTTCTTTTGCCAGTTTTTTCAGTGATTGTGAAATTGCGGAAATCTCGACATTGCGATTTTCATAGCGGCTGCTGTTACTATTCATCAGTTGAACGTAATCAATGAAAATCGCTGCTGGTTGTCCATATAAACGGGCATTTTTTCGAGCTTTTGTGCGCAATTTCTGCGGTGTCAATGCGCCTTCGTCATCAATGAGTAGGCGATTTTTCCAGTGATCAAGAATATATTCCATGGAGGAAGAAATACGGCTCCATTGCTCATCGCTCAAGCGATCTGCTTGCCGGATATCTTGTAGGCTGACTCTAGCGCGCATTGCCATAAAACGCTGTAATAGCTGATCTGACGGCATTTCGAGGCTGTAATATTGGATAGGTTTATCGGGGTACTTCATGAGGGTATGGTAAGCAATATTTTGACTAAATGCGGTCTTACCCATTGAGGGGCGAGCCGCGAGGAGAATCAAATCACCGGGTTGGCCGCCGGTCGTTGTTTCGTCGAGTACTTGAATACCAGTCGGTGTGCCGCTGACGGGATCTTTATGTAGTGCTGAACTTTCCATGCGTTCAACAATTTTTGTAAACGCTTGAGGGAGATCTGCAACATCTTGCGATGCCTGTTTAAGAGTAATGTCAGTCAGTTTTTTCTCTATCTGACTCAGCAAATTATCCAAGTCTTCTGCTGTTTTAAAAGCCTGAATTTCATGAGTGATAAGCTGTCCCAGTCCCAAAATTTGCCGCTGTTTGCTGTATTGGGCGATAATCTCGGCATAAGCTAGTGTATTGGCAGCAGATGCCGTATTTTTTGCTAATTCAGCGAGGTAGGCAAATCCACCGGTTTGCTCCAGCATTTGTTGGGTTTTCAAATGCTGCTCCAGCGTAATAATATCAAGGGACTTACCAGAGCTAAGAAGTGTATTAATAGCATCAAAAATATTACGATGAGCTGAGAGATAGAAATCATTAGCTTGAATAAGTGTAATGACTTCATCAAAATGCTCAGTATCTATTAAAAGGCCACCAATTAATGATTGCTCTACTTCTAAAGAATATAACTCTGCTGACACCATTGATTTCACATTATCTCCATAGCTTTAAAAGTATTTCTAAATTGTGGAAGTAATAGTGAGCATAACTTATAAATTGTTTTATATTCTGCACGACTTTGTTTATATACTGGAATAGAATATGTAGCGGCCTCACGATAAGCAACAAGATTTGGAATAGTGAAATCAAGAAGAGTTTTATCTTCGTCAAACTCATTTTCAAATAATGAATGAAGTTGCTTAAGAACAAACTTTACATCATTTGTATGATCAACACAGTTTGCAATAGCTTTTAATGGAGGGAGTTTAAATCCAAAATCTCTAAATGTACCGAGATCTTGGTACATTCCAATAGTACCTCGAATAAACTCTTTCGCTGATAAAATATGAGGCATGATAGGGCAATATAATACATCAGCAGCTAAAACAGACATATCAACTGTTATATCACGGGTTCCCCTAGTGTCTATAATAATGACATCATAATCTGGCATTTGCCTTAATAGATACCTTAAACGCAAAGCACCATCTGGAGAATTTCGTAATATTTGTGAAATATTATTTGAAGGGTCATTTGATTGAATTAAATCTAAATTGGGAATTATAGTGTTAGAAATAATATTTGATGGAGCAACATCACGGTTAATTAAAAACTCATATATCCCACAGGGAGCAGCATAGGATAAAGTGTAATAAGAACTTAAGGTTGGCTGTATATCTGTATCTATTAGAAGTGTTCTCAACCCATGCTCAGCACAAAAACCTCCAATATTAGCACAATTCGTGCTTTTGGTTGTCCCTCCTTTTGTGGATACAACTGTTAATGTAAAACAAGTTCTTTTTTCGTTAAGATCACTCATATAACCTCTCTTTTTTGATTGGTATTGAGTGAAAATATTCAGTTTCTAGACAACAAATTGAACAGTAGTAACTCATTCTAAGTTATTCATATTAAAACTGTTGTCTACGCAGTTGATTCAAAATCAACCGCCTTCGGGTGTGCCGGTTCGAGTCCGGCCCTAGGCACCACTGATAAATATAATCCACAAGCCCTGATTTTTTAATCAGGGCTTTTTATTTTCTAAAACAATCACTTAAATAATCGCCATCTCTTTTTTACTGTATGCTTAAACAGTGCTTTGCTGATCCGCTGTGATCTGCTAAGATCGAAAACAGCATTATTTTGCACTAAAATTGCACCTCGAATTGCACCAAATTTCACACTTTGGAAAATCAAAAAATTATGGCTACTTTCACTAAAATAAAAACCGGCTGGCGGTGTCAAATCCGCAAGAAAGGCGTGAATAAATCGGCTAATTTTGCAACCAAAGCCGCCGCGCAGGCGTGGGCGAACAAAATTGAAAGCGAAATTGCAACCGGTGTTTATTCCGATATTCCCGATCTGTATTTTACAGATGTGATTGACCGCTATATCCGTGAAGTCACCCCGTCTAAGAAAGGTGCAAAACAAGAAACATTGCGTTTGCTGCGATTGCAAAAAATGCCGATAGGCAGTATTCATTTGCGTGACTTATCTAGAGATCATTTTGAGCAGTGGCGTAACGAACGGCTTGCCGTTATAAAGCCAGCTAGTGTATTGCGTGAGTGGAATACATTATCCAATATCATGACTTATTCAGTTGAAAAGTGGAATTATCTTAAGCGTAATCCGCTGAAAGCTGTTGATAAACCGGCAACGCCCGAAGAACGCACCCGGCGTTATTCTGACGATGAAATTGAACGCCTTGTTTTTGTGTCACAATACGATTTTAATTATTTGCCTCTCACCACTCGCAGTCGTGTTGCGGCCGCACTATTATTTGCGTTTGAAACAGCCATGCGCGCCGGTGAAATCTGCAATACAACGTGGGATAAAATCAATTTTGAACGCCGCACCTTATTCATTCCGCAAACAAAGAACGGTCATGCGCGCACCGTGCCGTTATCATCAATGGCAATGAAAATTATCAATCATTTGGCATTGGTGAAAAAAGAGGGTGACGAAAGAGTGTTTAGAATGACGGCAGGCACGCTAGACAGTACATTTCGTGATCTGAAAGAATTAGCCGGCCTTGATGATGTAAACTTGCATTTCCATGACAGCCGCCGTGAAGCTCTTAGCCGATTGGCTAAAAAAGTCGAAGTGATGACTTTGGCAAAAATATCGGGACATAGAGATATAAAAATCCTGCTGAATACCTACTATGCCCCTGATATGTCCGAAGTTGCAAAATCACTTGGATAACGCTTTTTTGCGCCGCGCGTAAGTCACGACCTCACCTGAAATATACCGGACCGACTTTGTTTGTTTTGTCTGATCGCGCTGTGACGGTGTTTTGACTGGCGTCGGAAACCATGGATCACAAACAATGCTTGCCCTTGCGTGCCGCTCCGTTACTCTAAAATAGTCCGCAACATCTTGCGTTGTCCAAATTTCAACACTTTGTTCTGTGATATGGGCAAAGCGTTTCTGCTCAAGTTGTGCCGCCAACAACGCCTCAACAGCACTTAGCTTTTCAAATAGCTGCTCATTGGTGATGTTTTGCATAATTTAAACTCCTAAAAAATTTTGAATCCGTTTGCCAATCCAACGCATGACTGGCACTGCCATGCTGTTGCCTATCACCTTGTAACGCGGTGAATCCAAACAATTTTCTACAGGCTTTCCCCGATAAGGAATTTTAGTCCAATCATCGGGGAATCCTTGTAATCGTTCACACTCAATTGGTGTTAATCGCCGTAATTGTTGAGCTGTATAAATTACATTTTCTTTACCGCCGTTGCAGCCCAAGCAATGCGCTCTATTTATACCGATAATCGGATCTTGTGTGCCATGTACAACAATCGTTTCAGAACCATAGCCCATCGTTCCGCCTGACGATCTAACCGTTCCGGCTATGTTTGTGTGTTTGAATTGAGCAAAGCGGCTTTCAGTAAAGGCGGCAATATCCTGTTGCGTTTTTCTGCCCGATTCAATATTCCCTTGCACGCCTTTTCGCTCAATAAGTATTTCCCCGCCACGTTTTTTTCTAGCACTTGCGACAAGGAACACTCTTTTGCGTCGTTGTGGCACGCCGAAAAATTGAGCGTCGAGAATCCGCCACTCTGCATTTCTTTTTTCTCCAAGCACAACACCAGCGTTTGCCCATTTTTTCCCTGTTGCTCGTAACGGCTCATAATCAGTTAATCCCCCAAGTAAGCAGCCAAACGCATTATCTTTAGTATTTAATACGCCCGGCACGTTTTCCCACAAAATCATACACGGTGATAATCTTTTTCTCAGCCGCACTTTATCTATAGCATCGGCAATCTTGACAAATTCAAGTGTTAAACTTCCTCGATCATCGTCAAGGCTTCCACGTTTTCCGGCTACGCTGAACGCTTGGCAAGGCGTGCCACCGACAAGTACATCTGGAGCAGGTAACTGACCCGATAAAATTTGCTCTGCAACGCCCAACATATTGCCGATATTCGGCACATCAGGGAAACGATGCGCCAATACGGCACACGAAAATGATTCTATTTCCGAAAACCACAAAGGTTGTGCAAAATCGTGCCAAGCCACACTGACAGCTTCGATGCCCGAACAAACAGATCCATAAGTAAATTTATTCATTCCTAACCCCGAAGCTCCCCACCTAACAACGCATAACTGGCAATATCGCGCCAATGGTCTTGCTGACTTGGATCACCGTGTATAATTCGGGTGATATTTAGCATGATCATGTTTAGCGCATATTTATGACTGGTACTTAAATTCTCTGCGTCATAAATAACCATCTGCAATGTCTCAAAATCAATCGCCGCAACTGCAAAATTTTCATGCGTTTTTTCTTTTTCGTTCAATAATTGTTTAATGTTTTCCATAATTCACCCTCGTTAATTAATAAAAATTATTAATATCCTGATCTTTCCCAGTTGTTTTATAAACATAATTTCGTTTTACTTGCGCCAACTTTCGACACTCACCACAACAATCAAACTTATTATTAATATTTCTAATCGCTTTGGCTCTGCGCAATGTGTAATTTCCACAAATACAACGACAGACCCATTTGTTATAAACGCCTTTCAGCAATCCAATAACAGTTAACTTTCCTTGCTTTCTTCCGGTTAAATCCTCAAAATCGGAATTATGAAATAAAGAACTTGGTCTTTTCTTCCATGTCGGATAGGGTGATTTTTTAAATTCGTCATGGTTGGAGTTTTCAACTTCAAAATGCACCCCCTTTGATACAACTAACGCAGCCGTTTTATTTATCGGCACCAAATATCGGTTCATCTATCCCCCTTAAACCTAATTTCCCCATATTCAGCGGACAAAATCCGCCCGTTGTTCAACCGCACTTCACCGTTTTTATCCAGTTCATGCAGTTGTTCTTCCGTCAGCCGAATTTTTTTGTTCAAAATCCAACCGATTTTTTTGCTTATCAAGCTCGATAATCGGGCCGATATGCCTAAATTGAGATCCATTCTGCTGTCAATCCCTGAATCGCTTATTTTTTGCTCCGTACAGTTATTGACAGAACTCCAAGGCGCACTGCGTGCGCTAATATTAGCCTCGCTACGCTCGGTAGCTTGTGCCGGTTGCGCCGTTTTCTTGACTAACTGAAACTGTTTTAATCTCGTGAGAATTGGGCAAGAAGCCAGTTTCTGATTAAAGAAACCGATAATTTTCTTGCTGATTTCACCGAATTGATTTGGCTTGCGGTCTTCGTAAGCGGTGCGGGCTTGCAGCTCGTTGCGCTTCACAAACGGGCCACCTTGCAAGTTGATATACTGTTGCCAATCTCCCACATCGGCAGCTGTAATCAGCTCGCTAAGTGACTGATCGCCGTTCACCGGCTCACCGTGTTTGCGACGTAATTCACGCCACACCGTCACCGGCGCACCGCCGATTTGTTGGAATTGACGAATACGCCAATGGCTCGCCCACGCAGAAACGTTTTTCGCCATATCACGCAGGCTTTCGCCGGTTTCTTCGTCTTTGTCGTCTTCGCAGGCGTAGCCGTCGATATTTTTCGCAATGTATTTTGCGATGTAGCCAGTTGCCGACCCTTTATCCCAGTCAATACCTGTTGCGGTGAAACGGTGTTCCGCTGCGCCCAGCTCGTCGGGGCATTCAAGCAGGGCATAGTGCCGGAATGTATCGCGCACAATCTGAACGTGTTCTTGCTCCATGAATAACAATAAGTGCCAGTGCGGTGTACCGTCGTGGTGAGGCTCAACCACCCGAAAGCCGAATGTCTTCACCCCTTTGCGGTCAAGACTGGAGCGCACACGGGCAAACACATTGCACAAATAGCGGTGGGTATCAATCGGGCTTGAGAAGTTCCATTTTTTGACAAAGCCGCCTTGTGAATGTACTGCATGATAAGCACTCGGCGCCGTCAGCGTGTAAAACTCACCGGCATAGCCGAACACTTTCGCAGTTTCTTCAAAACCGCGCATACGCACCATTAATTCACAACGGCGTACTGCAGGATTCGAAACGGTTTTATAAAACATCTCGTCTAAGCCGATGCGCTCGCTGTCATCATCAACATTGACTAGCTCCATCTGCTTGAAGAATTCACGATTCTTGCGTTTCTGTTCTTTCCAGCGTTGCAACGTTTGATAGCTGACATAAGGCGAAGCTTTTTTTTGTACTTGACCCACGGCAATGCAAGCGTGTTCTTGGATCACATTGCGCAAGCGCAACAAGCGGCTGTGCCACCAAGATTGACTTTGCATTTTTAAAAGTGCGGTATCCATGCGCTTATCGTCCAATAAGCCTTTTTGAAAAGTGTCGTAATGCGGTGGCGTTACGCCTTGTTGTAGTGTGTAATAAGCAACTTTCTGATATAACGCATTGATAATCTGCTGAATTTCGTTTTCATCATCAATCGTACCGGCGCGCTTCTCAATGTATTTTTCCTGAAATTCATTGACCAAGAATTTCACTTCATGGGCGATAGTCTTAGATGAATTTTCAACCTGTTCATCTGAAAATTCATCTAAACCAATCACCCGCCCAAATTTCGGATAGTTCACTGCAACCGCACTGGGATAACGTTTCATCACGTTTTCCAAACGGTGCAGAATGCCTTTTTCCATGGTTGTGCGAATCCATGTATTCGCCTCACGCCGCCCCATGCCTTGATTGACCGCACTTGAAAAAATGCGCATATAGCGTTTGACGAAATACTTCGACAAGTAATCCGGCATACCGGCGATATACTGATTAACAAACGGAAACAGCTCGTCATTGAAGTTAAACAACTCCAACTGCTGCATTCTCAAACCGTCCGGCGCAGGCGGTTGATACGGTTGCGGCGGTGCCGCACGCAAGGCTTGCGTTTCTGCCAAATAGGCGGCATTTGCCGCCATATTTGCATCACGTTCCGCTTGCCAACACATTTGCTGCTGGGTTTGCATAATTATTTACCCTGAAAACGAACAGCAAATAAAAAGAAAAAACCAATAAAATAAATTCCGGCAACAATTGGAAAGTTTAAATAAGCTAGAGTTACACTGAATAATATATTTAAAATAAAATCAAAAATGCAATATGGCTTGCTATAAATATCACGGTCAAGTTTAAAAATTGCACCAATAAGAGCCATGAAACCTAAAAATGAAGCTATAATTAATGCAAATATTTTTAATCCCTCATTTCCAAAAAATAACAAGCCTAACATTATTGAGTAAATAATAATTTCAGAAATGATTTTTTTAATATTCAAATCTACAGTATTAATATTCATATCAAACTCCTTGCTCCAAACTCGCCAAATACTCACAATTCAACTCGTGATATTCGCGTAACGTCGCCGCCGTTTCGCTGATCACCTGCTGCATTTCGCTGACGCTCAACTGCTCATAAGTCGTCAACGCAAACAGACACAACACGCTTAACAGCGCCTCGACCGAATCAACCGGTTTACCGATTGGATCACACAATTCTTCGCCCTGTTGAAACAACACTTCTTCAGCGACAAATTGATTACCCTTTTTTGTCACCCGCACTTGCGCACCACAGCCTAAAATCACTTCCATTATTTGCCCCTCATTTCATCAATCGTGCAGCGCACAAAATATGCCAACACTAACAACCCGAATGCACAATACACTGCGCCCGTAATAATCAACGCCAAAATGCCGATATTGATTAATAAATCCATTTGCTACCCCCTTAATTGCACTGCTAAATCGGTATGCCGCTTCACCTCTTCCACGGCATGAACTAATTCCCCAAAAATAAATGCCGCTTCTTGTTCCTTTTTTGCCTTTTTCATTGCGACAAATTTGCTGAACAGTTGCTGATAACGACGAGTGAACACCTCACCACATTCCAAATGCCACATATAATCTGATTTCATACCACAACCCCTGTTTTTAATCTGTTGCTCATACGCTCAACCATTTTTTGCGTTTTCTCGATCTGCATTAACTCGGCATAACTAAAACTGTCGGCGGTGCGCACCTGCCCGAAACGGCTTTCGCTTTCCAATCCCGAACGCTCACACCACCATTTCAGTTCCGACGGTGTAATTTTTGCCAAACGGCAACGCAAATTTTCAATGTGCGCTGCGGCCAATGGCGCACGCAAACCACCCCAATCATTTAACGCCACCGTTTGCATAGTCATCGTTACCGCCCCAACTTCATCAACAGCCACTGCAAAAAAGTGCGTTTTGGCTTTTGTTGCTGCTGCAGTTCTGTGATTTTTTCTTCCAACAAATCCAACAACAGGTTCACATTGGCATTCACACGATATTGATGACCGTTCACCCGCCCTTGCCGTTTTGCCGCATTCTCAAGTGCGGTCACACGCTGTTCCAGCTCAAACAAATTCACCCGCTTTTTGCCGTAGGCTGTCACTTTCTTATGGTTTTTCTGCTTAATCATTGTTCAAATTCCTGTTTTTAGGTTGCAAAAATCCCTCGGCAAAATTTCTCGAAATTGAGAAAGTCCGCCGATGGCTCGGTTAAAAAATGAAAATTAGTGGTTTATTCCAGTGGCAAATCCTGCTGATTCGGGTCAACCTGCAACAACGGCTTATTGATGCTTAATGCCTCTTGCCGCTCGTTGTAAATCGGCGTTTCCAGCTTATAGATTTCCGACAGCACATGATTTTTCGCACCGCAGTTGTTGCAAATCAGCAGCACATTAATCGTGCGCATTCCCACTTTTTGCGACGTGCGCACCCGCTGATTACGGCTGCCGCAGTTCAGACATATGTGATCGATATTTGCCATTTATTCACGCCCCTTTGATTTTGAGTTGATCAAATTCTGCAATCCTCTAATATAGTCTTCACCCGATTCAATTAACCCGGTAAAAATAGTGAGGTCGCCCGATGAATGAACATAATGCTGATACAGCCGAAAATGTAACGATTGAAGATTTGCAAGCACAGATTGAAGATCTGGCAGCGCAGAATTTTGACTTGGTGAATCTGCTTGAACGCCAAGATTATCAACTGGAAGCAACGCAAGTGATTTTGCAAATGCTGTGTTTGCTGCTTTCTGAATCTTCCACCGTTCAAGCAAAGCGCCTACAAGACAGTGTTTCCCTGAATTTCTTAGCAATGTGCGCTGATAATCCAGATATGCAGGTTGAGTTTCAGCAGGTTTTTGACAAGTTTTTTCAAAATCATCAATAATAACTTGCCCGCCACAAGACGGGCATTTATTGTTATCTTGGTTTTTATTACACATTACACACCTCTGAATAGTGATTTTATGAAAAATGATATAGTTGATTATGTCGGTTATGTTTTCTTAATATTGATGGTGATGTCATATCGGCATTTAATTCTCATTCCCGAAAGGCATTTTTACCTGCAATATTTTGGTATTTATGCACTTATCTTAATTGGCTTTATCGTCTATAAAACAAACAGAAAATACTCAAAACAGGCTACAGCCCAATTGCAAACTTACTACCTACTTGCTATTTGTATTGTTGCATTCGCACTTGGCGGATTTAGCCAATCTGAACTACAGCAGCTACATTTTAATTTCAGTGATAATCCAGATGACGCAATCCAACAATATCTTGAGCTTAAAACCCTTTTTTATGCACTTGGTATAATTCTGTTACCCAAATTGCTTAAACAATCTAACCAGCATTTCAATCAAATCAGGGGATCTGATAATCACATTCAATAGTAGCAATACAATGACTATCTTTAATTCGTGCTGAAACATCACACACCACCTTAGTTAATTGATTAAGTTACTTCGTTAAATCGCCACACCGCTCGCCCAAACTGTCGCAGCTGCGCCGCCAGAACTGGAGCTTCATCCGCAACTGCCTGCGTTGCTTGAGCGACTATTTGCATAGGATTTCGCTTTCTTTGCTGCCCGCCACAAGACGGGCATTTTTTACACTGGTCACACATCACATACCTCATTTTCTTATCAAAATTAGTGCAAAAATCTACTCTCACTGTCTATATATTGAATATCCAATTTATCTGCTGCGGTTACTTTTTTATTAGCTTCCTTATTAGCCACTCTTTTTGTAAAACCTAAGCAAAAAAAATCGCAAATAACGAGCGCTTTTTTTAATTGATCATTATCAAGTTGATCACAACAACATATAATGCAAATGCTTAACATTAGTAAAATATATTCAAATTGCTTGCTCATAATTTTTTTTGAAAAGTCATATCCCAACGCTTCTATTCTTTCTTTGGATAATTCAAAATTTTCGAAATCGTCAGGAAACAGATCTAAAATGCTTTTTGCTGTCGCTAAATCCATAATCTATCCTCAAATTTGTTATACTCACTTCTCCATCACAACCAAAAGGAAAACGTTATGACCAATGAAGATGAAATTATTGAACTGACAGTTGAGAACCAACAGATGGCTCATCGGCTTGCAGCGGCTCGTCTTGTGCTTGAGCTATTTCAAAACACAATGACTTCAGCGCAGAGTTCGCAATTGCATGAGATGTATCAACGTACACGCGACCAACACTTAAACAATTTCGACCTTGATGAAGATCAAGCAGAAGAGATTGAAGCATTGTTTGATTTGCTTGAAGCCGTTCTACACCTGTCCCCAAATCAAACAGCGTAAACGAAATACGGTATTTGCCGTTTTCATCTTGCTGAATAAAAAATTTACCGGTTGCAGACCCTGTTAATTCAGGGTTTGTTTTTTCCTTACACACCACACACCACCTTAGTTAATTGATTAAGTTACTTCGTTAAATCGCCACACCGCGCGCCCGTAGGGCTTCGATGATCAGCGTTCTTGCCATGGCTGAACGTGAATCCAGCAAATTTTTTTTCATTTCCACGTCCAACACGGCTAATTCGTCCGGGCGCAGTTTCACATGCACATTTTCTTTTCTGCCTAAAGTTTGAGATCGCTCACGCTTTGTCATATAGACAACTCCCTGATTTATTGGTAAATTTCTATCTATCATTAGATTAATGATGAATTAATCATTTATATGGTATTTTATACCAAAAAAATGGATTTTCAACAACAATTTTCATTTTTTATGGATTTTATTATGCGAGAACTAAATGTTGAGGCTGTCTTGGAACGAATGAAAAATATCGTTCAGGTCAAAACTGACAAGGATTTGGCTGGTTATCTGTTTGCAAAAACAACGACTTTTTCAAATTGGAAAAAGAACAATAGTATTCCGTTAGAAACATTGATCAGTTTTGTTGATAAGCACAATTTATCTATGGACTGGCTTATGTTTGGAAAAGAAAATTCTGCACCACAATTAGGGGTTGCAGAACAGATGATGCTTACTGCATTTAGTAACCTTGATGATAAGCAGAAACTTGAGGCGATTGGCTTGTTAAGCGGATTGGGGAAAAGTGCGGTAGGTGGTAAAAATATTTTCAACGATAATACGAATATTGGTGTTATGACAGATTCAATTACCAAGCCGATTACACAGCATTTTGGCAAAAGGAAAAAATAAGATGAAAAAATTAATATTTGTTCTTGCAATAGCCCTTTATATTCCGTATGGGTTTTCATCGTCATTGCCCAATAAATTAGCAAAAGATTTTAAAGGGCTTCAGATAGCTGAACTTACGATTGAAGATGATACGCTTTGGATAAAATTAGATCGTAATAAAATCACTGTCGACGCGTTAAAAAACACAATTAATTCCTCTTTTTGTAGTAGCGTAAATCAAAATATTTCCGACTGGAAAAAGCTAAATATAAAACAGGTTGCCATGACAAATAAATTTGGCTTGCAAGGCTATATTTTTAAAGGTGGGATTGAAGAGTGTTTAGATATTTGGAAACTTACTTCTGATGAAGTAAACACTAAATATATGAATGATAATTATATAAAAATGCTCTAGGGAATATTATGAAAAAATTTTTATTACTCCCTTTCATCGTATTATTTAGCATAACTGCACAAGCTGCCCTCAAAGCGCAGCAACCTGAAACTACTATCGAAGTGCCTTTTACTAAAAATGCCAATGGGGTTGTGCAATTTGATTCGATCAAAGCTGTTTTTGAAGAAACTAGCGGTGAATATTTTGAAGACGATCGTACATTAAAAATTATTTCCCAATCACCATTAAAAGTGCAGGCATTTAATTTATTCCCTGATCGTGCTACGGCAGAATTTGCAGAGGGAGTTATCGAATCACATTTTATTTTTCATGTGTACCGCACTTTTATTCATAGCGATGTGGATAGCATAGATTTAAGTATCACGCCGATTTATGCTGAATCCAGAAAACCTTTTGGCGCAACGATACAAGCGAAAATAACAAGACAAAAAGCCCTAAGAATATTACAACAGTTTAGCAATGCGCGGTCATTCGATGATCTAATTTCTTTAGATCCAAATGCTGAATATACCTTTGTCGGGTTAAGTCCGTCAGATCTTTTTATGTCATTAGCAACCGGAAAACAACATAAACAAGTTTTATCTGCTTTAATTAATAAATAGTTAGTGCCGTTTATTTAAGAATAACGAAAAACAGGGAAATAACATGAAAAAACTATTATTTATTATGCTTTTTTCCGCAATGCCATTACTTGCCGCAGAAAAGTATTCCTGTGATGAAGGACGTGGTAAATATTGCAAGCATATGAGTTCCTGCGCCGAAGCAAAATATTATTTGAATAAGTGCGGTATCGGGCGTTTAGATCGCGATAACGACGGCATACCCTGTGAGAATGTTTGTCGGAAGTGATGTATTAGTGATTGTTTTATTAGTCGGTTGTTGTATATGGAAAAAGAAGTAGAAACTCCAGCAGTCCAAATTGGTGTTGTGCATACTGGAAATAAATTAGAAGTTCACCAACATTTTTTACGTCCGGTTGATCGGCAGAAACTGATTCGGGATCTGATGTCATTCAAAGACTCGGACCCGACTTTTTTTAAGCTGGTACAAAATATCTGCACCGAACTGCACGGCAATTTCATGTTCAGCAAACTGCCAGACGGTGAATTAAAAGCCCTGCACGAAGTCAAAAATTTGGTGTTCGGCTTATACCAAGAAAAAGAACAGCACCGGCTGGAAGTGATTAGCCTGTCGCAACAGCTGCAACGTTCACCGGTGCAACGGTTTATTAGGAAGTTGTTGGTGGATTGAAATTTATAGTGAATGGAATAAATGAATAAAAATACTTGGCATTTATTTTGTGATGAATCCGGCATAAGTGGTAAGCCTTATTATGCCTTTGGTTCGCTTTGGATTCGTGAAGATCACATACAGGAATTTGAGACTGCAATGCAGGCACTAAGAACGAAACATAATTGCCAAGATGAAATTAAATGGCAAGCGGCAAATTCTAAACGATATTCTGCTTTTTATGATGAAATTATCAGTTATTTTTTTCAAGCTGACTATCTCTTTTTTAATTGCCTTTCTGTTCAGTTATCCATAGTTAATAAAACTTTTCATGATGGTGATTATGAGGTGGCAAAACAAAAGCATTTTACATCCCTTATCACCAATAAAATAATTACTTCATTATCACGTAACAAAATGAACAGATTTATTATAATTGTTGATGACTTGCCGTTTAGCTACAAAAAGGCAGATGAATCAATGCACATCATCGCCAATAATATTATACGGCAGAAAACAGGCGTATGTAATGCAATTTTAAAATTGAGTGAAGTTGATTCAAAACAGTCTTACGGCGTGCAGCTATGTGATTTATTACTTGGTGCAGTATTAAGTGTTTATCAGAATGATTCATCAGCGATACGTAAAAAAGAACTTGCTATGTTAGTTGCGGAACATTTAGGGTGGGATCATTTAAAATATGATACATTTGGTACTGAAAAGAAATTTAATATTTGGAATTTTTATGACCCGACAAAAGGACCTAGAATCACTCAAACAAAGGGGGTTGATTTAAAATATCCTACCTTTTATTCAAAAAAATAAGCAGACCTTTCAGCCTGCACGGTGAGCGTCCTCAAGGACTTACATATTATAAAATATCGCCCAATTTCCCCACTAGGCGGAATCCACATAAAGAAGCCGCCTCTGTACCCTTTATGCGCTTGTTCTCGTGCCGAACAAGTAGCGAAGTAATAGTATACCACCAAGATCGGTAAATCAATGGATTTACCAAATTCTATTAAATTATATGAACTGTCTCACAAAAATACGGTAAAAAATCACATCAGGGATTTAATTGGTTTCAATATCCAACTCAAACTCTACTGCCGTGGTATAACCCCCACCACCGATACTATGCGTGACCTTGGTCACAATCCATTTTGTGCTGTCAATCTGCGGTTTAAAGCCGTTCAAAATTGCCGGCAGTTCCGGCATGAGTTCGGGATTGCCGACGGCAAGGGTTAATGCAAAACTGGCAACGCCACGTTTCAGTTTGTCGTAAGCCGCTTTGGCGGCGTTCATCGCTTCCGCTTCAGTTTTGTAGCTGTGGCGCAGGGTCTTCATCTGATTTGCGTCGCTTTCCACGGGTTCGGTTTGCACCAACACATTATATTTGCGTTTGCTTTGCCGTTGCCCTTTGACTGTACCGTCTTTCAGCGTGCGTCCTTTAGTTTGGCGGTGCTGGCGTTGGATTTCGCTGTTTTCGTCGATCACCACTTCGCCTTTTTTACCCGTATCTAAGTTGTACCAATAAGCACGCACGGCACTGTAGTTGTCGCTTTCATTCAGCGAAAAGCGGTAACTATCACCACTGTGCCGGGTGATTTGTACTTCCGGCAAAGGTTGGCCGCTCGCCGTTTTCATTTGCCCAGCTTTGATAAACAGCAAATGACCGTTTTTCACCGTAGCGATTGCGTCGTAATCTTCTGCTAGTCGGGTCAGCAGGTTGATTGTGCTTTCGTTTGTTTGGTCGAGGTGGGCGATCAGCTGATTTTTCAACGGCTCGCCGCACAGTGGTTTCAAGCCGTTTTCTTTGGCAAGCTGTTCAATCAATGCGCCGATGCGGATATTGTCAAAACTGCGTTCTTGCTTGGTCAATAAACTGCCCATCATGTCCGCACTTCTTGCCCGAAACGTCAGCTGGTCCGGTGCGCCGCTGAATTCGACTTCATCCACCGTGAAGCGCCCTTTTTCCACTAACGGCTTATTTTTCCAGCCGATTGCCAGTTCGATTTCTGCGCCTCGGCGTGGAATCTGTAGTGTGCCGTCATGGTCGCTCAAGCTAATATCCAGCTGATCCGCCTCAAAGCCGCGGTTGTCGGTCAACGTGAGGCTGATCAAACGGTCACTGATGAGCTGGGTAATATTTTTCTCACCTTGCTTGTCATGCACAATCACGCTGAATGCCGGGGTTTTATGGTTGCTGTCAAACAGTTGCATTAAATCATTCCTAACATCTGATCGGTAAATTCTAACAACATCGAATTGTTCGTGCGTTTCAGCGTCATGGTGAAATCAATCCGTCGGGCCGCACCGTCTGCGAATAGAAAAGAACGGGTTTCGCTGATGGATTCAATTGCGAAGAAGCCAAAAAATTCAAAGTTGCCGCCGATTAATGGGTAAGATTTCCCCATTTCCGCCATTAATTCGAGCAATCCAATGCTCATTCTGCCGCCGGTGATCGAGGGCATTAACGTGCCGGAAATGGTGATCGTTTCGCTCTCTTTGCCGGTGTATTGGCTTGCCGGCAGCCGTCCGACAATCGAGTTTGTCGGGTGTCGCCAGTTGAGCTGTCGTTGCAGTTCTTGAAAGGGGATTGTCTGCAAGTTGAACACAAATAGCCCCAATACCATCATTGCCGCATTCTGAATCATTTTTTGTCCTCATTTGGTTTACGGAAGCAAAAACAACAAAAGTGCGGTTGACCGCACTTTGCTTATTCTTGTTCGTATTGACTGCGCTCGCGTGCCTTTTCGCGCCACGTCATCAATTCGCTTAACGTCATATCATCGAATGCGCTCGGCTGCCAATGAAACACGGTAGCAATATCGGCGATGGCGTCTTCCACGCTTGCCGGAAGCAACAGCGGTTGCGGTTCGTCTTGCGCTAGGCTTCCAGTGTCGCCGTCGGTTCGGCTTCGGTTTTCACGAAAAAACCGATAGTCGCCGTGGTCAGTTCGGTGAAATCTGCTGGGTCTAACGCCAACAACTCATTTTTATTGATACTCGGCAACGTGATACGCGGCAGCAGCGTGATATACGCGTCTGTGTCCAGTTGCAGCAAGTCGAACATTTTCAAGCCCTTTAGTGCCGGCACAGTCGGTTTCATTACTGTGATTTCGCTGATTTCGTTCGTGCCGCGCTTAATCGGCTCTTGCAGCGTGACAAATTTGGCATTTTTGGCTTCGGTTTGGGTGTCTTTTTTGGTCATGATGTTATTCCTGTTATGCTTTAAAAAAGCCCCCTTTCGGGGGCAGGGTGTGTGATTTGGTTACAGTCCAATAGCGGCGCGATGTTGGCTCATTAAATCTGTGCCATTGACCACATATACCAAGTTAATCATGTCAATTTCCACCAGTGTTTCACCGGCAACCACTAACTTGTAATACGTCAGTGCCGATTTCACCGTGTGTTCGGTGTCGTCGCCGACTTTTGCATTGCCGGGGTCAATTTCGGTGTGCCGGCCACGCACGACAACCTCGACCGCTTCCACGTCGCCGGTGTCGTCTCGCTGATAACTGCCGGCAAAGCGCAGAAGTTGCCCGTCGATTTTCGGATTGCCAAATTGCTTGAAGATTTCCGGCATAATGCCACCGTATTTGTGTTCGATTTCCAGTTTTTCTAAACCTAAATCAATATCCACTTCGCCGAGCATACCGCCTGCGCGGTAGCTTTCGGCTTTGATTGCCAGTTTCGGCACGGTGACTTCGGTCGCTTGCCCGTGATAGCTCACGCCGTCGCCGAATAAATTCATCTGTTTCAGTTTGCGAGGTAATGCCATTGTCTAGCTCCTTTCCTATGCTGCGGCGACTTTGGCGGCAAAGTCGATTAAATAACTGTCGGTGATGCGTTGGCGGAAATTCAGATTTTCCAGCGGCGGCACAGGGGTGTAATCGTAATCAATGTACAATTTGCCGTCTTTCAGCACCTCTTTGCTATTGATTTCACCGTCAAACCACGCCTTACCGTCCACGATATAGCCTAAGTTTTTCAGCTCACGGAATTTTGCATTAATGCCTTCCAGAATATCTTTCACCAGTGTTGGCGTAATCGGTTTATCCATTGCCCACGCATGCGCTTCGGCGATGGTGTCCGCCAATACTTGTGCGGTGCGGGTATAGTTCTCAAACGCAAACAGCGGATCATCGGAACAGGTGCGCGAACCCCAAAAGCGATAACCGTTGAAGTTGATCGGCACGGTGACTTTCTTTTCATTCAGATAGTTTGCGTCGGTGCTGCTATCTTGAATGTCAAATGTGATGTCTTTGGTTACGCCGCTCACACCGCTCACGCCCACATTGGATAGCGTTTTGTGCCAACCTATGGTTTTGTCGATATAAGCTCGCAAGCCCAACGCACGTTCCACGCTGTAGGTTGTCGCTTTGGCTTTGGTGTTTACATCAAAGGTGATGAAATCACCGTGGATCACCATAATTTCGCGTTCGCTGAATTTTTTCTGATAAGCGACGGCTTCTTCCTTGGTTTTGCAGCCATAAGCCGAAACATAGGCAAAACCGCGCAATTTTTTAGCAATGCTTGCCAACTCTTTTGCTACGTCTTCATCATCGAATTTCGGTACGCCTAAAATGCGCGGCTTGACCGATAATTTAGACTGCGCCACTAATAGCGCTTTCAAGCCGGTGTATTTGCCCTCTTCGGTCACAGTGCCGATGATATTTGCTTTGGTGGTGTCTGCGTCGTCATCTTCGTTGACCCGCACGATCACGCATGGGGTATTCACTTGATCCGCAATTGCGTCAAGTGCCTGCGCCAGTGTGCCTTGTTTCCCTGCTTTAGCAATAGCGGCAAGTGGGTTAGTGATCAAAACGGGTTCGTTTAGCGGGAAAGTGTCTGCGTCGGCATCATTAGCGGTGCAAACCATGCCGATAATTGCGGTTGAAATTGTGCGAATCGGACGTGTGCCATCGGTGAGTTCGATAACGCGAATGCCGTGTAAATATTCATCTGCCATAAAATTAGCCCTTGGAGTTCTTGTGGATTCAAGGGCTATTGTGATCGGCTAAAGTGCGGTTGTCGTGCGGTTGGGCATGTGTAGCGGCGTTTGACAAAAATAGACCGGAATATTCCACATCAGAGCTATTTTTTGTGGTAAAGGGCAGCTAAATCATTCGGTGAATACTGTTCCGGCTTTTCCAGCTCCAGCATTTCCGCGCACCATTCTGAACAAAAGTACTTCGATTTAGCGTGGCGAAACGGCAGCACGATACCGACTGCACCGAACCAATCATAGCGTTTGCCTTGTGTGCGGTAGAAAAACCAAATCAGCCGGTCTTCATCTAATTCGACAGGGATTAAATCCCATTTGTCCGGCGGCAGTGGCATGATTTTTTGCCGCACACCACCGTCACGAATCGACGCCGAACGACAGCAATAATTACCGTCATAACTTAGATAAGCAATCTCACAATGCGAATACTCGCCACGCGTCAGTTTGCGAGTGAACCAGTCACTGAAACGCGCTAAAAGTGCGGTTGGGTTGTTGCCTGTTTTACGTCCTTTATACAATGCCAAATACACATTACTCATAAATTTCGCTCCAACCCGTAGAAAAATCATAATCTTGTGGATTGTCCGCTGATAGCATTGCAACACGATGCTTTTCTGCATTTGCAAAATCAGCTTGTTCATGTAGCACCATCGCTACAATCAATTCATTAAGCAGTGATGGCGTCATAGTCACAAATGAGTTATTCATTGTTTTCCATTGTAGATTAGCGGGTAGTGCCGGTAGCTGATGAATCGTCAAATACTGTATCCGGCTTGGCTCGTCTGTATGAAACCATTTATCAATCGTTTTTAAGTAGACGCCGCTATGCGTGCGACGGTAGCGCTCATTTTTAATCAATTCCCACACAGTTTGCTGTTGTTCTGATTTTAATTTCAACGCATTATCAGCCGATAATATCCACGCATTATTATCCCAGTGATGATATTGTGACGGCGGCGGCAATAATGTCAGTGCGCTATCTAAATCACCCAATTCGGTGATTTCTTGCTGCACTTTAGAGTCTTTTTGATAAGCTATTTTTCCACGATAATCCGGCACATATTGCCACTCATTATTAATTAACTTGACTCCGAATCCCTCTTTATCATGTGGCGGTTGAGTAAATGTGCAGTTATCGGGCAATGTAAAATCAAAGACTGTGACAAGATGCTCCCGCCCCAAATCATCATAGTATTTTGTCCCAAGCTTAGTTGTGTTATCTATAGTTGTGTTATCCATATTTTCTCCTTAGGTCGTCTACGCTGTGCGGAACCACATATACACTTTGATATGCCGTCCCATAACATTAATTGTTGCACCACTTGTACCTGTGTTATTGATAGTAACGCTATGGCTGTGTGCTCCAACAGCAACACTATGAGTATGCGCACCGGCACTATTGATATAAATTGGAAGTTTCCAACCGTTGTTGTATGTACCGTATGTGCCTTGCCCTCCAGAATGTCCGCTATTGCCCGCCCACTGGTCGCCAGTGTGAGTATGCGCACCGGTACTGTTTGTATGTTTAGTACCCAAATCCGTATTTGCAATAGTCGCGGTATGGCTGTGTTGAGGTATAGGTACAGCCGGTGTATTGCTGCCGGTGATATTTTTAGTTGCTTGTCCTGAATTGGCACTGTATAACGCAACATCACCAGCAAGCAATGTCCATGTTCCCGGATAACCATAAGTCGACGGATTAGCGGCATTAACCGTTAATAATAAGTGCCCCACCGGAAACAGTCTTGTGAGTAAACCCAATGATTCCGCACCTTTTTCGTATGCTTTTTTGACTGCATTTTCCGTTGCTGCTTTCGTTGTACTCGTGCCATTTGTTATATCAGATAACTGGACGATTCCTGCTGCTGTAGTGCTTGCTTTATCAATAGCATGCGTATGGCTTTCTGCAGTTACTGCATTAGTTGATGTGGCAGTAATTGGCGATGGTGTACCGAGTGTAAAAGTGCGGTTTGTACTCAAATTTCCGCCGCCGGTTAAACCGTTTCCAGCCGTTAAAGTACGACTTGTTGGTACGCTGTCGAGTGCGTCAATGCGTTTCCATGAAGCAAATGAGCCTGTACTGGTGGTGTTGCGGATATAGCGTCGGTTACTGTCCCAAATTGTATATTCTTGTAACCAGCCATATGTAGATTTGCGCACCTCCAGCACACCGGCTTTAACTTCGGGATAGTGCAAGGCGGCAGTTGCACCGGCATTGTCATCACGATAATAAGAACCGGCAACCTTGACTGTATCCAAATCTTCTGTGGTGAGTTTTTTCAACACAAAATCCGCAATGCCATAGCCCGAAAGCGTTGTCGCTTTGGTTGCTTTTTTACCAATTTCGTTCAGCAGATTTGCGCTTAAATTAGCATTGTTGCCCATCGCTGCAGCTAACTCTTGCAACGTATCTAACGCCGCAGGGGCGGAGCCGACTAATTGCGCTATCAATGTTTTGACAAATTTGGTTGTCGCAATCTGGTCTGTGTTGGTTGTTGCCGCCGCCGTTGGCGCAGTTGGTGCGCCGCTGAATGCAGGGCTTGCTAACGGGGCTTTGGCATCCAGTACACTTTCTAGCCCTGTGATTTGATTCATGCCGTGATTATGCACCGTGGCGGCTTTGCCGTTTGCAAGGTTATATGCCGCATTAGCTCTATCCATTGCAGTTTTTGCAGCAGATTCGGTAGCCGCTTTTGTTGTGCTTGTGCCTGTTGTGCTGGTTGATAGCTGCACGATACCTGCAATACTTGTTGTCGCCTTGTCAATTGCATGCGTATGACTTTCTGCAGTTACTGCATTAGTTGATGTAGCAGTAATTGGCGATGGTGTACCGAGTGTAAAAGTGCGGTTTGTACTCAAATTTCCACCGCCGGTTAAACCGCTTCCGGCTGTATAAGTGCGACTAGTCGGCACGCTGTCGAGTGCGTCAATCCGCCTCCATGTCGTCGGAAATAAGCCACTGCTTTGTGTATTACGCACATATCTGCGATTACTATCCCAGACAGTATATTCTTGCTGCCAACCAAACGTGGACTGCTTCACCACTAGCGAGCCCGCTTTCGCTTCCGGATAATGGCGCTCACTTGTTGAGTTTGCATTGTTATCTTGTTTATAAAATCCCGCGACTTTTACAGTATCTAAATCTTCCGTGGTCAACGTTTTCAGCGCAAAATCTGTAACATCGCTTATCTTATGTGTATGAGTTGCATTTGCTTTGCCGCTTGCAAGTGTGTGTGCAGCGTTAGCTCTGTCCATTGCGGTTTTAGTTGCTTTAGTCGTAGAGGCTTTTGTTTCCCCAGAATCGGTAACAGAGCTTGATAGTATTACTGTACCGCTCTTTGCCGTTGTCGCTGCCGCTGTTGCGGTTTTGAGTTTGTCTTGTTCGGCTTTCAAGTACTTTGTGCGGTTAGCGAGTTGCTGCGCTTGCTTATTCGCAATGCCGTCTTTGCCGGCAACCACCGGATCGGTTTTTTCAAGCTGATAGATACCGCTTTCAAATGTGCTGGTTTCGGTGAGATTTGCCATTGTTTAAGCTACTCCGTAAGTGTATGTGCCGTCATAACGGATCACGTTGTTGTATAAATATTGTGCTTGCTCAAAATGCAATCCGGCGAGGTGACAGCGTGCCGGTGCGGTATTATTCAGCAAGCGTTTAACTTGTTCGGCTTGTGCAATGCTGACAGGGCGTTTTAGATAAATGCGATACATCGCCCAATGGATCGCTTCGTCGCCGTAAAAATAGGTTCCGTCATATTTGGCGGTGCCGTCATAGCGTTGCAAATCCAAATTTTCTAAAATCGTTGCGTCGCCGTATCCTGCCGACTGCAAAACTCGCCGAATGCTGGCAATCGTACCTTTTTGTTTATGCAGTTTTGCGGCTTCTAAAATCGTGTTGCGTTTCTGTTCTTCGCTCCAATTATCGTCCCACTCGTCAACTGACATTGACCATGCCAACCAGCCCAATAATTCAACAGGACAATAGCGGGTGTGCCAAAGCGCAGTGATTGGTGTTTCGATGTCAAAAATTTGCGACAATACCGCCGATAATCGGGCTTCAAGTGCGGTTTGATTCGGTGGCAATAATTTACTCATCGAGGCCCCCAATCGTGATATTGATTGCTGTGCAGTAACCGGCTTGGCTTGGTTGGATCACTAAATCCCGTGTCGGCACAGTCAGTTTTACGTTTTGCACACCTTGTTGATGCAGTGCCGCATAAATGCCCGAAAGGGTGATGTCATGTCCCAGTTTGTGTTTTTCGTTTGCAAAGGCTTGGGCGGCGGCATTGACTTGTTGCAAAATTGCGGCTTCGGCAGTTGACGGATACAGCGTGAGTACGGCATTTATGCTGTAGCTGACAATGGTCGCTGACTGTACAAGTACGGTATCTGTCAGTGGCCGCACGTCTTCGGCGTTAAGTGTGGTTTTGACGGTGTTGATTAAAGCGGTATCTGCTTGCCCTTGTCCCTTAGTCGATAACACAGTCACTTGCACTGTACCGGGTTTTGGGCTACTGATGTCGGCATCTTTGACCGCACTTGAGGCGGTCAGGGTATGAAACAGATAGCTGTTTTTCGGGCCAGCGGTGGTGAAGCCCTCAAGAGATAACTGAATGCGCTGGCGCAGGCGGTCATCACTTTCGCCGATTTGTTCAGTCGGTGGGTTGGTACTGTCATCTGCTGGCTGAATAATCAAGCGTTTTACACCGTAGAGCGCACCCAGTTGATCCAAATCACTGCCAATAGCGTAGGCAAGCATAACGCCCTTGGCGGCGGCATTAATCCGCGCGCGCAACAGCGTTTCCAAGTATGTATTTTCTTCTAACAATTTGGTGACGGGATCAGATTCCATCGTTAACCGCTTCGCCCAGTACGTTTGTTCGTCAGCCGCAAAGCGGTTGATAAAATTTGTTTTGCGTGCCGCAAGCAGGGTTTCAAAGTCCAATTCTTCAATGATTTGCGGCGCAGGCAGTTTTGATAGATCAACTTGTCGGCTCATTGCATTAACCCCAATTGGTTAAAATTTAGCGATTGATTGCCATTTTTCGTGGTTGCGCTGATGTCGGCAGTCAGGCGATATTTACTTTCTTCGGCAAACTGCACCGCAAAGGCGGTGATGTCTATGCGCGGCTCCCAGCGTTGCAGAGCGACAATTGAGGCGGCGGCAATTTGCAAAGCAAGGGCATGACTAATTGGACGGTCGAGCAACATCGGCAAAATGCTGCCGTATTCACGCCGCTGAATGCGTGTGCCAACTGCGGTTTGTAAAATATCAGCGATACTTTGTCGGATATGGGCGGTTTCGTCGTTAAGCATTAATCCGCTTTCTCTGTTCATTTTGTCGGTTTTCCTGTTTTAGCCGGTCCCGGCGTTACGCCCTCATGTGGGTGATTCATTTGGCTGATACCGCCTGCGATTTGATCACCGGTGCTTTCGATTTTGCCGTCAACGTTTAAATTGCCGTTGATAGTGTTATTCGGGCAGTTGATCACGAGGTTTTTCACACCGATGATAGTCAATGTGCTGCTGGCTTGGTTATAGACAAAACGTGCGCCATCGGCGAATTCGATCACATGTTCATTGGGGCTTTGGCTTGGGGCATTGCCTGCGGTGTAGATGCCGATAATCACCAGTGCGGTTGTCAGTTCACCGCTCAACGAGATGATTAAGCACTGTTCGCCCACCGTCGGCGGCGACCATGTTTTTGTCGTGCCGGCACGCATGGCGGCAAACGGTAGCCAGTCAGTCAAAATCGTCCCCGACCGCACTTTGACCCGTGCAAGCGTATGATCCACTTCGGCAATCAAGCCAAAGCGGTGCATATTTTCAAGGCGGCGGATAACGTCAGCGAGTGTTTTCATAAACCGCATTTTGAGCGGTGAAAGTGCGGTTGTCGTGGGCTTGGCGGTGTTGATTGAGCTTTGACAACGTAGTAAAAATAAATAAACATTTTTGTTTATTTTATCTTGACAAGATAAACATTTTTGTTTATTATTAACCCATCTTAAAACACACGGAGAAAACATGAAACAACGTGAATTTTTAAGATGGCTGAAAGCTCAAGGGGTAGAGACGAAAGAAGGTGCAAACCATATTAAGCTCTACTATAACGGCAAACAATCCGTTCTACCGCGACATGCAAGTCAGGAAATCGCAAAGGGAACGGAAATTGCAGTAAAAAAGCAACTCGGTCTAAAATAATCAAAGCCCCTCAATTGGGGGGCTTTCTTGGCAACAAAAAGAGGATTATTTATGTTATATCCGGCAACATTTGAGAAAGAAGAAACGGGCTACAGCGTGACTTTTCGGGATATTCCGGAAGCGATTACCTGCGGTGATGATTTGGATCATGCGCTGTTTATGGCAAAAGATGCGCTATTGACGGCGATGGATTTCTATTTTGAAGATCATCGTCCCGTGCCGCAGCCAAGCGCAGCGCAAGAGGGCGAATATTTAATTGAATTACCGTTAAGCGTGTCGGCGAAAGTGCTGTTGTTGAATGAAATGATTGCGCAAAATATCAGTAATGTAGAGTTGGCAAAGCGTATTAATGTGAAACCGCAAGAAGTGCAACGGATCACTAATCTTGCACACGCAACCAAAATTGATACTATCGGGCGTGCTTTTGCCGCGCTGGGTAAAAATTTGAATTTAAGCGTTGGTTTGTCAGCATAAACCAACATAGAAGACGGGGCAATCGCCCCGTTTTTTAATCCCGATCGCGTAAGCTACTACGCAGTTTCGCTTGCCGTTGCCGTTCGGCATCCTCTAACGCACGTTGTACCTGTTGCGCAATCTGCAGTTCATTTTGCCCGGCGGCGGCATTGATCGTGATATTTACCGTCATCGGGCTGTGTAGCTGTGCCGCTTGTGGTTTTGCCGCCAGTGGGGGGCGATTATCAATCGTAAACGGCTGTGCTGCCACGCTGGTTGCAACCCCTGCCGACAGTGCCAGTGCGCCCAGTCCTTTTTTTGCATAGTTGAGCATATTCAGGTTTTTCACCCCGATCCGGCTCGTTGCCTCTTTTGTCATCACATATTCACCGGCGTGGACGATACCGGCAGGGGAGTATTTGTAACCGTCGCCAGTGTAGCCGCCGCGTGCGTGGGGTTTGAGTTCTTCCACCTTTTGGCTGGTTGAAACTGGGATAAGTTGCGCCAGTTGCTGTGCGCTATCCAGTGCTTGTGTGCTGTTTTTGATTGAAATTTCTGATTCAACCGCAAAGCCTAGTTTCTCTTTAATCCAATCAACACTGCTAGAAATTGCCGTTTTTACTGTTTCAAAGGCTTTTAAAATACCCGCTTTCATCGAATCCATAAATTTTGTACCAAATTCAGAAAAACTATTCGGCAAATCCACACCGAACCAACTTAGTACCTTGGTGAATATTTTTTTGAAAAAGTCTAACGGTTTAAAATCAGTAATAGCTTTTCCTATGTTGGCGATGCCATCACTAAAAAAGGTCTTGATGTTGTTCCAAATGTCGGAAATAAAATTACTCACTGGCTGCCATAGCGTTTTTATTGTGGCAGTGAGCATATTCCATTTTTCACTTAAATAAGTGCTAATGGTTGCCCATATTTCGCTTGTTTTTGTTTTCACACCTTGCCATAAATTCGCAAACCATGTGCTAATTGTTCCCCAGTTTTTGTAAATTAAGTACACCGCGCCAGCAACCAAGCCGATTAAGACAGCAATTGCGGTGATAACAGGGTTTGCTATTGCTAATGTAACTAATTTAGCCGCTAACCACATTGTTGCTTTACCAACAGATAACAAGGCACTGCCGACTACTTTCAAGGCGCTGCCAACAAGTCCCAAAACTGGAACAATAACCGCTAATAACATTAAAAACGGTGCAAGCGCTGTTACAGCAACACCTATAATGGTTGTCCATTTTATCAGTGTTACCGCAAGTGCTTTGTTTTCGCTCACCCATTGCGCAATGGATTTGATATAACCAGCAATGCTTTGCATAGCTTGCCAGCCTTCATCAGCTAATTCTTTAATAACAGAGCCAATTTTTTCAGCCCATTGCTGCAGCTCTCCATTTTCTGCCATTTTGTCCATGGTATCGAGAATAACTTGGAGTTTATCTTTTAAAGCGGAAAACGCTTCGCTTTGCATGATCATGTTTTGAAAACGAATCCATTGGTCTTGTAAGTTTGACCAAATCCCCATTAAGGTTTTAGATTGTTTTTCCATTGCGCCAGAATATTTTTCATTCCAGATTTTTTCTAACGTTTCTTGGATTTGTTTGCGATTGTTTTTATTAACTTTTGCGCTGCGCTGTTGTCCAGTTTTATCAGTATAGGCGTATTCAATCAAGTTTGAGCCTTTAACCACACTTCCCTTGATCCCAAATTCTTTTAATCGCTCGTTTTCGCCTGTCACAGCATCGGCAATCGCTTCAACCGCTTGCATAACAGGTTTACCCATGGCAGATGCGGTATCACCTAATGTGGTTAGAAGACCATTTGTCGGATCCATGCCATAGGCACGCAGGCGGACGAAAGACTCTGTAACCTCATTCAGTTCATATGGCGTTTTGGCAGCAAAATCGCTGATCCAATTCATGCTTTGTTTGGCTTTTTCTTGGCTGCCTTCAGTGGTTTCTAGAACTGTTTCAAATTGCTCAAACTGCGCCGCAGTTTTTGCAATACTGACAACGCCACGCCCAATATTTGCCACTGGTGATAAAATTTGCCGCCCCATAATGTTCGCGCCAAATCCAGTCATGGCGATATTTCGCCCTTGCTGATAAGCCTGATTAAACCGATTTTTCACCCGCGTCACAGCATTAAGCATTTTGGCTTGTGTGGCGAGAACCAAATTTGTTTTTTTCAGCGATTTTTCCAGTTTTGCTTGATCTTGGCTAAAGCTCTCGGTATTAAAACCAGCCTCATTTAACTTGCCTTTTATCTCTTTTAGGCGAGTAATATTTTTTTGGTAGGCGTTATCCGTCCCTTTTAATGTGTTTTTTTCTTTTTCCAGTATTTTTTCACTGTCGCTGACCGCTTTGCCTAAGTCATTATATTGGGTTTTAAGCTGCTTTACCTGTTCAACTTGCCCTTGAATTGCCAGTTTGTTATCTCGCATTTTGCTAGCAATATCAGATTTCATGTTGCTGATAATTTTATTCTTAATAGGGTCACTGGAATATTCAATTGATTTATTCAAACGGCTATATTCACGCTGTTGAATTCGCATTCTTTCCAGTGCTTGCGTGGCTTGCCCTAATTTTCCCCTAACACTCGCTAATGTGCCAGCTTGTGTTTTATGGGCATTTTCTAACTGTTGAATATTGATTTTTGATTCACGCAGTGTCTTGTTATATTCAACGGTTTCTGATTTCAGTGTTCGAAATTTATCCGCTAGCACTTGTGTTTTTTCAAAGCTATTCATCAATTTTGTTGTTTTTTCAACTTGTTGCTGCAAACCACCAAGCCCCTTAATACCCGCTTTAATTGGGGCTGTCATTTTATCAACGGCACTAAGAACAACCTGCAGTTGTAAATTATTTTTGTTCATTGTCTATCTCCTTGAATAAATTAACCGCTTTATAGTGCTGGTTTCATTGCTGGCTTTGTTTGTTTTGGCTTGTCATTATCATTGACAAACCTTGTTATTTATGAAATAAAATACCTATCATCCCACTACATAAGGACGCACCATGAAAAAAACAGAATTTCCTGAAGTTGAACGCTTTTTCAGTTTTTTACTTGTGCTGGCTAGCATTATCTTCACTGCGCCTTATTGGGTTCTCTATTTTTATTTCGATCTATCACCGATGGAAACACTCATTGGCGGCACGGCAATTTATGCTTTGATCGTGATTTTGGGCGCGTGCTTCAATTTTTCCAGTTCAGTCAATCGGGCAATTGATAACCTCGGTAAAAAATAGGGCAAATTATGGAACTGATTATTTTCGCATTCGTTATTTTCGGTTTATTACTCGGTGCAATGACGTTGATTACTCTTGCTATTGCCGCCGTTCCTGTTGCTATATGGGCTTATCAGTATTCACTACTCGTTATTGCATATATCTTGTTGATCGGTGCTGGGTTATGGTTAGCTGAAATTCATTTTGCCCTTGGCTTTGCTGCTTGGGTTGGGTTGCTCGTTCTTGCTTATGTTCGTTATAAACAACAGCAATGTCACAATGCCAGCTGATCAATAATCAACTCCTCAATCAGCTGCCTATCTTGGTCACTAAATCCTAATAATTCCCGTTGCTCATACCGCACTTTGTGCGGTTTTCTTTTGTCCACTGGTGCGGTTAAGCCGTATTGGTGTACGTTAGCGATGTATCCGGCTTGACCGTTAAACCCCATTTCGGCGCTGTCGCCGGTTGCTTTGTGCTTCAGAAAACGGCTGCTTTTCAGTTTGACGAACATGGCGTTGCGCTTGATTCTGCCTTTGTTTTTTTGTTTTCGGCGTGGAATATATGCCGAGCCGTCGGGATTTTTCTGTGCGCCGATGCGTTGCCGCTGGTTGGCGGCGACTTTCTGCGCCACGCTGCGCAATAGTTTGCGCCGTTCGGCAACGCTGAAACGGCTCAACAATGCGCCGAAACGCTGTTCAAGCTGCAAGCTGTCCATTATTCACTCTCTCGAACCAGTTCATTTTTGATATACAGTTTCCACTTGGTTACGTCCGCAAATTCATCAAGCGGCGGTTCGCTCAAGTGTGTGATGATGTTTTCGCCCTCTTTTTCTTGCACGCGCACCGATTCGGTCAGGCGAATGCGGATCTGCACGTCTACACTGTCGTTATTCAACTGCTCGGTTGTAAATTGAATGCTGTTTTCACGTCGGCTTGGGTTTTCGACAATATCGGGCTGATTGCGGCGCACAAAATCCATGATCGGCACAATCAGCACGTCAAGCGGATAAACAAAATCGGTCACGATCACGGTCAGCCAGTAGCGGTATTCAAAACTTGCTGATGTTGCACCGGTGCCGACGATTTGCCCGTCTTCCACGAACATCAACAGCTTATCGGGGTTCTGTTGGAAATCCGGCAGAATTTGGCTGATCGCATGGCGCAACAACTCGGCTTTTAGCATTTTCGGTATCCTTTTTCGCGTTTTTCAACAATCCCTTGGCAGGTGACGCAACGGCGGCAGCCAACAATGGTTTTACGACGCAATTCGGGAATCGGTTCGCCGCAATCATCACATTCCAATGCGCCAATAGCGGCGGTTCGGCGGTGCTTCGCCAGTGCTAAATCGCGTTGCAATTGTTCCAGTTGGCTGGCTCGGTCTGAAATATCACTCATATTTTCTCAAATTTTCGTTGTGTTGATTAATGCAGGATTGCAGGGCGGCGTGTGCAAGGGCGCACACTTCCAGTTGCCCCAAAGTGCGGTCGAGGGCGTGCGCCAAATCGCCGTTGTTGTTGATCGCCAACCGCACTTTATCGGTGCAAAGTGCTGTTTCAGGGCAAAGCAGCGGCTCGGGCGGCAGCTGTTTATAAACGGTGGTTGAACAGCCGCTTAATATTGTCAGGCACAGGCTGATTGCGCCAATCTTGATTTTGTTCATGTTCTAACGCCTCGGTAAGTTGTTGGTTGCGGCTGTCGGCTTGCTGTTGCTGCTGTTGTAAGGCGTGATTGAGCTGGTCACGCTGTTGTTGATATTGTTGCAGCCGTTGCGCCTGTTGTTGCTGTTGCGCAGTCAGCAGCTGATTTTCACGCTGTAAGGTGCGGTTCTGTTCGGTCAGTAATTCGGTTTTGCGTTGGTAATGCCCAACCGCACTTGCGCCAATTACAATCGAAATCAGCAGTGCATAAATCAGCCCATCGCGTAGCGTTATGCCAAACATAATGCACGCTCCTTGGCCCGGCGGACTTGCAAGCCTTTGGACGGTTTGCCGTTGAAATACACCCAGCGGCTGAACTGATCACACATTGCTGCGCGGTAGCCCTGATTTGCCATTCTGAACAGGGTTGATTTGCGCATTTTTCCGCAGCCGACGTTAAAAGTGAGGCTTGTCATTGCCTCGAATGCCCCTTGCGGCATATTTTCGCCGTTGCCGTAACGATTTACGCAACGTTCGGCGGCGATAATGTCTTTTACCCAGCGGGCGGCAATTTCTTGGTCGGTATAAGTGCGGCTTCGGTCGATTTTTGCTCCTCCTGCTTCGGTGCTGCCGATGCCGACGGTCAGAACATCAGCAGGACACTGATAGGGATTGCGCATACAGCCTTCGGCGTTGCCGATTAAGTTTAAGCCCTGTTCACCACTGCGGATTTGGTCGCTGTATTGATTGAGTACAATGCCGACAATCACCGCCACACTGCACACGACAGCTTTTTTAATATGTTTCACGTTGATAGCCTCGTTCTTTTTCAATTTTTAATTCTAATTCTTTCAGCTTGATCTGGTGTTCTTTACGTTTGTAGTACATATTCGTCAGCAATGTGGCAAAGCCGAATAGAATGCCGAAGATTGCCGCCCAATCGCTGATCGATAGTCCGCTCAAAACAGCCACTATTGATCCGATATATGATGTCGCACCGGAATAATCTTTAATCATGTTTTAATCCCATAACTGCAAAATGCTGTTATTCGTTGCTTGGGTCACGTTGTCCAGTTCTGGCAACATAACCGGCGTTCCGATGTCTAAGGTCGCACTTTTCAGCAGTAGCGGATTGAGTTCCGCAACGATTTCAACAATGCCGGCGGTTGTACCGAAATGGCGATAGACAAGTAGATCCAAGTTGTCGTTTTGTTGCGCATATACGGTTTTCATACCAGTTCCGCTGTTAGTCGCACTTCACCCAAAATATCACTGATCGCAAAGCGAGCATTGCGCCGCAATTCGCCGATCAGCGGTTCGTTTTCGTCAGCTTGTTTGCGCCCTGTGTTGGTTGCGTCGTAACTGCGGTAATGCTCGGTCAACTCGGCAACCGCAAGGCAGTAAACCGCTCTTTTGTAACGTTGCACCGCCACGGATTCACCGTCAATGTGGTCGTCACCCACGTTCGCCAGTTTATCCACGCCATTATTTTGTTGTTGTCGGCGAAAGGCTTTCAGGTCGTGATTCACACTGGCAATCGCTTCAATTACTGCACTTTTCAGCCGCTCGTTGGTCACAGTGCCGTCAATACGCATGGCGTTGCGCAGGGCGTGCAACGAGATGTAAGGAAAAAAACCGTCACTGCGGATCGCTTCGTCCTGTGTCGCATTTTCGCTAACACTGGTTTTTAACCGGTCCATGCTGTAATCGGTGACTTTTTTTATTGCAATTGTGTTGTTCATGTTTTTCACCTAAAAAAATAGCGGGGTGAGGGCTTTTATCGCATGATAAATCATCGCTTTTGCCCGCCCCGCTGCTGGCGTGATACGCTCTGTTAATCGGTGTGTTCTGCAGTGTTGTCCGCTTCTGCTTGCAATTTATCGACGACTTTTGTCAGCTTATCAATATCTTGCTTCACACCGATGTTATTGTTCAGTTCCATGGCACGTTTCAAGTTTTCCAGTGCCGCAATCGGGTTGTTTTCTTTCTGCAGCAATCCGATCTCTTTCAGCAATTTTGCCCGCACTTCGTCCGGCATATCCTGTGCTTGGGTGATTTCCTTGACTTGGGTCAGCAGTGACAAATCAAACTCGGTTTTGATGTCGCGTGCGATTTTGGCTTTGTCGGCAAATTCTTCCGCAATCAGGGTTGCCGTGGTACGGCTAAAATTTTCGGGCAAAACAAGATCATGAAACAGTGCATATTCGCCGATGCGGATTGCCAGCGGATAATCGCCGCAGTCAATCGCCCATGTGAGCCATGTCATCAGCACGTTATCTTGATAACCGCTGCCGGTACTCAACACGCCCTCAACCCAAGGTAAATACTCCGGCAAAATTTTGGCTTTGAATTCGGCTTTGGCTTCTTTCGATTGAATCTCTTTCAACGCTCTGCGATGTGTCGCCAGCTGATGCAACATCAATTCGTATGCACTCACGTTATCGAGCATTTCGCCCTGTGCGGAACTGGCTTGTTCCGCACTGACGCGTAAAAAATGCGCTTGGGTTGGTCGCATATTAGCCCCCTGCGTTGTCTGCCGGTGCGTCAATCATTTTGATGTTTTTCAACAACGCAACCATATCGTAATTTTCCACCACGAAATCATCGTTAGAAGAGGTGAAATCTTCGATGCGATCCCGTTTGGCGTTGTCAACAATGGTGCGGCGCATTGCGGCGTCTTGATAGTAGATTGACAGATTATCTAATCGGGTGATCAAGATTGTGCCTTTCGGCATGAATGGGGCTTGGATTGCACGCAAACCGCCAACCCGTTTTTGGCTGACGATGGTATCGCCTGCGATCTGCTCGGTCGCTTTCGGGTCGTTGTATAATGGGAAGTATTTATCCGCCATTAGGTCGCGCCCCATAATCGCCACCAGTTTAGTATCGTCTTGGAACTGCGGCGCAATCAAATCACTCACTGCGGCAAACACCAACGCATCTAAGGTTTTGTAAGTTTTGCCTGTGCCGACTTCTATTTTTCCGCTACCGCTGGTTTCTTCTTTCATTGCACGCTGTGGTGCGGTTTCTTCGATTTTCTTCAGCCAGCCTTTTGCCACATCTTGCAACAACGGTTTAGACGTGCGGTTTGAGGTTTTCACACGTTCTTCACCGTTGAAGCCAATCATGATGCGGTCTAACGCCATGCGTTCCGCTTTCAGTTTGCCCACACGTTTTGCAAAATCAGGGAATTTGCGCCACATATCTAACGTGCCGTAGCTCATGTGGGTGTCGTAGTTGATTTGTTGGCAGTGGTAGGCAATCGCATTCAGTTTGTGCAAATCTTGGGTTTCGCGGTCTTTCTGCGTTGTGTCGGTGGTACTGGCAATCGTGCCGGCAACGCCTAAGCCCAAGGTTTCGCCCTGTTGTTCGGTTACGCCGATCACGTTAATCATGCGCAAAAATTCAGAGGATTCTTGCACCACGTTTTCTAATTTTTGTTGCACGCTTGGTGTAACGGCAAATTTTTGACCGGCAACAATGCCGTTAAAATCAAAGCCGTTATCTTTGGCCACGCCGACTAAATATTGGTTAAAAATTTCACGGGTTTCTGTTCTCATAGCTAATCTCTCAATAGGTTAGAAAAAGCGGCTGTGGTCGCCGTTCGGTGTGCCGGTTGCAACTGGCATTTCGCTGTAACCGGCTTCCGGTTGTGCTGCCAACTGTTTAAATTGGGCTTGCAACGCACTGACCGCACTTTGCAAGGCGGTAAGGTTTTGCAGGTTTGTTTGTTGTTCCGTTTCAAGTGCGGTCTGCTTTTCGGTCAGCTCAGCGGCATGCGCCGATAACAGTTCAATTGCTTGCGTTTGGTCGGCAAAGCGAGCCTCGTCTTTTTTACTTTTGCCGGTTAGCAGTTCCGCAACACGGCTAAAGAGGGAAACGCTCTCTTTTTCCTCTTCAATCTCTTCAAGCTGTAGCGAAAATTCCAAGGCTTCGGAAATCAAGTTGTCGGCTTTTTGCTTGCGCTCGGTCAGCGGATTGAGTTTCGCACCTGCGCAGAATTGCAACATTTCAGTGCCAAGACTTGCCGGGGAATCGGTGACGGCTAACCCGACCAAATAGGCTTGCCCTTTGTCGGCAAAATCCAAATCGATTTCAATTGAGGTGTAAATCTTTTGGCGTTCTTGGGTGAGCTTAATCAAGTCGTCGGTCGGTTCGATTTGCGCCAACAGTTGCAATTTTCCGTCGTCACGTTCTTCGGTTTTCAGTGCCAGCACGTCGCCATAGGCTTTTGAGTGCGGTTCATCTTTCCACAGCATCCGGAATTTGATGTGTTCAATGTTGATGCGTGCGCCGTAGGTATTTTTCGGATCGTAGTTGGCTGCCATTTGCGTCAGCCATTCGCGCGAGATTTTGCGCCCGTCAGTGGTTGCGCCCTCGGTGGCAACGACAAACCATTTTGATTTTTTGCTCATAGCAGTGTCCTGTACTGGGTTGATATTTTATTGATCGTGGTTATGGTGCGGACTTTTCAAAGTGCGGTCTATCGTTGCTGATTGTGTAGTGTGATTTGACAAAAGGGCGACAGCGTTATTTTTCCGTCTGCCGAATATTATGCGAGGCATGAAAACAGAAAATAACACACTGATAATCTTAGACGATAAACGCCAAGCCCGATTGATGTATTGGGCTGGCTATCGTATTGTCGAAATTGCAAAACAGCTTAACTTGCCAGCTTCAACAATTTCCAGTTGGAAAGAGCGGGAAAAGTGGGACGATACCGCCCCGATTGGACGAGTGGAAGCCACACTAGAAGCACGTCTAAATTTGCTGATTTTGAAAGATGTCAAAGAGGGCAAGGACTATAAAGAGATTGATTTATTAACGCGCCAACTGGAACGCACCGCACGAGTGAAAAAATACAGCAACGGCGGCGGCAATGAATCCGATCTCAATCCAAAAATCAAAAATCGTAATAAGGGTGAACGCAAAGCGGCGGATAAAAACCCGATCACACAAGAACAGGAAGAACTGCTGATTAACGGTTTGTTGGCGACGATGTTTCCTTATCAGCGCCAGTGGCATGATGCAGGATTAAAACACCGAATCCGCAATATTCTGAAAAGCCGACAAATCGGCGCAACCTATTTTTTCGCCCTTGAATCTTTTGTTGATGCACTCAAAACCGGACGCAATCAGATTTTTATTTCTGCTTCCAAAAAACAGGCGTTGCAGTTCCGATCTTATATCGTGGACTATGCCAAGCGCACTGCAGACGTGGAGCTTAAAGGCGAAACCATTGTGCTGCCGAATGCCGCCGAATTGATTTTTCTCGGCACAAACAGCAAAACTGCACAATCCTATCACGGAAATTTGTATTTTGATGAAATTTTCTGGGTGCCTCGCTTTGAGGAAATCCGCAAAGTCGCTTCGGCGATGGCTTCGCAGAAAAAATACCGTCAAACCTATTTTTCTACACCGTCCACTTTGGCACATTCTGCCTATCCGTTTTGGAGCGGTAAGCGTTTCAATCGCGGACGGCCAAAAGCGCAGCAGGGCGAGTTTGATATTTCGCACGATTTCTTAAAGTGCGGTCGAGTAGGACCGGATAACCAGTGGCGGCAAATCGTCAATATCTACGATGCCGAAGCCGGCGGCTGTAATCTGTTTGATATTCATGATCTGAAACTGGAATATTCCGCTGATGAATTTGAACAGTTGTTTATGTGTCAGTTTATCGACGATAACGAAAGCGTGTTTAAGTTTTCAATGCTACAACGCTGCCAAGTTGACAGTTTAGAGATTTGGAAAGACTTTAATCCGTTGTATCTGCGGCCGTTCGGCAATCGTGAAGTTTGGTTGGGGTATGATCCTGCATTTACCGGTGACCGTGCTGCCCTTGCAATTGTTGCGCCGCCACGGGTTGAGGGCGGCAATTTCCGCACCCTGCATTATCAAACCTTTCACGGTATGGACTTTGCGCAGCAAGCCGAACGCATCCGCCATTATTGCGATTACTACAACATTACCCGAATCGGCATTGATATGACCGGACTTGGCACGGGTGTTTATCAAATCGTTAAAACCTTTCGGCCCGATGCCGTCGGTTATCAATACAATCCTGATCTAAAAAATCGCATGGTGCTGAAAGCCTTTGATGTGATCAGCAAGGGGCGAATGGAGTGGGATTCAAACGGCAATGACATTCCGGCCAGTTTTATGTCAATCAAAAAGCAACTGACTGCCAGTGGAAAACAAACCACTTATGTTGCTGATCGCTCGGAAGAAGCCAGTCACGGCGATATTGCGTGGGCGATTATGCAAACCTTAATCAATGAGCCGTTCGATGGTAACACAGCGGTCAATAATTCATTTATGGAGATCTATTCGTGAAAGAACAAACTCAAAAGATTGAAGCCTTTAGCTTTGGCGAACCTGTGCCGATGTTGGATCGTGCCGAGATTTTGGATTATTTGGAATCAACGATTTTCAACCAAAAATACTACAATCCGCCGTTGGAACTGGGCGGACTGGCAAAATCTTATCGCGCTGCGGCACACCATGCCAGCGCAATTCAGATCAAGAAAAATATTTTATTGAGTACCTGTGTACTGGATAAACGGCTATCAAAAACAGAACTATCAAAATTCATCTTGGATTATTTGGTGTTCGGCAATGCCTATGTTGAGGTGGTCAAAAATCCGTTTAGCAAAGTGATCCGTCTTGTTGCGCCAAAAGCTAAATATATGCGAAAAGGCGTTGAACATGGAAAATTCTACTATATGCCGCAAGGCATTTACAACGAACACGAATTTAAACCGAATGCGATTTTTCATCTGTTTGAACCCGATGTTAATCAAGATGTGTACGGCATTCCCGAATATTTGGCGGCGATGCAGTCCGCTTGGCTGAATGAATCCGCAACCCTGTTTCGGCGCAAGTATTATTTGAACGGTGCGCACGCAGGCTTTATTTTGTATATGTCCGACCCAGCGCACAATCAAGATGATATTAATAATCTGCGTGAGCAACTGAAAGGCGCTAAAGGACCGGGCAATTTTAAAAACCTGTTTATGTATTCCGCAAACGGTAAAAAAGACGGCGTGCAAGTGATACCCCTTGCCGATGTTGCCGCCAAAGATGAATTTTTAAATATTAAAAATGTCAGCCGTGATGACGTGCTTGCCGCCCATCGCGTGCCGCCGCAGCTAATGGGGATAATCCCGAATAACACTGGCGGTTTCGGTGATGTGACAAAAGCAGCTGAAGTGTTTTTTGTCAATGAGATCCAACCGCTCCAAGAACGCTTGCAAGAACTGAATCAATGGCTAGGTGAAACCGTGATCAGCTTTAAAGATTACGAACTGTTGAAAGAAAAAGACGGCAACGTCAATCCCTAAATCTCATTTCACGCCTCAACTTTCCAACAAAAAAGCCCCGAAAGGGGCTTTTTTACGCCAGTAAAACAAGGTTTAATGCCTTGTTTTAAATAAATATTTCGACAAATTATTATACCATTTTCAACAAAAAAAGCACATAAAACAGCTATTTTCCACACTGATTTTTTCTACAAAAAACCTCAAAAAATCGCCACCAACCCCACGCCCGCGCGCTCGTATCCCCGCCACGCCCGCGCACTAAATATGTCGCTTTCAACTCAAATTCAGATCCTAGATAGATCCAAACGGTAACTGGTACTAAAGAGATCCAAACAATCAGATCTTTCAACGCAAAATAACGCACAAAAACGCAGGTTTCAGATCTTTTTTGTGAGCTGTATCAGATTTATTGATTTATCTCTTGTTTTTGATAGTGCGCACCATTTTGCACCAGAATGTATTTAGATCCTTGATCTAAAAATGGATCGTGTGCCGGCCCTAGGCACCACTGATAAGCATAATCTTTGTCTAGTATATACTGCATGTTAATACGTTTTATACTATAAAATCTTGCTGTATCTATAGAACATATCTTCACTCAAGAAAGTATGCTAAATCACATACCTCCTAATTGTACCTCAGATAGCTATCGGCTGTAAATCTATATCCAATAACATTCCGATAAAAAAGTATAGTTTTGAAGAGAACTACCAAGCATGCGAATGCTTTAATAACCATCAATTGGAAATGCTGTTCACGTTGTTTAAAAAAGCAAATAAAATAAGCGTGATAAATTCTCTATATTCAGCAGTGCATTGATTGTCTACCAAAACCACGAATATCTGTTTTATCTTCGTGTGGTAAAACTTATTAACAATTCTAGGATATCTTGAGGGCTTTCCCTCCTCTTAAAGCTTGATTTATTACACAACATTAGAAATGGTTTCACAGAATAATTGATGAAACTGGAAGATAAATTACTAGAAGTCATTTTGGTTTCGTATTTCTTCATCAAGATAATAGCGCCTCTGCGTTGTTTCCGTGCTTTTTGAAACTTTCTCTTGATAGCTAACAGCTCCTAAGGATACTTGTAGCCCGATGTTATATAGAACTGTAGGTGTACTAATTGATTGTTTTCGTTGCGCTGTTTAAGCGTTTTAATATTGTGTAACAACTAGCACTTTACTACATACGAATGCTCTCAGACAAACAGAAGTCAGATGCTTAATTTTGAATCTTCTTTTTCGCAAGTTGGTTGTTTGTGAATAATTTTGAAGTAAGCTATTGCTCTATCCATATGAAATTTCCTCAAACACTCATCTTGTTTATTGAGTGTTTGAGGACTGGAATATAATCTTAGATAATTATCTAATTATGAATATCATTAATTACATAAAATTCATATCATTCCCATTTCATTGTATGTGCATACCATTCTACTTTACCTTGAATTAATTCAGTTGTGATTTTTTCGGGTGCTAGATAGAGAGAATTATAAAGTAGATTATCACAATTGATAAATATTCCGCCTTGTACATCAAATTGTAATCGTCGGATAGTTTGTTGAGAGTTAATATTGACTAAGTATAAACCATCTTTAAGCCCCTCAATACATTTTAATCCATAGACAGATTGATACTGGAAAATACTAAGAAGCACAATATCACCGTTATAGATAGTCTTTTCCATGCCATCATCAGGCATCTTAAACATTTTTAACCTATCATTTTGAACTACAATTGTTAGCCTATTCTTTTCTATCCAATCAGTCCTAAATGCATAATTTTTTGCACTAGTTTGCTGTTCCGGTGATATGCATTCAATATACGTAAAATTTCTATCTTGCGTAGCTGTATCATCTGCAATGCTAAAACCCAAAAAAATTTGAGTTTTGAATGGCAGGGAGGAGTAGTGGTATTCGAATGCTCCACCTTGTATGCCTTTAGAAGATTTCCTTTTTTTCCAGTTTTCTATTTTGGCTTTTCTTGTCACATTGGTTGCAAGTTGCGGTAACCCAGCAATTCCTGCAAGATCTTTTGCTAAAAACCATTCTTTATTTATTGGCATAAAATATCCTTTAGATATTATAAATCAATATGTTAAACCATCAGTTTAATATTATTGAAATCATAATTGATTTTAATGTTGATTAATTAATGATTTTATAATATGATTTAAATCATTCTTGAATAAGTTGTTGTGTGATAAGAGATAAAATTTGTAGTAAGGATCGCATAAAATGTGATAAAAAAAAAGAAGTAACGATCAGTAGTCCAATGGCAGATTTAAGAATAATTAACTATGAAATGTACTAGGGAAGGGGGCTGCAAATAGCTCCCTATGAAATCTACAGTTACAATTATTTTTAAGGACTCAGTATGAATAATAAAATTTCTTTTAAAGGGTTATTACAAGAATTTTTATTTTATCGACATTTAAGACCTGAAACGGTCAAATGTTATAAAAAAGCAATCAAGCAGCTAACCGACTATGCCCCAGACCTATATCCTGATGATGTATCATCTACAATCCTTATAAATTGGAGAAACAATATTCTTAGAAGAGTAAAACCGACATCGTGGAATACTTATGTTAGACATTTGAGAGCTGTATTCTCATTCGGTATTGAGCAAGGACTTATATCTTTGAAGAAAAATCCATTTCAAAGAACATTTATTCGAGAAGAAAAATATAGAAAGAAAGTATATTCTGAAGAACAACTGATTCAATTAGAAAATTTCTTCAAGCAAAAAATAGTTGTTCCAGATTATTTAAAACCAATCTGGTTTATAGAGGCATTGGTAATGACTTTTCGCTATACAGGGATTCGTTGTTCTCAGTTACTACAATTACAGATTAAAGATATAAATTTGTCAAAAAGAGTAATTAATATTTCCCCTGAAATTAACAAAAATCATGATTATCATGTGTTACCTATTTCTGATAAATTATTTCCATACATTGTTAAACTCTTAAAGGAATTAAAAAGTAAATCCCAATCTTTAGATGATCAATTGTTTAATATAAATCTTTTCTCACATGTTGTGAAAAGGCAAGGATTACCAATGTCGATAAATCAGATAAACCATATCTTTAGAACAATATCTGAGCAAGTTGGTTTTAAGGTATCTTCGCATAGATTTAGACACACCATTGCAACACAAATTATGAAAGATCCTAAAAATCTTTATATTGCTCAAAAATTATTAGGGCATAAAGATTTAAAGGTTACTCTGAGTTACATTGAGCATGATGTTGATGCAATAAGGGATTATGTGAACTTATTATAAAAGTAATAAAGACATAATATTAATTTTACATTGATACAGTGAAATTTTTTGAGGGATATCCTAATCATATAGGTTATCCCTTTATAGTTTTTCAACATGTTTCCGAATCATATCAATATCATATTCAATATAGCATAAAGTCGTTTGTATGTTCTTATGCCCGAGTAATTTTTGGGTGATATAAACATTTTGAGGTTTTCTCATCAATTGTGTTGCAATGGTATGCCTAAAACGGTGAGGAGATAGCTTAAAATTTAAGTGCTTAGATAAAACTCTAAAAAGGTGTGTTAGCTGATCTGTTGTCATGATCTTATTTTTATTTCGAGTTGATTCTGAAAATAAATTAATATTAAATAATTGACTGTTTTTATTTGAATTTGATTTTCTATGCTCAACTATTAGCCTTTCTAAATGGGGATGAAGCTTTTTATTGATTGGGATTATATAGTAGTTGTGGTTTTTATTGATTTCTTCTGATATGAAAATTGTTTTTTGGCTTAAATCAATATTGCTAATTTTTAATTTTAGTAGCTGTGAGCGACGAATTGCTGTAAAGCGTAATATATGTAAAATTGCTAAAGTAAACCACCAAGGTTGTAGGTAATTAGGAATAATAGTGATATATAAATCCGGTGTGATTAATAATTTATCTAAATATTGTAGTTGAACCTGAGGAATCAATTTATGTTGAGATTTTTCTTTTCTAACTTGGGTTTTAGAAAAAGGATTATCTAATCTATTGACTAAATGGTATTCGATAGCAAAGTTAAATATTGCATGGCAATGACGCGAATAAGTATTCCACGAAGTGTTTTTTATAGATTGTAAAAGATCGTTACGCCAAAAAATAACTTGCTCCCTAGTTAATTTTTCAGATGAAATGTAAGGATAATATTTAATCAAAAGATTTACTATTTTTTGATAACTTTTCTTTGTATCTACTCTATGTTGCTTATCAAAATAAAATTTATCTAATATTTTTTGAAAAATTTGTTTTATTTCTATAGCTTGTTCTTTCGAAAAAATATCCAAATTTGATATGGTTTTATTATCGTATAGGTTTCTCATAATTTTTCTCCTTTTCTAGTATATTAAGAGAATAGAATGCCCTTACACGTAATTGATAAGCATGCTGTTTAATTTAGTTAATCAAAAATATTTCCTAAGTATTTCATTAGATTATTTAGATTTCAATAGCGAATGATTGATTTTGTGATATGCTTAACATATTGATTTGCGATAGAAATTTATCTTGACAGAATATTATTACATTTTTAGTATTGGAATAGTAAATGACTCTAAAAGAGTGGATGTGAGTGAAAGCTATTATATATCTGGAAGAGGGTATTTTTAATTAGGGCTAACTTAGATTTATCTTGATGACTTAAGATAGCCCTTAATACTGTATCCTAATGATAGTGAATTTGAAAGCTTTATGCTTAAATTTCAAAATCGGATAGTGATTTTCCATTGTTTAATGCTGTTTGAATTGCTTTTGGTGTTCTACCTTGTCCAGTCCAAGTTTTTGACTTACCATTTTCATCTGTAAAGTGATACTTTGCTGGGCGAACAACTCGCTTTTTACTTTTTGCTGTATGATCCTCTAACAGTATTGAGGCTAATTCTTCTTTGCTCAATCCACTGTTATTTAAATACTCTTTGAACGAAGTGATTTTTTGCAAACGCTGTTCTTCTTGCTTTTTGAGTATCAAAGATTCTTCTTTTTTCTCTATGATAACGCTAGTAAATTTTGCAGAGATAGCTTCTAATTGTTCTAACGAGAGATCTTTTACCAAGGTGCGTAGCTTACGAAGATTTGAAAGTGCTTTAATTAATTCATTCATAATTAATCCTATAAAATTAAATGTAGTAAGAGGAGCCCCATAGTATGAGTACTATTTGATATTTTAATGTGGTTATAATAAAAAATAAATAGTATATGTTAAATTAATAACCAAGACTGAATATGATTTTTAATACTTTATTTATAATTCCAGGTTTATGAAATAGAGCTGGTCGCCATCCCAAACATACCGCACTTTGGTTTGTCGTTCACGACAGGCTTTCTCAATCCGTCTGCCGAGCGCATCATATTTGTAATACCAGGTTTGCCCGTTGGGTAGCGAAAGGCAGGTGAGTTGGTTTGCNCCGTTCCANTGGTANCGGGTTTCCCGTTGGCGGTAACCGTGTTTGAATTCGGATTTGTGNGTNAGCCGTCCGGCGTTGTCGTAGGTGTACTGNGTATCGCCTATCCGCTGTAAGCGGTTGCCTTTTTGGTATAAATCCGGGTTGCCAACCTGAATTTGTTCATGATAGCGTGCGCTAAACGGGTCGCTGATTAAGCCGTAACTCGGCAAGCCGATGTCTTGTTTATTCAGATAGCCGTTGGCATCGTAAGCATAACGTTCTTGCAGGCGGTCTCGTTCAACCACTTCCGTAATTTGNTTATTCCGATTGAGACTAAAGCTCAGGCGTTGTTGTTTGTCTTGTGTGNCAANGGTGTTTAAGGCTTTATCGTAGCGATAGTGTTTGTCGATTTGGGCAAAGCTCGGGCTCTCAATGCCGGTGGCACGCAGTTCGTCGCGATTAAAAAAGTGCTGCGGCTCGTAGCCTGCCCGTTGTTGCAACGGCAAACCCATACTGTTGTAG
>NZ_FWWV01000058.1 GCF_900176075.1 Pasteurella testudinis DSM 23072
CGCTTTTTTTGTGTAGTCTACCCCCGCCATCATCACAAAATCAAAACTAAGCATTAACTACATAAGCAACCATCACATAATTTATGTGATATAGATCACAAATCTAAATATACTCTAAACTTTCAAACCGCTTTGTGTTGACAAAACGGCTTGACTGATGTATTATAATTACAAGATTAAGCAAAGGGGCTTAATCATCAAAAAGGGAAAGGCAATAGTGCTAACCCGTCACGACACGAGGTGTATCAAATGAATACTTTTATCAATTACAATAAATTAACTGGCGTAAGCATTAACTCATACAGAAATACTGGCTTGTATGTAGGCGAAGATATTGAAGATATTATCTTTGCCGTGCATTATGAGCAGGAAGGTGAGCTAACCTGCAGCTTAGATTTACAACAAGCTTTGGATTTTTTGTCTGATGGCGAAGCAATGGAAAAACTTGGCATTACAGATGATATGCAAGACGCTGTAGAGTTGGTTTACAATATTATTCAAGAAAATTTATAAAAATCTTAGCTACCGCACTGTGCGGTAGCTCATAATTCGGCACGAGGTGTATCATGGAAATTATTATTAGACAAACTAATAAAAAAGAATCTTTAACTATCATTGACCCGAAAACTGGCTGCAACTATATTTCTGATTTTATCGGGAACACTGGCGCTTTAAACGATGGCCAATTTACTTATGATGATGACAAAAATGCTTGGATATGCGATCAAGACACATTTGATTGGTGGGAATATGTAGTAGCCGAGAATCAAGCTTTGAATTATCGCATTGATGCGTTAAAGATGAGTACGGCAGTGAAGTGGTTTTTAATGCTATTTGGGACATTTCAACGGATCTTGAGCAGTATGCTTCGGCGGCAAATGCCGCTTTAGATGACTTAGCCTCTTAAATATTTTTATAAAAAATGGCATACTACCTCTTTTACAAATGTATGGGGGTGGTATGACAGGACAGCAGTTTGCAAGGGCTGGATTTTTATTATACGGTGATCAGTGGCATGAAAATCTAGCTAGAACATTAAAAGTGGATTCTAGGCGTATTCCGCAGTGGGAATCTGGCAAGCGCGATATTCCAGCTGGCGTTGTCGCCGAGATCATTGAATTACTGAAATCAAATTCTTTAGCTCAAATCGCTCTGATTGCGGAATTAGAATCAAATTAAAAAAAACACTGCCGCACTGTGTGGCAGTTAACCGGCACGAGGTGCAGAAATGAAATTCAAAGAAATCTCCGATATGTGGTTAGATTTCCACTCCGAAAAAGTTAAATTACACACAAGTAAATATGTTAACTCATTAATTCTAAAATACTTGTCATCGCTTAATGATACCGACTGCGATAACATCAAACCCAGTCTTATTTTTGATATAATTAAAGATATCGAGAGCCGATACGCCGCTAAACGCACACTTGGCATTGTAGTCAGCATTTTTGATTATGCGGGAGCAATGGGCTATGTTGAATACAACCCCGCAGCTCGACTGACAAATTTTATTCCTCCACACACGATACGCAATCACCCGACAATATTAAATCCACAAGAATTAATAAGGCTTTTAAAAGCCATGGAAAAGTATAAATATGGGAGCGCATCGGTTAAAAATGCTCTTAAAATGATTATTTATACAGCTCAACGCCGCTCAGAGATTATTGGTGCTCAATGGAGTGAAATAGATTTGTATAACAGGGTTTGGACAATTCCCGCTCATCGAATGAAAATGGGGATTGAACAACGAATTCCAATTACTGAGCCGATGGTTAACTTACTGTATGAGCAGAAAAAGTATAGCCACAATGAGTATATTTTCAGCTCGGTAAATAAAAACAACCGGTGTGGTCATGTACACAAGTCATCTCCGTCTATACTTATTTATAGCCTTGGCTATAAAGGAAAGCAGACAATTCACGGCTTCCGGACAACATTTAGCAGTCTCGCTAACGATGCTGGAAGCTGGAATCCAGACGCAATTGAATTACAATTAGCGCACAAAATCAGGGGGGTAAGAGGTGTTTATAATAAATCTGATTATTTTTCTGAGCGTGTTAGAATGATGGCATGGTGGAATAATCAGATCGATTTTTGGATAAGTCTATGAGTAAATATGAAACGCTAAAAGGAAATAAAAATGCCGTTAAAGATGAGCTTGTAAAAAAAA
>NZ_FWWV01000050.1 GCF_900176075.1 Pasteurella testudinis DSM 23072
TATATTCACGACAGGCTCGATGTTTTGGAGTTAATGCTTAAAAAGGGTGGAAATGTACATAATTTGGTGAATGAAGGAGAAACTATTTTAGAAAGNAAAAAGCCAATAGATAATAAATATCCTTGGAAATTTCCTATTTACGAATTAATGAAGAAATATAGCTAATAAGGGACATAAATACGAAATGGTGTATGTTATGTATTTTGTAAAAGCGATTAAATAGCATTTAGAGGCTGGATAATTTTTAGCAGTAGTGAGTTTACCCATCAGTTTGTACATAAACTCGCCCATGCGGTAGCAGGCTGCGGCGGAGGTGCTGCTGGTTTGTTAAAAGATGCAACAATTAATTTAAGAAATTTTTCGACCAGTCAAAATGAGAGTAGTGCGAAATGGACTATAGAAATTATTACTAAAGATAAAAGTGTTTTTAAAAATAAAGCAGAAATTAAATTTAAATAGGATTAGTTATGAAGAAAGTTATATATCAATTAATTTATTTAAACTCAAAAGGGTTTGGTCTTAATACATTATTTCATAATTTTCAGCATTTTTTTGGCTCTATACATGAAGAACCAAGGGTTAAAGAATGGTTTCTTTCCCTAATGGAGGAGTTTATGTATAAGGGATATTTTAAATTATATGAGAATGATAGAGCGTTACCCGGTTCTATTGAAGAGCAAATTGATTTTTTGAGGAGGAAATGGCCTGTTTATTATAATGAAAATGAACCAAGGCACGATATTGATAATCTTTGGTGGCTTATTGAAGCACCTAATGTCTTTTGGATTGAACGTAACTTTGAGGAATGTCAATGAAGATTAAAGCTATTGAATTAATAATAGAAGAGTCCAGAGGTAAAACACTAACATTTCTTTATGAAATATTTCAGAAACACTTATACCCTGTATATTATGAGCCAAGATTAAAAGATGATTTTATTTATTTTTTATTAACACTGGTCAGAGATAATCAATTAAAACTAGTTGAAAACGGAAAATTTCTAGAAGGAAATTTAGAATATAAAATAGAGTACGTTAGAAAAAAATGGAATAAGAATTATAATTCTCAACATGAAGATTTTTCTTATGATATCTATGGTAATACTATAATTAATACTGAGAATGATAATTGGTGGGATGATAAATCTGGTTTTCAAGCTGTATGGATTATGGAAGATGGTTCATTAAAATGGGCAACAAAAGAGGATAATTAATAATTTCAGAAAAGCTAAAAAAGTAAGAAATAAAACAAAAAATTTTCCTTTAGTTAAAATTGCTACTGAAGCCATTACAGTTCGAGCATATGGTATTTTAGGGACTGGAACGGTTGCTAGACCGCAAAGTGCGGTTCAACTCCACAAAATACAGAAAATTGAATCAGAAGTTTTTTATCCTACAAATTCGCAAATTATTACTTCTAAAGGTTCTATAGTTGTGGGACATGCGCTGAGTAAACATGAAGGACGAAAGCCTGAAATATCGGAAAAATGAAAGGATCTATGCAAACCTGGAATGGGCAAGGTATCATACATTTAAGAGAAATATTACAGTCAACTGAAAAATTTAAAGTTGTACAAATAGGAAATATTCGTTTTCTAGAAAAAAGGCTTCCAGATGGTAGAGGGATTAGAATTGAACTCAATGGTAAATTCAAAGGGTTTGTTGATTAATAAAGAGGTTTTGTAATGAATGAAATAGAAATTACGCTTGATGATGTTCAATTAATTCCAACTTTAGATATCATTAATAATTTATTAAAGGTGGGTGAGTTAATTCAAGTGAATTCAAATTTAAAGTGTGGTTTAGATATGCCGCTTAATTTAAGTAATATTGTTGAATCAGATCAAAATGGAATGGTGTCATTTGTTTTTAAGAATGTTCTTTTTCTAAATATATTTTTTAGTGAGTTGAGCTTTCACCTTTTGAAATATTCAGCTGGAAATGAGGTTAATATTTATCTAGATAAGAGAGAGTTAAATGAGATTGATATATGTAAGATGAAAAAAGTCTAGATGAGTTATCTTTATTGATACATGCAAAGAGGTATTATTGTGGCTATGAACTAGCAGTTGATTATGAGACACAATTTTTCTCTAGTGATTCAAACGGCCCATTAGAGTGGTAATTATATGTGTAGTAATATGGCGTAGCCTAGCAATTTCTTGATGCCATAAAAGGCGTGATTGATATGGCATTAGGTCTTGTAAAAACCAATGCTAAAAATATATTTAGAAAATAGAGTTTTTAATAAGGATAAAATAGAAATTAAATTTCAGTAAGGGAATTTATGCAAGATTTAATAAATAATATAATTCTTAAAAGGTGTAAAGGTGGGACATTTATAACGCTTTTTAATTCATTTCAATATTATCATGGTTTTATTGAGGAGGATTGTACAATAAAAGAGAGGTTTCTAACATTTTTAGAGGAAATTATGTTAAAAGGAGAGTTAAAGCTTGCATATCGAGGTGAATATCTGGTTGGAAGTGTTAATGAGCAAATAAATTTGCTTAGAGAAGCGTGGCCAACTTATTATAATGAAGATGAGCCATTATATGATATTGATAATGCCTGGTGGTATGTTTCATCTCCTGTAGGACCTGTATGGGTATATGAAAATGGAGAAACTATATGGCAATATCCAGCATAAAAGTAAAAATCATTACGTGATAATTTTTTAATAAATATATATTGGTGGTTTGAATGAGGTTGAGAATAATTGATGAAATTTTAAATGAATGCCGTGGTGAGTCATTGAAGAGTATTTATAAAGCCTTTAAAAAATATTTTGGTAGTCCTCAAAATGATAGTTCTATAAATGATTATTTTATATATTTTTTATATACCTTGTTGAGAGATAATGAGCTTAAATTAGCAAGAAATGGAAAATTTTTAGATGGCAGTTTGAAATACAAGATATCCATTATTAGACAAGATTTTTTTGTAGCATATGATAATAGTAATGTAGGGTTAGTTTATAATAATTTAGGTAATATTATTGAAGATCCAAAAAATGATGAATGGTGGGATACGCAGTCAGGTTTTCAAGCAGTCTGGATTATGGAAGATGGAAGCCTAAAATGGACTTGATTTTTTAGAAACACATCCAACTGGAATATGACAAATGGAATTACAGCCAACAGGGGCTTAGTGGTACCGGCGGCGACAATTGTGGCTCATCTTGGAGGGAATGCCGATACGGCGATCAATACCGCTCATACTGCGGTGATGAATAATTATCTGTCGGATTGGCAAGAAAAGCAGAAAGCGCTTGAACTTGAACGGTGTGCGCATGCCATGTGCGAGACCATCACGCGCCTAAGATGGCAAGCTGTTGACACCGGTCAAGATGCTTCCTTTGCTTTAGGTATGGTTGCTGCGGTACCCGAAGAACTCTATAGTACCGTGGAAGGTATCGCCACGTTGCTTGCCAATCCGCTGGAAAGTATCCGAGCAGTGAAAGTCATGCTTACCCAAGACAATGCTTGGAATAAAATGGTAGAGGGTACGAAGCAACACTTTATCCAGAC
>NZ_FWWV01000007.1 GCF_900176075.1 Pasteurella testudinis DSM 23072
AACAAGAGCCCTTAGTAGTGATGCTAAGGGTTTTTTGCGTTTGGCGGATGGAAAAATAAGGAAAGGGCAAACAAGAAGAAAAGGAAAAGTCAAAGTACTGTTGATCGCCCTTTGATGTTGTTGCCGTTAATTTGATAATTCAAGCTCAAAAAAAACCGCACTTCAAACCCAGAAATAAAGGCATGGTATTTTAAATACCGCACTTTGCGCGTTGATCGGCAAAGTGCGGTTGAGATTACTCAATACATCTAAGCATTCAAAATCTGTTTGATTTCCGCGATACTTAAATGGAATTGGCGCGGGCATTTGTGCCAGACGTCCAGCATTTTGCTGTATTTGTCCCACATTGGGGTTTGGGCATCGCAGCCGTTCGGGCAGTGGATCAGCTCACGGTATTTTTTATCGTTTTCGGCGATAAAGCCTAAATAATTCAGGTATTTTTTCTCACGGATACCGCAATAGCCTAAGAATTTCAAACGGTGCGGCGTTAAATCTTCGGTGTTATGCAGGTTGTTATATGACACTTGCAGTGCTTGATACATTTCTAGCGTATTGATGACGGTTTTGCACTCATCTTCGCTTAGGTCGCTGAATTGGCCGTATAACTCTTTTAATTCCAGTTTGTAGCCGCCCTTGATAATGCTTTGATAACGGTGATATTTGGCGGCATTGTCTTTGTCGAGTAATGCCATCAATTCATATTGATTCACCAGAATCAGGCGCTGGGTCAGGGTCATTTCCATGTTGTATTCCTTCTTAAATGATTAATCGATCTCTTTTAGTTCATCTTCGGATAAGGTTTCTTTAATTTCTGAGCCTTGTTTACCGTCGCTGACTTTAAATTCCAGATTTTGGAAATAGGCCTCGCGCACGGTGAGATAGCTGTCTTGCGATTGTTCTAACAGTGCATCTTGACTGAGCAGGTTGGCGCGTTTATCCACCGCTTGCAGTCCGCTTTTTACCAATGTCCAAGGACCGAGCAAGGATAATACCGGGTAAGTCTGATCGACCAAGCCGCCCAGATCTTGCCGTGGCGTTGCCGGGCCATACAACGGCACCATCACATAAGCACCGGTGCCGACCCCGTAGCTGCCGAGCATATCGCCGAACGAACGCGATCCGTCGGTTTGCAAGCCGTCGATCGCACTGGCAATATCCATGAAACCGGCTAAACCGAATACCGAGTTGATCCAGAAGCGGTTAAAATGCACCATTGCTTTGTTGAACTCACCTTCAAGCAGGCGGTTGACGAAGCTGGCGGGCTCGTCCAAATTGTTGGCGGCGTTGATCAGTGCGGTTTTTGCCGGTTGCGGCACATACTCTTTCCAGCCGGTGGCGACCGGTTTCAACACATAGGGATCGGCGACGTTATAGTTAAAATCCCACATGGTACGGTTGAAACCTTCAAGCGGATCTTGCCGTTGCCCCGTGGTTTCGTCGATACTTGAGCAGGCGCTTAACGCCGTTACCAGCAGCAGGGGCAACCATAATTTCGCGGAAATGGATTTTTTCATGTTATTGTCCTGTTTTCAGATTTAACGGTTTCATTTTAACAACTTTAAAATCAAAGCATAGTATTATTTATTGCAATTTTGAGCTGGGTCAACTTGCTCGAAAGTGAATTTTTATGCATAATATTGCATTATTTTTCAAAAATAACGCATCATGCCAATTATTGGGCTTGAATTGTCGTAGTGGCTCAATTACAATAATTTGCTCATTTCTGCTACACTTCCGATACGATTCCGTACAGGGCTATTCGTGAATAGAGTAACGAGCAACATATTGGCAAGCCCGATATTTAACCCAAGATTGAACATAAACAGGATTATCCCGGGAGCAATTCATGTTTGAACCAGCCATCTTAGTCTTAGCTGACGGCTCAGTTTTCCACGGCACTTCCATTGGTTATCAAGGCCATACCATCGGCGAAGTGGTTTTTAATACCTCTATGACGGGCTATCAAGAAATTCTGACCGATCCGTCCTACACTAAACAAATTGTCACCCTCACCTATCCGCATATCGGCAACACCGGTGTGAATCAAGAAGACTGCGAATCGGATAAAATCTATGTTTCCGGTTTGGTTATTCGCGATTTACCGTTAATTCACAGCAATTTTCGCAGCGAACAAAACCTCACTGATTATTTAACCGCCAATAAAATCGTGGCGATTGCCGATATTGATACCCGCCGTTTGACCCGCTTGTTGCGTGATAAAGGCGCGCAAGCCGGCTGCATTATGGCAGGGGAAATTGACGAGGCCAAAGCGCTGGAACTGGCGAAAAGCTTCGGCAGCATGGCGGGCAAGGATTTAGCGCAGGAAGTGACGTGCGATAAAGTCTATCGCTGGGAACAAGGCGAATGGAAATTGGGACAAGGCTTCAGCCAGAAAACCAACGGACGTTATCACGTTGTCGCCTATGATTTCGGGGTAAAGCATAATATTTTACGCATGCTTGCCGAGCGCGGCTGCCAAATCACCGTTGTTCCGGCGAAAACCAGTGCGCAAGAGGTGTTGGCGTTAAATCCGGACGGGATTTTCCTCTCCAACGGGCCGGGCGATCCGGAACCGTGTGATTATGCTATCACAGCTATCCAGCAATTATTAGCCAGTAAAAAACCGATTTTCGGCATCTGTTTGGGACACCAACTGCTGGGCTTGGCGGTGGGCGGCAAAACCAAAAAAATGACTTTCGGACATCACGGCGCCAACCATCCGGTGCAAAATCTTGCCACTGAGCAGGTGTATATCACTAGCCAAAATCACGGTTTTGAAGTGGACGAAGCCAGTTTGCCGGACAATGTGACCGTGACGCACCGCTCTTTGTTCGACAATTCGGTGCAGGGCATCGAACTGACTACCCAATCGGCGTTTTCTTTCCAAGGCCACCCTGAAGCCAGCCCCGGACCGCACGATGTTGCCGAACTGTTCGACAAATTTGTGCATGAAATGGAAGTGGTGCGCCACACCCATACGCCGCAGGTTGTGGTTTAAGCAGGAATATAACCATGAAAACCTATGCTTATCAGTTGGTTAATGTGTTTGCCGAAAGCCATTTCGACGGCAATCCGTTGGCGGTTTTCCCGCAAGCGGACGGGCTGAATCAGCAGCAAATGCAACTGATTGCCCGTCAATTTAATTTGTCGGAAACGGTATTTATACAACCCAGCGATAGGCAAAGTGCGGTCAGAAAACTGAAGATTTTTACCCCTGAGTATGAAATGCCGTTTGCCGGACACCCGACCATCGGCGCGGCATTTGTGTTACAACAGCAGCTGGAATTGTCTGGCAACTATCAGCTACAAACCGAGGCGGGCTTAGTCAGGCTGCAACATCAAACCGATAACATCACTTTTGCTTTAAGTAACGGTGCGCAGTTAAAGCCGTCGGCATTAGACAAAGCCGACTGTGCCGAGATGTTAGGCTTGCAACAGAATGATATTGCCGCCGAACCGGTTTGGGTGAATACCGGCACGGAACAACTGCTGTTGCGATTAAATTCGGCGCAAGCGGTGGCAAATTGCCGTATCAATACCGCACTTTTCCTGCAAAAAGCCGTATCGCAAAGTGGGGAAGCGCAGTTGTACGTGTGGTTTGAACAGCAGAATAAAGTCAAAGTGCGGTTGTTCTTCTCCGCACACGGCGAAGTGCGTGAAGATCCGGGCACAGGCTCTGCCGCCGCCAATTTAGGCGGTTGGGCGCTTCACAACCAACGCACGCCGTTAAGTTGGCAGATCATGCAAGGCGATGAAATCGGACGACCGAACCGGCTGAGTTTAACTGTGGACGAACAACAGACGATTTATGTCGGCGGCAAGGTAATCCCCGTCGGACAAGGTGAATTTTGGGTTCCTGAAGATTAACGAGAATATTAGCAAGAGAAAAACTATGCCAAAACGTACCGATATAGATATGTCTAATGGCGCTTATATCAACGATATTAAATATATTCTTGCAACGGCTCGTCAGCAGACTTATATCGCCATTAATTCCGCAATGGTCGATGCCTATTGGCAAATCGGCCAACGGATCGTGCAAGAAGAACAGCGTGGACAAGCACGAGCAGATTATGGCAAAGAAGTGATTAAGCAAGTTTCCCAAGTGCTGAGCCAAGAGTTTGGTAGAGGATTTGGGGAACGAAATATTCGTAATTTTCGCCAATTCTATTTGATGTTTTCGGATTTGGACATTTGGAAATCAGTGATTTCCAAATTAACGTGGACCCATATTCAGCGGGTATTAAAAATTCAGAATGAGCAGGCTAGACGTTATTATTTAATTGAAGCCGCTGAAAACCATTGGTCGGTCAGAGTGTTGGATCGAAATATTTCAACGCTCTACTATGAACGTTTACTTGCTAGCGCAGATAAAGAACCCGTGCATACGGAAATGCAACAGAAAAGTGCGGTGTTACAGCCTTACGATTTTATTAAAAATCCGACCGTTTTAGAATTTCTTCAATTACCGACGCATTATAGCCATACCGAAGCGGAACTGGAAAAGGCATTAATCGATAATGTACAGCAGTTTATGTTGGAGCTCGGTAAAGGGTTTGCGTTTGTGGCGCGACAACAGCATATTCGGACAGAAAACAGCGATTTTTTTATTGATTTGGTTTTTTATAATTATCTGATTAAGTGTTTTGTGATTGTAGAGTTAAAAACCGATAAGCTGACACACCAAGATATTGGGCAATTAGATATGTACGTCCGAATGTACGATGATTTGAAAAAACAACAAAATGATAACCCGACAATCGGATTATTGCTTTGCACTGAAACGGATAGCATTGTGGCGAAATATTCAGTCTTAAAAGACAACGCTCAACTTTTTGCCAGTAAATATATCCCTTATTTACCTACGGAAGATGAATTGGTACGTGAAATTGAACAACAAAAATTACTGCTGGAATTACAACGTTAGCGAATACGGATTTAGGGAAGAATTTTAAAGAGCGGTTAAATTTATAATTAAGCGTTTTCAGAAACAGATTTAAAACAAAGAGAGAGAGCTATGCCAAAACGTACAGACATAAACACGATTTTGATTATTGGCGCAGGTCCGATTGTGATCGGGCAGGCGTGTGAGTTTGACTATTCCGGTGCGCAGGCGTGTAAGGCGTTGCGGGAAGAGGGTTACAAAGTGGTGTTGGTGAACTCCAATCCGGCAACGATTATGACTGATCCGAATATGGCGGACGTGACCTATATCGAACCGATTCACTGGCAAACGGTGGAAAAAATTATTGCCAAAGAGCGGCCGGACGCAATTCTGCCGACCATGGGCGGACAGACCGCACTTAACTGTGCGCTGGATTTGTCCAAACATGGGGTGTTGGCAAAATATAACGTTGAACTAATCGGTGCGAAAGAAGATGCGATTGATAAAGCCGAAGATCGCGGGCGTTTTAAAGACGCCATGACCAAAATCGGCTTGAATACGCCGAAATCGTTTGTCTGCCACAGCTTTGAAGAGGCATTGAAAGCACAAGCGGAAGTCGGCTTTCCGACCTTGATCCGTCCGTCGTTTACCATGGGCGGTTCCGGCGGCGGGATTGCGTATAACAAAGATGAATTTAATGCGATTTGCGAACGCGGTTTTGATGCTTCCCCGACCCATGAATTGCTGATTGAGCAATCGGTGCTGGGCTGGAAAGAGTATGAAATGGAAGTGGTGCGCGATAAAGCGGACAACTGCATTATCATCTGTTCGATTGAAAACTTCGACCCGATGGGCGTGCATACCGGCGACTCGATCACCGTTGCCCCGGCGCAAACCCTGACCGATAAAGAGTATCAAATTATGCGTAACGCCTCGTTGGCGGTGTTGCGTGAAATCGGCGTGGATACCGGCGGTTCGAACGTACAATTTGCGATCAATCCTGAAAACGGTGAGATGATCGTGATTGAAATGAATCCGCGCGTCAGCCGTTCTTCGGCGCTGGCTTCGAAAGCGACCGGTTTCCCGATTGCCAAAGTGGCGGCGAAACTGGCGGTCGGTTACACCTTAAACGAACTGCGCAACGACATCACCGGCGGTTTAATTCCGGCTTCATTTGAGCCGTCGATCGACTATGTGGTGACCAAAGTACCGCGCTTTGCCTTTGAAAAATTCCCGAAAGCGGACAACCGCTTAACCACCCAGATGAAATCGGTGGGCGAAGTGATGGCGATGGGGCGCACCTTCCAAGAATCGTTGCAAAAAGCCCTGCGCGGTTTGGAAACCGGCATTTGCGGTTTCAACTTAAAAACCGAAGACATGGAAAAATTGCGTACCGAAATTTCCAATCCGGGGCCTGAACGGATTCTGTATGTCGCCGATGCGTTCGGTATCGGTTGGAGTTTGGAAGAGGTGTACCACTATTCCAAAATTGACCCGTGGTTTTTGGTGCAAATCCGCGATTTGGTGCAAGAAGAACTGGCATTGGAGAAGAAAACGCTGGCGGATTTGGATTATGCCGAACTGCGCCGCCTGAAACGCAAAGGCTTTGCCGACCGTCGTATCGCCCAATTGGTGAAAAGCACCGAAAAAGAAGTGCGCGATTTACGCCATCAGCTCAACTTGCACCCAGTGTATAAACGCGTTGATACTTGTGCTGCCGAGTTTGCTTCCGATACCGCTTATCTCTATTCCTGCTATGAAGAGGAGTGCGAAGCCAACCCGACTGACCACAAGAAAATCATAATTTTAGGCGGCGGGCCAAACCGCATCGGACAAGGGATCGAATTCGATTATTGTTGCGTTCATGCTGCCCTTGCCTTGCGTGAATCGGGCTTTGAAACCATTATGGTCAACTGTAATCCGGAAACCGTTTCCACCGATTTCGACACCTCTGACCGCCTGTATTTCGAGCCGCTGACGCTGGAAGAGGTGCTGGAAATTATTCACGTTGAAAAACCGTACGGCGTGATTGTGCATTACGGCGGACAAACCCCGTTGAAACTGGCGAATGCGCTGCACGAAAACGGCGTGCATATTATTGGTACATCGGCGGATAGCATTGATGCCGCCGAAGACCGCGAGCGTTTCCAACAAGTGCTGCACAAACTGAATCTGAAACAGCCGCCGAACCGCACCGCGCGTAACAGTGAAGAAGCGCTCACATTGGCGAACGAAGTCGGTTATCCGCTGGTGGTGCGCCCATCGTATGTGTTGGGTGGACGTGCAATGCAAATTGTGTATAACGATGAAGAGCTGCAAACCTATATGCGCGAAGCGGTGCGTGTCTCCGACGACAGCCCGATTCTGCTTGATCACTTCCTCAACGACGCGATTGAAGTCGATGTCGATTGTATTTGCGATGGTGAAGACGTGGTGATCGGCGGCATTATGCAGCATATCGAACAAGCCGGTATCCACAGCGGCGACTCGGCGTGTTCCCTGCCACCGTATTCTCTAAGTGCGGAAATCCAAGATGAAATCCGTCGTCAAACCGCAGCAATGGCGTTCGAACTGAAAGTGGTCGGCTTGATGAATGTCCAGTTTGCAGTACAAAAAGACACGATTTATGTGTTGGAGGTCAATCCGCGCGCCTCGCGTACCGTACCGTTCGTGAGCAAAGCCACCGGCGTACCGTTGGCGAAAATCGCCGCACGGGTGATGGCGGGCATCAGCTTGAAACAGCAGGGCGTGAGCAAAGAAGTGATCCCGAATCTGTATTCGGTGAAAGAAGCGGTGTTCCCGTTTATCAAATTCCCGGGAGTAGACACGATTTTAGGACCGGAAATGCGCTCGACCGGTGAAGTGATGGGCGTGGGTAAAACCTTCTCCGAAGCGTTTTTGAAAGCGCAAATCGGTGCAGGCGAGCGTTTACCGAAACTGGGCAAAATCTTCTTATCGGTCGAAAATGCCGATAAACCGAAATTGGTGAACATCGCCAAACGCCTGCAAGATCTGGGCTACGGCTTATGTTCGACATTGGGAACGGCAAAATTCCTGCGTGAACACGGCATTGGCGTGCAGATCGTAAACAAAGTGCGCGAAGGCCGTCCGCATATCGTCGATGCGATCAAAAACGGTGAAATTGCCATGGTGATCAACACCGTCGGCAGCATGCCGGAATCGGTCTCCGACAGCCATTCGATCCGCAGCAGTTCGCTTCAGCAACGCATTCCGGTGTACACCACCATCGCCGGCGCAGAAGCGATCAGCCAAGGGCTCAAAAGTCTGAACGATACCGAAGTTTATCGTTTGCAAGAGATGAATTAATCGGTTGAAGAAAAGCAAAGAGCGGTTCTGCTATTTAGTAGAACCGCTCTTTTGATCTCTTCTTACTTTTAAAAAAGTGAAACAGTACCATGAAAAAAGCCGCTTAAATGGGAGTAAGCGGCTTTTTAAGCAAAATGAAATATTAAATAATCCGTGAAAACTGCTGTCTTTTCGCCAACTGGCGCGAGTAGGTGTCGAAGCAGAGGCAGATGTTGCGGATCAGTAAGCGGCCTTTGGCGGAAACAATAAGTGCGGTGTCGCCAATTGTTAGCAACCCGTCTTCTGCCAACGGTTTCAGTAGCGCCAGATCTTCGGCAAAATGGGTTTTGAAATCAATGCCGTATTGCTGTTCCAATGGTGCGTAATCTAAGCGGAAGTTACAGATTAAGGCTTTGATTACATCGCGGCGCAGGCAGTCTTCTTGGCTCATGGCGAAGCCTTTGTGCAGGGCGTTGCCGTGATCTTCCACATCGGCGTAATATTGTTTCAATTCTTTCTGGTTTTGTGCGTAATGATCGCCCATTAAGCTGATCGCGGAAACGCCTAAGCCGAGCAGATCCGCCTCTTCCTGCGTGGTGTAGCCCTGAAAATTGCGGTGCAGCACGCCGTTTTGTTGTGCAATTGCCAGTTCGTCGTCCGGTTTGGCGAAGTGATCCATGCCGATAAAGCGGTAGCCGGCGCCGGTCAGGGTTTCAATGGTTTTTTGCAAAATAGTCAATTTGCTGTTTGGCGGCGGCAAGGTGGCGTCTTTGATTTTGTGCTGGCCGGCAAAGCGCGACGGCAAATGCGCATAATTGAACACGCTCATGCGATCCGGATTAAGTTCGCTGACCCGTTGTAAGGTCGCCATAAAGCTGTCGACGGTTTGGAACGGCAAGCCGTAAATCAAGTCGATATTGGTCGAGGTGAAGCCCAGTTCGCGCGCTTTTTTCATCAGCGAGAAGATAAATTCTTCATCTTGAATGCGGTTGATTGCCGCCTGCACGTCTTTGTTAAAATCTTGAATTCCCATGCTGATACGATTAAAACCGATTTTACGCAGGTGATCGAGCATCGATAGTTCGATTTCGCGCGGATCCATTTCAATGCTGATTTCCGCCTCCGGCGAAATGCGGAAATTGTCGCGCAACATCTGCATTAAACGGGAAGATTGCGCTTCACTTAAATAGGTTGGTGTGCCGCCGCCCCAGTGAATTTGAGTCACTGTACGCTCGCGGAATAAGGTGGCGCGCGCTTTGACCTCTTTTTCCAAATAATCCAGATAAATATCCGCTTTGTGTTGATGACGGGTGATAACCTTGTTGCAGGCGCAGAAATAGCACAGTTTATGGCAAAATGGGATATGCACATACAGCGACAACGGACGCTCAGGGTAGCGGTTCGCTGCCTGTAAAAAATCCTGCTCGCTATAGGCATCGTTAAATTCAAGTGCGGTCGGATAGGAGGTGTAGCGCGGTCCGGACTGGTTATATTTTTGAATTAAATTCAGATCCCACTCAATTTCTGACATCTTGTTTCCTATTATCTATTTCAATATCACTCAACAATTGGCGTAGTTCCAATTTAATTTTTTGTTCTAATTCCACTTCGCTGCTCTCGCGGGTTAAATCCAAGCGCATGCGCTGGTTTTTCGGCAAGGCACGACGCGCTTCGTGGGTCGGCATCTCCATCACCACCTGATACAGCTGTTGCATGGCGTGGTATTTATCCAGCGCCTGCGGTTTTAAGCCGGGCAATAATGCGTTTAAACGAATCACGCCTTCGGACAAATTGCAGTCGCCGTTTAACATCGCTTTGGCGATAATTTGCACGCTGTCAAAGGTGAAATTTTTGCATTTTTGCCGTGCGGCGGCAATTTTTTGTTTCTGCTTGCGTAACGCCAACAGTAGCCAAGCGGCATAACTTGCCAAACCCACGACAATGGCGATGGCGGCAAGCAGTAAAATAAACGACCAGTTCATTAGCGGAATTTATTAATATCAATAGTGTTGAAAGTGCGGTACAGCGCGTCGTCGCTGTCCTCGTCTTCTTCCTCGCTCAAGCCCAATTCCTGCATCAGCTGCTCAATGCGGCTTAAACACTCGTCAACAAATTGTTGATCTTCGGCGGAAAGGGTTTTGCCGGCGTCCAATTGATCCAGCAAATCGTTCAAACATTCGTTGTTTTCCAACTGTTCCAGTTCCAACATCGGGTCGATTTTTTTGACTTCCACTGTTTCAGCCAGCGTTTCAGGTTTGATCGGGGTGATGATTTTGCCTTTTTCCGGTTTATTCACCATTTCGATCATTAACGGAATTTTTTTACGGCTACCGACGCGCGGATCGCCTTTGACCGCACTTTGCTTCTGATTATTGCTTTCCGCGGCACTGTGGCGCGAACCGGCGCTTAAGCCTTTGCGTTTTTTCTTGCGTTTCTCTTCGCGTGCCAACACGTCCAGCTCATAACGGGTCGGCTTGCGGCCTTTTTTACTTTTTACTGTTGCCAGCGGCGGTGCTTTGTCGGTTTTGCGCACCGGCATCACGTCGCTGATTTTACGGGTTTTCTTTTGGCGAGCCATGTTGTTCTCATTTGATCAAATAAAATAATGGCGAATTGTACCATTCATAGCGATTTTTCACACGGAATTAAACCGGCTAAATGCAGAAATTGTCGCGGACTATTGATTGGGGGGAAAAGACATAAAACCGCACTTTACCTGCCGAAAACAGCGGAAAAGTGCGGTTGGTTGTCAAAGTGCGGTGAGGTTATAACAAAATGCTGCCGATACAGGCGATGGCAAAACCGACGAAGCCGATGAGGGTTTCCATTACCGTCCAAGTTTTCAAGGTGGTTTTGGTATCCATTTCCAAGAAACGGCTGACCAACCAGAAGCCGGAATCGTTGACATGGGAGAATGCGGTTGCGCCGGAAGCAATGGCGATGACGATAAAACATAAATCGAAAGCGCTTAAGCCGGTGGTTGCCGCTACAGTCGGCGCAATCAGCGCAGACGCGGTGGTTAAGGCAACTGTCGCCGAACCTTGCGCTACGCGCAATGCCAACGAAATGATAAAGGCGGCAACAATTACCGGCATACCGGTATCCGACAACATGCCTGCCAAGACATCGCCGATACCGCTGGCACGCAACACACCGCCGAACATACCGCCGGCACCGGTGACTAAAATAATCGCACAAATCGGACCGAGCGCATTGTCACAAATTTTTTCGATTTGTTCATAGCTGCGTTGCCCTTTCAGTTGGACAATTGCAACAAGCAATGTGATTAATAAGGCAATCGGGGTTTTGCCGAAGAAGCGTAGCGTTTCTACCCAAATTTGCGAACCGTCAATCACCTTGGCCACGCTTAAGGTGTTCAACACCGTGTCTAACATAATCAGCACTAACGGTAACAGCAAAATTGTTAATACTTTTCTGAAACTCGGCGGATTTTGCGCTGCGGTTTCGCTGATGGCGTTGGCGTTTAAAAAGGCTTTCGGCAGATCCAAGTGCATTTTTTTGCCCAAGAACGTACCGTATAAATAGGCGGCGATATACCACGTCGGAATCGCACAAATCAAGCCGACAATCACTAACAGACCGATATTCGCCCCCAATAGATCACCGGAAGCAACCGGACCCGGATGCGGCGGTAGAAAAGCGTGCATAACCGCAAACGCACCGGCTGCCGGAAACGCATAGCGGAACAGAGAGCCGCCGAACTGTTTTGCCACACTGAAAATGATCGGCAACATCACCACCAAACCGGCATCGAAGAAAATCGGAAAGCCGAACAGCAGCGAGGCGATACCTAATGCTAACGGCGCTCTTTTCTCGCCGAATTTATTGATTAACGTATCTGCCAGAACTTTTGCGCCGCCGGTGATTTCAAGCAAACGTCCGATCATCGCGCCCAAACCAACGAGCAAAGCAACGGAAGCCAGCGTGCCGCCGAAGCCGCCCAGCAGCGTCGGCAGAATTTTATCGACCGGAATGCCGGTGGCAAGTGCGGTCAGCAGGCTGACGATTAAAAGTGCGACAAAAGCATGGACTTTGAATTTGATGATCATAACCAGTAATAACAAAATGGCTACGAGCAGGGTTAAAATTAACATAATGCGATCCTTTTAAAAAAGTGCGGTTAAACAGCCGCTAACATACCGCCATCGACAAACAGCAGATGGCCATTGACAAAATCAGAGGCTTTGGAAGATAAGAAGACGGCTGCACCAATCAACTCTTCCGGATTTCCCCAGCGCGCCGCCGGAGTACGTTTACATAACCAACTGCTAAATTCTTGATTTTCGACCAGCGGTTTGGTTAATTCGGTTTTAAAGTAGCCGGGGGCAATGCCGTTTACTTGAATGTTATATCGCGCCAATTCAACGCACATTCCGCGCGTCAGCATTTTTACCGCACCTTTGGAGGCGGCGTACGGCGTGATGGTGTCGCGCCCCAATTCGCTTTGCATTGAGCCGATATTGATGATTTTCCCGCGTTGGCGCGCAACCATATATTTGGCAACTGCCTGCGAAATAATGAACACGGCTTTTTGATTGACGCTCATAATGTCGTCATAATCTTTTTCCGGAAACTCACAGAACGGGTGGCGGCGTTGGATTCCGGCGTTGTTGACCAAGACATCGATTGCGCCGATGGTGTTTTCAATCAAATCAATCGCATTACGCACGGCTTGCGAGTCGGTCACGTCAAACGCCAGCGCATGGGTGTTGAAGCCCTTCGCTTGCAGCCGGTCGGCGATAGCTTGCGCTTTATCTTGCTGCGTGCCGTGTATAATGATTTCCGCACCGTGTTCCGCTAACCCTTGGGCTAACAGTAAACCGATGCCGCGTGTTGAGCCGGTGACCAGAACCCGCCGGTTGCGGAGGGAAAATAAATCGCTCATGATCTTGTCCTTTATTACCAATGTTTGTCTCTATTCAAATGTGATTTGCACTTTTGAAATTTCATTTTTATTGCCGGCGGTTTCCAACGCTTGCTGCAATTGCTGAAACGGAAATGTGGCGGAAAGCAGGGGCAGCGGATCGATTTTGCCGCTGCTGAGCCAGTCAACGGCGGTGTTGAACTCTTCGACAAAACGGAATGAACCGACGAATTTGATCTCTTTGGCAATTAACGTCATCACCGGAAAATCAGGGATATTGCCGCCCATTCCGACCTGAACGACAGTGCCGCGCGCTTTGGTTACGCCTAAGCAACGCTCAATGGACGAAGGGTGTCCGGAGACTTCGAAAGAAACGTCGAATTCGCCTTTATGGGCTAAGTATGCGGAAAAGTCGTCTTGCGCGTGCAACGTTTTGTCAGCGCCCATTTTCGTGGCGAGATCCAAGCAGCGCTGGCTGATGTCGGCGCAAATAATCTCTTGTGCGCCTAAGGCTTTCACCGCCGCCGTAATCAAGCAGCCGATAGGCCCCACGCCTGAAACAAAAACCCGTTTACCGTTCAGATCACCCGCCTGTTTCGCGGCATGAATCGCAACCGCCAACGGTTCGGCGAAAACCATCACCTCATCGCTGAGTTGTTGTGGATAGGCAATGCATTGGCTGGTGTCGACGACTTTATATTGCGTGAACCCGCCGTCGACGTGCGGATTATACATCGCACTGCCGAAGAAGCGCATGTGCTCGCATTGGTTGGTGTCGCCGTCCAAACAGTATTTGCAGCTCAGGCAAGGTTTGCTGGGATTAATCGCCACTTTTTGCCCGATCTGGAGCGTGTCGGAGTCGGTTTTCACAATTTTCCCGATCACCTCATGCCCCAAAATCATCGGGTGCTGAATGGCAAAATTGCCCACTTTACCGTGTTGGTAATAATGCAAATCAGAGCCGCAAATTCCGCCGCGTGTGATCTGAATCAGCGTTGTGCCCGAATTTTCAACAAACCGCACTTGTTGCGGAATAACATCAACATCTTTTTTACCTTTCACGACACAAGATAGGGTTTTCATTTCCATAGCAGCTCCTTGTTGGCTTAAAGATGAATTGTTAAACAATGAGAAGTTACCGATAACATACTTTTTATTGTTTATCGGGTAAAGGAGTATTTGTGATGAGAATGTAAAATTGAGATCTAGTTCAAATAATCAATGGAAAAGCGGTTGATTTAATTTTTTAAGCGAAATAAATTTGTGATCAAGTTCACTATATTGTTTGTTATCGGTAACTATTTTCTTGGTTTTACGCTATGGTAATAGAAAAATCATAACAGAATCGAGGAGAACGCAATGGAACGGACAAAAGGCAAAAGTTTTATTTTAATGGGCGTGTCCAGCACCGGAAAAACATCAATCGGCACCGCGCTTGCGCAACGCTTGCAGATCAAATTAATCGACGGCGATGATCTGCACCCGCGTGCCAACATCATCAAAATGGGATCGGGACAGCCGTTAAACGACAATGACCGCGCCCCTTGGCTGGAGCGGATCCGCGATGCGGCGTTCAGTTTGGAGCAGAAAAGTGAAATCGGCATTATCGTTTGCTCTGCCTTGAAAAAACAGTACCGCGATCTGATTCGTGACGGCAATGACAATGTGAAGTTTTTATTTCTGGAAGGCAGTTTCGAGCTGGTGCTGGAAAGAATGAAACAGCGCAAAGGGCATTACATGAAAACCGAGATGCTGAAAAGCCAGTTTGATACGCTGGAAGTGCCGCAACAAGACGAACCCGACGTGATCCATATCGATATCGACGGCTCGTTTGAGGAAGTGGTGGGGCGATGTGAGACGGCATTGAAGCCGTATTTGTAGGATATAATCAAAGTGCGGGGGAAACCGCACTTTGAAAACATTTGAAATTATATACTTTTTATATACATTTCATATAACACGGAATCACTAAAATCAAAGTCATCTAAGCTAAATATAGATCCTTTCTTGATATCTCGAATTAGCTTTTTATTAGACATTAGATAAAATGGTGCAAAATGTTTTGAATTTATATCAGTATTCATGAGTAACGGTCTGATATCTTTGATAACATGATGATGTCCTCCCATTGTAAGAGTTTCACCTTTATTAAAATCTCGCTCAGCCTTTCCAATCATAATTGCAGCGCTTTTTTGATTAGGGTTACCACTAGCTCTATTGTGTAATACGGCAGAGAAAATTGAAATTGGCGATTCGACACCCATTAAGTGATAGGGGAGGATTATTGCTGCATATTTATTGTTTTTGCTGACAATATGTCCTTTTTCTTTTAAGGTATTCCATACAGATTCATTGTGACATTTAACAATTACAAACTCACCACCGGCAAAACTGAGTTCGTCCTCTTTTCTTAGACAGTTGAATACGTCAACCACACCGGTATTGGATAAAATCCCTCCATCTTCTTTAGGAATAAATATATCGGCTAATTCTGTTATTTTACAGATTGGATAATGTAGCTCGGGTTTATCCACTGATAAATTCAAAGAGTTTGCAACTACATTCATTTCACAGTAATCTGGTGTTGCATATTGGGGCAATGAATTTAATAAGGTAGACCGATTCTTTAATATTTCTTCTGTGTTGTTTAAACTAGTCCAATAATTTTTAAATTCTGGAACAATAACTTCATTAGCCAAATATTTAATAGAATCTTTTTCAGGATCCCATATGTAGTCATATTCGCTGGATTTTCCGGCGGCAATGATTTCTAAGCCTAAAGCTTCAATCCATGTGTATAAGTGAATTAAATTACTCGGTTGATCACCATCAACAGTTGTATAGACTACTCCATTTTCTTTGGCAATATTCGCTAAATACGGACCAATGACAGATTCTGTTTCTTTTGATACCATTCCCACATGTTGCCGGTTAATTAATGCTCTTTCCGCAATTTTTGCGCCTAGTTCTGGATTGCCCGTAGATTCAATTAACATATCAACAGGACAATATGGCAATAGAGCAGGATCGCTAATGATCGCGGTTCCATTTTTAGATATGATTCTTTCGATATCATCTAAATTTGAACAGATTAATAAATTGTTAGAATCCCATCCTAATCCTTCTAATATTCTTTTAGTAGCATTAGCATCAATATCACAAACAACACTAACTGATAATTTATCAATTAATTTACATTGTGCTAATAAAGAATAGCCAAAGCCACCATTCGCTCCTAAAATAGAAATTCGGATTGTCCTATCAATATTAAATAATTCTTTATAATACATAACTATTCTCCTTTTAAATTAAATTACTTATTTCTAGAATTACAACGATAAATCCTGATACTAAACCGCTGATTGCGGTTGCGCCGCCCACGGATTTTAACCCTTGAGCTAAATCCATATTTGATAAACTTACAGTTACCCAAAAGCCACTGGAGTTCGAGTGTTTAAAAATTTGTGCTCCTGTAGCACAAGCTAAATAGGCCGCTAGAGGTGAGATATCAAGATTATTTAGCATGGGTTGTATTATTGCTGCGCCGGTTAAAACACCTAATGTATTAGAACCTGTAATGGTATTTACTAAGGCGGCTATAATAAATGGAATAAGAATTGGAGGAATACTGATTTGTGAAATACTGTTAGCGATACTTTCGGCAACTTTTGTATCTTTAATAATTAAGGCTAAACTCCCACCCAAACCGGTAACGATAATTGGCATTGCTGATAATCGAAGTCCTGTTTCTACCCAATCATTTAATACCTCTTTACTTTTCCATTTGGTTCCGGTTAGCGTTAGTGAATAGGCAACGGCAATTAGCATAGCAACAATAGGGTTTCCCAACGTCATAATGAATTCTTTGATTGTTGAGTTCATATCGACATTTCTAAAAAAAGAACTGATCATAATTAATAGGATAGGCAATATGATCGGTGCCATAGATTGAAATAAAGACAATTTACTTACTTCAACATTTTTGGATAAAAATTCCTCTTTAGGTAAAACATCAATTTTTAAATATTTGCAGTATAAAGTCCCTGCAAATATTCCGGGAATAGAGATTATTATTCCCCATATGATAGCCTGAGATAAATCCAGATTTAGGAAAGCTGCAGCAGCTAACGGACCCGGAGTAGGAGGGACGGCAGAAGCGGTTACATATGCACCTAAGTATAAGACAGTGCCATATTGAGCCATTGAGGCGCCGGTTTGGATAGCTAAATTAGATATGATTGGCATTAAGACAATGACGATTGTATCGGCTAAGATGGGAATGCCCAATATGGCTGAAGCGACTGCAATAGCCCAAATTGCTCTTTTCTTACCAAAAACTTTATACATAAAGTTAGTAATTTTTATTGCCGCCCCAGTTCTTTCCAGTAACTTGCCTAATACACAGCCTAGGAAAAATAATAACCCAACTTTGCCGATAGTATCTCCAAATCCTTTTGTTAAGAGCGTCATAGTTTGTTCGCCACTTAGACCTATGGATAGCCCCAGTGCGATTACAACTAACAATAGTGTTATTGCAGGGTGGACATTCCATTTTGATATCATTAATATCATGATTGCGATTGCAATGACAAAGATTGCTAATATATAAATATTATTCATATTGATCTCCTCATATGTTGTGAATTAACTTTATAGATAAGTCATTAAATTATTTTCCTCTGTTTTAAGATCATTTATTTCATCGTCATTCAGGTAAAGCACCGGCTGTTTTTCCAGTTATTGATTACTTGGAACAGCTCACCGCCGTATATGACTGCAGTATGATTGGTCAGTCGTAAGATGTTGACCCAACTGTTATTGCGTTATATGTTCATGAATATTTTCTCCCTCCTAGCTTGATGTTTCTGCTAAAACCGTAACTTGCGCGCTGTCAATCCCTTTTACCAGCAGCGGCAGGGCAAAAATCCGCCGTAGATTTTGGGCGTTAAGTGCGGCTAATTTCATATCCTCGATAATGCAAATGAAGTTTTCACTGAACATACCGAGCATAATTTGATGTGCTTTAATGCCGTGTTCCGGGTTGGCTGGGGAAGCCAGCGAGATAAAATCAAAGCCGATAGCTTTCAGATTTGGGGTCTGGTCAATCAAATATTGAGCGGCGGCGATGCTGACGGCGCAACCTTGTGCGGCGTACTGCTGCGGGTGTTCAGACCGCACTTTTTCTAATCCGGTACGGATAATCAAAAAATCTGCTTGTCGGATTTGGGGTAAATGGGGTTTTAAGTCATCTGGTTCAATTAAACCGGCTTTCTCTTTCGGAATATCGATCAACAGTGGTTTTTCATAGATAAATTGTTCCAATGGCAATTCAGAGATGGTTTTACCACTCGGGTTAAAGTGATTGGGCGCATCAAAATGAGTACCAAAGTGATTAAATAAGTGAATTTTTGAACTGTTGTAAACATCACCGTTGTTTATATTCGTACAGGTTTCCAGCGTGAGCGTCGGTTCTCCGGGAAATCCTGGATCATGAATATCCAGCGGGTGAGATAATAATTGGTATGGCATAAATAGCTCCTTTAATGAATTTGAACCGTAATTTTCTGCTGCAAAAGCCAAAGGTTTACTTCCAGGCTATTAAATACGGCGTCCCATGTGTTGTGGGGATTGTTATTCAAAATACCGTTATCTCCAGCTTGATTAAAACTGAATTCGGTATAACGGACATTCGGATTTTTGAGTTGATCATGGAGTATTTGATAATTGATACGAGAACCGGCAACCGGGGAGACTTTGTCCTCTTTGCTGTGAAAGAACCAAATGGGCGTGTCGGCTAGCGGAGCTAAATTTTCTTGGGTTGCGTTGCCGTCGATCCATTCGACGGAATAGGCTTCTCGCCCGCTCATTAATAATGCGGCGGCAAAAAAGTGCGGTCTGTCGAGCAGCAGATAGAGTGCGCCTTCAGCACCGCGTGATAAACCGACCAGATAAATGCGCGCAGGGTCAATTTGCGGATTTTCTTGTAGCGTTTTATCAATCATTGCCAGTAATAATGTTCGGCGGTTTTCGGTCTGCCAATGAACGCCGCCGCGTTGTCCTTTCTGTATGTCATCAAAGGGATCAAATACGCTGGCGTATTGCGGCGCGAGCACAAAGCCGTCTTCGTATTTTAAGGTTGAAATTGCCCCGGTGCTGGATAGCAGATGCGCCATATTATCCGCTCCCAACTGCCCGGAGCCATGCAGAAAAATCGTCAATGGGTGTTTTTTCAGATCAGATTTTTGCTGCGGGGAATAAAGGCGATAATGCAGGCTATTTTTAGGGTCGTTTAAATACACTTGATTGGCGGCGAATTGATCGATAAGACGATTGTTAACATTTTGTGGTTCAGCTGTGACGCTGATTGTTTCAGGCGCAAGGGTTTTGCCGTTGCTTAATTTGAGCAAACCTTGCCGTTGAATCACATATTCCAACCGCTCTTGATAAAATTGCGGTACGCGGTTGCTTTGTACGATTTCACGTTGTGTGATTTCTTGTTTTTCATTTTTGGCGCGGAATAACATCGGTTCGCTATTTTCAGTTTTCAGCGAATATAAATCGGCATTTTTATCCCATTTATTCAGCTCAAGAATCAGATATTTTCCGGCATTGGGAATAGGCGAGGGTTCCGGTTTATTGTTGCTATAGGCTCTTAAGATTTGCCGAGTTCCTTGAGTTTGGCTATCTAACCGCACTTCGACTTGATAAAGATCTTGTAATTCATCACCGCTCAGTAAGTTATCTTCATATTCCAAGCTAATCGCACTAATTTTTTGTCCTTTGGCGCTAACCTCCGTGATCAAAGTCGCCTGAGCGGATTTAGCTTGTTGTGGTTGATCAGGTGTGGTGTCAGCGCTGATATAGGGCGAAATGATGAGAGAACATACCGCAATAAAAAGAGATTTCAACATGGGAGCCGTCCTAATAAGAGATTAAAAACGAAAACGGGCAATCAGATGATTACCCGTTTAAATCGTTGCTTAAAGTTTCCGGTTTTGCGTTTGAACATAGACGAGAATCAGTGCCAGAACGCCGAGCGGGAATATTAAGTCGAAGATTGAACCGTCTTGTCCCCAAACTAAGTTGGATAAAATCACGGCAGTTCCGCCAATTGCCCAAGCAATGGTGGTCGGGATAGACCAGACAATCATTTGTTTTTTCACATCGTTGATGCCCATCATGCGGTTGACCACCCAGAACAGACTGTCGTTGAAGTAACCGAAGAATAGGGAACCCATGGTGGCGGCTTGGGCGGCAAGCAACATATTAACCCCCGGAATTTCCATTAAGATCGGAGCGGAAATCGAGGCGGCGGTGATCATCGCAACCGTACCCGAGCCTTGGATAAAGCGGACTAAAGTCGAAACGATGAACGGAATTAAAATAGGCGAGATGGGTAAATTAGCCACTTGTTCCGCTAATTGCTGCCCTGCGCCACTATCGCGTAATACCGCACCCAATGCGCCGCCGGCACCGGTCACCAGTAAAATAATCCCTGCGGTTTTCACCCCTTCTTCCAAGTGAAGTGCGGTGGTATTTTTGTCGGCATTCGGTAATAACGCATAGATTGAGACCAACACGCTCAGGGCTAAGGCGATGATTGGGCTACCGACAAAGGCGATCACTTGATAAAGGGTTGAATCTAAAATCCAAGCAAACTGAGCTTGTTTTGCCATTAAATCGACAATCGCTTTAATAAAGATCAATACGATAGGTAACACGATCGGTAGCATGGAAATGCCTAACCCGGGTAGGTTTTTCTTCTCTCTGCTTTCGATATAGCTGTCGTATTTTTCTTTCAGCTCTTCATCAGTGAAAGCCTGTTGATTGAAATCAGGGTATTTTTTATCCAACCACTTGGCATACAGGACGATACCGATAACCGCCGGAATAGCAAATGCCATGCCGATTAGCAGCATTGCGCCAATATCCACACCGAATAATCCGGCAACACCTAACGGACCGGGTGTCGGTGGTACGGTATGGTGCGTGACGACTAAGCCGCCGGCTAGAGCGACCCCTAAGGTTAACAGGGAACGCTTGCCGTTTTTCGCGAGCGCCTTGGCTACCGGGTATAAAATGACGAAAGCGGAGTCAACGAAAATCGGAATGCTGACCACATAACCGGTAATGGCTAATGCCCATTCTTCTTTTTTCTTGCCTAAGAATTTAATAAAGCTGTATGCCATTTTTTCGGCGGCGCCGGAGACTTCTAAAATACTGCCCATCATCACGCCGAGACCAATCACGATCCCGATACTGCCGAGCGTACCGCCAAAACCTTTGGAAATCACCGCCAACGTTTCGGTGGCATTCAACCCGCCGACAATCCCGGCAATCGCGGAGGCAATCAGCATCGCGATAAAGGCGTGGACACGGGTTTTTAAGACTAAATAGACCAGTACGGCAACGGCAACAATAAGACCAATAATGGGAATCGGTAATCCGAACATAGGGTTATCTCCTATAAGTCATGCTGAATAAATTGATGGATAACATCACTAAAATTGTTATCGACATAAAAGCCCAGCTTTGCCGCTTGGCTGCAATCAATGCGCGCCGGCCAACTGGCGACAATATCATTAATTTTTTTATCAAACCGGAATTCGATTTTTTCTAAAATGGCTTCTCCTTTAATCGTAGCAAGATCGCGTAACATAGACTCAACACTGACGGTAAAACCCGGTAGATTGATGACATGCCAGTCTCGTGAGGTCAATGAGGGTAACGTCAGGGCATGGATAAAATTGCGGATCACGGTATTCGGGCTTGAAATCCACAGTAATAATTCTTTTGCTACCGGACAAACGGACGGCTTATTGTTCAATGGCTCGCGGATAATGCCACTGACAAAAGACGAGGCGGCTTTATTCGGTTTGCCCGGGCGGATACAAATCGTTGGCAAGCGTACTGCAATCCCATCAACAAAGCCTTTGCGGCTATAATCGTTAATGAGTAATTCACACATCGATTTTTGGGTACCGTAAGTGGATTGCGGTGTGACGGCGGTACTGTTGCTGATCACGTCGGGCAAATCGCCGCCGTAAACCGCCAAAGAGCTGGAGAATATAAAACGGATTTTCGGATTAACCCTGCGGCAGGCTTCCAACAGATTTTTGGTGGCGAGGAAATTGATTTCATAGCCTAAATCCGGATCTTCTTCGGCATGGCTGCTGACAATCGCTGCCAAGTGGAAAACCGCACTTGTGTCTTGGGTAATGATTTCATTTAACCCGTCAGGGTGGCGCAAGTCCATTTTAATGCTGCGAACGCGGCTGTCATTATTGGGAATAATAGGTTCGATCACATCAAGTAAAATCAACTCTTTAATCTGAATATCCTGTTGTCGCAACAATGTGTTGGCAAGGCGTTGTCCTAAAAAGCCTTGGCCACCGGTAATCACGATTTTCATTTCGGCATCTCCATTATTTATATTGTTCGAACCAACCTAAACCCTCGGAAGTTTCGCCTCTCGGGTTATATTCGCAGCCGATCCAGCCGTCGTAACCGATTTCGTCCAGTTTGGCAAAGATGTGTTGGTAGTTGATTTCGCCTTCGTCAGGTTCATGGCGGTCGGGCACGGAAGCGATTTGCACATGGGCGAATTTGCCTTTTAAGGCGTCGGTCAGGCGGGACAAATTGCCGTCTACGTTTTGGGCATGGAAGTAATCCAATTGCACAAATACGTTGTCGCGATCAATCAACTCAACCAGTTCCAAGGTCTGAAATTGACTGGCGGTCAGGTAGTTCGGTTTGACTTGCGGACTGAGCGCTTCCAACAAAATTTTGACGCCGTGCGGTTTAAATTTGTCGGCGGCATAGCGCACGTTGACGATAAAGGTTTGTTTATATTTGGCATAATTTTCGCCCGGCGGCACGACGCCGGACATAATATGCACATTCGGGCAGCCGAGTGCCAGCGCGTATTCCAATGCCAGATCAATATCGTGGTGGCTGTCGGCTTCGCGCCCCGGAATGGCGGAAACGCCCCATTCGCCGGCTTGCACGTTACCTGCGGCGGTGTTGAACAACACTTGTTGCAAGCCGTTTTCTTGCAGTTTGGCTTTCAGTACCTCTTTCGGATAATCATAGGGGAAAAGGTATTCCACATAGTTGAAACCGGCTTTTGCCGCCGCCTCGAAACGATCGAGAAACGGCAGTTCGGTAAACATCATTGATAAATTTGCAGCAAACTTAGGCATCTTATTTCCCTCTGTTTTTCAAATCATTGACTTCATCATCAGTCAGATAACGGATATTTTGTCCTTTTAGCAGGAACAGCAATTTAGCGGTTTCTTCCAATTCTTCGGTGTTATCCACCGCATCGAATAAATCTTCACCGCAGACCACCACGCCGTGATTGGCAAGTAAGAACGCCTTGCCGTCCAGCGCTCTTGCGCTTAATTCGCGTGCGATGTCCGGCGAACCGGGGCGGTAGTAAGGAATCACAGCCAGCTTGCCGACCCGCATCACATAGTAGGGCGTGAAGGCTTTGATGGCGTTGTCCGTATCTAAACCGTCCAAGCAGGAAAGTGCGGTCAGATAGGTGGAATGCAGGTGCACAATGGCGTTGCATTTAGGGTTGCGTTGGTACATCGCCAAATGGAACACCGATTCTTTCGACGGTTTTTTGCCTTCCAGCAAGTTGCCGTCGCTATCCAGCACGGATAAATCTTCCGCCCTTAAACGCCCCAATGACGAACCGGTCGGGGTAACCAAAAAGCGGTTGCCGCTCAGACGCACGGAAATATTGCCGGCACCGCCGACGCTATAACCGCGTTCATAGAATGAACGTGCCAGTTGCACCAAATCCTGTTTTAATTGTTGTTCAGATGAAAGTGCGGTCATACAAACATCTCCTGTGCATAAGCAAAAAAGTTTTCACTGCCGAAATTGCCGGATTTCAACGCCAAGAAGACGTCTTCATCGAGGGCTTTTAACCACGGCACGCCAGGGGCTATTTGTTTGCCGATATGGAAGCCGTCAAAGCCTAATTCCTGTACCACAATGCTGGAGGTTTCGCCGCCGGCGGTAATGAAATTTTTAACCCCATGTTGTTTTAATTTGTGTGCCAACTGGGCGAAAGTTTGCTCAATTGCGTGGCTGGCGTTGTCCGCACCGAATTGTTGTTGAATCGCTTTCAATTCTTGCGGCGGCACAGTTGCATAAACCATTGGCGCATTTGCATCGTCTAAATGCGCAAGCACCCATTGGCATAACTCATCGGCATAGTTCGGATTGTTCAAACTCTGTTCAACGTCTAACAAACGGTGAGCCGCCTGTGACTGATAGGCGGCAACCTGTTTATTGGTCATCACAGAGCAAGAGCCGGATAGAATCACACTTTTGGCTTTAGTGGGTAAAAGTGCGGTTTTTGCCGCTTGTGCCGTATTGCTTTGGCTTTTGTACGCCGCCATATATGCTGCCAAGCCAGATCCGCCGGTCACCAGTTTGAAATCGTCAATTGCCTCCGCCAACACCGCCAGCTGTGAATTGTCCGCCGCATCGACCACCGCATAACGGCAGCCTTGCTGTTTGAGTTGTTCAAAACAACGCTTGACGTTATCTGCCCCTTGAATGACATCGGCATAGCTGACCAAGCCGGTTTTACCGCTGGCTTGTCCGTCCATCAAACGCACTAAATTAGCATCGGTCATCGGCGTAATCGGGTGGTTTTGCATTCCCGATTCGTTTAGCAGACTTTGCCCGACAAACAGGTAGCCGTTGAAAATCGTTCTGCCGTTGATCGGCAGTGCCGGACTGATCACGGTAAAATCGGTATCTAACGCATTTAATAACGCATCGGTGACCGGTCCGATATTGCCTTTGGCGGTGCTGTCAAAGGTGGAGCAATATTTAAAATAGAACTGGGTCGCACCGTTATTTTGTAGCCAAGTCAGCGCTTGTAACGACTGCTGTACCGCCTCGCTCGCCGGATTGGAGCGGGATTTGAGGCTGATAACCACCGCATCGACCGCACTTTCTAATGAGCGATCGGGAACACCATTCATTTGTACCGTACGCAGTCCGTTTTCCACTAAAAAACTGGCGATGTCGCTTGCGCCGGTGAAATCATCTGCAATAACACCCAACATGATTATTTCTCCTCTTTTTGCGGCAAGGTGATACCGTCGAAAATTTTGATGACGGCGCTGTCGTCCTCTTTGCCGTAACCGGCGTTGCTGGCGGAGGTGAACATATTAAATGCGGTGCTGGCAAGCGGCAGCGGGAAGCGCAGCGATTTGGCGGTGTCGGTCACCAAGCCCAAATCCTTGACGAAAATATCCACCATCGAAAGCGGGCTATAATCTCCGTCGACCACATGTTTCATACGGTTTTCAAACATCCATGAATTGCCGGCGGCGTTGGTGACCACGTCATACATCAAATCCAACGGAATTCCGGCGCGAGCCGCCAACGCCATCGCTTCCGCACCGGCGGCGATATGCACGCCGGCAAGCAATTGGTGAATGATTTTCACCGTTGCGCCCAAGCCGATTTCTTCGCCGATGTTATACACTTTGCCTGCAACCGCACTTAGCACCGGTTGCAGCTTCTCAAAGGCTTGCGCCGAACCTGACGCCATCACCGTCATTTCACCCTGTGCCGCTTTGGCTGCGCCGCCGGAGACAGGCGCATCTAACATGATTAAGTTTAACTCTGTTAATTTTTGTGAGATCTCTTTGGCATCTTGTGCAGATATGGTAGAGGACACCATCACCGCCGTACCGGCATTGAGTTTGGCGGCGAGCCCGTTTTCACCGAATAGAATCGCTTTGACTTGCGCGGCATTGACCACCAACAACAGCACCGCATCAAGTTTATCGGCAAACGCATCGGCATTGGCCGCCACTTCTTTTGCGCCGGCCTGTTTTAATTTTTCTAATAAAACCGGATTTAAATCAATTCCGTAAGTATCAAGATTGGCTTTTACACAGGAAAGGGCGGCGCCCATGCCCATTGCGCCGAGGCCGACGACTGCAACTGAATAGCTCATAAAAAAATCTCCATTCGATTTAACGTTAATAGTAATTTGGTTAGCGTATAATGCCTGAATTAGGAAAGGAAAACTGCGATAGTGATCACAAATATTCACAATGTGTGTTATTTATTGTGAATTGTTGGTTTTTTTCAAATCAATATTTGGCTTTGTTACCTATAAAGTGTTATTATTTCACGAAAATTCACAATAAATTTAAAGGATTACATATGATTCCGGCAGAAAGACAAAAGCAGATTTTGACCTTGCTGACCGAGCACGATTTGATCAGCATTGCCGAACTGGTCGAGATTATGCAGGTGTCGCATATGACGGTGCGGCGGGATATTCAAAAATTGGAAGAGCAAGGCAAGGTGGTATCGGTTTCCGGCGGGGTGCAGCTGCTGCAACGTTTGTTTATCGAGCCGACCCACGATGATAAATCCCTCTTGTTCCAAGCACAAAAACAAGCTATCGGCGCGGCTGCCACGCAATTAATCGGCGACAGCAAAACGGTGTATTTAGATGCCGGTACGACAACCTTAGAAATTGCACATCATATTGCCAAGCGGAGTGATTTGCTGGTGATTACCAATGATTTTGTGATCGCCAATTTTTTGATTAAAGAGGGCAGCGGCGAACTGATTCACACCGGCGGCTATGTTTGCAAAGACAACTACTCTTCGGTCGGCGAACTGTCGGCGCAATTTCTGCGTAATATTTCGATTGACGTGGCGTTTATTTCGACCTCATCATGGAATTTAAAGGGCTTAACTACGCCTGATGAGAAGAAATTGGCGGTGAAGCGTGCGATTGTGGAATCGAGCAAACAGAATATTTTGGTCACCGATGCGTCGAAATACGGCAAAGTGGCGACCTTTTGGATTTACGGTTTGGAAGTGTTCGATACGATTGTGACCGATCACACCCTGCTGGACAGCGTGCAGAAAAATATTCAGAATTTAAATATTGAGCTGGTGTTGGCATAAAAAATCGCTATCGGTTTTGCTGCCGATAGCGAGGGTTAAACCGCATTTTAAGGCATAGCTCAAAGGCATAGCTCAAAGGTATGGCTCAGTGGTGGTTTAGCTACCAATCAAACGATACAGATCGGTGTCTTTGCGATCCAAATAGTGGAACGATTGAATGCGGCGAATGGTGCGTGAGCGACCGCGAATCAATAGGGTTTCGGTGGTGGCGAGGTTGCCTTTGCGGTGAATGCCTTTCAGCAGATCGCCGTTGGTGATGCCGGTGGCGGAGAAAATCAGGTTATCGTCGCGCACGATCTCTTCCAATTGCAGCACTTTGTTCACTTCCACGCCCATCTGTTGACAGCGCGCGATCTCTTGTGCGGCAATGGCGCGGTTTTCTTCGCTGTCGCCTTTGACTTGGTTGCGCGGCAACAACCGCACTTGCATTTCGCCGCCTAGCGCACGAATCGCAGCGCCGGCGACCACGCCTTCCGGCGCACCGCCGATGGCGTAGAGCATATCGACATTGTTATCCGGCAAGCAGCATAAAATCGATGCGGCGACATCGCCGTCGGGAATGGCCAACACTTTCACGCCCAGTTGTTGCATTTTGGCGATGGTTTCGTGGTGGCGCGGTTTGTCGAGGGTGATGACGGTCAGCTGCGACAGCAATTTACCTAACTTGGAGGCGACACGGCGCAGGTTTTGTTCCAACGGCAGATTGAGATCGACCATGCCTTTCACTTCCGGCCCGACCACCAGTTTTTCCATATACATATCAGGCGCTTGCAGGAAAGTTTCCGGCCCGCCGGCAGCAAGCACCGATAGGGCGTTGGCTTGTCCCATCGCGGTCATGCGCGTTCCCTCGATCGGATCGACGGCAATCGAAATGGCGTCGCCGCTGCCGTTACCGACTTTTTCGCCGATATACAACATCGGGGCGTCGTCGATTTCGCCTTCGCCGATCACAATTTCACCATTGATGTCAATTTGGTTGAGCATAATGCGCATGGCTTTTACGGCGGCTTCGTCGGCGGCGTCTTTGTTGCCGCGCCCTAACCAGGCAAATCCTGCCAGAGCGGCAGCTTCGGTAACGCGGGAGAATTCAATTGCGAGGGATCTTTTCATTTTGTGTGACCTGTTCCTTAAGTTGAGGATTGATAAAGTAGCCTATGGATTTGCTATCCACACAAAACCGTAGTTTAGCATAGTATCGGCGGCGATTGCGCAAATAGTGTGAAAAAATCGACCGCACTTTTCAATTTCTATGTGAAATCTAAGCGTAACTAGGCTAGAATAAGTTTTGTTTTCTTTTAGGACTATTATTGAGGATTGATTATTATGTCTTTTGAGCTTCTTGAACAATTAGATGAAAAAATTAAACAAGCCGTTGAAACCATTCAATTACAACAGTTGGAAATTGAAGAATTGAAAGGCAAGCATGAACAAGTGCAAAACGAGCTGAATCATCTGCGCGGCGAACGTGATGCACTGGCAGGTGAAAATGATCATCTGAAAAATGAACACAACAACTGGCAAGAAAGACTGCGTTCTTTATTGGGCAAAATCGATAACGTGTAATTGATTTTTCCACCGGCTTTTTATCCGCCCGACAAACCGAGTGTGACCGCACTCGGTTTTTTATCGCCTTCTTTTTTATTTGCCGATTGAACACTCCATCACGAGCATTTATTTAATATCATAAAATAATGTGATCTATCCCTTGCTTTTTAACTTTTCCGATTGAATCTTATTCAGGCTTGTGCCAATCTTACACAATAGGCACATTAAACACGTTAAAGTATAAAAAAGATAACATAACGTTATATTTTTTACTTAAATGTTAAATTCATTTGAAATTTCTTTCTTGGTATTAAGTAAATGATTTGATATTTCAGATAATCGAAATGGAGATAGATATGAGTGTTTTGGCAAATTCGGCAGCCGTAGATATGGCAACGATAGAAGCATTATTGGGTGGCAGACATTCCGATCCCTTTGCGGTATTGGGCATGCACGAAACGGACAACGGTATTGAAGTGCGGGTGCTAATGCCGGATGCGTCGCGAGTTTCGATTATTGATAAAGAAAGCCAGCAAGAAATCGTTGAAATGGAGTGCTTGCATGAGGACGGTTTTTTTGCCGCCGTGATGCCGGACAGACATGATTTCTTTACTTATCAATTGAACGTATTGTGGGGACACGAGAATCAAATTTTAGAAGATCCGTACCGCTTCCGCCCGATTTTGTCCGATTTGGACAATTGGCTGCTGGCGGAGGGAACCCACTACCGCCCTTATGAAAAATTGGGTGCACATTTCACCGAAATCGACGGCGTTGCCGGAGTGAATTTTATTTTGTGGGCGCCGAATGCCAAACGGGTTTCGGTGGTCGGTGATTTTAACTTCTGGGACGGGCGGCGCCACCCGATGCGTTTTCACCCTGAAAACGGCTTGTGGGAAATCTTTATTCCGAAAGTGACATTGGGCAGCCTATATAAATACGAATTGCTTGATGCCAACGAAACCTTACGTTTGAAAGCCGATCCTTATGCTTTCGCTTCTCAGCTCCGTCCGGACACCGCTTCGCAAATCAGCCCGTTGCCGGAGATTGTCGAGATGACCGAAGCGCGCAAAAAAGCCAATGCCTTTGACGCGCCGATTTCGATTTATGAGGTGCATTTGGGGTCATGGCGGCGTAATCTGGAAAATAATTTCTGGCTTAACTATGATGAAATTGCCGAGCAATTGATTCCTTATGTCAAAGCAATGGGCTTCACCCATATCGAGCTGATGCCGATTAACGAATTCCCGTTTGACGGCTCGTGGGGTTATCAACCGCTGGGACTTTATTCGCCGACCAGCCGTTTCGGCAATCCGCAGCAACTGCGTTCCTTTATTCAAAAAGCCCATGATGCCGGAATTAATGTGATTTTGGATTGGGTGCCGGGGCATTTCCCAAGCGATACGCACGGGTTGGCGTATTTTGACGGTACCGCACTTTATGAACACGCCGATCCGCGCGAAGGCTATCATCAGGATTGGAACACGCTGATCTACAACTACGGCCGCAACGAAGTGAAAAACTTCTTGGCAGGCAACGGGTTATATTGGCTGGAACGTTTCGGTATCGATGCGCTGCGGGTCGATGCAGTGGCATCGATGATCTACCGTGACTACAGCCGCAAAGACGGCGAGTGGATTCCGAATCAATACGGCGGCCGTGAAAATTTGGAAGCGATCGACTTTTTAAAACACACCAACTATATCATCGGTAACGAAGTGGACGGCTGCATAGCGATTGCAGAAGAGTCGACCGCATTCCCGGGCATTACCAATCCGCCGGAAATGGGCGGTTTGGGCTTCCATTATAAATGGAATATGGGCTGGATGAACGACACGCTGGCGTATATGAAACTCGATCCGGTTTACCGCCAACACCACCATAATCAACTCACTTTCGGTATGTTGTATAACTACACCGAGAACTTTATTTTACCGCTTTCCCATGATGAAGTGGTGCACGGCAAAGGTTCGTTGTTGGATAAAATGCCGGGCGATGCGTGGCAGAAATTCGCTAACTTGCGTGCCTACTACGGTTACATGTGGGGGCATCCGGGCAAAAAACTGTTGTTTATGGGGGCGGAATTTGCGCAAGGGCGCGAATGGGATTATCAGGAAAGTCTGGACTGGTTCCTGCTGGACGACAATAACGGCGGCGGCTGGCATAGCGGCGTGCAGAACTTGGTCAAAGATTTGAACCATTTTTATCAACGTACGCCTGCCATGCACCAGTTGGATTTTGATCCGCAAGGCTTTGAATGGTTGGTGGTCGATGATTATCAAAATTCAGTGTTTGCCTTTGCGCGTAAAGACAGGGAAGGCAATGAAGTGGTGGTGATCAGTAATTTTACTCCGGTGCCGCGCGAAAATTACCGTATCGGTGTCAATCACGCCGGCGTTTATGCCGAAGTGCTAAATACCGATTCGGAATACTATCGCGGTTCGAATGTCGGCAACGGTGGTGTGATTATGACGGAAGAGATTGTCTGCCATAACAAAGCGCAGTCGCTGGTATTAACCATTCCGCCACTGGCAACGATTTATTTGCAACGCCAAGCATCATAGGATTTTTGTAGTTAAGGCGGATTGTATTTAAAGAAAGGTTGTCGGTAGTATGATTGGTAGAGTGAGAAGCGGAATGACACAGCCATTGGGAGCCTCGATCGCTGAAATTGACGGGGTAAGCGGAGTGAATTTTGCCGTGTTTTCCGAACACGCCGCATTGATAGAGCTGTGCTTGTTTTCTTACAGCGGCAAAGAGCACCGTTTCAAAATGGTGAAAGGGCAAGATCATATCTGGACCTTGTGGTTGGCAGGTGTCGAAGCCGGCATTAAATACGGGTTCCGTGCGCACGGCGCAAGTAAACCGCACTTGGGTATCCATTTTAATCCGCACAAACTGATGTTGGATCCCTACGCCAAAGCGGTGGACGGCAAACCAAGCTACCAAACGGATCAACAGTTGATGATGTTTGATTTCGGCAATGATCTCGATAACCATGCGTTGGCGCCGAAAGCCATCGTGACGGCAGACGATTTTGATTGGCAAGACGATCAAGCGCCGAACTACAGCTGGGCGCAAACCATTATTTACGAATTGCACGTTAAAGGCTTCAGCCAGCTTAATCCGGCGATTCCGCCGCAACTGCGCGGCAGCTACGCCGCGCTATCGCACCCTGCTTCGCTGGATTACCTGAAACAATTGGGCGTGACCGCACTTGAGCTGATGCCGGTGGCGTTTCATGCCGACGAGCTGCATTTGCAGCGGCGCGGACTGTCAAACTATTGGGGCTACAACCTGTTAGCGCCGTTTGCGGTGGATAACCGCTATTGGTCGGGACGGGCAGGCACTACGCCGGCAAGCGAATTTAAGCAAACCGTCAAAACGCTGCACCAAGCCGGATTCGAAGTGATTTTGGACGTGGTTTTCAACCACACCGCCGATTCGGATCTGAGCCAACCGACGCTCAGTCTGCGCGGACTGGACAATGCAAACTATTATTGGCTGACTGAAAATGGCGAATATCACAATTGGAGCGGCTGTGGCAACGCACTAAACCTGAGCAATGGCAATACCTTGCAGTGGGTGCACGACTGCCTGCGTTATTGGGTGCAAGAATTTCATGTGGACGGTTTCCGCTTTGATCTGGCGACCATTATCGGGCGTGAACCGCACTTTAACCGCCATGCGCAAATTTTCCAACGCATTGCCGCCGATCCGCTGTTAAAAGATAAAAAATATATCGCCGAACCTTGGGACATCGGTTGGGGCGGCTATCAATTAGGCAATTTCCCCGACTATTTCGCCGAATGGAATGACCGTTTCCGTGATGATATGCGCCGTTTTTGGTTGCATTATCAAGGCAATATGGGGCTGTTTGCCCAGCGTTTCAGTGCCTCGGCGGCAATTTTTCAGCATGATCAAAAACGCCCGAGCGCATCGATTAATTATATCTGTTCCCATGACGGATTCACCTTGCATGATCTGCTGACCTATCAGCACAAACATAATCAGGCGAACGGCGAGGACAATCGTGACGGACACGGGGAAAATTACAACAACAATTTCGGCATCGAAGGCGAAACCGAACAACCCGAGGTGACACGGCAGCGCCACGCCGCCGCACGCGCGCTGTTGGCGACCGCACTTTTGGCGAAAGGTACGCCGATGCTGCTGGCAGGCGACGAATTCGGGCATTCCCAACGGGGAAATAATAATGCCTATTGTCAGGACAATGAAATAACGTGGATAGATTGGACACAACAAGATCAGCAACTATTGGCTTATAGCCGGGCAATTATCCAGATACGCAAACAGATTACCGCACTTTCCGTGCACGATGATTGGTGGAATGAAGATCATGTGCAGTGGTTAAATCAGCAAGGACAGGCGATGAATATCGCCGATTGGGAAGACGGCGGCAGCGCCGGTTTCCAAATTTTGTTGGATAAACAGTGGCTGCTGTTGGTGAACCGCAGTGGGAGTGGACAGGATTTCCAATTGCCGCAAGGCGAATGGAACAGTATTCCGCAACAGGACGTTGTATCGGACGGTAAATATTTGAAGGTCGAAAAAACAGGTCTTTATATCTTTTATCGCTAGGGTCTACCGCCTGCGTTTATTGCTAAGCGCCGGCGGTACGCCTGATGGTATTACATTTTATTTCAGCGTTTACACAAGGGGAAAATTATGGACGAAATTTTAAAAAACTCACCGAGTATGTTGCGGATAACTGATGACACCTTAGTGCTGATCTTAGCCGGCGGGCGTGGTTCCCGACTGTACGAACTGACCGATAAACGGGCGAAACCGGCGGTTTATTTTGGTGGTTCTTGCCGGATTATCGATTTTGCCTTATCCAACTGTATCAATTCCAACCTGAATCGTATCGGCGTGGTGACGCAATATATGGCGCATTCATTATTACGCCATTTGCAGCACAGCTGGTCGTTTCTGCCGCGTGAAAGAAACGAGTTTGTCGATATGTTGCCGGCACGCCAACAGTTGGACGACAGCACTTGGTATCGCGGTACGGCGGATGCGGTTTATCAAAACTGCGATATCATGAAAGGGCATTACAAACCGAAATATGTGTTGATTTTAGCCGGTGATCATATTTATAAAATGAATTATGCGCAAATGTTGCTTGATCACGTTTCCAGCGGCGCGAAATGTACGGTCGGTTGTATCGAAGTGGAAAAAGAAAAAGCCTCCGAATTTGGCGTTATGGCTGTGAACGAAAATTTGCAAGTGACCGATTTTATTGAAAAACCGAAAAATCCGCCGACCATGAAAGGCAAACCGGATACCTCGCTGGCGTCCATGGGGATTTATGTGTTCGATGCGGACTATCTGTATGATATTTTGGATCGGGAATTTGCTAAGCCGGAATCCACCCATGATTTCGGTAAAGACATTATTCCGCAATCGTTGAAAGAGGGCGTGCTGTATGCGCACCCGTTCAGCCGCTCTTGCATGGGGCGCAATCCGCAGGGTGAGATTTACTGGCGTGATGTGGGAACGATTGATGCGTTGTGGGAAGCCAATATTGACTTGGTGACCGAACATCCGCAGCTGGACATTTTCGATCAGCGTTGGCCGATTCGTTCCACGCCGAAGCAGACATTCCCGTCCAAATTCTTCTATAAGTATTTGCGTAAAACCAGAGCGCTGGATAATTCGTTGGTCGGCGGCGGTTGTATTATCACCGATGCGGTGATCAGTAACTCGGTGCTGTTCGATCATGTGGTCGCCAAAGAAGGTTCGCAAGTGGAATATTCGGTGGTGCTGCCGGAGGTGACGATCGGTAAAGATGCCGTGATCAAACGTGCGATTGTCGACCGTCACTGCCAGATTCCGGACGGCATGCAGATCGGTGTGGATCTGGATTTAGATGCCAAACGCTTCAGGGTCAGTAAGGGCGGTGTGGTGTTGGTTACCTCCAGAATGCTGAACGCATTAAAAAAAGAAGCCGAAGAATCAGAGAAGAAAGGCTATAAAGCCGAACCATAACAGTGAATAATCGTTTCTTTCATAATGCGGACAGTATGTCAGAAACGATTTTTTTATGCTGTAGCAAATCAGCTCGAAATCGACTACAGACAGGAACAAATACATAGGAACAATACAATGAAAGTCTTACACGTTTGCGCGGAACTCTATCCTTTATTGAAAACCGGCGGTTTGGCGGATGTTACCGGCGCTTTGCCTTTTGCCCAACAGCAAAACGGTGATGATGTTCGAGTTCTGCTGCCGGCATTTCCGGCAGTGGTCAATGGGTTGCCGCTATCCGCTGTGGTCGGTGTTTTTGATACTTTTGCCGGCAGTGTCACGTTGCGTTACACCGAATATCAGGGCTTGGGTATTTATTTGATTGACGCACCGCACTTGTATCAACGCGAGGGCAATCCTTATCATGATCAGTGGTATAACGACTATGCCGATAACTATCTGCGTTTTGCGCTGTTAGGGTGGTTCGGAGCCGAGCTGGGTGCAGGGCTCGACAGTTGGTGGAAAGCAGACGTGGTGCATGCGCACGATTGGCACGCCGGCTTGGCGTGTGCCTATTTGCAGGCGAAAGGCCGTCCGGCAAAATCGGTGTTCACGATTCACAACTTGGCTTATCAAGGGCAGTTTAATTATCGGCATATGTTTGAAATCGGCTTGCCGCCGGAGATGTTCGCTGTGGACGGTGTTGAACTGAACGGGCAAATTTCTTATTTAAAAGCCGGTTTGTATTACGCCGATCATGTTACGGCGGTCAGCCCGACTTATGCCCAAGAAATCACCACGGCAGAATATGCTTACGGTTTGCAAGGTTTGTTGACCACCTTGCAACAACAGCAAAAGCTCAGCGGCGTTTTAAACGGGGTGGATTATCAAATCTGGAATCCGGAATTGGACGGCCATTTGCCGGCGACCTATAAACTGAAAGGTATGACCGGCAAAAGCAAATGCAAACTGGAATTGCAACAAGCATTTGGTTTGCCGCAAGACAAAAACGCGTTGCTGTTTGTGATGGTGACCCGCTTGACCGCACAAAAAGGCGTTGATTTATTGTTGCAAGCCTTGCCGCAGGTGTTAAAAGAGGGCGTGCAGTTTATTCTGCTCGGTTCCGGCGACAGCCAATACGAACAGGCGTTTTCACAACTGGAATTACAGTATCCGCAGCAAGTGAGTGTCGAAATCGGTTATAACGAAAAATTGTCGCACTTGATCATCGCCGGTGGCGATGTGATTTTGGTGCCGAGCCGTTTTGAACCTTGTGGCTTAACCCAGTTATATGGGTTAAAATACGGCACGCTGCCGTTAGTCCGCGCTACGGGCGGATTGGCGGATACGGTTGTGGACAGTCGTAAAGAAAATCTTAAAGATCGAACGGCAACAGGGTTTGTCTTTAATAATGCGAATGTGGAACAGTTAGTCGCTGCGTTTGAACGGGCCGAAGTACTATGGCGTGCCAAGCCGCAATGGTATAAAGTTCGCATTAATGCCATGGAGGCCGATTTCAGCTGGCGCCTGGCCGCTGAAAAGTATTCAGTTATTTATCAAAGTTTGTTTAACTGAGACGATTTACTCAATGTTAATTAAGGAAATTTGATCTAATGAGCAATACCATTTTGCACCATTCCCCTTTATCGAACGTCGAAGGTGTTAAAAACGCGATTGTACAAAAATTAATTTTTTCAATCGGCCGTGATCCGGGTGTTGCCAGTCAGCGCGACTGGCTGAATGCGACGTTATTGGCGGTTCGTGACCTGGTTTCGGAAAGTTGGCTGAAAACACAAAGAGCGACCCAATCGCAAAACTGCCGTCGTGTCTATTACCTTTCCATGGAGTTTTTAATGGGACGCACCCTGTCCAATGCGATGTTGGCCGAAGGGGTTTATGATGTCGTACATGAAGCCTTGGAGCAATTGGGGCTGGATTTGGAAGAGGTGATTGAAAAAGAGGTCGATCCGGGATTGGGTAACGGTGGTTTGGGGCGTTTGGCTGCCTGTTTTCTGGACTCCATCGCCACGCTGAACTATCCGGGCATGGGTTACGGTATTCGCTATGAGTATGGCATGTTCCGTCAGAAAATCGTTGACGGCCAGCAGGTTGAGCGCCCTGACGCTTGGTTGGAAAAAGGCGTGCCGTGGGAATTTATCCGCCCGACCAAACGTTACAAAGTGGAATTCGGCGGACGGATCTATTTCGAAGGCGACAAATGCCGCTGGGTTGATACTTCGCAAATCGTGGCTTTGGGCTATGATCAAATTATTCCGGGCTATGAAACCAATATGGCAAACAGCCTGCGTTTGTGGTCTGCCCATGCCGGCGATGTGTTCGATTTGAGCCAATTTAACCGTGGCGACTATTTTGCGGCGATGGAGCGTCAAAACAGCTCTGAAAACGTATCGCGCGTGCTCTATCCGGACGATTCGACTTATGCCGGCCGCGAGTTGCGTCTGCGTCAGGAATACTTCTTGGTGTCCGCTTCGTTGCAGGATATTTTGAACCGCCACAGATGGGAACACAAAACCCTGTCCAATCTGGCGGACAAAGTGGCGATTCACTTGAACGATACCCACCCAGTGCTGGCGATTCCGGAACTGATGCGAATCTTGATCGACAAAGAGGAATTCAGCTGGAATAAAGCTTGGGAAATCACACGCAAAGTATTCTCCTACACCAACCACACTTTGATGAGCGAAGCGCTGGAAACTTGGCCGGTCGATATGATGGGGGCGATTTTACCGCGTCATTTACAGCTTATCCTAGAAATTAACGAAAACTTCCTCAACAGTATCAAAGCGTATACGGAGAAAGATCCGGATTTGATTCGCCGTATTTCGTTAATTGACGAAAACGACGGGCGCAAAGTACGCATGGCGTGGCTGGCGGTGGTGGCTTCACACAAAATCAACGGTGTGGCAAAACTGCACTCCGACTTGATGGTGAAATCCATTTTTGCCGATTTTGCCAAAATTTATCCGGAGCGCTTCTGCAACATGACTAACGGTATTACACCGCGCCGTTGGATTGGCGTGGCTAATCCGAGCCTGTCGGCGGTATTCGATAAATATATCGGCAAAGCGTGGCGCAAAGACTTAAGTGATTTGGAACAGCTGAAACAATATGCCGACTTCCCGAAATTCATGCAGGAAGTGCGCGACGTGAAAAAAGCCAACAAAGTCAAATTGGCGAACTACATTGCGCGTAACTTGAATATCGTGGTCAATCCCGATGCGTTGTTTGACGTGCAAATCAAACGTATTCACGAATATAAACGCCAGCATTTGAACTTGTTGCATATTATCAGCCGCTATAATGCTATTCTGCGCAATCCGGAAAAAGACTGGACGCCGCGTGTGTTTATCATCGCCGGTAAAGCCGCTTCTGCGTATTATGCCGCCAAACAGATTATCCGTTTGATCAATGATGTCGCCAAAGTGATCAACAACGATATGCGGGTACACGATAAGCTGAAACTGGTGTTTATTCCGAATTACAGCGTCAGCCTTGCCCAGTTGATTATTCCGGCGGCCGATGTTTCCGAACAGATTTCTTTGGCGGGAACGGAAGCTTCAGGCACCAGTAATATGAAATTTGCGTTGAACGGCGCTCTGACTGTCGGTACGTTGGACGGCGCCAATGTAGAAATTCTGCAAAATGTCGGCGAAGAGAATATTTTTATCTTCGGCAACACGGTGGAACAAGTGGAAGCGCTGCGCCACAAAGGCTATCAGCCGTCGGCATATTACGAAAACGATGCGCAATTGCGTGAAGCGTTACAGCAAATCACCGGCGGCGTGTTTAGTCCGGAAGAGCCGGGACGTTACCAGTCCTTCTCGCCGTTAAGCGATTATTATCAGGCTTTTGCCGACTTCCGCAGCTATGTCGAGGCGCAAAATGAAGTGGATAAGGTTTATAAAGATCAAAATTTATGGGTGGCCAAAGCGATCCAGAATATTGTCAATATGAGCTATTTCTCCTCCGACCGCACGATTAAAGAGTATGCCGAGCAGATCTGGCACTTGGAACCGGTGAAATTGTAATCTTCAATTCGCAAATGGACAACCCGTTATCTGGTGATAACGGGTTTTTTGTTTACTGCTTTTGGTAATAGGCGTTAAACGAGGCTGTGCCGATGGTATGCGCATTCACCAGAAAACCGGCAAGTGCGGTGGTGGTGTTTTGATCGACATCGAGTTTTTCCACATTCAAAGCGTGTACGGTAAAAATATAGCGGTGGGCTGCATCACCGGTAGGCGGACAAACACCGCCCCAGCCGTGATAGCCGTAGTCGGTTCTTAGCTGAAACGCCCCTTGCGGCAAATTGGCGTTATCCGCCGCACCGGCATTCGGCGCTAAACGCTCAACGGTTTGCGGAATGTTGACTACATACCAATGCCAGAAACCGGAACCGGTCGGCGCATCGGGATCATACACTGAAACGGCAAAACTTTTTGTGCCCTGCGGCGCATTTTTCCAGTGCAGTTCCGGCGATTGGTTTTCGCCGTGACAGCCGAAACCGTTAAATTCAAAATAGCTTGCAAGCGTACTTTCCGCCTGAATCTGCGGGCTGGCTAATTGAAAAGTGCGGTTTGCCTGCGCCGCAACTGCGACCACACTTAAGCTGATACCGACTGCCAAGCCGGAGACGATTTGTTTTATATTCATATTAAAACCCTTATATTGCTGAAGAAAGGGGAGTATTGTGCCGCAAGCGAACGGCACGCACTATCCGTTTCAGCTCAAGGTTTAGCTTGATTCGGCCATCTTGCGCGGTTGGCTTTTAATCATCGACGGCGAAATGGCAAAGCGCTGTTTAAAGGCGCTGCTAAAACGGCTTTGCGAACGGTAGCCGCATAATTGGGCGATAGCGGCAAGGCTTTGCGAGCTGCTTAGGATCAGGGAAAGTGCGGTATCCAAACGCAGCGCTTGCAACCAGTGGCGGAAATGGGTGTTTTCACGCAGTAAACGGCGTTTCAAGGTGCTTTCGCTGATATGGAAAGCGGTGGCGATCTCGTGCAGAGTCCAGTGTTTTGCCAAATCGTTTTCCACCAGATACTGCATTTTTTCCGTCCATGTCAGGTTTTGCGGCGGCGGAAAGTAGATGTTCCGTTCCGACAGCAGCAATAACAGCTCCAAAGTGCGGTGCTGTTTGACTTTCTCACTGAGATCGTCGTCTTGTAGGCTCTGCCAAGCGCGCTGAAAACAGTCGCAAAGCGCCTTTGAATGCAGCCTGAGGCAATCTTGGGTTTTAACCGGCGCAATTTGCGGATAGTGCTGGTAAAAAAGCTGTAAGGTCGCGGCGGACAAATTAATGATATGCGAGCAGTAATAAGCCTTGCCCGACGTATGGTTAAAAATATCCCAATGGCTGTCTTTTTGTAAGATAAACAGTTCGTTTTCCTGTATCTGTAACGGCGTTTGATTGCGCAAAAACGTTTTCCGACCGCTCTTGATCAGCCCGATCATCGGGTGGCGGATATGCACATGGCGCATTTTGTGGTTTTTGTCCGATGACAATTGTCGGGCTGAGCTAAAGCCGGTCGCCGCTATCATGTTATTCTCCGCAACGGTTAAGGGAAATTTAAAGCAATTTCACCAAACGGTTTAAATCGCTCTGAATCGCACCGGCAGTCATGGTCGGACCGGAGCTGGGACCGTGAATCACCAGCGGTTTGTCGCGGTACCACATACTGCGGATTAAATACAGGTTTTCGCCCGGCAGGGCTTTGCTGATCGGATCTTCGGGATCCAGTTCTTCCAAGCGAATGGTCGACTGGCCGTTGGCATTAAAGCGCGCCACATAGCGCAAGGTCATACCGTCGTCATGGGCGTTCAGATAGCGGTTTTCCAGTTTTTTATTCAGCGGTTCGAGGCGCTCGAAAAACTCGTTCAGCGATAAGGTATCGGCATCGCGATCCAGTAGCGATTCCACTTTAATTTGTTGCGGATCCAAGTCATAACCGGCGCTGCGGGCGGCGATAACCAGTTTGCGCATCGCGTCCATGCCGCTGAGATCTTCGCGCGGATTACGCTCGCTTAAACCTTGCTGCCATGCCTGTTCAATCAATTCGGCAAAGCTGTGGATATGCTGATCATACTGATAAAACAGCCAGGTCATGGTGTCGGAAAACGTGCCTTCAACTGATAAAATGGTGTCGCCGCTTTCCACCAAATCACGCAAAATGGTATTCAGCGGCAAGCCGCTGCCGATGGTGGCGTTGTAAAACCAGTGGCTGCCGGATTGATTGAAAGCGTTTTGCAACTCATGAAACTGTGTCAAAGGAAAGGAAGCGCCCAAACGGTTGGCGCTGATCACATGAAAACCGTGTTTGGCAAAGGTCAGATAGTGCTTGGCGACTTCCTCGCTAGCGGTCATATCTAAAATCACCAGCTCGTCAAACGGATGTCCGCTCAGCCAGTTGATTAACTGATTCGGCGCCAAGTCTTGCGCGTACTGCTCGAATGCAGCATCGAGCGAAAGCGGTTTTTTGACCAATTGCGGAATCAGCCCCTGATAACTTAACCAACCTTTGGTGCTGGAGACCAAGCCGATTAAGGTGAAATTGAATTTACTGCGCGCCGACAGTTCTTCACGGCGTTGGCGGTACAGCTCAATCCAGGTTTTGGCAAGCGTGCCTTTGCCCAACACCACCAGACCAATGGTTTTATGCGGACGGAACAGATCGTCATGCACATTGCGCAGCAGTTCGCGATTCACTTGCTGGCGTAAAATCGCCACCACACTGATTTGTTGCGGCGATTGCCAGATAAACTCCACCTGTTGGGTTTTCAGCATTTGCAGGAAACGCATCATCTGCAACGAATTGCGGCACACGCCGTAACCGACAATGGCCAATAACGCCATGTCGTAACGGATAAAAGAGGATTCGACGGATAGCGGCAGCTGTTTGAACTGAATATACACGTTATCCAGATATTCGATCGGATAAGCCAGTTTTAACAGCCGTTGCTGCCGATCCACACTGTGTGCCAGCGGCAGCAGTTGTTGCTGTTCAATCCATTGAAGTGCGGTTTTTTGCCATTGATCCAGGTCTTGAGTTGGTGGAATCAGCAACTCAATCAAGCCGATTTGGTTATGATGGGTAACGATTTTGCCGTTTTCGCTGGCGGACAGCGCGTGTTCGATGCGGGTCGAACCGTTTTCCGGTTGTAGGCTACTGCGCAGCAACAGGGTCAACTGGTGGCTTTTGACCGGTTGCAGCGTACGGGCGTGCAATACCGGCGCCGCCAGACGCGACAGTTCGGTGGCTTCGTCCACCCGCAGGAAACTCAGTAGATTGGCATTATTGATTTGGTGCGGATCGGCGCTGTAAACGCCGGCGACATCGCTCCAGATCGTGACTTTTTTGATCTCGGCCAAGGCGGCGATTTGGGTTGCCGAGTAGTCGGAGCCGTTGCGTCCGAGCAAAACGGTTTCTTTGTGCTGATTTTGGCAGATAAAACCGGTGATTATCAGCCGATTACCGTTGCTTTGCGCCAAGTGCGGTGTCAATTTTTGTCGGCTGACGGCAAAATCCACTTGCGGCATAACCGCTCTTTCGGCATGCATAAACAGGCGCGAATCCAAATAGCGGTTGGCGATTCCCGATTGGTTCAGATAAGCGCTGACCAACCTTGCCGTCCAGATTTCACCGTGTCCGACCACTTCGGCATAAATTGCCTCGCTGAGCGGTTTATCCAGTAGCGAGGATAACGACAAAATATCTTCCAAAAACGGCTGTGACACCGCTTCCGGCGCATTCAATAGTTTATTGGCTTGGGTCAGGTAATGGAATTTGATTTTCTGTAATTGTTGATTGGCCGCGACGGGATCGCTTTCCGAGAGTGTTACCCATTGAATCAGATGGTCAGTCATGTTGCCCATGGCTGAAACCACAATCAAATCATCGGCTTGACTATATTTTTTGATTAACTGGGTGACATTGCGGATACGTTCCGCATCGGCCAAACTGCTGCCGCCGAATTTATGCAGTTCTCTTGTCGGATTTATTGCCATCGTGCGCTCCATTACCATCGATTTGACTTCACCAATCCAGGCTATTTTAACAGTTTTCTGTAACAGTCAAAATCAAATGATAAGATTTTTGGCAGTCTTGACGTCCAGATTGTTATTTCTGTGTTTTTTGCTAAAATAGCCAAACTTTCTATGGGGATTTTAAATAACGGGACGAATTATGGCAGAGTGGGACGGCAAATATATCAGCCCTTATGCGGAACACGGCAAAAAAAGCGAACAGGTCAAGAAAATTACGGTATCGATTCCGATCAAAGTGCTGGAAATTTTGACCAACGAGCGCACTCGCCGCCAGATCCGCAACCTGCGTCATGCCACCAACAGCGAGTTGCTGTGTGAGGCGTTTCTGCATGCCTTCACCGGTCAGCCGCTGCCGACCGATCACGATTTGATGAAAGAGCGCAGCGACGAAATTCCGGAAGATGCTAAAGCGCTAATGCGCGAGTGCGGTATCGATCCGGAAACGTGGGAATATTAAGAGTAAATCGTGGCAAATCACATTAAAAAAGCGCGTCAATGGACGCGCTTTTCTTATCAATATTCCCATCAAGATAAGTGATATTACGGCAATTCGCCGCTTTTGCGTTTTTCGATGAAGTCTTTGGTTTCACGCACAATCACGCCGGACAGGAACAACAGCGCAATCAGGTTCGGGATTGCCATTAAACCGTTGAATACGTCTGCTGCCGACCAGACCAAATCCAGTTGCAACACCGCGCCCGCCATCACCGTTGCCACATAGATAATGCGGTACAGATTGACATATTTGTCGCCGAACAGGTAAGCCGCACATTTTTCGCCGTAATAACACCAGCCGAGAATAGTGGAGTAGGCAAAGAAAATTAAGCCGAAGGTGACGATCCAGCCGCCCGGTCCCGGCAGCATTTTATTGAAGGTCAAGGTTGTCAATGCCGCACCGGTTTGCCCGTCGTTATATAAACCACCCATCACGAGCACGATGCCGGTAATGCTGCACACAATAATGGTATCCAAAAAAGTACCGGTCATCGACACCAACGCTTGGCGCACCGGATGATCGGTTTTGGCGGCTGCGGCGGCAATCGGCGCCGATCCCATACCGGCTTCGTTGGAAAATACGCCGCGCGCGACCCCGTAGCGTACCGCATTGCCCAAAATCGCCCCGCCGACGGCGTCCACGCCGAAAGCATGTTCGATGATGGTGGAGAGTGCCGGTATAAACAGTTCGGCATTGACAATGATGATTGCCAAACCGCCGAGAATATAGGAAATCGCCATAAACGGCACGATAATCGACGAGGCGCGGGCGATACTTTTAATGCCGCCCAACACGACAATGGCGGTCAGCAAGGTCAAGACCACGCCGGTCACGCTGGTATTCACCCCGAATGAGGTATGAATCGCATTGGCAACCGAGTTGGATTGCACCGAACTGCCGATGCCGAACGAGGCAATCGTGCCGAACAGAGCAAACAGCAACGCCAGCCACTTTAGCTTCATGCCGCGTTCGATGTAATACATCGGACCGCCGGACATTTCGCCTTTATCGTTGACGATCCGGTATTTAACCGCCAGCACGCCTTCGCCGTATTTGGTCGCCATGCCGAAAATCGCGGTCAACCACATCCAAAACACCGCCCCTGGTCCGCCGCTGACCACTGCGGTGGCAACGCCGGCGATATTACCCGTGCCGATGGTGGCGGAAAGTGCGGTCATTAGTGCGCCGAAATGGGAAATATCGCCGTGATGAGCGCTGCCGTCCTCTTTTTTCGGGTGAGGGGTAAACGCTTGTTTCAAGGCAAACGGCAATAAACGGAACTGTAAAAAAATCAGGCGGAGGCTAAGGTAAACTCCGGTGCCGACCAATAACGCCAGCATATAGGGCCCCCAGACATAATCGCTGAGGGCATTAAAGAAATCTTGAACAGACTGCATAATTGTTTCCGAAAAAATAAAAGATAAAAATAAAAAATTAGCGTAACGGCTGTAATTGTAAGCTTTGCTGCGTTTCAATCACACGGAACAGCAGATCGATATTCGGGTGTTTGCCCGGATTCTGTTCGGCATCGGCAACGTGTTCGGCAAACCAAATCAAGCCCTGTTGCGCCGCCGACGGATTAAGCTGCTGCGCAAATTGCTCTGCCAGTGCGTTGTACAGCCGTAACGAGCCCAATTTGCCGGCAATCGCCGGAATGTGGTGAATCACTTCCCCTTCGGCATTCAGCACGTTTAGCCCGCTTAAATGCTCGACGTTCGGCATGGTTGCCAGATAATCTTGAAATGTCATGAAAGTTCCTTACTAATCAAAATGAAAAAAGAGTTAAAGTGCGGTATCACACTCACGTTTGCGCAGGCAGTGGTCGCACCGAAATTTCACCGATATGAAAGCGCTGTAGTTGCCCGTCGGCGGTTTGCAGCAATAATTCGCCGCTGTCACTATCAATGCCTTGTCCGATGCCGTGTAATTCGCTTTCAGGCAGCAACAGTTTAATCGGTTTTTGGTAGAAATGATCATACTGCCGCCAACGCTGTAAATAAGGTGCAACGCCGTGTTGTTCCACTTGCAATAAAACGTGCTGTAAATTGTTGGCGAGGGTGGCAACCAGTTGGTTGCGCTCGATCCGAACCGCACTTTCGTTTAAATTTGCCCACGCCTGTTCAATCGCCACACCGTCGGCTTGGCGCATACTGAGGTTTAAGCCGATACCAATCACCAATTCTTGTTTTTGCGCTGCAAAGGCGCGGCTTTCGATCAGAATACCGCCCAGTTTGCGCCCGTCGAGATAAATATCATTCGGCCATTTGATACTGATATTCGCTACGCCCAATTCGCTTAACGTGTCGGCAAGGCAGATCCCGACCACTAAACTGAGCGCCTGCAAACGCTCGGCGGACTGCCGGAAGTGCCACAGCAAGGAGAAATAGAGATTCTGCGCAAACGGCGAATGCCATTGCCGTCCGCGTCGTCCGCGTCCGGCGGTTTGCATTTCGGCGGTGCAAATCGTGCCGGACGGCAGGGTTTTATGTTGCAGCAAAAATTCATTGGTGGAATCGACGCTGCGCAGCACCAGCGCCGTACCATAAGCCAAAGTGCGGTTAATCGCGCTTTGATCGAGCAAATTCAACGGTTCGGACAGTTGGTAAATTTGATCCTCCAAACGTTCGACCGTTAAACCCCAAACCTTGAGTTGTTGTAACACCTCTGCCCGTTGCTGCGCCGACATCGGCGGCAGCAAGTGCGGTTTGCCGTCCGCCAGTAAGGTTAAAACCGATTCGAGTTGCGCTTGTTCTGTCATTTAGCGGATCGCCTGCTCGCTGTCGATCTCACCGTCAGCATTGAAAAACCGCACTTCCGGTTGTAATGCCACCGAAAAACGTTGTAATACCTGTTGGCGCACATAACGCGCCAGTGCCAAAATATCCTGCGCTTGAGCGTGATCACGGTTAATCAGCACCAACGCCTGTTGCTGGTGCACTGCCGCTCCGCCGATTTGATAGCCTTTCAAGCCGCATTGGTCAATCAACCAACCTGCCGCCAGTTTGACCGTGCCGTCCGCTTGCGGAAATGCCGGCATATTCGGATAGGCGGCGATCAGTTGTTGATATTGCGTTTGACCAACACTGGGGTTTTTAAAGAAACTGCCGGCATTGCCGAACTCGTTCGGATCGGGCAGTTTACTGCGCCGCACTCGGCACACTTCATCATAAATCTGTTTTGCCGTCACCGTTTGTGGATCAAGCTGCGCAAGCGAGCCGTAGGCTAGCTGTGGCTGCCAGTTTTTCGCGAGTTTCAAACCGATTGCGATAATCGCATAATCCTGATGATAAGGGGCATGTTTGAAAATGCTGTCGCGGTAGCCGAAACGGCATTCTTCACGGCTGAAACGCTGCGTTTGACCGCACTTCAGATCCAACACCTCGACATAATCACACACATCATCGAACTCCACACCGTAAGCCCCGATATTTTGAATCGGCGCAGTGCCGGCACAGCCGGGAATCAACGCCAGATTTTCCAGCCCGTTGTAACCCTGTTCGACGCAAAAAGTGACTAAATCATGCCAATTTTCACCGCCGTTGACGTGTAAATAATGGTATTTCGTGTCTTGGTGATGTTGAATGCCCTTGATTCGGTTCAGGAGAACAGCACCGTTAAAATCGCTCAAAAACAACACGTTACTGCCTTGTCCCAGCAACAGGCGCGGTTGGCCAGCGTGGTTTTGCCAAGCGTGTAGCAATTGCTCGGCAGAACGGATTTCGACAATGGCATGCGCACGCACCGGCAGAGCGAAGGTGTGGAAAGGTTGTAAATTTTGCATAAAATCTCGTTTATCGTTTTGCACAGGAATTTTTTGACGGTGATAATCCGTTTAGTTTACTGATCAAATTACGATGAGCAATCAGAAATTTCAGATAAATGCGGATTGAGTGGTCGCAGGCGTCAAAGGAAGCGATTATAATAATTTGGTTAAGGTTAATGACGGGTTAAAAAACGTGCAAAAATATCGGGGCGAACTGATTCTGCTGGTGGTGACCATTTTGGCGGCCGCAGGTTGGTTGTTTTCAAAATATTCATTATTGCAACTGCCGCCGGCGGGATTTATCAGCGTGCGTTTTCTTGCTGCCGCTTTGTTGTTTCTACCTTTTGCCTATCCGCAACTGCGCCGCTTGTCGCGCGCCCAATTGAAAAGTGCGGTCATCGTCGGCTCTGCTTTCAGCCTCAATCTGTTTTTGTGGGTGCAGGGCATGAGCTACACCGAAAATATGGGCGAGGGGGCGTTTATCGTCAGTCTGTCGATGTTGATTGCGCCGTTGGTCTCTTGGCTGGTATTCAAGCACCGGCCGCAGCGAATGTTCTGGTTTTGCCTGCCGTTAGCTGCCGGCGGACTGTTTTTATTGGCGTCAGGCGGCGGATTACGCCTGTCATTGGGGAATTTGTTGTTTTTATGTTCTTCGCTCGCCGCCGCCACCTCTTTCGTGTTAAATAACCAATTTTCCAAATCCGTACCGGCTCTGCCGCTGACCACTATTCAATTAAGTATGGTCGGACTATTCTGCGGCATCTTTTCCCTGATTTTCGAAACGTGGCCTGAATCGGTTTCGTTTACCACTTGGAATTGGGTCGCCGCCAGCGTGCTAATCGCCACCGGTTTCCGCTTTTTACTACAGGCTATCGGGCAAAAACACAGTCAAATCACCAATGCGGCGATTATTATGATCTTGGAGCCGGTTTGGACATTGTTATTGAGCGTCAGCTTGTTAGGGGAAATCATCACATGGCAAAAAGGCTTGGGTTGCATTCTGATTCTGACCGCCCTTTTTGCCTACCGCCTGCAACCGCAATTGCGTTACCGACTGTTGCTGTGGCGCAAGCAGAGCAGGCGCAAACTGCGCTCGCATGGGCGGTCTAAATAATGCCTGAAGCCGCACTTGGTTGGCAAGTGCGGTTCGGCGCGGCAACTCACTGCTTATGTTGTGTTGTCCGCTTGCTGTTTTAAATGGTATTACCCCATATCCTGTTCCCACGCGCCTTTGGTATCGACGCCGGTTTGTTCCGCCAATTGTTCCAGCATAGCGGTTTCTTCGGCGGTCAGCACAATGGCAGCGGCTTGGGCGGCGTCGGTGACATGATGCGCTTTGGTGGCGCCGATCAGCGGCAGCGTGCCTTTGGCAATTGCCCAGACGATGGCGATTTGTGCGACCGAGGCTTGGTAACGGCTGCCGATTTGCTGCATGGCGGCAGTGAGGGTTTCCAGTTGCGGCAATACCTTGTTGTAGGTTTCGGCGCGGCCGCTGCCTTCGGGCAACGGATTTTTACTGTTGTAACGCCCGCTCAACGCGCCCTGCTCCAGCACCATATAAGCGAAAAAGGTGATGTCGTTGGCCTTGCAATAATCCAGAATGCCGGCATGCTCGGACGCGCGGTACAGCAGGCTGTAGTGGTTTTGCACCGCCGCAATGCGGCAGCCTTCTTTGTCGAGGGTTTCGTTCACCAGTTTGATTTGTTCGAGGTTGTGGTTCGACACGCCGAAACGCTTGATTTTGCCGCTTTTGAGCAGAGGTACAAACTGATTCGTCCAGCGGTTGACATCGGTCGGGTTGTGCACCCAATAAATATCAATCGTATCCGTACCCAAACGCTGACAACTTTCCGCCAGCATTTTTTCAACGGGATCTTCCACCGTTTTATCGGCAATATTCGGGGTGAATTTGGTCGACAGCAACAGGCTGTCGCGGCTGTGCTGTTGCAAATGGCGGCGGATTTGTGCGCCAAGTGCGGTTTCGGAGCTGCCCATGCCGTACACGGCGGCGGTGTCCCACAGGTTTAAACCGGCTGCGACGGCGCTGTCGAATACCATCTGCATTTGCTCGTCGCTCAAGTGGTTGCCGAACACCTGATCGCCGCCGGCAAAACCGGCGCCCCACGACCATGTGCCTAATGCGATTTTGGGTAATGTTTTCATATTGTATTCCTTTTTATAGTGAAAAAACTTAATTTCTACTACGGAATTGCTGCGCCTAGCCGTACTACCTGTACTGTCTGCGGCTTGCTGCCTTGTATTAAAAATTAAGTTTTTCCACTATCAGTGTGATGATGGGTTTCGAGACTGATTGCAGTATACGCCATCGGATTACCGATGATTAGCCGCATTCGGGGCAAAAAATTGTTGCGTAAAAGGAAACAATAAAACGAATGCCGTCTGAACCGCACTTGGCAGGCGTTTCAGACGGCGTTTTATGATATTGAGATTGCAGAAGGCTGCGGTTGCCTTGCAACGGCCGGTTTAAAATCCGCGCTGATATTGGCGCGGCACAAATTGCACGGCGTCGGCATCGGCGGCGGGTTGGTGGTATTGGGCGTTCAGCAGCCAGTGCGGATCGCGCAGCAGGCCGCGGCCGACTGCCACCAAATCGGCGGCGCTGTCGCCCAGCACGAAATCGGCAACGGTGGCATCGTCGAGCATGCCGACGGCAATCACCGGTTTGCCGGTGGCTTGTTTCACCGCACGCGCCATGTGGGTTTGATAGCCTGCTTTGAATACCGGCGTGTGGTCGGGGTGCAAATCGCCGTCGCCGCCTCCGCTCACATGCAGCATGTCGGCACCGGCGGCGGCATAGCGTTCGGCCACATGCAGACCGTGCGCCAAATCGTAACCGTGTTCGCCGTATTCCTGTGCCGACAAACGCACAATCAGCGGCATTTCAGACGGCATCACCGCTTTGGCGGCGGCGATAACCTGCTCGCCGAACAGGGTTTTGTTTTGGCCGTATTCGTCCTCGCGCAGATTGGTTTTCGGGGCGTGGAATTCGTGAATCAGATAGCCGTGCGCAGCATGGATTTCAATCGCGTCGAAACCGGCTTCCAGCGCGCGTTTGACCGCACTTTGATAATCCTGCACCAGCGCCTGCACTTCTGCGGTGGTCGGCGCATACGGAGTTTGGTAGGCGTATTGCTTGGCGCTGTCGTCAACGTCGCTGCCGCCGTAACGCAGTGCCGACGGGGCGATCACGCGCTCGGCACCCAGCGCTTTGCGTCCGGCGTGGCCGATTTGAATGGCGATTTTGGCGCCGTAACTGTGCACCGAATCGACAATGCGTTTGAAGGCATCGCGCTGTTCGTCGTTCCACAGGCCGAGGCAGTAGGGACTGATGCGGCCGTTGGGCGCGATGTTGGTCATCTCCACGATAATCAGCCCCACGCCGCCGATGGCACGGGCGCTGTAATGAATAAAATGCCAATCGTTCGGCACGCCGTCGGTGGCGCTGTAGGTACACATCGGCGGCATCACTACGCGGTTTTTCAAATCAAGGTTTTTCAGGCTGAACGGGGTCAGCAGGTGGCGGAATTTGGCCATGGTTTATGCTCCGGTTGATAAATGTTTGCTTCAGACGGCATTATCGTGAAAGAATTTAATTTGTGGTACGTCGTCAAGCTCACTTGCTGTACTACTTGTACTATCTGCGTTCGCTTTCCTAGTCCCACTTCTTAAATTCTTCCACTATATTTTATGCTTCGCCTTTTCATAAATAAAATTATAAAATGATATACAAACTATAAATTGAAATAATAGTATGGACAACCTGAACAATCTTGATTTAAACCTGCTCAAAGCGCTGAACGCCTTGCTGCAGGAGCGCAACGTCACCCGCGCCGCCGAGCGGCTGGCGCTGACCCAACCTGCCGTCAGCGCCATGCTCAACCGCCTGCGCCACCGCTTTAATGATCCGCTGTTTGTGCGTGCCGGCCACGGCATGATGCCGACCGACCGCGCGCTGGCACTGGCCGCGCCGGTGCGGCGGATTTTGGACGACATCGCCGTGCTGGTGCAGCCAGCCGAATTCAACCCTGCCGAACTGGATCTCACCTTTAAAATCGCCGCCACCACCAACGGCGTGCGCAATACCGGCATTCCTTTTGCGCTGCAATTGCGCACATTGGCGCCGAAAGTGAAAACCGCTTTTGTTTCCATACACGGCCAGGATATTCCGGCGATGCTGGAAAAAGGCGAATGGGACGTGGCGATTACCGGCGAAAACAACCTCCCCGAACGCCTGCACTACCGGCGCTGCAACCGCCAGCGCTACGTTTGCGCGGTGCGCGAAAACCATCCGGTATTGCAGCGGCCGTGGAATCTGGATACGTTTTGCGCGCTGGATTTTGTGCTGGTTTCCTACCACGGCGGACAATTTGCCGGCGCCACCGACGAAGCGCTGGCCAAACTCGGCCGCCGCCGCAACGTGGTGCTGTCGGTAACGGATTTTCTGCTGATCCCCGAAATCCTGCAGCAAAGCGACTGGGCCACCGTGCTGCCCGAAGCGATGCTGCAACAGAGCGACCGCTTGCAAGTGCTCGAACCGCCGCTGCCGATCGAAGGCTATCACAAAGCCATCGCTTGGCACGAACGCAGCCACCACAATCCGGCACAGCAATGGCTGCGGCAGCTTTTGTGGCAGGTGAGCCAACGCTAACGCCGTCTGAATATTATAGTGAAAGAATTGTGTTGTGGTACGTTGTCAAACTCGCTCGCTGTACTATTTGTACTATCTTCGCTCGTTTTCCTAGTACCACTTCTTAACTTCTTCACTATAAAATGTGATGTCAAAGTGCGGTTGGGGGGCTTCGGTGGTTTGTGTGAATGCCGCGCGGCTTATTTCCGCGTAAGCGCATGGCTGTCGTCCACCAGCCCCAAAATCAGCTCGTCGCTCAAACCGCTTTCCAGCAGCACGCTGATCCAGTGTTCCTTGTTCATGTGGTAAGCCGGCAGCACGCCTTTCATGCTGCGCAGCGAGCCGACGAGTTCGGGACGGGCTTTCAGATTGAGCACCTGCAAGATTTCCTTGCCCGCCAAACCCAATTTATCGGCCGACACCGGCAGCAACACCGCAAACCATTTGCGATCGGCGTGGCGGAACACGGCGTAATCGGGGTATTTTTGCCACGGCTAATCCGCCCGCTCTATCCTGATGTTGCGCGCCTGTTTCAGCACCTCGAAATCGCCGTCGAACCTGCCCAAATACACCAACCCGGCGGCGTCGGGGCCGCTGCCGTAAAACAGCGCCAGATTGCCCCACGGCGCATAATAGGTGATGTCGCCCGGCCTGCCGCGATGGCGCGGTTTGGCGGCGGTGTCGAGCTTGGCCGACAGGCGGGCGATTTTTTCGCTGTCGGCGTAGTCTTCCAACGGCAGGCTCAGCGGCAGGCGCTTCATCAGGCTTTGCGTGCTCGGATTGTCCGCCAATGTGGCGTAGCGAACGTGTTGATCCAGCGTGATTTTCACTTTCATCTCTTTGGCCTCTACCGTGGGATACCACAACAATCCGGCCAAACAAAGTGCGGTCAGGCGGGTTTTCATCGCAACTCCCCTTGCTATAGTGAAATAAAATAAGAAAGATACAAGGCGGCGAGCCGAAGACAGTACAAGTAGTACGGCAAGGCGCAGCCAACGCTGTAGATTTCTTATTTTATTTCACTATATTTTATTCATTAATATCAATGGTTTTAACCACTTTGGCAGGCACACCGGCCACCACCGTGTTCGGCGGTACGTCTTTGCTCACCACCGCACCGGCGGCAACAACCGCATTCTCGCCCACCGTCACGCCCGGCAAAACAGTCGCTCCGGCGCCAATCCAGGCATTGCGGCAAATCCGCACCGGACTCAAAATAATACCGCGCCGCCCGGCCGGATTCAACGGGTGATTGACGCTGATGATATTGGCGCGCGGGCCGATTAACACATTGTCTTCCAACGTGATGCCGCCCAAATCGGTAAACATCACGCCGCTGTTGACAAACACGCCCTTGCCGATGCGCAGATGCCGCCCGAAATCGCTGTATAGCGGCAGATTGGCGTGAAAGCTGTCGTCAATCTCACTGCCGGTGATTGTGCCCAACAACGCCCGCACTTGCGCCGCGCTGTGATAGCCGCTGTTCAACTCCGCCAGATAACGCGCGTTTTCAGCGGCAATCAGATGGATTTCCGCAAACGCCGCACTGTCGGGCGCAATGATTTGATTGATGGGAAACGGATTGTGCATTTCAATAACCTGCTGCGTGAAAATAATGGAAATGATACAAGCGGCACGGTTGCGTTGCTATTGCTGATTTCGGATTTGATAATTTCTGAATTTGAAACAGTGGGAATTTGACAGCGTGGAAATTGAATGTGGAAATTTAATATAGTGGAATGGAAAAAGGCCGTCTGAACCCTTGCGCACAGCAAAGTGCGGTTTCAGACGGCCTGCTATGCCCCAAGCGACAGACGGCTTATTCGCTCTCCACCAACACCACTTCGGCATCGGCAAGTGCGGTCACGCGGATCAGGCTTTCGCCGTGAATCGCGGCGCCGTCGCCGGCTTCAATGCGCACGCCGTTGATTTCTACCGTGCCTTGCGCCGGCACCAGATAGCCGTAGCGTTCGGCGTGACCGAAGCGGTATTCCAGCGTGTCGCCCGCCTGAATCGTTGCCCCGACCACACGGGCATCGGTGCGGATCGGCAGGCTGTTGCCGCTTTCCAAATCGGCGGCAAAACCGCTCGCCAAGGTCACAAACCGGCCGTCGCGCCCGCTTTTCGGAAACGGCTGCGTACCCCACGCAGGGTTGTCGGCGGCGTTGTCGTGGGTCGGCAGAATCCAGATTTGAAAAATCTGCGTGGTGTCGTGTTCCAGATTGTATTCGGAGTGGTAAATGCCCGAACCGGCGGACATCACCTGCACGTCGCCTGCCACGGTGCGGCCGCTGTTGCCGAGGCTGTCTTTGTGGCTGATGGCGCCGCGGCGCACATAGGTGATGATTTCCATCGCTTTGTGCGGGTGGGTCGGGAAACCGCTTTGCGGCGCGATGGTGTCGTCGTTCCACACCCGCAGGTTGCCCCAGTGCATGCGGCTTGGGTCGTAATATTCGGCGAATGAAAAATGGTGTTTGGCGTTCAGCCAGCCGTGGTCGGCAGCACCGAGTTGATGGAAGGGGCGGCGTTCGATCATAATCAATTCCTCTTTTAATAATGTGGTGTCGATGAGGGCAGTATAGCCAAATCCGATTGCTTAAAGAATAGAAAATATGGAATACTATCTATTCTTATCATTGCATAATCACGAGAGAAAAATGAGCAGACTGCCCGATTTTGAAGCGTGGGCGATTTTTGCCAAAGTGGTGGAAACCGGCTCGTTCACCCAAACCGCCAACGAATTGATGTTGTCGCAAGCCACCGTATCCAAAGCGGTTTCGCGGCTGGAACAACGGCTGAACACCACGCTGTTCCACCGCACTTCGCGCAAAATGGTGCTGACCGAAAGCGGTGCGGCGGCGGTGGCGCGCGCCAAACGGATTTTGCACGAAGGCGAACAAATCGAAGCGGAAATGGGCGAACAGGTCAACCAATATCAGGGCAAAATCCGCTTTACCGCCCCGATGTCGTTCGGACTGCTGCAAGTCGCGCCGCTGCTGCCCGACTTTCTCGCCGCCTATCCCGCCGTCCGCTTGGACATGAACCTCAGCGACGAAGCCGAAGACCTGCTCGACAACCGCTACGATTTCGCCCTGCGCATCGCCAAACTGGAAGATTCCGCCTTGCTGGTGCGCAAAATCTGCGACGTGCCGATTTTACTGGTCGGCGCACCCGCCTATTTCGCCCGCCACGGCAAACCCAAGCACCCCAAAGACCTCGCCCGCCACAAAGCCCTGCAATACAGCAACGCCAAAAACAGCCACTACTGGCGCTTCAGCTACGGCGGCACACAGGAATACACGCAAGCGATGGACGTGGTGATGCAGGCCAACAACGCCGAAGCCTTCACCCCCGCCCTGGTCGCCGGCCTCGGACTGGCGTTGCAACCGGAATTCATGGTGCGCCGCGAACTGCAAAACGGCAGCCTCGAAACCGCTCTCGACGACTGGCAAACCGCCCCGCTCGGCCTCTACCTGCTCTCCGCCGCCCAACGCCACCGCCCCCTGCGCGTGAATGCGCTGATGGATTTTTTGCTGGAACGCCTGCGCAGAAGATAAGAAAGGCCGTCTGAAAGCCTTACGCCTGTTTGAAAAGGGCAAAGTGCGGTTTAAGACGGCTTTTCTGACTTAAAAATGCCCCAATGCATTTGATGGTCATTGGGGCTGGGGCATGCCGTCTGCACTAAACAATTTGCTTGTTTTCTTGCCGAAATAGCGGAGAAAATGGCATAATTTATACTTGTTTGCAGTATGTTGCGCAATAAAGTTTGCCATACAAACAGCACGCATTTACCGACTGACCAAATAACAAATACACCAAATAACAAAATAATAGGAGCGCTTTAACATGACCGATGCCGATTTTGACAATGCCTTGGACAACCTCGACGAACTGCTGGACACCTTCGACGGTGTGGGCGTGGAAGGCGGCTTTGATGCCGAACAAGAAGACGACGCTTGCGAGGGCGGTGCATGCAAGATTTAGAACACATTAGGCCGTCTGCAAGCAAGCCCCCAAAACAGCCGCACCCTTGTGCTAAGGGGCGGTAATGGATTTCAACACTTGGCTGCTGTTTGTCGGCAGCACCCTGATTATTTCCGCCACGCCCGGCTCGAATATGCTGTTGGCGTTTCAGTTCGGGCTGAACTACGGTTTCAAAAAAACGCTGTACACATTAGCCGGTTTGAGCGCCGGCTTGTTTGTGCTGTTGGCGGTGTCGCTGGCGTTTGTCGGTTGGCTCAGCCAGCAGGCGCCATTGGTGTTTGACGTTTTGAAAATTCTGGCTTCGCTGTATCTGGCATGGCTCGGTTGGGCAAGCTGGCACAAGGCCGCCGCACCGCTCAACGGCAAAGCCGCCTACATCACGCCCGATGCTTGGCAACTATTTCGTGTCGGTGTCGGCGTGTCTTTGTCGAACCCGAAAGCGATTCTGTTTTTCGCCGCCCTGTTTCCCAAATTCTTAAACCCGTCGGCGCCGCTGATGCCGCAATATGTGGTGTTAACGCTGTCGTTTTTTGCCATTGAAACCCTGTGGCAACTGGTCTATACCGGCGGTGGCAAGGCCTTGTCGGCGTGGCTGAAAACCGGCAAACGGCTGCTATACCTCAACCGCCTGTGTGCGGTCATTTTTATCCTGATTGCCGCAGGCATGTTGTGGGAAACGCTGTTTCAGACGGCCTGAGCCTTTTGTTTCAAAAACTGCACAAAAGTTTTAATCACCGCTGATTGGTGGCGGTGCGGCAGGTAGAGGGCGTGCAGGGTGTAGCCGCGTTTGGGGATATCCGCCAACACTTCCACCGCTTGCCCGCTTTGAATCAAACGCTCGGCGCTGTGGTTGGAGAGGCAGGCGATGCCGTGGTGGCTCAGGGTCATGTATTCCAAGGCGGCGTGGTCGCTGCTGGAGAAATACAGCGGCAGCACGGTTTCGTTGTCGGCGAATACGCCTTGCAGCAGCGGTTCGCCCACTCTCGCCCACGATATCAGCGGGTAGTTTTTCAATTCGTCAGCGGTGTGTGGCGTGCCGTGTTGCTGCAAAAATTCGGGGGTGGCGATCAATTTGGCGCAGCTCGTCAGCACGGGGAACGCCACCACGTTGTCAGTGTGCAGCTGCCCGACACGGAATGCCACGTCGATGCCGTCTTGGGTCAAATCCACCACGCGGTCGGTGGCTTGGCAATGCAGCTTGATATTGGGGTAGAGCCGTTGGAATTCCGCCAGCCACGCCCACACCGGCTCGTTGCCGTTAACCATCGAGATACGCAGTCTGCCGTTCAATTGCTCGTTGTCGAGGCCGTATTGCACTTGCAGCAGGCTGTCGATCGGCAACCGCACTTGCTCGTACAGCTGCTGCCCCGTTGCCGTGGCTTTCACCCCCGCTTTGGTGCGGTCGAACAACAGCACGCCGAGCTGCTGCTCCAACTCGCCGATTCTGCGGCTCAAGGTCGGAATCGGGGTGCCGATTTGTTCGCTGGCTTTGGAAAAACTGCCTGCCTGCACCACCGCCACAAACAGGCGCAGGGTGTTCAAATCCGGATTATTTGAGAGGGTCGAGAAATTTAAGGCGTTTTGCGTGGTCATGGTTTTTGTTTCTCATTTTTGAGAGTTTGATAGCCATTTTAGGGAAATTGGTTTTATAAATAAAGCATATCGTCAAATCAATTCATTTTAAGCACAGGAAAACAAACCAAGGCAGTATAAGCCGCACAGCGAGCAGATTTGACGATGTATTACATTGAGTTTAAAAGACGATAAAGTGCGGTTGCATCGGATTCGCACCACGGTTTATGCCGTTTTTCTTTTCAGACGGCCTGCAAGCCGTTTGCCGCATATTCTTGAGCCAATATCTTCGCTAATTCATCAAACACCAACTTCACCCGAGGCAAATCCAGTGTTTGCGGCGGGCGGTAGACATACAGCTGCCACGGATAAGCCGCGTATTCGTCGAGCAAGGAAACCAATTCGCCACGTTTGATGTAGGGCAAGGCGATGTGGTCGGGCAAATGGCTCACCACCTGCCCTGATAAAGTGGCCGCCAGCTCAATATCGGCACGATGGGCGATGAACTTAGGGTTTTGCGGGGTGAACGCGATACCATCTGCAAACTGCCACGGCCACAAATGCCCGCTGTTGCTGTTCAAATGTCCACTGAGCGGATAATTTTGCTGCAAATCTGCCAAATCTTTGGGGCGTCCCAAACGCTCGATCAATTCGGGCGTTGCCACCACTTTTGCCCCCATCGGGCAAATCCGTTTCACCACAAAACGATTGTCCGCCACCACGCCGAGACGCACGCCGACATCGATGCGTTCGGCAACCACATCGGCACGGGTTTCGCTCATTTGCCATTCTAAAATGATATTGGGATATTGGGACAATTTTTCCAATAATCGGTGAATAAACTGATGATATTGCATGAATATCGGCATGGTGACGCACACCACGCCGGCCATTTCGTCCAATGTTTGTTTGGGCGGTGCAAACAGCTCATCGCTGTCGGCAAGCACCCGTTTGGCTTTGACATAAAACTGCTCACCAAAAGGGGTCAGCCGCACGCTTCGGGTATTTCTGACAAACAATATCTCACCCAAATGGGTTTCCAGCTCGCCGATGATGCGTGAAACCACTTGCGGTGAGACGGCAAAGTGTTGCGCGGTTTTGCCGAAATGCAAGCGTTCGGCGGCGGTACAAAAAATTTTTAGGGCGTGAAAGCGATTCATGATGGCTCCTTTTATCGCCAAATTATCTCAAAAAATGGAATAGTAAATCAATTATTCATTCATTGTGATTAAATGAGTTGTTTCTGATAATGGCGGTCAATTGTATCAAACACGCTATTTTTGAGGTTACTATGAATCAAATCACTCCTATATTGGATTTTTCAACTACCGCACAAACCCGCCAATCTATCCGTGATTTTCTACCCGAGCCGTTGAGCCGTGCCGAGATTGAAGCAGTGCTGGAAGATGCCCGCCGTGCGCCCTCGGCAGTCAATGCCCAGCCTTGGCTGATGCACATGGTTTCGGGAGAGATGCTGCAAAAGCTCTCCGATGTTCTGGTGGAAAAATTCCGCCACGGCACGCCCAATCCTGATTTTATTTATGAGCAGTCGGCATTTGCAGACGTGTACGAAACACGCATGCGGGAGTCGTACAAAATCCTGTATGAAGCCTTTAATGTTTCCCGTGCCGATAAAAAGGGGCGCAAAAATTTTGCCGAGGAAAATGTGCGTTTTTACGGCGCACCGCACGCCGCATTCTTTTTTGCCCCCGATATTACCGACAATGTGAATGTGGCGATGGACGTGGGTATGCTGGTGCAAACCTTTATGCTGGCACTGACCGCCCGTGGTTTTGGTAGCGTGCCACAATTGTTGTTGGCATTTTATCCTGATGTGGTGCGTGAACTGTTGGCTGTGCCTAAGGGTTACAAATTATTGGTCGGCGTATCCTTTGGCAGACCGAACCCCGCTTCGCCTGCCAACAATATCCGCATTCCCCGTGCACCACTGGGTGAAACCGTGGTATTCCACGATTAAGGCTGGCTGATGAAACGCTTATTTTCATGCTTTGCTCTGTTGCTTGCCACCGCCGCTCATGCTGCGCCGATGTATGCCACGTTAAGCGGTGAAACAATGGGAACAAGCTACACAGTGCGTTACCGTGCTGCGTCGAATGCCGGCGAGCCTGCTGTACAAAGCCGCATCGAAGCCCGCTTGCAGTCGCTAATTGACAGCATGTCCACCTTCGAGCCAAACAGCCTTATTTCTCAATTCAACCGTCTGCCCGCCGAAGAAAAATTGGCAGTGGGTGCTGATTTTTTGCAGGTGTTAGCAGACAGCCGTGATATTTACCGACAATCAAACGGTTCTTTTGATCCAACCGTATATCCACTGGTGGAGCTGTGGGGCTTTGGGGCGAAGCAGATTGCCGAGCGTTTGCGCCGTCCGCCGAGCAAGGCGGAAATTGCAGCGGCAAAGTCGCAAATGGGTTTTGAACAGGTGGTGAACAGCGGTGTATGGTTGAGCAAACGGCAGAACGGTATCGGGCTGGATTTTTCCGCCATTGCCAAAGGCTATGCGGTAGATGCGTTGGCAGTGGTGTTGCGTGACGAGTTCGGCGTAAACGATTATCTGGTGGAAATCGGCGGCGAGATTGCCAGTCAAGGATGCAACCCAAGCGGACAGCCGTGGCGGATTGCCATCGCTTCACCCGACAGCGATAGCACCGACAGCGTCTTCACCCTGCAACAACCCGCCGGACAGCGCTTGCAACTTGCCACATCGGGCAATTATCAAAATTTCGTGGTTTACCGTGGCAAAACCTACGGACACAGCATCAGCCCCTTAAGCGGCGAGCCTGTGCAGGGCAATGCCGCATCGGTAACCGTATTGCACGACAGCGTGGCATTGGCAGACGGCTGGGCGACCGCACTTTCGGCGCTGCCTTATCCGCAAGCCCTTGCCTTGGCACAGCGGCAACAATTAAAAGCACTCTTCGTGATGCCGTCTGAAAACGCATCGCCATCGCCCCCTTGGCAGGTGGTGCGCACCACGGCATTGGATTCTTTGTTAAAAATGGAGACTCGCAAATGAAATGGTTCAAACTTTTCACAATAGCGGCGGCATTGCTGCTCAGCCTGCCTGCCGCTGCCAAAGATTTGGTGATTTATTTTTCCAACCCCGAACGCCCCGCCTTGCCCAGCGGCACGGACATGGTATCCAGTGCCAGCAAGCTGCTGAAAAACGAGCGGCAACAAGGCACGACCGAATACGTCGCCCGCCTGATTCAAAAAGAAACCGGCGCGGATATTTTCCGCATTGAGCCGTCGGCAAGCGCAGGCTATCCCGCCACTTATGACGAGCTGTTGGATTTCAGCCGCGCCAAGCAACGCCGCAATGCCCGCCCGCCGCTCAAGCAACGCTTAGCAGGGCTGGAGCAATACGACCGAGTGTTTATCGGCTATCCGATGTGGTGGTATCAAATGCCGATGGTGGTGTATACCTTTTTGGAAAGCCACGATTTGAGCGGCAAAACCATTATCACCTTTGATACCCATTCAGGCTACCGTTTCCGCAAAGATCCGAAAAGCGAGATTGAACGAATCCAGCCGCGCGCTAAGCGAGTGGTGCAGGGCTTAAGCCTACGCCGCAGCCAAGTGCCAAATATTGAGCCTGAAATCAAACGCTGGCAGCCTACGTTGCCACGCTAAGGAGCTGTCATGCCGTTAAAATACAAACTGCAACTGCTGCACGACCTGCTCCTGACCGCACTTTTTCTCTCGGTGATGGGCTATCACATCTACCCCGAGTTAATCCACGAATGGGCAGGCATTGTGTTTTTTGCGCTAGTGTTTTTGCACAGCGGCTTGAACCTATGGTGGTTTAAAAAGCTCACGCAAGGGCAGTACGATGCCTACCGCCTGCTGCAAACGGGCGTGAATCTGCTGACCTTTATCCTGTTTATGATTGCCTGCGTCAGCGGCGTGATGATGTCCAATTTCGCCCTGCCTGACCTGCCGATCAGCATGGTCAATAGCACCGTGCGCAAGCTACATATGCTCAGCTCGCATTGGCTGCAACTTTTGATCGGCGTGCATTTGGGCTTGCACTGGAAAATGCTCGCCAACTTTCTCGCCAAACTGTGGCAGATTGATTTGAACGGCTTCAACGCCCGCCGCCGGCTGCCCGCACTTTGGCTCGTCATCTCCGCTTACGGCATTTATGCCCTGATAAAGCGTGATATTCATCACTACCTGTTTGGCTTGATTGAATTTGCCGCCCTAGATTTTGACGAACCAAAATGGCTGTTTTATCTGGATTTCTTTGCCATCGTGATTTTCGCCGCCTACCTGACCCGCTTTTTGGTTTGGCTGTGCCTGTTTCGGCGTAAAGATTAGGTCTTTCCAAGCGACAAACCAATCAATATGCCATCTGAAACTTTTACTAATTTTTGTCTGCTTGAAAAAGGCAAAGTGCGGTTTCAGACGGCCTGTTATTGGCTGTTTCGTTTATTTCAAATTGGCTTTGAAAAACGCAGCGAATTTATCGTATGGGATTTTGCCTGCCTGATTGTCGTACAAATCGACGTGGGTGGCGTCGGGCACGATATACAGCTCTTTATTGCTGCCGCTCAGTTTCTTGAACGCATCTTCGCTGAAATAGCGCGAATGGGCTTTTTCACCATGCACAATCAAAACCGGATTCTTGATTTCGTGGGCGTAGCTGAGTAATGGCATGTTGCTGAATGAATAGGCATTGGTGGCGCTCCATGTGCTGTTGGAATTGATGCCGCGCGGGTGGAAGCCGCGCGGGGTTTTGTAGAAATCCCAATATTCCTGCACAAATTGCGGTTCATCGCCGTTTAATTTCTCAGGCAAACCCATGCCGCTAAGAGCCAAAGTGCCGTTTTTAAAGTCTTGCGTGCGTTGGGCGGCCACGGCCTGACGGGCTTGGTAACGGGCTTCGGCATCCACGCTGTCGTTGTAACCGTTCGCCATCACACGGCTCATATCATACATGGTCGAAGTGGCGGTCGCTTTGATGCGGGGATCGGCCGCCGCGGCATTCAATGCCATGCCGCCCCAGCCGCAAACGCCCAAAATGCCGATTTTACCGCCGTCGACAGCATCAAGGTTGGCTAAAAAATCCACCGCTGCACTGAAATCTTCGGTATTGATGTCGGGCGAAGCAACATTGCGCACTTCGCCGCCGCTCTCGCCGGTAAACGACGGATCAAACGCCAGCGTGACAAAACCGCGCTCGGCCAGCGTCTGCGCATACAGCCCGGAAGACTGTTCTTTCACCGCACCAAAAGGGCCGCTGACGGCAATGGCAGGCAGTTTGCCGGCGGCGTTTTTCGGGGTGTATAAATCAGCGGCCAAGGTGATGCCGTAGCGGTTTTTGAACGTTACTTTGCGATGGTTTACTTGATTGCTTTGCGGGAAAATTTTGTCCCATTGTCTGGTCAGGTTCATGGTATTCGTTCCTTGTGTCACGGTGGTTTGATCTTGTGCCAAAACAGATCCGCTGCTGAACAGCATGGTTACGCTGAGCGCGGCAGCGGATTGCATGAGTTTTCTACGGGAAATCGGGGTTTTCATGATGTTGTCCTTTTGAATTATTGAGGTTGGACTTCATCATAAACAGCTAATGGTTTCTGTTAAATTTATTAATTATGATTTTATAATTTCCAAAATAGAAATCATGAAGCTTGTTTATCAGTAAAGTGCGGTTTTGGCAGGCGTTGATTGCGGGGTAATAAAAAAGGATAGCCGGTTGCTATCCTTTTGTTGTGCAAGTGCTATACGAGAGCGGAATGGCGATTAGTGTTTATGTTTTCCGCCGCAGCAGCCTTCATGTCCGTGTTTATGGTCGTGATGATGGTGATGTCCGTGCTCGTGATCATGATGATGGCCGCCGCAACCGCAGCCGTGCCCTTCTGCGTCACTGTCGTGTCCGCCGCAGCAACCGCCGCCTTCGGCATGAATATGGCCGTGTGAAATTTCTTCCAGAGTGGCTTCGCGTGTGGCAACGATTTCGACGTTAAACAGCAATTCTTGGCCAGCCAACATATGGTTGCCGTCAACCACAACGTAGTCGTCGCTCACTTCGGTGATCACCACCGGTAACGGCCCGATGTCGGTGTCGGCGATAAAACGCATACCGACTTCCAACTCGTCCACGCCGACAAACACATCTTTCGGCACTTGCTGCACCATGTTGTCGTTATATTCGCCGTAACCCTCTTCCGGCTTGACCCGCACTTCGAATTTTTCGCCGACTTCACGCCCTTCGATGGCGTTTTCCAAGCCGATTACCAGATTATTGTGCCCTTGCAAATATTCCAAAGGTTGATTGGCTGGTGCTTCGTCAACTAACACCCCGTCTTCAGTACGAACTTGATATGCGATACTGACCACTACATTTTTTGCTGCTTTCATCGGCTACTCCGCCTTAATTAATGGATAAAAATAGATAGAAAGCAGGATTATAGCAAATCCTGCTGTGAATTAGTCATTCTTCAGATAAATGGTGGCGCTGACCTGAATTTTCAAGTTTGCTTGTCCGCTTTGCACCTGCATACTTTCCTCATCGCTTGCCGCCGAGGAAAATACGCTTTTTCGTGTATAGTAGATCGGTTGATAGTCTGCCGGATCGCTGCTGTTACCGATGTTTAAGTTCAAAATACGATAGCTTTCGGCTTGTAAATTCCGGCTGATTAACTCGGCTTTTTGTTTGAATGCCTGTAGCGCTTCCGTGGTCATTTCGCTTTCCAAACGCTGTTTTTGCTCGTCCGACAGGGTGAACACCAGGTTTTGTACCGCCATTTGATTATCCACTGCCGCGATTAACTCGGAAAGTGCGGTAAAATCTTGGCTTTCCAAGGTGATTTCCGCATAGTCGGTCCAGCCGCTCGGTTTGTTTTGTTTATCGTAGTTGAGATAGTTTTTGCGGTTGGTTGCGCCAGTTTGAATATTGCGTTTTTTCGCCGCTTCGACTACCGCATTCAATTTTTTAGTGACGCTTGGGCTGATCGCTTTTAAAGTTTTGCCCGACTCCTGCGCGAACAGAATCACACGCATGGTGTCTTGCTGCACTTGGCGTGAAACATCGACGCTAAAGCTGATTTGTTGTTCGGGTTGACTGTTGTGTTGACTATTGTCGGCTTGTGCCGGAAGTGCGGTTGCCAATAATAACATACCGCCGCCGAGTAGCGTTTTGAGTTGCTTTTTCATCTTCTGCATTCCTTTGTTTAGACCTGTAACCAAAAGGTGACCGGACCGTCGTTGATTAAACTGACCTGCATATCAGCGGCAAAAATGCCGTTTGCAGTGGTAATTTGGGCGCGGCATTGTTCGCTAAAATAAGCGTAGAGTTGTTCTGCCAGTTGCGGCGCAGCGCCGTTGGAAAAGCTCGGACGCAGCCCTTTTTTGGTGTCCGCCGCCAATGTAAACTGAGACACCACTAAAACGCTACCGTTCGCTTGTTTAACGTTTAAATTCATTTTTCCGTTTTCATCGCTGAATACCCGATAAGCCAAGACTTTCTCCAGCAAACGATCGGCTTTTTCCGGCGTATCGTTTTTTTCCACGCCGAGCAAAACCAACAGTCCCTGTTGGATTTCGCCGACCCGTTGCGCTTCGACGCTGACCGAAGCCTGTTTCACTCTTTGAATCAATGCGATCATTTTCCTGTTCCTGCGGCGTTAGGAAGCCCTAGTGTTCTTGGTCGGGCAAGGTGATTTTTTGTTGTAAACGGTGCAGTTCGTCATGCAATTTTTGTTGTTTATGCTGATATTCTCTCTGCAAATCCAGCTTGCCGGCCTTGACCAAATTCAGATCTTCCAAGACGGCGGTCAATTGTGCGCCGAGCAATACAAAGGTCCAGCTCAGCTGAATCCACAGCAGCAGAATCGGCAGGGTCGCCAAGGCGCCGTAAATCAGTTGGTATGATGGAAAAGCAGCCATATACCAGGTGAACGCCTGTTTGCCGAGAGTGAAAAAGATGGCGGCAATCAATGCACCGATCATGGCGTAACGCAGGTTGACTTTGGTATTCGGCACTATGGTATAAATCAGAGTGAAGGCAATCCAAGTCAGCAGAAACGGCACGAAGCTGAGTAAACGCGTGCCCAAAGACATGACAGTGTGATGACTGAACAATTGAATGGAAAAAATATAAGAGCTGACAATCAGGCTAATCGCCAAAAAGAGCGGTCCCAGGGTTAAAATCATCCAATACATGGCAAAGGAAAACAGCGGCGTACGCGAATTGGTGTTCGGCCAAATATCGTTCAACGTGCGGTCAATCGAGGAGATCAGCATTAACGCCACCACGATTAAGCCGAGAACGCCGATACCGCTCATTTTTTTCGAGTTGGCGACAAATTCGTTTAAATATTGCTGCACCACGCCGCCGGTTTCGGGGGCGAAATTGTCAAAAATCAGGCTTTGCACCTGTCCGCTGACTTCGCTGAACACCGGAAACGCAGAGAAAATCGCCAACACCACCATCATCAGCGGCACCAGTGCCAGCATGGTGCTGTAAGTCAAATAACCGGCAGCCATATTCAGTTTGTTCTGATTAAAACGGTGCCAAAACAGTTTCAGAAAAATCAACAGGTGTGAAAAAAAACGTATCATCGGTTGTCCTTTTGTCAGCTCGCCAGCCAATTGCGCAAGATCTGTTCGCCGTGTTCGCTGATAAACGATTCGGGGTGAAATTGCACGCCGTAAATCGGCAAAGTGCGGTGCTGCATTGCCATCAATGTGCCGTCTTGATCAACCGCGACGGCTTGCAAACACGCCGGCAAATTTTTGATTGCCCACGAATGGTAAAGCCCTATCTTAAAGGATTGCGGCAATTTTTTAAACAGTAATGATTCTGCGGTTTGCCGCAACACCGCACTTCGTCCGTGCCGAATCTGGGGTAAATTGTACAGTTCGCTGCCAAAAAACTGGCATAGGGTCTGGTGTCCGAGACAGACGCCGAGAATAGATTTTTGCTGATGGTAACGCTGCAACAGCGCAAACAGCTGCGGATAAGCCTGCGGCACATCGGGGCCGGGCGAGATCAGAATATGGCTGAAATCGGCGACCTGTTGCAAATCCACCTTTTCCGTGTCGCACACCTGCATCTCAATTCCCTCAATCCGCCGCAGCAGATCGACCAGATTGTAGGTGAACGAGTCGTGATTGTTGATGATGAGTAGCATGGTTGCACCTGTTAGAAAATTAATTGCGGTTATTATAAGCGGAATTTAGGATTTTACTTATTGCGCTTTACTCAATCCCCACCAACTTATGGGTTTGCAAACTCAGCTGCCATTTCGGTTTGTTCCGGCGTTGGTTGAGTTCGCCCAGCTTGCGAATCGTATCCAGCAGGTTCATTTCGCCTTGCTGTTCGCAAGGGGAGAGGTAGTAGTGTTGCGCTTGAATGCGCTGTTCGATTTGTTCGCAGAACGGTAGGATTTCGCCGTCGTTGACAATCCGCACTTCGTCGGCGGACGGTATGCAGCGTTGTTGGTATTTGTGTTGATACAAGCGTTTCGGGCTGGTGGCGATATAGTCGATTTGCGGCGCAATCGGTTTTAAGCCGTTGGTTTCAATCGCTAAGAAGTAGCCTGCGGCTTTGAGTTCGTCGAGCAACATCGTCAATTTGGGCTGAATCGTCGGTTCGCCGCCGGTGATGATGATGTTTTTCGCCGTGTACGACCGCACTTTTTGCATAATCTGGTCTAACGTCCAGCGTTCAAACCGATGGTAGTCGGTGTCGCACCACGGGCAGGCGAGGTTGCATTTGCCGAAGCGGATAAAAATGCTCGGCATGCCGGTGTTGAAGCCTTCCCCTTGCAGGCTCTCGAAAATCTCGACGATATTGTAGTGAATGTCGCTGCTCATTCGCTGTCCGTATATTCGCAGAATGAGGTCGGGGTTTCCCATAAACGCACCGCTGAAATCGGTAAACCGGCGTGTTGCAGGCGCTGGAAAATAAATTGCGACATTTGCTCGGCGGTGGTGCGGTAGGGCAGGGCGAACACTTTGGAGTCCAACTCTTGCAGCAGCTCCGCCACTTTGCGCTCTTTTTCGCTGTGTTGATCGTAGATAAAAGCGTGATCCATCGGTTTGAGGATCAAGTCGTCAACCACGCTTTTCAGATCGCTGTAATCCATCACCATACCGCACTTTGCCGCATCGGTCAGCAGCGGCGCGCACAGTTCGACCTGTAATTTGTAGGTGTGTCCGTGCAGGTTTTTGCATTTGCCGTCGTGTCCGTCAAGCATATGCGCCATATCGAAACTGAATTCTTTGCTGATTTTAAACATGGTGTGCCTCTTTTTCTGCCAAGTATTCGTTCAAGCCTTTTTCGCGCAATTTGCAGCTCGGGCATTCGTGGCAACCGCCCTCGACACCGAGATAGCAGGTGTGGGTGTGTTGCCGCACATAATCCAAGCCTCCTAATTGATCGGCGAGCGCCCAGGTCTGTTTTTTATCCAGATACATCAACGGCGTTTGGATATTAAAGTTGTAGTCCATTGCCAGATTGAGGGTGACGTTCATCGATTTGACGAACACATCACGGCAGTCGGGATAGCCGCTGAAATCGGTTTCGCATACGCCGGTGACGATATTGCGAATGCCCTGTCCTTTGGCGTAAATCGCCGCATAGAGTAAAAACAGTGCATTGCGCCCGTCAACAAAGGTGTTTGGCATATCGTCGTTCTCTTCGATGACCGCACTTTGATCCATCAGCGCATTAGTCGTGATGGCTTTGATCACGCTGGTGTCGATCAGCGTTTGTTTGACGCCCAGATCGCGCGCGATCCATTGCGCTTTTTCGAGTTCGATGGCGTGGCGCTGCCCGTATTGAAAGGTCACGACTTCGACATTTTCTTTGCCGTAGTGCTGAATTGCCTGTAGCAGGCAGGTGGTGGAATCTTGTCCGCCGGAGAAGATCACCAAGGCTTTAGGTGTTTGTTGCATGTTGTGTCCTAGTTTTTTTGCGTGGGAGGGTTACGAACCACGTTGGTTAAAGGGGGGCATTCTACAGGATTTTAGCGGGGAAGCATACCGCACTTTGGTTTTCTTTTGTGTTGTTTTATGGCGAGCACAGGGCAAGATCGCACTTTTCCTCAAAATATGATCTAATAAGCCTTTAATACGTTAAAATACAAGGTAACGTCATGGACTTATTCCGCTTTTTCGGTCAATTGGAAGACCCGCGTAAAGATATCAACCAAAAATATCCTTTTCTTGAAATCATTTTTCTGACCATGAGCGCCGTCATTTCCGGTGCGGAAGGTTGGACGGACATTAAACGGTTCGGGGAATATCATTTGGCGTGGTTGCGTCAATATTTACCTTTTGAGCGCGGCATCCCGGTCGAT
>NZ_FWWV01000040.1 GCF_900176075.1 Pasteurella testudinis DSM 23072
TACCTGACTTCCGACCCGATAGGATTAAATGGCGGTGAAACGCCTTATAGCTATGTTCAGAATCCGTGGGATTGGTTAGATCCGTTTGGGTTGGCTGGGTGTCACGGACACCACTCAGATCCTAAATTTATGGGAGGAGACCCGAAACAACAATTAACAAAATTAGATGCTACAAAACATAGAAATCTCCATAAAGATATGAATGATTTTTTAATAAATAAAACTAAAGTTATTAACGGCAAAACTGTTCATATGAGACCTCAAAGAGGAAATAGTGGACGAATAATTAGAAGAAATTTTGATAGAAGTGAAAGATTATCTGCATTATCTGATTTTTATAAAACTACAGGAGCTAAATATATAGATGCTGCGAATGACTTTTTTACCATACATCCAAATTTGAAATAGGATAATACATTTAATGAAAAATAAGATTATTGCTTATGAACTATCTGGAATAGATAACCATTCATATTTCTATGAATGCGCTCCCAAAGAAACTTTCTGTAGCACCTGTCATTCATGTATTAACTATCAATATTATCCTAATAATTTTCATATTAAAAATAAGGCTGATTTTAGTTTTGCTTACGATGGAGGCCCACCAATTATTTCAGCTAAGTTTAAATATTTTATCGAAAATTTAGGTTATCCTATTCAATTTGATTGCTTAAATCCAGAAGGCTCATTATTCACACTTATTCCTGAGAAAAAATTAACATATTTGGCAATGCAACAAAGTGAATATTGTAATAAATGCAATCAATATGTTAATCAAATAGCTCCTATACCGAATTTCTCAAATGAAATCCAACTTCCGATTAGTGATGGTTTTTTTAGAAGTGATATGAAATTTGGCAGTGGTATAGAAAAAGGTTTTATAGTTATTTTAGGAGTAAATACTGGTAATTTGATAAAAAAAGCTCAAAAAGAGTTAAAACTTAGAGGGTTAGATCTTATACCAATTACTCTTTAAGTGACATAAAACGATTATAAATTCTTCTTTAAAAACAACTGATATATATTACAGTGGTATTATTTCTCTTTAAACTTGTTCTTTAATAATATATTTGTACTCCGTTATAATCGATCTATTTTTCGCAAAAATCTACAAAACTCAACCGCACTTATGCCTATGATAAGGCATTAAACACCGTTGCCGCCAATGACGAGCAGGAAAACCTGGCGATGACGGTCAACGGCAACAACCAGATTACCGATATCAGCAACCGCAACCACACCCGGGAACGCTATCAGTATGACAGCTGCGGCTATCTCAGCCAACGTCAGGTCGGCATGCCGCACGGTATCACCCTTGACCCGTTTGACCCACACTATGCCGAACAACAACTGATTGGCCACAACGATATTTATCAGCCGGGACATAAACTCCACCGCCTGCACAACGACCGCTATGTTTACGACCGTGCCGGACGGCTTATCCGTAAAACTACTGAGGAAGACGGCTACCGCACTGGCGAAAACCACTACCGCTGGAACGGCTTTAACCAGCTTACCGTCTTCACCGGCAAAGGCAAACTCGGCGGACGCCGCTATACTTGGTATTATAAATACGACGGTATCGGCAGACGGATTGAGAAAGCCTGTCCGGAGCAAAATACCAAAGTGCGGTATGTGTGGGACGGTGACCANCTTGCCTACACCCTCAGCGAAAAAAACCAGCAAACCGTTGCCGAACGCCACAGTGTATTCAACGGTTGGCAGTTAATCGCACAGCAAGATAGCTACCAAACNNTNGAACAAACCCAAGACGGNANNATCAAACAGTGGCAAGAGCAAACCCACTATGCTATCGTGCAACCGAATGGCAAAGTGATTGGCTTGCTCACCCCAAAAGGCGAACTGGCGTGGCAAGACAAGCCAAGAACCCTCTGGGGATTGGTGCTGGACAGCTATCAGCGAAGCGAAGCAAACACCCACCCACTCGACCCGCAACTGTTGTTCGCCGGACAATATGCGGATAACGAAAGTGGCTTGGCGTATAACCGGTTTCGTTACTATGACCCAAGCACGGGGAATTACCTGACTTCCGACCCGATAGGATTAAATGGCGGTGAAACGCCTTATAGCTATGTTCAGAATCCGTGGGATTGGTTAGATCCGTTTGGGTTGGCAAGTTGTAATTATAGAAAAATATATATGGATGCCTATCCTAAAATGAAGAAGTTTATAGGTACAGGAAAACTCGAAGTTCACCACCGAATACCTCAAGTATTTATTAAAAATGGTAAATTTCCACAATCAATGAAAACATCACTCTCTAATTTACAGGGATTACCGACAAAGATACACAGGCAAGTTGTCACTCCTGCTTGGGAGGCTTTTAGAAAGACTAATCCTAATGCAACAAAAGCTGAAATTATGAAATTTGCAGCTAACATGGATAAAACAATAGCTCAATATATTAACAAAATAAATTAGAGGCAAAAATGAACACTGAATTAGCTGAAATAATGAATTCAATTGAAGTTTTAAAAGGAAAATCTCCATATATAAAAACCTATGAAAAAAACACTATAAAAATTTTAAAGGGGCAAGGAAGTATTATTGGAGAGAAAGATAAGTTGCACCTTGACTTTCTAAAGGAATCTAATGGGTTATCATTACTAGATTATTGTTTCTGGGGGTTTAAAAATTCTCATTTATATCCTACTAATATATATGATGAAATGAATTTTTTTTGGAGCAAAGAAAATATGGCAACATTTAAATTCTGGTGTTTCGCAGGGAATAGCGCAGGGGAAAGGTTTGGGTATATAAATAAAAAAAACTCATATGGAAATCACTTTATTGCATACTACAGCCAATTAAACCCTAATTATTTACAACTCATAGCTTCAAATTTTAATATATTTATTGTTAAATTTATTAGTGACATTGATAAACAAGTTAACAGCGATAATAGCTCTCTAGATATAGAAAATTATTTCTTTATGGACTCTGAAAAATTAACCGATAATGATAAAGAATTATCTGAATTTATTGCTTTAAATCATGGCCAATCTATTGTTTCATTTTCTCAATTATCTTGAAATAAAGATAAGTGGTTTTATTTATGATACAAAATTATTGGCTAGCCTTGACTTAATCGGCTGGCGAGAATCGATAGATTGCATGACTATGTGGGGAACCCATGTGACTGGTGCGTTCCGTTTAGATTGGCTGGGAGCTACAAAAATCTTAATCCTCGCAGTAAAGCATTAAGAGCTGCTGCTAACCGAGAAAATCGACGGCAAAGGTAAGCATTGGTAGTATGCTACGATAAAGACAGCCTGAAACTCAAACAGGTCACTAAGCCGTTGGACGAAAGCCACTACCGCTGGAACGGCTTTAACCAACTCACCGTCTTCACCGGCAAAGGCAAACTCGGCGGACGCCGCTATACCTGGTATTATAAATACGACGGTATCGGCAGACGGATTGAGAAAGCCTGTCCGGAGCAAAACATCAAAGTGCGGTATGTTTGGGACGGCGACCAGCTTGCTTATAGCGAAACGGAAAGACAGCAGCGAATCGACAGTTGCCGACATAGTGTGTTCCACGGCTGGGAACTGTTGGCGCAGCAAGACCAGTACTACGATATTGAACAAACCGCCGAAGGTGGACAGCTAAACTGGAAAAATCAAACCCACTACGCCGTCTGCCAAAGCAATGGACAACCACTGGCACTGTTCACCCCGGAAGGGAAACCGACATGGCGCAAACAGCCGACCGCACTTTGGGGACGCCTGCTTAACCACCGTTGGGCAAAATACCAACCCAGCGAACCGCTCAATCCAAACCTACTGTTCGCCGGACAGTATTATGACGAAGAATCGGGCTTGGCTTACAATCGCTTTCGTTATTACGACCCGGAAACCGCCAACTATCTCAGCAGTGACCCGATTGGCTTAAATGGTGGAGAAACGCCTTATAGCTATGTGCACAATCCGTGGGATTGGTTAGATCCGTTTGGGTTGGCTGGGTGTCTTAAAAATAAAGTCGATGGATTAGCCAGAGAAAAAAGAGCGCAAGATATTCTTGAACGCCGTTATGGAAAAGAAAATGTTTTAAGAGAAAGAATATTGCGTGATGCAAATGGCAAGAAAGTTTTAGATCCATTAACTAACTCAGGAAGACGAGTAGATTTTGTTGTAAAAGGGAAAGATGGGGTATGGCGTCCTATTGAAATTACTAGTAAAACTGCCCCTAAGTTTGAGCAATTAGCAAAAGAAACTAGGATTAGTTCAATTGGTGGAACTTTTGTTAGAAATCCAATAACTAAAGAATTAATACCTATCGAAGGGATATCAAAAGTTATAAGGAGTAAATAAAATGAACAATGATTTTATATTATTTGATCTAAACGCATATTTAAAAGCTAATCAAAGTGATTGGTGGCAAAATTATTATTTAACAATGTCAAATACCTTATTCCATTTCTTATTGGATAATAATTTATTAATAGATATAAGTCCCTTCGATGAAAAAGGAAATTTAGATAAAACAATTGTAATAAAAAAATCAAATTTAAAACCTGAAGGTGTGGAGTTATTTAAAAAAACAATCCCCAACTGGGCTAAATCTCACGAAAAAGGTACACCAATTGAAAAAATTACCATATTAGAAAAAGGCTTAGTGAAGATCAAGAAAACACTTTAGCTCTATACACAACGGCAGTCATGACAATCACCGTAGCGAACGCCGCTATACCTGGTATTATAAATATGACGGTATCGGCAGACGGATTGAGAAAGCCTGTCCGGAGCAAAATAGCAAAGTGCGGTATGTTTGGGACGGTGACCAACTTGCCTACACCCTCAGCGAAAAAAACCAGCAAACCGTTGCCGAACGCCACAGTGTATTCAACGGTTGGCAGTTAATCGCACAGCAAGATAGCTACCAAACTCTCGAACAAACCCAAGACGGCAGCATCAAACAGTGGCAAGAGCAAACCCACTATGCTATCGTGCAACCGAATGGCAAAGTGATTGGCTTGCTCACCCCAAAAGGCGAACTGGCATGGCAAGACAAACCAAGAACCCTCTGGGGCTTGGTGCTGGACAGCTATCAGCGAAGCGAAGCAACACACCCGCTCGACCCGCAACTGCTGTTCGCCGGACAGTATGCGGATAACGAAAGTGGCTTGGCGTATAACCGTTTTCGTTACTATGACCCGAGCACGGGGAATTACCTGACTTCCGACCCGATTGGACTTGCCGGAGGGGAAACACCGTATTCCTATGTACAGAATCCGTGGGATTGGTTAGATCCGTTTGGGTTGGCTGTGTGTCCACAATTACAAGCAAAACTACAAGACGTTGTGAACCAAGCAGTAAAAGATATTAAAAATAATCCAAGTATTGCAAAAGATCTTATGAGTAGTGGTAGCTATCGCCATCTTAAAGATCCTACATCACCACTTTATTCTGCAAGCTTTGGAAAAGCTGTTGAAAGAAGAACTAGAGATTTAATCAAAGATATTCCTGAGTTGAATAGTTTAGTAACGCATACAGGACTTACTCGAGGAACTAATGGACGATTTATTTCATCTCCAGATTTTACCACCACCTCTAAAGGTGTATTTGATGTAACAACAAATGCAGCAAAAGCGACTCATGAAATTAGGTATACAGCTAAAAATTTAACTAATGAAGTTGGTTATTTGCTATATGATGTAAACAAAAAAATTAAATTTAAGTAGGCGCTAAATGACAAATAAAATAGAAAACTACTTCTTTAAAAAAAATTTTATTGATATCTTCAATAAAGAAAGAAGTATTTTTATCAATAGCATCTTTGATAATTGTGATATTGGATTACCCAATAATATAGAAGATTTACCAATCATTAAAAACATTGAATTTAATGAGTGTGTTTTTTTATTTTGTACGTTTGGACCGATAATACTGGATAACATAAAATTTAAAAACATACGATTTGAGAATTATGGAATTTTTTGGAGTCCATTTTTAAAAAATGTAATTATTGATGGTAAAATATCATCATTCAGAATTAATAAAAATATTTTTTTATCAGATAAAAATCCAGAGTTACAAAAAAAAGCAAATGAATTTAGACAGCATTTTTATAAAAAAATCGATTGGGCTATAGATATATCAAGAGCTAAATTTTCTAACTTTGACTATAGTGGAATTCCTGGAGAATTATTTATTAGAGATCCTGAAAACCAAATTTTAATAAAAAAAGATAAATTCTTTTCACTATCATTACTAGATGATAAGTTTAAAGAAAAATTTGATTATGTGACAATGTGCCTAGAAAATTTCTTAGATAGTGATGATTATGACATCGTAATTCCAGTCCCATTATCAAAGCCTAAAAAAATTAGACAACCTATATTAGAAGGATTACTTGAACTTAGAAAGCAGGGGTTTGCTGAAGATAATTAATATAGATATACCTCCAGCGGTATTTTTTATCAAAACTATTCTTGGTTTGATAGCTAGAATTTATAGAAAAATAAAAGGATAACCTCCTGCCAACCGCCGGTGAAAAACTCGCCGCTGATGCCGTTCAACGCATCACCGCTCGCATCAACAACTTTCCGCGCTCTCAAGTCCGCCTCGTCGGTGCCCGCGAAGTGGTTGAGCCCGCCGCACGCCAAACCGACACCATTAAGCACCGCAGCTTCTGGGCTGCCCTTGCCGGTGCGGTTGCCGGCGCACTGGTCAGTGCCGCCATATTGGGGGCTGCTAGCTTTCTGTGTGCTGGGTTCGGTGGATTTGTCATCGGCATGGGCATTTTGCTCAGCCCTGCCGTGTCTTCCGGTATCGATACCGTCAAAAATAAAGTCGAAAGTTTCTTCACCCCACCCGACCCCGACGGCACCATTATTCTCGGCAGCCCGAATGTCTTCGCCAATAATCTACCCTTAGCTTATGCGGCGATGGATAACAGTGATGTCACTATCGCTTGTAAAGACCATTCCCCGCCGACCATGATTGCCGAAGGCAGCGAAACGGT
>NZ_FWWV01000004.1 GCF_900176075.1 Pasteurella testudinis DSM 23072
GGGTCGTTAGCTCAGTCGGTAGAGCAGCGGACTTTTAATCCGTTGGTCGAAGGTTCGAATCCTTCACGACCCACCACTCTTCTGGTAATATTGCACTCTCTTCTTTCCTTTTTAATTTTCATTCGATGGCTATAGCGTTCGCTGATCGCACTTAGGCACAAAATCTCTCTTGTAACTACCCTTGTAACTACAAAGTGCGGTTTGGCACAATATTGATTTGAGCAAAATCAATAGATTGCCAAATTAATCCGGACGGTGATGGTGAATTTGCATGATAGGCGTATAATTTCAACTTCTTTGTTTATTCTGTTTCAAGTAAAGGACAGTTGTAAATGTTCGCAATCACCGAAGCCTATAAAAACGGCTTATTTTCTCGAAAACATTGGCTTAATAATATCATTGCCGGAATTATCGTCGGTATTGTCGCACTGCCGCTCGGCATGGCATTTGCCATCGCGTCCGGCGCTAAACCGGAGCAGGGGATTTATACCTCGATTATCGCCGGTTTCTGTACTGCCGTCTTTGGCGGCAGCCGCTTACAAATCAGCGGTCCGACCGGCGCGTTTATCGTGGTGTTGTCGGGGATCACGGCGCAATACGGCATCGAAGGCTTGCAAGTTGCCACCTTAATGGCGGGGGTGATCCTGTTGGCATTTGGCTTGACCCGTATGGGCGCGATTATCAAATATATCCCTTCACCGGTGATTGTCGGCTTCACCGCCGGCATCGGCGTGATCATCTGGGTCGGACAATGGCAGGATTTTTTCGGTTTACCCAGTGTCAGCGGTGATCATTTCCACTTAAAACTGTTCCATTTAATTCAAGCGTTTCCGCAATTTCATTTCACAACCGCACTTTTAGCCGTCACCGCGTTGCTGTTGGTGCTTTACAGCAGCAAAATTCCCGGCTGCAAACGGATTCCCGGACCGTTAATTGCCTTATTGGTGATCAGCATGGTGCAATATTTATTTCAATTTGACGGTGTCCGCACTATCGGCACGGCATTTGGCGGTATTCCACAAGGCTTGCCCGAATTTAAACTGCCGACCCTCAGTTGGACAAAAATGATTGAGTTGATCGGGCCTGCATTTACCATTGCGATGTTAGGGGCGATCGAATCCTTACTATCGGCAGTGGTTGCCGACGGTATGGCGGGCACACGGCATAATTCCAATCAAGAGTTGGTCGGGCAAGGCATCGCCAATATTGCCGCACCGCTGTTCGGCGGATTTGCCGCTACCGGTGCGATTGCACGCACCGCCACCAATATCCGCAACGGCGCAACCAGTCCGCTTGCCGGCATCATACACTCTATCACCTTGATAGTCATTTTGCTGGTGCTGGCACCGCTTGCGGTACATATCCCGCTGGCAGTCTTATCGGCAATTCTATTCGTCGTGGCCTGGAATATGAGCGAGGCGAAACGCTTTGTCAAAATGATTAAACGTGCGCCGAAAAGCGATGTGGCGATTTTACTGATTACCTTCGGCTTGACGGTATTTGCCGATTTAGTGGTGGCGGTGAATATCGGTGTAATTTTAGCGACATTATTGTTCCTGCGCCGCATGGCTGGCAGTGTGGAAGTCAAACGGGTTGCGCAAGCGGATTTGTTGGCTCGCATTGGTGAAGAACCACTGCCGGAAGAGCTGTTGGTCTTTACCGTCGAAGGCCCTTTCTTCTTTGGTGCGGTTGAAAATTTTGACCGTGCGCTTGCCGATAGCCAGACTTATCCGAAATACCTGATTATCCGCTTAAAATGGGTGCCGTTTATTGATATGACCGGTATTCAGAGTTTGGAGAATGTGATTTGCAACCTGCATAAACAGGGAGTTAACGTGATGTTATCCGGTGCCAATCACAATGTCACCCAGAAACTGCGCCGCGGCGGCATTATCCAGCTGGTCGGCGAACACAATATGTTCAAACTGTTTGACGATGCCTTACGCACCGCACAAAGCGAACTGAAACAGCTTGAAGATAGTCAGGAATAAATTGCCAAGTTAAATAGCTAAGTTAAATAGTTAAGTGCGGTCAAAACCGCACTTCGCCGCTTCAAACATCACAAATTCATATTTTGGAACAGATTCAGATTGTCCGGAATCAGATAGACCGTTTCGCCGGTCTGGTAATTTTCCCGTTGAAACCGCTCTTTGGTCAGTAGGACTTCAATCGGTTGGTCGCTTTGGCTGCTTTGCAGCTCGACACGGGTCAGAAAGCCGATATTATAAATATGGCTGATCTCCCCTTTCGCCAGAGCGTTTTCGGGCTTGCGCGACAACGTCAGGTCGTAAGGGCGCACATAGGCGGTAGTCGAGCCGTGATGGTGATTGCCGTTGTGCAGCTTTCCGCTGTTTTGCCTTCCGTTATGTTGTTTAGCGCTGACTTGCGGTTTTAAGCGGTGGGCAAATTCGCCGATAATCAGACTGTCTTGTTCCAAATGTCCGTGAAAAACATTGGTATCGCCGACGAATTCGGTGACGAATTCCGTTTGCGGCGCATAATAAATATTCGATGGAAAATCCACTTGTTCCACCCGCCCTTGATTCATCACCACCACACGATCCGACACCTCCAGCGCTTCTTCCTGATCGTGGGTGACAAACACGGTGGTAATATTCAATTCATGTTGCAAAGTGCGCAGCCAACGGCGCAAGGTTTTGCGCACTTGCGCATCGAGCGCGCCGAACGGTTCGTCAAGCAGCAGCACTTCCGGTTTCACCGCCAACGCACGGGCTAAAGCGATACGCTGGCGCTGTCCGCCGGAGAGTTGATCGGGATAGGCGTTCGCCAAATGTTCCAGTTTGACCAGTTGCAGCAGCTCGCTTACCCGCTGCCGAATCTCGTTTTTGGGCGGGCGCAGGCGGCGTGTTTGCACTTGCAGACCGAAAGCGACATTATCAAAAATCGTCATATGCCGAAACAGTGCGTAATGCTGAAACACAAAACCGACTTTGCGTTGCGCGGCGCTCAGTTCGGTGACGTTGCGCTCGGCAAATCGAATCTGACCTGAATCGGCGAAATCCAAACCGGCGATAATCCGCAGCAGCGAAGTTTTGCCGCAGCCGCTCGGCCCGAGCAGCGAGGTCAATTCGCCTTGTTTCAGTTCCAGATTGATATTTTTTAAGGCGGCAAAATCGCCGAAGTTTTTATTTAAATTTTCAATAATCACAGACATAAAACGCCTCTTTTCTCCTTCGTTTTTGCGCTAAACCGCACTTTTGACCGGCAGTCGGGAAAGCATATAATCGCTTGCCGCCTGCGGTTGCTTGCGTTTTCTTTTTTGCAGATACGCCACCAGATTTTGCAGCAGCAGGGTCAAAATGGCGATCAACGCCAATAGGCTGGCGCAAGCGAATGCGGCGGTAAACTGATATTCGTTGTACAAAATTTCAACGTGCAGCGGAATGGTGTTGGTTAAATTGCGGATATGGCCCGACACCACGCTCACTGCTCCGAATTCGCCCATCGCTCGGGCGTTGGCTAAAATCGCGCCGTACAGCAGCGGCCATTTGATTTTCGGCAAGGTGACACGGAAAAAAATCTGCCAAACGGAAGCGCCTAGGGTCAGCGCCGCCTGTTCCTCGCTGTTGCCCTGCGTTTTCATGCTCGGCAACAGCGATTTGACCACCAGCGGAAAGGTGACGAACAGGGTTGCCAACACAATGCCGGGCAGGGCGAAAATCACTTCGATATCATTGGCGTCCAGCCATGCGCCGAACAATCCGTTGATACCGAACAGCAGCACGAACATCAAACCGGCGACCACCGGTGAAACCGACAGCGGCAGATCGATCAGGGTAGTGATCAGCTGTTTGCCTTTAAAATCAAAATTACTCAGCAGCCACGCCATGATCACGCCGAAAAACAGATTCAGCGGCAGCGAAATCGCGGCGACGATCAAGGTCAGTTTGATCGCATGTAGCGCTTCGGTTTGTTGCAATGCGCTGAGAAACGTCTGCCAACCGGCAGCCAGCGCCTGATAAAAGATCGCCAGCAGCGGCACAATCAGCAACAGGCTTAAAAACAACAGGCTGATGCCGATCAGCAGGCGGCGTAGCCAAGCGGCTTCTTGATATTGCGGGTGAATCATCTTCGCTTTCCTTCTCGCTAACTATTTGCTGGTGTAGTGACGGTTTAGATACCACTGCCACAGATTGATCAAAAACAGCACCAAAAAAGCCAGCAGTAACATTAAAAACGCTACCGCCGAAGCGCCCTGCATATCGTAAATATCCAGTTTCGACATAATGATCAACGGCGCAATTTCCGACACCAGCGGAATATTGCCGGCGATAAAAATCACCGAGCCGTATTCCCCCAAAGAGCGGGCAAGCCCCATGCCGGCACCGCCGATGATCGCAGGGTAAAGTGCGGGCAGAATCACCCGTCGTAAAATCGTGAAACGGCTAGCGCCCAGTGTGGTTGCGGCCTCTTCAATCGCACCGTCTAAATCGTTTAACACCGGTTGAATGGCGCGCACCACAAACGGAAAACTGACAAAAATCAGAGCAATGGCAATACCAATTGGAGTGAAGGCAATTTTAACCCCGAACAGATTAAACCACTGCCCGAACAAGCCGTTGGGCGCATACAGGCTGGCTAATACGATGCCGGCAACGGCGGTCGGCAGGGCGAAAGGCAGATCGATCAACGCATTCACCACCGACTTGCCTTTAAATTGATAACGCACCAATACCCAGGCGATCAGCGTGCCGAAAATCACATTCACTACAGTGGCAATCAGCGCCATTTTAAACGACAGCAAAATCGAAGCGATCACCCGTTGATTGCTGACGGTCAGCCAAAAATCCTGCCAACTCAACTGAATTGTGCTTAAAAACAACATGATAAACGGCAGCACTACCATCGTACCGAGCCAGAACAGGGTTAATCCAAAGCTGGTTTTAAAGCCCGGCAAAACCGCTCTTGAATATAAAATCTTCATTTTTCGACACCTATAAACACCGTTTGCTTTATCAGGGAAAGGATTCAGGTTGTCACTATGGCGGAGGAAAAGCCGTGATGCAAAGAACATAAAATTCTCACTTATTTCAAAAAGGAATAAAAATCAGGAAAGAAATAGATTTTAGTTCTTATAGTCTGAAAGCAACTAATTTATAACTTTTTATTATTTTCAGCCCCAAACAAATTATTTTATAACTATCAACCATATTGGCGATGTGGCTTCTTTTTGCCGAGCCGCAGTGAGAATAGTGGGGATTAAATGAAATTTAAACGCAAATGGAGTGCATTGTGGCTAAGTGCGGTCAGCGTAACCGCACTTGCCGATCAATCGATCCTGCTGGTGTCCTACGATGTGATTAGAGATTACTATCAGGATTATGCTCCGCAATTTATTCAATACTATCAAGCACAAACCCAACAAAATCTGAATATTGCGCAATCTTTCGGCGGCGCGAGCAAACAGGCGATTGCGGTGCGCAACGGTTTGCCGGCCGATGTGGTGACGCTCAATCAGCAAAACGATGTCGATCTCTTGGTCAAGAACGGTTGGGTGAATGCCGACTGGCAGCAGCAATACCCGAATCAAGCGATTCCGTTTAACAGCGTGACCGTGTTTTTGGTGCGCAAAGGCAATCCGAAAGGAATTCACGACTGGAACGATTTGGCGCGTGCCGATGTGAGCGTGATTTTCGCCAATCCGAAAACCTCCGGCAACGGGCGTTACGCCTACCTTTCGGCGTTGGGATATGCGCAAAAACAGTATTCTGACCAAGCGCAAACGCATGATTTTATGCGGCGCTTGCTGAAAAATATTCCGGTGTTCGATGCCGGTGCGCGCGCCGCTAGTATCACCTTCACCCAGCGTCAAGTCGGCGATGTGTTGGTTACGCCGGAAAATGAAGCCGGACTGGCTGCCCATGCGTTGGGCGATGACCTGTTCGAAGTGGTGTATCCGAGTTACAGCGCCAGCGCCGATGTGTTTGTCGCCGAGGTGAATAAAAATACCCGCCGACATCATAACAGCCAAACCGCACGGGATTTTATCGCCTCGTTATGGCAGGAACCGGCGCAGCGTATCGCCGCCGAGAACTATTTCCGCCCGACCAATCCGACGATTTTGGCTGAGTATCAAAGCCGTTTTCCAGCGCTGGAAACCTTTAATGTCAATCGGGTTTTCGGTGATTGGGCAACGATCAACCAACAACATTTTGCTGACGGCGCATTATTCGATCAGCTTTATTTACAGTAACAGTGGGACTGCGAAATGGATTATTTACCGATTTTTGTCGATTTGAAACATCGGCCGGTGTTGGTGGTCGGGGGCGGGCATGTAGCGCTGCGCAAAATAGAAGCATTGTTAAAAGTCGGGGCGCAGGTCAACGTGGTAGCCGCCAAACTGCACCGCACTTTACAACAACTTGCCGAGCAGCGGCAGATTGTCTGGATCGCACAAACCTTTGCCGCCGAACAGCTGCAACAGGTCTATTTGGTGATTGCGGCGACGGACGACAGCACGTTGAACCATCAGGTTTTTTTAACCGCCGAAGCGCAGCAGCGTTTGGTCAACGTGGTCGATGACCAACCCCGTTGCAGCTATATTTTTCCGTCGATTATTGATCGCAGTCCGGTGCAGATCGCCATTTCCAGCGGTGGCACAGCGCCTGTTTTGGCACGTTTGTTACGCGAAAAACTGGAAGCCCTGCTGCCGCAAAACTTAGGCGTGATGGCGCAAATTTCAGGACGCTGGCGTGATAAGGTCAAAGTGCGGTTTGCGCAATTAACCCAACGCCGCCGTTTTTGGGAGAATCTGTTTACCAATCAGGAATTTCAGCGCCTGAGCGAAAACCAGCAGCAGCAACAGGCGGAGCAACTGCTGCAACAACAATTGCAACGGGATTTTCCGATTCGCGGCGAAGTGGCGCTGGTCGGCGCAGGGCCGGGCGATGCCGGTCTGCTGACGTTGAAAGGGTTGCAAACTTTGCAACAGGCGGACGTGGTGCTATACGACGCGCTGGTTTCCGAACCGATTTTGGAGCTGGTGCGGCGGGACGCCGATAAAGTATTTGTCGGCAAACGGGCGGGCAAACACAGCGTTGCGCAACAGGATACCAACCGGTTATTGCTGCATTATGCGCAACAAGGCAAACGGGTCGTGCGTTTGAAAGGCGGTGATCCCTTTGTTTTCGGGCGCGGTGGCGAAGAACTGGAGGTGTTGAAAGCCGCCGGTATTCCGTTCAGTGTCGTACCGGGTATTACCGCAGCGCTGGGTGCAACCGCTTATGCCGGCATTCCGCTGACCCATCGTGATTACGCGCAAACCGCGATGTTTATCACCGGACATTGCCAACCGGACGGCAAAGCGTTGCAGTGGCAAACCTTGGCGCAGGGCAATCAAACGCTGGTGGTGTATATGGGCACGATTAAAGCCGCCGAGTTGAGCCGACAGCTGCAGGCGCATGGCCGCCGTGCCGATACGCCGGTGGCGGTGATCAGTCACGGCACGTTACCACAGCAAAAAGTGCGGTCGGGCAAGTTAAGCGAGTTGGCGCAATTGGCGGAAGATGCGGAAAAACCGGCGTTGATTGTGATCGGCGAAGTGGTGGCGCTGCAACCGCACTTGGCATGGTTCGGCGAGCAGCCTGACGACCAGTCGGGCGAGCGGAACGCGCAGTTTGTTTCGACCCACGACACCTTGTGGCAAACCGCCGTCAGCTTGCCGCCAAACCGCGAATCATGGCAGAACGTGGCGTAACCGTTCAAGGAATTCAAATAAGGAAGAGAGATGTTTAAACCGAATTTATGGCAGATTCCGCAACCGCAAAGTGCGGTCTTGGCGAATTTAAACGTACGGATCGAGGATTTGCAGCAGCGCTTGCAGCACATTGCCACGCAGCACCAACGGGTTAAATTCGCCAGCAGTTTGGCGGTCGAGGATATGGTGATCACCGATATGATCGTCAAAAGTGCGGTCGGAATTGAGATTTTTACCTTAGAAACCGGACGGCTTAATCCTGAAACCTTGACTTTGCTGGATCAGATCGAAGCCTTTTATCCGAAACTGAAACTCCAGCGCTACTATCCGCAGCCGCAGCAAGTGGCGCAGTATGTCGAACAACAGGGCAAGGACGCGTTTTACCAAAGTATCGAGCTGCGCAAACAGTGCTGTTTTATCCGCAAAGTTGAGCCTTTGAACCGTGCGTTGCGCCAAGCCGATGCTTGGTTGACCGGACAGCGGCGCGAACAGTCGGTGACGCGCACCGATTTGCCGTTTTACGAAACCGACGGCGCGCGCCAAATCGCCAAATACAACCCGATTTTCGACTGGTCGGAACAGGACGTGTGGGCATACATTTTGACCTATCAAGTGCCGTATAACGCACTGTATCGGCAAGGTTATCCGAGCATCGGCTGCGAACCCTGCACCCGACCGGTCAAAGCCGAAGAGGATATCCGTGCCGGACGCTGGTGGTGGGAAAACAAGGACAGCAAAGAGTGCGGTTTACACACCGGTGCATAAACATCAGATTCAGACTATGAAAACAAGAAAGGAAAAGGCTATGACAAACACAGCACAACAATTACAAGACGGTCATCTCGATTGGCTGGAGGCGGAATCCATTCACATTATCCGCGAAGTAGTGGCGGAGTGTGAAAAGCCGGCGCTGCTGTTTTCCGGCGGCAAGGATTCGGTGGTGTTGCTGGCGTTGGCACGCAAAGCGTTCCAACTGGAGGGACGTGATTTAACGTTGCCGTTTCCGTTGGTGCATATCGATACAGGACATAACTATCCGGAAGTGATCGCCTTTCGTGATCAGCAAGTGGCGAAATTGAATGCCAAACTGGTTGTCGGACACGTTGAGGATTCGATCAACAAAGGCACGGTGGTGCTGCGCAAAGCCACCGATTCGCGCAACGCCGCACAAGCGGTGACGCTGCTGGAAACCATTGAAGAGCACGGTTTCAGCGCCTTGATGGGCGGCGCGCGGCGTGATGAAGAGAAAGCGCGCGCCAAAGAGCGGATCTTCTCGTTCCGTGACGAATTCGGGCAATGGGATCCGAAAGCGCAACGTCCGGAGTTGTGGTCGTTGTATAACGCCAAACTGCATAAAGGCGAAAATATGCGCGTGTTCCCGATTTCCAACTGGACGGAGCTGGATATTTGGCAATATATCGCCCGTGAAAAGCTGGAATTGCCGTCGATTTATTACGCCCACCAACGGGAGGTGGTGCGTAAAAAAGGCTTGTTAGTGCCGGTGACGGCGATCACGCCGAAAGCCGCCAACGAAAGCAGCGAAGTGCTTTCCGTCCGTTTCCGCACCGTCGGCGACATCAGCTGCACTTGTCCGGTCGCCAGCACCGCCGCCACGGCGTTGGATATTATCAAAGAGACCGCGGTGGTTGAAATCTCGGAACGCAGCGCCACCCGTTTAGACGATCAGGTGAGTGAGGCAGCGATGGAACAACGCAAAAAACAAGGGTATTTTTAAGTCTGAAATCAGACGATAACGGCATTGCAAATGCTCGCCGAAGTCCCATGCAAAAACAGGGCTATTTTTAAAATGAATGTTGCACTTTGTTGAAATGACAATGTGCTTTCCCCGTCATTTTGCGTTGAGCGGTTTCGTGAATTTCAAGTTCGATTTGTACTGTTCGAGCGTAGCGAGTTTACAAATCGAACGTAGAAATTAGAAATAAGCGAAACATCAGCAAAATTTTCGGGGCGTGTTTCTTTTGCTTACTTTGCTTTGCACGAGCACAAAAGTGATCACTTTTGAGCGTTGTCTTTGACAACGACCCGAAGGGTGAACAAAATCGTTCATGATTTTGTGAATCAAGAAAAGTAAGTCGCCATCGGCGAAACACGATATGGACAATTCGCATACTGAAAATAGTCAGTAAGCAACACATTTCACCGGAATAAAAAAGGAATAACAAATGACCAGTTTAAACCAATACGCGCCGTTGCGTTTTATCACCGCCGGCAGTGTTGACGACGGCAAAAGCACCTTAATCGGGCGTTTGTTGTACGACAGCAAAGCACTGTTGAGCGATCAACTGTTGAGTTTGGATAAATCCAAAAATAACAGCGAAGTGATCGACTTCTCGATTTTAACCGACGGCTTGGAAGCCGAGCGCGAACAAGGCATTACCATTGACGTGGCTTACCGCTATTTCTCCACCGCCAAACGCAAATTTATCATCGCCGACACCCCCGGACACGAACAATACACCCGCAATATGGTGACCGGCGCTTCGACCGCCAATGCGGCGGTGGTGTTGATTGACGCTTCGCAGCTCGATTTTGCACAAAAACTGCTGCAATTGCTGCCGCAAACCAAACGCCACTCGGCGATTTTGAAACAACTGAACTGTCCGCACATCTTGGTGGCGGTCAACAAAATGGATCTGCTGCAATTTGACCAAACGAAATTCGACGCCATTTGCGCAGCCTACCGCACTTTGGCGACGCAGCTCGGCTTGCGGCAAGATCTCCACTTTGTGCCGGTTTCCGCCTTGCAGGGCGATAACATTGTCCACCCGAGCCAAAACACCGATTGGTATCGCGGCGGTTCGTTGTTAAGCATTCTCGAAGGCTTGCCGGCACACGACAACATCAGTTTTGCCAGCGACAAATTCCATTTTCCGGTGCAGCTGGTGCAGCGTTTGGACAGCGATAAACAAGACGATTTTCGCGGTTATCAAGGGCGAATCGAAGCCGGCAGCATTGCCGTTGGCGACCAAGTGCGGATCGAACCGGCAGGGCGCAGCAGCACGGTGCGGGAAATCATCAGCCCGAACGGCATAGTGCAACGTGCGCAGGCAGGGGATCAGGTGACGATCCGTTTGACTGACGACATCGATATTTCGCGCGGCGACACCTTGCTGGCGGCGAATTCAACCACCCGAGCCAATAAAAAACTGCAAGCCACATTGTGCTGGTTTGATGAACGGGCGCTGAATCCGGCGCGCAAATATCTGTTAAAACACGCCACGCAGACGGTGTTTGCCAAGATCAACAGTGTGGATCATGTGCTCGACGTACATACGTTAACCAATATCAGCGAAAAACAGACGTTGAATATGAATGACTTGGGCGAGGTGAACATCACGTTGCAAAAACCGATTTGTTGCACTACTTATCAGGAAAATATTGCCACCGGCTCGTTTATTCTGATCGATGAAGCGACTTACCACACCGTTGCGGCGGGTATGATTTTAGATTTCGAATGATGTTGAACTTGTGGGGATAATATGACGATTGAAAAAACAGCGCCTGAAAAAACAGCAAATATCGCGCTGCCGCCGGACGTGACCGAGCGCCTTGCCGCACTGGATCCGTTGCAGCTGGCGTGGTTGTCCGGCTACTGTTGGAGCGAGGCGCAAAGCAGACAGAACCGACAAAGTGCGGTCAGCAGTGCGCTTACGCCGGTGGCAAGCGCCGTGCAAACCGTACTTGAGCCGTTGCAAGTGACGATTATTTCCGCTTCGCAAACCGGCAATGCGCGCAAGGTGGCGGAGCAGTTAAAAGCCAAATTAGCGGCGACCGCACTTGAGGTCAATCTGGTTGCGGCGGCGGATTACAAACCGAAAAATATCGCCAACGAAAAAGTGCTGTTGCTGGTGACGTCCACCCAAGGCGACGGCGAGCCGCCGGAAGAGGCGCTCAGCCTGTACAAATTCCTGTTCGGCAAAAAAGCGCCGAACCTGAGCCAGACCGAATTTGCGGTACTGGGCTTGGGCGACAGCTCCTATCCGGATTTTTGTCAGGCAGGCAAAGATTTTGATGCCAAACTGGTTGAATTGGGTGCGACACGCTTATGCGATCGGCAAGATTGCGATTTGGATTATCAGGCGCTTGCCGACAGCTGGATTGAGCAAATCAGCCGCTTGCTGCAACAGAAAAATCAGACGCAAAGTGCGGTGGTCACGGCGCAAACGGGCGGCACGGATCTGCCAAGTGCGGTCAGATCGGTTTATAACAAAGAAAATCCGTTTGCCGCCGGCTTATCGCTGCGACAAAAAATCACTGCTCGCGGCTCGGAAAAAGATGTGCGCCATTTGGAAATCGACCTTTCCGGTTCAGGTTTGCACTATCAGCCGGGCGATGCGCTCGGAGTATGGTTTAACAATGATCCGGCGCTGGTCGAGGAGATCCTGCAAGCGGTTGCGCTTAACGGCGATGAAAAAGTGCACTTAAACGGCGCGGAAATCAGTATTCGCGAGGCGCTGATCAATTCGTTGGAGATCACGCAAAACACCCCGCACTTTGTCAAAGGTTATGCCGATTTAGTCGGCAATAGCGAGCTGAACCAACAGGTGAAAAGTGCGGTTGCGATTCAACATTATATCCAAACCACACCGATTATCGGCGTGTTACAAGCCTATCCGTTCACTTTGAGTGCAGAGCAACTGCTCGGTTTGCTGCGTCCGTTGACCCCGCGTTTGTATTCGATCGCCTCGGCACAAGAAGAAGTGGGTGATGAGGTGCATTTGACGGTGGGCGTGCTGCGTTATGAGCATGCAGGCAAAATTCGCTCCGGCGGCGCATCGAGCTATCTGGCGGATCGGGTCGAAGAGGACGGCGAAGTGCGGGTGTTTATCGAGCATAACGACAATTTCCGTCTGCCGCACGACAACAGTACACCGATTATTATGATCGGCTCCGGCACGGGCATTGCGCCGTTCCGTGCGTTTGTGCAGCAGCGTGCGGCACAACAGGCGAGCGGTAAGAACTGGCTGATTTTCGGCAATCAGCATTTCACCGACGATTTCTTGTATCAAATCGAATGGCAGTCGTTTGCCAAAGACGGCTATCTGCATAAATACCATTTTGCCTGGTCACGGGATCAAGCGGAGAAAATTTATGTGCAGCATAAAATCCGCCAAGAAGCCGCCGCACTGTGGCAGTGGTTGCAGCAAGGGGCGCATATTTATGTCTGCGGCGACGCTTCGCGTATGGCGAAAGATGTCGAGCAGGCGCTGCTGGAGGCGATCTCCGAGCAGGGCGGCTTGAGTATGGAAGAGGCGGACGAGTATTTGGACGAATTAAGACAGAACAAACGTTATCAACGTGATGTTTATTAACCGGATTAAGATTGGAGTGAACCATGAGCGATAAAAAAACACCCGCCAAAGCGGTGGAATGGCAAGATAAACCGTTAGCCGATAACGAGCGTTTGAAAGGCGACAGCGACTATTTGCACGGCACGATTGCACAGGATTTAAGCGAGCAATTGACCGGCGGTTTCGTCAAAGATAATTTTCAGTTGATCCGTTTTCACGGCATGTATGAACAGGACGATCGCGATATCCGTGCCGAACGTTTGGAACAGAAACTGGAACCGAATAAAAACGTGATGTTGCGCTGCCGTTTGCCGGGCGGCATTATTGCGCCGAAGCAGTGGCTGGGGATTGATCAGTTTGCCAGCGAACACACCAACTACGGCAGTATCCGTTTAACCAATCGGCAGACTTTCCAGTTTCACGGCGTGCTGAAACAGAACATCAAGCCGATGCACCAATGGCTGCACCACTTGGGCTTGGATTCGATCGCCACTGCCGGCGATGTCAACCGCAACGTGCTGTGCACCTCCAATCCGGTGGAAAGCGATTTGCACCGCGAAGCCTACGAGTGGGCGAAGAAAATCTCCGAACATCTGCTGCCGAAAACTACCGCCTATGCCGATATTTGGCTGGACGGCGAGAAAGTGTTTACCACCGAACTGTCCAAACCGCTGTTGAAAGAGTCCAGCGATAAAACCGAGCCGGTGTTAGGCAAAAATTACCTGCCGCGCAAATTTAAAACCACGGTGGTGATTCCGCCGCACAATGATGTCGATCTGCATGCCAACGATCTGAATTTTGTCGCCATCGGCGAAAACGGCAAATTGGTCGGCTTTAACGTGCTGGTCGGCGGCGGTTTGTCGATGGAACACGGCAATCACAAAACCTATCCGAATACCGCACGCGAATTGGGCTTTATCGGCTTGGACAAGGTGTTGGCGTGCGCCGAAGCGGTGGTGACTACGCAACGGGATTGGGGCAACCGCAGCGATCGCAAAAACGCCAAATTGCGCTACACCCTTGAACGGGTTGGCATGGAAACCTTTACCCAAGAGATCGAAAGCCGCATGGGTGCCAAACTGGACGCGATCCGCCCGTATCACTTTAATGAACGCGGCGATCGGATCGGCTGGGTGCAAGGGGAAGATAAAAAATGGCATTTGACCCTGTTTATCGAAAACGGACGCTTGCTGGATTTCCCGAACCGTCCGTTAAAGCGTGGTATGCGTGAAATCGCTAAAATCCACAAAGGCGATTTCCGCCTGACCGCCAACCAAAATCTGATTGTCGCCGGTGTGTCCGCCCGTGATAAAGCCAAAATCGAGCAGATTGCCCGTGAATACAAACTGATCGACGACAGCGTGACGCCGCAACGGGAAAACAGCATGGCGTGCGTTTCTTTACCGACCTGTCCGTTGGCGATGGCGGAAGCCGAGCGTTTTCTACCGCACTTTATCGATCAAATCGACGGCTTAATGCAAAAACACGGTGTGGGCGACGAGCATATCGTGCTGCGTGTCACCGGTTGCCCGAACGGTTGCGGTCGTGCGATGTTGGCGGAAATCGGTTTGGTCGGCAAAGCGGTCGGACGTTATAATCTGCACGTCGGCGGCAACTTGGCAGGCACGCGCATTCCGCGCCTGTTTAAAGAGAACATCACCGAAACGGAAATCCTACAGATCTTGGATAACTGGATCGGCGACTGGGCGCAACACCGTCAATCCGGCGAAGGTTTCGGCGATTTTGCCATTCGTAGCGGCATTATCAAACCGGTGGTCAATGCTGCGATTGATTTTTGGGACGTGACGAAAGTCGCTTAAGATATTGTAACCCCTTTTCTTGCCTAACCGCACTTTACATTAAGCTAAGCGCTGCTACTGTCAGCGTAAATGTAAAGTGCGGTTTTTTTCTGCCGATAATAAATCTCAATTATCGTGGACTATTCCGCTTGCCGATTTGTGTGCTTATTTCAGCTAGTGTTATCTTTCTTCTTTTCTTTGATCTTGGTCACAAAATTACAATTCATCTGCTTGATTCCGCATAGATAATCTGTTCTAATTCGCCACCCGTATACTAATGATAATAGTTATCATTAGTAAATTTATTATAAAAATATATCCTCAATTATTTCAGGTGTTACAATGCGGAAGAAAAAATCAGTAAGTAAATGTTTTAAGATCAATCAGTTAAGCTATATGATTGCTTATGCGCTATTCGGTAGTTTTGGGACGTCGCTTATCGCTCATGCTAACGAGGAACTGGAGGAGATCCAAGTAGTCAGCAAAGTGGCGGGGGAGAGCAGTAAAGCCCAGCGCAGTTTGACCAGTGTAGTAAAAACGGCTGAACAAATTAAGAAAGAGCAGGTCAGTGATATTCGTGATCTCACTCGTTACGATCCCGGCGTTGCAGTAAACGAGCAAGGCTCCGGTGCGTCCGCCGGTTATTCTATCCGCGGAGTTGATCGTGATCGTGTTGTGATTAGTGTTGACGGTATTCCGCAAATGCAACATTATGCGCCGCAATGGCGTAATTTAGGGCGTTTTAGCGGTGCGAAAAATGAGATCGAATTTGAAAATATTAAATCGGTCGAAATCAGTCAGGGCGCCAACTCGGTGCTAAGCGGCAGCGGCGCCTTGGGCGGGGCGGTAATGTTCACATCCAAAGGGCCTGAAGATGTTATTAAACCGGGGCAAAATTACGGGCTTGATATCACAAACAGTTATAGCAGCAAAGATGCGCGCTGGAGCAAATCTATCGCTGCCGCCGGCAAAGCTGGCGGTTTTTCCGCTTTGTTGCAATATACCCGTCGTGACGGACATGAAATTAAGTCGCACAAAAATACGCCGAACCGGACGCTCAGCAGAATGTATCCGGGTGAAGCGCAATATGAGGATCTGCGCGCAGGCGGTTGGAATGTGACGCGTCCGGCTCATTTTCCTCAAAGTGAAAGATGTTTGTACCGAAGTGAACCTTGGGACTGTTTCGGAACAGTAAATCTTGCGCCTAATGATGTGTACGGAGAAACCCGTAATGCCGTCGATCCGATGGATTATCGCTCCGATTCTTGGTTCGGCAAATTCCAATATGAATTCAACCCGTCGCATAAAGTTGGTTTTTTATTTGAAGATACCAAGCAATTGCGCGAAATTGAAAACCGCTCTTATGCGCGTATCTTTCCAAGAATTGCTGATCGGGCATTTTGGCATAATAGCGGAGAGCCTAATGTCGAATATAACCACTCCTTTTCTTATCAAACGTTGTTCCCCCGCTATGATTTTATTGACCATGACCATAGTAAAAAACGCTATGGCATATTTTATGAATATACCCCTGAAAACCGAAATGCCTGGATTGATAAATTGAAAATTGATCTGGATAAAGATCAAACAACAATGATTACCCGCCATACGATGTCAAGATGTACTTTGCGCGGAGAAAAACCGAACCGGGATTGTGACATTTACGAATACAAAGGCCCAATGCGCAATATCGGTATTTGGGAGGCGACAGGTAGCAATAACCATATTGATTTCCAAAATTGGTGGCGTAGCCGGACAGCACTTAAGGAGACCCATAAACGGGCGCGCTTTACCGCACAAAAATCATGGGAATATTTTGGCATTAAGCATGATATTGATTTTGTCGCTGGTTTGGGACGCTCGAAATTTGATTTAAATGAAATTCACTTGCGTAAAGGTTATTATCAACCGAAAGTGACTTTACAATCCACGACATTGCCGATTGTGCTACTCACGCCGGAAGTGGATACCGACAGACTTTCGCCGAGCAATCAGCCGATTCATGGAAAATCCTACTATGTCGGTATAAGTAATAATTGGCAGATCGGAAAATATTTGGATTTGATGGGCGGCGTGCGCTATGACAGCCATAAATTCGACTCCAGCTTGCCACATTTTAAAAATACTCGCTACAGCAAAGTTTCATGGGCGGCAGGGGCAAGTTTACATTTAAGCGAGCATTTGTCACTGAATTATAAATCCAGCACCGGATTCCGCGTTCCGAATGCACAAGAAATGTATGGTGATGATCTGCTGCGTAGTAATGAAAAAGAGTTTAAAAGACCATTGGCGGAACGTCAGAATATCAAACAAGAAGAAGCGCTAAATCATGAAATCGGCTTTGATTTACATGGTGATGTGGGTTATTTGGTTGTGAATGTTTTCCGCACCGATTACAAAAATTTTATCACCGAAAGATCGAAAAAAGTGGTTATTCGGCCGGAGCCCCCATTTCCGCCGTTTCGTCACAGATTTAGTCCGTTTGAGTTGGGCGTTCACTACATCGGTAATCAAAAAGAAGCGTTTTCGGAGGGGTTTAACATTCGCGGTATGATCGATTTTCATCGGGTATGGAGTCGTATTCCGGCAGGATTCAGCGGCATGGCGGCATATAGTAAAGTGCGTCCGCGCAAGATGGGGAAAGTGTCGGGTGATAAATCAAATCATCTTGAAACCAGTTATGCTATGGATACCTTACAACCGGCGAAAACTGTTTTGGGACTGGATTATGATGCGCCTTCCGGCAAGTGGGGGCTCGGTACACGTTTCACCCGCTCGGATGCCAAAAATTCCAAGGAATTAAAAGTTATCGTGCCGAACCTAGATATCCGAGGGGGAAGTCAATCCCAGATTATAAGGAAAGTCAGCAAGTCTTGGTATACATGGGATCTGATGGGCTATGTTGAAATTGGCAAACATGTCACTTTGCGCGGCGGAGTATATAATTTGATGAATGCCAAATATACGACTTGGGAGACATTACGCCAATTGGGTGCGGAAGGCGTTTCGACTGCCGAGCCGATTACGGTTAGCGGCGTGGGATATGACCGTTTGACCGCTCCGGGGCGAAACTATGCCCTTAGCCTTGAAGTGAAGTTTTAAGTGATTGAGTAAAGATTCCGGAATTGAAATTAGGAAAAAGAATGAAAAACAGAAAATTAATCAAGACTATTTCTAGCATAATCATTGGTTCGGCATGTATCGGCTTAACCGCCTGCGGCGGCAATGGCGGGGTAGTTGATCCGGCGGCGAACGTAGTGGTAGCTAAGCCAAAACCAAAACCGAAACCAAAACCTGTAGAGGTTTTCGAAGACGTTCCTTTGAAAGCGGCAAATAAGGCTAATCCGACAAAGGGGGAAAAAAACTTTCTGTCTGCGGAATTTGGGAAAACAACAGGCGGCGAAGAGGGACAGATTATCTATTATGACGAGTCAGGCAATCGTTTGAGTAATGAAGTCAAAGTCAGTACCACCGGAAAAAAAACATTCACCGGCTTAAGAAAAGCGATTTATGATGACAAAGGAAAACTAAAAGGTTTTAGTATAGGACATCGTAAAGATTTTGAGATGTTTAACGATACGTTTGAAAATAAAAAATTAACCACGGTTACGACTTATCAAGGGGATTTGGAGACGGCGTATATTTATGATGCCGGTTTAAAAGCCGGGGGGCAATATGCTGGTGTTTATGCCACAACAAAAGAGGCATATACGGCTTATTTTTGGCGCGATCCTGCCGTAGCCGGCTGGAATTATCAAACGTACGGTGCTTTTGATAAACAAGGTTTCGAACTTGACACGCAACTGATTTATCAGACGGTCGGAGAAGCCACAGCGTCAGTGCCGACAGAAAAATCAGCGGTTTATAAAGGGATATCCAGCGGAAGCTACGGTAAAGCGGGAGACTATAAAGGCGGTACTACTGCCGATGTCACGGTGAATGTCGACTTTGATAAACGCACTTTTGATTTTAAGACTGAAAATACCAAAAGCTATGCGTTGGAGATCACCGGCAATACAGCGAAGCTGGCCGACGGTGTGAGCCGCGAAGATTTAAATCTGGTTGGTCAGGGAAATTGGGTTAGGGGTAAGAATACTTTTGAAGGCATAGCCAGAACGACGGATCGTAAATTGGATGGCATTCTGCACGGTACTTTCTATGGCCCGAACGCCGATGAAGTCGGCGGTGTATTCGGTGTGCAACAAAAATTTAAAAATGGGCTTGATGAACCGCGTGATTACTATATCGGCGCATTCGGTGCGCGCCGCGAATAAACCGCACTTTTGAACCGTGTGATACAACAAGGGATGTAAAATCCCTTGTTTTCTTTTCTTTTCCGTTGGACAGATTATGCGTTTTTTTCGATTATTACTCTCAGCCACCGCACTTTTGAGTGTGTTTTCCATTGCGCAGGCACAAAGTGCGGTTTCAGCACCTCAGGTTGCCACCGAATATTTACCTCAACCGCAGGACTATCTGCGGCAAACCATACTTAACGATTTGCAGTCGCCGCAGACGGCTTACCAACCTGCGCAACAGCTTGTCATGCTGGAAAACCAACTATTGCCTACCGTATTACATTTGATGAAACAGCGGCAGTGGCTACAGGCGAAATCGATCCTGACACCGTTATTAGAAACGCAGCCCGCTTCATTGCATGCGCTGTTTCTTGCCGGGCAAATTGCCGAACAGCAGCAAGATTGGCAAAGTGCGGTAACGTATTACCGTCAAATGTTGGCGATTGACCGCACTTTGCAGCGTCCCCGTTTGGAGCTGGCGAAAGCATTGGCAAAATCGGGCGAGATTCAGGCGTCGGAATATCAGTTTAATTTGGCGCTGAGTCAAAAATTACCGCCGCAGGTTGAAAATAATGTCTTTTCTATTTTGCAAAATCTGAAAGCGGAAACGTCCTACCTGAATGTGCAGTTTGCTTTCATGCCGAGCAGCAATATCAATCAAGGCAGCCGGCAACGTACGGTGATGATCCGAGGCGTCAGCCATGTCTTGAGCGAAAGCAGCCGTGCCAAAAGCGGGGTCGGCGTGCAGCTTGCCATAGACGGTGAAAAACGCTTTGGTAACGAATATAAATGGTTTATCAACGGGGCTTTGCTCAATTTGGATTATGCCAACCGCCATAGTGATCAGACGGTTAGCCGTTTGATGATCGGGCGCAGCTTCGGCAACCAGCGCCATGCTTGGGATATTGCTGTGGGCGGTCACCATGTGTTGTATCAGCACAAAGGTTTGTATCAAGGAATGCTCGGACGTGTGAATTATGCTTGGCGGATCAAACCGGATTGGAAATTGTCATTGGGTTGGGAAACCCAGCAGTTGCACTATCAACCGCAATACGCTTATCAGCGCGGCTGGCAACACTGGTTTAACGCCAATCTCAGCCATGTGGTCAACGGTCGCACGATTTATTATTGGGGCGTGCAACAAGGCTTTAATCAGGCGAAAGAACGCAACTATTCCAACCGCACTTTGACGCTGCAAACCGGTGTACGCCATCAGTTTGACTTTGCACAATTGACAATGGGCGCAAATTTGGCTTACGGCAGAACCGATTATCGTGATGTGGTGCCGTTTTTGGATATGATCCGCCATGATAAACGTTGGAGCGGCAGTGTGGATATTTTGAAACGTGATTGGTCGTGGCTGGGGTTTGCGCCGCGCTTATCGTTGCATTACACTGATAACCGTTCCAATACCGGAATTTACAGCTATAAAAACAAGCAAGTGCGCTTGAGTTTTTCCAAAGAGTTTTAGCGTAGAAGTTGAGTGTAAAATAAACCCGTGATTTGACATCACGGGTTTGATGTTTGGCGTGGATGAATGCCGCTCGATTAATCAAACATCGCCGAGATTGATTCTTCGTTATTGATACGGCGGATTGCTTCGGCCAACATGCCGGACAGCGTCAGCACCCGCACTTTGTTCAGTTCTGCGATTTCCGGTGCAAGTGGAATGGTGTCGGTGACCACGATTTCATCAATCGCGCCGCCGGCGATATTTTGTGCCGCGTTACCGGAGAAAATCGGGTGGGTGGCGTAGGCATAGACCCGACGTGCGCCGCGTTCTTTCAACGCATCGGCGGCTTTGCACAAGGTGCCGCCGGTGTCGATCATGTCGTCAACCAAAATACAGTCGCGGCCGGCAACCTCACCGATAATGTGCATCACTTGCGATACGTTGGCACGCGGACGGCGTTTGTCGATGATCGCCATGTCGGTGTCGTTGAGCAGTTTGGCAACGGCACGGGCACGCACTACGCCGCCGATATCCGGCGAAACCACGATTGGATTGGTCAAATCGGTTTTTTTGACGATATCGTTGATTAATACCGGCGAGCCGAACACATTGTCCACCGGTACATCAAAGAAGCCTTGAATTTGTTCGGCATGCAGATCGCAGGTCAAAACCCGATCAATCCCGACGCTGGAGAGGAAGTCGGCAACCACTTTCGCCGTAATAGGCACACGCGCGGAACGCACGCGGCGATCTTGGCGGGCATAACCGAAATACGGAATCACGGCGGTGATACGGCCGGCAGAAGCACGGCGCAGGGCGTCAACCATCACAATCAATTCCATCAGGTTATCATTGGTCGGTGCACAGGTGGATTGAATGATGAAAACGTCGCTGCCGCGTACATTTTCATTGATCTGAACATTGATTTCCCCGTCGCTGAAACGACCGACGGTCGCTTTACCGAGAGAAGTATATAAACGTTCGGAAATTTTTTGCGCCAGAGCCGGTGTGGCGTTTCCGGCAAAAAGCTTCATGTCAGGCATGGTTTAACCCCAGGTTGGATATTGAAAAATTATGATTGCTCCGCAATCAGTGGAATTCTAACTATGAAATTTATCTCGTCAGTGCTTTTTTATCATTCCGGACTGTGTTTTACGGCTCAGCCAAGAAAAATATGCAGCGGAGAACGGTTCATTCCCCGTGCGACAAAACTGTTTATATTTTTGGGTAACTGTTTATATACTTGTTCAGCCGCCGCTTGATTTTCAAATTCAGCGAAAATGCAGGCGCCGGTTCCGGTTAAACGTGCAGGTGCATATTGTAGCAACCAGTCTAGCAAATGTTCAACCTCAGGATAGTGATCCTTGACAACTTTTTCACAATCGTTGGAAAATTCTTGATTTAATAAGGTACTCAGCGGGCGTTTCGGCGTATTTCTGGTGAGTGCCGGATCTTGAAACAGCTTGGCGGTAGCGATCGAGACATTGGGCTTGACCACCAAATACCATTTTTCCTCCGGTTCGCAATCGACCAATTTTTCGCCGACCCCTTCGGCAAACGCGGCATGTCCATGTACGAAAATCGGTACGTCCGCGCCCAAGGTTAAGCCTAATTCGGCTAAGGTATCAAGGGATAAATTGAGTCGCCAAAGCCGGTTCAGCACCACAAGTGCGGTTGCCGCATTGGAAGAGCCGCCGCCGACACCGCCGCCGATCGGCAGAATTTTATCTAAATGGAGATCTGCGCCCAAGTGACAGCCGCTATATTGCTGCAACAGTTTTGCCGCACGGTAAACTAAGTTTTGTTCAGTGGCGACACCGTCCAAGTGCGGTGTCAGTCGAATCAGTCCATCGTTGCGCGGCGTGACGGTCAGCCAATCGCCGTAGTCCAAAAATTGAAACAGGGTTTGCAGCTCATGATAACCGTCGGCACGCTGTCCGTTAATATATAAAAACAGATTGAGCTTGGCAGGGCAGGGATAACGGTTTTGGGTTGACAAACCGGTTGTGCCGCCGGCACAAAGTGCAGTACTGAAAATATGCGCGTTATGCATGGCTTGGCTTAAAATTTCCACTCGTCAACTCGGATTTTCAATTGTTGCTGTTCGCCGGAGATTAAAATGTCTTTCGGTAACGGCGGTTGTTGCTGCAAGTAGTAGTCGGCATATTTGGCTGACCACTGCTGTCCGTTGAGCGTGTAATTCAGTTCCGCCAACACGTTGTCTTGCCCGACTTTATAGTTGGTTGTGCCTTGCGGTTGTCCTTTCAACCAGTAGCTGAACAGCTCGATCGGAAACTCCATGCCGACGATTTCTTTCAGCAACACCTGTGCGTCCTCAGCGGCACGGACATTGCCTTTGTTATCGCTGACAATCAGACCGCGCGGCGTCATGCGAAAGGTCATGGTGGAGGCGCTTAACGCGGAAGAAAGATGCAGTTGATAGTTCTGATTATCGACAAACTGCCAGTCAAAACGGGTGGAGAAGCGCTCTTCCGCACTGATATAGCCCAGTTGACCGTTGCTGCGATAGTCTTTAATTTGGTTTAAACGCTGTAGCTGTTGCTGCCAAAGCGGAGAAGTTTGATCGAGATAAACGGCTGCTTTTTCCGGTTCGCTGACCGTACAGGCGGTCAAGAGGACGGATAGCAGGGCAAGCGTGCCGATTTTTTTAGCGTCGGCACGGTGAATCTGGCTTAACAGATGTTGTTTAACGGATTGCAAACTGAGATCCTTTTGTTGATGGCTTACTGATAATCGACGGACAAATTAATTGATATAGGAAAAGACCTTAATCACTTTTGTTACGCCGCCGACATAGCGCGCATCTTCCGCAGCCGCATTGGCCTGTGCTTCGGTCACGCTGCCCATTAGAAAGACTTCGCCGTTTTCGGTAATCACTTTGACATCGGTGGATTTGACGGCGGAATTCAGCAATAATTTGGATTTGATGCGGGTGGTAATCCATGTATCCTGGCTAATTTGCCCAAAGCCGATTTTTTCCCCGACCCGGATTTCGTTATAAACATCGGTGACGCCGTCCACGCCGCTGGCTAAGTTTTTTGCAGTTTCTTTTAACGATTCGCTGGGTACTTGTCCGATCAGCAGCACGCGTGAGTTATAAGAAACGACATTGATACGGGCGTCTTCTTTAATTTCCGCATCTTTATTCAATGCCGAAGACACACGCACTTCTAAGGTTTCGTCATCGATTTGCGTACCGGCGGTGCGCGGATCGGTCGCCACTTTGGTAGCGACGGCGGCAGTGCCGACTACGGCGGTTGTGACGCAGGCCTGTAAGCCGAAAGCGCCGAGTAAAAGAATACTGAGCTTGATTAAACGTGAGGCTGTTGTCGTGCGTGGCATAGGCTCTCCTAAAGTTATCGTTATCTGAAGAATGAATGATTCATATTAATGGGAAAAGAGGCGATGTTCAATCAAGTCGCATAAAATATTGATCACCAGCAGATGATTTTCAATAATCCGCGCCTCTTTTTGCGCCGGAATCGAAATGTCCAAATCGTCTTCGCCCAATGCGCCGCGGATATGGTCGTTTTGCCTGCCGGTGAGGGTAATCACCGCCAATTCCTTGCTGTTGGCGGCATGGATTAAACTTAATAGCGCTTCTTCCCGTCCTTGCGGCGAAAGCAGAATCAAAATATCGCCCTGTTGGGCAACACATTCAAACTGACGGATAAAAATCTGTGAAGGATTATTATCGGCAATGATAGAAGCACCGAGTGCGCCGTCCAAACCGATTAATAACGCCGGCAAACTCGGACGATCCAAGTGGTAACGGTGCAACAAATTGGTCACCAGAAACTGGGCGTTGGCGTTTGAGCGGCCATTGCCGCAGACAATGATTTTATGGCCGGACAGTAAACAGTCAACCAACATTTCAGAGGCCTGCACAATGGTGTCCGACAGGCTTTCGGTGGCAGAAATCTGGGTTTGAATGCTTTCGGTGAAAGCATTTTTAACTTTATCTAACAACGTGTTATCGCTCATATAGGTCGCTAATGATTAAATTCAATAAAATGTTTAAACCAACGCAGATTCGGTTCGGTGCGATCGTTTGCTTGATCAAAGGTGATCAAATCAAAACGACAGGCGCAGTTTTCCAAACTGTTGTGCTGCCGGTTCAACCAAGCCTCCGCCGCTTTGATCCAACGCTGCTGTTTTTGAGCGGAAATGCTTTCCCAAGCTTCGCCAAATTGATTGTGACTGCGTTGCCGCACTTCGATAAACACCAAGAAATCGCCGTCTTGCATCACCAAATCCAGTTCGCCACAGGGGAAAAATTGATTGGCGGCAACAAAGCGCAGCCCTTGTCGTTCTAAAAAACGGCGCGCTTGTTGTTCGAATTGCGCGCCTTGTTGTCTGGTATTAGGCCGTGCCCTTTGTTCAAGGGCACGTTTTTTACAGCACATTTGCCGGATATATTTTATCAATTTAATACGCGGATACGTCCACCTTGATATTCCAACCATGTCATTTCGCGATCGATGTTACAACCGTTGCCCGCGCTCAATTTACCGGTTAATCCGTTGATAGTATAGCCGGGAATTTGGCGCAATTCATTGAATTTATTGATTAATGACCATGCATCTGACCCCATGGCGTACAAACGGATCAACGAATAATCCCCACCGGTCGCACTGGCGACTTGAGCATATTGGCTGTTTTGCGTATCGCTCAGGAAAGGAATTTCACTGAATTTCAATCCTTCCATGGTTAAGCGGTAATCGGGGCCGTTGTTCGGCGAGTTACTGCGTGAAGTGGCATACAATTTCAAACTGCGGCCATAAGCGGAGTTATTGATGCTGTTTTTAATATCCAACAAGTCCGCACTATCGGCAACGATATACAGCGCTTGGATATCTTCACGGGTATAACCGCTGGTTTGCACATTGGCGCCGGTAATGGCGGCAATGCTTTCACTGCGTTGTTCACTTTGTACATTGCCCAAACCGCTTTGCAGTGCGGCTAAAATATCATTCGGCGAGTTATAAAATTGGGTGGTGGCATCGGTCGCCGCCAATTGCTGCCAACGTAAATTGAACGCTGAAGCGGTGCGCTGTCCCAAATCGTTTTGCGGCACAATCACCAACGGATTACGCACCCCGTCGTTCCAAATGCGGTCGGCGGCAGAACGGGCTTCCGCTTCCGGCGACAAGCCGTAGTAGCAGACATTGGCAATCGGTTGTGCATTGGCGGTGGAGTTCAATGCCAAAACCTGCAAACCGGCGGTGTCGTTGGCCAACATGCTGTCCACGTTATTTTTGATTAACGGACCGACTAGTGCTTGTACGCCGTTGGCTTTGGCTTGGGCAACAATATCGGCAATCGGCGTGGTCATGGTGTCGTAGGTGGTGACTTGCACCGCACTTGCGCCGCGCGCTTCGTCAAAGCCTTTTTTAATGGTCGTGCCGATTAACTGCGCATTCCCGCTTGTCGGTAATAAAAGCGCAATATTATTTAATGCCATTTGTTGGTAATTTAACGCATCTTGAATTTCGGTTGGCAGCAAATAAGCGGCACTGTGGTTCGGGTAAGCGCTTCTCCAGCTCTGGATTGCGTTGCGCAGATTTTCCGGTTGGGCAATATTGCTGTTATAGGCGTTAATCAATGATAACCAACCGTTAAGTGCGGTATCGCCGCTTTCCGGCGTAATATTGCGCAAGGTGGTGGCGTTACCGGCACGCAGCAATTTCCAGATATTATTGATATTTTGTTGTTTTCTTTCAGTATCGGTAATCACTTGGTCGGCTTGCACCAAGGATTTTACCGCGTCGGTCAGGTTATTTTGGTTTGCGGCCACTTTTGCCTGAGCAACATAGTACCGCGCTTTTTGCGAATTGCTCAATTGATTGAGCGGAATGGTCTGCAAAGTTGCGGTTGCATTGCTATTGGCACGTTTATTGGCATAAATTTGCGCTTGAATCAGGTTTTTGTCTAAAGTCTGTTCTTTATCCAACCCTTGCAGTGACGCCAGCAACGCTTCGGCTTGGCTCATTTTATTTTCTGTCAGTAAAACCCGTGCGGATAAAAGTTGGTAGTTGGTCTTTTCGGTTTTATCTTTCGCCTGTTCCGCACGGTTTAAATAAAATTCTGAACTGGCGTTAGCATCACGTTGCAGTATTGTGCCGGACGAACCGGAGAACAGATCCACGTTACAAGCCGACAGGAATAACACCATGAAAAACGGCATTAAGAGATGTTTAATGTTGTAACGTTGTAATAGAATAGTGAGAACATTCGTTTTAGACGCATTAGTTTTAGACATGACGGCTCCAGATTCGTTAGAATAACTTATTCGATCTTACTTATCTCACACATTAAAATCAATCAAAAAAGACGTAATAAATTATGGATAATCAATCAGGAATCTTGTACATCGTTGCCACCCCAATCGGAAATTTGCAAGATATCAGCCAACGGGCATTGGCTATTTTAGCTACGGTGGATCGCATTGCCGCAGAAGATACGCGCCACAGCGGCGTGTTATTGAGTCATTACGGAATTAAAAAACCGCTCTTTGCCTTGCACGATCACAATGAACAACAAAAAGCCGAGCTGTTGGTTGCCCGTTTGCGGCAAGGGGAAAATATCGCCTTGATTTCCGATGCTGGCACACCGCTGATTAGTGATCCCGGTTTCCATCTGGTGCGCCATTGTCGGCAAGCCGGGATTAAAGTCGTGCCGATTCCGGGGGCGTGCGCGGCGATTACCGCACTTTGCGCCGCCGGTATCGCTTCCGACCGTTTTTGCTTTGAAGGTTTCCTGCCGGCGAAAAGTAAAGCGCGACGGGATAAATTCGAAGGTCTGAAAAACGAAGAGCGCACGTTGATTTTCTACGAATCGACTCACCGTATTTTGGATAGTTTGCAAGATATGCAAACCGTGTGGGGCGGTGAGCGTTATCTCGTCTTGGCACGCGAACTGACAAAAACATGGGAAACCATTCACGGCGATGCGTTGGATAATTTGCTACATTGGCTGCAACAAGACAGCAACCGCACCAAGGGCGAAATGGTGCTGATTGTCGAAGGGCAAAGTGCGGTTGAGGAAAGCGAATTTTCCGCCGACGCAGTCAAAGCGTTAGAGCTGATTAGCCAAGAGCTGCCGCTGAAAAAAGCCGCGGCGATTGTCGCAGAATTGTATGGTTATAAGAAAAATGGGTTATATCAGTTTGGCTTAGAGCGGTTTAAATAGCAGCGGAAATAAACCGCCCAAACTTCAGTTAATCGTTATTGTGCCATTTTTTTTGCCGCCGCTAAAAAGCCTTGTGCGGAGCGGTAGATTTCATCTTTGCCCTGTACCGCTAAAATCAGATCGGACAATTCGCGAAACGCACCTTTGCCGCCGCTGAGACTTAAAGTGCGGTCGGCGGTTTGCTTGACATAATCCGGCGCGTCGGCGACGGCGGCGGAAAAACCGCAAACGGCAAATGCCGGTAAATCCACGCTGTCGTCACCGAGATAAGCGGTTTGTTCGGCACTGACACCGGCTTGTTTCATCAGTTCGAAACAAGCGCTCTCTTTTTCCAGTTTGCCCAACAAAAACAGTTCAATGCCCAAATCGGCAATCCGTTTGCGCAAAATCGGTGAATCGCGGCCGGACAGTACCGCCACTTGGATACCTGATTCGATCAACATTCTGATCCCCAAACCGTCACGCACATGGAAACATTTCAACGCTTCGCCGTTGGCGTCGTAATACAGGCTGCCGTCGGTCAACACACCGTCGATATCGGTGATCACCAGTTTGATATGGCGTAATTTTTCATTCATTGTTGGGTTGTCCTTTTCTCATTTAGTAAGAAAACTCAAATAAGCCGACCACTTTTTCCTGTTCTAACACAATCAGCGAGTGGATTTTGTGTTGGCGCATATAATCTTCCGCTTGGCTCAAATAGGTATCGGCTTGAATGGTTTTCGGATTGGACGACATAATATCTTTGGCCTGCAAACGCATACATTTTATGCCTTTGGCGGTGAACGCGCGGCGGATATCGCCGTCGGTGATCACGCCTTTTAATTGCGCTTGCTCCATCACAATCGCAACCCCGCGACGCCCTTCGGTCATGGTCGCCACGCAGTCGGCAAACGCCGTTTCCGGCGTGACAATCGGCAAGCTGGTTTGCATCATATCGCGCACACGGCTGAGCAAACGTCGCCCCAAACTGCCGCCGGGGTGGAAACGGGCAAAATCCATTGGCTGAAAATCGCGCGCCTTAATGAGCGCCACTGCCATCGCATCGGCAAGCGCCAACGTCACCAAGGCAGAGGTTGTCGGCGCCAGATTATTCGGACAAGCTTCGCGCTCGACCGAAATATCCAACACATAATCGGCGTGTTTTGCCAGAGTGGATTCGCGATTGCCGGTCATGGCGATAATGCGGTTGCCGAAATTTTTCAGGCTGGGGATCAGTTTATTGACATCGTCGGTTTCGCCGCTGTAGGAGATTAAAATCACAATATCAATCGGTTTTAACATGCCCAAATCGCCGTGAAAGGCTTCGGTCGGGTGCAGGAAAAAACTCGGCGTGCCGGTAGAGGCAAAGGTCGCCACCATTTTTTTGCCGATTAAACCGGATTTCCCAATACCTGCAACCACCAAGCGCCCTTCGCAATGTAAAATCGCTTCGACGACTTGCGAAAATTCGCTGTCGAGGCGTAAGCGTAGGCGGCTGATCGCCTGTTCTTCAATCGTGAGTGTTTCTTGAGCAATGCGAATGTAGTTCATAAAAACCTTATGCGAAGTATGTTATTACCGTTACGGATTATTCTAGAGTAATAATGTAATTTGGCAAGGCTGTTTTAAAGGGCTATCTTAATCATAAAAATTCGGCTATACTGCGCGCCTGAGTTGGTCAGGCAATCGCTGGTTTATTGAAGCTCTCAACCGTTGTTACAATTCGCGTTGTAAAACAACCTAGAGGACAAGTAGACGAGAGGAAAGTCCGGGCTACACAGGGCAGAGTGCCGGATAACGTCCGGGGGGCGCGAGCCTACGACAAGTGCAACAGAGAGCAGACCGCCGATGGCTTTTCAGCACAGGTAAGGGTGAAAGGGTGCGGTAAGAGCGCACCGGACGGCCGGTAACGGTTCGTTGCAAGGTAAACTCCACTCGTAGCAAGACCAAATAGGAACTCAATGGGTGTGCCCGCTCAGAGTTCGGGTAGGTTGCTTGAGCGTTTGTGTAAACAAACGCCTAGAGGAATGATTGTCCACGACAGAACCCGGCTTATCGACCAACTCGGCTTTTTCTTGCTGCGGCTTGACCGCACTTTTAGCGTTGACCGCACTTTTAACTCCTCATTTCCCTTTTTATCGTTATTCTTCTGAAAAGCGAATTAAACCTTCTTGCTGCGTAGTGGCAATCAGACGCCCTTGTTGATCAAAAATCTGTCCGCGTGCCAAGCCGCGTGCGGCGTACGCATTATTGCTCTCCACCGCGTGCAACAGCCAATTGTTCAAATCAAACGGACGGTGGAACCAAATCGCATGGTCGATGGTGGCGACTTTCATGCCTTTTTCCAAAAAGCCTTTTTTATGCGGGTGAAGTGCGGTCAGCAGGCAGTGAAAATCGGAAAAATAGGCGAGCAGACACTGATTGATCTTCAGATCGTCCGGCACAGTGCCGTTGGCTTTGACCCACGCATACTGTTCGGCAGGAAATTCCCGCCCTTGGAACGGATTGTTCAAGTATTTGCTGCGCACGTCAAACGGACGTTCGGCGGTGAGTTTGTCTTTAATTTGCGGCGGCAAATATTGTGCGACCGCCCGCACGGCTTCCAGCTCATTAACCAATTGCTCGGGCGGTTCAACCGCAGGCATCGGGCTTTGGTGATCAAAGCCGTGTTCCAGCGTTTGGAAGGAGGCGGTAACGTGGCAAATCGGTTCATTATGCTGAATCGCTTTGATCCGAAGTGCGGTAAAATTACGCCCTTGGCGCAGCACTTCCACATCGTATAAAATCGGGTGTTGCGCATCGCCGGTACGCAAAAAATAGGCATGGCAGGAGTGCAGAATCCGATCTTGCGGTGCGACTTTCATGCCCGCCGCCAGCGCTTGTGCGATCACTTGACCGCCGAAAACCTGACGTAAGCCCAAATCGACACTTTGCCCGCGAAAATAGTGATCATCAATGGTTTCAAGGGTGAGTAATTCGATGAGTTGGTTGAGTACGGTTGACATAAATTCGCCTTATTCTTGATAATTTCTTTTTCGGTTATTAAAACATAACCTGCATAACATAAGCAAATGTGCGAGAAATAAGCGACCGTGAGGGTTAAACTTGCAAAGGTACGATAATTGTAGGACAATGCACCGCACTTGACGGTTTCGCCGTCAATCCTATGGATTCCCTCTTGGTTCCTCGCAACGGTGTTTGGTTCACCGGGTCAGGTTCGGAAGAAAGCAGCCCAAGTCAAATTTTCGTGTGCCGAGATCAAGCTGGGAGGGAGTCCACCCGATTTTTCCTTTCTAATTTCAGATAATTAATCCCTGTTTTATCTTGGCTGAATTTTCTCCCTTGCTTGATCTTTAAGCTGATAAGCCTATAATCAAAGTCACTTACGTTATCATTCCCCAGGCTTTTTGTGATTTAAATCCGGCGAACAATGCTTAATACGTCTTCAATCGGTGGAGTTCAGTATGAAAAAATTGCTTTTTATTTTACCTGTTGCCGCGCTGATTGGCGGGGCGGTCTGGTTTAGCCAACAAAATTCGCAATCGGATTATCCGTATATTGCGCACATTAACGGTCGTTTAGAGTTGGCGCGAATGGATATCGCCAGTTTGTACGCAGGGCGGGTGGAAACGATTGCGGTGAACGAAGGGCAAATGGTTGAAAAAGAGGCTTTGTTGGCGGTGTTATCCTCAACCACGACGCAAGCGCAGCTGAGTGCGGCGCAAGCACAGCAGGCGCAAGCGGAACAAGCGGTGATACGGGCACAGGCACAAATCGAAGCCCAGCAACAGCAGCTGAAAGTGGCGGAAATGGATCTGCAAAATGCGCAAAAAATGCGACGTGGCAACTTGATTTCGCAGTCGGAATTGGAAAAACGTCAGGCAGAACGTGAGGCGGCAAATGCGGCGTTGCAGGCGGTGCGCGCGGCAAAACGGGAAGCCGAAGCGGCGGTACAACAGGCAAAGGCCCAAGTGGCACAGGTCGGTTCGGTCGATCAGGATATGACGGTGCGGGCGCCGCAAGCCGGACGGGTGGAATATAAAATCGCCGAGGTCGGCAACGTGATTCCGGCCGGCGGCAAGGTGGTCAGCCTGCTGAATTTGGACGATGTCAGCATGAATTTGTTTTTTCCGGCGCCGACAGTCAACAAAATCGCCTTGAACAGCGAAGCACGAATCGTATTGGACGGCAGTGATTTTGTGTTTCCGGCAACTGTAACCTATATTGCCGCCGACGCCCAGTTTACCCCGAAATATGTTGAAACTCAGGCAGAGCGCGAAAAACTGGTGTTCAAAGTCAAATTACAAATTCCACCGCCGATCGCACGGCAATATTCTGCCTATTTGCGGGGAGGAATGACCGGTAACGGTTATGTTTTAACCGACGGTAGCGCGCAATGGCCTGACGAATTACAGCCCAAATTTCCGCAATAACTCTTGGTAGCGAAGAGGAAGGGGATTATGCCGACAGACTCTCAAGCTCAAGCGATAACACTAAAACAGGTTTCACATCACTATAAAAAGTTACAAGCGTTAGATAATGTCTCGTTCAGTTTGCCGCGCGGAAAAACCATTGGTTTAATTGGCCCTGACGGGGTGGGTAAATCAACGTTACTGTCATTGATTGCCGGCGTTAAAGTCATTCAGCAGGGCACGGTCGAGGTCTTGGGGTTGGATCAAGCTGATCTGCAGCAACGGCAGAAGCTCTCCACTAAAGTGGCATTTATGCCGCAAGGTTTAGGCAAAAATCTTTATCCTACTTTATCCATTAATGAAAATATTGATTTTCACGCCCGTTTATTCGGATTGAACAGGACACAGCGCAAGCAGCGAATCCGCCGTTTGTTGCAAGCAACCGGTCTGATGCCGTTCCGTGAGCGGGCGGCGGGAAAACTGTCCGGCGGCATGAAGCAAAAACTCAGCTTGTGTTGCGCACTGGTGCATAATCCGCAACTGTTGATTCTGGACGAACCGACCACCGGCGTCGATCCGTTGTCGCGCCGTCAGTTCTGGCGTTTGGTCAATGAACTGCGGCAAGAAAATCCGCAAATGACAGTGATCGTGGCAACGGCGTATATTGATGAAGCCGAGCAATTCGAATATTTGCTGGCGATGGACGCCGGTAAAGTATTGGTGAATAAACCGACCAAGGAAGTGTTGCGGCAAAGCGGTTGTGCAACACTGGAACAGGCTTATATCCGATTATTGCCCAAAGAAAAACAGACCGATTGGGACGACACGCAAATTCCGGCATTCGAAGCCGAAGCCGATGCGCCGCCGGCAATCGAAGCAACGAACTTAAGCAAAAAATTCGGCGATTTTACCGCCGTCGATAACGTGAATTTCAGCATTCCCAAAGGCGAGATTTTTGGTTTTTTGGGCTCGAACGGCTGTGGCAAAAGCACCACCATGAAGATGTTGACCGGCTTGCTGGACGCAACGTCGGGCAGTGCCAAATTGCTGGGGAAAAGCGTTGACGCCGGTGATATGGCGACCCGTAAACGGGTGGGCTATATGTCGCAATCGTTTTCCTTGTATGAGGAGTTAAGCGTCCGCCAAAATTTAGTGTTGCACGCCAAATTATACCAACTGGAAGGCGAACAGGGGCAACAAGCGGTTGAACAAGCCTTGCGCCAATTTGAACTGACAGAGGTGGCGCAAAGTAAGCCGACCGCACTTTCACTCGGGGTTCGCCAGCGCCTGCAACTTGCCGCCGCCTGTTTACACCACCCCGAAGTGCTGATTCTGGACGAACCGACTTCCGGCGTTGATCCGGCGGCGCGCGATATGTTTTGGCAATATTTACTGCAATTGTCGCGTCAAGATCGGATTACCATTTTTGTTTCCACTCATTTTATGAACGAAGCCCAGCGCTGCGATCGGATTTCGTTTATGGATCGCGGCAAAGTGCTTGGGGTCGGCACGCCGCAAGCATTGCAGCAACAAAAAAATGCCGCCACGCTGGAAGAAGCCTTTATCTTGTTTTTGGAAGAGCAAGAGGAGCAGCGGCAACAAGCCGAAAGTGCGGTGACTGCCGAAGAACGCGAAGCCGCGCCGCAAGCCGATATTGCCGCCGATGAACTGCAACTGTCGTTCGGCTTGCGCTATTGGTTTAACATTATTTGGACCTTTGCCGTGCGTGAAGGCAAAGAGCTGCTGCGTGATCGGATTCGCTTGCTCTTTGCGGTATTCGGGCCGGTAGTTTTGCTGTTGGCAGGCAGTTGGGGCATTTCGTTCGATGTTGCCAATCTGAAATTTGCGGTTTGGGATCAGGACAACAGCTACCAAAGCCGCCGGTTAATCGAACAGTTCTCGGCTTCCGACTATTTCGAATTGCTGGAGCAAGCGCCCAATCAACAACGGCTTTCCACCCTGCTTAAGGGCGGACAGGTGCGTCTGGCGATTGAAATTCCGCCGGATTTCGGGCGGGATTTATTGCAGCAACGCAAGCCGCAACTGGCGCTGTATGTGGACGGATCAATGCCGTTTAGCGGTGAAAATATTGTCGGCTATAGCCAAGGCATTTTGTTGCAGCATGTGCAGCAACTCTATCGTCAGCAAGGCATCGGGCTGGATTCTGCCTATCAATTGGAAGTGCGGTTTATGTATAATCAAGCGTTTAACAGTGTGAATGCGATCTCGCCGGGCTTGATTATGCTGACGTTGATGATGATTCCGGCGATGATGACCGCACTTGGCGTGGTGCGCGAAAAAGAGATCGGCTCGATCACCAATCTATATGCCTCGCCGGCGTCGGTCGGTCAATACCTGCTGGGCAAGCAGCTGCCTTATGTCGCGCTGTCGTTGCTCAGCTATCTGGTGCTGATTTTTCTCACGGTGGTCGTGGTCGGCGTACCGTTGAAAGGCTCTTTTTGGGCGATGACGCTCGGTGCTTTGGGGCTGATATTGGCTTCCACCGCATTCGGGTTGTTGATTTCCGCCTTTGTCCAATCGCAGGTTGCCGCGATTTTCGGCTCGGCGATTATCAGCATGGTTCCGGCAGTCAGTTTTTCCGGCTTTCTGTATCCGATGTCCACGTTGGTCGGTGCCGGTTACTGGATCGGTTGGAGTTTCCCGACCAGTTGGTACAACCTGATCAGCCTCGGTGCGTTTACCAAAGGGTTGGGATTTGCCAGTTTTGTCCATTTTTACGCGGTGCTGCTGCTGTTTTTTGTCGCCTACCTCTCCATCGCCAGTTTGTTGCTGAAAAAGCAGGAGAAATAGTATGCAATGGTTAAAAAACGTCTATTATTTGTCGATTAAAGAGCTGCGCAGCCTATTCAGCGATGTCACCTTGATCGGGCTGGTGGTGATTATGTTCACCTTTACCATTTATTCGATCGGTAAAAGCGTGACCACCGAAGTGAAAAACGCCTCGGTGGCGGTGTTCGACCAAGATCACTCGGCGCTTTCTTACCAGTTGCGCGATGCGATTTTGCCGCCTTATTTTAAGCGGGTTGTGGAGATCAACGCTGATCAAATCGATTCGAGCATGGATAGCGGCGACTATATTTTCGTGATCACCGTTCCGCCGAATTTTGCCGCCGATTTATTGGCAGGCAAGCAGCCGCAATTGCAACTGTTGGTGGACGCAACGGCGATGACGCAGGCCGGCGTGGGGGCGAATTATCTGAATCAGATTCTCAACCGCCAAATCAACCAATTTTTGGGAGTTGCCGACGGCGAACAGTTTATGCCGTTCGAACCGGTGATTAATGTGTTGTTCAACAGCAATTTATTGACCGAATGGTTTATGCCGACCACGCAAATCACCGGCAATTCCAGTTTGCTGGCGCTGATTTTGGTCGGCGCGGCGGTGATTCGCGAGCGCGAACACGGCACGATTGAACATTTGCTGGTGATGCCGGTGTCCGCCAGTGAAATTGCGTTTTCCAAAATTTTGGCGAATAGTCTGGTGATTTTGGTGGCGGCGATGTTGTCGCTCTATTTTGTGGTGCATAAACTCATCGGCGCGCCGATTAACGGTTCGCTTTGGTTGTTTGCCTTTAGCGAGGCGGTTTACCTGTTTTCGGTGGCGGGATTAGGGCTTTTTTTGGCGACTCAGGCACCGACCATGCCGCAATTCAGCCTGCTGTGCCTGCCGGTTTATATTGTGCTTTACCTGCTTTCCGGCGGCACGTCGCCGTTTGAAAGTATGCCGCCGCTGGTGCAAAACATCATGTTGTTTTCGCCGTTGACCCAATTTGTGGCGATCAGTCAGGACGTGTTGTTTCGTGGTGCCGGCTGGGAAACGGTTTGGCATCGGTTGCTGATTATGGCGGTGATGGGCGCCGGCTTTGTCACGCTGGCGATTGTGCGTTTCCGCTCGATGTTGGCAAGACAAAACTAATCGGTAATCAGCGGATAAATAATGATAAGGATCAGATTATGCAAACGCGTTATTGGATATTGACCGCACTTCCGCTGGTTTTAACCGCCTGCAGCAGTACGCAGGTGGCGTTGGATTCTAAAATCGATCTCCCGACGCAATATCAACAGACCGCCGCGGCGCAAGGCAGCCAACAAATCAGCCGCTGGTGGCAGCAATGGCGTGATCCGCAATTAAGTGCCTTGATTGAACGCGGATTGCAGCAAAATTTTGATTTGGCGATGGCGCAGAGCCGCTTGCAGGAAGCGCGGGCGATCTCGGCATTAGCGGGGGCGGAATTAGCACCGCAAGTAGGCGCGAGCGGCACTTTGGGCGGACAGCGCACGGAAATCGACAACAATCTTTCGCCGACAGCCCGCCAGTTGTTGGGGAGCGATCTCTCTGCCAAAGGTCATGCCGTGCTAGGCGGTGTAGCCGCCTCTTGGGAACCGGATATTTTCGGACAAAAACGCAGTGATGCCGATGCCGCCAAATATGCCGAATTGGGCGCACAAGAACGGGTTTACGGTACGCAAATGCTGGTTGCCAGTGAAATTGCCGATCACTATTTGCGTGCCCAAAGTGTGTTGCAACAGCAGCAGATTCTCAACCGCACTTTAACCACTCTGCAGCAGTTGCAGCGTTATATCGGCGGACGTTTCGAGGCGGGGCAAGTCAATGCTTACGAAGTGAACGAAATCAACGCTAAAATTGACGCATTAAAGGCACAACAAGCCGGATTGCCGGCACAGTTCGAGGCGTATCAACGCAGTATTGCGGTGCTGATCGGGCAAGTGCCGCAAGGCTTTAAACTCGATATCAAGCAAATGCAGCAAGCCAATCTGCTACAACGTTTGCCGCAACCGCCGCAAGGGCAGCAACCCGGCAGTCTGTTAGCGCAACGACCGGATATTCGTGCCAATGCCGCCGCGGTACAGGCGTATGCCGCCAAACTTGCCAGTGCCAAAGCGGATCTGCTGCCGCGTTTTGATATTCAGTTTTTATGGCAAACCGGACGGATCGAGCTGGACGGCGACTTGCCGGCGTTGAAAGGGTGGGGCGGCTTGGGCAGTGTCGGCGTACAGCTGCCGATTTTCACCGCCGGACGGATCGACGCCAATATTCAGGCGGCGGACGCGCGTTTGCAGACCGCACTTTTGCAATATGATCAGTCTATTTTGCAGGCATTAGCCGAAGTGGACAGCAGTTATCAGGCACAGTTTGCCTTAACAAACCAGCTGCGCTGGTTAAGCAACGCACAGCAAAAAGCCGCACGGCAAGCACAGGATTCGGAAAAATTGTTCCGTTACGGCGATAAAACTCTGGACGTTGCTTTGCGGGCGCGTTTGGACGCATTGGATTATCAGCAAAATCTGCTGAAAGTGCGGTTGGCCGCCGGACAAAACCTGTTAAATCTGTACAAAGCGATTGGCGGCGGTTGGCAAGCCGAAGCGTCGTCGCAGTAAAAACTATTGCAATAATAGATAAAAAATCGGGGCTGAATCAAAATAACCTTCGATTCGGTTTGCTCAATCTATAACAATTTATTAAAATGCCAGTCTCTTTTCGTCGTCCTGATCATTGTTATTATGACGACGATTTTCTTTTATGAATAAAGGATTTATAAAAAACCTACCCGAAATAGGTAGGCTGTTTCCGTTATGGCAATATTGGCACTTGGCATTAACCACAAAACCGCACCGGTCGAGCTGCGCGAAAAGGTCGCTTTCAGTGATGAAAAGCGGCTGTCGGCGTTGCAGCAGATTCAGCAGGCGGATTTGGCGGAAAGTGCGGTGGTGCTGTCCACTTGTAACCGTACCGAGTTATATTTGCATAACCGCCACATCTCGCCGCAAGAGGAGAGTGCGCAAAACCAGCAATGGTTGGAGCAGATTATCCAGTGGTTTGTGCAGTTTCACGGGCTGAGTGCGGATCAAGTGCGTGACAATCTCTATCTGGCGCAAAATTCTGCCGCCACCCGCCATTTAATGCGCGTTGCCTGTGGTTTGGATTCGCTGATTTTGGGCGAACCGCAAATTTTGGGGCAGGTGAAACAAGCCTATCAAGCCAGCGAAAGCGTCTATCGGCAAAACCTCAGCGGCGAATTTTCACGTTTATTCCAAAAAACCTTTGCCACCGCCAAACGGGTGCGTAGCGAAACCGACATCGGCGGAAGTGCGGTTTCGGTGGCGTATGCGGCGACCAGTCTGGCGAAACAGATTTTCGACTCGCTGCAACCGCTGACGATTTTACTGGTCGGTGCAGGCGAAACCATCGAGTTGGTCAGCCGTTACTTGTTCCAACAAGGAGCGGAAAAGATTATTATCGCCAACCGCACGTTGAGCCGTGCGCAAGAATTGAGCGAACGGGTCGGCGCAATGGAACTGTTGCCGCTGGAGCAGTTGCAGCAAGGGTTGAATCGTGCCGATATTGTGATCACCTCGACCGCCAGCGAACAGCCGCTGATTACGGCGGAAATGGTGAAACAGGCGCAAAAACAGCGCAAATACCGCTCGATGTTGATTATTGATATTGCCGTGCCGCGCGATGTGGAAGAACAAGTCACGGAGGTTGACGCGGTATATCATTACAGCGTGGACGACTTGCAACACATTATTCAGCATAATCTGGCGCAACGGCAAAAAGCTTCCGAACAGGCGGAACAAATTATTCAGCAAGAGAGCCAAGATTTTTTCCATTGGTTGAAATTGCACCAGTCATCGAATTTGATCCGTAAATACCGCAATCAAGCGGAAGAAACACGGCAAGCGTTGTTAAGCAGAGCCCTGAGCGCACTTCAGCAGGGGCAAGATCAGGAAAAAGTGTTGCAGGAGTTGAGTTACAAGCTCACCAACCGCTTGTTGCACGCACCGACCCAAGCGATTCAAGGTTTGGTGAAATCCGGTGATAGCGAGGGTTTGCAGCACTTTTCAACCGCACTTGGCATCGTCGATGCCGCCGCAGAACACGAAAATTAGCCGTTTTCCTGTTTCAATTGACTGATTTTGATCAGCATTTCTTTTTTATTTCGGCTAAAATAGCCCAAATTTTTACACAGTTTAGGAAATCCAATGAAACCGTCCATTATTAGCAAATTGGAAAATTTACAAGAGCGCTACGAGGAACTGCAAGCCCTGCTGGGCGATCCGAGCGTGATTAACGATCAAGACAAATTCCGTGCCTATTCCAAAGAGTATGCGCAACTGGAAGATGTGGTGCAGTGTTTCAGCCGTTGGAACAAGTTGCAAAGCAATTTGGAAGAAGCGCAAATGCTGCTCGACGATCCGAGTATGCGCGAGATGGCGATGGAAGAGATCGAAGAGTCGCGCGGCGAAATCGAACAGGTTGAACAACAACTGCAAGTGCTGTTATTACCGAAAGATCCGAACGATGAATACAACTGCTTCTTGGAGATCCGCGCTGGCACCGGCGGCGATGAAGCGGGCATTTTCAGCGGCGATCTGTTCAGAATGTACAGCCGTTATGCCGAACTTAAACGCTGGCGGGTGGAAGTGATGAGTGCCAACGAAAGCGAGCAGGGCGGTTATAAAGAGATCATCATGAAAGTCAGCGGCGACGGTGTTTACGGACAACTGAAATTCGAATCGGGCGGACATCGGGTGCAGCGCGTGCCGAAAACCGAATCGCAAGGGCGGATTCACACTTCCGCTTGCACCGTTGCAGTGATGCCGGAATTGCCGGAATCGGAATTGCCGGAGATCAATCCGTCTGATCTGAAAATTGATACCTACCGCTCTTCCGGTGCGGGCGGACAGCACGTTAACACCACCGATTCCGCGGTGCGGATCACCCACTTGCCAACCGGCATTGTGGTCGAGTGTCAGGACGAACGTTCGCAACATAAAAACAAAGCCAAAGCGATGTCGGTGCTGGCGGCGCGGATTGTGAAAGCGGAAGAGGAACGGCGTGCGGCGGAAGTCTCCAGCACGCGCCGTGATTTGCTCGGCAGCGGCGACCGTTCCGACAAAATCCGTACTTATAACTATCCGCAAGGGCGGGTGACGGATCACCGTATCAACCTGACGTTGTACCGTTTGGACGAAGTGATGAACGGCAAAATGGAAGAATTAATCCAACCGATTATCACCGAATACCAAGCCGACCAACTGGCGGCGTTGTCGGAACAAGGTTAGCCGTTATTTTGGTAAAAAAATGCTAGTTGAAAATCCCAAAAAAAGCACAAAAAGCAAAAAAGATCCGAAAGAGTTGTCTTTAGGCAACGAATTTTCTGGTTCTTCTGCTTTATCGACGCCTTCAGCGGTTGTTTCAACGACTGTTGCAACCGCTGTTTCTGCAACCGTTGCAGATACTGCCGCTAACGCAGTTTCAGCAACAGTTACAAGCCATACGGCGGATATAGATCATTACCGCTATGTTGCCAAAGGGGTTAACAGATTATTGGCAGTGACGACGAATCTTTTGATTTACATTGCGATAGTGATCGGCTTAAACCAAATTTTGCCAGACTCAGAAATTGGTATCAACGCATTGGTCATCTATTTTTCAATCCAATTTTTCTTTATGGCATGTTTTTCCCAATCAGTCGGCAAAAAGTTATTCGGTATCAGAGTAGTTGACGAGAATACGTTACAAAAATTACCTATCGGAAAGTATTTGTTGCGTGAATTAATTGATAGCGTACTCTATATTTTCAGCGGTATTGGGATTATTTGTGTCGTGTTTCGCTTGTTAGGTTCCAGATACGTTCAAACTGTTGGCAGCAGTGCCACGGGTGCCTTAGTGATTCGAGTGTAAATACAATCCGCGGACTATGACTCTTTTTCGCCACTACTTCGCTACTACTTCGCTACTACAGCGTCAAAAAGCGTCAAAAAGTGTCAAAAGCCGCTCGTTTAGAATGACTAAACTTCACGACTTTTGTCTTGTATCGGCGAAAAATAGTTTATGGCGCAAATTATAAACAAATACCAACAAACCCTATGCTAAACCAAATAAAATGGATTTAAACAAACGCATGACTTATCAACAATGGCTTGAAGTTGCGTGCGCACAATTGGCAGCGAGCGAAAGTGCGAAACTGGATGCGCAGTTATTATTGCAGCACGTCAGCGGTCGCAATCGGGCTGCGATTATGGCATTCGGCGAAACCGAATTGCCTCCTGAACAACGGCAACGCTTGACCGCACTTTTACAGCGGCGTATCAACGGTGAGCCGATGGCATACATTTTAGGCGAAAAAGCGTTTTGGTCGTTGCAATTAAAGGTGTCGCCGCATACCCTGATTCCGCGTCCGGATACCGAGATTCTGGTGGAAAAAGCGTTGGCGCTTGCCAGTGAACGGATTAGGCAAAGTGCGGTCAAACAATACCGTATTCTGGATCTGGGCACGGGAACCGGCGCTATCGCATTGGCATTGGCAAAAACGCTTTCTGCCGTGAAACAAGATTGTAGCGTTCATGTGACAGGGGTGGATAAAATTCCGCAAGCGGTCGATTTGGCAAAGGAAAACCAACAATTGAACGGTATTGAAAACGTCACTTTTTTGCTCAGCGATTGGTTTGAGCAACTGGCGCCGATACCGCACTTTGATATGATTGTCAGCAATCCGCCCTATATTGATCCGACGGATCACCATTTGTTACAGGGCGATGTGCGTTTTGAACCGCACTCGGCGCTGGTAGCGGAAGAAAACGGCTATGCGGATTTAGCACGGATTATCGGTCGCGCGTCCGCCTATTTGAAGCCGCAAGGTTGGTTATTATTGGAACACGGCTGGCAGCAAGCACAAAAAGTGCGGTCTTTATTCCAAAAATATGGTTGGCAACAGATTGAAACCGTTCGCGATTACGCTGATAATGAACGGGTGAGTTTGGCACGCAGCGCTTTATCAAAACAGGAAGAATGACCATGGCGAGATTAACGACGGAACAACGGGCATTGCAAAAAGCCTTGATGGTGAGAATGATCGAGGTTTACAAAGTGATTAACGATGCGCCGAAAACCAGTAGCGTTTGGGGCAGATTGGGGCATATGGTGCGCAAAGCGCGCTTGGCGATTGACGATACCCGGAGCCCGAAAGCGCAAATTCACCAATTACTACAATTGGTTTACGGCGAATGGGGCTTTCACTGCAACCGGAATAACCATTTCGAAGCGGACAAGATGTTGATCGATCGCTTGTTGGACGAACACAGCGGAAGCGTCTGCACTTTAAGCGCGTTGGTACTGTATTTGGCGGAGAGCCTGAGCTTACCGCTCTTTCCGGTCAATTTTCCGACCCAAATACTCTTGCGTGCCGATGTTGACAATGAAACGGCATTTATCAATCCGTGGGACGGAAAATATGTCTTTCATGATACCTTGGATAAATGGGTCGAGGGCTATATCGGCTTCGGATTATCCCCCGATAGCGAGGATTTGGCACCGGCGGACGGCGAAATTTTGCAGGAGCGTTTCGTACAAAGTGTCAAAAATGCCTTGATTCGCGAAGGGCGGGGCAGTGAAGCATTGCGTCTGATCGAGTGGTGTTTGCGCCGTCAACCGAACGACCCGTATGAAATCCGTGATCGCGGTTTGGTGTTGGCGAGCATGGATTGTATTCATGCGGCGCTGGCGGATTTCGACTATTTTGTCGAACACTGTCCGGACGATCCGACTTCCGATTTGTTGCGTGATCAACTCACCGGAGCGATGGTGCAGGAATATTCGATTCATTAGCACTATCGGTCAAAGTGCGGTTGTGATATTGTTTATCACAACCTTTTGTTATTTCAATGTTATTAAATTGTTATTGCAAAAGTGATGTAAGCCGCATTATTTAAACGGCACCATTTCAACTACATTATTTCAACCAAGAGAAGCGAGTGACCTATGCTAAAAATCGTCCATTTAGACAGCAGTTCCCTACCGAAACACATTCCGATTCCGCGCCCGAATATCGAGCATGAATGGGTGGCTTACGAAGCAACTGATCCGCAGCAAACCCTTGAACGTTTGCAGGGTGCCGATGTTGCTGTGACCAACAAAGTGGTGATTGACAAAGCGCTTATGCAGCAGTTGCCGCAGTTAAAACTGATTGCCGTCACCGCGACCGGTACGAATAATGTTGATTTAGAGGCGGCAAAAGCGCTGGGCATTAGCGTCAAAAACGTTGCCGGCTACTCGTCGGTATGTGTGCCGGAACACGTTTTAGGCATGATTTTTGCGCTGAAACACAGTTTAATGGGCTGGTATCGCGATCAACTGACGGATCGTTGGGTGGAGAACAAACAGTTCTGCTATTTTGATTATCCGTTAACCGACGTGCGCAATTCAGTGATCGGCATTTTCGGCAAAGGCAATCTCGGCACGGAAGTGGGGCGTTTGGCAAGTGTGGTCGGCATGAAAGTATTGTATGCCGAGCACAAAGATGCGACCACCTGTCGTGACGGTTATACGCCGTTTAATGAGGTGCTGGCGCAAGCGGATTTCGTGACGCTGCATTGTCCGCTCACCCCGACCACGCAAAATTTAATCAACGCAGAAACCTTGGCGTTAATGAAAAAAGGCGCGTTTTTAATCAATACTGGACGCGGGCCGTTGGTGGACGAAAATGCCTTGGTGGCGGCGTTAAAGAGCGGTCATTTAGGCGGTGCGGCGATTGATGTGATGATCAAAGAGCCGCCGGAGAAAGGCAATGTGGTGATGGAAGCGGCAAAAGTATTGCCAAATCTGCTGGTGACGCCGCATATCGCGTGGGCGGCGGATTCTGCGGTTGAAATTCTGGTCGGCAAAGTGCGTGATAATATTGAGCAGTTTGCGGCAACGTTGAAGTAAAAGAAGCATAAAAATAGAAAAGAGCAGGGGCGGGGTTTTCCGCCCTATACGGTAAAGAAGATGATGTATCAGCAAGCAGCGAATCAGGACGATCTCGCAGCGCAATTCCATTTGGCGGAAGTTTACGCAGAATCTTTCGGCGGTAAAGCGTATCTGACCAAAGCCCTTGCGATTTGCCAACCGCTTGAGCGTGAGCAGGGCGGCATGACGGAAGAGATTGAACGCCTAAAAACCAAACTTAAAGAGGCGGAATAATGGCAACCAATGTACCGCTGTTTATTGCGTGGCGCTATTGGCGATCTAAAAGTGCGGATCGTTTCGGGCGGATCGTCACTTGGCTTGGCAGCATCGGTATTGTGCTGGGCGTGATGGCGTTGGTGATTGTGCTGTCGGTGATGAACGGTTTACAGCAACAGCAAAAAGAAAACGTACTCAGCACCTTGCCGCATGCGGTGATTCAACCGCTAGAGGGCAATTTGCCGGCGGATTTTGAATTTAGTCAGCCACCGCCTGAATTTGTGCAAAGTGCGGTTTGGATCAACACCAGCGATGTGATTTTACAAAGCGCAACCGGCATTGGCGCAGCGCGGATTATCGGCATTTCCGATGTGTCGGATGATCCGATGTTGGCTAGCGATAATTTAGCGTTAACGCAAATTTTAGCCCCCAGCGATTACCATATTTTGTTGAGCGCTGATCTGGCGCAGGAGCTGAAAGTGACCGTCGGCGACAAAGTGCGGGTGATGTTGGCGGCGAACAGCCAATATACGCCGTTCGGACGCGTGCCGGTGCAGCGCTTGTTTACCGTTTCCGCTATTCTCAATAGCGGCATGAACAACGATCAACGCCAAGTCTATGCCAATATCCAAGATGTCGGGCGTTTGTTGCGTATTGCGCCGAACGAGGTGCAGGGCGTGCGGCTGTTTCTTGACGATCCGTTTAAAATTACCGAACTGGCGGACTATTTTCCGCCAAGCGAATGGAAAATCAGCGACTGGCGCGAGCAGAAAGGCGAATTTTTCCAAGCGGTGGCAATGGAAAAAAATATGATGGGACTGCTGATCGGCTTGATTATCGTGGTGGCGATTGCCAACATCGTCACCTCGTTGAGCTTGATGGTGCTGGACAAACAGGGCGAAATTGCGATTGTGCAAACGCAAGGCATGAAAAAAAGCCAAGTCATGCAGATTTTTATTTTTCAGGGCTTATTGGTCGGGCTGATCGGCACTTTAGTCGGTTGCGGTCTGGGGCTGCTGGCGGCGCAAAATATTAACGGTATTATCGCCTTGGTTGCAAGCGGCGGCGTGCAGCTGCCGGTGCTGTTTGACGGCACGCAATTGGCGCTAATCGTGGTGGCGACGCTGATCTTAACCCTGCTTTCTACTTTGTATCCAGCCTATCGGGCGGCAAAAATCGAGCCTGCCGATGCTTTACGTTATGAATAATCGAGATAAACTATGAGCGAAACACAAGCAACCGCACTTTTGGCGTGCCACGATTTAAGCAAATCCTACCAAGAGGGCGACAATCAGACCCAAGTGTTGAAACAGGTCGGTTTTTCGATGCAAGCCGGCGAGCTGGTGGCGATTGTCGGCAGTTCCGGCTCGGGCAAAAGTACCTTGTTGCATTTATTGGGCGGTCTGGATCGTGCCGACAGCGGCGAAGTGGTGCTGAACGGCGAAAATTTGTTCAAACTGTCAGCGAACAAATTGGCGGAATTGCGCAACCGCTATTTAGGTTTTGTCTATCAATTCCATCACCTTATGGCAGATTTCACCGCACTGGAAAATGTGATGATGCCGCTGCTGATCGGCAAACACAATAAAAACGAAGCCGAAGATCGCGCCGAACAGATGCTAAGTGCGGTCGGATTGTCACACCGCACTTCGCACCGTCCCTCCGCGCTCTCCGGCGGCGAACGGCAACGGGTGGCGATTGCGCGCGCGCTGGTCAACCGTCCGGCGCTGGTGCTGGCGGACGAACCGACCGGCAATTTGGATCGCAAAACCACCGACAGCATTTTCGAACTGATTCAACAATTGAACCGAGAGCAGCAAATTGGCTTTTTGCTGGTCACGCACGATATGAATCTGGCGAATAAACTCTCACGCCGCATGGTGATGCAAGACGGCGTGTTGCGTGCCGAATAGAGGAAGTCAGATGAATATTCCGTTTTTTATCGCTTGGCGCTACCAGCGTGGCAAACAAAGCAACCGCTTGCTCAGTCTGATTTCGGCATTTTCCACGATTGGTATCGCATTGGGTGTGGCGGTGCTGATTATCGGCTTGAGTGCAATGAACGGTTTTGAACGCGAATTGCGGCAACGGGTGTTGGCGGTAGTGCCGAATATTGAAATCAACGCCTATCAAAGCGACAACCAAGCGAGTTATCTGCAAAATTGGCAAACGTTGGCACAACGGCTGGATTCGCAGCCGATTGTCAAAGGCATTGCGCCCTATGTCAGTTTCACTGCACTTGTCGAAAACGGCAGCCGTTTGAAAGTGGTGCAGTTGCGTGGCGTGGAAAAATCGTTGCAGGATCAAGTCAGTGTAATCGGGCAGTTTGTGCAGGATCGGCAATGGGCAGATTTTAACCCTGAATCCGGTCTGATTCTGGGCGCAGCGATCGCCAGAGAGTTGCAGGTTGAGGTTGGCGATTCGGTGTCGCTATTATTGTCGCAAGCCGGTGACAATCTCGGCAGCAGTCAGCCGAAACGTTTTCGCTTACCGATCAGTGGTATTCTGCGCTTGGACGGACAACTGGATCACAGCTTTGCTTTGTTGCCGATTGAAACCGCACGCGAATATGTCGGCATGACGGCACAGCAAGCGATTGGCATTGAAATTGCGCTGCACGATCCGTTTCAGGTCAACCAAATGGATTACAGCAGTTTGATTGATTATCCGCAGCAACTAACCGCCACCAGTTGGCTCGGCAAATTCGGCTATATGTACCGTGATATTCAGCTGATCCGCAGCGTGATGTATATTGCGATGGTATTGGTGATCGGCGTGGCGTGCTTTAATATTGTATCAACGCTGATTATGGCGGTGAAAGACAAGCAGGGCGATATTGCGATTATGCGCACTTTGGGCGCAAACAGCGGTTTTATCCGTCGGATTTTTATCAGCTACGGTCTGCTGTCCGGCATGAAAGGCTGCCTGTACGGGATTGTACTCGGAGTGCTGCTGGCGTTGAATCTGACCGATATTATTAAGGCAATTGAAGCGCTGTTGGACACCCAAATTTTATCCGACGGCATCTATTTTGTTGATTTCTTGCCGAGTGAGTTACACTGGACAGATGTCGGCTTAGTATTGTTGTCGGCATTGATATTAAGTCTGCTTGCCAGTATTTATCCGGCGGCACGGGCGGCAAAATTGCAGCCGGCGAAAGTGTTGAGCAGTTATTAACGGATAATGTATCAATGAACTAGTTTACTAGTACAAAAATAAATGTTAGACTCGACACAGATTTTTAACTTACTGATGAATCGGCTAAGTAAGTAGAGGCGGATTAACTATCCGCCCGTTTGCGAAGCTCGGTATAAGCATTTAATTGATTGTAGATTAGCGTAAAGTGCGGTTCGGGCGGATAGTTAATCCGTCCCTACAATGAAAATTCAAAAATATCGATAGATTAATCAATATGTTGAATAAAATTTTACTTTTGCTCTCTTGCTTAGAATTAAGGACAACACGATGTATAAGAACGACGATTTACGCATTGCCAATATTCAACAATTACTGCCGCCGGTAGCGTTGTTGGAGAAATATCCGGCCAGTGATGTGGCGGTGCAAACCGTTGAATCCACCCGTCAAAAAGCGCATGAGATTATCCACGGTAATGATGATCGTTTGCTGGTGATTATCGGGCCTTGCTCCATTCACGACCCGCAAGCGGCATTGGAATATGCCGAAAAAATTAAACAAATGCGCGCCGAATTAAGCGGGGAATTGGAAATTATCATGCGCGTCTATTTTGAAAAACCGCGTACCACCGTTGGCTGGAAAGGCTTGATTAACGATCCGTATCTGGACGACAGCTATCAACTCAACGACGGTTTGCGTATTGGGCGCAAAGTGTTGTCGGATATTAACGATTTGGGCGTGCCGGCAGCCGGCGAATTTTTGGATATGATCACGCCGCAATATGTGGCGGATTTTATGAGCTGGGGCGCAATCGGCGCAAGAACCACCGAATCGCAAGTACACCGCGAACTGGCTTCGGGGCTGTCTTGCGGCGTGGGTTTCAAAAACGCCACCAACGGCAGCGTGCGGGTTGCGCTCGATGCAATCGGCGCGGCGGAAGCACCGCACAATTTCTTGTCCGTCACTAAATTCGGACACTCGGCGATTGTCACCACCAAAGGCAATAATGATTGCCATATCATTTTGCGCGGCGGCGACAACAATACCAATTTCGATGCGCAATCGGTGGCGGAAGTGTGCCAAGCCTTAGCTAAAGCCGGCAAAAAAGCACATGTGATGGTCGATTTCAGCCATGCCAACAGCCATAAAAAATTCAAGGAACAACTTGATGTTTCTGCCGATGTTTGTAACCAAATTGCCAACGGTTCGAACCAAATTTTCGGTGTGATGATCGAAAGTCATTTGGTGGAAGGTCGCCAAGATTTAGTGGCGGATAAAGCGTTGGTTTACGGACAAAGTATCACCGACAGCTGCTTAGGTTGGGCAGATAGTGAACAGGTTTTACGCGATTTGGCAAGTGCGGTCAAAGCACGGCGCGCGCTGAAATAACAGGTTGATAAAATAGTGTGATCCACTTCAAAAAGAGCGGTTAATCAATGAGATTTAACCGCTCTTTTTGTATAAAATAAAAAATGAACCAACGTTCATTTTAGTAGTCCAACGTAGTGCAGAATGCAAAACAGCAAGATACAAAACAATAAGAAAATAAACTAGCAAAATCCGTAGGAGATATTATGCAAGTCAGAGTATTTCAACGCTACAATCCTTTTCAAATCGCCCGTTATGTCAAAATTCTTTTTTCCGGTACTTTTTTTATCCGTGGTGTCGGATTATTTGAATTCGAGCAAGGCAAAATCGTACTGCCCAAAGTGAAAAATTTACGCAAATTCGGTGTAATGTCAGAAATCAACCGGCATATCAAACATTTGCAACAGGAAGCGTTGGCGACCTAGTTTATAGCTGAATTTACAGACCCGTTATCTTAAGTGATAACGGGTTTTTTCTTGTCTTAACAATCAATTATTGCTATAAATGTTACAATTCATTTACAAAAAGAGAAAAACCGATGCCATTGACTTCAACCGAATTGTGCCGCGTGCGCGCGGTCACGACGTTTACCACGTTATCCGCGAATCCCGATACTTGGCAGACCGCACTTGCCGCAGCGAAAAAACAATGTGATAGCTTGGCGCAGTCGTTGCAGCAACGGGGTTATCAGGTGCAGTCAATCCGGATTGTGACCAATCCGTTTGCCGAATATTTAAATATCAGCAGCGTGGAGACGGCAAAGCAAGGCTTGGCGGAGATCAAGGCGATGTTGTTGCAATTGAATCAAGACTCAGATTTGCGGATCCGTTTCGCGATTGGCGAAGCGAAAACCTCCGCGGAAATTGCGTTGCTGCCGGAATTAATCAAAGATTACGGCGATTTATGCAACGCCTGTGTCAATATTGCCGCTGATGAATACGGCTTTTTGGATAACCAACAGATTAGCCACTGCGCGGAAGCGGTACAGAAAATTGCAGCGATTACCCCGCGCGGCGAGGGCAATTTTAACTTCACGGTCAATTTTAACTGCCAACCGTTGATTCCCTATTTTCCGCAAGTTATCACCGCAGCGAGCTGGGTAACTGTTTTGTCATCGGTTTGGAAACGCCGGATTTATTGGCGGCGGCATTGGAGAGCATTCAATCCGCACGGGAACAACAAGCCCACGCCGATTTTTTACAACAGGCTTATCAGGCAATGCGTAATGCCTTGCAATATCATATTGATCAGGTGAACGAGTGTGTCAAACTGGCGAAAGTGGACAGCGGCTGGCGTTTTGCCGGTATGGATACTTCCGCTGCGCCGTCGAAAAATTGCCGTTCAATGGTTGAGGTTTATCGCTTGCTGGGCGTGCCGTATTTCGGGGCGGCAGGCACGATCGAGGCGTCGGCGTTACTGACCCGGGTCTTTAAAACGCTGGATAACGTCGAAGCGGTCGGTTTTTCCGGTTTAATGCTGGCGGTAACTGAAGATCAAGGTTTGGCAGAAGCCACACGCCGGCAACAATTCGATATCCGTGCTTTACTGACCTACAGCAGCGTGTGCGGTATCGGTTTGGACACCGTACCGATTGAGGGCGATACGCCGCTGGAAAAAATCACCGCGATTATGCGTGATACCGGCACGATGGCATTTCGTTTAAACAAACCGCTGACCGTGCGTTTATTCCCGGTGCCGGGGCTGTCTGCCGGCGAGCATACCCAATTTGAAAGTGACGATTTATGCAATTGTGTGGTGTTGGCCGTGCCGTAATGGTGAGAGGTATAATATAGAAAACCGCACTTTAACCTGAAAAATCAAGGCGAAAGTGCGGTATGCAAGCGTGGATTATTTCACTTCGCGAAACATAATCTCCGCCGGAATCACATTGCCTTGCCAATACAGTTGGCTGGCGACGCTTTCGGCAAGTTGCAGGAAGTGTTGGCTGATTTCATCTTGCGGCGCAGCGGCAACGGTCGGCGTACCATGATCCAGATCTTCACGCAGACGAATATGCAGCGGAATCTGCCCCAACACGGCAATATGGTATTTTTCCGCCACTTTTTGCGCGCCGCCCGTACCAAAAATGTCTTCATGATGGCCACAGTTGGCGCAGATATGTACACTCATATTTTCAATGATTCCCAACACCGGTACGGACACTTTCTCAAACATCGCAATGCCTTTGACTGCGTCCAGCAGCGCAATATCTTGCGGCGTGGTCACGACGATCGCGCCGGTCACCGGAATCTGTTGCGACAACGTTAATTGGATATCACCTGTACCCGGCGGCATATCGATTACCAGATAATCCAGATCCGGCCACCAGGTTTCTTGCAACAGTTGGCTCAGCGCACTGCTTGCCATCGGGCCGCGCCAAATCGTGGCATTATCGGCAGGCATCAGAAAACCGATGGAATTGGCAAAAATTCCATGTGCTTCAATCGCCACCATATGTTTATTGTCCGGCGAGGTCGGGCGTTGATCTTCTGCGCCTAACATGTGCGGAATCGACGGGCCGTAAATATCGGCGTCCAAAATCCCGACCCGTGCGCCTTGCGCTTTCAGCGCCAACGCAAGGTTGACTGCGGTGGTGGATTTGCCCACGCCGCCTTTACCGGAGGTGACGGCAATAATATTTTTCACGCCGTTGACCGCAGGGTGATTGTTGGCGCGTTTCAGGGTGGCGATTTGATAATTCAGTTGCCAACGGATCTCGTTTGCGCCGCTGATCTTGCGTAAATCCGCCTCAAGTGCGGTTTTCAAGCGTGCAAAGCCGCTGTTCCAAGCAAACGGCAGGGTGAATTCAAGGCGTAGCGTGCCGCCACCCAGTTCGATTTTTTTTAATGCTTTCAGCTCAATCAGATTTTTTTGCAAGGTTGGATCACGAAAATCCGCAACCAGTTGTTCAATCTGGTTTTTTTGCGTGTCGCTCAATGCGGTGGCAGAGGAAAATAGTCCCATAATAAATCCTTTATTTTTATAAGGTTACAGATGTTTTCAGTTTATTCGTCCGTGCTATTTAATCATGTTTGGCGGGAAGAGTTAAGTTAAAATAGTGGACAGATGAAGAAAGTGCGGTTTGCGGCGTTTATGAAAGGCTAAAAGCATGGCATTATAAGTGCGGTTAGATGAGGAAAAAATGATGACAAAAAAAGAGCTACTATTTGCCACCAGTCGAATGCACTCGGAGCTGGTTTACAATATGGCAAAATTAGAAGGCAATCCTTATACCTTTCCGGAGGTCAAAACCTTATTGGACGGGATTACCGTTGGTGGGCGAAAATTAAGCGATCAAGAACAAGTGCTGCGTGTATCCGCCGCTTGGGAGGAGCTGCACCGTCAAATTGCCAATAACAGCTTTACTCTAAGTAAAGCTAATTTTGTCCATTTCAATAAAATTTTGGCAGAGGGCGAGGCGTTATCGGTCGGGCATTTTAGAACCGGACAAGTTTATATTGCAGGGGTTGAGCATTACACGCCGCCGAAAGCAGAGGAATTGGATTTGTTGTTTGACCAGATGATGGCGGAATTTCAGCAACTAACAGATGATGTGCAAACCAAAGCCTTTAAGTTGTTTCTAAATTGTGCGCGCTATCAATTTTTTTTCGACGGCAATAAACGCACGGCACAGATTATGATGAACGGTTTTTTATTGTCGTCGGGCTGTCCGGTCGTCAGTATTCCGGCAAAAAATAAACGTAGCTATGATCGCAAGATGACAAAATTTTATGAAACCAACGAAATGCAGCCGATGTTGGCATTTTTACATGATTTAGCCAAGTCGGGACGCTATATGCTTTAACGTAGCCAAAGTGCGGTTCAACTGGTAAAAATAGCCGTGTTGCGTTAAAATTTGCACCTATTTATCCCATAAAATATTTCTACAAGGATTTCAATTTTAATTATGTCAAATTCAGCCCGCAAAATTTTGGTGACTTGCGCCCTGCCGTATGCCAACGGTCCGATTCATTTAGGTCATTTATTGGAGCATATCCAAGCGGATATTTGGGTGCGGTTTCAGCGCATGCGCGGCAATGAAATCCATTTTGTCTGTGCCGACGATGCGCACGGCACGCCGATTATGCTGAAAGCCGACCAACTGGGCATTACGCCGGAGCAGCTGATTGAACAGGTGAAAAGCGAACATAAAGCGGATTTTGACGGATTTAACATCAGTTTCGACAACTACCATTCCACCCACAGCGAAGAAAACCGCACTTTGTCGCAAGCGATTTACACTAAACTGAAAAGCAACGGTTTTATTAAAAGCCGCACCATTTCGCAATTGTATGATCCGCAAAAAGGCATGTTCTTGCCGGATCGTTTCGTGAAAGGCACTTGCCCGAAATGTAAAGCGGAAGATCAGTACGGTGACAACTGCGAAGTCTGTTCGGCGACCTACAGCCCGACCGAACTGATTAATCCGCGTTCGGTGGTGTCCGGCGCAACGCCGGTGATGAAAGCCTCGGAACACTTTTTCTTCGATTTGCCGAGTTTTGAGGCGATGTTGAAAAGTTGGATTCGTTCCGGCTCGTTGCAACAAGAAGTGGCGAACAAAATGCAGGAGTGGTTCGAAGCCGGTTTGCAGCAATGGGACATCACCCGCGATGCGCCGTATTTCGGCTTTGAAATTCCCGATGCGGCGGGCAAATATTTTTATGTTTGGCTGGACGCGCCGATCGGCTATATGGCGTCGTTCAAAAATCTGTGTGATCGCGAAGGCTTGAATTTCGACGAATTTTGGCACAAAGACAGCACAACCGAGCTGTACCATTTTATCGGCAAAGATATTATGTATTTCCACAGCCTGTTCTGGCCGGCGATGTTGGAAGGCAGTGATTACCGCAAACCGACCAATATTTTTGTGCATGGCTATGTGACGGTCAACGGCGAAAAAATGTCGAAATCGCGCGGTACTTTCATTCAGGCATCGACCTATCTGAAACTGCTTGATCCGGAATATCTGCGCTATTACTATGCCGCCAAACTGAGCCACCGCATTGATGACTTGGATTTGAACCTGCAAGATTTCGTACAACGGGTGAATGCGGACATTGTCAATAAAGTGGTGAATCTTGCTTCGCGCAATGCCGGTTTTATCCAGAAACGTTTTGGCGGCAAATTGGCGGCAACCTTAGAAAATCCGCAATTATTGGCAGAGTTTAGCCAAGCGTCGGAAACGATTGCCAACTATTTTGAAAACCGTGAATACGGCAAAGCGATCCGCGAGATTATGGCGTTGGCAGACAAAGCCAATAAATATGTGGACGACAAAGCGCCGTGGGTGGTGGCAAAGGAAGAGGGCAAAGATCAGGAATTGCAGCATATCTGCTCAATGGGGATCGAAATGTTCCGTATTTTAATCGGTTATCTGAAACCGGTGTTGCCGCAACTGGCGGCACGCGCGGAGGCCTTTTTACAAACTGAACTGACGTGGGACAGTCTGTCCACGCCGTTGCTGGCACACGAAATCGCCCCGTTCAAAGCCCTATTCAGCCGTTTAGACAGCAAGCAAATTGATGAGTTAGTGGAGTTGTCAAAAGTGGAAAATGCTCAGTTAGCACCGCCAACAGTAGTAAAAACAACGGAAAAATCGAACATTGAACCGATTGCCGAGACCATTTCAATTGATGATTTTGCCAAAATCGATCTGCGCGTGGCGAAAATCGTCAAAGCAGAAGCCGTGCCGGAAGCCAATAAATTATTGAAGTTGACGTTAGACATCGGCAGCGAAACCCGCCAAGTGTTCGCCGGGATTAAATCTGCATATAAACCGGAAGATCTGGAAGGGCGCTTAACCGTGATGGTTGCCAACCTCGCACCGCGTAAAATGAAATTTGGTGTCTCAGAAGGTATGGTACTCGCCGCTGGACCGGGCGGCAGCGAAATCTTTGTGCTGTCACCGGACGACGGCGCCACCCCGGGAATGCGTGTGAAATAAGCAACCAGCCGCACTTATCGTGAATGAAAGTGCGGTTTTGTGTATTTGGATAAGTTGTATTCTATTTCTATTTTGTTGTATTAAGGGAAATATCCATGAAACTAGACGAAGTAGCAAAATTAGCCGGCGTTTCGCGCACCACCGTGAGTTATGTGATTAACGGCAAGGCAAAGCAACATCGGGTCAGTGACCGCACGATCGAAAAAGTGATGGCGGTGGTGAATGAGCATAATTTCAAACCGAATCCGGTGGCGGCAGGGCTGCGTGCCGGGCATACCAACACGATCGGTTTGATTATTCCGGATTTGGAAAACATCAGTTATGCCAAAATTGCAATGCGTTTCGAGGCGCTGTGCCGCAAAGTCGGTTATCAGTTGTTTATCTCTTGTTCGAATGATGATCCGGAAAACGAGAAGCAGTGTGCCAAGCAATTATTAGCGCGCAAAATTGATGCCTTGGTGATCTCAACCGCTTTGACCGATGATGATGATTTTTATCGGCAGAGCAGTGATGTACCCATTATCGGTTTCGACCGCAAGGCCAATAATGTGAATGATATTAATATTTTGTATCATGATAGGGAAGACAGTAGTTATTTGGCGCAACAGTTGCTGCGGCAAGGAAATGCCAAATCGGTTCTCTATTTTGGAGCGCGGCAAGAATTTCCGATCAGCCGACAACGGGAAGCCGGATTCCGACAAAGCGTCCAAAGCGTCGAGCAGCAAACTTTGCAAGTGGATTATCTGTACGCACCGCACTTTACCCGTGAATCGGCGATGACGGCGTTCAGTGAATGGTTACGGCAAAACCAGCTGCCTGACGCATTGTTTATCACTTCGCTGACGCTGCTGCAAGGCGTATTTCAGGTGTTGTTACAGCAACAAGGGCGAATTCCGCCACAATTGACGATCGCCACATTTGGTGATCAACAAATGCTGGAATTGCTGCCGAATCGGGTTATCAGTGCCGTTCAACCTTATGACGAGATCGCAGAAAATTTATTGTTGGCAGTGCAGCAAAGCATTGTAAAAAGCGATGCCAAAAGACAACGCAACGCACAAGCGTATCCGGTTTGGGTGCGGCGTAAGATTTTCAGCAAAGGATCAGCGTAATAAAACAGCGGCGTTGAGAAAATATTGTCTAGATTCAGCCTTGGAATGTAATGGATAAGAAATGCCATCTTTTTGAAATCTCTGTTTTTGTAAACCTAAGAGAATGAAACCGCACTTTAAGGGTTATTTTTGCTTGGAAACTAAGTGATAAAAACTTAGAATGGATCGTGCTATAGGAAGTATTCTTGTAAAAGAAAAGTGCGGTTTGGTGTCATAGCTGAAATGATAGTGTCGGCGAAGATGAGTATCGGTATGGTAGGCGTAGTTGTCCGATCACGGAATCCGATAAAATATCTTAATAAATACAATAAACTTAGGTCTTATATGAAGAAAATCATTACTCCTCTGGTAATGGCGTTGGCATGGAATGTTGGTGTGGCGCAAGCGCAGCAGACAGCATTATTTGAAAAATGGTCGGTATACACATCTGATTTTTTTAATGCCCAAAAGCTGGATAAAAATCAGTCTCAAGTCATTTTTTATCGCGAAGCCGGAGCGATTGGCGGACCTGCAGTGAATGTATATGTTGATGGCGATTATCACGGATCATTGCTGGAGAACCATTATAAAGCGGTTTCGTTATGTGCACAGACGCACCTGTTTAGCACGGCTTTTAGCAGCAATAATGAGTTTATCGATAGAGGTGACGGGGTTTATTACACGATTCCGTCACAACAAAGCAGTTTTATCAAAATCATCGCCAATCCAAAAGGGGAACCTGAGCTTCAGCGGGTTGACGCGGCGACTGGCGAAAAAGAGATTCTCAGCATGCCGGTACAGAAACAGACGCTTTCACGAGTCGCACCGGCCAGTTTCTGTCGTGAAAAAACCGTCTTGCAAAATTTCGCCTTGTCGGCAAAAACGTTGTTTCAAACCAACAGAGGCGATTTAGCCGGTATGCAGCCGGAAGGCGAAAGCGAGATTCTGGAGCTGGCAAAAGACTTGAAACATTTGGATCAACGTCAAATCAGTCATATTGTAATCAGTGGCCACAGTGCGCCCGGCGAGAGCCAGAAAGTCAGTCGAAAATTATCCGCAGACCGAGCAAAAACCGTACTTAATTTGTTGCAGCGAGAAGGCGTGCAATTCCCGATGGAAGTGACCGGCTACGGCGCACAACAATTGATCGCAAAAAATTGCGCCGCCAGAAATCCGTCGGATGCCAAAATGCGGGAAGCCTGTGACCAAGCTAACCGACGGGTAGAGGTTACGGTCTATTCCATTCAGTAAATTTAATAACTTAAAATACGCTTATAATCTCTCTTTTTTCTGTATGTTATTCCTGATTCAGCATAACATATAGCTTGCAAAGAGAGATTTTTTTATATGAGGACTTATGCGGTATGTTCAATACTAAAACCAGCCATTTTTTTGCTTGTCTGGATCGTTTGAAACTGATTCAGCGCTGGTCGTTAATGCGCAATATTGATAAAGAAAATTTAGCGGAGCACAGCTTGCAGGTCGCATTTGTGGCGCATGCGTTGGCAGTGATTAAAAATAAATTTTTTAACGGTACGGTTAATCCGGAGCGGATCGCGTTGATTGCGATGTATCATGACAGCAGTGAAATTTTTACCGGCGACTTGCCGACACCGGTGAAATATTTTAATCAGGAAATCACCCAAGCCTATAAACAGATTGAAATCGCCGCCGAAAAACATCTGCTTTCGCTGCTGCCGCAGGATCTGCAAGCCGAGTTTGCGCCGTTGCTGTGCGCCGAGCTGATCAGCAAACAAGATAAACATATTGTGAAACAGGCGGATTTGATCTGCGCCTATATCAAAGCCCGTACTGAATTGGAACATGGTAATCAGGAGTTTATACCGGCCTTGAAACGCTTGGAAAATTTGATGCAGGATTGGAAAAGCGAAGAAATGCAGTATTTTCTGGCGGTATTCGTGCCGAGCTTCGGGCGGGCGTTAGACGAATTGACGTGGTAACCTATGGTAAAAAATGGTGTTGAAAGTGCGGTTGAAAGAACGGCTAAAAGTGCGGTTTAAAAAGGAATGCTATGACGATTCAAATTAAAAAAGATTGGAAACAACGTTATATTGATGATCCGAAGCGCGAGCATGATCACCGTTCGCCGTTTCAACGGGATCGCGGGCGGATTCTGCATTCGGCTGCATTCCGCTGTTTGCAGGCAAAAACCCAGATTCATGCGGTCGGCGAAAATGATTTTTACCGTACGCGATTAACCCATTCCTTGGAAGTGGCGCAAATCGGTAGCAGCTTGGCGGCGCAATTGAGCTTAATCGAGCCGTTTCAGGCGTTATCGGCGGCGCTAAACAAAGCGGAAAATGAACTGCAAAAAATGTTGAAACCGTTGTTACCGCCGATCAGCTTGATCGAAACGCTCTGTTTTGCCCATGACATCGGCCATCCGCCGTTCGGACACGGCGGAGAAGTGGCGTTAAATTATATGATGGCGCAAGCCGGCGGCTTTGAGGGCAATGCGCAGACTTTTCGGCTGATCACCAAACTGGAACCCTATACTGAAAAAGCTGGCATGAATTTAACGCGTCGAGCCATTTTGGGCGTGGTGAAATACCCGACGATTTTAGATCAAGCGTCACCGCAATATACGAAATGCCAGCCGCAACCGCACTTGAGTGATCCGCGTTATATCAGTATGCGTAGCTGGAAACCGGGCAAAGGGCTGTTTCGTGATGATTTGGCGGTATTCGATTGGCTATTGGCGCCGCTGAGTACGGTTGATAAACAAGAATTCTGCCGTTTTCAACAAGCGCGCCAAACGCCGCAAGACAGCCTGAAAACCGTGTATAAATCTTTGGATTGCAGCATTATGGAACTGGCGGATGACATTGCCTATGCGGTGCATGATTTAGAAGATGCGATTGTGGTCGGCGTGGTCAGTTTGCAACAGTGGCAACAGGCGCATGTGCAGCTGAGCGCCTGTCAGTCGTTATGGATTCGACAAAATATTGACCAACTGAGCGACAAATTGTTTTCCGAACACCACTACCAGCGCAAAAATGCGATTGGAGCGCTGGTGAACTATTTTATTACTTCCGCCCGCTGGAAAATCAATCACAATTTGCAAGAGCCGCTATTGCGTTACAACGCCGAGCTGCCGCCGGAAGTTGTTGAGGTGCTGACGGTGCTGAAAAAATTTGTATGGCAATATGTGATCTGTCATGTGGATACCCAGCGGATCGAGTACAAAGGACAGCGGATTTTGACTGAATTGTTTCAAATTTTCGAATCGGATCCGCAACGCCTACTGCCGCCAAATACCGCAAAACGTTGGCAAAGTGCGGTCGAGCCAGATAAAAAGCGCGTTATCTGCGATTATATCGCCGGCATGTCCGATGCTTACGCTCTGAAAGTTTATCAACAATTATAAAGGATAAGACTGATTATGATTTTATCGGGCGTGATCGTGAATGCAATACTGGTGGTTGTCGGCGGCATTCTCGGCAGTCTGCTGGCTAATAGGGCAAAAGCGCATATTATCGATAGCGTTTTGCAAGGTTTGGCCTTGTGTGTGTTGTATGTCGCAGTACAAAATCTGGTGGGCGGCGGCAATATTTTTATTATTGTGTTATCAGTCGTCACCGCCGCGATTATCGGCGAATGGTTAAAAATTGATAACAAATTGACCGCACTTGGCGACTGGTTGCAGGAGAAGATCAATCGCGGCAAAGGGCAGTTGTCCATTTCCGAAGGCTTTGTCAATGCGTCGCTGTTGTTTTGTGTCGGCGCAATGGGAATGGTCGGTTCGCTGGAAAGCGGTTTGGCCGGCAACCATCAAACATTATATGCCAAAGCGGTCATTGACGGCATGGTGTCGATTGTTTTTGCTTCGACAATGGGGATCGGCGTAGCATTTTCAGCTATTCCTATCCTACTTTATCAAGGCTTGATCGTTCTTACAGCCAGCTTGATCAGTCCTTATCTTTCTGAACGGGCAATTGCCGAGATGAGCTGTGTCGGCGGCTTGCTGATTTTGGCCATTGCGCTGAATATGTTGAAAATTACCCAAATCCGCGTGGCGAACTTTATCTTCGCGCCATTGTTGGCCATTCTATTTTCGCTTTTCCTGTAGCGTTTGCTCATATTGCAAGCAAAAAAAAGCCCTTCGCAAGGAAGGGCAAAATATATTTGGAGTCATACTTTTTTAGGGTATGCCGCTATTATACACAACAAATTTCACAAATCAATAACAAATATGACATATTTGGTTAAATTTAAGATGAATTTATTTGTTATGTGGATTGCGGGTGGTGCTGTCAACCAAATTGCGCATCAGCAAAGCATAATTTAGATCAATGTCTTGCGGCACATCTAAAAACACAAAATGACCGTCACCGGGCGCAACCTCAACCGCTTCATTTTTACGATTTAACATCTTATTAATTTTAAACACGATATTGCCTTTCGGAGTCATCAGCTCCACTTCGTCGCCGAGCAGAAATTTATTTTTCACCGCCACTTCCGCCAAGCCCGCTTTGCGTACGCCGGTAAATTCACCGACAAACTGTTGCCGCTCGGAGATCGAGTAGCCGTAATCATAATTTTGGTATTCATCATGGGTATGGCGGCGTAAAAAACCTTCGGTATAGCCGCGATGTGCCAGCGATTCCAAGGTTTGCATCAGCGATTCGTCAAACGGCTTGCCGGCAACCGCATCGTCAATCGCCTTGCGGTAAACTTGTGCGGTGCGCGCGCAATAGTAAAACGATTTGGTACGCCCCTCGATTTTCAACGAATGCACACCAAGTGCGGTCAGCTTTTCAACGTGCTGTACCGCTCTTAAATCTTTGGAATTCATGATATAAGTGCCGTGTTCGTCCTCAAATGCGGTCATTTCTTCTTCAGGACGTTGTGATTCGGTCAGCAGATAGACTTTATCAGTCGGTTGCCCTTCGCCTAAAGTCGGTGCAACATTTTTGACATCAATCAGTTGGCTTGGATCAACTTGGTTTACCACATTGCCGATTTCGTCTTCTTGCCCTTCTTTCACGTTATATTCCCAGCGGCAGGCATTGGTACAAGTGCCTTGGTTCGGATCACGCTTATTGATGTAGCCGGACAGCAGGCAACGCCCGGAATAGGCCATACAGAGCGCACCGTGCACAAAAATTTCCAGTTCGATTTCCGGTACTTGCTGACGGATTTCGGCGATTTCATCAAGGGATAATTCGCGCGATAAAATCACACGGGTCAACCCCATTTGGTGCCAAAATTTCACACTTGCCCAATTGACGGCGTTAGCCTGTACGGAGAGGTGAATATCCATCTCGGGAAAATGCTCGCGCACCAGCATAATTAAGCCGGGATCGGACATAATCAGTGCGTCGGGCTTCATGTCAATCACCGGCTGCAAATCGCGGATAAAGGTTTTCAGTTTGGAGTTGTGCGGAGCGATATTCACCACCACATAAAACTTCTTGCCCAGTGCGTGAGCTTCATCGATCCCGATTTTCAGGTTAGCGTGATTAAATTCATTGTTGCGCACCCGCAGGCTGTAACGCGGCTGTCCGGCATACACCGCATCGGCGCCGTAAGCAAACGCATAGCGCATATTTTTAAGCGAACCGGCCGGAGAGAGCAGTTCGGGAGTAAAGTTCGTTTGAGTGGTCATAAATTTCTCTTGTCTGATGTCAGGTCAGGTTATACCAAGTGCGGTATAAATCAAGCGGCGATTTTATCCTGTTGCTATTTTTTGTGCAAGTTGGGTTTTGCTTCGGCTTGATAACAGGGTTGTCTTGGAAGTAGGTGGTAGTGAAAATCAATTAATATCAGTAGGTTTTTTATTTTGTTGTATTTATGCTACAAAATTGATGTCATTTTTATTTGAAAGTAGCGTATGATTTATTTTTTTAATGTGAATAGTTATTTTTTGTGTAATTTTCGGCGAAATCTTGGATCGATTGAGATAGAATTACTCTTGTTAGGTTATAGTAACAAATTGAAACTATTTCATCATGTTTTTATTTTGGTTGGGATATAACCAGAGATTTTATATCTATTTAATGATTAAAGGACTTTGTTATGAAAAATGAGTTCAATACTGGAAAGGCAGTGTGGGCGATGATGCCTAATTGGATTTTAAACAGTCGTAATGATACGCTGTTTGATTTGGATGGCTCGGTGCAAGGGGATTCGGCGGCCTATGCACCGTTGAGCGGTTCTAATATTTTTGAGCATGCGCTGATTGCCGGCGATCGCCCTGATTTTTGGGAAAATATGGCAGATAATCTCGGTACGATGGTCAGCAACGGTTTTGCCGATATGCGCTGGATTCTGGAGGAAAAATTTTCACCTGTGGAGCCTGTATCGCAAGCCGATGACGGTGATAAACCGCACTTGAATATGGTTTGTACATTGCCTATGGTAGATGACTCCTCCGTTATTTCTGCTGTTGAAAATGATGAGCCTGTGGCGGAGCGAGGCGTGAACTCGGCTCATGACGGCTTGCTGCCAACATACGAAAGTGCGGTTGCCGATTTTGTCAGTGAGGAAATTAATCCGATTTCTTCGGACAATTCTGCGTACGCATACAATATTGATCATGCCTTGCCGTTGAGCTATACATTGAATACCGAGAGTTTTGCCACGCCGGATTTAGCGGCGGACAGAACCATCAATTCAAGCAACCTGCCAATGGTGGACGGTGAAATGCGGCTGTCGGATCTTTTTTATGGTATTAGTGAGTTATAATGCTGACAATGAATCGATGGCGACGGTGGATTTTGATTCGTCGATGGTTGATGATATGTCGTTGGCGATGTTGAACAGTAGCAGTAGTCGGATCGAAAGTGAGCCGACATTACCTGCTTTTGAGGATAACAACCCGACAGTCGGTTTTGCTGACGAGACTGTTTATTATTCGACTGATGTGCTCCCTGCCGTAGAGCCGGATATGCCAAGCGGTGAAATTTTGTAAGCGCTGACAGAGTACCCTGCAAAGGACTGGTCTTGACATTGCGTCGGGATCGGTCCTTTTTTATGAAAAGTGCGGTAACGGCCGTTGAATTTATCCAAAAAACGATTATACTAGCAAACTAGTACAGTGGTACGGTCTGTGATAAATAACGAGAGGAAAGGACGTTATCCATGAAATTGGTAAAAACATTGGCAGCAAAAGCATTAATCGTGACCGCACTTGGCGGTTTGGCAGTGATGAACGGCGCAATCGCGGCAGAGGCAGCGCCGCAGAAAGTGGCGATTACCACGATTGTCGAACATCCGGCATTGGAGGAAATTCGCAAAGGGATTGTCGATCAGTTAGCCAACGAGGGGTTCGTCGACGGTAAAACGATTAAGATTGATTACCAAAATGCGCAGGGCAGTTCCGCCACCGCCGGACAAATCGCGCGTAAATTCGTTGGCGACAATCCGGCAGTGATCATTCCGATTACCACGCCGAGTGCGCAGCCGGTGGCGGCGGCAACTCGCCAGATTCCGGTGGTTTTCAGTGCGATCACCGATCCTTTGGCGGCAAAATTGGTCAAACAATGGGGCAAAAATGCAGGTAATGTCGCCGGAGTTTCCGATCAGATTCCGTTGGAGCCGCAAGTGGATTTGATCCGCACCTTGGTACCGAATGTCAAAACGATCGGTTATGTGTACAGCCCGGGCGAAGCGAATTCGGTCGCGGTGTTGGAGATGTTGAAAGCGGCGGCGGAAAAAGAGGGAATCAGCGTGTTGGCGGTGCCGGCGCAACGCACGATTGACATCAGCACCGCAGCGCGCAGTTTGGTCGGCAAGGTGCAGGTGATTTACACCTCGACCGATAATAATGTGGTGTCGGCTTATGATGCGCTGTATAAAGTCGCCGTTGAAAATAAAATTCCGTTGATTGCGGCGGATTTCGGCTCGGTTGAGCGTGGTGCGATTGCGGCATTGGCAACCAATCAATACAATATCGGGGTGGAAACCGGCAAGATGGCGGCGCAGGTTTTGCGTGGCGTGAAAGTGAGTGATTTGGAAACCACGAGAATGGACGATTTGGATCTTTACCTCAATCCGCAAGCCGGACAACTGCAAGGCGTTACCATTCCGCAAACGTTGTTGGATAACGCGACCAGAGTGGTAAACGCACAATAATCTGATAAGGGAATATCTGAGCCGACAGCGGCTAGGCCGCATCGGTTAAGCTGCAATGTTTAAGTAGGGTTGAGCGGTTTTGACGCTGATCGAAGTTAAATATTAAGGGAGGATATAAAATCCTCCCTTATAGTAAATATCATCGTCGAACCGAATTATCTAATAAGGCGCAAAGTCTTTGAATTATCTCTAACCAAGTACCACTTTGCTACCGAAATGCCACCGAAAACCACTTTGCTATCGAAGACAATGTTATTTGGCAATCCGTTTGTACTTGATTCGGTGCGGTTGCACAGCTTCGGCGCCGAAGGTTTTCTTCTTCCATTCTTCATAGTCGGTGAAGTTGCCTTCGTAGAACGTGACTTTGCCTTCATCACCGTAATCCAAAATATGGGTGGCGACACGGTCTAAGAACCAGCGGTCATGGGAAATCACCAAGGCACAGCCCGGAAATTCCAGAATCGCATTTTCCAACGCACGCAGGGTTTCGACGTCGAGGTCGTTGGTCGGTTCATCGAGTAACAGCACGTTGCCGCCGGTTTGCAGTAATTTTGCCAAATGCAAACGTCCACGCTCACCGCCGGACAACTCGCCGACCCGTTTTTGTTGATCCACGCCTTTGAAGTTAAAGCGACCGACATAGGCACGGCTTGGGATTTCAAAGTTGCCGATTTTCATGATATCCAAACCGCCGGACACTTCTTCCCACACGGTTTTTTTGTCGTCCATACTGTCACGGAACTGATCGACAGACGCCAAAACGACGGTTTCGCCCAGTGTGACTGAGCCGGAATCCGGCTGTTCTTGTCCGCTTAACATTTTGAACAGGGTCGATTTACCGGCGCCGTTCGGGCCGATAATGCCGACGATAGCGCCTTTCGGAATGCTGAACGACAAATCGTCAATCAAAGTGCGGTCGCCGTAAGATTTGCTTAAGCCGCTGACTTCCACCACTTTATCGCCCAGACGTGGACCGGGTGGAATAAACAGTTCGTTGGTTTCATTACGTTTTTGGTATTCGCCGCTGTTCAATTCGTCAAAGCGAGCCATACGCGCCTTACTTTTTGCCTGACGGCCTTTCGGATTTTGGCGTACCCATTCCAATTCTTTCTCAATCGATTTTTGACGGGCGGATTCGGTGGCGGCTTCTTGCGCCAAACGTTTCTCTTTTTGCTCCAACCAAGAGGAGTAGTTGCCTTCCCACGGAATGCCTTCGCCACGGTCAAGCTCCAAGATCCAACCGGCGACGTTATCCAAGAAGTAGCGGTCATGGGTAATCGCCACCACTGTGCCTTCATAATCATGCAGGAAGCGCTCCAACCAAGCGACCGATTCTGCGTCCAAGTGGTTAGTCGGTTCGTCTAACAGCAACATATCCGGTTTTTCCAACAACAGGCGGCACAATGCCACGCGACGGCGTTCGCCCCCTGACAGATGTTCAATTTTCGCGTCCCAATCCGGCAAACGCAGCGCATCGGCGGCACGTTCCAGTTGGTTTTGCAGATTATGTCCGTCGTGCGCTTGGATAATCGCTTCCAATTCCGCTTGTTCAGCTGCCAGTTGATCGAAATCCGCCTCAGGATCAGCGTACAGCGCATATACTTCATCTAAACGGCTGAGGGCGTTTGCCACTTCGCTCACCGCTTCTTCGATGGCTTCACGCACGGTTTGCTGCGGATCCAGTTTCGGTTCTTGCGGCAGATAGCCGATTTTGATCCCCGGCTGCGGACGGGCTTCCCCTTCGATATCTTTATCGATACCCGCCATAATGCGCAGCAGGGTGGATTTCCCTGCACCGTTCAGACCCAATACGCCGATTTTGGCGCCGGGAAAAAAACTGAGGGAGATGTTTTTCAAAATATGGCGCTTCGGCGGCACAACCTTACCGACGCGGTGCATAGTATAAACAAATTGCGTTGACATAATTAATTTCCGTTTGGTTAGAAAAAGTGGCTTATTTTAGCCTAAATCCGTTGACGGCGCTATCTGCAAAGCGGGCGCTGGAAAGCAAAAGTGCGGTCAGATGGCATGCCTGACCGCACTTTGGTATGTACTATGGCGACAGTTTATTGATTGAGTGTCAGGAAAATATAGCTGTTATAAGCAATGTAACCCAACAGCAAAATTGCCCCCGCCCAACGTTGAATATAGCCGTTGGTCTTGTTATAGCGGTAGCCGAAGAGGAACAGAATCGCGGTCAGGCACAACATCGTCGGCATATCCCGTGTCATGATTTCATTGTCCGCTTGTAACGGGTGAATCGCTGCCGCCAGTCCGACTACCGCCAGCGTGTTGAATAAATTGGAGCCGATGATGTTACCCAATGCCAAATCGTGCTGGTTTTTACGCGCGGCGGCAATTGAGGAGGCTAATTCCGGCAACGAAGTGCCGACCGCGACAATCGTCAAGCCGATTACCAATTGGCTGACACCGAAATGGTTGGCGATAGTGACCGCTCCCCAAACCAACAGCTGTGAGCTTAAAACGAGAAGAATTAAGCCGAACAACAGCAAGCCGACGGCTTTGCCGATCACAACGTCATGTTGCTGATTGCTTTCTTCTTCGCGCAGGGCGTTTTTGACTTTCAGTCCGTCACGGATACTGAGCAGCATAAAGCCGGCAAACAGAATCAACAGAATAATACCGTCCGTACGGCTGACATCGCGATCAAACAGCAAAACCGCCGAGATGATGGTGACAACCAGCAGCAGCGGCAACTCTTTTTTCAGAATGGAGGGCGCAACCAAAACCGGACTGATCAGGGCGGTGACACCCAAAATTAAGGCGATATTGGCAATATTGGAACCGTAGGCATTCCCCAGCGCGATGCCCGGATTGCCTTGCACTGCCGAAGTGATCGAAACCACGATTTCGGGCGCAGAGGTGCCGAAACCGATCACTAGCATACCGATTAACAGCTTCGGCATACCGAAATAGTGTGCGGTATCGCTGGCGCCGTCCACAAACTTGTCGGCGCTCCAGACCAATAAAATCAAACCGGCGATAACAGCAAGGGAAGCGAGCAGCATAAGTTTATAAACCTCGGATAAAAATAAAGCCCGTAATTGATAAACAATTATGGGCTAAACACTGTTGGCAATACAAAAAGCGTTTTACAAAAGGAGACAAATAAAAGCTCACCAACAGAGAAATTGGCTCCTCCTGCTGGACTTGAACCAGCGACATACGGATTAACAGTCCGCCGTTCTACCGACTGAACTAAGGAGGAAATGTTCGTTGCTCGATCGGCAAAGCGGCCGAATCGAATTGAGGGGCGTATCTTAGTGAGATAAAAACCGCTTGTCAAGGGTTAAAAACGAAAAAAATAAGGGAAATTAAAAGGGAATTTTCTATCCACACAGCCTGTGGATAACTTTGTGGATTAGTTTTTGCCGAAGGTGATGAAATACAGGAAATATGCGACTTTGCAGGATCGTATTTGAATTTGGCTATAAAATGACATTATCTTTTTTATCAATAAGATAGGAAAAATCTAGTCTTTTTTATATTATTTTTTCCGAAAATTTGAAGTTTGCCACTTGACAGATTGCAGACTGTGCAAAAAGTCGGTTTTTGATAATTGTTTTTTGCCGAAAAAAATAGAATTTTTAACTTGGCTATCAGTTTGATAGGCGGTACTGTTGGTCTGCGGGCAAGAATCGGATATTCATTTGAAAATTCACTTTTGAAGTGTGCTAAAATAGCGCCCTGAATTTAGCAAGAATAGTGGTTTTAATATGTCAAAAGTGGGCTCTTTATTGAACGGCAAAAGCGGCAAACCGTTTAAACTGCATTCCGATTTCAAACCGTCCGGCGATCAACCGCAGGCGATTGCCAAGTTGATCGACGGTTTGCAAGACGGCTTGGCGCACCAGACGTTGTTGGGCGTAACGGGATCGGGCAAAACCTTTACCATCGCCAATGTCATCGCCAAACTCAACCGTCCGGCGATGTTGCTGGCGCCGAATAAAACGCTGGCGGCGCAGCTGTATGCCGAAATGAAGGAGTTTTTTCCGGAAAATGCGGTGGAATATTTTGTTTCCTACTATGATTATTATCAACCGGAAGCCTATGTGCCGGCGAGCGATACCTTTATCGAAAAAGACGCCTCGATCAATGATCAAATCGAACAAATGCGCTTGTCGGCGACCAAATCGTTTCTGGAGCGGCGCGATACCATTGTCGTCGCTTCGGTTTCGGCGATTTACGGCTTGGGTGATCCGGATTCCTACCTGAAAATGATGTTGCACCTGCAAACCGGCACGATTATCGATCAACGCCAAATTCTTTCCAAACTGGCGGAGCTGCAATATACCCGCAACGATCAAGCCTTCCAGCGCGGCACATTCCGTGTGCGTGGCGAAATTATCGATATTTTTCCGGCGGAATCCGATGATGTGGCGCTGCGGATTGAACTGTTTGACGAAGAGGTGGAGCGCTTGAGCCTGTTTGATCCGCTGACCGGACATAATTTCGGCGCCGTGCCGCGTTATACCGTGTATCCGAAAACCCACTATGTCACGCCGCGCGAACGGATTCTTGAAGCGATTGAGAAAATTAAGGTCGAACTGGCACAGCGCCGCCAATATCTGTTGGAAAACAATAAACTGTTGGAAGAACAACGGATTACGCAGCGCACCCAGTTCGATATCGAGATGATGAACGAGCTGGGCTACTGCTCCGGTATCGAAAACTACTCGCGTTACCTGTCGGGACGAGGCGAGGGCGAACCGCCGCCGACGTTGTTTGACTATATCCCAAGCGACGGCTTGCTGATTATCGATGAATCGCATGTCACCGTGCCGCAAATCGGCGGTATGTATCGCGGCGACCGTTCGCGTAAAGAAACCTTAGTGGAATACGGCTTCCGCCTGCCGTCGGCATTGGATAACCGTCCGCTGCGCTTTGAGGAGTTTGAACGGCTGGCGCCGCAGACCATTTATGTCTCCGCCACGCCCGGTCCGTATGAATTGGAAAAATCCGGCGGCGAACGGATCGATCAGGTGGTGCGCCCGACCGGTCTGCTTGATCCGGTGTTGGAAGTGCGTCCGGTGGCGACCCAAGTTGATGATTTATTATCCGAAATCCGCCTGCGTAGCGACAAAAACGAACGGGTGCTTGTCACCACACTGACCAAACGCATGGCGGAAGATTTGACCGATTATTTGGAAGAACATGGTGTGCGGGTGCGTTATCTGCATTCGGATATCGATACCGTCGAGCGGGTGGAGATTATTCGCGATCTGCGCTTAGGCGAATTTGATGTGCTGGTGGGCATTAACTTGCTACGCGAGGGCTTGGATATTCCGGAAGTGTCGCTGGTGGCGATTTTAGATGCCGATAAAGAGGGTTTCCTGCGCTCGGAACGTTCGTTGATCCAAACTATCGGACGGGCGGCACGGAATCTGAACGGCAAAGCGATTTTATATGCCGATCGTATCACCAACTCAATGGAAAAAGCGATGGGCGAAACCAACCGCCGCCGTGAAAAACAGATGGCGCATAATGAAAAATTCGGTATCGTGCCACAAGCGTTGAACAAAAAAGTGGGCGAACTGCTCGACATCGGCCAAGGAGCGAATAATAAAGCACGCGGCAAACAAAAACTGCAAAAAGTGGCGGAGCCAAGTGCGGTTTACCAACCGAAAAATGCCAAAGAGTTTGAGCAACAGGTTAAAAAACTGGAGCAGCAAATGTATCAACACGCGCAAAATCTGGAATTCGAACAAGCTGCTGCGGTGCGTGACGAATTGCACCGCTTGCGCGAGCGGTTTGTATTAGGCGATTAGTCTAGATAGAGGATAAAATGAAACAAAATACAGATAACTAATTCAATAAAGTAAGGGCGGATTAACTATCCGCCCGAACCGCACTTTGCATTTTTCTGTTGTCGATTAAATGCTTATACCGCACTTCGCAAAAGGGCGGATAGTTAATCCGCCCTACAATGCAAACGCAATATTGAAAGTTATCTATAATTTGATTTTAGCTTTTTTATAACGAATAAAATTAAGATAGAGAGCCATTTTGCAAAACCCAAAAAATAAAAAACCACAGTCGAAACGCCAATCGCATCCGTTAAACCCTATGCAAAAAGCCCTGCTGGCACAATTAACAGAGGTGATGTTAAGCGATAAACGCCGTTTGAGTTCGCGGATTTACGGCTTGGGCAATATTAAAAACGACGCGGCGCAAAGTGCGGTGGCGGCGGAAATCGAACAGGCGATTGCGGCAGCCAAAGTGCGGTTGGCGCAACGGCAGACCGCACTTGCGATTGAGTTTCCCGAAAATTTGCCGGTCAGCCAACGCCGCAACGAGATTTTAAAAACCATTGCCGAACATCAAGTGGTAGTGATCGCAGGGGAAACCGGATCGGGCAAAACCACCCAGTTGCCGAAAATGTGCCTTGAATTGGGCTTGGGCAGCAAAGGCATGATCGGGCACACCCAACCGCGCCGGATTGCGGCACGTTCGGTGGCGGCGCGCATTGCCGAAGAGCTGAAAAGCGAGCTGGGCGAGTTGGTCGGTTACAAAGTGCGGTTTAGCGATCAGGTCAGCGACAACAGTCGGATCAAATTGATGACCGACGGGATTTTGCTGGCTGAAATTCAGACCGATCGCTATTTAAACCAATACGATACCCTGATTATCGACGAAGCGCACGAGCGCAGTCTGAACAATGATTTTATTCTCGGTTATCTGAAGCAACTGTTGCCGAAACGCCCTGATTTGAAACTGATTATCACCTCCGCCACCATTGACGTGGAGCGTTTTTCGCAACATTTTGATAATGCGCCGATTATCGAAGTGTCGGGGCGCACTTTTCCTGTCGAAGTGCGGTATCGACCGTTAGTCGAGGAAGAGGATCACGATCAAATTCAAGGCATTTTGCAGGCGGTGGACGAATTGCAGGCGGAAGGGCGCGGCGATATTTTGGTTTTTCTCAGCGGCGAGCGTGAAATTCGCGATACCGCCGATGCGCTGCAAAAACAGCAGTTGCGCCATACGGAAATTTTGCCGTTGTACGCGCGTTTATCGGCGCAGGAGCAGAACCGTATTTTTCAGCCGAGCGGCCTCAATCGGATTGTGTTGGCGACCAACGTGGCGGAAACCTCACTGACCGTGCCGGGAATTAAGTATGTGATCGACCCCGGTACGGCGCGGATTTCCCGTTACAGCTACCGCACCAAAGTGCAACGGCTGCCGATTGAAGCGATTTCGCAAGCCTCTGCCAACCAACGCAAAGGGCGCTGCGGACGGGTATCGGAGGGGATTTGTATCCGATTGTATTCGGAGGAAGATTTTAATGCGCGCCCTGAATTCACCGATCCGGAAATTTTGCGCACCAATCTCGCCTCGGTGATTTTGCAAATGACCGCACTTGGACTGGACGATATCGAATCCTTCCCGTTTGTCGATGCGCCGGATCGCCGTTACATTCAGGACGGGATTAAATTATTAGAGGAGTTGCAGGCCTTTAATTTGGTGAAAACCAAACAGGGCGAACAACGTAAATTGACTGCTGCCGGTCGACAGTTAGCGGCGTTGCCGGTCGATCCGCGCTTGGCGAAAATGGTGTTGAGTGCGGCGCAATTCGGCAGTTTACGCGAGGTGATGATTATCGTGGCGGCGTTGTCGATTCAAGATCCGCGCGAGCGTCCGCGGGAAAAGCAGCAAGCCGCCGATGAAAAACACCGCCGTTTTGCCGATGAGCAATCGGATTTCTTGGCATTTATCAATCTGTGGAATTATCTGCAACAGCAACAAAAAGCCTTGAGTAACAACCAATTCCGCCGTTTGTGCAAAAGCGAATATCTGAATTATCTACGCCTGCGCGAATGGCAGGATATTTACCACCAATTGCGCTTGAGCGTGCGCGAAATGGGGCTGCATATCAACTCCACCGCAGCGGATTATGCCGCAATTCATCGTGCGTTATTGACCGGTTTGTTGTCGCATATCGGGCTAAAAGTGGCGGAAAAACAGCAGTATCTCGGCGCACGCAATACCCATTTTTCCGTGTTCCCTAATTCGGTGCTGTTTAAGAAAAAACCGAAATGGCTGATCGCCTCGGAACTGGTGGAAACCTCAAAACTGTGGGGGCGAATGTTGGCGAAAATCGAACCGGAATGGATCGAACCGCTGGCAGGGCATTTAACCAAATCCAGCTACGCCGAACCGCATTGGGAAAAATCCAAGGGCGCGGTGATCGCCAGTGAAAAAGTGGTGTTGTACGGCATTCCGATTGTGGCGGCACGCCCGATTAATTACGGCAACATCGATCCACAAGAGAGCCGCGAAATTTTTATCCAAGCGGCGTTGGTCGAGGGCAATTGGAATACGCGGCATAAATTTTTCCAACAGAATATGAAGCTGATCCGTGAAGTGGAGGAGTTGGAGCATAAAAGCCGCCGCCGTGATATTTTGGTAGACGAACGGCAGTTGTTTGCGTTTTACGATCAACGGATCGGACAAGACGTGGTGTCGCAAAAACATTTTGATAGTTGGTGGAAAACGGCGCAACAGCAAAATCCCGAGTTGCTCAATTTCGAGAAATCGTTTTTAACCAATGACGAGGCGCAAACGGTCAGCCAGCTGGATTTTCCGAATTTTTGGCAGCAGGGCAATCTGAAGCTGAAACTGAGTTATCAATTCGAACCGGGTAGCGAAGCGGACGGGGTGACGGTGCATATTCCGTTGGCGTTGCTGAACCAAGTCGAACCGCAAGGTTTTGACTGGCAGATTCCGGGCTTGCGGCGTGAGTTGGTGATCGCATTGATTAAATCGTTACCGAAAGCGATGCGGCGTAATTTTGTGCCTGCGCCAAACTACGCCGAAGCCTTTTTAGGGCGCGCCGAACCGTTGGCAAAACCGCTGTTGGAAAGTCTGCAATATGAATTGCGCCGCATGACAGGCGTGGCGGTTGAGCCGGAGTTGTGGAACGTGGCGCAACTTGAACCGCACTTGAAGATCACGTTTCGTGTGATTGACGATAACGGACGTAAATTGCGCGAGAGCACCGATTTGGATCAGCTGAAATTCGAGCTGAAAGATCAGGTGCAACAAAGCCTATCGGCGGTGGCGGACGACGGTATCGAACAGAGCGGCATTCATATCTGGAATTTCGACACGCTACCGCACTTTTACCAGCAGAAAAAGCGCGGTTACAGCGTGAAAGCCTATCCGGCGCTGGTCGACGAGCAGGATTCGGTCGGGATCAAGCTGTTTGAAACCGAATTCGAGCAACAGCGCGCGATGCAGCAGGGCTTGCGCCGTTTGCTGTTGTTGAACGTGCCGTCGCCGATTAAATATCTGCATGAAAAACTGCCGAACAAATCCAAATTGGGCTTGTATTTCACCCCGTTCGGACGGGTGTTGGATTTAATTGACGACTGTATCGCTTGCGCAGTGGATAAGCTGATCGCCGATTTTGGCGGCGTGGTTTGGGAAGAAGCGGCATTCCAGCGGCTGCGCGATCACATCAGAGAACATCTGAATGACACGACGGTTGAGATTGCCAAACAGGTCGAGCAGATTTTGACCCTGACCTTTGAAATCAATAAACGCTTAAAAGGTAAAATGGATTTCACTATGGCGTTTGCACTGTCGGATATTAAAAGCCAATTGGCGAATCTGATTCACCAAGGTTTTGTGCAACGCAACGGTTATCACCGCCTGCCGGATTTGCTGCGTTATCTGCAAGCGGTTGATAAACGCATCGACAAATTGGCGCAAGACGTCAACCGCGATCGCGCCAATATGCTGCGGGTGGAAAAAGTCACGCAGGCATATCAGCAATTATTGGCAAAATTACCGAAATCGCAGCCGATAAGTGATGAAATTTTAGAAATCCGTTATATGATTGAAGAACTTCGTGTCAGCCTGTTTGCCCAACAACTCGGCACGGCATATCCGATTTCGGATAAGCGGGTGCTGCTGGCGATACAAGAGGCGAATTATTAAGCCGGTGAAAAGTGCGGTTTTAAGCGGAATTATGGGGAGAAAATGCTGAATTTAGCCTTATTGACGGAATCACCGACCTGCGATTTTAAGCAGAGTTTGGAAATTGAAAAACCGAAATCGTGGTTAAAAACCGTGAGCGCATACGCAAATACCATTGGCGGTATGCTGATTTTCGGCGTACGGGACAGCGATAAAATGCCGCTTGGAGTGGGCAATCCGCAAAAAGTGATTGAAAAAGTGACCGAGCAGATCAAAAGTCGGATTCAGCCCCAACCGCACTTTATGGTAGAAACAGCGGTTATCAATGATAAAACGCTAGTTGTTGTGAAAATTCATTCCGGCATGAACACGCCTTATTACCTTTGTATTGAGAATACCAGAGTGGCCTATTTGCGTATCGGCGATGAGAGTGTGGTGGCAGAAACATATCAGTTTAATGAGCTGATTTTAAAAGGGCGGAATGAAACCTACGATTCGATGTTGACCCGATTCGATAAACAGGATTTTAGTTTTTCCAATCTGACGGCGACCTATCTGCAACGTAGCGGCGAGCGTATGGACGAAAACGATTTTGTGTCTTTCGGTTTGGCGGATCAACAAGGCAGGCTGACCAATGCCGGTTTGTTATTTGCCGATCAATGTCCGTTTCGTCACGCCCGTGTGTTTTGTACCCGTTGGATTGGTTTGGAGAAAGGTTCATTGCGCGGAGATACGCTTAATGATCAAGAGTTTCAAGGCAGTATTACCTATTTACTGCAAGCTGCGCTTGGCTTCATTAAAGCCAATACGAAAACTGCTTGGGATAAAGTGGGCGACAGTAGAATCGAACGGCACGAATATGCAGAAAGGGCTTGTGTCGAAGCGGTGGTAAATGCGCTGATCCACCGTGATTACAACCAAACCGGCTCGGAAGTGCATATCGATATTTATGACGATAGAATGACGGTTTGGTCGCCGGGCGGGATGTATGATGGCTCGTTAATCGGTGCTCAGGATCTGTTCCATATGCATTCGACACGGCGTAATCCTATTTTAGCCGATGTTTTCAGCCGTTTGTTTTATATGGAACGGCGTGGCAGCGGCTTGAAAAAAATTATTTTGGAAACTGAAAAACTTGAAGGCTATCAACCGCATTTGAAACCGCACTTTATTTCGGATCGCTGTGGCTTTGAGGTGGTGATTTGGAATGTGAATTATAGCGATAGCGCAGGGGAAGAAGTCCCCGCTCAAGATACAGGACAGGATACAGGACAGGATACAGGACAGGATACAGGACAGGATACAGGACAGGATACAGGACAGGATAAACCGTCTGATGATTCCCAAAAGTTCGCATTGATTGAATTTTGTCAAGTTGCCCGTAGCCGTCAGGAAATGATGAGTTATTTAGGGATAAAATCAAGAGCGCATTTTGTTGATTACTATCTTATGCCTTTATTGAAAGAGGGCAAATTGATAATGACATTACCGGATAAGCCGAGTAGTAAAAATCAACGTTATATTATTAAAAAATAAAAGGAGTTTTTATGCATTGTCCTTTTTGTTCGGCGACAGATACCAAAGTGATCGATTCCCGTTTGGTGTCGGACGGTTACCAAGTGCGCCGCCGCCGCGAGTGTTTGCAGTGTCGTGAGCGTTTTACCACCTTTGAAATCGCCGAATTGGTGACGCCGAAAATTATTAAAAGTAATGATAACCGCGTGCCGTTTGACGAGAAAAAGTTGCGTTCGGGCATGATGCGTGCACTTGAAAAGCGGCCGGTGAGTGCCGATGACGTGGAAAAATCCGTCAATCATATCATTCATCAACTGCAAGCCACCGGTGAGCGCGAAGTGCCGAGTAAACTGGTCGGCACGTTAGTGATGGAAGAGTTGAAAAAGTTGGATAAAGTGGCGTATATCCGCTTTGCCTCGGTATATTTGAGTTTTGACGATATTAAACAGTTTGGCGATGAAATTGAAAAATTAACCGACGAAGCAAAAAGTAGGGATTGACGATGACAGCAAAATTTTCAAGCGAAGATCAACAGTTTATGCAACGGGCTTTGCAGTTGGCAACACGCGGACGCTGGACTGCCGCACCGAATCCGATGGTCGGCTGCGTGATCGTAAAAGACGGCAAAGTGATTGGCGAAGGCTATCACCAAAAAGCCGGAGAAGGCCATGCGGAAGTGAATGCGTTCGCTGCCTGCGCCGAAAGTGCGGTCGGCTCGACGTTGTATGTGACCTTGGAGCCCTGTTCGCATTTTGGCAAAACGCCGCCTTGTGCGTTGAAAATTATCGAGCATCGGGTGAAAAAAGTGGTGATTGCGATGCGTGATCCCAATCCGCTGGTGGCGGGGCAAGGCATTGAGTTGTTACAGCAAGCGGGCATTGAAGTGGTTGTCGGTTTATTGGAAGCGCAAGCGGAAGCGTTGAATAAAGGTTTTTTGAAACGAATGCGAACCGGCCGCCCGTTTGTACAGCTGAAAATGGCGATGACGATTGACGGCAAAACCGCAACTGCAAGCGGCGAAAGCAAGTGGATCACCGGCGAGCAGGCCAGGGCGGAAGTGCAGGATTACCGTGCGTGTGCCGGTGCGATTCTGTCGGCAAGCGGCACGGTATTGGTAGACGATCCGCTATTGAATGTACGTTGGCAGCAACTGCCGCATGCGGTGCAGCGCGACTATCCCGAAGCGCAAATTCGTCAGCCGGTTCGGGTGGTGATGGATTCTAAGCACCGTATTCGCCCCTATCATCAATTGTTCAGTGTAGAAAGTGCGGTTTGGCTGGTCGGCAGTAAAGATAAAATGCGCGATCTCGCCGCGTTTCCCGATTTTGTCGAGGCGATCTATTTGGATCCGCAACAGCCGCAACTTTCCGCTTTAATGGATGAACTGGGCAAGCGCCAAATTAATATTTTATGGATTGAAGCCGGCGCTAATCTTGCCGGTTCGCTAATCAGCGCCGGTTTGGTCGATGAACTGATTGTGTATATCGCGCCGAAACTGCTCGGCGATCAAGCCAGAGGCTTATGCCATATGCCGGATTTACACCGTCTTGCCGATGCGCCGCAGTGGGAATTAGTCGGCAGCGACGCAGTGGGCGAAGATTTTAAAATGGTGTATCGCCCTAAATCATCGGCAAATAAGCAAAACGGAGTGGAAACATGCTGAAAAAATTATGGCAATCGGTGCTAATCGGCTTGTGTACGGCGGCGTTGGTGTTGGCGTTAATACCGCTATTCCAAGGCAAAAGCGGTTTTTTCTCCGGCGGCAATGATGAGCTGCAACTCGTGTCTTATGCCGGTGCGGTGCGAATCGCTTCGCCGGCGGTAGTGAATGTGTATAACCAATCGTTGCAAGCAGGCAATTTGGGCAGTGGCAGCTTGGTCAGCAATGAAGTGCGGGTCAGCAATCTCGGTTCCGGCGTGATTATGCGTGAGGACGGCTATATTCTCACCAATCGTCATGTGATTAACAATGCCGATCAAATCGTGGTGGCGCTGCAAACCGGACAGATTTATCAGGCGACGTTGGTCGGTTCGGACAGTTTAACCGATTTGGCGGTGCTGAAAATTCAGGCGGGAAACTTGCCAACCATTCCGCAAAACAAAGCGCGCCGAGTTTCGGTCGGCGATGTGGCGCTGGCGATCGGTAATCCGTATAACTTGGGGCAGAGTGTCAGTCAAGGGATTATCAGTGCCACCGGACGTAGTGCCTTGGGGGAAATCGGGCGGCAGAACTTTATCCAAACCGATGCCTCGATTAATCGCGGCAATTCCGGCGGTGCTTTGATTAACACGGCAGGTGAACTGATCGGTATCAACACATTGAGTATCGGCAAAGACAGCAACGAAATTGCGGAAGGGCTGAGTTTTGCGATTCCGATTGATATTGTCAATGACGTGCTGAAAAAAATCATTCAAGACGGACGGGTTATCCGTGGTTATTTCGGCGTGGAAAGTCAGATTTTCTACAATAACGAAGATCAGCTCGGGCTGAATCAGCGCGGAGTGTTGGTGACTGCCGTCGCCCCTAACGGCCCGGCGTATCGAGCAGGGCTTTTGCAAGGGGATCTGATCGTGCGCTTTAACGGCAAAGCGGTTAATTCACCGACTGATCTATTACAGATTATTTCCGATACCCGTCCGGGCACAGTGGTTGAGGTGCAAGTGGAGCGAATCGGGCAGTTGTTGAATATTCCGGTGACGATCGCCGAATACCCGGCGACGAATTGATCAGAGCAGTGTAAGCTTACCCTAAAAAGACACAGCTCAAATCCAGAGATTTCTGTCATTATCGTTTTGATATAGGAATTCATGAAACGATAGAAAATTGTAGAGAACAACAATTTCTAAAAAACAACGTGAAGCGCTGTTAGAGATTGTTTACTCCTTTAAAGCAACAAAACAAGAAGGATAACCAGCTTGTTAACACACGGGGAACAACTGGCGGCCGATGCCGTTCAACGCATAACCGCCGGCATCAACAGCTTTCAACGCTCCAAAGTCCGCTTGGTCGGTGCCCGCGAAGTGGTCGAACCCGCAGCACGCCAAACCGACACCATTAAGCACCGCAGCTTCTGGGCTGCCCTTGCCGGTGCGGTTGCCGGCGCACTGGTCAGTGCCGCCATATTGGGGGCGGCTAGCTTTCTGTGTGCTGGGTTCGGTGGATTTGTCATCGGCATGGGCATTTTGCTCAGCCCTGCCGTGTCTTCCGGTATCGATACCGTCAAAAATAAAGTCGAAAGTTTCTTCACNCCACCCGACCCCGACGGCACCATTATTCTCGGCAGCCCGAATGTCTTCGCCAATAATCTACCCTTAGCTTATGCGGCGATGGATAACAGTGATGTCACTATCGCTTGTAAAGACCATTCCCCGCCGACCATGATTGCCGAAGGCAGCGAAACGGTATTTGTCAACGGCTTACCGGTAGCGCGCAAAGGCGATAGAACCACCT
>NZ_FWWV01000039.1 GCF_900176075.1 Pasteurella testudinis DSM 23072
ATAACAGCTCACCGGCATTTGTCTTTCCAGACTTTCATGTGAACGCAGTTGATTAAACTCTTCTCTAAAAATATCCAGCTTTTGTTGGAATTCATGCATTTCTACCTTAAGCGTATCCACCTTTGCAATATAGCGCTTCAACTCCCTGTGCATTCGCTCTAAACGACCATTTTGCTGTGGTTTTCCTGCTTCAATACGTTCNGGGCGAATACCTAAATCAATTAGCCACTTGGATAATTTGGTCAGTCCCCCTAACGCAACTGAAGCAAAAGGCGCTCCATTATCACTGCGGATTGCCCAAGGTAAGCCGTATTCCTTAAAAATACGCGCCAGTAAAGGCTGAACCTCGGTATAGCCATGCTGAGTTAAACCCTGACATGCGAATAAATAACGGCTGTAATTATCATGTAATGTAAAAGGATAACACCTTTTATTCCCTACCATAAAATCGCCTTTGAAATCCATACTCCAACAATGATTAGGCGAATGACATTCTCCAAAAGGCAAACTATCTGCCGGCGTTTTAAGATGTTTTCTGCGTGCTTCAACCAATCCTGCTTTGGCTAAAATTCGGTCGCCCGTACTATCAGCACACCATTTTATATCCGGCTCTAACTGCCGCAAATAGTCTAACAGCTTTTTTGCTCCCCAATATTGTCGTTTCAACTTTTCTTGTACTAAACGTTCACAAACATAAGCAGAAACCACATTGGGATTGTGGTGTGGCTTGCGAGAAAGCGCACTAAGCCCAGCTAAACCATTTAAATGGTATCGTTGAATCCATTTATCACCCGTAGGGCGACTAATGTCAAATTGTTTACAAAGCTCACTTTTACTAAAGCGTTTGGTTAAATAAGCTTGAATAAAATGGATTTTTTGTTCCATGACACTCACTGTTTTCCAAGGCATTGGTATCTATCCTTTTTTAAAAGTTGATACCTGTTAATATACTTGTAAACGATGTCATCGGGTTAATATGTAAAGGATGTCTTAGGGTTGTACCCATATCTGTCCTTCTCCCACAAGGGGAGAAGAAATTATAACTTTTTCTAATTTACTCTATTTACGCGTTACACGACACAAGCTGTGATTAAAAATCCTAACGACTACGCGCCAACGCCTTTGCCAGCTCGACGGCGATAATCTCCTGAGTTTTATCCGCTAAATCACGCCGATCTTTACCGGCAGCGTCGATCGCTTCGTAAAAGGTCAATTCAATCACCGCACTTTTTTGTTTGGCAAGATCTTTTAGTGACTGCACCAGACTGACATCACCGTAATACGCCATCGTATGATTGCTGCCGCCGTTTTCTGCCGGATAGAAACACAACAACGGCCAAATTTTGGCTTCGGCATCAATCGCTGCCTGAAAAAAACTGCTTTTAAACGGCAACACCTGCTCGCCGTTGGTAGACGTGCCCTCCGGAAACAACGTCACCTGTGCACCCTGCCGCAACGCCGCCGCTACGCCGTCCACCTTGCCTTGTGTGCTGCCGTTGCCGCGTTGGCGGGAAACAAACACCGTGTTCGCCTGTGCCGCCAGATAGCCGATAATCGGCCAGTTGCGCACGTCTTCTTTGGCAATGAACTGCCCGGGCAGCACCGCATTAATCGCAAAAATATCCAACCATGACACATGGTTACAGATAAACATCGCGCCTTTGACCTGCGAAAAGTGCGGTACGTTGTGGGCGTTGACCCGAATATTAAATACATTCAGAATGTGCTGCGACCAGCGCTGAATCCGCGCCAGTTTCTGTTCCGGCGTACACCAACGGAACAACACCAACATTTGAAAAACGCCACTTAATAAAAAATAGGCGATTAACGTTAACCGCCAAACCATAACCAAAGATCGCATAAACCGCCTTATTCTTATTTTGAGTCGGAATTAACGACAGAAATGCTTCAAATAGCGCTCGTCAAGACGGGTGATCGGCATCATGATCAACACATCAGCCGAGTTGAAATCCGGATCCCACGCCGGTTCGCCGCAAATATAAGCGCCGGCACGCAGATAACCCTTGATCAAGGCAGGGGTGGACACCTCAAGATCTTGCTTTAATTTGTCCAGTTGCACCGGTACATGCGGAAACACACGGTATTCCAGCGGTGACAAATATTTTTTCTCCAGTTTGCGATATAAACTGGCCGCCATATGTCCGCCGTCGCTCATGCTAATACTGCCGCAGCCGATCATGTAAGACAGGTTTTCCAAATGCATAAACTTGATTAAGCCTGACCATAACAACATCACCACGCCGCCGTTACGGTAATCCTTATGCACACAGGCGCGCCCCAATTCGACGGTACGATCCAGAATGTGTTCGATCCGACTGAGATCAAATTCACCGGCGCTGTACCAGCCGCCGACTTTGCGTGCGCCGTCAATGGTCAGCAGACGGTAGCAACCGACCACGCGGCCGTTATCTTCATCGCGCACGATTAAATGCTGACAGTGTTCATCATATTTATCAATATCCAACCCGTTGACACTGTTGATTTTCGCCCCCATTTCAAGGGCGAAAATTTCATAACGCAGCCGCTGTGCGTCTTCAATTTCGGCTTGAGTCGAAGCCAGTGTCACGACCAAACGTTGATTGTCTATAACACTATGTTGTTCTATATGATGCTGCAACACATGCTCTCCTTACCCCCAATTTATACTCTGCTATAATTTAGGGCGTTATCATATCATTCTTGCGTATTTCGTAAAACATTTATTGGCGATTGGCGGTAAAGCAGCAATGACGGCAATAGCGCAATCAGAATCGCAAAAATAAAATTGAACAGGATAAAGCGGCACTCTTCTTCGCCCAAACGTACCGGCAGCACAAAACCACTTTGCAGGCTGAGATGTTGCGAAATCAGTTGTGCCGCGACATAACCGATAGCCACGCCCAACAGCATTGCCAGCGCAATCATCACGATCAGGGCAAACCAAATCAGCAGGAAAATCTTGGCGCGCGGCGCCCCGAAGATCCGCCACGCCGCCACTTGCTTTTGCCGGTTTTGCAGGTAAAGCACGATAATCATCAAAAGTGCGGTCGCCACCAACACTTGCGTGACGATCGACACCCACAGCAACACCTCTTTGCTGTCGCCTAACACGCCGTACACCCGCACCAGCACTTCCGCCGGAAATACGGCTTGAGTGGTTTCGGTTTTATATTGGCTGCGCAGTTGGTAAGCGCCGGCAAAACTTTGCGGCTTAATCACCACCGCCGACACGCCCAGCTCTTCAATCGCATGATCGTGGTCGTGATCATGGTCATGTTCATCGACATAGCCCGGCGGTCCGTCATGCTCGTGAGCGTGGTGATCATGGTCATGATCGTGGTCATGATGCTGATGTACGTCCCAAACGCTGGTAATCGGCACTAATAAGGCTTTATCCCAAACACTGCCCTCCTCCGGCAAAATGCCGACTACATGATACTCCACGTCATCATGGGCATGATGGTTGCTTTCCCCCAACTGTCCATGCATCGGGCTGAAACTGTCGCCGAGCGCCAAACCGCTCTTGGCGCCGACCACTGCTTCGTAATCCTTTTCAAACACTCGTCCGGCGGCAAGTTGCCGTTCGCCACCGTCGAGTAAAAGTGCGGTATTGGTGCCGATAATCGGCATATTTTGATAGTAGTCGCCGAATGCCAACGGTGCCGCCCAATCGACCTGCGGATTGGCTTCAATCTCCTTAAAAACCTCAGTATCCAGCAGGTTTAACGGCGACGGTTGTAAAAACACGGTGCTCAGCACCAATTGCACTTCACTGCCCGGCGCACCGACCACCAAATCAAAGCGATCCGCCGCTTGCGCACTGCCTTCGCGCAAGGCACGCTCCTGTAAACTGACGGTAATACTCAAGGCGGTGGAAAGGGCAATCAGGAAAATAATCATCAGGCTGCCGAATTTGCTCTTTTTAAAGTCAAGTAATAACAGTTTTAGCATTAACATAGTTGCGCTCCTGTTTGCTGATCCGACACGATAACGCCGTTTTGCAACAACAATTGGCGTTGCAGCTGTTCGGATAAGAAACGATCATGGGTCGCCACCAGCAGCATGCACTTCTCTTTTTCACTGATTTCCAATAATAAACGGGCAATGTTGCGGCTGTTTTCCGCATCGAGGCTGGCGGTCGGCTCGTCGGCGATAATCACTTTCGGCTTGGCAAGCAAGGCGCGGGCAATCGCCACCCGCTGCATCTCGCCGCGCGACAGTTGTGACACATCGGTGTTTAAACGCGGCATATTCATTTCGCTCAACAGATACTCCGCCCGCTGTTTGATCTCAAGCGGAACCGTCCAATTGCGAAAAGCGAATGGCAGCAGCACATTTTCCAGCGCGGTCAAACCGCCGGTTAAATAAAAATCCTGCATCACCATGCCGATCTGTTCAAACCGCCAAGTATCACAAGCAGTAGCGGAAAGTGCGGTCAGCTCTTGTCCTTGCCATTGCACCGAACCCTGAGTCGGTTTCAATAATCCGCTGATAATATTCAGAAAAGTGCTTTTACCACAGCCGGAAGGTCCCATTACGGCAACCTGTTGTGCCGCCGGTACGGATAATTGCCCAATGGCTAAAATCGGTTGCGGCAATGCCGCAATATTGACGGTCAAATCCTTGATTTCTAACATTTGATCTCCTGTCAAACTAAAAAAGCCTGTTTTATAATTTCTTGAATCTGGCGTTGGTAATGCGTAGCAAGCTGACAAAGCCGGTTTCCGGATCCGTCCACGAGCCGTATTCCAATTTGCCACTGACGTTAATCATGGCATTATTTTGTACAAAGGGTTGTTTTTTATCTAAATAGACCACCACAATATCCGCCGGCCAGTCGGCATCGGAGGAGCAGAACGGACACAGTGCCATCGGCGCTTTGGTCAGCACGAAAAACTGCGCATCGGCTTTCAGCGGCGGCGCCATAAAACCGTTCATATCAACCGTCTGATCTTTCAGGCCTTTGACTTTTTCGGAAAATTCCATGCCCAGCACTGAGATTTTGCCGTACAGTTCATCAAAGGTCAGATTAGTCGAAGCATAAGAATAAAAACTGATACAAAACACGCCCAGCGTGAGCAAACCTCGCTTGAGCATGTTAAACAAAAAGAGCGGGGTTCCCCCCGCTTTGATTACTTGAATGTTCATATCCACAACTCAATGTCCATTATTTTTTCGCACTATTGATAGCCAAGCTGTCAACAATCACTTTATAGATATCCGAGTTTTCCATGTAGCCTTTGATCGCTTCCGAGCCCGGGCCTTGTGCTTGAATGACGATATCGTCAATGGCGTGCACTCCGGTCGATTCGCTTTTCGGCAGAATACCGGTACGCAATACTGCACCCGGAATATCTTTATAGGCTTCGTTGGCAACGTATTCGTCTTTCTCGTTTTTCAACGCCGGTACGAATTGACCGTCAAGTTTCGGACGGAATGTTTCGTAGTAATCAGGATAGTTGTTGAAGAACACCGCCAGACGTTTGCTGACATCCAATTTGTCCGGATAGCCGTCGCCGTTTTTGTCTTCATAGTTCGGATAACCTGCGGCGGCATACACGCCGACTTTTTCACGCATTTCATCGCCCGGTTTGTCATCGTCAACCGTACCGATCAGCGAGATCCCGTGGGTATGATCACCGGTGACGATGATAAGGGTGTCAGGGTGGGTCTCGGCGAATCTTTTCGCAATATCAATTGATTGGTCAAACATAATCGTACTCATGATCGCACGCTCCCAATCCAACGGGTGCGAGGCTTTGTCGATCAAGGACGATTCGACCACCAGCACAAAACCGTCCGGATTTTGTGACAGCACATCAAGTGCGGTTTGGGTCATGGTGGTCAAGTCCGGTTGGTCCGGAAATTTTTTGGTCACGCCGTTATCGGTCAGGAAACGACGATCCAGCACGGTATCCATGTTTCCGGTGTGGAACAAGCCCAACAATTGTTTGGTGCCTTGCGGAATCGAAGTCAACTCGGTATTGCTGGTCACCAGCTGATAGCCGTCGTTTTTAAACATTTCGATATAGTTCAAATCGTCTTTCCGTTTTGAACCCGGCACGCTTTGCGGCAGGAAGTACGCCGAGCCGCCGCCTAAAATCACATCAGGCTTCACATCATGGAACATGCCGGTGATTTTGTCTTTGTCGGCACGACGACGGGTGTGGGAAACCACCGCAGCCGGTGTCGCGTCTTGAATTTCGGAATCGGTTACCACGCCCACGCTTTTGTTGGTTTTACGTTTGATCAGTTCGCCTAAGGTTTCTTGTTTCGGGTGATTCAAATTGTCGACAGAACGGCTGACATACACCCCCAGCGCGTTAATCGCCGATTTGTGACCAGTCATATACGCACTCATGGTATTGGCACTGTCGGCGGTGATCGCATCAGTACTGGACGTGCCGATAAAACCGGTAACCGGTAAGGTATCCATCGCCAATAAACTGTTGGCTTTCCCTTCGCTCACACCCTTGGACAAAATCCGTGCGCCGGTGCGGTGCGCCACCGATAAACCGTCACCCAAGAAGAAAATCACGTTTTTGGCTTTCGCCACATCCGGCGTTTGGTAAACACTCCAATTTACCGCACTTTCTTTGCCGTTCGCCTTGGCTTCCACTTTGTAATCACCGGCTTCTTTAATGCTGACGTTGCGCAACCACAAGGCGGAAACATCTTTGCCGTCTTCTTTTTCGATAAATTCAACATCACTGCTGCCTAATACGTCTTTAAAATCCTTACCATTGATCAAAATGCTGACCTGATCCGGCGTGACGATTTCATCGAATTCCACTTTAAAATCAAACTTACCGTCCGACATCATGGTTGCGCGATCAATGGGATAGATGGTCTGCGCTACCGCACTTAAGGGCAACGCCGCCATCATAAATGGTAATAAATAACGTAACTTCATATTTGTCTCCTGATGTTTATAAAAATAGGTGCTCAATCTGATGCCTGTCTACTATACAAAAGAAATATTACAGAAATATGACAACCTTGAATTTAATCGCGCCCCAGGGCAAGATCGCACTTTTCCTCAAAATATGATCTAATAAGCCTTTAATACGTTAAAATACAAGGTAACGTCATGGACTTATTCCGCTTTTTCGGTCAATTGGAAGACCCGCGTAAAGATATCAACCAAAAATATCCTTTTCTTGAAATCATTTTTCTGACCATGAGCGCCGTCATTTCCGGTGCGGAAGGTTGGACGGACATTAAACGGTTCGGGGAATATCATTTGGCGTGGTTGCGTCAATATTTACCTTTTGAGCGCG
>NZ_FWWV01000025.1 GCF_900176075.1 Pasteurella testudinis DSM 23072
CTTATCGCAACATATTGGCGGCGAATCGGATTCAAATCAGTATGTCGAGAAAGGGCAACTGCTTGGACAATGGCGCGATGGAAAGTTTTTTCGGCAGGCTGAAAACAGAATGTTTTTATGTGCGACAGTTTGATACGGTTGATGAAATTGAACAGGCGGTTCATCAATATATTCAGTATTACAATGCAGAACGAATTCAAGTAAGATTAAAAGGATTAAGTCCGATACAATATCGAACCCAATTCTTTCATTAAACAGTCCAACTTTTGGGGGTCAGATCATGTTGCACGGCTAACTCGCGATCTTTTTCCTGCTCACGTTTGACACACTGGCGTTCATAGGCTTTAAAGAACGGATAATAGATAAAAATATCCAGAATAATCAATCCGATACTTAAAACCGGCGCCCAAATATCGCCGCCGGAGACTAAATAAGCGCCGATCGGTGCCGGTGTTGTCCACGGTGCCATCAGATAGACCCGATGAATCAAGTCAAAATCCAAGATCAAATAGGCGATCACCGCATTTGCCATCGGGGCAAAAATCAGCGGGATAAAAAAGAGCGGATTGACTACCATCGGTACGCCGTAAACAATCGGCTCGCCGATAGAGAAGAAAGACGGAACCAGCCCGATTTTGCCGATTGAACGCAAATGCACCGAGCGGCTGCGAACCAGTAAAAATGCCAGCGCAATCACCCCGCCGGAAGCACCGTGTACGATATAAAAATCCCAAAATGAGTTGGTGACAATAAAAGGAAGTGGTTCACCCGCTTGTAACGCCGCCAAATTGGCCGCCATATTTTGCAGCAGGAACGGGGTCCAAAGCTGCATTAATACGAGGGAGCCGTTAATGCCCAAGAACCACAGCAAGTGGGTGGCAAACACAAACAGCAGAATCGCCCCAAGCGAATCGCTGACTTTGATCAACGGCGCCATATAATCCATGATTAATTGCGGAATGGTGACACCCATCGCATGTTCAATATAAATCGAAAACGGGAAAATGGTGAGCAGCATGGCTAAAATCGGAATCACGATATTCAGCGATTCGGCGACCGCACTTGGCACTTCTTTCGGCAGACGGATACGGATATTCAAATATTCCAGTAAACGGGTGACTTCTACGGTGTAAATCGCAACGAAAATCGCAGAAAACAGCCCGATACCGCCGAAAAACTTGATGTCCATTGCGCCGTCTTTCACTGGTGCGGCGATCAGTAAAAACGTCATCACCGATAAAAACGCCGCCGGCAGCGGCTCCCGTTTATAGGCTTTGGCGAGGTTATAGGCAATGCTGGCAGAGGTAAATAAGGAAATGGCGTTAAACGACATTTGGAAAAATGCCCAGCCGTAATCGCTTGCCCAAGTGGAAAAACGCCACCAAGCGATGCCAAAACTATTGGTGGTGTTTTGATCAAAAGGCGGAATCAGTAAAATCATAATAAAACTGCCGACAATCAAGAACGGCAAAACCACGATAAAGCCGTCGCGGATAGCGGAAATATGCGGTTGTTTTTCCAACTTAAGTGCGGTCGGGGTGACGTATTTATCCATGTAACGGATCATTTTTTGGCTAAACTGGCTCATCACGCACCCCCCTATTCGCCGTTGATGGCTTTGAAGCATAACACCTGCCAAGCCGGTTGATAGTTGTGTACGGTAATTTCCACTTTATCGCCTTGCCGTTGTTGCGTGAATTGCACTGCCGGATTCAGGGCGCTGACTGTGGTGCTGCAAGGTAGGGAAAAACGGGTTTCACCGGTGCGGAGTCCGCTGACGAAGCAATATAGGTCGGCGTCTTTTTTAGTGAAATGAAAATCCAAATCGGCTTGACGGTAAGATTCGCGGCGGCTGCAACGGCTGGCATAAATTCCTTCGTCGTTCACTTCCAACCAATTGCCAAGTGCGGTCAGGCGTTCGACTTGTCCGTTTGGAATCGTGCCGTCGGCTTTCGGCCCGACGTTCAGTAATAAATTGCCATTGTTGGCGACCACTTCCACCAACAGCGCCACCAATTTCTCTACCGAAATCAAATCGTCATCGCTTTCGTTTTGGTTATACCCGAACGACAGTCCCAAGCCACGACACATTTCCCATTTCCGCTCACGAGAGGCTTCGCCGTGTTTATACTCTTTCGAAGTGAAATCGCACCACAAGCCATTCCAGCGATCATCGACCACGCCGTCTTCCACCTGGTTATAGTAGTGAGAAAACAGGCTGGGCAGCATATGTTCGCCCTGTTTCGGCCAACCGATATCGTTCCACAACACCGCAGGTTGATAGTGATCAATCAGTTCCAACACTTGATTAAAAGCGTAATCGGCGTAAGCATAAGTCGGGCTTGCGTTGGACATATTTTGGCTTTCGGTGAAAATCGGCGCACAGGAAAACGTCCAATCGATAACGCCGGAATAATAGGTTCCCATTTTTAAGCCGACCGCTTCGACCGCACTTTTCAAATCGCCCAGAATATCGCGTTTCGGGCCGTGATTCAGGCAGTGATAATCGGTGTAACGGCTTGGGAAAAGGCAGAAACCGTCATGGTGTTTGGTGGTCAACACCACATATTTTGCCCCTGCTTGTTTAAATAATTGCGCCCATTCCGCCGGCTGCCACTTTTCGGCTTTCCAAAGCGGCAGAAAATCACGATAGCTGAAATCTTTGCCGTAAGTTTGGATATGATGCTGATAAGTCGGGCCTTGCTTGACGTTAATCGAATTAAAATACCATTCTGCGTAAGGATTATTACAAAACCACTGTTCATCAATTTCAACTTCACCCAATTCCCAAGTCAAGGGCGCAAACGCCGGCACGGAATAAATTCCCCAATGGATAAAAATACCGAATTTATAATCATCGTACCAATCCGGCAGCGGATGTGTTTTTACAGATTCCCAAGTTGCAGAATAGGTTTTTTTCATAATAATTCCTCACTGTAATATTATTAAACTTATAACGAATTCATATGGATATGCAGCCTTTAAATATTCATGCCAATACGCGCGAGCTATCAAGCCGATTCCGTCAAGCTGTCGTTAATATGAAATCAAGATTTCAAAATATGATCAAATAGAAATATTGTTTTGCTTGATTGGAGTGATTTTTTGTGACTGCTATCACTGAAATGTGTGGGAAAACGGTGTAAGGATTAGATTGCCGATGCCCGAATCGGCTTCTGATTTGGAAAAAACAGGCATCGAAATTGACCGAATATGCTATTTGATTAACTCGTATTGAATAACAAAAAGTGCGGTTTCATGCGGATAAATTTCCCGAATAACGTTTTTCAGCTGCGCCAATGTCATATTTTCCTGCGAAGCGTGCCGCTCATTTAACGCTGCAAAAGCGATCGGCGTGACCGATAAAATCCGGATTTTAGCAAACCAACGCTGGCTTTCATAAGTGAATACGTCAACCACACTCTGTGGCTGATAGTGGCTTTCGCTGCGATCACGAATGGTAATCGTCTTACTGCCGTTGAGAATATCTTGTTCAAAGCGTTGGAAAAAGGTGATTTGGGTTGCGAGCATCTTGGGTTCCTTGTGAGACAACCGGTATATTTTATGCGTAATGTTGCTGAAATACAAAAAAACAAGCTAGCAATCCCTCAGTTAAACCCACACTTTGTGATTATTTAAAATCAAAAAGATTATAAATAATCACAAAGTGTGATCTATCCCAAAGTTTTTCCATTTATTTATCTATATAATTTTCAGCATTCGAGGGAAACAACGGGATAGCGATAACGATGAAAATGCTTGTCATTGCCGATGACTTTACCGGAGCCAATGATACCGGCGTTCAATTTTGCAAAAAGAATGCGGTTGTAGATGTAGTGCTTGATTGGCGCCGCCAAAATAGCAGCCGGGCCGATATTATCGTCATCAATACCGATTCTAGAGCCATGTCCGTCAATGCCGCCGCCGACCGGATAAACAATATTCTCTCAAGCTACGACATTACCGATTTAACGATTTACAAAAAAATCGACTCTACCTTGCGGGGAAATGTCGGGGCTGAAATCGAAGCGTTATTAGTCGCAAGCAAACGGAATATTGCTTTTTTATGCCCGGCGCTACCAAGTATGGGCAGAACGGTACATAACGGCATTTGCTATGTCGACGAAGTCCCGATTTTGCAGACCGAGTATGCGACCGATCCGAAAACACCGATTATTTCATCGAATGTGCGTGATATTCTGGCGAGCCAAACCGCACTTCCGATTATTGAAATTGATCTGGAAACCTTAAGAAACCAGGTTTTCGATCAAATTACCAAGCAAATGGTTGCACAATATCCAAGGTGTATTTTTTCTTGCGATGCGCAGGAAGAACAGGATTTATTGCGTATTGCCGAACAAATTAAACGTCTTGAAGAACCTTGCATTATCGCCGGCTCTGCCGGTTTGGCCGGTGCATTGGCCGAGACTTTTTGCCAAGCGCCGAGACTTGATTATCCTCTATTATTTGTCGTTGCCTCAATGAGCGAAACCAGTCAACAACAAACAAAACACCTGCTTGAACAACATTTGGCCGTTTCGGTTGAGGTTAATATCGCATCCTTGCTGACCGATGAGTATTATCCGAATCAATTGATCGAACATTTAACGGAACAACTGACACGCCGACAACACGTTTTGTTCAAAACCGACAGCAGCCAACAAGCGCGACAAGGTATCAACGCGTTATGCAAACAACTGACGTTAACCAGGCCACAATTGGGTGAGCGAATTTGCTCACTGTTATCCGACATAGTAAACACCACGTTACAACGAATCGACTACCGCCTTGCCGGCTTGGTTCTCACCGGCGGCGATATTGCGATTGGCGTGGCGCAAGCGTTGCAAGCGGAACACTACCGTATCGCTGGCGAAGTTGAAAACGGAGTCCCTTTCGGCTATTTACCGCATACCGCACTGCAAGATATCCCAATCATCACCAAAGCCGGGGGATTCGGTTCCCCGGACGTTTTTAAAAAAGTCATTCATTTTATTAGGAATACAGCAAATAAGGAGCGTTAAATGAAACCAGTATTAGGCATTACGATGGGAGACGCGGCAGGCATCGGACCTGAAGTGATCATTAAAGCCTTGGAAGATGAAAGAATCTATGAATTGGCTCGTCCGGTTGTGATCGGCGACAAAAAAATCATGCAAAGAGCCTTACCGATTGTTCACTCAACATTAAAACTGCGCGTGATTGAGCAGATTGAAGACGCCAAAAGTGAATTCGGCACCATTGATATGCTTGATTTGGATAATTTGCCGGCGGATTTGCCGTTCGCCCAAGTTGATGCCCGCGCCGGAAAAGCGGCTTACGAGTATGTCGAAAGAGCGGTTGAATATGCGATGCAAGGCAAAATCCATGCGATTGTCACTGCGCCGCTTAATAAAGAAGCGTTACACGCCGGCGGCAAACTCTTTCCCGGTCATACTGAAATTTTGGCTCATCTTAGCAATACTAAAGATTTCTCCATGTTATTAGCCAGCGAGAAACTGAATGTGATTCACGTCACCACCCATATCCAACTGCGCCAAGCCTGTGATTTGGTGAAAAAAGAGCGCGTGCTGAAAGTTATCCATCTTGCCGATGAAAATATCAAAATGCTCGGTTTCAAACAGCCGAGAATTGCCGTTGCCGGCTTGAATCCGCATGCCGGTGAAAACGGCATGTTTGGCGACGAAGATGAAAAAGAGATTTTGCCGGCAATTAAAACAGCACAAGCGCAAGGTATGAATGTTGTCGGTCCAATTCCGCCTGATACGGTATTTCACCGTGCGGCAAATTTAGATGAATTCGATATTGTGGTGGTGATGTATCACGATCAAGGCCACATTCCACTTAAATTATTAGGCTTTGACAGCGGCGTGAATGTCACGGTCGGCTTACCTTTTATCCGCACTTCGGTTGACCACGGCACCGCCTTCCCGATTGCCGGTCAAGGCATCGCCGATAGCCGTAGCATGACTGAAGCACTCTACTTAGGCGCGAAAATGGCCAATGTGAAATATGCTCAATAAAATCAATCTATTTTTAATCAAATGAGGAAATTGTTATGTTTAAACCAGAAGGCATCATCGCTCCCGTTTTAACCAGTTTAGATGAAAACGAAAAATTTAATCCGGGTGCTTATAAAGAATTTATTGAATATCTGATCAACGCCGGAATTCACGGGATCTTTCCGTTAGGTACCAACGGTGAATTTTATGCCTTTAACCAGCAAGAAAAACTGGAAGTGATCAAAACCGCAATTGAAGCGGTGAACGGTCGGGTGCCGGTTTATGTCGGCACCGGTTGCGTCACCACCAAAGAAACGATCGAATTTTCCAAACAAGTAATGGATTTAGGTGTCGATGTCCTTTCCATTATTTCGCCTTACTTTGTCTCGGTTTCACAAGATGACCTATATCGTCATTTTAGCACTATTGCGAAAAACGTGGCGGCGCCGATTCTGCTGTATAACATTCCGGCGCGCACCGGCAACAATATCGACTATAAAACCCTAAAAAAACTGGCTGAGTTTGACAACATCATTGGGATCAAAGACAGCAGCGGTAACTTTGATAATTCCTTGAAATACATTGAAAATACCGATCCGCGCTTAAGCGTGATGGCGGGAAATGATTCCTTGATTCTGTGGACGTTATTGGCCGGCGGCACCGGTGCAATCAGCGGCTGTTCCAATGTCTTCCCTGAGCTGATGGTTGAAATCTATGAGTATTGGAAACAGGGTGATTTCGACAAAGCTAACGCTTCACAGAAAAAAATCCGTGATTTTCGTAATGTGATGCAAATGGGCAATCCGAACTCAGTGGTGAAACGTGCGGCGCAACTGCGCGGGCATAATGTCGGTCCGGCACGGGAACCGTCAAACTGCGCAAATCCGACTATTGATCAAGCGCTGCAAGCCGTCTTTAAACTGTATGAGTAATGAGGAAAACACAATGAAAAAAGTCGTTATTTCCCATCGCTTACACGATGACGGCATGGCAGTTTTAGAGCAAGCGAATACAAAAATTGCGATTACTAATGATGGCTCTCCGGCGGCGATGCTGCCGGAGTTACTCGATGCCGACGGTTTGATTATCCGGATTGGTTCGATTGATCGTCAAACCATGCTGCAAGCAAAGAATTTAAAAGTCATCGGCAGACCCGGCGTCGGGGTCGATGATGTTGATGTTAAAACCGCAACCGAGCTGGGAATTCCTGTTGTGATAGCGCCGGGTGCCAACACCCGTTCCGTAGCGGAACACGCTTTTGCCCTGATGTTTGCCTGTGCAAAGGATTTGCTCCGCTCCGATAAAGAGATGCGCAAAGGTAACTTTGCTATTCGCAGCAGCTACAAAGCCTATGAACTGAATGGCAAAACATTGGCACTGATTGGCTATGGTCGGATTGGCTCAATTCTGGCACAGATGTCGAGCGCAATCGGGATGCAAGTCAAAGTCTATGATCCGTTTGTAAGCCGGGAAACGATTGAAAAAGAGGGTTACATCTATTGTTCGCAGTTAGATGAAGCGATTAAACAATCTCACGTCATTTCCATTCATGTACCGCTCACACCCGAAACACGCAACTTAATCGGCGCACAAGAGATCGGTTGGATGTCGGCGAATACGATTCTGATCAATTGTGCCAGAGGCGAAGTGATTGACGAGGCTGCATTAACCGTTGCTTTGGAAAAAGGGCTTATCCATAGTGCAGGTTTGGATGTTTTTGCTTCCGAACCGGTAGATACCACCGCCCCGTTATTTGAATTGAATAATGTCACCGTTTCGCCACATATGGCAGGACAAACCAAAGAAGCGGCTTCCGGAGTGGCAACCATGGCAGCTGAAGGCGTGCTCGCGGTAATCAATGGTGAGCGTTGGGAAAACGTTTGTAATCCGGAAGCGTATAACCATCCGAGATGGAACAAATAAACAACAAGGAAACAACAAGATGTCAGGTATTTATTCTTTATTTAATCCAAGCAAAGTCATCGGCGGCGCAGGTTCTATCACACAAATCGCCGACGTCGCCCAAGGCTATAACGCAAAAAATGTGGTGCTTATTACCGATGCCGGTGTATTTAAAGCCGGTTTAACCACCAAGCCGCAACAGATTTTAGCGCAAGCCGGCATTGCCGTGCATATTATCAGCGATGTGCCGCCGGAACCACCGTTGGAAGCGGTAAATCACATTTTCAATGAAGCGGTGAAATTCAATGCGGATATGGTGATCGGTATTGGCGGCGGCAGTGCGATGGATACGGCAAAACTTGTCGCATTAATGCTACATAATCAAGATATTTCGTTAAAAGAAGTGACCTCCGGTCAAAAGAAATTTGTCCAACCTAGTCTGCCAACCTTAATGGTGCCGACGACCTCGGGCACCGGTTCCGAAGCGACCCAAAATTCGATTGTGTTAGATACGGAACAGGAACTCAAAATCGGTATTGTCGATGAAAAATTGGTGGCGAGCAGTGTTATTTTAGATGCGGAACTGACGGTCGGCTTACCGAAAAGCATTACTGCCAACACGGGTATTGATGCGTTGTGTCATGCCATCGAATGCTATATCTCTAAAAAAGCCAGCCCGTTCAGTGATATGTTCGCGCTAAAAGCCGTTGAACTGATTACGCAAAATATCCGCACCGCTTTCAATGACGGAAAAAATATCATCGCGCGTGAAAATATGCTGCTAGGTTCGTTTTTAGGCGGTGCCTGTATCGCAACCTCCAGCACTGTGGCGGTGCATGCGCTTTCTTACCCGCTCGGCGGTAAATATCATATTCCACACGGACTATCCAATGCGATTTTATTAGCCGATGTGATGAAATTCAATCTACCGGTTTGTACCGAAAAATTTGCTAACGTTGCGCAAGCAATGGGCTTAGATGTGCAAGGTTGCACGCAGCAGCAAGCCGCCGAAAAAATGATTGACGAACTGTATGCGTTAATTCGCGATTTAGAGATTAAATGTGACCTAAGTGCGGTTGGAATTAACGAAGAAATTTTAGATGAATTGGTGGATTCGGCATTTAAAGTCAGACGCTTATTGGATAATAATCCGCGCGAAATGACTAAAGCGGATATTAAAACAATCTATCAAAAAATTATCTAGATAATATTTGTCATTCAATTCGTCGAGGTATATATGAAAAAGTATTTATCTGATAAAAATTTTATGGCAGGATTTATTTTCTTCTTCGTCTCACTGTTTTATTTAGCAAATGCCTTTTTGATTGAAACCAAAGGGCTAGTTAGCGTTGAAGCAGATTTTATGCCTAAAATTTACGGTTCCTTATTACTATTTTGCTCCTCAATCCTGTTAATTAATTCATTCCTAAAATTAAGAGTAAAAAATGAGGAGCATACAAAATCCGCAACCGATTGGAAAAGGATATTTGCCGTTCTGGGATTAATTTTTATTTATGTTCTTTTAATGCAATATCTAGGATTTATTTTAATCTCCATACCATTTTTGTTTTGCTTATCGTTAATTTTAACACCTGATTATGTAAAGAAAACCTATTGGATTTACGCCGTTTTTTCGGTGGTGTTACCAATCATTGCATACTTTATATTTAGCCACTATCTCAGCTTAACCATGCCATCTGGCATATTCTTCTAGGAGGATATATGGGTGAATTATTATTACAAGGTTTTGCATCCTTATTTACCACAACCGGCATAATCTGTATTCTCGGCGGCGTATTCATCGGCATCATTTTCGGTTCCGTACCGGGATTGTCTGCTACAATGGCGCTGGCATTATTTCTGCCGATTACCTATGCCATGGATCCGAATTACGCAATCGTGCTATTGATTGCTTTATATATCGGAGGCATTTCAGGCGGCTTGATTACCGCCATTCTGGCTGGTATTCCGGGCACGCCGTCATCTATCGCCACCACCTTTGACGGCTATCCCATGACCCAAAAAGGGCAAGCATTCAAAGCATTGGGTGTCGGGGTGACATTCTCATTTTTAGGCACAATCTTCTCTACCATCGTATTGGTCTTTTTATCACCCTATTTAGCTAAAATTGCGATTAAGTTTGGCGCCTATGAATATTTTGCAGTCGCGCTCTTTTCTTTGAGTATGTTAGTCGGCTTATCCGGCGATAATATTTGGAAAGGACTTATTTCCGGTTTAATGGGCTGTATGTTTGCAACCGTCGGAATGGATGCCATATCATCGGTTGCCAGATTTACGTTGGGATCAGAAGAAATTACTTATGGCTTTGATGTCTTGCCGGTCTTAATCGGCTTATTTGCGATTAATGAAATTATTTCGAAGGCCGATAGCGTTAAAACCGAACATAATAATATCGGTGTAATTAATGCGATCAAAATAGTAAAAGGGCTCGGCTTTTCCGTTAAAGAATTTTTCGGACAAACAAAAAACTTTATTGTTTCCTCTTCCTTAGGTACGGCGATTGGTATTTTACCGGGAATCGGCGGTGGTGCAGCCAATGTAATGGCCTATACCGTATCCAAATCAACCTCCAAATATCCGGAAAAATACGGTACTGGAATTATGGATGGTTTGGTGGCATCCGAATCCTCGAATAATGCAGCGATCGGCGGAGCGTTAGTACCTTTATTAGCACTGGGTATTCCAGGGGATACCGTAACAGCCATTTTACTTGGCGGACTCACCTTACACGGCATTATTCCCGGTCCATTGATGTTCACCGAACATGTCAGCACCGTTTATGTGATTTTCTCGGCAATGTTTGTCGGTGCGATCATCATGTTCTTAATGGAGTTCTATGGATTGCGTATTTTCACCAAGATCCTGGCTATTCCAAAACATTTTTTATTACCGGCAATTTTCTTATTCTGTATCATCGGGGCATTCGGTGTAAGAAATAATTTCTTTGATGTCTGGGCAACTGTTTTATTCGGCGTGATTGGATTTATTTTCTTCAAATTAAAAATTCCTGCGGCACCCTTTATTTTAGGTTTCATTATCGGACCACTTGCCGAAGTGAATCTAAGACGTGGATTGATGTTCTCTCGCGGGGATTTTACAGAGTTTTTTAGAGCACCAATTGCATTAACTTTTTTCATCATGACTGCCATCGTTATTCTTTTTGCAGTCAGATCACAACTGAAAAGAAAGCATATTAATTAATAATCCAAGGAGATTTATTATGAAAAAAATAGCAAGTTTATTTATGGCGACTGCTTTAACTATATTTATTGCCGGATGTGACAATAATTCAAAAAATGCAGACGCATCAAAAAGCGCTGATATTTGGCCAAATAAAAATATCACTATTATCGTGCCTTTTAATGCCGGTGGTGATACCGATTTTCACGCTCGTAACTTATCCAGCCATTTAGAGAAAGAGTTGGGCGTCACCGTTATCGTTAATAATGTTTCCGGCGCAAATGGTAATGCCGGTATGCGACAAGTCATCAATGCCAAACCAGATGGCTATACCGCATTATTTTTTCATGAGTCAATGCTAACCAATAAAGTAGTTGGATTAGCTAACCAAGCACATGAAGCGCTGTCTCCGATAGCGGCTACTATTGTTGATGATTCATATGTTATTGCCGTTAATGCAAACAGCAATATGAAAAATTTGGATGATTTGGTTGCCGAAGCCAAAAAAAGGCCGGGTGAGCTAATTTATGCCTCTTCCGTTGGTGGATATTCATATTATCTAGGCAGAGTGTTTGAACAATTAGCAGGTGTTGACTTCAATATTGTTGATGCCGGTGGCGGTACGGATAGAAATGCGGCTTTACTGGCAGGTAAAATTGACATTAACGTGAATCCTTATGGTGTAATGAAGTCCTATTTTGACTCCGGTGATTTTATCCCTCTGGCAGTGATTAATGAAAATCGTAACAAGCTATTCCCCGATGTTCTTACCGCCAAAGAACAAGGATATGACTGGCTAGCGGAAAGATACTACTTTTTAAGTTTTCCAAAAGGTGCGGATAATGAAATCGTAACCAAAATGGCAGCGGCAATTAAGAAAGTAACCGAGCAACCGGATTTCCAGAAAAAAACCGAAGATGCGTATAGTGTGTCACCGACATTTGTCGGCACACAAGATCTGATTAAACATTTAGACAGCACACTTCAGACATTTGAAGAGAATAAAGATCTCGTTAATAATTAATTCTGTAACCAAAATATAAAAATCGTTCACTGTTATCGTGAGCGATTTTTATCTTGATTTAAAATATTCTTAAATACATTAATGTTAAAATGTTGTACAGTAATATTCAATAATATAAACCGCAAAATTATAGAAACTTATGCCAAAAGAAAGAGCAGAAAAAATAATATTATTTCTTAAAAATCATAATATTGCGACTGTAGAGCAACTGGTCAAAGTCACAGATTCTTCCCCGGCAACGATTCGTCGCGATCTGATTAAACTCAGTGAAGAAGGGACGATTCTCCGTACACACGGCGGCGTTAGCCTGAATCAATTCATTCCTTTCCAGCCGACAACCCACGAAAAACTCGCCAAACAAATTTTGGAAAAAGAAAGAATTGCCGAATATGCCATGTCACTGATTTCTCCCGGTGACTCTATCGTGTTGGATGCCGGCACCACAACCCTTTGTATCGCCAAGAAAATTGCCCATATGCCGCTGCGGGTGGTGACTACCGACTTACACATTGCCCTGCTCTTATCGGAATACAAACAAATCGAAATTATTGTAACCGGCGGCAGAGTGGATGGTAGCAGTCAATCTTGTATCGGTAACTATGGCCAGGAGAGTTTACAGAAAATTTATCCGGATCTTGCTTTTGTCAGCTGTAATTCTTGGAGTATGGAAAAAGGCATTACTGCGCCAACGGAGGAGAAAGCATTTTTGAAAAAATGTTTGGTTCAAAATGCCAAACGCAAGGTGCTGGTTGCTGATAGCAGCAAATATGGGAAATATTCCTTTTTTTGCGCCAGCCATTTAAATGAACTCACCGATATTGTCACCGATAGTCATCTCAGTACGCTACAACAGCAAGAAATGCAAAATAGAAACTTTAATTTGGTTATGGCCTGATTGAAACGGATACCCATCAGTATCCGTTTTTCTCTACGGTTTCTTCAATTGTTTCTTCAATCAAAACGCAATTTTATACACCTCTAAAATCAATTCAGGGGTGCATTCTCTCGGGTTGCCGCCAGTGCAAACGTCGTTGAAGGCGTCGATGGAAAGTGCGGTCAGGTCAGCTTCCCGTACGCCGATTTCAGATAGTTTTTGCGGAATGCCGACGTCTTTTGACAGTTGTTTCACGGCGTTGATGGCGGCAATGCGATATTCGCTTTGGTTCATACTATCCACATTTTCCACGCCCATCGCTCGGGCGATTTCGCGGTATTTCTCGCCGCTGTAATCTTGATTGAACTCCATGACATAAGGTAGTAGAACCGCGTTGGCAATGCCGTGCGGGGTGTCGTAGTAGGCAGAGAGCGGGTGCGCCATGCCGTGCACCACGCCCAAGCCGACATTGGAAAAGCCCATGCCGGCGACATATTGCCCCAGCGCCATGCCCTCACGGCCTTGCGCTTCGTTGTTGACCGCACTTCGCAGCGAGTTGGCGATTTTCCCGTAGCAGCTTCTTTTATGCTCTGAAGCGAGATAATACAAAGGATGTAGCATGTTGCGAGAAAATCAGTTCTATCTTTCACGAACATCGGGGAAGGTATGGTTATCGTCGAATAACGGCAGTATTAAACGTGAGCGGTTATTGTATCAACCACAAGAAAGTACAATAACTTGATTTAAAAGGCAAATGTAAACCGAGGAAATACTGCTCTTACCGTAGTGAAGTGGGAAATATCGCCCCAAATCGACTTAAGCGTAACTTTACCGCAACGGCGTTAAACGAGAAATGGCTTACTGACGTGACGGAGTTTAAATGCGACGAAGGGAAGCTTTATCTTTCCCCATTAAAGATGTGTTTAACAACGAAATTATCAGCTATGACCTCAGTCGCAGCCCGAACTTCTACAATTAAGAACTGAGTCCGGTACAATACCGAAATCAGTTCTGTTATTAGTGTCTAACTTTTTGGGGGCAGATCACATCCAGACATACCCTTTCTATTAATAAACTCAGTATATCTAATTATCCTAACTTATATGCAATTTCATTCCAACGTAATTCATTTTTTAGTTGTGATATTTCCGTTTTTTGATTGATATGAATAAATTCAATATTAAAAAACTCAGCAAACATTCGTAACATCTCAGCGTCAATATCCAAGCTAAATGCGCTATGATGTGCACCACCAGCAATAACCCAAGCTTGGGTACCTACATCAAAATTTGGCAGTAGCTTCCAAAATACATGCCCAACCGGTAAATTAGGCATGTTTTGAGGAGTAGCAACGGCTTCAAGATCAGCCACAATCATACGAAAACGATTTCCCATATCAACAATTGTGGCATTAACAGCAGGACCTGATTTTGCATCAAAAATTAAACGAACAGGATCTGCCTTTCCACCAATGGATAATGGTTTGACATCAAGACGAATATTTTCTTGCTTATCGGCGATAGATGGACACACCTCTAGCATGTGAGCACCTAAAACAACTTCATTTTGTTCACTAAAATCATAAGTGTAGTCTTCCATAAAAGAAGAACCGTTTTTTAGACCATACCCCATAACTTTAACAGCTCTAACCAAAGCTGCTGTTTTCCAGTCTCCTTCACCACCAAAACCATATCCTTGTTGCATTAAACGCTGTACAGCTAAACCAGGCAATTGGTTTATTCCATGCAGGTTTTCAAATGTATCCGTAAAAGCTTTGAAGCCACCTTGGTCTAAAAATGCTTTTAATCCTAGCTCTATTCGTGCACCTTCGATTAACTGCGTTCTATATTTTCCATTTTCTTTTAAAGAATCCTCAATTCGATAAATATCCTCATATTTCTTGACTAACTGTTCGATCTCTTCAGTATTAACAGCGTTTATTGTCTCCGCAAGTTGATAAACGCCAAACCCATTCACGCTATAACCAAATTTAATTTGGGCTTCAACTTTATCCCCTTCCGTTACAGCAACATGGCGCATATTATCACCAAATCTCGCAATTTTGAGATGTTGCTGATCATAAATTGCTGTAATAACACGCATCCAACGATCTATCTTTTGATGTACTTCAGAGGATTTCCAATGACCGACAACTATCGTTCTAGGCAAGCGTAACCGAGCGCCGAGAAAACCAAATTCACGATCACCATGAGCCGTTTGATGAAGGTTCATATAATCCATGTCAATATCATCCCATGGAATATTCTTATTAAATTGTGTATGAAATTGCAATAATGGTTTTGTAAGTTGCGATAAACCGCCAATCCACATTTTTGCAGGAGAAAATGTATGCATCCAAGCAATTAGACCTACACATTGTTCTTGGTTGCTTGCTTCCCGACAGATAGATAAAATATTCTCTGGAGTCGTAGCTAATGCTTTCAATTTAATATTGAGAAACGGATTTTGTTGATTTAAATATTCTGTAATTGTGAAGGCGTTTTTTTCAACTTGCCGTAAAGCTTTTTCTCCATATAAATGTTGGCTTCCAATAACAAACCAGACTTCTAATTTTTTAATAAAATCCATAATATTATCCTTTGTTAATTTGAGTAAATATATATTATTAATCTTAGGCATTAAGTTTTATTGCTTCTCTCACAATAGGTATGCCCTTCTTATAGGTAAGCATAAATTTTTCGTAACCTTCGCTCATAGAATATTCGGGTTCACTTAGTGATATCTCTACATTACTAAAAATGTTTTCTAAATATTGTTCTAAAGACTGATTAAGCTGAAATTTCTCGAGATAATTTGCTAATAAGGCAATTCCCCATGCACCGCCTTCACTTGCCGTCTCCATTACAGCAACCGGAGTGTTTATTGCTGAAGCAAGAATTTTGGAAACAACATTTTTAGTCTTAAAAATACCACCGTGCGCTAGTACATGACTAACCTTTATTTTTTCTTGTTTCATTAAGATATCCATTCCTAACTTCATCGCACCAAATGCAGTATAAAGATGAATGCGTATAAAATTAGCAAGATTAAAATTTGTATTGACGGGATGTATAAATATTGGACATCCCATAGATAAACCAATATTATGCTCGCCTGAATAAAAGCCATATGCAAGCAAACCACCGCAATCGACTTCTCCTTTTTCTAACGCATGAATGAATAATTTTTCATATATCTGATTGGGATCATACTTAGCTCCAAATACTTCTAGAGTCTCACCAAACAATTTTATCCAAGCATTAATATCCGAAGTACAATTATTGGCATGAGCCATTGCAACCAACTTTCCAGTGGGCGTTGTAATCATATCTAATTCTGCATACGCTTTTGATAGCTCTTTCTCCAAAACAACCATTGCAAAAGCTGATGTACCTGCGGAAATATTTCCCGTATTTTCTTTAATACTATTAGTTGCGACCATTCCTGTCCCCGCATCACCTTCAGGAGGACACATATTAATACCGGCTTGTAATGCTCCCGTGGGATCAAGTAATTTAGCACCCTTTTCCGTTAATTTCCCAGCATTTTGCCCTGCAATAAGTATTTGAGGTAATATTTTTTCGATAGACCAGCAATAATTTTTATTTTTTATCAATTGATTAAAACTCTGCAACATCGAAACATTATAAGATTTAGATTGGATATCAATCGGGAACATCCCTGATGCCTCACCAATACCAAGTACTTTCTTTCCGGTTAGACACCAATGAATATAACCAGCTAATGTAGTAATATAATCAATTTGATCTACATGCTCTTCTTGATTAAGAATTGCCTGATATAAATGTGCTATACTCCAACGCTGAGGGATATTATAGTTAAATAATTGAGTTAACTCTTTTGCAGCTATAGATGTGGTATTGTTTCGCCATGTGCGAAAAGGGACTAATTGATTTTTATATCTATCGAAAGGCATATATCCATGCATCATTCCACTAATACCAATTCCAATAGCTCTTCTTACAACAGTATTATATTTTTCTTTGACAGAATTCATTAAGTCTTTGTATGAATTTTGTAATTCTATCCATATATCATTTTGATTATAAGTCCAGATATCATTAATTAATTGATTTTCCCAATCTGCCTCGCCAATAGCTAAAATATGCCCTCTATTATCAATTAATATTGCTTTAATACGAGTCGATCCCAATTCTATTCCTATCGAAACATTACCGCTATCAATCATATTTTTTATAGTATTCATTTTTATTATTCCTCAGCCATCAATAAATCTATAAGGATAATATTAATCACAACAAAAAATTTATGTTAGCGTATAAAATGCTATTTATATGGATAAAAAAGCTATCGAATGCAATGTGAGACATAGATCAAAACAAACAATCGTAAAAGATTAATTTATTGATATAGATTAATTTATTTATATTGAGTTACGATAATCAGAAGGGCTTAATCCTGTATACCGCTTAAAAATACGAGAAAAATACAGCTGATCATCATAGCCTAATTGTCTAGCAATGTAATAGATTGGCGCACCTGATGTATGTAGTAAATGTTTAGCTTTAATCATTCTCTGCTCTTCACGCCACTTTACAATGCTAGAGCCAATCTGTTCGGCAAAGAGATGTGTTAAACGTGATGGAGACATATGTATATGATTCGCTATATCACAAATTTTATGATTTTCCCTAATATTATCAGAAATAAAATGGCAGGCTTCAAGAATACGAGGATCTAACATACGCTGTTTATTTGAAGGATCTAATTCAATACAAGTAATTAATAGCTGTTCTAAAAGACACATAGACATCGCTTCAGAAAAATTTTTACCTGATCGATATTCTTCTTCAATTTTTTTAAACAATGTGAGAATTTTCTCATAAATAAACAAATCAGGAATTTGTAAGCGCCCAACTCCGTTTGTTATATGGCTCCATTGTAACCAGTCTCGCCAAAATGCTCTTGGACGAAAATAGATCCATTGATGATGCCAGCAATCTGCTTGTGCCGAACGTTGGTAATAGTGGACAGCACTAGGAGGAAACAGCAGGAGATCTCCCACGTTGCAAGTAAACCGGGCTTTTCCTTCAAAAACACATCCTTGTCCTTTGGTTGTTAAATTAATGATATAACCATTCATTCCGTTTGGACGATTAACGGCAAAATCAACCTCATTGCCTCGCTCGATTGGTGTGCAGCCAGCAACTAAATAAGCGCCAAAGTTATACCCAGGAAATAATGGATTTTTCTGCTCGTTAATCTCACTTTTGAATGGCATAAGCACCTATCCAGTTATTTAATAATTTTTTGTTTATATCTATCAAAAATGACTGCAATTAACAAGATAAGTCCGCGCACTACATATTGTGCAAACGGTGAAATATTTAATAAATTCATTGCATTTTCAATCGTTCCCAAGATAAGAACCCCTGCAATAATGAAGGAAATTTTAGCTACACCACCATTCAATGATACTCCGCCAAGAACACAGGCTGAAATTGCAACCAATTCAAATCCTACAGAGGTCATAGGCTGCCCACTGGTCATTCTAGCTGCAAGAATAACTCCCGCTAATGCTGCAATAGCACCAGATAAAACAAAAATAATTAACTTGGTTCTGTCAACATTTATCCCAGCTAGCCGAGCAGCTTCTTCATTTCCACCAATCGCCAGTGTATTACGACCATATGTTGTTCTACTTAAAAGAAAACCAAAAATAGCAATACATACAACAGTAAACCAAATTGGCAAAGGAACGCCTAAAAAAGTTTGATAACCGATTTCAAAAAACTCTTCTTTCGTTATACCCACGGCTTTCCCATCAGAGATGATATAACCTAACCCCCTTGCAATTTGCATACTGGCTAACGTAGTAATTAGAGAGTTAATTTTTAATTTAGCAATAACAAACCCGTTAAGTAGCCCTATGAGGGCTCCCAAACCAATACCCGCTATAATACCGATAGTAATGCTTTGAGTCATATTGATAACAACCGCAGTCACTACTCCGGCACAAGCAATTACTGAGGCTACAGACAAATCAATTTCACCGGCAGCAAGACAAAAAAGCATTCCGCATGCAACCATTCCACTCATTGAAATGGCCAACCCTAATCCTTTCATATTGATTACGGTAGCAAAGTTAGGAATAAAAATACAAGCTGTAATAAAAATTACTGCAAAAATCAGTAGCATTCCATAAGCTGTCCAAATTTGATTAAATGCACTTCCTTTTTGTGATTTATCAGTGTTCATAATACTTATAGACATATAATATTCTCCTTATTCATCAAATTTAAATAGCCTTACTCTCAACCATGGCTAATTTCAAAATATTTTCTTCGGTAGCATTTTTACGCTCGACTATCCCCGTAATCTTTTGCGCTCTCATCACCATAATTCTATCTGCTAATCCAATAATTTCAGGTAAGTCACTAGAGACGACAATAATAGCTAATTTCTCATCGGCTAATTTGAAAATAAGGTCATAAATTTCAGATTTCGCACCAATATCAATTCCTCTAGTCGGTTCATCTAATAGTAAAACCTTGATATCTTCAGATAACCAACGCCCCAAAATAGCCTTCTGTTGATTTCCTCCTGAAAGATTAATTATTAACTGATTAATTGATGGCGTTTTTACATTCATTTTTATTCGCTGTTTCTCAGCATTTTGTTTTTCCCACTTATCGTTAATAATAAATTTCATAAAATTATGGGAGCGACGTGCACTAATATTAATATTTTCAGCAACACTAGCTGTAGAAATAATAGCTTCTTTTTTACGATCTTCTGGGCATAGGACAATTCCTTGCTCAATAGCTTGTTTTGGAGAGTGAATGGCTATAGAGTTACCATCTAATTCAATAGTACCGCTTTTAATCGGATCTGAACCAAAAATAATCTTTAATAGTTCTGAACGTCCTGCACCAACAAGACCAAACAATCCCAGTACCTCACCTGCTCTTACTTGCAAATCGAAACTACCTTGTAATTTTGTGCCTGAAAGTCCAGTGATACTTAAACGTGTGTCCCCTAACACTCGGGGTCTGTAATTATAAATGTCTCCTAAATTTCTTCCAACCATACTACGAACTAAAATATCATTATTAATTTGAGCTAAATCAGAGAATGTATCTACAAACATCCCATCTTTTAATACAGTAATCTCATCACTAATACGAAATATTTCTTCCATACGATGTGATACATATAGAATTACTTTCCCTTCACTTTTTAACTCATTAATGATTTTGAATAGTTTTTCAATTTCTGGTGCAGATAAACTACTGGTTGGCTCATCAAATGCAATTATTTTTGCACCTCTACTTAACGCTTTAGCAATTTCAATCATTTGCCACTGCCCAATAGAAAGTTCTTTTAATAGTGTTGATGGCGAAATATTTAAGTCTAATTTATTTAAATATTGTTGTGTTTGTTTTAGTAGCTCCCTTTGATTAATCACACCAAACGAATTCGGAATTTGTCCTAAACACAAATTCTCTGCTACTGTCATTTCAGGAACAATATTTAATTCCTGATAAATAATGGCTACTCCAGCAAGTAAAGCATCTTTAGTATTGCGAAAATGTACTGTTCGGCCACCAATATGTAGCTTCCCTTGAGTTGCTGTATAATTTCCACTCAATATTTTTAACAAGGTGGATTTACCCGCTCCATTTTCCCCCATTAAAGCATGTACTTTTCCTTCATAACATTTGAATGAAATACCTTGTAAAGCTTTAACACCAGGAAATTCTTTATGGATATTATCAAACTCTAAATATGGAATTGCCTGCATAAATCCTCCTTGTTAATATTAATAATTTTATCTTATAACCCTTTTTTAGCTAACTCTTCTCTGAAATTATCACGGGTTAATAATACCGCCTCGCCAATTGCTGTATATTTAGGAGGCTCCACGCCTTCTTTAATCCAGCGGTACAGCATTTCAACACTTTGATAACCATGCAAATCAGGGCTTGGCATTAAAGAACCATAAAAACCTGTCGGTTTGGATTTAGATAACTCATTAATCGCATCTACCCCGTTAATACCAATGCCGACAACATTTTCAGCTTTAAAACCTTGCCCTTCCGTAGCTCGTACGCCACCGAGTACAGTGTTGTCATTCATGCCAACAATTAGCCAGTTTTTCACTTCTGGATGTTGTACCAACATAGAATTAGCTGCATCCAATGCACCTGGAATATCATTACTTTTAGTTGGGGATTTATAAATTTTTTCAGTAGGAAAGCCATTTTGTATCAATGATTCAATGGAACCCTCTGTGCGTCTACGAGCTGTATCTAGTTCATCTGCGGTGATTGCCAATACAGCTGTATCTTTGATTTCCCAACCACGTTTCTGCATTTCTTTATACAATTCAGTCCCTTGCCTTTGTCCAATTTCAGTTGCAGCCATCATAATTAGAGGTACATTAGTCATAGGTTCGCCAGCTGCATTCAAAAATTGATCATCCACAGTAAAGACTTTCAAATCATAAGATCTGGCTTTCGCAATAATTGCTGGTCCTAATTTTGGATCAGGGGTGCAAATAACAAACCCTTTCGCGCCACTAGCTGCTAGATTGTCAATCGCATTTAAGGTTTTTTCACCATCTGGTGCGGCAATTTTGATGATTTCTACACCACCTAAATCTTGCGCAGCTTTATCTGCAAAACGCCATTCTGTCTGGAACCAAGGCTCTTCAGGTTGTTTAACTAAAAAACCTAACTTCATTGGAGAATCAGAGCTGGAATATGCTAGGTTTGAATGAATACCAGTTATGGCTAAAACAGATATTGCAACGATTGACTTTAGAAAATTTCTTTTATATATGTTCATTTTAAGTCCCTCTACAATTAAATATTTTTAATATTATCAAAATAATAAATCAATTTGACAATACGATTTTACTCCTTGAGCGAGCTCATATTAAAATGATTAGATATAAAAAATCTCGATCTAGCTCACACTATAAATTTATAGCCAAATAATCCATACATTTGACAAGTAAATCCTAATATTTGATTTCTATTTTTTACCTATCTACAGGGCAAGATCGCACTTTTCCTCAAAATATGATCTAATAAGCCTTTAATACGTTAAAATACAAGGTAACGTCATGGACTTATTCCGCTTTTTCGGTCAATTGGAAGACCCGCGTAAAGATATCAACCAAAAATATCCTTTTCTTGAAATCATTTTTCTGACCATGAGCGCCGTCATTTCCGGTGCGGAAGGTTGGACGGACATTAAACGGTTCGGGGAATATCATTTGGCGTGGTTGCGTCAATATTTACCTTTTGAGC
>NZ_FWWV01000044.1 GCF_900176075.1 Pasteurella testudinis DSM 23072
CCCGATTCGCAAGCCTCAACCTTACCTTTATGTTTAAAAGTTTTGCCGATTTCATATTGGTAATCTCGACATTGCAAATCCTTGTTAAATCCTTTGTATGCGATAATTTCATTCTTGCTCATGATATTTGTCTCTAATTTCGTGTAAAAAAAGCCCTCTTTCGAGGGCAAATAGCTCAACAAAAGGAATCCGATTTAGCCACTCGGCAGGTGGTTTCTCTCTACCATCACAAACCGCACTTTTCACATTTCCCTTAATTCGCACTGAATCGGGTCTTTGCTTTCGCATTCGTCTCTTGAGATTGAAAATCGGTTCTTTGTAAATACGGTTTGCGATGGTGGCCGCCACAGGATTTGAACCTGCTATCCTACGATTATGAATCGTCCGCTTTTACCAATTAAGCTAAACGGCCAAAAGTGCCTGCATGCCCCCGCAGGCTAGGGCTGATGTCATCTTTGCTTGTCATTCGCATGTCATAACATCAGACTCTTGCTGAATTTGCGGTATGCCAATCCGCTAGTTGAAATTCCTTGAGCTGACTAACTCAGGATTCCCCTCTATTGGCTAGATAGAGGCTTTAGTATTAGCCAAGACATCAAAGATAAGTACGTCTATCTCGTCTTGCGTTGGCTAAGGTTTTTTATTACAAGTCCGTGGGGCGTTCGCCTTGCCCCCGACAGGTCTCAATCCGCATACTTCGGGATTTCCTTGGGATATAAGCAGCGCTGCCCTTGATCGTAGTAGCGCCTCTTTTCGCTACAATACGCACAGTTTTCTGCTTGGGGGTTACTCGACTTAAATCAGCCGATAACTTATATCTCGCATGAGTCCAGCAATGTTAAAGAGCGGTGAGATGTTGCGTTTCGCTGTATCTCGTTGGTATGGGTTGATTATCACAAATTGTGATTTTATTGTCAACACAATATGTGATTTTTTTATTAAATAAAAATCACATATTGTGATAATTTTATGATTTCAAAAGAAAAATAGTTTGAAAAAATTTTGCTTGATCGCTGGTTTTGTGAGCTGTGTCACAGAGAAAGTTCGGCTGAGCTATTTTTTTTGGGGGGCATGACGATTTTTGATCACTGCACATTTCACTCCTTTCGATGTTATTTTTGGGGTTTATAGGATCGTGGTGCCTATTTAATAAAATCAATGGCTTATATTGATTTTTATTCAATTTAAGATCCACCTGAGCCCCACGGTTCCCAGTATCAAAAGGAGTGATATTGGACTTTTTAGCCGGCGCTTTTGTGGTTTTTGATCAAGGGTGGTTGGTGTGAATCTTGGGCAAGAAAAAGCCCCTGTATGAGGGGCTTGGCGTTTTATTAGGTTAAAAGCGGTTTATCCTTAAGCTGCTCAAGTGCTTTATTGCAATAGCACGTCCTACTCACCGCTTCCGGCGATAGCTGCGGTGTTCAACCATCGTGCCAACTATCCGAATTTCTTCATTTAGTGATGATTTAACTGGATAATCTGAGTTAAGAGGCACTAATTCAAACTGTTCACGCCACAGATCGTCTGTACCGACAACACGATATTTTTTAAATGTGGCCTCATATTCACCATTTACTGCGACAACAAATTCACCGGCGATTGGTTTTATATTTGGATCAACGATAACAATATCACCCTCATAAAATTCAGGCTCCATTGAATCTCCTTTGATTGTCAAGGCAAACGAATCCTCGGAAACTTCTAGGCCTGTCAGGATATATTCATAATCCCCGATGGTATCTTTAAGATCATTTATCCCCGTCCATGTTCCTGCCTGTACATGGCTGATCAGAGGAACACTGTGTGAACCTAATGTAGCAGGAATTACATTATCCCCGCCAAATGCTAATTCAGCAGGATCTACCTTTAGCGCTTTTGCAATAACAGCTATATCGTCTAAATCCGGTGTTCTTGCGTCCGTTTCGTAGTTTGCAATTCTAGACTGCCCCCACTTTGTGCGATTTTCTCTATCATCTATTTTTTCACATAATTCTGCTAATTCTTTCTGTTTGAGACTTAACGTATTTCTAAATAATTTAATTCTTTCGGATAGCAAACTCATGACAAATCCCTCAATTAAGCGCTTATTAAAATAATATCACGCAATGAAATAAATCAAAATCACATAATAGGATTGCCTAAAATCACAAAAAGTGATTTAATGGCGTTTATGTAAATCACAAAAAAGGATATTTGATGAATAATATTGCAAAAATTAGAGGCGATATTGGTGTAACTCAAATTCAGCTCGCTAACGAGTTAGGATTTGGACAACCGCGTGTTGCTAACTATGAGAATGGATTACGAGTGCCTTCATTGCGCGATTGCCGGAAAATTGTTGCGGCATTAAACAAATTAGGGGCAACGGTCACCATCGATCGTGTATTTCCGCCGTCTGGTAATTAATTTACCAACGACAGCAGAAAAAATATTCAAGAAAAACAAGGATTTTTCATGAAGCACATACAGCAAATTTTGCACTTGGATTGCAAGAATAGTAGCGGCGGCATAACGGCGTTGGCGTTAGATCTTGGCAAGTCTGAGCGGATTTTATCAAACGAGCTGAACGTGAATATCGAGCAAAACAAACTCGGCTTTACGGACGCCGTAACATTGATTGGTATGACGCAGAGCAAGAAGACCGTTTCCGCAATCGCGCGGCAAATCGATCACGTTATCGTACCCACACCGAATTGTGACGGCAGTTGTGCCGATGTGGTGCAGCACTTTTTAGACATTTCAGCAAAGTGTGGCCAAGTCGGCGAGCGGATTAAAAACGCAGTACAGCCGGAATCGGATTTCGGGCGTGATTTGTCAAGGAAAGAGCGCTTGGAAATCTCGGAAGCGGTGGAATTGCTGATCGAAAAAGCGATCTGCTTGAAGCTGGAATTAGGGCAATAAAAAACCACCGTTGGAGCGGTGGTTAATCACTGTTTTTAAAAAAACTATATAAGCGAGGTAATTATGAACAATATTGCAGTAATAAGCAACAACAATTTAACGATGAGCAGTCGTGAGATTGCGGAATTGTGTGAAAAACGTCATGACAATGTTTTAAAACTCATTCGTGAATTGATTGCAGGGGGTGTCCTAAAAAATACGAGACCCCAGAACTATGTTCATTCACAAAACAATCAGGAATATACCGAATTTTTATCAGACAAGCGAGACAGCTTAGTGATTGTTGCTCGACTGTCACCTGAATTTACGGCGGCGGTGGTGGATCGTTGGCAAGAACTAGAAAACTACCGACAACAATCAACCGCACTTACCCCATCTCGCAAAGAGCTGGCATTAATGGTGATTCAGGCGGAGGAAGAAAAGGAACGCTTGCAGTTGGAAAATTTACAGATGAAGCCAAAGGCGGATTTTGTTGATCAATATGTTGATGTCGGGACCAGTAAATCATTGCGTGAAACTGCGAAGATTTTAAGAATGTCAGAAAAGGCGATGATCGCCAAACTAATTGATAATAAGGCCTTATTTAGACAGTCAGATAATCTTTTGCCATATGCGGATAAGTTATCAAAAGGGCTGTTTACAGTAAAAACGGGGACTACTGATCACGGACATAATTTCACTCAAACTCGCGTAACCGGAAAGGGTATCCAATGGATTGCATCGCGTTACGCTTCGGAGTTGATGGCATGAGATTTACTACACACATCAATAATCAAAAATGTCTCGAATGGGAATTTACGACACTTTCGCAGGGTGCGCTATTCGATTTGTTAAATCAGGCGTCATCTTGGGCGCAGGCGCATTATGTGGACGGTAAAACACTGTACTGGGTATCTCGCTCAATGGTGGTTGAGCAGCTGCCTTTAGCATACAAAAAAGAAGATACCGTTTACCGCGCTTTTAAAGAGTTCGCCGAAAAAGGGTTAATTGAATATATCAAATATGACGAAAAAGACCTGATTTGCTTAACTGAAAAAGGCAAAGAATGGAACTCGTTTACTCCTTCGAAAAGCTCGGATTTCAATCCGGAGGTCGGATTACAATCCGACGATACTCGGATCTCAATCCGAAAAGGCTCGGATCTCAATCCGACAGATAAATATATAAATAATAAATATATAAATAATAAAAACACATCGTCGCTGCAAGCAGCAACGCCCACAAAGCGGAAAGTAAAATTCTCTGATGATGATTTGAAATGCGCACAGTGGATTTTCGGCTTAGTGAAAAAACTCATCCCCACCGCAAAGCAACCAACATTCGATTCGTGGGCAAGGGATATTCGACTGATTCGAGAACGAGACGGGCGAACGCACCGTGAAATTTGCGAATTGTTTCAGTGGGCAAATCAAGATAGCTTCTGGGCGGCAAATGTACTTAGCCCGTCTAAGTTGCGAGAAAAGTGGAATCAACTTGAAGCCAAGCGCAAATCGAAATCAACGCCTAGCAAGATTGGCTGGGATGATAATCCATTCGATTTTATGAGCAACTGTGATGATTTAGTCGGTGAGGTAATTACAATCCCGCAAGACGTGGCAAAGGAGTTGG
>NZ_FWWV01000036.1 GCF_900176075.1 Pasteurella testudinis DSM 23072
AAATAAAGTAATCATCTTAGGAAATTTGGGCAACGATCCCGAAGTTAGAACCATGCCGAACGGCGACCAAGTTGCCAATATCAGCGTAGCAACTAGCGAATCTTGGACTGACAAGCAATGGGCGGCTTTTTTGCAAGGAAACAAAAATGCCTAATTGGTGCTGCGGTGACCTGAAAATCAGAGGTCATATTGATGACGTGAAAAAATTCCTTGATGAATCAATCTATCAAGGTGGTTCTATAACTAAAAACGGCGATGAATTGGAATTGGACAATGTCAGTGGACATATTAATGGCACTCGTCGCTGCTTTATCGATTCTGAATATACAGAATGCTTTTACGAAGATGATAATCATCAAATTATCGTTGTTATCCCGACTGAACATGCATGGGGACCATACCTTCAAGAGTTTCAAGTGTTAAGTCGGGAATTCAATGTTGATTTTAGATTCTATGGTTTCGAAAGAGGGGGGAAATTCAACTGTGAATTTGAAATTCTCAAAGGAGAATTAACTCTAAATCGCATAATTGGATTTAATGATTACGATTGGGAATGTCCGCACCCTTTGATGGGCGGATAGATCATATTTTTATCACATGAGAGGAAACAAAAATGCCTAAATTTATTAAATTAACACAAAAAGATATGGATTCAATACACTTCAATATCGATCATATTTCTGCAATTTTAGATAATGATTCAGGTGCTTGCGTGACTACTACAGGTTGTGATGAAACTTATTATATCGTTAAAGAAACACCCGAACAGATTTTAGAACTAATCCGAGCCGCTGAATAAGCGGTTTTTTATTGTAGAAAGAAAATGGAGCATAAAATAAAAATAGTATATGGCGGCAAAGAAGAGTTGAGTTTTCAGCAGCTCGAATGCTCTTGTGTCTGGAAATCAAGAAAGTTTTACGCTTACGAAGATTATCAAATTGCGCTACGCCGTGCGGCAGAAGAACAACATTTAACAGGGGAAACAAAATGAGAAAAATTATTCAGATTGCCTGCGGCGGTGAATATCAAGATATTGACCTGACTACAGCATTATGCAATGACGGAACAGTATGGCAAATCGGTATTTTTGAACAGGGTTGGTCGAAGTTCCCAGATATTCCACAAGACAAAGAAATCAAGGAAAACGAAACCGTCAAAGAAATAACATTTGACTGGGACACGATTATCCGTGACCGTACACTATTACGCACTCGTGACGGATTAAAAGCATTAATATTATCAAAGGATAACAATAGTGAATTTCCACTAAACGGTGTAATTATAAATAATAGTGGGTGGCTCATAACTACATCATATTCGATAAAAGGCAGAACCGGCTACTCAGCCGACCAGACTGACGACATCGTCGGTTACTGGGAGGAAGCTAACAATGAGTAAACCATTTGACTTAGAAAAGGCATTGGCGGGTGAACCGATAAATTTTAACGGCGAAAAAGCCTACATAGTCCAAAGCCCAAGAAGTTCAGAATGCGTTCTTGTTGAAACTGAATCAGGTGAGACGCATGGTTATTCAAAACCTTATATCTGCTCAAAAAATGATGTCCTTATGTGGCAAGACAAACCGCAAATCGACGAAAACGGACGGTATTTGAGTGAGCCGATAAAAGGTGATGATGTGTATTTTCCAGATTGCGCAAATAGAAGTTTTCTAGTGTGCGTGCTAGATTATGACCCTGAAGACGAATATGATAAGGACACAATCAAAAATAAACCCATTTTCGCAAAAAGAGAAGCCGCAGAATTTGAAGCAATTAAACTCAACATCGAAAGATACTGCCCCATCGAAAACGCCAAGCTAGTTATGTATTTCGGCAAAGTGTACAGCGTGCCGAAATGGGCAAAGTGGATTTCAATAGATCTGAGTGGTTCAATATATGTTCATTCTGGGAAACCGGATTTAGACAATGGTGAATGGTTAACACTTTCTGACAGTAAATCAAAATTGATTGCGGAATGTGACTATTGTGACGACTGGCCAGACAGCTTAAGAGAGGTTTAGGTGGTATCTAACAACTGGATTAAAACCTACTCGCACAAGCACATCGACTACACCGCACCCGACCCAAATCAAATCTGCATTACCGACATCGCGCACCATTTAAGCCTTGAAAATCGCTTTATGGGGCAGTCCGAAGCGCCCTACTCCGTTGCTAATCATCTGCTATTTTGTTTAGCAATCGCCGAGCATTTGGGCTACCCCCCGTATTTGTGCTTGAGAGTGCTAATGCACGATTTCGCCGAAGCTTACGTCAAAGATGTGCCGACGCCGCTCAAACGATTGCTACCTGATTTTATGGCGATTGAGGCACGTTTTGAACAAGCTATCGAAGTGCGGTACGGCTTGCCGGAAATCAGCGACACCGAGAAAGATTTAGTGAAGCGGGTTGATTTGATTGCGCTGAAAATGGAAAAAGAAGCGTTATTGAGCAATGAAAGCGACTGGGCGCAACTGGAAGGTGTGACAACCGTCCCTATTCCGCTCAAAGTGCTATCACCCAAAACTGCCGAAGCTGAATTAAAGCAAGCGTTTCACCGTGCTTACGAAGCGGTTTTTAATAGAATCCTCTCGCCAAGCGAAATCGAACAACAGAAACGAGTAGCTTAATCGCACGAGAAATCAACATGAAAAATTTTACTTACGGCTCAGTCTGTTCAGGCATTGAGGCGGTGACTTGCGCATGGCATTCATTCGCTACTCCACTTTGGTTTTCTGAAATTGAGCCTTTTCCAAGTGCGGTATTAGCGCACCATTTTCCCGATGTGCCGAATCTTGGAGATATGACCGCACTTGCCGACAAAATCCTTAACCGCGAAATTCCCGCGCCTGATGTGCTTGTTGGAGGCACACCTTGTCAAGCGTTCAGCGTGGCGGGCAACCGTGAAAGCCTTGACGACGAACGCGGAAATTTAACACTAAAATTTATAGAGATAGCTAATGCAATTGACCACATCAGGCACGCAGACAACAAACCACCCCTTATTATCGTTTGGGAAAATGTTCCCGGCGTTCTTTCCACAAAGGACAATGCTTTCGGATGTTTTTTGGCTGGACTGGCTTCTGGCGGAGAGCCATTCTTACCACCAGACAACAAGCGATGGGGTAACGCTGGTTATATCAATGCGCAAAGGACAGTCGTCTGGCGCACCCTCGACGCTCAATTTTTCGGAGTCCCCCAACGACGCAAAAGAGTGTTCGTTGTGGCAAGTGCTAGAAAAAGAAGTGCATGCGAAATACTTTTTGAGCGAAAGAGCCTGCCAAGGAATATTACAACGAGCGCAGAAACGCAACAAAACGTTACCGCCTTTGCTGAAACAGGCTTTGGAAAATACACTGAGCAACCCGTCGCCGACACACTAAGAGCAAGTGGCGGCAGTTGTGGAAATGGCAGCGAAAGCCTTGTTTTATCATCGCAAAAATCTGTTGCCGGCACCATTTTGGCAAATTGTGGTGATAAGCAGTGGTTAGGCAATCAAGAGGCATTCTCGGGCGATTTTTTTATTGTACACGGTACGCAAGATCCCATTGCTTCCAATAAAGCACATTGCTTGGGGAGAAATAACGGCCAAGAAAATGTGTTGTTTGAGATGAAAGGATTGGAATCTGTTAGATTACATCATAATGGCATTTCACCGACACTTAAGGCAAGAATGGGAACTGGTGGCGGTAACATTCCTTGCGTTGCCATTGCTGGAAACATCATTAATCGTGCTGATAATGCAGGCGGAAACGGCGTGGGCGCAGATGATAGCGGTGTTATGTACACGCTAACAAGCACTGATATTCACGCTGTTTCAACCAATACCGCGGTGAGAAAATTAACCGTAACTGAGTGCGAGAGATTGCAGGGTTTTTATGGAGTAACAATGGCAAATTTAACAGCGATGACTAAAGATGAATTTATAGCTTATAACATACATATTGGGAAAATTATTGTTAATACTGAGAAAGGAGTTGTTTACACAACTAAAGGGCCAGGCGGAATACCCTTAAAAACACCTAAAGCACTCAAGGGCTCAGTGTTAAATGGATATTTGGTTGTATCAATAAAAATTGGTGTCGTAAAAAGACAGTGCAGAATTCATAGAATTATATGGATAGCACAAAACGGCATAATTCCACGAGGTAAAGTTATTGATCATATAAATAACAACAAGCAAGATAACAGAATTGAAAATTTACAACTGTTATCCCCACAAGAAAATAGTACCAAGGCATTTAAAGATGGGTGCTATAAAATCAAATCTAAGCTAAATCCTATTTATCACCCGATTATTTGCGCAGAATACAATAGCACAGGTATAACAATGAGAGAGTTAGCTAATAAATATGCAATAAGTAAATCAAGAATAGCGCAAATAATAAAACATTGTGATTACACACGCATTCCGTATCGCAAGAAACCTGCCGAAGATTGCCCTGATTCACCGCGATATAAGGCGATAGGAAACAGTATGGCTGTGCCTGTTATGCGCTGGATTGGCGATCGCATATCCAGCTATATCAGTAAATAACTTTTGATACCGCTTGATATTTGACAATGTTAAAGTCATGTATTACTATCCCGCTAACGGTGCTCAACACACCTCGACTCAAAGCGGAAAGCAACCGCATTTTTGCGGTTTTTTTATATCCTGATTTTATGATCGGGTGGCGTTTCGTACATACAATACCGCAAGGGAAAACGAAAGGCTGACTTTGAGCAGTGTTGAAGCACCCGATCACCCTATCTCAACAGTAGGGCAATTAAAATCACTCAAAGGATATAAATTATGACAACTCAATTATCAATTTTAAATACGCCGATCCGTACTTTTGAAAATCTTTATTCGCTGAACGATCTACATATTGCAAGTGGTGGTGAAGATAAACACCGTCCAACTTTTTTTATTCGTCTTGATACAACAAAAGATTTAATCACTGAAATTGAGAATGAAAATTCTGATGTGCAGATCTGCACATCAAAAAACTCTGATACACAGATCTGTGTATCACATAAATCCTTACGCACTGGTATCAATAAAGGCACATGGGCTTGCGAAGAATTAGTACTTGCCTACGCTACTTGGATAAGCCCAAAATTCCATTTAATCGTACTGCGTGCGTTCTTGGCGATGCACAAAGGCCAACCTCAACAACTTGCATTGCCGGAACCTGAAAAGAAGATTGACAATGAAAATCAACCACAATATACTGGAGCCCTCTCAAAAAATACAAAGCGGCTTCCGCACCCGACAGACCTTGCGGTTTTTTTATGCCTAAAAGACAATGGCGGGTCGATAGCTGGGAAATACAATACCTTAATGGGAATACCTAGCAACAGGTTTCTTTGTATGCCTGAGAGTGAGTCCCGCCACCCTCAACCAAATGTGGCTAATCTCTCAAAAAATACAAAGGAGTTAGCTATGGCTAATATCATCACAGCCCACTACAACGGCACTGAAGTTTTCTTCCAAAACGATGCTTTTCTTAATGCAACTGCGATTGCAAAGCATTTTAACAAGCTACCAAATGAATGGTTACGCTTAGACAGCACGCAAGAATACATTGAATTACTGTGTAAAAAACTAAATACGGAAAAATCCCGTATTTTAAAAACAACCCGAGGTGTTAATGGTGGAACTTGGCTACACCGTCGATTAGCAGTTGCTTTCGCCCGATGGCTAAATGTTGACTTTGCTATCTGGTGTGATGAACAAATTGAAAATATTCTAATCGGACAAAACAAACCGCAACAACTGGCATTGCCGGAACCTGAAAAAGTCTTCAATCTGCAACTCACCGAAGACGAACTAAAAACCTTATCTTGGCTTTGGAAAGCCGCAGTCCGCATGAGTGGCATTCTCGGCATGCTCTACCCTGCACTGATTAAGCTCGGTTCCAGTTTCGCACCGTCTGTATGTGGTTGTTCAACCGAATATGAGCGTACCTTCGAAAGCGCCCGAAAAATCCTTGTGCGTGCCACTCAAGATATCGAAATTGACAAGCTCAACCGCAATGGCTGGAATAACGTTCTGCCAGAACTGCGCCGTGGCGAAGTCAACAGCTTAAATTAACCCGATCGACCGCACTTTCACTTGATTAATGCAAGTGCGGTTGCCGCACCCAAAATTTAATAGCGAGGTATAAAAATGAGCTGCAACTGTATTGCGATATATGAACAAAAAATTAAAGAAGATTTAATTAACAACGGAATCAATATTATAGGAGACGTTAATATTGAGACTTGTTTTCCATTAAAAGGTTGGAAAGTAGGCAGAAAAAGAACTTCTTCCGGCGTTTCATATAAAATCTATACAAACGGTAGAAACGGCAATATTAAAGAGGTTAACCGTAAAACAAAAATCATTCATCAATACTGCCCTTTTTGCGGCAACAAGCACGAGGACTAACTATGTACTGGTTTAAAAACGCAATTATTTATCGCATTAAAAAAGAGCTGGACTGGAGCAATTTACAGCCTCGGTTAGCGCAAGAAGCATTTACACCGTGCGCCAGCTTTGACGCAAGTAAATTCGGCTGGATTGAGCCGCTGGATAGCGAATCACTACACCACTCTGCTAACGGCTTTATTCTGCTTGTTGCGCAACGAGAAGAAAAAATCCTGCCGGCACACGTCATCAATAAAGAGCTAAAGCAGCGTGTTGATAGCTTGGAAGAAAAAGAGCAACGCAAACTGAGTAAAGTCGAAAAGCAGTCAATTAAAGATGATGTTGTAGCAATGCTCTTGCAGCGTGCATTCAGCAAGTTCAAGCAGACCGCACTTTTAATCGACACCAAGCAAAGACTGATTTACGTCGACGCAGCCTCAACCAAACAAGCCGAAGATGTCCTGTCGTTACTGCGAAAAACCCTAGGCTCGCTTCCGGTTGTGCCGCTGGCGTTCGCTAATAATCCGTCGGCACTAATGACCGATTGGGTTAAAAACGACAGCATGCCGGATTGGCTAACGCTGCTTGATGAAGCGGAATTAACATCAACCACCGATGACGCCGTTATCCGCTGCAAGCGGCAAGACCTAGAAAGCGAAGAGATGGAACAGCACTACGGCGCCGGAAAGTCTATTACTAAATTAGCGCTGTATTGGGAAGACCATTTGAACTTTGTACTCACTCAAGACTGTGCGCTAAAACGCTTGAAATTTGCCGACAATATCCGTGAACAAAATGACGACATTTTGAAAGAGGATTATTCGCAGAGATTTGACGCGGATTTTATTTTGATGACATCTGAGTTATCTCAATTATTTGACTTATTGAGTAATGAATTTGGTGTGGAGAAAGAAATAGAATGGGAAATAGTAAACAAGAATTAATCATCTGCGCTGCCGTTGAGTTTTTTAACATATGACGAGCTTTTGAAAGATAAAGAGCGGTTGGATTTTATCCAGAGCCTAAAATTGGATATTACAACTGATGGAGATTATTTTAAGGTTAAGGAATTTCAATTGCCGGACATATGCTCCTTTACTATATCGTATTGTGTCAGAAGGGCAATTGATAACGCAATTAAGGAGATGAACGATGAGTAAAATAACTATCGATAAAAACAAATATGACGAGCTTTTAGCAGATAGAAAGCGGTTGCGTTTTATTCAGAAAAATAGAGTAAGCATTATCTATTTCGGGAATAAATGCCTTGCGGCCGCCGAAAATATCGGCTT
>NZ_FWWV01000030.1 GCF_900176075.1 Pasteurella testudinis DSM 23072
TGCCTATATCCATTCGTAATTTCCCATAAATCGCTTTTCGTCTGAATTTAGGGGTAAAGACTATGTGATACTTACAGTTCCATCTTGTGTGTGATAAACTCGAATCGTCATTGGACTTACTTGCCATTGGCATATCCTCCTATATTTTGAATTTTGGTTGTCAGCCTTATTCATTATATCGGAGGATTTTTTCTTTTCATCGCTTAAGCTCTTTGATTCCATACGCATAGCGTATGGTTTTTATAGGCAGTCTTCGTCTGCCTATAACAAAGCAGGTCGGGCATAAATACCCGACCTGTTTAGCGAAGATAGAGGGAAAAGTGCGGTTTAACCGGCAATGCCTTTGTGTCTTAACAGCGCGTCCAGTTGCGGTTCGCGGCCGCGGAAGCGTTTGAACAGTGCCATCGGTTCTTCCGAGCCGCCGCGGGTCAGGATATGATCCAAAAATGCCTGACCGGTTTGCGGATTGAAAATGCCTTGTTCTTCAAACAGCGAGAAGGCATCGGCAGACAGCACTTCCGCCCATAAATAGCTGTAGTAACCGGCGGAGTAGCCGCCGGCGAAGATGTGGCTGAACGCATGCGGCGTGCGTACCCAGTCGACGGCTTTGAATAGCGACACCTGATCTTTTACCGTTTTCAGGGTTTCCAACACTTGCGCACCGCACTTTGGATCATATTGATAGTGCAGGCGGAAATCGAAAATAGCGAATTCTAACTGGCGCAATACGAACATTGCCGCTTGATAGTTTTTTGCCGCCAGCAGTTGGGTCAATTTTTCCGTCGGCAACGGTTCGTTAGTTTGGTAATGACCGGAGATAAAATCCAACGCCTCTTTTTCCCAACACCAATTTTCCATAAATTGGCTTGGCAATTCGACTGCGTCCCACGGCACGCCGTTGATACCGGACACGCCGCCGACATCGATCAACGTCAGCATGTGGTGGATACCGTGTCCGAATTCGTGGAACAGGGTGGTGACTTCATCGTGGGTGAACAATGCCGGTTTGTCGCCAATCGGGCGGTTGAAGTTGCACACCAAATACGCCACCGGTTTTTGAATTTCACCGTTGGCAAGGCGTTTGCGCCCGATATAGTCGTCCATCCACGCGCCGCCGCGTTTGTGCGGACGTGCATACAGATCCAGATAGAAGCTACCGCGCAGCTCGTTGTTGCGGTCGTACAGCTCGAAAAAGCGCACTTCATCGTGCCATACGTCAATATCAAACCGCTCTTTTGCCGTGATACCGAAAATACGGTTCACCACCTCAAATAAGCCGTTTAACACCCGATTTTCAGGGAAGTATGGGCGCAGCTCTTCATCGTTGATCGCAAACAGATGTTGTTTCTGTTTCTCGCTGTAGAACGCAATGTCCCACGGCTCAAGCTGCTCGATGCCGAAAGTCTGTGCGGTGTAAGCGGTCAATTCCGCCAGCTCTTTTTCCCCTTGCGGTTTGGCGCGCGTCGCCAAATTCTCCAAGAAATCCAGCACTTGCGTCGGGCTTTCCGCCATTTTGGTGGCAAGAGAGTAGTCGGCGTAAGTGGCGAAGCCGAGCAGTTGTGCCAATTCAAAGCGCAGTTGCATAATCTCTTCGATTAACGGGCTGTTGTCCCAAGTGCCGGCATTCGGGCCTTGATCGGAGGCGCGGGTGTTAAACGCGCGGTACATCTCTTCGCGCAAAGTGCGGTTTTCGCAATAGGTCATCACCGGCAGATAGCTTGGAAATTCCAAGGTGAAACGGTAGCCGTCCAGCTCTTTGCTTTGCGCCGCCTCTTTCGCCGCTTGCAACGCCGATTCCGGCAAGCCTTGCAACTGGCTTTCATCTGTGATCACTTTATCCCAACCCATGGTGGCATCGAGCACATTATTGCTGAATTGCGAGCTGAGCTCGGACAAGCGAGCGACGATTTCGCCGTAGCGTTGTTGTTTTTCCGGCGGTAAAGCAATGCCCGACAATTCGAAATCACGCAAGGTGTCGTTAATCGATTTTTGTTGTGCCAACGACAATTCGGCGAACTCAGCGCTGTTTTTCAGCTGCGAATAGGCCTCGAACAGCCCTTGATGTTGTCCGAGCCAAGTGCTGTATTCGGACAATAACGGCAGGCAGGCTTGATAGGCTTCGCGCAGTTCAGGGCTGTTTTTCACCGCATTCAAATGGCTGACCGGCGACCACGCCCGACCCAGCCGATCACCAGCTTCGCTGAGCGGTTGCACAAAATTGTCCCAGCTAAAGTGCGGTTGTTGCAGCACGTCGGCGACGGTTTGGCGCGCTTGTTGGATTAACTGTTCAATCGCCGGCACGATGTGCTCGGGCTGAATTTGCGAAAAGTGCGGTAGGCCGCGTTGATTTAATAATGGATTATTCATAATTTCTCTTATCGTTGTGATTATTTTTAAATTAAGTGCGGTATGTTTTACCCGAATTCAAGAGAAGAATAAAGAAAAAGCATGCAAAGTGCGGTAAACTGTCGCCAATTTTAAAAATAGGAAAGGACTAACTATGCTGAGCTATCGCCACAGCTTTCACGCCGGTAATCATGCCGACGTGTTGAAACATCTGGTATTGGTGCGGATTATCCGTGCCTTGCAGCAAAAAGAGAAAGGCTTTTTTTACCTCGACACCCACGCCAGTGTCGGGCGCTATAGTTTAAGCGGTTACGAAGCGGAAAAAACCGCGGAATATCGGGAAGGTATCGCCCGTTTATGGCAACGGGACGATCTGCCGCCGGAAGTGGTGGACTATGTGGCGCAAATCAAAAAACTTCATTATGGCGAGCAACTGAAACACTATGCCGGTTCGCCGCTAATCGCCGCCAATTTGTTGCGCCCGCAAGATCGTGCTTTGCTGACCGAACTGCACCCGAGCGATTTTCCGACGTTGCGCAATAATTTTAAGCAGTTTGAGAATGTGACTACCAAGCGTGAAAACGGCTATCAACAGCTGAAAGCGGCGCTGCCGCCGAAAGAGCGGCGCGGGCTGGTGCTGATTGATCCTCCGTATGAATTGAAAGAGGATTACGATTTGGTGGTGCAGGCGGTTGAAGAGGGCTACAAACGCTTTGCCACCGGCACTTATGCGATTTGGTATCCGGTGGTGCTGCGCCAACATGTCAAGCGCATTGTGCGCGGCTTGGAGCAGAGCGGCATTCGTAAAATTTTGCAGATCGAACTGGCGGTACGCCCCGATTCCGATCAACGCGGCATGACCGCCAGCGGCATGATTGTGATCAATCCGCCGTGGACACTGGAGAGCGAGATGAAAGCCGTTTTGCCGTACCTGTGCAAAACCTTAGTGCCGGAAAACACCGCCTCGTGGAAAGTAGATTGGATCACGCCGGAATAAGCGGAAAAGGATAGATTGTTACCGACAATCAAAATAATTAGTTTTATTGAATGGTTTTTCACGGCCTTTTTGGTCAGAATAAACCGCACTTTTATTGATAAATCAGGTTAAGGACAAACAGCATGGCAACGAAACATTATGATTATCTGGCAATCGGCGGCGGTAGCGGCGGTATCGCCTCGATTAACCGTGCCGCAAGCTACGGCAAAAAATGCGCGATTATCGAAGCGAAATATCTCGGCGGTACTTGCGTCAATGTGGGCTGTGTGCCGAAAAAAGTGATGTGGCACGGTGCGCAAATCGCCGAAGCAATCAACTTGTATGCCGCCGATTACGGTTTTGATGTCAATCTGAACGGCTTTGATTTTTCAAAATTGGTCGAAAGCCGCCAAGCCTATATCGGGCGGATTCACCAGTCCTACGAGCGGGTGTTGGGCAACAACAAGGTTGATGTGATCAATGGCTTTGCTAAATTTGTCAACCACAACACGGTGGAAGTGAACGGCGAGCAGATCAGCGCTGATCATATCCTGATCGCTACCGGTGGCCGTCCGTCGATGCCGAACATCAAAGGCGCGGAATACGGCATCAATTCTGACGGCGTCTTTGCGTTAAACCAGTTGCCGAAACGTGTGGCGGTGGTCGGCGCCGGCTATATTGCGGTGGAGTTAGCCGGTGTGCTGCATAATTTGGGCGTGGAAACCCATCTGTTTGTGCGTCAGCACGCACCGTTGCGTAGCTTCGATCCGTTAATCGTCGAAACCCTGTTGGAAGTGATCAACAGCGAAGGCCTGACGTTGCATACCCATGCGATTCCGCAGGAAATCGTCAAAAATGCCGACGGCAGCCTGACCGTCAAACTGGAAGACGGACGTGAGCAAACCGTGGATACCTTGGTTTGGGCGATCGGGCGCGAACCGGCAACCGACAATATCAATCTGGCGGCAGCCGGCGTACAAACCAACGCCAAAGGGTATATTCCGGTGGATAAATTCCAAAATACTAATGTGAAAGGCATTTACGCGGTTGGTGATAATACCGGCGCAGTCGAGCTGACACCGGTTGCCGTGGCGGCGGGACGACGTTTGTCCGAACGTTTATTTAACCACAAACCGAACGAGCACTTGGATTACAACCTGATTCCGACGGTGGTATTCAGCCACCCGCCAATCGGCACGATCGGTTTGACCGAACCGCAAGCGATCGAACAATACGGCGAAGCCAACGTGAAAGTGTATAAATCCTCGTTTACGGCGATGTACACCGCCGTCACCCGACACCGCCAGCCGTGCCGTATGAAACTGGTATGTGCCGGTCCCGATGAGAAAATCGTCGGCTTGCACGGCATCGGTTTCGGCGTGGACGAAATGATTCAAGGTTTTGCGGTGGCGATCAAAATGGGCGCAACCAAAGCCGATTTCGACAACACCGTGGCGATTCACCCGACCGGATCGGAAGAGTTCGTGACCATGCGTTAAAGGAATGCATTAAAGAAATGCGTTAAAGAAATGCGTTAAAGAAATGCGTTAAAGAAATGCGTTAAAGAAATGCGTTAAAGAAATGCGTTAAAGAAATGCGTTAAAAGAATGCGCTAAAAAGTGATATATTCGTTTTTGGAGTATAATGCGCTTATTATATTTATGCCGCCTGAAGATATTTTCAGGCGGCATTGTATTTACATCACAGCGTTGATTTTTTCAGCCAGCTTATCAATATCTTGATATAACCAGCCGTTCGGCAAGACTTTCACTTCGCCATTTTCAGTGTGTAATAGCAAAGCCGGCACGCCTTGAATACCCAGTTTTGCCGCCAGTTGTTGCCCTGTTTGAATCCATTCGACCGCACTTTGCTTGTTATTTTCAGAGAATAGCTTCTCCGCCGCATCGCCAAAACCGTTTTCACGCAGGATTTCAGCTAATACAGCCAAATCGGTAACATTGCGCCCAGCTACATAACGCGCCTGCTGCATTGCTGAAAGTGCGGTCAGGCGTTGTTCAGGCTGCACCGCAGTTAAGGCTTGTACCATCGCAAAAGAGTTGAACGGTGTGCCAAAGGCTTGCAACACGTTTTGATAATAGATGTCGGAAAACAGTTGTCCGGTAAGCGTTTGAATACGTTGATCGTTTGACCACGCGTATTGGGAAAACTCCGCATTCATGCTGCGTTCGCCACCACTGAATAAGCCGGTCGGCAGCAGTTGTAATTCAATCTCCTTATGTTTGGCAATCTCAGAAACTGCGGGCGATGCGCCGTAGCACCAACCGCAGAGTGGATCGAAGAGATAAGTTAGTTTTACTGCGGCCATTTTTCTTCTCCTTTCACGACTTTCGCTCCCAGTTCAAGGCTGCTCTCTTCGCCTAAATTCGGATAGTGTTTTTTCATTGCTTCGATTAATTCCGCGCTGTTTTTCGCCGTTTTATTTTCAGCTTCAAATTGTTGTAAATAGGTTTTGGTGAAATCCAGACTCGCAGGCGAATAGTTTGTGCCTAACGAATGTCCGGCGATCACGCTTTTTGGTGCAAGTTGTTGCATCTCGTTTAAGGTGTTCAACCATGTTTTGCGTTCCGCTTCGGTTTGATCGTCCGCCACCCAAACGTGCAAATTGTCATACACCGACACGCCACCCAAAATGGTTTTCAGTTCGTCGATCCACAAGTAGGTGTGTGCAGGATCGTGGTCTAAATTTTTAATCTCAATTTGGCTTGTGCCGATGGAAAGTGCGGTTGCGTCGGTTGGTTGCGGCAACACTAAAGCGCGCGGCGCATTGTCTGCTAAAATCGGCGACCAAAAATCCGCTTTGCCGATGATGTTGCCACGAATGCGTTTGGCAGTCTCAGGGGTGGCAAGCACTTTGGCGTCAGGGAACGCATGGGTAATCACGTCTAAGCCGAAATAATAGTCAGGGTCGCTATGGCTGATAAAAATGGTTTTCAGCGGTTTGCCGGTGGCTTTGATTTGCTCGACTAAGATTTCGGCATCGTTGCGTTGAAATTGTGCGTCCACCAACAGCACTTCATTGTCACCTTCGACAATCACTGAGCTGACTGGCATCACGCTGTTGGCTTGTGGATTGAACAGCGACAATTTCAGCTCGTCCGCCTGTGCGCCTAAAGCGGTGCTTAAAAGTGCGGTTAGAACCAATGCTTGTTTAAAGTTCGCTTGTTTAAAGTTCATATCGTTTCCTATCGTGTTAATGTGGGGTAAGTGCGGTGCAGTATAGGCAGGAGCAGTCGGGAAAACAATCAACGCTTTGCTTATTTAATTATTAAGCAAAACTTAATAAAGCCGTTTAATTTGCGGTTAAACGGCTTTTATCAATGGCTTTTTAATTAAAAATCATTTTTTAGCACAATGCGGATGACATTACTTTAAACATGAATGCGGCGACTTAGCAGTGTCGCCAAGAAAATGAGACCCACGACAAAAAACAACGCCGTCGGTAAACTGTAAATTTCTGCGCCCAAGCCGACTAAGGCCGGGCCTGCCAACACGCCGACATAACCCAAGGTTGAAACGGCAGTGACGGCTAAGGCTTCCGGCATTTCCGCTTGTTTGCCGGTGGCGGAAAACAAAATCGGCACAATGTTGGAGCAGCCCAAACCGATCAAGCTATAGCCCACCAAGGCCGCTTGCCATAGGTCAAGAGATAAGCTCAACAAAAAGCCGAACATCGCTGTGAGCGAGCCGAGCAACATCATCGGTTTTGCGCCGATATAGCTCACAGCACGATCGCCGAGCAAACGCCCAATAGTCATCGCCACCGAGAAACAGGCAACGCCCAAACCGGCGGAAGCATTCGGCACGGCACGATATTCACTTAAGAAAATGCCGCTCCAATCCAACACCGTGCCTTCGGCGAGGAAAAATACGAAGCAGACCACGCCGATATAAAATACCACGCCTTTCGGCAACGCGAACAATTGCCCCTGTTGCTCGGCAATATCACGGCGAAACCCGACTTGGCACAGACTGAGCAAGGCGAAAATAAATGCCACAGTTAGGAAGCAAGCCACAACCACATTCACGCCGAGCGACAAAAGTGCGGTCAACACCAGCGCACCGCACATGCCGCCGAGGCTATAAAAGCCGTGAAAGCCTGACATTAACGGCGTTGCTGAGGCTTTTTCCACCATCACGGCTTGAATGTTCATCGTGCAATCGGTGATTCCCAAGCAAGTGCCGAACAGCACCAGCACCACCGCCAATGCCAGCGGCGAGCTGACAAAAATCAGCAATGGAAATAACAAGGCACAGCCGCAAACCGCACTGATCAGCACTCTGCGACAACCGTATTTCGCGCTGAAACCACCGGCAATCGGCATGCCGACTAATGCGCCGCCGCCCAAACAGAGCAACATCAAGCCCATTGTGCCGTCGCTGATTTGTACATTGGCTTTCACAAACGGAATAATTGCCGCCCATGCCGCGGTGATAAAACCGGCGAGAAAAAAGACCGCTTTGGTTGCCGGTTGCTCGTGATGAAAATCAGGTAAAAATCGAGAAAACAAAAATTGAGAAAACATAGTTGAAGTGATCCTTGCGAAGTATGCACCTATTCTAATCATTCCAAATAAAGAAACAAGTGCGGTTTGTTTTTCAAGCAATATTGAGCTTTACGCCGTTTCTTTGCTATAGTGTGAAGCGATTATAAGAAAAATTCATATTCGCCTTTCTTTTACTATGTAGGCGAATGAAGTTGAGAAAAGGAGATCTTGATGTCCACGAAAATCCTGTTAGTGGAAGATGAAGCCGCCATTCGCGAGATGGTGGCATTGGTGTTGGTGCAACAAGGCTATGACGTGATGGAAGCCGGCGATTACCGCAGTGCGATTAGGCAGGTCGGGCAACAGATACCGCACTTGGTGGTGTTGGACTGGATGCTGCCGGGCAAATCCGGTTTGCAGTTTTTGCAATATTTAAAACAGCACGAAGAGTGCAGCAAAGTGCCGGTGGTGATGTTGACTGCCAAAAGCGAAGAGGCGGACTGTATCGCCTGCCTGAACGCCGGTGCGGACGATTACGTCACCAAACCGTTTTCGCCGAAAGAGTTGGTGGCGCGCCTGAAAGCGGTGTTGCGCCGCAGCGGTTTCGAACAGATGGAACAGGTGCTGGAAATTGACGGCTTGGTGCTGGATAACAATACCCATCGGGTCAGTTGCAAAAATAAAGAGATTACCCTGAGTTCAACCGAATTTAAACTGTTGAATTTTTTTATGAAACACCCTGAAAAAGTCTATAGCCGCGAGAAACTGCTCGATCGGGTGTGGGGCGATGATATTTATGTCGAGGATCGCACCGTTGATGTGTATATCCGCCGTTTGCGCAAAAGTCTGGAAAAACACGGTTACGATCAATATATCCAAACGGTGCGCGGTGCCGGTTATCGCTTCTCGAAACAGACCAAATAGGAATTACCATGCTTAAAATGCCCTGCTTTAACTTTGTGGTCGAATTGTCGGTCGCCGCGGTGATTGCCGCTGTTTTCAGTTATTTCAGCGGGACATTTTTGGTGTGGTTTTTATTGGTGATATTGCTGATTCTGATTTGGCATCATTACAGCGAAACCCGTTTTCTGAAAATGCTGGATCGCAACCGTGTCAGCGACAAATATCAAATCGGCATCTGGGAAACCATTTCGCAAACCCTCGCGTACCAAAAACGCCGTTCGCATAAAGAGCGGTTTAGAACCTTACGGATTTTGTCGCGCCTGAATAAAAATATCCAGTTTATCCCCGACGCGGTGATTATTTGCCATTATGACGGACAGATTTATTGGTGTAATAATGCGGCACAGGAACTGTTCTCTTTTTTCTGGAATAAAAAAAGCAATAAAAATCTGCTGAACGTGATTTTTTATCCGGAGTTCAAGGCCTATTTTGAAAGCGGCGAACACAAAACGCCATTGGTATTGATGCCGACCCACGATCAATATATCGAGGTCAATTTGAATCGCTACGACGATGAAAATTACATGCTGATTGCGCGCGATATTACCCAAATCATCAAATTGCTACAAAGCCGCCAGATTTTTCTGTCCAATCTCAATCATGAATTACGCACCCCGTTAACCGTGCTTCAGGGCTATTTGGAGATGCTGGAGGATCGCAAGGCGTCGAAAGCGCTGCACGCCAGAGCGGTTGCGATTATGCAGGAGCAGGTGCAGCGCATGAGCAATTTGCTGCAACAGCTGACCTTTTTGATTAAAATCGAAACCTCGTCGCCGAATGATCAGCAGGAAGTGGTTGATGTGCCGGCTATCTTACAGTTGTTGGCGAAGGATTCGGAAATTTTGAGCGATCAGGCGCACCATGTCAGTTTTGAATTGGAACCGCACTTGAAAGTGAAAGGCAATCCGGCGGAGCTGAACAGCCTGTTCTCGAATTTGGTCTACAACGCCATTAAGCATTCGGAAGGCGATAAAATCGAGGTTTGTTGGAAAAAATGTGATGACGGTGCTTACTTTGAGGTGAAAGATAATGGCAAGGGGATTGCTGCGGAACATTTACCGCACTTGACCGAACGCTTTTATCGGGTGCAGGAGTCACGCAGCCGTGACAGCGGCGGTAGCGGCATCGGTTTGGCGATTGTGAAGTATGCGTTGGCGCATATTAACAGCCATTTAAACATCCGTAGCGAGCCGGGCAAGGGCAGTATTTTTTGCTTTACCGTGCCGCATGAATTTTTGGTGGAAGACGGCATGGCTACGGATAACGGCACGGCTACGGATAGCGGCACGCCTAGGGATAACGGCGGCATGCCTAGGGATAACGGCTGATTTCCAGCAGGTTTCCGTCGGGATCGCGCAAATAAACCGACTCGATAGCGCCGAGCGCACCGGTGCGCGGCACAATGCCATCGATAATCTCGACGTTATGCCGTTGCAAGTGCTCAATTACTTGGTTTAAATCACTGGCGGTCAACAGGCATAAATCCGCTGAGCCGCAAACTGCCTGCGCCGCTTTCGGTTCGATCTCTTTGCCTTTCACATGCAAATTAATCTTCTGTTGTCCGAACAGCAACGCTTTACGCTTTTCGCCGAAAGTGATTTCCTGCATACCTAACACTCGGGTGTAAAAATCCAGCGTGCGTTGCAGATCGGCGACAGTTAATACCAAATGATCAAGTGCGGTAATTTGAATCATATTTCCTCCGAGAAACAAAAGTGCGGTCGGAAACCGCACTTGCCGGATTAACGTCTGAACATATTGCCCAAGCCGCCCATTCCGCCGCCGCCCATCATGCCTTTCATGCCCTTCATCATTTTTGCCATACCGCCCTTGCGCATTTTTTTCATCATGCGCTGCATTTCGGTAAACTGCTTCAGCATTTTGTTCAGATCCTGCACCTGCGTGCCGGAACCTTGCGCAATCCGGCGTTTGCGCGAGCCTTTGATGATGTCGGGGTTTTGCCGCTCTTTGAAGGTCATGGAGTTGATCATCGCTTCCATTTTGTTGAACATTTTGTCGTCGACTTGACCTTTGACATGATCCGGCAGATTTTTTGCGCCGGGTAGTTTTTCCAACATGCTCATCATGCCGCCCATTTTTTTCATCTCGATTAGCTGTTCACGGAAATCTTCCAAGCTGAAATCATCGCCTTTCTTGAATTTCTGTGCCATCTTTTCGGCTTTTTCTTTATCGACCGAGCGTTCCAGATCCTCGATCAACGACAACACATCGCCCATGCCGAGAATGCGCGACGCGACACGATCGGGATAGAACGGTTCGAGCGCATCGGTTTTTTCGCCCATACCCAAGAACTTAATCGGTTTGCCGGTAATTTGACGAATCGACAATGCCGCCCCGCCGCGCGCATCGCCGTCCACTTTGGTCAGGATCACGCCGGTCAGCGGTAAGGCTTCGTTAAAGGCTTTGGCAGTGTTGGCGGCATCTTGTCCGGTCATCGCATCGACGGTAAACAGGGTTTCGATTGGATTTAACGCCGCATGAACCGCTTTGATTTCGTCCATCATTTCGCCGTCGACATGCAAGCGACCGGCGGTATCGACAATCAACACGTCATAAAATTTCAGCTTGGCGTGCGCCAATGCGCTTTCGGCAATGTGCACCGCACTTTGGCTGGTGTCGGACGGAAAGAAGTCGGCGTTGACCGTTTCGGCTAAGGTTTCTAATTGCTTGATCGCCGCCGGACGGTAAACGTCGGCAGACACCACCAACACTTTTTTCTTGTGCCGTTCGCGCAGGAATTTCGCCAGTTTGCCGACGCTGGTGGTTTTACCCGCCCCTTGCAGACCCGCCATTAAGATCACCGCCGGCGGCTGGGTGGCAAGATTCAGGGTTTCGTTGGCTTCGCCCATCGCCGCTTCCAGCTCGCTTTGTACGATTTTGACGAATTCCTGTCCCGGGGTCAGGCTTTTATTGACTTCGACCCCAACCGCTCTTTCTTTGACTTTATTGATAAATTCACGCACCACCGGCAGCGCCACATCAGCTTCCAGCAATGCCATGCGCACTTCGCGCAGGGTCTCTTTAATGTTGTCTTCGGTCAGGCGCGCACGGCCGCGAATCGCACGCAGGGTGTGGGAAAGCCGATCAGATAAGTTTTCAAACATAGCATAATTCCTGTAATGAATGCCGCCGCCTTTTTTTGCAAGGGGCGGAAAGATAGTGCCGATTATACAAGATTTCCGCTTATTTTCACCCTTAAACCATTTTGTAGTAGAAAAATCGGGTTAAAACTGGTACTTTCAAGCGAAATGGTTATCAATAAATTCAACTTGGAAGGACGAGAATTCAGGCTATGTACATCTTTGCCGCATTGTCGATTATGGCATATTTAATTTGTACCTTTTCGCTGCTGCCGCAATTGTTGCAGGTGCAGAATCACGAAGGCGCAGCCGTCAGCAATCAGAAACCGAAGCGCAGCCGCTTTATCATCAGCTCGGCAGTGGCGGTGGTGTTGCATGCCGTGTTTATTCAACAATTATTTGCCAACGGCAGCGAACCGTATAATTTTACGCTATTGAATATTTTGAATTTGATGACGTTGCTGATTGTCCTATTGGTGACGATGGCGCTGTCACACCTGAACACCTTGTGGTTTTTGCTACCGATTGTATACAGCTTTGCGATTTTGGGCATTGCGGCGGGGGCGCTGATTCCGGTCGAGGTGGTTGCCTATTTCCATGATAATACCGCACTTTTGATTCATATTTCGCTGGCACTGATTTCGTATGCGCTGTGCTTTATCGCGATGTTATATGTATTTCAGCTGGTTTGGCTGGAGAAAAAACTGAAAAGTAAAAAAATCGTCTTTTCGCCGATGATTCCCTCATTAATGAGCGTCGAGCGCCAGTTTTTTAAGATTTTATGTGCCGGCGAGCTGTTTTTGGGTTTGGCGTTGATCAGCGGCGCGGTTTCGCTGCATAACTTTTTTGCGCCGGAGCAGATCCAAAAAGCGATCTTCTCGTTTTTGGCGTGGCTGGTGTTTGGCCTGCTGTTGATTGCCCACCGGAAATTACACTGGCGCGGAAAGAGGGTGCTAATTTATACAATTTCGGGTATGATTCTGCTCACTATTGCTTATTTCGGCAGCCGAACGTTGCCGGTGTTGTAAGCAAAGTCTGAAAGTGCGGTCAATTTCTATGTCTAAACCGCACTTTCAAGATGATTTCTCAACGGAAGGAAAATTTCTTTGGACAGTATCCCCCTTAGTACGTTATTTATCATTTTAGTCGTACTGCTTATTTGCTCCGCCTATTTTTCAGGCTCGGAAACCGGCCTGCTTTCACTTAACCGCTACCGTATGCGCTACCTTGCCGGACAAGGACACAAAGGCGCACAAAAAGCGGAAGCCCTGCTTAAACGCACCGACACCCTGCTTAGCCTGGTTCTGATTTTTAACAATATGGTGAATATTGTGGCGTCTGCCATCGCCACCATTATCGGTATGCGCTTGTTTGGTGATGCCGGGGTTGCGATCGCCACCGGAGCATTGACCTTTGTGATGTTGGTCTTTTCCGAAATCCTGCCGAAGACATTGGCTGCCATGCACCCTGAGAAAGTCGGGTTTACCAGCAGCCATATCTTGACGGTGCTGCTTAAAATTTCGATGCCGTTGGTGTATTTCATTAATTTTTTCACCAAATTGCTGATGAAATTATTGCGGATCAAAACCGATCACAAAGCGCACAGCATCAGTCAGGAAGAGCTGCGCAGTATCGTGCACGAATCCGGTAAATTTATTCCGTCCGCCCACCAAGAGATGTTGCTGTCGATTCTCGATCTGGAAGAGGTCACGGTGGATGATATTATGGTGCCGCGCAACGATATCGGCGGCATTGATATTGACGACGACTGGAAAGCGATTATGCGCCAGCTCAACCACGCCGCGCACAGTCGGGTGGTGCTGTACAAAGGCGATATGGATAAAAACGTGTTGGGTATGTTGCGGGTGCGCGAGGCTTACCGTTTAATGCTGGACAAAAACGAATTCAACAAGGAAACCTTGATCCGCGCCGCCGATGAAATCTATTTTATTCCGGAAGGCACGCCGCTGAATACCCAGCTATTGAATTTCAAAACCAACAAAGAGCGGATCGGGCTGGTGGTGGACGAATACGGCGATTTGAAAGGCTTGGTGACGTTGGAAGATATTCTTGAGGAAATCGTCGGCGAATTTACTACCTCGATGACACCGTCGATCGAAGAGGAAGTGACCGAGCAATCGGACGGCTCGGTGCTGATTGACGGGCAGGCAAATATCCGCGATCTGAACAAGTTATTCGGCTGGGAACTGAGCACCGAAGGCCCGCGTACGTTTAACGGCTTGATTTTGGAACATCTGGAAGAAATTCCGGCGGAAGGGGTGGTGTGCGAAATCGAGGGCTTGCTGATCACCATTCTTGAAGTTTCCGATAATATGGTGAAACAGGCCAAAGTGGTGCGCAAAGGCACGGCGACGGAAAAAATCAAAACCTAAAATGACGCCGCTGTGACGGCTTAAACCGCACTTTGTACTCTACCGCAAAGTGCGGTTTTTTATTATAGGCAGACGAAGACTGCCTATAAAAACCATACGCTATGCGTATGGAATCAAAGAGCTTAAGCGATGAAAAGAAAAAATCCTCCGATATAATGAA
>NZ_FWWV01000031.1 GCF_900176075.1 Pasteurella testudinis DSM 23072
GCAGATTCCCAAGCATTACTCACCCGTCCGCCGCTCGTCGGCAGAGTAGCAAGCTACCCCCCGTTACCGCTCGACTTGCATGTGTTAAGCCTGCCGCCAGCGTTCAATCTGAGCCATGATCAAACTCTTCAATTCAAGTTCAATCGCTCAACGAATCTCTGACTATAATTTTTGAAACTCCAAAAAGTTTCAATTATGAATTTACTATCAGCACTCATTAAGACTTTAGTTTTTAAATCTTTTTTAATTACCAATGCCTTGCACAAGTGCCCACACAGATTGTCTGATATATTGTTAAAGAACAAAAATCCTTACCTTTATCTTTTCATAAGAGATAAGGTTTATTTCAACTTTTAAAAAGTGAAATGGTCGGCGAGATAGGATTTGAACCTACGACCCACTGGTCCCAAACCAGTTGCGCTACCAAGCTGCGCTACTCGCCGATAGTAACTTCTTGTTAAAATTAACCAGAAGTAAAATTGGGGTGGCTAATGGGACTTGAACCCACGACAACCGGAATCACAATCCGGGGCTCTACCAACTGAGCTATAGCCACCATTGTTGCTGACAGTGCGTTAGCTGAATCAAATGCGAACGCATGGCGCGCTCGACAGGATTCGAACCTGAGACCTTTGGCTCCGGAGGCCAACGCTCTATCCAACTGAGCTACGAGCGCACATCGCGTCGTTGCGGGGCGCATATTAAGTGTTTCTGAATAACTTGTCTAGTGCTTTTTTGATTTTTTTTATCGCCTGCTGTTAAAATATGCAAATTGGCGATTATTTACTAATTTCTTGTCTATTTTGCGTGCCAGATCACAATTTATTCGTGAAATAATAATACGCATATTGCAGCAGATTTACCTGTCTGCGCCAACGTGTCGGTTGGCTTAATAAACGATATAACCACTCTAAATTTGCTTTTTGCCAAATCAGCGGCGCACGTTTCACTCTGCCGGTGAACACGTCATAAGTGCCGCCCACGCCCATATACAAAGCGTCGGGATAAACCTGTTGGCACGCCAGCATAAACCGCTCTTGCTTCGGCGATCCCATTGCGACGGTCACAATTTTAGCGCCGCTGTTTTTAATTTTTTCAATCAGTTGCGCTTGTTTCTCTGCTTTAAAATAACCATCTTGCGAGCCGACTAAGTTCACATTCCATTGCTGCTGCAATTTTTGTTCGGTTTGCGCCAATACGTCCGCCTGTCCCCCCACCAAAAAAACTGGCGTCTGCAATTTTCCGGCTTTTTCCATCAAGGCATACCACAGATCACAGCCTGCCACCCGTTTCAAATCGGCGTATTGCGGGTATTTTTTACGAATGGATTTGACGATGCTCATGCCGTCCGAATATTTAAATTCCGCATTAAGCAACAGTTCTTTAATTTCCGGTTGTTTTTCGGCTGTGATAATTTTCTCCGCATTAATCGCAATCAGTTTGCCCTGTCGAACGCCGTTTTCGTTTAATAAAAAATCCAAAAATGCGTTTTGATCTTTAACGGCTAAAATATCAATGCCACGAATCGTTACTTTTTCAATCATACTGTTATTCTCATCTTCTATTTAAGCTTTAATCGGTTGCAGCCTCACGCTGCCCGTTTGGCGAAACAGCAACACGATCAATTTTGCCAATAATACCGCTGCCATAAAAATCAGCGCGAAAAACACAAAGCGCGACACAAAGGCGTCCATGCCCTCCCTGACCAATACGATAATATTAAAAATGTTAGCGAAGCAATACGCCTGAATTAATGCGCCGTTGCTGCGGTTTAAACCGGTTTTGCCGTATTGGTAAAGCGCGTCCAACGCTTTCAACAGCCAGCCGCACAACAGCGCGCCCAAAATCATAAACGGCACGCCGCCCATAATCAAAAACGAACCGAGTAAGGTCGGCGAAATCGCTAAACCGGAATAGTAATTCAGCACTTCCCAAGTAAAATAATTAGCGGAATTGACCACTAAATCCGGACGGTTTTCCCAAATGCCTTTCGGGATAAACACATAAAAATCGCGCATAATCGGCGCAAGACCTTGAAATTCGACCTGCGGATAGTGCGAAAACAACAGCGCCAGATTCTCCCACGGCGAAAACGTATCACGGGTTAAATATAAAAAGGTATAAAACGCTTCGCTACCACTGACGTCCAAGCCGTAACGAGCCAGCGCCAAGCCGAACATTGCCACGATCGCCACGCCGCCGGCGATCGCCAATGTCACAATCGAAATGTACTGTTTACTGATACCGATGAAAAAGAAAATCGCCACCGCCAACGCAATATTGGCACGGGTTCCGCCGACCAACAGGTAGGTCAACACGCCGAAACTGACACCGAACAGTAAAAACAGCCACCAATTCAATTTGCTCGGTTTTAAAAAATAGAAAATCAGTAATGCCGGCAAAAAGAAGTAGAAAAAGCGTTTAAGTGCGGTTCCGCTGACGTTTTGTGAAAAAATTTGGCTGTAGCTGTCCAATTTAAACAGCAGTAAGCCATTTAAACTGAAAAATAGTCCGATAGTCACTAACGCGACCAGCAACAACATCACGCCGCTCAACACCGCTTCCGATACGGAGGATTGGCGTGCGTCGGCGCAAAGTGCGGTCCGGCTTTTGCCCGTTCTGTTCGGCGTCAACCGCACTTGATAACTGACATAATACAGCAGGTAGAAAACCAGCGCCGAAAATTGCGCGATAAACAGAATTTCAAACGGCAACAGTTGCACGTTGAAATTAAACGCCAAAATCATGCTGAACGGAAAGCCTAAATAAAAGGTCAGCAGGTACACCAACGTGAACAATAAGTGAAAAGAAAACCGCACTTTTTTAAAGGATTGATAGGCAAGATAGCTGATCAACACCACTGAAAACGTATAAAGCAGCACCAAAGCGCTGAGTTGAGGTAAGGTTAGCATAATTTATCTCTTATCGTTGGCTCTGTTCTCTCAGCAATTCCAGCCAACCTTGCTTAAAATTCGGCGCAAAAAAATCAATCCGGCTTTTATCGAGCTGCGACAACCGCACTTTGGCACGTTCGATGTTGTCACGGTTGACGGCGTTCATTTCGACAAACGGAATCTGTTGCCGTTGCATATCCAGACAAAACGGATTTTCACGGTTCAGCACCAATGGAATCTCCAATTGGGTCAACAAGCAGATCGTGCCGATGCCCTGCTGTCGGGCAAAAATAAAATAGCCGAGATCACATTGCGCCAACAGTGCCAAATAGTCCTGAAATTCAATCCGCTGCTCAAATACCGTAACCGCACTTTCGGCAAATAATTCGCGCGCTTTGGCTTTCACACTCTCGATATAGGCTTGATTATGTTGCGGATAGCCCATCGGAATCAAGATCTTCACTTGATCACCCAATTGGCTTTTAATCTGCTGCAACGCCTGCAAATGCCGATTGGATTGATCACCTGAATTGCCCAATAAAATCGTCAGCGGACGATCAGCGACCGCACTTTTGGCAGCGCTCAGGTTCGGATCCATTTTGGTCGGAAAATATAAGACACGGGTTTGCGCCCTCTGGTTTAGCTGTTTAAAACGCTCCAGATCCCCAACTGTGCCAAACACATGGCGCAGTTTTTTCTGCGCCATACGCCGCAGCGGATAAAACAGCTTAAATTGCCATTGTTTGGAATCTTCATACAAATCCGCCCCCCAAATATGCCAGCCAAGACGATCCAACGGCAGTTTATTGCACAAAATCGCCAGCCAAATCCACAGGTTAAATTGTCCGTGCAGCAGATAAAAGGTATCCGAACGCTGTTTGACTTCCCGTAACAAAAAATCAGCCAACGCTTTTTTACCGGCAAAGCGTTTGATTTCGGCGCTATCGTTATTATTTTCACCGCCGACAAGATAAAACTGCGCACGGGCTTGCGGCGGGACCTCCTTCCACAATTGCCGTTCAAAAAAATCCAACACCGTTTTGTTGTGATGCGGAATATCCGATCCTAAAATATGACAAATTTTCATTCTGAATCCCTGACAGCCACCATTTTTTTATGTTGGGCAACTCGTTTTTGATAAAGCGTAAAGCCGATAAGGCAAAGGATAAAATAACTGATATAGGTGATCATGTACGATTGGGTCGCCCCTTGCGCGCCGTGCAGCGGAATCAGCCAATACGAGGTCGCCAGCAACAGGATAAACTGGCTGATTTCCGCCAATATGTAAAGTTTCAAGGCGGCTTTGGCAACAATTAAATAACCGAATACATAGGCGGAAACTTTAAATACATCGCCTAACAACTGCCATAAAAACAGGTTTTCCATCGGCAAAAATTCGGCGGAGAACAGAATCCGAATCACCCATTCGCGCAGCAAATAAATGCCGATACTGACCAATAACGTGACCGGCAAAACAAATTTCAACGCTTTCCAAACCTCTTTTTTAATCGATTCGGCATCGCTTAATTTGGCAAAGGTCGGCAATAAATATACCGAAAATGCGGCGGTGATAAATTGCAAATAGGCATCGGAAATTTTGCTCACGCCTTGCCACAACCCGACATCGTGCACGCTGTAGTGCTGAATCAACCAGTCGCGCATTAAAATATACGCCAACGGCAGCGTGATCGCCGTGATAAACACCATCGCGGAAAATTTCAGCAGTTTTTGCGCCTGAATGCGCTCAAAGTGCGGTTTTAGCAGGCGCAATGAAAAATTCGGATTGGGCTTTTTTAAATGAAAACAAGCAGGCAAAAATGTGACTGCCGGAATCAGCGCCAAGCCGATTAATGCGCCTTGGTAAGCAAAATGATCGAGCAACAACAGAAACAGCACGATACCGATTATTGCACCGCCGATAATGCTAAGGGCATTGGCTTTGGCATTGCGCTGCCCACGCAACACCGCCAAACAATAATTACTCAAGGCAATACCGAATTGCACCGCCGCCAGCAAACGAATCACATTCTGATAGCCGTCATCGGCAAAAAGAAACGCTGCCAACGGCTCGGCAAGCAACAACATAGCCACACCGAGCAACGCGGAAAATAGCAAAATAATCGCAGAAGACGTGCCCAATACAGCTCTTAGCGGTGCAGGCTGGGTTTCGTATTCCGCTACATATTTGGTTACGCCGTTAAAAATACCGGCACCGGCAAACACACCGAGGACGGTCAGCAAGGTCATATAGTTAGCGGCACGACCTACCCCTTCCGGCCCAAAATGCACCGCCAGCAGTTTAACCACCAAAAGCCCGACTAGAATTTTGACCAAGGTCGAGCTTGCCGTCCAAAGCGTGGTCTTGCCGAGTGATTTCATGCGTCTGCTCAAGATTGTTGTAGATACGCCGTGGCGACCGCAATCACTTTTTCCACTTCGTCATCCGTCATATTATAAAACAGCGGCAAGCGCACCAAACGCTCGCTTTCGGCAGTGGTATAACGGTCAACGCCGTCAAAGCGGCCGAATTTTTCCCCCGCCGGACTGGAGTGCAGCGGCACATAATGGAAAACGCTCAAAATATCTTGCGCTTTCAACGCTTCGATAAACGAAGTGCGGTCGCTGACATCGTTTAGTTTTAAATAGAACATATGCGCATTGTGTTGACATTCGGACGGAATCAGCGGTAACGCCACCCGAACAGCGGCAACCGGTTGAAAGGCTTGGTAATATTTTTGCCAAATGGCTAAACGGCGCTGATTGATTTGATCGGCGGCTTCCAGCTGCGCATACAGATAAGCCGCTTGCAGATCCGACATCAGGAAACTCGATCCCATATCGCGCCAAGTGTATTTATCCACCTGTCCGCGGAAAAACTGGCTGCGGTTAGTGCCTTTTTCACGGATAATCTCCGCCCGTTCGATTAATTTCGCATCATTTACCAACGTTGCGCCGCCTTCGCCGCCGGCGGTGTAATTTTTGGTTTCATGGAAACTGTAGCAGCCGATATGCCCGATTGTGCCTAAGGCTTTGCCTTTATAGGTCGCCATCACACCCTGAGCCGCATCTTCAATCACCCACAGGTTGTGTTTCTCGGCAATCGCCATAATGGTATCCATTTCGCAGGCAACACCGGCATAATGCACCGGCACAATCGCTTTGGTTTTCGCTGTGATCGCCGCTTCGATTTTGCTTTCGTCCAGATTCATCGTGTCTTGGCGTACATCGACAAACACGATTGTCGCGCCACGCAACACAAAGGCATTGGCGGTGGAAACGAAAGTGTAACTCGGCATAATCACTTCGTCGCCGGGCTGAATATCAATCAGCAGCGCCGCCATTTCCAGCGAAGCCGTGCAAGACGGTGTCAGCAACACTTTTTTGGCGTTGAAACGCTGCTGCTGCCACTGCTCTGCCAGTTTGGTGAACGGACCATCGCCGCTTAGCTTGCCGCTGGTTAACGCCTTGGCAATGTGTTGTTGTTCTGTGCCGACAACCGGCGGTTTATTAAATGGAATCATAATTTATCCCTTACTACAAAAATGTTCGTCAGCCGCAATCATCATTGCCGCTTAACGATAAAACCAATAGGCAATACGCTCAATTCGTCCCTGCCGTTGGTATAAATTGATCGCCGCCTGATTACCGCTTTGGGTCGCAATCCAAAGTTGTTTATGCTGTTGCTGCCAACCCCAGTTAACCGCACTTTGCAATAACCGCTTGGCAACGCCCTGCCCTCTGGCATGTGGCGCCACTGCCAGCAAGCCGACACGGGCATTGTCCTTGTCTAAGGCGCGCAAACTCACACCGCCTTGAATCCGGCCATCACCCGCACGCGCCAATAAACAGAGATCATCAAATTCCCCCAGCACCGCCTTACGAATCCAAGTGCGGTAGAAATCCTGATTCTGTTGCCGGCTAAACCACGGTTGGCGAAAACGGCTGGCGGTAAAGGCTTCGCCGAACAGTATTTCCAGCTCATCGATATCTGCGACAGAAGCCGGTTGCAATGCTTGGCTGTCCGGCTGGCTTTTCGGCATAGATTCCGACAGCGGCAAGCAAAAATCCAGCTCGCCTTCGACAAACTGAAACCCCAGCTGCTGCAAGCACCTGATTTGCGCCATTTGATCCGCCGCAATTTTACATTGCACCAGTTCAAACGGTTCAAACACCGCACTTTCGATAGCAAGTGCGGTTTGTTGAAAGGTCGGAAATTGCAATTTGCCGATTTCCATCGCAAAAAAATCGCTTTCCCAGTCGTTACGGACAAGGCTGAAAGCAGGTATTGTCTCGCGATTAACCACGCCAAATACCACGCGTATCAATCACCCATTGCTGACTGATCTGCTGCGGCTCAACCGCTTTAAACTGTTTGTGATCGACCAACAAAACCAGAATATCCGCCGTTGCTAAGGCATGATCCAGTTCGGACAGTTCTACTTTTTGTTGTAACTGCGCCGATAATTTTTCAATATTCGGCTCGACCGCCAACACTTTTCCGGCGTGCCAATCGGCCAATTCCGCCGTGATTTCCACCGCCGGACTTTCGCGCAGATCGTCAATATCCGGTTTAAACGCCAACCCTAAGCAGGCGATAGTGATTTCGGAAGCTTTGCAATCCCGTTGCGTCACCGCTTCGGCTAGGGCGTTTTTCACCTGCTCGATCACCCAATGCGGTTTGTAATCGTTGACTTCGCGTGCGGTTCTGATTAAACGCGCCTGTTCAGGGCTTTGCGCCACGATAAACCACGGATCAACCGCAATGCAGTGTCCGCCGACACCGGCACCCGGCTGCAAAATATTAACCCGTGGGTGGCGATTCGCCAATTTAATCAATTCCCACACGCTGATTTGCAGATGATCACAGATCAACGACAGTTCGTTGGCAAAAGCGATGTTGACATCACGGAAGCTGTTTTCCGTCAGTTTGCACATTTCGGCGGTGCGTGCGTTGGTGACGATACATTCGCCTTGCACGAATAATTGGTACAAGCGTGCGGCTTGCTCGGCACAAGCCGGCGATAAGCCGCCGATCACGCGATCGTTGGAAAACAGCTCCTGCATGATTTTGCCGGGCAGCACCCGTTCCGGACAATACGCCAATTTAATATCGGCAGCGTCTCCGGCTTGCGACGGAAAAGTCAGATCCGGACGCAATTCGATCAGCCATTTTTCCACTTGCTCGGTTGCACCGACCGGTGAAGTCGATTCCAACACCACTAAGTTGCCTGCTTGTAAAACCGGCGCAATATTTTTCGCTGCCGATTCGACATAGCTTAAATCCGGCTGGTAGTGTTCTTTGAACGGAGTCGGTACGGCGATTAAAAAAGCGTCCGCCGGCAATACTTTGGTACTGGCGGTTAATAGCCCCTGCTCAACCGCACTTTTCACCGCCACGTCCAGATCCGGCTCGACAATGTGGATTTTGCCCTGATTAATGGTGTCCACCGCATAGCGGTTTAGATCCACGCCCAGCACCCGTTTGCCGCTGCTGGCGAACGCGGTTGCGGTCGGTAAGCCGATATAGCCCAAACCGATCACGGAAATTGTATTAAATTCTGTACTCATAATGCTTACTCTAACATTCGCTCTCATTTAAAAATTGTTTAATGGCGGTAATGATTCTTTCGCAAGCCTTACCGTCGCCATAAGGATTATTGGCTTTTGCCATGTTTTGATAGTGTGCCGGTTCGTGCAACAATAGCTCGACTTCCGTGATAATCCGCTGCGGATCGGTGCCGACCAAACGCACCGTTCCGGCTTGCACTGCTTCCGGACGTTCGGTGGTTTCACGCATAACCAACACCGGTTTGCCCAACGACGGCGCTTCTTCCTGAATACCGCCGGAGTCGGTCAAAATCAGGTACGCACGGTTCATCAGATAAACAAACGGCAGGTACTCCTGCGGTTCGATCAAAAATACATTGTCGATACCTTTCAACCAGCGTTCGACCGGTTCACGCACGTTCGGATTCATATGCACCGGATAAACCACTTGCACATCGGCATGTTTTTTTGCCAGCGTGGCAATACTTTGGCAAATCCGTTCAAACCCGGCGCCAAAGCTTTCGCGCCGGTGTCCGGTGACCAAAATCAACTTCTTCTGCATATCCAAAAATGGATAGTTTTCGGTCAATTGTTGCGAAAGTGCGGTATCCGCCGCTAACTTTTGTTTGACCCACAACAACGCATCGATCACGGTATTACCTGTGACAACAATACTGCCGTTTGGTTTATTTTCCGCCAATAAATTCTGCTGCGAACTCAAGGTCGGCGCAAAATGGTAGCTGGCAATAGCACCGGTTAAGCAGCGGTTACCCTCTTCCGGCCACGGCGAATAGATATTGCCGGTGCGCAGTCCGGCTTCAACATGGCCGACTTTAATCTGTTGGTAATAACATGCCAAACTGGTGGCGAACGTGGTGGTGGTATCGCCGTGCACCAACACCAAATCCGGTTGGAATTCGCTCAAGACCGGTTTCAACGCCTGTAAAATCCGCACGCTGATATCGGTCAAATCCTGTCCGGCTTTCATAATATTCAGATCATAATCCGGAACCAGTTCAAACAGTTGCAACACTTGATCCAGCATTTGGCGGTGCTGCGCGGTCACGCAGACTTTGGCTTCGATTTGCGGCTCGTTACTGAGCGCTTGCGCCAACGGTGCCATTTTGATCGCTTCCGGACGCGTGCCGAAGACGGTTAAGACTTTTAATTTTTTCATCGTTGAATCCTTTGAGTTACTCACCGCGCGCATAGCGTCTTAACGCTAAAATCACAGCCAACGCACAACCTAACAGCAATGCGGAAAATGCCGCCGCCAAGATCCACAACATTTGATTCGGGCTATGCGGCGACAGCGGCTGCACCGGTGTTTTCAAATAATGAAAGGCACTGAATTGGTTATCTAACGGCTGCACCGACGTCATCATCGCCTGTTTGCTTTGCCAAACCGAAACCGGCACCAGATTGCCCTGCTGATCCTGCTCCAGCTTGTTGTTTACCGCCAACGTGACGCGATCGAACAGATTTTTCCATTTAGCGATTAAGTTGCCGTATTCAATCTGTCTCGTGGCCAAATTGGTATAGGTCAAATAAGCGTTCAGCAATTCCGCCGCCTGCTTCGGATTATTCAAGGTCAGTTCGACCTTATCGTTGCTGTTGTTTCTGGCATTGCCTTCCACAAAGGTGATGCTGCCGATCAGCGCTTCCAACAGGCTGTCATCGTGATTTTTATCGCCGTTGAGCTGCTGTTTGTAGTAATCGCTGTTTTGCCAAAAATTTCTGCGGACATCATACGCCTTCAACTGCTGTTTAAAAACGTGGTAAACCGCTTGATTGACACTTGGCGCAGCGGCGGCATTCGTTTCTATGGTTTGGCTTGCCGGTTTGGCTTCGACCAATTGGTACATATTGAACAACGCATAATAATTGCCCAACTCATTTTCGCGCGGCGCTTCGATATAGGCTTCCGCACGCCAAGAAGGTTTGACCACAAAGGTGGTCAGCGCATAGGCAAGCGCACTTGCCAACGCAATAAACAGCAAAATCAGCCCGCTTTTTTGCCATAGGATTTTGACGAACGCCAACAGATCCAGCTGTTCGATTTGCTTTTGTGGCGGTGAGTGTTGTGGCGTTGCCTCGGACATCGCACCTTGCGCTAAGTGCGGTTGCGATATTGAGGGCGAAGAATGTTTTTCGGACATAAAAAAATTCCTTTTTTATGAAGGGTGTTAAGGTTTCGAATGCGTCTTTTTATAGCGCAGGGCGCGGCGGCGCATTCGTTTAATCAAACGGGTCACGCGCCAAGCGCGGGCAATCGAATAGTAATAGATAAAAAACAGCAGGATAAACAGTGCGAACATAATCCATTCGTCAATATAATAGATTTCGCCCAAAATCCCGAAGCCGGCAAACAGCGCCGCCACAAACGTGATCAAAAACAGCGCTTGGCGCGAGCTTAATCCTGCGCGCATCATCAAATGGTGCAAATGCAGGCGATCCGGACGAAACGGACTTTTGCCCTGTCGCAAACGGCGGAAAATCACCGCCACCATATCGATTAACGGAATGGCGATCACCCAAAGTGCGGTCACCGGATTGATCGGGTGACCGCTGCCCTGCGTGCTCAGCAGCAAAATCCAAATCACGGTAAAGCCGATTAAGGTGCTGCCGGAATCGCCCATAAAGACTTTATTTTTCACCCCGAACGCGCCTAAATTAAACAACGCATACGGCAAAATCACCAAAATCAGCGCCAAGCACCACACCGCCAGATTCATCTGTCCGTCCAGCAACATCAGCAGTGCCACCGCACCAAAGGTCACGCCGGATAAGCCGCCGAGCAAGCCGTCAATACCGTCGATCATATTAAACGCATTGATCACCGCCAAGGTAATCAACACGGTGACGATAAACGAGAGCGATCCCAACTGTAATTGGAACGGGCCGATAATCTGTCCCAACGATGCCAGCTCAAGGTGGGCATAATGAATCATCATGCCGGCTAAAATAATCTGGATAACCGCTCTGAGAAACGGGCTGATGTCAAAGCGATCGTCAAACACGCCGACAATCAACAGCACGCTGACACAGAACAGATACAAATAAGGAAAGCGCATCTCGTTCCATTGCAGCAAGTAAAAACTCAGATTGCCGATAAACAGCGCAATACCGCCGATCAACGGAATCGCCCCTTGATGGCGTTTGCGGTAATTGGGTTTATCAACCAAGCCGACTTTTTGTGCTAACGGGCGGATAAGAATAAGAGCGCTAAATGAAACGATAAAAGGCAGTAATAATGATAGCCACATAAAAAACTTCATTTTCCTGAATTAGAAGCCACACGGTATGGTCTTTATAACCATCTCTAAATTGGGCAAGAATAACATAAAGATAAATTCAATCGATAATCTTTTTTTATTTCTACATAAAAAAGATCGATTTGCAGTACAATATCCGCCTTAAATCCGTTATCTGAAAATTTATGATCTGAAATAGGAACAAACCGATGAATCATTCCGAACAACTTTTTCAAAAAGCCCAACATGTTATTCCCGGCGGTGTCAATTCGCCGGTGCGCGCCTTTAAAGGCGTGGGCGGCACGCCGCTATTTATCGAAAAAGCCGACGGCGCTTATATTTACGACAGCGACGGCAATCAATATATCGATTACGTCGGTTCATGGGGGCCGATGATTCTGGGGCACAACCATCCGTCAATCCGCAATGCGGTGATCGAAACGGCGCAAAAAGGCTTGAGTTTCGGCGCACCGACCGCACTTGAGATCGAACTTGCCGAACTGGTGTGCAAACTGATTCCGTCAATCGAAATGGTGCGCATGGTCAGCTCCGGCACGGAAGCCACCATGTCGGCAATCCGCTTAGCACGCGGCTACACCCAACGCGATAAAATCATCAAATTCGAGGGCTGCTATCACGGCCATGCCGATTCGCTGTTGGTCAAAGCCGGATCGGGCGCTTTAACCTTAGGACAGCCCAATTCGCCCGGCGTACCGGCGGATTTCACCAAACATACATTAGTCTGCCACTACAACGATTTAGACTCGGTCAAACACGCTTTTGAACAATTTCCGCAGCAAATCGCCTGTATTATCGTCGAGCCAGTTGCGGGTAACATGAACTGCGTGCCGCCGCAAGACGGCTTTTTGCAAGGTCTGCGCCGGTTATGCGATGAGTACGGCGCGCTGCTGATTATCGATGAAGTGATGACCGGTTTTCGGGTCGCCTTGGGCGGCGCACAAGCCTACTATAACGTCCAACCCGATTTAACCTGCTTAGGCAAAATCATCGGCGGCGGCATGCCGGTCGGCGCTTTCGGCGGCAAAAAAGCGATTATGCAGCACCTTGCACCGCTCGGTCCGGTTTACCAAGCCGGCACGCTCTCCGGCAACCCGATCGCAATGTCCGCCGGATTAGCCTGCCTAAGCGAGCTGTCAAAGTGCGGTAACGAAGAAAAACTGGCACGCTTAACCCGTCAGCTGGCGGAAGGCTTGAAGCAACGCGCGGCTGAACACCGTATTCCGTTAGTGGTGAATTATGTCGGTGCCATGTTCGGCATCTATTTCACCGAGCAAGCGGAGGTTAACAGCTATCAACAGGTTATGGCATGCGACAGCGAGCGCTTTAAGCAGTTCTTCCACGCCATGCTGGATAAAGGCGTTTACCTCGCCCCGTCCGCCTTTGAAGCCGGTTTTATGTCACTGGCACACAGCGAAGCCGACATTGAAAAAACACTGGCAGCGGCCGAAGCCTGTTTTGCTGAGTGGAATAAACAATCAATCGGGTAAACAGCACGATAAGTTATTTTTCAATAGTTAGCTTGTGCATAACAAAAAAGTAAAACGGCGATCTGATCTGACCCCCAAAAGTTGGACTGTTTAATGAAAGAATTGGGTTCGATATTGTATCGGACTTAATCCTTTTAATCTTACTTGAATTCGTTCTGCATTGTAATACTGAATATATTGATGAACCGCCTGTTCAATTTCATCAACCGTATCAAACTGTCGCACATAAAAACATTCTGTTTTCAGCCTGCCGAAAAAACTTTCCATCGCGCCATTGTCCAAGCAGTTGCCCTTTCTCGACATACTGATTTGAATCCGATTCGCCGCCAATATGTTGCGATAAGACG
>NZ_FWWV01000019.1 GCF_900176075.1 Pasteurella testudinis DSM 23072
CGGTCATTGGGAAGTGGAGAATAAGGCGCACTGGGTGCTGGATATGGTCTATCGGGAAGATGATTGTGTGATAAGCAAGGATGACGGCGCGGAGAATATGGCGATATTGCGCCGTTTTGCGTTGAATTTATCGCGGCTTCACCCGGCTAAAATGAGTATGCGGATGAAGCTGAAAGCAGCGGGTTGGTCAGATGAATTCAGGTCAGAGCTGATGTTTGGTGTTGTTGGTTGATTATTAGACAAAGTGCGCGGTTGCCCTGATCGCGCCCTTGCCGCTCTAGCAGGATAATCCCGCGTTGTGCTAAAATGCGTTTTTTATCATTGATAACTTCAATATGCGACACATTCACTCCAGCCCGTCGGCACCGACAACGCCGTCCAATATCATTGCCTTTGCTTTTTTATTGATGGCTTTTTTGACCGGAATCGGCTCCGCTTTCCAACTGCCGGTGCTCAGCCTGTTCCTATCACAAGAAGTGCAGGCAAGCCCGCTTGCAGTCGGCTTTTTTTACTCGTTTAATGCGCTGGTCGGGATCGTTATCGGGCAATGGCTCGGTAACTATTCCGATCGCCAGCCGGATCGGCGCAAAATTATCCTCATCTGTTGCTTAATGGCGGCAGTCGGTTATTTTATCTTTGCCTTTAGCCGTAACTACTACATTTTGATCACCTTTGCGGTGGTGCTGTTCGGCTTGGGGTCAGCCTCCAATCCGCAGATTTTTGCCTTTGCGCGCGAATACGCCGAAAGCAGCAAAAAAGAGGTGGTGATGTTTTCCACCATTATGCGCACGCAAATTTCGCTCGCTTGGATCGTCGGGCCACCGCTGGCGTTTTCGCTGGTGGTTGGCATGGGCTTTGAATTTCTGTTCTCGATCGGGGCGTTAACCTTTGTCGCCAGCGGAATCTTAGCGCTATTGCTGCTCCCCAAATTACAACGTCAGGCTGCCGACAATCCTAGCGCCGCCAAAGTCCAATCGCCGCGTCAAAACCGCCGTTCCACGCTGTTTCTGTTTTTAGCCACCATGCTGATTTTTTGCTGTAACAGTATTTACTTAATCAATATGCCGCTGTATGTGATCAAAGAATTGCAACTGGAAGAAAAACTGGCGGGAATCTTAATGGGAACCGCAGCCACGCTGGAGATCCCGATTATGCTGCTCGCCGGTTATCTGACCCGTTATGTCAGCAAAAAAAGTCTGGTGCTGTTCGCCATTGCCTGCGGTTTGCTGTTTTATCTCGGCTTGTTGTTTATCGAAAATCCGTGGGGATTGATCCTGTTACAACTGCTGAATGCAGTGCTAATCGGGATTATCGCCACTATTGGCATGCTCTATTTTCAAGATCTGATGCCGCAGCAACTGGGGGCTGCCACGACTTTATTTACCAATGCCGCCAAAAGCAGCTGGGTAATCGCCGGCCCGATTGCCGGCGCAATCGCCTCGATTTGGGATTATGCCTCGGTATTTTACTTCTGCCTGCTGTTTATTCTGCTGGCATTTTTCTGTATGTGGCGAGTGAAAGCATGTTAAAGCAAAGTGCGGTTGCTCTGAATAATCAAGAATTAAAAGGGCATTTAATTGTTTTTCTGACGATTCTGACGTGGGGCACGACTTATGTCGCCACCAAAGTCTTGTTACAGGATTTCCGCCCGTTGGAAATTTTGGTCATTCGCTTTGTGATCGGTTTTATCGCGCTGTGCCTGATTTATCCGCGCCGTCTGCCCTTTTCCGGCTGGAAACAAGAAGGCTATTTTACCGCCGCCGGTTTAAGCGGCATCACGCTCTATTTCCTACTGGAAAATATCGCCCTGCTCTACACCCAAGCGATTAATGTCGGCATTATCATCGCTGTCGCTCCGCTGCTGACCGCACTTTGCAATATGCTGTTCTTGGGCGGTGCCAAACCCAATGCCCGTTTCTACCTAGGCTTCACCCTTGCGATGATCGGCGTGATCTTAATCAGCCTGCAAAACGATCAAACGCTGCAACTCAATCCCTTCGGCGATCTGCTGGCTTTTCTGGCGGCCTTGGTATGGGCGGTTTATTCGACCTTAATGAAAAAAATCAGCGAATTCGGACACCGCACTTTACAAACCACCCGCCGCACGTTTCTCTACGGGCTGATTTTTATGCTGCCGTTAGTCGGCTTCACCGGTTTCAACTTGCCGCTCAACAAACTGTTGTTGCCGCATAATCTGCTGAATATTCTGTTTTTAGGCTTATGCGCCTCCTCCATCTGCTTCGTCAGTTGGAATTACTCGGTCAAAATATTAGGCACGGTCAAAACCAGCCTGTATATCTATTTAGTACCGGTCATCACCGTCATCAGCGCCGTCTGGCTGCTCAACGAAAAACTGACCGCACTTGCCGCTATCGGCATTGTGTTTACCTTGTTGGGATTGGGGATTTCGGAACGTAAAAGATAAGCATAACCGCACTTGGACTAAAGTGCGGTTGTACAGTTTCAGCAGCTTCAAGATAAATGTAATTCCAAATTTTTACCTAATTTGTTGAATGCTTTTTCGATAAAATCAATTTTGGACGGATAACGAAAACTGAGCAGACGATCGATCTGTGGCGGATGCACACCTAAACGGCGCGCCATTTCTGATTTACGAATATTTTGTTGCACCATCTCATTCAGCAGCAACACTTTCATCGAACGCAATGCCGAAAGGGGTACGTAATATTGTTCTGGCGTCGCTTGCGACGGCAAAGGAATCGCTCGGCGATTATCAAAATAGAACTCAAGCGCCAGCGCTAACCCTTCTTCCGCTTGTGCTAACGCCTGCTCAATAGTTTCACCGACTGAAGCCGCTTCAGGAATATCCGGAAATACCACTAAAAAAGTGCCATTATCATCAGGGATAATCTCAACGGGGTAACGTAACATTTCTTGCTCCTATTTTAAGTCCAAATCTTTTTTAATTTTATTGACTAAACCTGTTCCGATTTCTTTGCTACCGTGATAAGGAAAAATCGTCTGCTTGCCGTTCAAAGTCACTTTGCGATGGCTACCGCGTCTCGGCGTTTCAACTTGCGCCCCTTGACTGAGTAAATAGCGTAAAAACTCACTGTACTTCATTATCTCACCTTATAAGATACAGCCCAATCATTATACAACAAAATTGTTGCAATTAAACAAGATTGATAAGGTAACGCAAATGACAACAGAAAAAATCTATGCCGTACTTTTTTCTCGCTCCGGATCACAAATGATGAATTTTCTCTAACAAAAAACGGCTACCGAAGTAGCCGTCTTGAAAGCTGCATTCAAAGTGCGGTTTATTCCACCCTCATCCGTCCTGCGGACACCTTCTCCCATCAAGGGAGAAAGGAAATGGAGCAATGAATTAACGCCACGCTTTGAATTGGTTGATTAAGCCGTTGGTAGAGCTGTCGTGCGAGCTGATTTGCACCTCGTTTTCCAACTCCGGCAGAATGCGGTTGGCAAGCTGTTTGCCCAGTTCCACGCCCCATTGGTCGAAGCTGAAGATGTTGAAGATCACGCCTTGTACGAAAATTTTGTGTTCGTACATCGCAATCAGTGCGCCCAAACTGAACGGAGTGATTTTTTGCAACAAAATCGAGTTGGTCGGGCGGTTGCCTTCGAATACTTTGTACGGCACGATATGCGCCACTTCGTCCAAGGTTTTACCCGCGTCCAAAAACTCTTGTTCCACCACCGCTTGGCTTTTGCCGAACGCTAAGGCTTCGGTTTGCGCAAAGAAGTTAGATAGCAATTTGGCATGGTGATCCGCCAGCGGATTGTGGCTCTGCGCCGGCGCGATAAAATCACACGGAATGCGTTGTGTGCCTTGGTGAATCAGTTGGTAAAACGCGTGTTGCCCGTTGGTGCCCGGTTCGCCCCAGATAATCGGGCCGGTTTGATAGCTGACTTTCTCGCCGTTGCGCGCCACAAACTTACCGTTCGATTCCATATTGCCTTGTTGAAAATAGGCGGCGAAACGGTGCAAATATTGATCGTAAGGCAGGATCGCTTCCGATTCCGCACCTAGGAAATTGCTGTTCCAAATACCGACCAATGCCAAGGTCGCCGGAATATTTTGTTCCAGTGCGCTGCTGCGGAAATGCTTATCCATCGCGTGCGCCCCGCTTAACAGTTGTTCAAAATTATCAAAACCGATAGAGAGCGCAATCGACAAACCAATCGCCGACCATAACGAATAACGACCGCCGACCCAATCCCAAAACTCAAACATATTGGCGGTGTCGATGCCGAATTCCGCCACCGCTTTGCCGTTGGTGGACAATGCGGCAAAATGCTTGGCAACGTGTTTTTCCTCTTTTGCCGTCGCCAAGAACCACTCACGAGCGGAAAGCGCATTGGTCATGGTTTCTTGCGTGGTGAAGGTTTTGGAAGCGACCAGCACCAAGGTGGTTTCCGGATTGACTTTTTTCAGGGTTTCGGCGATATGCGTGCCGTCCACATTAGATACAAAATGCATATTCAGATGGTTTTTATACGGGCGCAGCGCTTCCGTCACCATATACGGCCCTAAATCCGAACCGCCGATGCCGATGTTAATCACATCGGTGATCGCCTTGCCGGTGTAGCCTTTCCATTCGCCATTAATCACGCGATTACAAAAATCTTGCATTTTCGCCAACACCGCATTCACTTCCGGCATCACATCGCTGCCGTCCACGATTACAGGCGTATTGCTGCGATTGCGAAGTGCGGTATGCAGCACGGCGCGGTTTTCGGTACGGTTGATTTTCTCGCCGTTAAACATCGCTTCGATCGCTTGCGGCAAGGCGCATTCGTTTGCCAATTGGCGCAACAGCTTCAACGTGTCTTGATTGATCGGATTTTTAGAAAAATCGACTAACATTTCATCGTTAAAAGAGAGGGAATAGTCGGCAAAACGATTACTCTCTTGCGCAAACAATTGTGCAATCGTCACATTTTGCTGCTGTTGTTTATGCGTTTCCAATGCTTGCCAAGCGGCGGTTGTTGTCGGATTAATATTTTGCATTTGATACCTCATTAGTTAATTAATATTCTGTTGCTATCTATATTCCATAATGACTCTTGGCGTTATCTTCGTGACCAGTTCATAACTAATAACGCCGACATGCCGTGCCACCTCTTCAATCGGCAGCGCATTACCTTGCGGGTCTTCCCCCCAAAAAATCACTTCATCACCGACCTGCGCCGTACTGTCAGCGCCCAAATCGACGGTGATCATATCCATTGATACCTTGCCGACAATCGGCACGCGCTGACCGTTAATCAAGACCGGCGTTCCGGACGGCACATCGCGCGGATAACCGTCGCCATAGCCTAACGCAATCACACCGATTTTGGTCGCTTGCTGGCTGACCCAAGCACCGCCGTAACCGACCGGCTCGCCACGCACCAATTCACGCACTGCAATCAGGCTGGAACTCAGGGTCATTGCCGGTTGCAAGCCATATTCCGTGGCTAAATGCTCGTTGGTCGGCGAGATGCCGTAAAAAATAATCCCCGGCCGCACCCAGTCAAAATGTGATTCAGGCCAAAACAAAATGCCGTTTGACGCCGCCAAGCTACGCTCAGCGCTTTTGTTGCCGACGGCTTGGTTAAAGTTGTGCAGTTGTTTTTCGCTGTAACCGCATGCCAGCTCTTCCGCGCGGCTGAAATGGCTGACGAAATTAATCTGCGGCTGCACATTAACACAGGCTTGCAGCCGCCGGTAAAATTCGGCGACCTGTGGCAACTCTACGCCTAAACGGTGCATGCCGCTGTCGATTTTAAGCCAAACTTTTATTTTGCGGTCTAAAACCGCACTTTCCAACGCTTGCAGCTGATACTCGCTGTGAATCACGGTTTCGATATTCTGTTGTGCCAAGTGCGGTAAATCATCGGCGCTGAAAAAGCCTTCCAATAACAAAATCGGTTTTTCAATACCTTGTGCGCGCAATACCAACGCTTCCGCCAGACGTGCCACACCATAGCCATCGGCTTGCGGCTGCACCGCTTCGGCCACCCGTTCCATGCCGTGCCCATAGGCATTGGCCTTGACGATAACTAAGATTTTACTGTTTGGCGCCAGCTGTTTGACCCGTTGCAGATTATGCTGCAATGCCGATAGCGCAATAGTTGCAGTTGCTGTTTTCACTCACGGCCTCTTAATCTTCTTCATTATATTCCGGACCGGCATAGTTATCGAAACGGGAATAACGCCCGTTAAACATCAACCGCACTTTGCCGATCGGACCGTTCCGCTGTTTGCCGATAATAATTTCAGCGATATTTTTCAGTTCGCTGTTATCGTGATACACCTCGTCACGATAGATAAACATAATTAAATCCGCATCTTGCTCGATAGATCCCGATTCGCGCAAATCCGAGTTGACCGGCCGTTTGTCGGCACGCTGCTCCAAGCTACGGTTCAGCTGCGACAAGGCAACCACCGGCACTTGCAGCTCTTTTGCCAGCGCTTTTAAAGAGCGTGAGATCTCGGCGATCTCCAAAGTGCGGTTGTCCTGATAGCCCGGCGCGCGCATTAACTGCAAATAATCCACCATAATCAGGCTCAAACCGCCGTGTTCACGGTAAATCCGCCGTGCTCGGGCGCGCAGTTCGGTCGGGGTCAAACCGGAGGAGTCGTCGATAAACAGATTCGGTTTTTCGCTGAACATCTGCACCGTGCTGTTAATCCGTGCCCATTCGGTTTCGTCTTCAATCTGTCCGGTACGGATTTTGGTTTGATCGACCCGCGACATCGACGCCAAAATACGCATCATAATCTGATCCGCCGGCATCTCAAGGCTGAACACCAATACCGGCTTGGTTTCCCCCATCATGGCATTCTCACACAGGTTCATGGCAAAGGTGGTTTTCCCCATTGACGGACGGGCGGCAACGATAATCAGATCCGACGGTTGTAGTCCGGCGGTTTTACGATCCAGCGCCGAAAAACCGGTCGATACGCCGGTCACACCGTTATTATTCTTCGATTTGGCCAGTAGTTCGATTTTATCCAAGGTCGAATCCAGAATCGACAGCACCCCTTTCGGGCCTTCGTTGCTGCCGTTGCGTTTTTCCGCAATTTCGAAAATACTCCGCTCCGCTTCGTCCAACACTTCTTTGACGTGTTGCCCTTTCGGGCTGTAACCGCTGTCGGCGATTTTATGTGCGGTAGAAATCAATTCGCGCAACACCGCTTTTTCACGCACGATATCGGCATAAGAGAGGATATTGGCGGCGCTCGGCGTGTTCTTCGACAATTCGGCAAGATAGGCGAATCCGCCGACATCATCAAGAATGCCTTTATTTTTCAAGGCTTGATCCAAGGTGATAATATCAATCGGCTGATCCATGCGCGCCAAATGTTCCATTTGGCTGAAAATCAGGCGGTGTCCATAGGTATAAAAATCATCGGCGATAACGTGTTCGACCACCTCTTCCCACTGCTCATTGCTCAGCAGGATTCCGCCCAATACCGCTTGTTCGGCTTCAATTGAATGGGGAGAAGTCATTCCCTGTTCCAGTTTTTTCTCTCGGGCAACCTCTTTCGTTGCCGCAAAGTTAGGCTTGTCGCTTGCCATCAGTCATTCGCCTTATTCATACCAAATTCAAGTGCGCAGTATAGCAAATTATTCCGCTTTTTTTTACTGCTTAAGGTAAAAGTGCGGTGTTGTATGCAATAAAAAACCTCTATCCTGAGGACAGAGGTCTTTGTTAATTCAGACAAGCGGACAAAACTTAATTGTTGTCGGCTTGGGTCGGTGCGGCAAACACATGGCTGCTGGCACTGCTGTGTCCGGCGGCGCCTTTACCATGAAAATGATAACGCGATTCCTGCCACTGCACGATTTCAAATGCCGGTTGCGCGGCAAAAGACGGGGCTTGCGTCGGCACGGAACGGGTGTGACGGACATTCGAATAAGTACCGAACCCGACCGCTGCCTGCGCGTTTAGCGTCGCATTCTCGCTTTGCGTGATTTGCTCGGCGGCGTGTGTTGCTTGTGCCACGGTTTGCGTTTCATCGGCAACTACCTCAGCGACCTCAGTCGCCGCCGTAGTGGAAACCGCACTTTCATCACTCGCATCATCTTTTTTGCCTGTTTCGCTATCGGCTAGCGTTGCCACGGCTTCCGCTTGCTGCTGATGTTCGGCATGCGCCACTGAAGCACGGATTTTCTTTTCAACCGACTCATTGGCCTCTTGGGTGATAAATCCTAAAGGCTGAATACTTTTTTCGTTATCCACCACCATTGACACCGCCGGCGTGCTCAAACCTTCAGCCGCACTTTCAGCGCTACCGTCGTTTTTGGCTTGCCGTTCCTGCTGCAATAATTCTTCTACCGGAACAAAAGGCGTATTTGGCTCATCGTTTTCTTGGGTTTTCGCAACGAAATACTGTGCGTCAACCCATACTTTTCCGCCTGCCAGTTCAGGAGACGCCACTGCCGCAAACAACGGCATCGGTGCAACCGCTGCGTCTTGGCTTTGACGACGGCGACGTTGATTACCGGTACGCAAATGGCGCGGTAAACGGCGACGGCGCGAGCTACGCTGGCGATTGTCTTCTTTACCGGCGCTCTCTTGATTATCGTCTGTCTGATTATCGTTTGGCCGGCTATCTTCCGCATCAACCACAGAAATCTCAGCGGAATCCGCCGCAAATGCCGCCGCTTTTGCCGCGTGTTGTTGCGTTGTCTGGATTGCCGTTGCTTCCGCTACTGTTGCTGCCGCTTGCGCCGCAACCGCACTTTCATCACCTTGCACGGCGTCGGCCGCCACGTTCTCACCGGCTTGATTGCCATCGGCATTCAACCGCACTTTTTTGCGTAGATTACGACGTTCACGACGAGCCGCAACCGGCTGCGCCTCTGTCGCTTCGACTACGACTTTTTCTGCAACCGGTTTCGGACTTTGATGCTCGCTCAGCTCCGCGCTTTCCACCGTGTCATTACGCTTGCGGTTGGAACGCTTGCGATCATTGCGGTTATTTTTGCTTTCACTGTCGGCAGCCTCTACCGCACTTTTATCCGTATAGCTTTTCTTGGCACTGCTATCCGTTTTGCTGTCCGTTTTATTGGTACGATCGTTACGATCAGTACGACGACGGTTGCGGTTTTGATTGTTGCGACGATCATGATTACGATCGTTACGACGGCGTTGATCTTTGCCGTCCTGCGCTTTTTTCTGCTCCTCCGGCTCCTCGGTTTCGCTGCTGAACAGCCCTTTCAGTTTGGCAATCAGACGGCCAAACAATGAGGTTTGCGGCGCAGTTTCGACCACCGCGGCAACCGGTGTCGGTGCGGCGCTAGGAATATTCAACTCACCGGCGGCGGCTTTTTCCAACACCGACTCCACCGTCACCACGGCGCTGTCCGCCGGACTGCTGCGGGTCAACAGATTTTCTTCGTTGTTATAAGCCGTACCGTTGTCGTCATCTTGCGCATGGAATTTGCTCAAGTTATAACTTAAGGTGTTGCTGATTTCGCCGTCACGCAAACGGAACACCGAAAAGTGCGGGGTTTCCATTTGTTCGTTCGGCACGACGATGATTTCCACATCGTGCCGTTTTTCAATGCTGTAAATCGCTTTGCGCTTTTCATTCAACAGGTAAGAGGCGATCTCCACCGGCACAATGGTGTGCACCTGCGAGGTGTTCTCTTTTAACGCTTCCTCTTCCAGTAAACGCAGAATCGACAGCGACAACGATTCGTTATCGCGCACTTTGCCCGTGCCTTCACAACGCGGGCATATGTGATGCGATGATTCGCCCAACGACGGGCTTAAACGCTGGCGTGACATCTCCAACAGGCCGAAACGGGAAATGCGGCTGATTTGAATGCGGGCGCGATCTTGGCGCACCGCATCACGCATTCTGTTTTCCACCTCGCGCTGATGGCGGATCGGAGTCATGTCGATAAAGTCGATCACAATCAAGCCGCCCAAGTCACGCAATCGCAATTGACGTGCGATTTCGTCCGCCGCTTCCAAATTGGTGTTCAGTGCGGTTTCTTCGATATCGCCGCCGCGCGTTGCCCGCGCCGAGTTGATGTCGATTGCGGTCAAGGCTTCGGTCACATCAATCACGATCGAGCCGCCGGACGGCAACCGCACTTCGCGTTGGAAAGCGGATTCGATTTGCGATTCGATTTGATAGTGGCTGAACAGCGGCACTTCGCCTTGATACAGTTTGATACGGTTAATAAAATCCGGACGCACCAGTTTGATATGCGCTTTGGCTTTTTCGTACACTTTGGCGCTGTCAATCAGAATTTCGCCGATATCGCGGCGCAAATAGTCACGGATTGCCCGCACGATCACATCACTTTCCTGATGGATCAAAAACGGTGCGGCGCGGGATTCGGAAGCCTGTTTAATCGCGTCCCAATGGTGCAATAACACTTTCAAATCCCATTGCAACTCTTCCGGCGATTTGCCGACGCCGGCGGTACGCACAATCAGACCGACCCCGTCCGGCACGTCAAGCGAACTCAACGCATCTTTCAATTCTTGTCTTTCATCGCCTTCGATACGGCGCGAAATACCGCCGGCACGCGGATTATTCGGCATAATCACCAAATAGCTGCCTGCCAGTGAAATAAAGGTGGTCAACGCCGCACCTTTGTTGCCGCGCTCTTCTTTGCTGACTTGCACGATCACTTCCTGCCCTTCCTGCAGCACATCACGGATATTCGGACGGCCTTGGAAAGTGTAACCTTCGGGGAAGTATTCGCGCGCAATTTCTTTGAGAGGGAGGAAACCGTGACGATCCGTGCCGTAATCCACAAATGCGGCTTCCAGACTTGGTTCTACGCGGGTGATTTTTCCTTTGTAAATGTTGGCTTTTTTCTGCTCGTGACCCGGACTTTCGATATCCAAATCAAACAGACGCTGGCCATCAACCAGCGCGACACGCAACTCTTCTTTTTGAGTTGCATTGATTAACATTCTTTTCATTGTTGTTGATACTCGATTATTTTGCTTATTATCCACACGGATAACCTGCGTACTGGGCTTTATCATCGACCTTGTGTCTGTCTGCTACAGTCAATCTCACGACTGTCCATGCTCAGGTGCATTGATGATATTACTAATTCCAAAAAATTATTTAATTAGTAAAAACAAAATCTTATGCTTTAAGTTTTGCAAGCGGACGAAAGTTACCCGTCATTACACCGCACTTTGGAAATGTCTTACACTGATTGTTGCATTCAAGTGCGGTCAGATGCCGTAAAACGGCAAATTCTTTTTCATGTTGCCGGAGAATCGCTACTTTCTCCTGACATAACAAAAACGAGCCATTATTTCATTTTATAGGGCAAGTTGGCAAGGCAAGATAAGATAAATTTGCGATAAAATCACATTTCCTCTGCTATTCGCTGCGCTTTTCTCTATAATAAGGGTGAATCTCAGTTTAAAGGATACGATTTTTACCGCTATGAAAACCGAACAACGCAGCAACAGTGGCAATACTCACCCGCACGGCACGCAACAAAGCGTGCGCTTTCAAACAATTAACGCCGACCAAGCCGGACAACGGATCGACAATTATCTGTTAAGCCAGTTGAAAGGCGTGCCGAAAAGCATGATTTACCGCATTATCCGCAAGGGCGAAGTGCGGGTCAACAAAGGGCGGGTGAAAGCCGAATATAAGCTGCAAGCCGACGATCTGGTGCGTATTCCGCCGGTTAAAGTCTCCGAAAAAGCGCAAGCGCCGATTTCCAACAAATTGCAGCAAGTGGCGCAACTGGAACAGCAAATCGTGTTTGAAGATGACGTATTATTGGTGCTGAACAAGCCTTCCGGTTTAGCCGTCCACGGCGGCAGCGGATTGAGCTTCGGCGTGATCGAAGCCCTGCGCAGCCTGCGGCCGGAAGCGCGTTTTTTAGAACTGGTGCACCGCTTGGATCGCGACACGTCCGGCATTCTGTTGGTCGCCAAAAAGCGCTCTGCGCTGCGCAGTCTGCATGAACAACTGCGTAATAAAACCATACAAAAAGAGTATCTGGCGTTGGTGCGCGGACAGTGGCAATCCCACTGCAAGGCGGTGAACGCCCCGTTGAATAAAAACGAATTGGCGAGTGGCGAGCGGATTGTACGGATCAGCGAGCAAGGCAAACCGTCGGAAACCCGTTTCAGCATTGAAGAACGCTACGGCGAGCAAGCCACGCTGATTAAAGCCATGCCGATTACCGGACGCACCCATCAAATTCGGGTACACAGCCAATACGCCGGACACCCGATTGCATTAGACAGCAAGTACGGTGATCAGGATTTCGACCAAAAAATGCAGGCGCTCGGCTTAAACCGCCTGTTCCTGCACGCTTACGCCATTCGTTTCGAACACCCGAAAAGCGGCGAAACCCTGCGCCTGAGCGCCGAACTGGACAGCAGCATGAAAGGGATTTTGCGCCAGCTGCGCGAACAAAATTTGCACGGATAAAAGTAAGGATAACGCCATGATCAACCGCACTTTCTCCACGACCGACTTACCAAAAATTGTTGTACTGACCGGTGCGGGCATATCAGCAGAATCGGGCATTCGAACCTTTCGCGCCGGCGACGGATTGTGGGAAGATCATCGAATCGAAGATGTTGCCACCCCAGAAGGTTTCCAACGCAATCCCGAATTGGTACAACGGTTTTACAACCAACGCCGCCAGCAACTGCAACAAGCTGAAATCCAACCGAATGCCGCGCATTACGCTTTAGCCGAATTAGAACGGAAATTCGGTGAAAACCTGCTGTTAATCACGCAAAATGTGGATAACTTGCACGAACGCGCCGGCAGCAAAAATCTGATTCATATGCACGGCGAACTGCTGAAAGTGCGCTGTCAACGCTGCGATACGGTCTATTCATGGCAACAGGACGTGAGCGCGCAAGATCGTTGTCAAAAGTGCGGTGGCGGCTTGCGTCCGCATATTGTCTGGTTCGGCGAAATGCCGTTTGCGATGGAAACTATCTACCAAGCCTTACAACAATGCGACTATTTTATCGCCATCGGCACCAGCGGCAATGTCTATCCTGCCGCCGGTTTCGTTGAAGAAGCCAACTTCGCCGGCGCGACTACGGTAGAACTCAATCTCGAACCAAGCAAAGGCCGATCCGCGTTCAAGCAAGCCCACTACGGCTTGGCAAGCGAAGTCGTGCCGGAATATTGCCAATCGCTGTGCAAATCATTGAAGCAAGATATTGACTAATTATCGGCCAACGTATAAACTTTTCGTATCTACTCAGTAGATACTTTTACACTTTATCAATGAAACCTTATGTAAATTCAGAGGTCTGCCATGTCTGAAAAATTAGTTGTAAAACAGTGGGGAAACAGCAAAGCTATCCGATTGCCGCAAGCCATTATTGCCAAATTCGCCATGAGTAATGACGATTATTTTGAAGCGACGATTAATCATGACAGCATTCAACTCATTCCGATTACCAAATCCAAACCCGATAACCGCAAAAGGTTTTCCAAATATAAACTTGATGATCTGCTTGCCGAAATGAAAGAAATCAGCGATGAATTCCCAATTATTGAGGAATGGGAAGAGATGCCGCCGGTCGGAAAGGAAAAACTATAAATGGCTTATATTCCAAATGTCGGTGAGATTGTCCATTTAGAATTTGATCCTGCATTAGGCAGTGAAATGCAGGGCAAGCACTATGGGCTTGTCGTTACCGAAAAATCGGTAAACCAATTCGGATTAGCGATGATCTGTCCGATTTCTCAAGGAAAATCCGATCTTTACCGCAATAAAGGCACATTGGTCAGTCTAATGGGAACTGGAACCGATACGTTGGGTGCTATCCATTGCCATGCCCTAAAATCGTTAGATTGGCGCAAACGTCATGCCAAATTTAAGGAAAAAGTGCCCGACGAAATTTTGATCGAAGTGCTGCAAAAACTGGCCGCAATTTTGCCTTTTGATAAATATCTCGGCTAAAGTCAAAGGCTGTTTTCTTGCAACAATCCATACAATCCGCTGCCCCTTAAAATCGGTTTTTGAACCGCACTTTGCCAAACCCGTGACGAGGCGAACAGGCTGAAGTGCGATTTGGCGCGGGTGACGGCGGTGTAAAGTAATTCGCGGCTCAACACCGGACTCATGCTGAGCGGTAAAATCAGCACCGTATGGTCGAATTCAGAACCTTGCGATTTGTGCACCGTCATCACAAAAGCAGCTTCATGCGGCGGCACTCGGCTTGGGGAAAGATCGCGGTATTGCCCTTGCCCGACTTCAAAACAGACCCGACTATTGCCCTGTTTATCGGTTAAAAACAGCCCGATGTCGCCGTTATACAATTCGACCGCACTGTCGTTTTGCAGCACCATAATCGGTTTGCCGTGATACCATTCGTGCCAGTGACGGAAGTGCAAACCGCCCTTTTGCCGCAAGCGTTCGCTGATGGCGATATTCAACTGCTCCACGCCGAATTCGCCGCTGCGCAAACCGCTCAACAAGCGCACTCGGTTAAACGCGTTGAAAATCGGTTTGAGCGATTCAGCGCTGAAATCATCAAGCTGATCAATCGCTTGTAAATAGTCGGCATACCAAGTCACCGCCTGTTTTAAAATCAAATCCAGCGCTGCCAACGTCGGATTAAACGTGCGGTTGCCGCTGTCCGTGCCGTTTTCAAGCTCCTCGAGCGGATAGCGGTACAGGGTTAAATCCGCTTGCCGTATAAACAGTTTCCAACCGTCGGCACGCCCGTGATTGACCGCCTCGGCTAATGCCTTGATCCCCGAATGTTGGTCGAAGCGGTAACTTTTGCGTAAAAAGCAGAGGCAATCGCGAATCGGGTTACCGTTTGCCGCCGCCTCAAGCACCTGCCCGCTCACCTGCTGCAAATAGTCGCAATGTTCACGGCTGTAGCCCTGCGCTAAAAAACGGCACAGCTGCGCCATTACTGCGCCGGCTTCGACCGATGCCAGCTGATCTTTATCGCCCAGCAGTACCAAACGGGTTTGCGGCGCCAAAGCATTTAACAGTTGCGCAAACAGATTCAAATCGATCATCGAAGCTTCGTCCACCACCAACAGATCAAACGGTAACGGATTGGCTTGATGATAGCGTAGCTGCCGCCGCTGCGGATTCACGCCCAGCAGGCGGTGCAGGGTTTGTGCTTTGTTGGGAATTTGCTGTTTTAAACGCGGATCGATGGCGGACGGCAGTTGCTGCACGCTGTTGCTGATCGATTCGCTCAGACGGGCAGCTGCCTTGCCGGTCGGGGCGACCAGTGCGATTTTCAGCGGCTCGCCCTGCAATTGTTGCTGTTGCCATTGCAACGCACACAGCAAACTGCACACGGTACGGGTTTTACCGGTGCCCGGCCCGCCGGAAATCAGGCTGAAATTATGGCGAAGTGCGGTCGCAACCGCAATTTTCTGCCAGTTAATCTCTTGATCGATGCTTGGAAACAGCAAATCGAGCAATACCGCCAACGGCTGATCCGCAAGCCGTACCGTCGGCTGGCGCAAGCGCGCAAGCAGATGTTGCGCCACCTGCTGTTCGTCAAACCAGTTGCGGTACAGATACAGCAAACCGTGCGACCAAAACAGCGGTGTCGGCTGCTGCGTTTGGCTGCCAAAAGCGATATGTTGTTGTAACACGGTTTGCCATTGCTGCGGTTCGATTCCGTTGATCCGTTGCCGAATCTGTTGTAACAGTGGCCGCAGCTCGCTTTGCATAGCCAGATCGAAAAAATCGCCGTGGCGGAAATCTTGCGGATCAAGGCAGGAACTGCCGTTTTGGCTGTGATAACTCAGCAACGCCGCCAACAACAGCGCCAAATCGGCAATCGGTTGCGGATAGGCGTAAGGCTGCTGTTTTTGCGCAATCAATCGGGCAAATTGATAATCCAAACGGCTGATCGCCCCTGCTTGTTTCAGTTGGTGTAAAATCGCTAACATTATGCCGCCAATAAGTTATCCAATCCGTCAATCAAGCGCCAATCGGGCTTGTCAAAATAGACACCCGTGCGCCCGTCCTCGCCGTTCAAGCCGCGCAAAAACAGATAATACACGCCGCCGAAATCACGCTGATAATCGTAATCCGAATCGCGTTGCCGCAAGTAGCGGTGCAGCGCCAGCGTATAAATCAAATATTGCAAATCATAGTGGTGATAGGCCATCACGTTGTTCAATACCGACGGCGTGTAGGCTTGGTAGCCTTCGCCCAACAAGTTGGATTTATAATCGAGCAGGTAATATTTGCCGTCAATGCGGCAAACCAAATCGATAAAACCGCGTAGCATGCCTTTGAAATAATCCAAATCAAACTCGGCTTGCTGCTGCGCCAACGGGTGATATTGATTCAGTAAACGGTTCAATTTGTTAGTTTGTAACGGTTTTTGCAGACTGATGAAAAACGCCGTCTCTTTCAAACAATCCTGCGGCGGCAAGCCTTCCAACCGCACTTTGTGATGCAGCGGAGTGCGGCGAATCAACTGAATCCACTTCGTCAACGGCTCAAGCCAATGTTCTTCCAACTCAAGTTGTTGGCAAAGTGCGGTGAGCGCCTGCTGACTAAGCGCTTGGCTAAAATCCATATGCTGCAAGAGAGCGTGCAGCGCATTCCCGATTCGGCTGCCGCTCGGGAAGTTAAACGGTGTGTGTTGTTGATCTTGCCAGTTACCCAACTCGGTGATGCCGAAACTGTCTGCGTTGTCCAATAACAACGCATAGTTCACCTGTTCGCCGTCGTAATCCTGCGCATTATCCAGATAGCTCTCCGCACTTTTTTCCGGTTGCGGCAAAGCGGATTTTTTGCGGCTGCGATTGCGTTGATTCATCGCAACCAATGCACTGAAACTGCTGATACGCCAGTTGTTTTCAATCCGTCCGCTAAATTCCGCCGCCTGCACTGCACCGCGCGGTGGCGGTGCGGCGCGCCAATCGTCCGCCAGCAGATCTTGCGTAGCACTCAGCTGGTAACTGTCCGGCGCTAACCGTTGCGCAAGCAGCTCCGCCGTGTCGAACTCACTACTGTTTTTCAGGGCAAGGGCGTTATCCTGTGCCGCCAGCAAATACGCCAGCGGATTCCAATTGTCTTTGTCGCTCATGCGGCTTGGAAAACCGATATTCAACTGATAACGGGCTCTGGTCAGCGCCACATAAAACAAACGCAGCTCCTCCGCTAATTTCTCTTGCAGATTTTCGGCACGATGGCTTAAATCCAGATCCCAACAGAGTTGATTCTCGCCGTCGTGGTAACGCTGCAACTCGTTGCCGTCTTTATCTTTATAACCTGCGCCGACAAACGGCAGCCACACCACGCCGTATTCCAAGCCTTTGGACTTATGCACGGTGACGATTTTGACCAAATCACGCTCGCTCTCCAGCCGCAACCGCACTTCGTCCGTTTCCGTGCCGTCGCTATGCCGCTGCTGTTCAAACCAGCTCAACAGCGCATGTTCGTTCTCGTTAATCGTCGCCCCTTGCTGTAAAAATTCCGCCAAATGCAAAATGTCGGTCATCGCCCGTTCGCCGTCGGGCATGGCCAGCAGTTTGGACGGCAAATGCTGCTGTTGTAACAGGCGGTGGATCATCGGCAGCACGCCCTGTGTCTGCCAAATCCGTTGGTAATTTAAAAACTGTTCAATCCACTTTTCCCACGCTTTTTCATCACGCCGTAGCTCATACAATTCGCTACTGTTGAAACCGAACAGACGGGTTGCCAGCAAGGTCATCACCGCCTGTTCATGGTGCGGATTCAAACAGGCCCGCAGCAGATAGCCCATCACCTGCGCCCATTCGCTGTTCAGCACCGAACTGCGATCAGACAGATAAACGCTTTGAATGCCCAGCGCCGCCAGCGCCGATTTGATTTTCTCCGCCTCTGTCCAGCCGCGCACCAACACCGCCAAATCTTTCGCCGCCAAGCGCTGTTCGCCGTCCAACAAACAACGCTGCCGCTCAATCGCTTGCAGCCACTTTTGAATCGACGCTGCGCAAGCGCGTGCCATTTCGTCGCCGTTATCCTTACCGCTCTTATGATTTTCGCTTAACAAAAAATGTAGCGGCTTTTGCTCCTCGCCATTCAAACGTAAAACTTGCGCCGCTTTACCGGCGTTGACCGGTTGAAATCGGATCTGCGGATAGATAAACGGTAACGGATTGTGCCGGAAAATCGCATTCACCGCCGCGATTAACGCTGGCGTGGAGCGCCAGTTGGTATCGAGGGTAAAGCGCTGCGCTGCGTTTTGTGCGGCGGTCAGATAGGTGAAAATATCGGCATGACGGAAAGCATAAATCGACTGTTTCGGATCGCCGATCATAATCATGCCGTTGCCGCCGTCATTCGGCTGGGTACAATTCAGTGGAGTGCTATTCGGCTGAATATACAGCCGTTGAAAAATCTGATATTGCTCCAGATCGGTATCCTGAAACTCGTCCACCATCGCAAACGGAAACTGCTGGCGGATCAACTGCGCCAAACTTTCGCCGCTTTCGCCGTAAAGTGCGGTTTTCAGGCGGCTCAACAGATCGCCGAAGCCCATTTCTTTGTGTCCGGCTTTATAATCGGCCAATTTGCGGCGCACGCCGTTTGCGTAATGCCACAGCAGAATGCGTTTATACAGTGCAATATCCGGCGCTTGATCGACCTGTGCAAACAGCGGATGGCTGATTTTCTCTTCGCTTTTGGTTTTACTGTCCAGCTTGGTTTGCGAAAAATAGTGCACCAGTTTGTCATGTACGTTCAAACTGTCGCTTGCCGCCCAATGGTTAATCTCGTCAATCGCCGGCAGAATATAACGTTCCTGATAGCTGCGCCCGTCTAGCCGTTTGTCTTTTTTGCGCCGAATTTCCGCTAAAATCAGGGCGCCGATATTCTCGCTTTCCGCCAGCCAATGCTGTTTAAGCTGTTGCACGGCGCAGGCATAACCGGCAACCTGTTGCTGCAAAAAATCATTCAAATCCGTCAGCAACGCCGCATTGTCTGACCGCACTTTCGGCATTTCTCCGCTTAAGAGCGGTTGAATCAGTTTGAACACCGCTTGCGGCGATACTAAGGTGTGATCGATAAACCGGCTGATCGTCAGATCTTGCGGATAGAACTGTTCGCGCCAATATTCACGGCATAAACGCAGCAGCAGATCGTCCTGCCGCTCGACCATTTCCAAATTAAAATGTACGCCGGAATCAAAGGCATAGCGGGTCAACATACGTTGGCAAAAACCGTGAATGGTAAAAATCGAGGCGGTGTCCATATCCTGCTGCGCCAGTTCCAAACGCAAAATCGCCGTCGGCAGATCATTTTTCAGCGCCAGATAGAGCTGTTGCAAAAACGGATCGTCACTCTCCAGCTGCGCCGCCTGCTGCGCCAGCGCCTGTTCAAACAGCCCTTTCACTTCCACAATGCGGCTGCGGATCCGATCTTTCAGCTCTTGCGTGGCGGCTTTGGTAAACGTCATCACCAAAATCTGCTCCACCGTTAACGCCCGCTTCAAGCCGTTTTCGCCGGCATTCAGCAACAGCCGTAGATATAGCGCCACCATAGTGTAGGTTTTCCCCGTGCCGGCTGAGGCTTCGATCAGCGAAACGCCGTTTAACGGGTGGGTGATAGGATTGAGTTTTTGCATAGCGCTACCGTTTTTATCAGGAGGATCGGGGCGTGTTAAGTGTCAATTCGCCCCTATTCTTAGCTGAAAATCAGTGCATAATCCCTTTATCAATAAAAATGATTTTAATTAGGAATAACACCGAAACCACCCACACCGGAATCGAAATCTGTTTGGCTTTACCGGTGAACAGTTTCATCACGCAGTAGCTGATAAAGCCAAAGGCGATGCCTTCGGTGATAGAATAGGTGAACGGCATTAACGCGGCGGTGATAAACGCCGGCGTGGCTTCGGTCAAATCGTCCCACCGCACTTTGATCAGACTGGACGACATCAAAATGCCGACATAAATCAGCGCGCCTGCGGTGGCGTATAACGGCACTAACGAAGCGAGCGGCGATAGGAAAATCACCAACAGGAACAGGATTCCGGTGACAATCGCGGTCAAACCGGTGCGACCGCCGACGGAAACGCCGGAGCTGCTCTCGATATAAGCCGTGACCGATGAAGTGCCGATATATGCGCCGGTGACCGAGCTGACGCTATCGACCAATAACGCCTGTTTCATTTTCGGAAAGCGCCCTTTATCGTCCGCCAGACCAGCTTTTTCGGTCACGCCCAATAGCGTGCCCGATGAATCGAACAGGTTGACCAGCATAAAAGAGAACACGATCCCCAATAGACCAATATCCAATGCACCGGCTAAATCAACCTGTCCGACCACATTCGACACACTCGGCGGCATGGAGAAAATGCCTTGGTATTCCACATTACCCAGCAACAATGAAAGTGCGGTCACCACCGCAATCGAGACCAACACGGCGGCATGGATATTGCGCGAGGCCAAAATGGCGATAATAAAAAAGCCTAAAATCGCAAGCAGCACTTGCGACGAATACAGGTTGCCCAATGTCACCAACGTTGCCGGACTGGCAACCACGATTCCGGAATTTTGAAAGCCCATCAACGCAATAAACAAGCCGATTCCGGCGGTGATGCCGACACGCAGGCTGGTCGGAATGCTGGCAATTAACCAATACCGCACTTGGAACAACGTCAATAAAAACAAGCCGACCGCGCCCCAAAAAATCGTGCCCATTCCGACCTGCCAAGACAAGCCCAGTTTAGCCACCACCGTATAGGCAAAAAACGCATTCAAGCCCATCGCCGGCGCCAACGCCACCGGTAAATTGGCTAATAATCCCATAAAAATACTGCCGAATGCCGCAATCAGTGCGGTGGTGATAAACACACTTTGGCTGTCCATGCCCGCCACCCCCAAAATCGACGGGTTGACAAACACGATATAAACCATGGTTAAAAAGGTGGTGATTCCGGCAATAATTTCAGTTTTAACATTGGTGCCGTGCTGTTCCAGCTTGAAGTAACGCTGCAGTAAGCCTTGAGTTTGCATAGTGGGTTCCAGTTAATTAATCAAAAAATAAGAAAAATAAAAAATCTGAAAAGTGTGACTTAAAAGCATACCTTGAAAGCACTGCCCTTTTCGTTAGTATGGTAGCAAAAAGCGGCTTGGGCTGCGATGGGTTTTTCGTGGGAAGATGGTTTTTTAGAAAAGTGCGGTCAAAATGAAATTCGGCTAGGGTTTTCTGATAATTCGTTTATGCGGGGATTTTTGTTGCTGAAAATGCAGAGGCAAGGCAAAAAACGCAGCAAGATTGGCCATCTTGCGAGGCTTTTTAACGTAGCAGATACGTTTTCAGGGGCGAAAAACAAGCGTAAACGAATTGTCAGCAAGCCCTAGCCCATAAAAACCAAAACCTGAATCGAGGTTTTCTCTTTTCAGGTTTTGTTTGTTCAGTTTACGCTGCGCTTTGTAGCTTTTTTCATGAATCTGATGACGGGTAAATTTCGCCATATTTTTTGCCACAAAGTTATTGACCACGCTACTTACCGCACTTTCAACGGCGTGTTTTCTCTTTTTCATTGCATTTCCTTTTGCTGTATTGCTATTGTGTATAAATCGATCAACCGATCGCCGCACATTTTAGGCTAAAAGTACGGTTTGTCAATGTTGTTGCACGTTAACAATAAAGCCAAAATCGGCTAAAAAATAGCAGCAACTTCCTGATCTTGCTTTCTTTATTGGCAAATACAAGCCAAATTGGTACCTATTTTGCGGAAAAGTGCGATCTTCCCCCGATTCCGGCTAATCAAGGCTTGAGTTTCTGCCGCCGGAAAGGTATTTTATAGTGTTTGTTTATTTTAAGAGGTCAATTATGAAAATTATTTTATTAGGCGCTCCGGGCGCAGGCAAAGGCACACAAGCTCAGTTCATTATGAATAAATACAACATTCCGCAAATCTCCACCGGCGATATGTTGCGCGCGGCGATCAAAGCCGGCAGCGAATTGGGCAAACAGGCAAAACAATTGATGGACGCAGGCAAATTAGTGCCGGACGATTTGATTATCGCATTGGTGAAAGAGCGTGTGGCGCAAGACGACGCGCAAAACGGCTTCTTGCTGGACGGCTTCCCGCGCACCATTCCGCAAGCCGATGCCCTGAAAGAGGCAGATATCAGCATTGATTTCGTGCTGGAATTTGACGTGCCGGACGAAGTAATCGTCGAGCGCATGAGTGGTCGCCGTGTGCACCCTGCTTCCGGTCGGGTTTATCATGTGGTTTACAATCCGCCGAAAGTAGAAGGAAAAGACGATGTCAGCGGCGAAGATCTGATTATCCGTGCCGACGACAAACCGGAAACCGTGTTGGATCGCTTAAGCATTTACCACAACACCACCAAACCGTTGGTGGATTACTACCAAGCCGAAGCGCAAAACGGCAACACCCGCTATTTCCGCCTAGACGGCACGCAAGCGGTTGACGCTGTGAGTGAACAATTGGCGAAGATTTTGGGGTAACTCAAGCATCACACCTATTCATAAAAAAACCATGCCTCAGCATGGTTTTTTACATTTAAAATCAATCACTCCACTGCTTTCAGCATTTCCTGATTCATGGCTTTCATTGACTGCAAGCCACCCATCACCAAATACCAGTTGACCGAATCCAAGAACACGATATTGCCGTCTTTGTGCGCTTTGGCACCTTTGATTAACTCATTATCAAACACTTTTTGCGCATTGCCGGTTTTCTTGGTGATCGCGGCGGTGCGGTCAATCACGAAAATGTAATCCGGATTTTTTTCCAAGACGTATTCGAAACTGACTTTCATGCCGTGTCTGGAGTCGGCGATGTTTGGATCGGCTTGTTGAAAGCCGTAATCTTGATAAATCATGCCGTAACGGGAATTCGGGCCGAAGGCACTGATGTTGCTTTCATTCGCCAACAGCACAAGTGCGGTTTTACCTTTCGCTTTTGCAGCGATGCTTGCCAAATCTTGGTCAATCGCTTGCAATTGCACTTCCGCTTCAGCTTCTTTATCAATAATTTTGGCGATATTACGCACGTTTTGCCGGAACGATTGGTAGAAATCCAGATATTTAATGTCACTGAAATAGATTGGCGAAATCTCTTTAAAACGCTCGACCAGTTGATTTTGACGGGCGGAAATAATGGTCAAATCCGGTTCGGCTTCATTCAACCGCTCAAAATTCGGATCCATTAAATTGCCGACATCAACGTACTGCTTATCTTCGTATTTTTTCAAATAGATCGGCAGCGGTAGTGATTTCGGTACTGCCACCACATTTTGATTGCCCAAGGTATCCAAAATATCCAATGCTGGAAAATCAAAAATCGCAATCCGCTTCGGATTTTGCGGTACGTCCAACTCGCCTATAGTCGAAGTCAATTTAATATCGTTCGCTTGAGCCACGCCGACCGTCAAGGTCGCCAATAGTGTTACCGCCAAAGTGCGCCATGTTTTACGCATAATTTCTCCTTATCGAGGTTGGGTTAATTTCTAAAAAAAACAGCAATTTTGTTATCATCAATGGTGTGAATCGGAATTTGCATATTATAAATTTGGCGTAACGCATCGGTTTGCATAATTTGTTCTACCGCACCTTGCTGCACCAAGCTGCCGTGCCGCAAAGCCACAATGTAATCCGAATAGCAAGAGGCGAAATTAATATCATGAATCACAATCACCACTGTTTTGCCTAATTCGTCGGTTAGCTGGCGCAGCACTTGCATGATCTGCACCGAATGCTTCATGTCCAAATTATTGAGCGGTTCGTCAAGCAGGATATAGTCGGTGTCCTGCGCCAACGTCATGGCGATATACGCCCGCTGCCGCTGTCCGCCGCTGAGTTCGTTAATAAAAACCTTGCGCATTTTTTGCAGGTCCATATACGCCAGCGCTTTTTCGATATATGCCTGATCGGCGGCGGTCAAACGCCCTTTGCTGTAGGGAAAACGCCCGAACGCCACCAAATCTTCCACCGTCAGACGCAAATCCAAATGGTTGCTCTGTTTTAAGATCGAAAGCTGTTTGGCGATTTCGTCATTCGGAATTTGGTTAATTGCGTTACCGTTCAGCAACACTTCGCCGCTGTCGGCTTTCAGCAAGCGGCTGATAATCGCCAACAAGGTGCTTTTACCTGCGCCGTTCGGGCCGATGAACGAGGTGATTTTGCCCTGCGGAATCGTCAGCGAAATGTCGTTCAAAATGGTTTTTTCGCCGTATTTTTTGCTGATATGTTTGATTTCCAAGCTCATTATCGTCCTGCTCCGTTATTGATTCCGTTATTGCTTTACTGACTGCGGCGTAATAAAAGGTAAATAAAATAGATGCCGCCGATAAAGTTGATGATCACGCTCAAGGTGGTATTAAAATTCAACAGCTGCGCCACGATAAACTGTCCGCCGATTAACGTGACGATAGCCAGCAACACCGCCGCCGGAACCAGCACGCGGTAATGGTGGCTTTTGATAAATTCAAAGGTCAAGTTCATCACCAACAAGCCTAAAAAGGTGATCGGGCCGACAAGTGCGGTTGCGATCGAAGTCAAAATCGCCACGACGATCAGTAAGCGCTTGCTCAACCCACGGTAATCCACGCCCAGATTAATCGCCTGATCGCGCCCCAACGCCAGTACGTCCAGCACATTCAGATAACGTGCCGCATAGCCGATCACCGCGACCAGCAGTCCGGCGGCAAGCCATAAAATATTGCTGTCGACTTTATTAAAACTGGCAAAACTGGCGTCTTGCACGATTTGAAATTCGTTCGGGTCGATCAACACTTCCATAAAGGTGCTCAAACTCTGGAAAAACGTGCCGAAAATAATCCCGACCAACAGCAAAAAGAAGATGTTAGCCTGTTCCCGTTTAAATAAAAAATAATAAAATAACAGTGAAAACAAGGTCATAATGCCGGCGGAAAGCAGAAAATTCAGTTTGGGATCCATTTGGGTCAACGCAGACGAACCGAACAGAAAAATAATCGTCAACTGAATCGTCACATACAACCAGTCCAAGCCTAAAATACTGGGCGTTAAAATGCGGTTGTTGACCAGCGCCTGAAAAATCATGGTCGAAAAAGCGATTGCAATCGCAGTCAAACCGATGGCGCTCAATGAAACCATGCGGTAATTCAAGGCGTATTGCCAGCGCTTCGGCAAGCCGTAAGCCAAATACAGCGCCACACAAACCGCACTTGACAGCAACAATAAGATAATTTTCGCTCGATTAGACATGACGGAACCGCTTTAACAACAACATCAAGAAAATTCCGCTGCCGATCACGCCCACCACTAAGCTAATCGCAATTTCATACGGGTAAATAATCACACGCCCTAGAATGTCGCACGCCAACACGAAAACCGCGCCTAAAAGTGCGGTATGCGACAGAATATTTTTCAGATTATCGCCTAAATAGAGTGTGACGATATTCGGCACAATCAAGCCCAAAAACGGAATCACGCCGACCGACACAATCACCACCGACGTCACCACCGCCACAATCGCCAAGCCGAGATACTGCACTTGTTTGAAATTCAGCCCCAAGTTGATCGCAAAGGATTCGCCCATGCCGGCAATGGCAAAGCGGTTGGCAAACAGATACACCAGCAATAGCGCCGGCACGCTAACATATAACATTTCGTAGCGCCCGCTCATCACCAGCGAAAAATCCCCTTGCAGCCAACCGGCAATATTTTGCAACAGATCTTCTTTCATCGCTAAAAAAATGGTAACAGAACTGATGATATTGCCGAACATAATCCCAACCAACGGCACGAAAATCACGTCTTTAAATTTGAGTTTGGATAAAATGGTGATGAAAACCAGCGTGCCGAAAAAAGCGGTGGCGATCGCAATGGCGGTTTTGGTCAACATTGAAGCGCTCGGAAACAGAATAATCGCAATCAAAATCCCCAAACGGGCGGAATCCATCGTGCCTGCCGTAGTTGGCGAAACAAAGCGGTTACGGGTCAGTTGCTGCATCACCAAACCGCACACCGCCAGACTTGCGCCGGCAATCAGAATACTGATTAAACGGGGAATACGGCTAACGGTAAAGACCTGCCACTGCTCCAAATCGAAGCGCAACAAACCGTTTAAGGTCAAACTACTCGCACCGAGAAACAACGAAACCAGAGATAATATCAGCAATAAAACAAACAGATAGCGTCTTTTAATCATGAACTTTGGTTAACAACACTTTAAATCAAATGAGAATGATTTTTTATTTTATAGATTAGCAAAAAATAGTCAATTCTGTTTTGCTGAATTGACTCAAAGCTTTATACTATTGCCACTGATTACCGGTTTTTAATCGTCATGACCAAAGGATTACTCTGTTCGCTGCTGGCTTCCGCCCTGTTCGGCTATCTCTACTATTTCACCACGTTGCTCATGCCCTTGAGCGGACTGGACGCACTGGGTTTTCGGGTGTTGTTTATGCTGCCGGTAGTGCTGGCGGTGCTGTTTTTATTTAAGCAACAAGCACGGTTGTTGGAACAGCTAAACCGGATCAAACGACAGCCCTATCTGCTGTTGGTGGTGATGTTTAATGCCGCCATGATGGGCTTTCAAATGTGGCTCTATCTGTGGGCGCCGAATAACGGAAGTGCGGTCGAAGTGACGGTCGGCTATTTGCTGCTGCCGTTGATTTTGGTGGCGTTCGGCAAGTTTTTGTTCAAAGAATCGATCTCCCGCTATAAAGCGATCGCCATTTTGTGCGCCGCCGTCGCCGTGTTGCTAAACATTCTGCTCACCGGCAAAATGTCATGGGAAAGTTTAGCAGTCGGCTTGGGTTATGCTCTTTATTTTGCCAGTCGAAAATTATTCAAGATGAATGATTTGGCTACTTTTACGCTGGAAATGAGCCTGCTGTTTCCCCTTTGCCTATATATGGTCGCGCAAGTCGATCTCGCTGCGGTTGCCGACATCAACCCACACATTTACCTGCTGGTTTTCCTGCTCGGCTTGATCAGCAGCATCGCTTTTATCGCTTATATTTTAGCCAGCAACTGGCTACCGATTAATTTACTCGGCCTGCTCGGTTATCTGGAGACCGTCGCCATGCTGTTTATTTCACTGTATATCGGCGAAACCATTCAAGCGGCGTCTTATCCGCTGCTAATTGGCTTATCTGCCGCAATGTTGCTGTTGATGTATGATGGGTTTAGGGCGCGGACAACGCGTTAATATTAAGGAAAAAAGTGCGCTCAATGATCTGACCCCCAAAAGTTGGACTGTTTAATGAAAGAATTGGGTTCGATATTGTATCGGACTTAATCCTTTTAATCTTACTTGAATTCGTTCTGCATTGTAATACTGAATATATTGATGAACCGCCTGTTCAATTTCATCAACCGTATCAAACTGTCGCACATAAAAACATTCTGTTTTCAGCCTGCCGAAAAAACTTTCCATCGCGCCATTGTCCAAGCAGTTGCCCTTTCTCGACATACTGATTTGAATCCGATTCGCCGCCAATATGTTGCGATAAGA
>NZ_FWWV01000023.1 GCF_900176075.1 Pasteurella testudinis DSM 23072
CTATATGCAATCCGCTTGGAAAAAATCAAATGGTTATGAGCAAATGGTGAGAATGTTATCCATTGCAATTCTATTAGATATAGATCAACATCATTTTAATCAACTGATTGAGTTAGTTCAAAAAGATAATCCTAATGATTATTTAATTGATACACTTATTCACTATCATCACAAAAATTGGCCTATCCATCCTGATTTTATGTTCTCTCGTCCCTATGCATTAACTAAAGAAATNATTGAATTAGCTTCAATCGATAAAACAAAATCATTAAATAAACTGAAGAACTATTTGCAAAAACGTTGGTACAGTGGGCACCGGGATAGCGGTTGGTACAATAGCCATAAATCTCAACATAATATTCACAGTGGCTATTGGAGCTTCGAAAGTGGCGCATTAGTCAAAATATTGGGACTTGATGATACAAGCCTTAAAGATCAACAATATTATCCCTATGATTTAGTGCATTATGCTGATAATCAATAAAACGATGACCTTTATTGTCCGCTTTCCTCAAAACGCGGGGCTTAAGCGATTTATTCTTGCTAAAGAACCGACATTAGTCGCCCTAATACTCCAATGCATCCATCCATGCAAACAGCATTAGATAATGTCCTAATAAAGGAAAGGGCTCCCAGGCATGGATATTGCGCAGAAATTGGGTGTATGAATCAAGCTGATGAAGCTATAAAATATTTTAATATTGCTTATCAAGAGGTAAAAAACGAGCCTTTCAAGGATATAGTAAAAAATATTGGGAATTTTATTCTAAAAATAAAAAATAACTTTATTTGTTCTTTAAAAATTTAAAGGCAATAGTCATCAAAAGGGGAAATCAATTCCCCCTGTTTTTTACCCTATTTTCGCTGTGTGTTACAGCGCTTCAATGCTCGCATATTGCGCTTTTAATTTTTCCAATCCGTCTTGGTATTCCGCCATTTTCGCACGCTCTTTGTCGATCACCGCCGCCGGTGCTTTGGCAACGAAACCTTCGTTCGACAATTTGTTTTCAATGCGCGAGACCTCATTTTGCAAACGGGCGATCTCTTTATCCAAGCGTGCCAATTCGGTGTCTTTATCAATAAAACCAGCCATCGGCACTAACAATTCGCAGCCACCGACCAGTTTCGCCACTGATAACGGTGCGCTCTCATTGCTAGCCAGCACTTGGATTGAATCCAGTTTTGCCATATTTTGCAGTAAAGTGCGGTTTTTGCTTAAACAGATTGCTTCGTTGTCGCTTAAATTGCGCAATAATAGTTCCAGCCCTTTGCTTGGCGGAATATTTTTCTCGGCACGGATATTACGCACGTTGACGATAATCTCTTTCAACCATTCGATTTCATCAAGTGCGGTTTGATCGACTAGCTCTGCATTATAGCTTGGGAACGGTTGTAACATAATGGTGTCGCCGTGCACGCCGACCAAACCTTTCGCCCGTTGCCAAATCTCTTCGGTGATAAACGGAATAATCGGGTGCGCCAAACGCAATAGGCTTTCCAACACAGTTAGCAAGGTGTGGCGAGTGCCACGTTGTTGCGCTTCGCTACCACTGTTGAATACCGGCTTAGTCAATTCCAAATACCAGTCACAGAATTGGTTCCAAGTGAATTCATACAGAATATTAGCAGCCAAATCAAAGCGATAGCTGTCTAACGCCTGACGGAAAGCCTGCACGGTATTGTTGTATTCGGCTAAAATCCAGCGATCTGCCAGAGATAATTCTTTTTCGCCTGTGCCGAAACCACAATCTTTGCCTTCGGCATTCATCAGCACGAAGCGGCTGGCGTTCCATAATTTGTTACAGAAGTTACGGTAGCCTTCCAAGCGGTTCATATCCCAGTTGATGTCACGGCCGGTCGAAGCCAGCGCCGACAGGGTGAAACGCAGTGCATCGGTGCCGTGTGCGTTAATGCCGTTGGCAAACGCCTTGCGCGTGGCTTTTTCGATTTTTTCCGCCAACTGCGGTTGCATCATATTGCCGGTGCGTTTTTCCACCAACGCTTCCAGATCGATGCCGTCGATCATATCCAGCGGATCGATCACGTTGCCTTTCGATTTCGACATTTTTTGTCCGTTGTCGTCACGGATCAAGCCGGTGACATACACGGTTTTGAACGGCACTTGCGGTTTGCCGTCTTTATCTTTGATAAAGTGCATAGTGAACATGATCATTCTGGCAACCCAGAAGAAGATGATGTCAAAACCGGTAATTAATACGTTAGTCGGGTGGAACATCGCCAAATCAGGGGTTTGCTTCGGCCAACCCAAGGTCGAGAATGTCCACAGACCGGAAGAGAACCAAGTGTCCAGCACATCATCATCTTGGCGTAGTGCAACGTCCGCAGCCAAATTGTGCTTAGACCGCACTTCGGCTTCATCACGCGCCACATAAACGTTACCGTCGTTGTCGTACCACGCCGGAATGCGGTGTCCCCACCACAATTGACGGGAAATACACCAGTCTTGAATATCACGCATCCATGAAAAATACAGGTTTTCATACTGTTTCGGCACGAATTGAATCTCGCCGTCTTCCACCGCTTTAATTGCGGTTTTGGCAAGCGGCGCAACGCTGACATACCATTGATCGGTCAACATCGGTTCAATCGGTACGCCGCCGCGGTCACCGTAAGGCACTTTCAGATCGTGCGGTTTGATTTGATCCAACAACCCCAGTTGTTCAAACTCGGCAACCAGCTGTTTGCGTGCGGCAAAACGCTCCAAGCCGCGATAGTTTTCGGGGATAAAGGCTTGATAATCGTTGTTGGCTTTGCCGTCGCTGTTCAGCACTTCCGCCTGTTCGCGAATATCGGCGTTCAGGGTTAACACGTTGACCATCGGCAGCTGATGGCGTTTGCCGACTTCGTAGTCGTTGAAATCGTGCGCAGGGGTGATTTTCACCACGCCGGTTCCAAATTCGCGATCGACATAGTCATCGGCGATAATCGGAATTTCACGCTTGGCAAGCGGCAACAATACGGTTTTACCGATCAGCGATTGATAGCGCTCGTCTTCCGGGTGCACCGCCACCGCCGTATCGCCCAATACGGTTTCGGGGCGAGTGGTCGCAACCACTAAATAATCCAAACCGTCGGCGGTTTTCGCACCGTTGGCTAACGGATAACGGAAATGCCACAAACTGCCTTTCGATTCGCGGTTTTCCACTTCCAAATCGGAAATGGCGGTGTGCAGTTTCGGATCCCAGTTGACCAAACGTTTACCACGATAAATCAAACCCTCTTCGTGCAAACGCACGAACACTTCTTTTACCGCTTCCGACAAACCGTCGTCCATGGTAAAACGTTCGCGATCCCAATCCACCGAATTACCGATGCGGCGCATTTGCTGGCTGATCGTACCGCCGGATTCGGCTTTCCATTGCCAAATGCGGTCGATAAAGGTTTCACGGCTGAAATCGTGGCGGCTTTTGCCCTCTTCGGCGGCGATTTTACGCTCCACCACCATTTGCGTGGCGATGCCGGCATGGTCGGTTCCCGTTTGCCATAACGTATTGTCGCCCTGCATACGGTGATAACGAATCAGGGTATCCATCAAGGTCTGTTGGAAAGCGTGTCCCATATGCAGGCTACCGGTCACGTTCGGCGGCGGAATGGCAATACTGTAACTTGGACGGGAACGATCTTCCGACGGTTTAAAATAGCCGTTTTGTTCCCAATTTTGGTATAAACGCTGTTCGATATTCTGTGGATTGTAAGTGGTTTCCATATTCTCTTTCTTATCCGAATGTGCTGACCGCACTTTGCATTATTGGTTAAATTGGTTTAGTTAAACTTGTTGCGTACTCAATTCAAATCCCAGCTGACGATACTGTTTATAACGTTCGCGCGCTTGGATTTTGGCGTGTTCTTCCGCCGGTACGAAATCAATCACTTGATTAAAACTGTTGACGAAATCCGGCACCGCACTTTGCAGCGAAATCAATAAATCGCGCCGCTGGCTGTTGCGTTTGCCGACCCAGCAAATTTCAATCGGGGTGGCATAAGTGGTGATTTCGCCTGACAAGTTGTGCGGCACGAATTGTTCCGGATCACGCTGCCATAATGCTTCGTCCAGTAACAGTGCCTGCTGTTCGTTTTCACAGGCAATCAACACCCGTTTGCCCAAGCGCCAGGCGTCGGCAGCCAAGTTACAGGCCAACGATTCCATAATGCTAAGTTCCGCATTGGGATCATCTGTTTGCAAAAGATAAAACTGTGCTTTTTTCACTTGTTGCCCTAATTTTGTATCTGCTTGCCTGAACGTTTTCAGTCGCTGTGAAATAAACTGCCAATTCTAGCGAAAAAAGGCTTTCAGTGAAAGGAGAAAATCACGGAGGCAGCGTTAAGTGAAAAGTGCGGTTTTCAGGAAAAGACGCCATTTTATCGTCGACAAAATGGCGGATAATAGTGATTTATATCAAATGAAGTGTTATGCAATCATGGTCTGGATTTGCTCAAGATCATAATTACTTGGAATCACTTCCGTTAAATTGACTTTCGCTAAAATCCCTTCCAGCTTTTTCGTCGGACGACATTGTGAAACAACTGCGCTTCCTAACGCAATTGAATGATATTTTGCCTTGTTCAACGCTGCGCAAATTTGTGCGGCATCGTTTTCGGATGAACATTCAAATTTTCGCACAACTAAAGGTGCCAGTGCCATGATAACCTCCTTTATACAATTAATTTAAAGATAATAGAAAATAGGCAAGATTAACTATACACCATTTGTTGTTTAAATTTATAGCGGAAATTGGCGATAAATTGATTTGCAGCAGGATAATCTCTGTTTGGTTTGTGTAGGAAAAATAGGGCGGTCGGCATAAAGTAAGGGCATTTATAAAAAATGCCCTATTGCAAACAAGAGATTATTGTAACGGGATTAGTGCGCGCTATCGGCTTTATTCAACAGATATTGCACCAATAATGCCACCGGACGGCCGGTTGCGCCTTTTTCCGCACCGGATTTCCACGCCGTACCCGCGATATCCAAATGCGCCCAAGTATAGTTTTTAGTAAAGTTGGACAGAAACGCACCGGCGGTGATTGCGCCGCCCCAACGTCCGCCGATATTGGCGAGATCGGCAAAATTGGATTTCAGCTGTTCCTGATACTCTTCGCTTAACGGCAAGCGCCAGGCTTTGTCTTGCGCCTGTTGCGCCGCGTGCGCCAATTGTTGTGCCAGTTGATCGTCAGGAGAGATCAAACCGCTGTTATGTTGCCCCAATGCCACCACGCAAGCGCCGGTCAGGGTGGCAACATCGATCACCACTTCCGGTTCAAAACGCTCGACGTAAGTTAAGGCGTCGCACAAGACCAACCGCCCTTCGGCATCGGTATTCAACACTTCGACGGTTAAGCCGTTCATGGTGGTCAGAATATCGCCCGGACGATAAGCATTGCCGTCCGGCAGGTTTTCACAACCGGCTAACACTGCTATGATGTTTAACGGCAGTTTTAATTCGGCGACGGCTTTCATCACGCCGTAAACCGATGCTGCGCCGCCCATATCGTATTTCATTTCGTCCATTTCCGCTGCCGGCTTCAATGAAATACCGCCGGCATCAAAGGTTAAGCCTTTGCCGACCAACACAATTGGTTTGGCTTGCGGATTCGGGTGGTTTTTATAGTCGATTACCGACATAAACGCCGGATTCTGCGAGCCGCGCGACACCGCCAAATAAGCATTCATGTTCAACTCCGCCATTTGCGCTTCGTCAATAATCGTGGTGTTGATGAAATCGGATTGCACCGCCAACTCTTGGGCGCGCTCCGCCAAATACGCCGGATTACAGACATTCGGCGGACAGTTTGCCACGTCTTTCGCCGCTTTCACACCGTCGGCAATCGCCGTTGCGTGCCGCAGCGCTTGCGTTGTTTTGGCAAGATCGTCGGATTCGCTATAAAATTCAATGGTTTGCAATACCCGACGGTTATCGGATTTTTTGCTTTTAAACTGTTCGAATTGGTAACGCGCCTGTTGAACGGCTTCAATCGCAAACCGCACTTTCCAGTAAGCACCACGCTGTTTCAGCGTTACCTCATTTAAAAAGCTGACCGCACTTTGCGCATTGCTTGCCGCCAGCGCCGTAAAGGCTTTGCTGACGATTTGCTGATATTGGCGCTCGCTTAATTCGTCCTGTTTTTTACCGCAGCCGACCAATAAAATGCGTTTCGCCTGCACATTCGGGAGATGATTGGCGACATTGTGCAGCATTAAGGTTTGTCCGATTTTTCCCTCTAAATCGCCTTCGTCCAATAAGCGGCTCAAATGGCCGTTGCTTAAGCTGTCGAGTTGCGTGGCGGTGCTGCTGAGTTGTTTTTCTTCATATATTGCAACCAGTAGGCAATCGCTTGTTTGTTTGTCTGCAGCAAGCTGAGTGATAGTGAATTCCATAGCGTACTCCCGATAATTTTTATTGTTGTCATGATTAAAATAAGGGTATCATTATACGATTTATAACGACGAATGACACCGAATTAACTAACGGATTCACAAAAGGATTCGCAAAAACCAGCGGGTTCACCGGAAAGTCCTAATATTTTCCGTTATTTGTTGTCTTAAGAGAAACCGATTTTATAAGCAAAATCCAAAAGGCGTGACTGTGATCTTACTTAAATATTTAACCAAAGAAATTTTCAAAAGCCAGATCGCTATTCTGTTTATTTTATTGCTGATTTTCTTTGCGCAGCAACTGGTGCGGGTGTTAGGCTCCGCCGTCAACGGAAATGTGCCTTCCGATTTGGTTTTTTCATTGCTCGGCTTAGGCATGCCGACAATGGCGCAATTGATGTTGCCGCTGTGCCTGTTTATCGCGATCTTGATGACACTCGGCAGATTGTATGCCGACAGTGAAATCACCGTGATGCGTGCCTGCGGCGTGGGGCAGCGGATTTTAATGCGGGTGGCGCTGTTGCTGTCGTTATTCACTGCTGCGCTGGCGGCGTATAATGCGTTTTGGCTTTCACCGTGGGCGATTGAAAAACAGGTCAATTTATTGGAGCAGGCAAAGGCGAATCCGACGTTATCGGCGCTGAGTGCCGGACAGTTTATCGGCAACAGCGACGGCAATTTCGTGCTGTTTATCGATCAGGTCGAAGCCAACCGGTTGGATAATATCTACCTGTTCCAAATGCGTGAACGGGGCAATATCAAACCGTCGGTGCTGGTGGCGGAAAGCGGAAATCTGGAAGCCTTGCCGAACGGCGATCAGATTTTGAAACTGGCCAACAGCGAGCGTTATGAAGGCAGTGCAATCCTGCCGGATTTTAAGATCACCCATTTTGACGATTATCAAGCCTATTTAACCTTCACCAATGTGGAGTCGAACAGCGATAAGATCGAACGTTTGACATTCAGCCAATTGCTTGAAGATTCATCTGCGGCGGCGAAAGCGGAGTTGTGGTGGCGGATTTCGTTGGTACTTGCGGTGCCGTTGATGGCGCTGTTGGCAGTGCCGTTGAGTAAAGTCAATCCGCGTCAAGGGCGCTTTGCCAAAATGTTACCCGCACTTTTGCTTTATCTGATCTATTTCCTGCTGCTCAGTTCGTTAAAATCCGCCGGTACCAGCGGCAAAGTTGACGCAGCGTTATTTATCCCGTTGGTGCATATCGTCTTTTTATTGATAGCCATCATGTTAAACAGTTGGAACAGTGCGTTTATGTATAAAGTCCGCCACTTCTTTTCTCCCAACTCGGCACTGGAGGACTGATCCATGTTCGGTGTATTAGATCGTTATATCGGCCGTACCATTTTCGGCACTATTTTAATGACCCTGCTGATGTTGGTCGGCTTGTCGGCGATTATCAAATTTGTCGAGCAGTTCCGTGATGTCGGCAAAGGCAGCTACGACAGCCTGCAAGCCGTTTATTACACCTTGCTGACCATGCCGCGCGATGTGGAAACCTTTTTCCCGATGGCAGCGCTGTTGGGCGCATTAATCGGCTTGGGCGCACTGGCGGCCAACAGCGAATTGGTGGTGATGCAGGCTTCCGGTTTTTCACGGTTGAAAATCGGACTGTCGGTGATCAAAACAGCGATTCCGCTGATTCTAGCCATTATGCTGCTCGGCGAATGGGGTATTCCGCAAACCGAACAATTTGCCCGCAATATGCGTTCGCAAGCGATTTCCGGCGGTTCGCTGCTGTCGGTACAAAACGGCATTTGGGCAAGGGACGGCAATAATTTTGTCTATATTGAAAATGTGAGTAACAGTGATACGCTGAATAATATCTATATTTATCAATTTGACAACCAGCGCCGCTTGAAAACCATGCAGCACGGCAATCAGGCGACCTATCAGCCGGAAAACGGGCATTGGGTCTTTAATCAGCTGAGCGAAACCGTTATTGAAGAAGATCAAATTCAAAACCGCAATTACCTCAACCAAATCTGGCAGTCGAGCCTGACACCGGATAAGTTGTTGACCGTCAGTCTGAAAGCGACCTCATTATCAATCAGCGGCTTGAATAACTACGCAACTTTCTTAAGGGAGAGTGGACAGGACTCCAAACAGTTTGAGCTGCTTTACTGGCGTAAACTGATGCAGCCGTTCTCCGTGGCGGTGATGATGTTGCTGGCGCTGTCATTCATCTTCGGTCCACTGCGCAGCGTCACCACCGGCGCACGAATCGTCACCGGAATTGTGTTCGGCTTCGCGTTTTATGTGATCAACGAAACGTTCGGACGGGTGACGGTGGTGTTCGATATCCCGCCTATCATCGGCGCACTACTGCCGAGCTTGCTGTTTTTCTTGCTGACGTGGTGGTTATTAAAACGCAAACCGAGTTGATATTTCAGCAATAAAACCGCACTTTCGAGTGAACATTGGGCTGTAAAACAGGCAGGAAAGTGCGGTGTTTATTAATAAATAATCAAATTGTCGAAAATTAAAGCGAACGAATTAAAAATTTAAATTTTGCACTTGCAACTTAGTTTGATAGCCGTATAATGCGCACCACTGACAGCGATTATGTTTATCAGCGTAGCCTGGGTGGCGAAATTGGTAGACGCAGTTGATTCAAAATCAACCGCCTTCGGGTGTGCCGGTTCGAGTCCGGCCCTAGGCACCACTGATAAATATAATCCTCAAGCCCTGATTTTTAATCAGGGCTTTTTTTTATTTTAAATTCAGGTTTTGTGAAGCAGGTGCGGGCTTATAAAAATCAGCTCAGTAATATGAGAATCTAGAAATGCAAAAAGCACCCAAAAGGGTGCTTTTAAAATTTGGTTGCGGGGGCTGGATTTGAACCAACGACCTTCGGGTTATGAGCCCGACGAGCTACCAAGCTGCTCCACCCCGCGTCTGTGAGTGGCGTACTATACGCTTTTTTTAACGGAACGCAAGCCTGTTTTTAAATTTTTTTTCTAAGCGTTCAAAAAAACAACGTTGCGAATAATTTTTCAACGAAACGGAGAATTGCTTGGTGATTTTTTATTCGTTAAACAAGCGTTATATGCCCTATATTTTTTAGCTGTTTTTTGCTAAGGTATCCGCCCCTGATATCGTCAGGTTTGTTAGATCACAGAAAGATAGACGGATTTTATGAAATTTAATTTTAAACTCGGTGTGGTGACAGCCACAGTGTTACTCTTATCGGCTTGCGGATCATCACCGACGCGAACCGGCAGTGTTTACAACGAACGTGCGGAACGTGAAAAATTAGGTGCGGTTTACCAAGGGCGCAGCTATGTGAGTCCTAGCCAATATTTGTTTCCGGTTTCTCAGGTGGCAAATAGAAGCGGTGTGATCAATCAAGGGGATTTTTTAACCCAATTATCCGAAGTGCGGTCGTACTCCAATAATTTGGTTAACCGCCATGCCAGCACTTACGGCAAAATTACCAACTGGGTGCTGTCCGGCGCCGATGTGGATCAGCTGGCCGATTTCGGTTTGAATTCGCGTCAATTGAGTGGTGACGACGGTTTCCAAAACGTGCTGATGACCGGTTACTATATTCCGGTTTTTCATGGTCGTGCCAATAAAAGCAGCCAATATCAACATCCGGTTTATGCCTTGCCGAAAAATAAACGCTACAGCCGTGCGCAGATTTACAACGGCGCTTTGAACGGGCAAGGTTTAGAACTGGCTTATAGCACCATGTATGATGTGTTTGCGATGGGGGTGCAGGGCAGTGGTTTTATGGATATGGGTAACGGGCGGCTAACCCATTTCGCTTACGGCGGACAGAACGGTTACCCTTACACTGCGGTTGGGCGCTTATTAGTCGAAGACGGCGAAATTCCGAAAGAACAAATGTCAATGCAGGCGATTAAGGCGTGGGGCGAGCGCAATCCGTCTCGTTTCCAAGCGCTGTTGGAACGCAATGCCTCTTATATTTACTTTAAGGTTGATCCGACCGATAAACCGAAAGGTGCGGCAGGTGTTCCGCTGATCGGCTTATCCTCGATTGCAGTCGACCGAAACGTGATTCCGTTGGGAAGTATCGTATTAGTCGAAATGCCGCGGATTGACAGCCAAGGCAACTGGACGGGAGCACATGATCTACGCTTAGTCGTGGCGCTTGACGTCGGCGGGGCGATAAAAGGACAGCATTTTGATCTTTATCAGGGCATCGGCGATAAAGCCGGTCAGACCGCCGGATTTTTAAAACACTATGGTCGGGCTTGGGTGTTAAACTAACAGAATATGGAACGGATTGATAATTATGACCGCCGTTTTGGCGGTATTGCCCGTTTATACGGACAATCGGAATTGGCACGCTTAAGCGCAGCGCATATTTGCGTGGTCGGAATCGGCGGCGTGGGCTCATGGGCGGTGGAAGCCTTGGCGCGTAGCGGAATCGGTAAGATTACCTTGATCGATATGGACGATATTTGCGTGACCAACGTTAATCGCCAAATTCACGCTCTGACCGACAATATCGGTGCGTTAAAAACCGAAACCATGCAAGTGCGGATCGCGCAAATCAATCCGCAATGTCAGGTGACGGTGGTTGATGATTTTCTGACGCAAGAGAATTTGTCACAATATATCAGCGCCGAATTTGATTATGTGATTGACGCGATTGACAGCGTGAAAGTCAAAGCCGCACTGATTGCCTATTGCAAGCGTCATAAAATCAAACTGATTACCACCGGTGGCGCAGGCGGACAGACCGATCCGACTCAGATTCAGATCGCCGATCTCAGCCGGACCATTCAGGATCCGTTGGCGGCAAAAGTGCGGTCGCTGTTGCGTAAAGAGTACCATTTTACGCAAAATCCAAAACGAAAATTTGGGGTCGATTGTGTTTTTTCGACCCAACCGCTTATCTTCCCGAAAATGGAAGGTGATTGCCCTGTCTCCGCCAGCATGAATTGTGCTAACGGGTTCGGCGCGGCAACCATGGTAACGGCGACCTTCGGGTTTTTTGCCGTTGCCAGAGTGCTGGAAAAGCTGTTACAGCAACCGGCAAACTAATCGGGGGTAATCCCCAATCTTAACAAGGAAAAAGCATGAAAATAATAAATAAATCACTGGCAGGCGTGCTCCTCACAACTATTGCCTACACTGCCCAGGCAGAGATTGTCACCACGGTAAAACCGCTCGGTTTTATTGCCGCCGCAGTAGCGGACGGCGTAACCACGACATCGGTTTTATTACCGACAGGGGCATCACCGCATGATTACAGTATGCGTCCGTCGGATTTGCAGCGTTTACAAAATGCCGAATTGGTGGTTTGGGTCGGTAAAGATTTGGAAACCTTTCTCAGCAAAAATATCGGGCGCTTAGAGGCAAAAAAAGTGCTGCAAATCGATAAAATGGATAACATTCAGCAATTGTTGGGCGAAGCGTTGCATGTGCATGCCGATGGTGACGATCATCACGACCACGACCACGACCACGACCACGACCACGACCATCACACTCATGATCACGATGGGCCTCCGGGGTATGAAGATGACCACGATCATGACCACGACCACGATCATGATCACGCACATGGACACGACCATGACCATGCGCACGGCGGTTTGCAAACCGATTGGCACGTTTGGTTTTCCAGCGATATCAGTGAAAAAATCGCCGAGCAAATCGCCGCCCGCTTAAGCGACAATTATCCGGCGCAAGCGAAACGTATCCAATCCAATCTGGCGGCGTTCAAGCAAGGCATTGCCACTAAGCAACAGCAGCTGAAAACCCAATTGGATCCGGTTAAAGGCAAAGGATATTACGTTTTCCACGATGCCTACGGTTATTTTGAACGCGCCTACGGTTTAAACCGTTTGGGGTCGTTTACCATTAACCCGACTGTTGCACCAGGGGCGAAAAAATTGAATGAAATCAAAGAGGATATTCAAGCCAACAAAGCGCAGTGCCTATTTGCCGAACCGCAATTTACCCCACGTTTATTGGAAACTTTGCACAAAAACACCGGCGTGAAATTGGGCGTAATTGATCCGTTGGGCGATAAAATCCAGTTAAGCAAAACTGCTTACACCGACTTTTTACAGTCGTTAGCCGATAGCTTTTCACACTGTTTAGCGGCTAAATAAGCCAATTTTAGGGAATTTTTAGCCTTATCGGCAGTCTAACACCTTGCATTGTTTGAAACGGTGCAAGGTGTTTTTTATGGAATTTTTTGCAAAATTTGTCGGAGAAGAGATGAAACGGAAAGCAGGCGTGATTTTAGGGCTGATAAGTGCAATGACAGTGTCGGAGACCGTGTTTGCCGAAACCTTATCGATTGATCAACAACGGCAAATTTATCGGAAGGCCGAAGCATTGTTACCGCTTTCGGCAGAGAAAAACAGTTTTGCGGTGATGGATAAATTGATCGCACAGCTTGACGGCTATCCACTGTTGCCTTATCTGCAATATCAGCGCTTGGTCAGCGATTCGGCACAACTGTCGGCGGAAAAGGTAGTGCAGTTCAGCCGCCAATATCCGGCACTTGCCGAGCAGAAAAATTTGAACCGCACTTGGTATCAAACCTTGCAAAAACGGCAGGATTGGCAAGGGATATTGCAATTTAAAAACCAATCGGCGCAGGGTAAACCACCGCAGGATTTAATTTCCCGTTGTATCTATTTGTCGGCGCAAGCCAGACAAGCGCCAACCGAACTTTCATCTACCGCACTTTCACCCACCACACTTGCACCCACCACACTTGCGCCTGCGATAGATTGGCAAGCGGTAAGCGATCTTTGGTTAAACGGCGCGTCGTTGCCGTCCGCGTGTGACGATATTTTCAGCTTATGGCAGGCTGCCGGACAGCAAACGGAAGACTTGGTTCGGCAACGCGCCTTGCTGGCGTTTCAGCAAGGGAGCGACGGGGTACTGCGCCACTTGCGTAACCAAAGTGACGATGTGGTGCTGATGTCTTGGTTGGAGAGTTTGGTTGAATTGCGCAGCCAGCCGCAAACCTTGACGCTTTTCGTACAAACGACGGCAGTGAACAAACCGAATAGCGAGGTGATTGCGCACACATTTCCACGTTATGTTAATCAATTGACGGAAAGCCAATTTTCTGCGGCGGATCCTTTTGCTGAATATGCCGAATGGGGCGCGCGTTTCGGTTTGACAACGTCGCAATTGAATGTTTGGCGGGCGGCGGTTGTCAGCAAATTGTTCGATTCGGACAATCCGCAGATTCAGGCATGGCGCGATCAGCAGGTTATGCAGTTAAAACAGGATAATCTGATCGAGCGTCGTATCCGGCTGGCGATTCTGGCACAGCAGGATTTGAGCCGCTGGTTGGCGCTGTTGTCAGACAATGCCAAATCACAGCAAGAGTGGCGTTTTTGGCAAGCGTTTGAACACAACAAACAAGGCAAAAAAACACAAGCGCAGCAACAGTGGCGGCAATTGGCGAGCGAACGCGGTTTTTATCCGTTGCTGGCGGCGGAGCAGTTGAAAATCGATTATCAACCGCACTTTGCCACACTCAATGCCCAACAAGCAGCGGCGGCGTTAGCACCGTTGCAAGCGGCATTAAGCGAAATTGAAGAGTTTTTGGCGATCGCGCAATTTTCGCCAGCGAAGCAAGCGTGGCTGGCATTACTGGCAAAACAAGATAAATCGGCGCAAATTGCATTGGCGGATTACGCCAATCAAAAGCAGTGGTACGAATTTGGCGTGCAGGCGACGATTCAAGCCAAAGCATGGGACTATTTGGCGCAACGCTTGCCGTTTGCCTATCCGTTGTGGTTTGAGTTGAACTTGCAAGGCAAAGCGATCACGCCGACGTTTGCGATGGCCATCGCCCGTCAGGAAAGTGCGTGGGATATGCGCGCGCAATCTCATGCTAATGCGCGCGGTTTAATGCAGTTGCTGCCGAGCACGGCTAAAGCCACGGCGGATAAATTTGCCTTGCCGTACAACAATGAACGCCAATTGTTTGATGCCTTTGACAATATTATGCTGGGTACGCAGCATTTGCAGGAGCTGGCGGATCGTTTCGGCGACAATCGGATTTTTATCGCCGCGGCGTATAATGCCGGTAGTAGTCGGGTCGAGCGCTGGCTGAGCCGTGCCGGCGGACGGTTGAGCATGGCGGAATTTATCGCGACCATTCCGTTTTATGAAACGCGCGGCTATGTACAAAATGTGCTCACTTTTGATTACTACTATCAGTTGCTGGCGCAAAAACCGTTAATAAAATTCGCCAAAAGCGAGTCTGATCGATTATACTAGTGCGATAGTACAACACTGAAAAAGAGGGTTCTTATGCTGAATCACTATGCGACCGGTAAATCAAGCAGCAAGCAAGAACAGTGGAATGCGTTCATTGAATTATTGCGCCAAGCCTTTGCCGACGGCAGGGAGGAACAACTGTTGACGCTTCTGTTGACAGCCGACGAACGCGATGCCGTTGGACTGCGGGTCAATATTATTGGTGAGTTGTTAAGCAAAAATTTATCGCAGCGTGAGATTCAGCAAAAATTGAATACCAGTGCCGCCACGATTACACGCGGCTCGAATATGTTGAAAACGATGCCGGATGATTTTTTGCAATGGCTGCTCCGGCGCTGATCGACAGATAACGACCCACGGTATGAGCAAGAATAAAAAGAGCGGTCAACGACTCAAATGGCAACCGAAGCTCTGGAAGAGCATACGCAAATGGATTTTGCGCATGGTGTTGGCATGGGTGGCATTGACCGCTCTTTTTCGTTTTGTACCGATCCCGTTTTCCGCTTATATGTTGCAGCAGCAAGCGGCGCATTGGCTCAAGGGGGATTTTTCTTATGATATACAATACGACTGGGTTAGTCTGGATCAGATTAGCTGGCAGATGCAGCTGGCGGTGATTGCCGCCGAAGATCAGCGTTTTGATCAACATTACGGGCTGGATTTCAGTGCGATTCAGTCGGCGCTGGAAGATAACGCCAATTCCAACCGCACGCGCGGCGGCTCGACCATTTCGCAACAGACGGCAAAAAATTTGTATTTATGGCACGGACAGAGTTGGCTGCGCAAAGGAATAGAAGTGCCGACCACATTCATGTTGGAAACCTTGTGGCATAAAAAACGGATTTTAGAAGTGTATTTGAACATTGCTGAGTTTGGCGACGGCATTTTCGGCGTGCAGGCGGCGGCGCGACACTATTTTAATAAATCCGCAGATCGTTTGAACAGTCACGAAGCGGCTTTGCTTGCCGCAGTGTTACCGAACCCGATTTTATATAAAGTCCGACAACCCTCTGCCGGCGTATTGCGCAAACAACAGTGGATTATGCAACAAATGAATGCGTTGGGCGGAAAATCCTTTTTGAAAAAATTGGAGTAAGCCATGAAAAAAACGGCTCGTTTTCAAGCGGTAAAACAAAAAAAGAAACAACATATTGTACGCGATTTACAGCAGAAATTTGTCACGGCATATGCAAAAGCGGATTTTCCGCTGGCAATCACGCAGCTGCGGCAGTTGCTGACGATTGCGCCGTCCGCGGCAAAATGGAGTAATTTGGCAACCTGCTATATTAAACTTGCCGATTGGCAACAAGCGATGGAGGCGGCTGCACAGGCGTTAAAATTGGATAACCAAAATTTAAATGCTTACGATGTCTTATCACACGCTTGCGGCGAAAGCGGTAAATTTGATTTGGTACGGATCTATGGCAAAGCGGCGTTGAATATCCGCGACAGTCTGTTTCGTGAGAAAAAATTTGAATTGAATCCGTTCCCGTTTAACCCACTGCCGTCAGGGCAAAAGTGCGGTCGCAAAAAGATTATTGCTTTTTCATTGTACGGCGCTTCGTCGGTTTATTGCGAACCGGCGGTGATGAATTGCGAATTACAGTCGCGTATTTATCCCGATTGGATCTGCCGCTTCTACCTTGATGACAGTGTGCCCGAATCGGTGGTGCAGCGATTGCAGGCGAATGGAGCAGAAATCGTATATGTAACTGCCGAACAGAAAAAAATACCGGCGACCATGTGGCGTTTTTTAGCCTTGGACGATGAAAGTGTAGCGCGGGTGATTTTTCGCGATGCCGATTCGGTGATTTCGCAGCGGGAAGCCGAAGCGGTGGCGCAGTGGTGCGAAAGCGATTTACCGTTTCATATGATCCGCGATTGCGGCTCGCATACCGAATTGATTTTGGCAGGTTTGTGGGGCGCAATCAGTGGGGTGTTGCCGCCGATGAGCGGTTTGATTAGGCAATATGTGGCTTCGCAGAAGCTCGATCCACGCTTTGCCGACCAATATTTTTTGCGCCAATATTTGTGGCCGGTGGTGCGTGAGCACATTTTGCAGCACGATTCGCAGTTCGGCTTTATGAATGCTCCCGATTTGCCGAGTCCGAATCCAAACGGTCACAATAAGTTGACAATCGGCTATAATGAAGGCTGTCCGCACTTTAGCGCGCCGGTGAATTTTGCGGATAATACGCCGGTGATTTGGACCTTGGAAAGTGAAATTGATCCACTGATTAATAAAGACGGCAGTTTTAATTACCGCCCGATGACCACCATTTGCGCTTACCGCACTTTGGTGAAAAACGGTAAAATTGAAGGCAATTTACCATGGCGTTATTTACAAGGACTTGCAGATAAAAAAACGCTTATCAGGGTTCGTAAAGCAGAATAAAAAATAAGGGTGATAGCTTGTAATATTATTACATAAAACCAAAGAACTTTTTAACCGGTTTCTGCTCTAAGCTGCATAATACTTATAATTTTGTCGCAGGCTTGCTAAATGTCTAATTTTAAAAAATATTCAGGCTCACTTTATCCGGTTTTATGTTTTACTTTAGTTAATTTATTTATTCTTTCCCTCAGCCGTTTCGGCTTGGCATTTTGGCAACAGGAGCGCGTCGGCGCCGTTCACGGCTGGCTACCGCTCTTTGTGCAGGGAATCCGCATCGATATCGTTTCCCTCTGTTGGTTGTTTGGTATTTTTGCACTGTTCAGCGTGTTGCTGATTTCCGACAACCGCATAGGGCGTTTCTATGTTGCATTGTTACGGATCGTTTTGACCGCCGGCAGTGTGTTTATCCTGTTTATGGAACTGGTGACGCCGGAGTTTATCGAAACCTACGATTTCCGTCCGAACCGCCTGTTTATCGAGTATCTGGTCAATCCGAAAGAAGTGTTTACCATGTTGGCAAACGGGCATCTGTTGGCGCTGGTTGCCGTTCCGGCGTTGACCGCATTGGCGGCGTGGTTTTACTGGCGTTTGGCAAAAAAAGTGACCGCCAACCTCTCCCCGTTCCGTTGGCGCTACCGCCCTTTGATTGCATTATTGGTGATTGCGCTGGTGTTTCTCGGCGCGCGCTCCAGTTTACAGCACCGTGGCATTAATCCGGCAATGGTGGCGTTCTCCTCCGATCCGTTGGTCAATTCGTTGGTGCTGAATTCGGGCTACTCCTTGCTTTATGCCGCGCAACAGCTGAAAGATGAAGACAAATCGTCCGAAATCTACGGCAAAATGGCATTTGACGAGGTGCTGGAAACGATTAAAAGCGCACGCGGACGTGCCGACAGCGAGTATCTCAGCAGCGAAATTCCGACCTTGACCTATAACCAAGCCAGCTATCAGGGAAAACCGAAAAATATCGTGATTATTCTGGAAGAGAGCTTGGGCGCGCAATTTATCGGTAGCTTGAACGGCAAACCGCTGTCACCGCACTTTGACCAATTGGCGCAGCAAGGCTGGCTGTTTGAAAATCTCTACGCCACCGGCACTCGTTCGGTGCGTGGAATCGAAGCCGTGACCAGCGGCTTCACCCCGACGCCGGCAAGAGCGGTGGTCAAGTTGTCCGGTAGTCAGCACGGTTTCTTCACCATTGCCGAACTGCTGCAAAAACAGGGCTATCACACCTCGTTTATTTACGGCGGCGAAAAACATTTTGACAATATGGCGAGCTTTTTCTACGGCAACGGTTTCCAAACCATCATTGATCAAGCGGACTATAAAAACCCGAAATTCGTTTCCACTTGGGGCATGAGCGACGAAGATCTGTTTGATAAAGCCAATCAGCAATTCAGCGAATGGCAAAAGAGCGGTCAGCCGTTTTTCAGCTTGGTGTTCACCTCCAGCAACCATGATCCGTTCGAATTTCCGGACAATAAAATCGAGTTGTACGAACAGCCGAAACAGACCCGTAACAATGCGGCGAAATATGCCGATTTTGCGTTAGGCTACTTTTTCGAGATGGCGAAAAAATCCGATTATTGGCAAGATACGATTTTCTTGGTGGTCGCCGACCATGATTCGCGTGTTTCCGGTGCGTCGCTGGTGCCGATTCGGCATTTCCATATTCCGGCATTGATTTTGGGCGAAGGCATCGAAGCCAAACGCGATCCGCGTTTAGTCAGCCAAATCGATTTGCCGACCACGCTATTGTCACTGGCAGGGATCAGCGGCGAATATCCGATGCTGGGTTACGACTTGACCCGCAGCGATGATCCGAACCGCGCGTTAATGCAGTTTGATAAAACAATGGCGTATATGCAGGGCGATCAGGTGGCGATTTTGCAACCGAACAGCGAAGCCAAAGGCTTCCGCTATGACCAAGCCAGCCACAGTTTGATTGCAACCGAGATTGATCCGCAACTGAAAAAAACCGCACTGGCGTATGCCCTGTGGGGCAGCCATGCCTATAAAAACCGGTTGTATAAGTCAGCGGTACAAGAGAAAAAATAGCGGTTTTCAGTTTTTTGCCGATAGAAAAAATAAGGGCTGATGTTAGATCAGCCCTTTGTCTTTTCAATAAATCAGTGAAAAACTGAAATTAATCTAACCGAGCACCGCTTTACCGTGCGTGGACTGGATTGGCAACGAATATCTGATGTAAACAGACTAGCCGATCAACATGCCGTTTTCACGCAGATGAAGCAAAGCATTGCGGGTGAATTCGCCTGCCAGTTTTTCAATTTCCTGCGCATCGGTAACTTCAACCGCTTCGGCATCAGGCGAATTGTGATTAAATTTGATTTTACCGTCGGCATGCGCTTGCAGTAATACGGCGGATAAATCCGCTTCGCTGTGTTGTCCGTCCAGATAAGGGATTAACAGCGATTGAATCAGATCCGGTTTCAGCATTTCATTGCGGGCGTTGACGATATAGTCGCGCAGCGCAAGATAACGGCGGTTAAGTTCGGCAACCTGTGGCGTGGCGGAGATCACATTGACCGGACGATTGCTGATTGGCGGTGTGCCGCAGATATGCAGCAAGCCGGAAACCACTAGTTTCAGCAATAAATGGGTAACAAATTCGCGGTTGTAGTGTGCCTGCATCACACTTTTTACAGCGTCTTCATACGTCTGAAAATCGAAAAACAGTTGATTAAACCGGCAAAGTACCTCTAAGGCTTCGATTTCACGGCTGTTTTGCGTGCGGTAAAACAGCGTATCCAGATGATTGAAAATAAAGTGGGTGTGCTGCGGCATTTCGGCACGCGGCGTACTTTCTTTGGCGACAGAGACTGAAAAACAGCAGGTTTGCATCGCCTCCGCCGAGAGATGGCGGTTCAACGAAGCGAGCGCGGCTTGCGGAATAAACAGTGACTGGCGGAACTGGCGGTTGTTGATGTAGTCCAAATACTGTTCGACGACCAGTTGATCATTGTGACTGGCTTTGATCAAATCGGCATGTACGTCGTTGCCCCAATTTTCGGCAAAAGAGCTGGAAATCTCAGCTTCATTCAGAAAAACCAGTTGGTGTGCAGCGGCTTTTTTCACCATGTCGGTGAAATAGAGCGGAGAATTATGAATCTCTAAAAATTCGTGTGCCAGATAGTAAGGCGCCGAATTTTGCACCAGTTGATCGACATCGTCCATAATCCGCTTGAACATACTGTCTTTGCGCGCTTTTTGGTGCATATAACGGATCATCGCTTTGGCATTATCGACTTTAGATGTGCTGTCTTGAATATCACGGGTGTGGAACAGCATGGCATCGCGCGCAATTTCCAACGATTTCCAGCCCGGATAGACGTTGTAGCTGATATAAGCAATACCGTCCGCTTTTAACTGTTTTCGAATCACCTCGAAAATGCCGGTTTGCACAAAATCAGGCACCCAGCTGTACACGCCGTGGCAGATGATGTAATCGAATTCGCCGAAGTCGTCGGGAATATCGGTGATACTCAGGTGGTGCAGCTGCACACGATTCTGCAAGCCCATTGCGGCAACGATTTTCCGCCCTTCGTTAATTTGCACTTGCGATAGATCCACGCCGACCACTTGCAGCTCAGGATAGAAAAAGGTCAGCGGAATAATGTTGCCGCCGCTGGCACAGCCCAGCTCAAGTACTCTGGCGCGGGTTAAATCCGGCGGATTCAGCCCGAATAATTTCCCGATCGCCTGATGTAACGAGGGCAACGATTTAGCAAACGGGTGGGAGAGATAAGGGAAGTCATCGTAGGTTTTGGCGTTTTCTTGCAACAGCGGATTGTCCATATAAAGTTCCTTGGCGGGCAGTCGATTGACGATTTCTCGTCTTACTCCTCATCTTATCGCAAAGTGCGGTATGGCCACAACGATCGTGGCGGTAAAATGGGATTCAGCTCAAGTTTACAGCTTGTCAGTAGCGGATAAAGTGCGGTAAGATTCTTCTTTTTTTACCGCACTTTGTGCTTGATATTGTCTAACTTATGCGACTTTTTATTGCCGAAAAACCCAGCCTTGGACGTGCGATTGCCGATGTGTTGCCAAAGCCGCACCAGCGCGGAGACGGCTTTATCAAGTGCGGTCAAGAGGATTATGTCACTTGGTGTATCGGGCATCTGCTCGAACAGGCGGAGCCGGACGCTTACGACCCGCGTTTTAAACAGTGGCGTTTGGAACATTTGCCGATCATTCCGCAGCAGTGGCAGCTCAATCCGAAGCAGAGCACCGCAAAACAGTTGAACGTGGTGCTGAATCTGATCAAACAAGCGGATCAACTGATTAACGCCGGCGACCCTGATCGCGAAGGGCAACTGTTGGTCGACGAAGTGTTTAATTATGCCGCGCTGCCGGACGCGAAACGCAGTGCGATTCAGCGCTGTTTAATCAGCGATCTGAATCCAAGTGCGGTCAGCAAAGCGATTGAAAAATTGCAATCCAACCGCCATTTTATTCCGCTGGCAACGTCGGCACTAGCGCGCGCCAGAGCCGATTGGTTGTACGGCATCAATATGACCAGAGCCTACACCATTCGCGGCAGACAAGCCGGTTACAACGGCGTGCTGTCGGTCGGTCGGGTGCAAACGCCAGTGTTGGGGCTGATTGTGCGGCGTGATTTGGAAATTGAACATTTTCAGCCGAAAGATTTTTTTGAAGTGCTGGCGCATATCCAAACCGCGGCTCAACCGCCGCAAACCTTTACCGCACTTTGGCAGCCGAGCAAAGCCTGCGAAGATTATCAGGACGAAAACGGACGGGTTTTATCGCGCGCGCTGGCGGAGAATGTGGTCAAACGCATTAGCGGACAGCCTGCCGTCGTCACCCAATACAGCGATACCCAAGAAAAAGAGACCGCGCCGCTGCCGTATTCGCTTTCCGCGCTGCAAATCGATGCCGGCAAACGCTACGGCTTATCGGCGCAGCAGGTGCTGGATACCTGTCAGCGTTTGTATGAAGTGCATAAATTAATCACCTATCCGCGTTCCGATTGCCGCTATCTGCCGGAGGAGCATTTTGCCGAGCGAAGTGCGGTCAGCGCCGCGATTTCCAACCACAGCCAACCTTATCAAACCTTGCCGGAAATTGTCAATTTGTCACAACGCAACCGCTGTTGGAACGATAAAAAAGTCGAGGCGCACCATGCGATTATCCCGACTGCCAACCGGCGGCAAATTCATCTGTCACACAGCGAGCAGCAGATTTACGATTTGATTGCGCGCCAATATCTGATGCAGTTCTGCCCCGATGCCGAATACCGTAAAACAAAAATCGGCTTGGAGATTGCCGGCGGACAATTTTTGGCGCAGGCGCGCGGCTTGCAAACCGCCGGTTGGAAGCAGCTGCTCGGCAAAGAAGATCAAGACGAGAACCAGCAGGCGCCGCTGCCGAAGGTGAAAAAGGGAGATGTGCTGCACTGTGAAAAAGGCGAAATCGTCAGCAAGAAAACACAGCCGCCGAAACCGTTTTCCGACGCGACTCTGCTGTCCGCCATGACCGGAATCGCCCGTTTTGTGCAGGATAAAGAGCTGAAAAAAATCTTGCGCGAAACCGACGGTTTGGGCACGGAAGCCACACGGGCAGGGATTATCGAGCTGCTGTTCAAGCGCGGCTTTATCGTGAAAAAAGGGCGCAATATCGTCAGCACCGAAGCAGGACGGATTCTGATTCAAGCTTTGCCGGAAAGCGCCACACTGCCGGATATGACCGCGCACTGGGAATCACAGCTGGACGGGATCAGCCGCAAACAGGCGAGTTATCAGCAGTTTATGCAGCAGCTATTGACTACCTTGCCGCAGATGTTAAACCAATACGATCTGCAATCGTTACGCCTATTGCGCCAAGTGTCACCGCCATCGGCAAAACGGGGCGGCTATAAAAAAGCGGCGCAGGCGAAAGGTAAAAGTAAAAACCAAAGTGCGGTTGCCGATACCGCTGTGGTGCCGACCGATTGAAATGTCGGTTGATTGAAATTAAATCAGTTAAAGGCGATTTGGCAAAATAAACTTGCACAGCTTTCGGGCTTTGGTTACTATGCGCAGGTTAAATTTAATTATTTTGGTTTTGTCGCCGACAGGGCCGTATCAAGTGTAGTAGAGAATATAGAAAATTATGTATGAAATTTTAATTATTGCCTATATCGTCGTGTCGGTTGTGTTGATCGGCTTTATCCTGTTGCAACAAGGCAAAGGCGCAGATATGGGCGCGTCTTTCGGTTCCGGCGCGTCAGGCACGATTTTCGGTGCGGCAGGTTCTGCCAACTTTTTGTCGCGCACCACTGCCATTTTCGCCATTCTGTTTTTTGTGATCGCACTGGTTATCGGCAACATAAACACCCATCGCCAAGCGCCGCAAGGCACGTTTGATGATCTGAGCATTGAAGCGCAAAAATTGGAACAGCAAAATGCGATCCCGACGTTAGACGTACCGGCAACACAGCCGAACAGCGATATTCCTCAATAATCGAATAATAAAATTGCTCTGGTGGTGGAATTGGTAGACACGCTATCTTGAGGGGGTAGTGTCCATAGGATGTGCGGGTTCAAGTCCCGCCCAGAGCACCAAATAATCTCGCTAAGGCCTTGAAGATGTTCAAGGCTTTTTTATTATCGCGAGACAGCGTCTGGCGATAATAAAACGGCGATCTTGGTGATTGATCTGCACCCCAAAAGTTGGACTCCAAAACCAACGAACTAAGGTGCAGATTTTTATGACTAAATATACCCAAGCATTTAAACAACACGTCGTTGAATATTACCTTCAACAGCCCCAATCTATCAGTAACACATCACGCGTTTTTCAAACACCGGAAAGCTGTATCCGCCGATGGGTTTTACAATACAGGCATTCCGGCTTAAATGGTCTGGCCGTGTTGCATATTACGCAAAAATATACATTGCAAGACAAGCTCAACGCCATTGAATACGC
>NZ_FWWV01000032.1 GCF_900176075.1 Pasteurella testudinis DSM 23072
TTTGCTACAATGCACATTAGCAGGGGAATTAATCTGTTTTGGTTATCAAGACAAATGGGACATAAAGGACCTGAAATGCTTTTCCGCACCTATGGATCTTATCTCAAAGAGTATCAGGGTAATGTAGAAAGAGCCGTATATGATCCGCAAGGATAAGCCTATTAAAAATTCAATTTAAATATCAATAAGATACCGCCTTTCAGCTCACGGGTTCAACTCCCGCCAGCTCCACCAAAAATATATCGTTACTGTTCGTAACTTATCGGAAAGCCTAGAGAATACAAGCCTCTAGGCTTTTTTCTTGTTCGTAGCTTACCGTTTCTTTTCGTCTTAAAACTAGAGTTTTAGTAATACGTTTAGTAATATGCCGATCGTATTACTAAAAACCGTATTACTAAAAACGCCCGGAGGCTTGATATGGCTAGGATTGTTAAGAGGTTAACCAATACACAAGTTGATAAAGCAAAACCATTAGAAAAGCCGTATCATCTTGCCGATGGTGGCGGCTTGTATTTGTTGGTGAAACCCAACGGGGTGAAAACATGGCAATTTAATTATTACAAGCCGATAACTAAAAACCGCACTTATATCAGCCTAAATAATTATCCTGATCTTTCTCTTGCTCAAGCAAGATCCAAGCGGGAGGAATTTAAAGCATTGCTAGCTCAAAATATCGATCCGCAACTCCACCAACAACAAGAAATAGAACGGCAACAACAGGCAGATAACAATACGTTTGCCAAAATTGCCGCCGCATGGTTTGAAGAACGCAGAACTCGCGCCCACTTTTCAGCAAAAACCGCCGCCGATACTTGGAGCATGATCGAGCGCCATATACTGCCCCACTTTGGCGAATTGCCAATAACACAAATTACCGCACTTATGGCTATCAATGCGTTTAAGCCGCTACAAATCCGTGGAACACTGGAAACCTTAAAACGCGCAATTCAGAAAATGAATGAAATCATGACTTACGCCTTACACCGGGGAATTATTGAAAACAATCCAATTGCCAACATTGGAAAAGAATTTGACAGTCCAACCGTTACCCACATGAAAGCAATCAAGCCGGAACAATTGGGCGAATTTTTGACAGCCCTCGCAAACGCTAATTTAACGCTCACTACGCGGCTTTTAATTCAATGGCAACTGCTGACAATGACACGCCCAGCAGAAGCCGCCACAGCGCGCTACAGCGATATAAACGAGAAAGAAAGAATATGGACTATCTACATTCAAAAAGGCTTAAAAACTACCGACGAGGGGCGAGAACATAAAGTTACGCTATCAAAGCAAGCTATCGCAGTTCTTCGTGAAATCAAAAAAATCAGTGGTGGCAAAACGTATTTATTCCCAAGCATTAAAAACCCAGCAACCCACATAAACACGCAGACGGCAAACGCCGCCATTAAAAGAATTGGGTACCAAGGCAAGCTGGTGGCGCACGGTATGCGCGCAATTGCCAGCACAGTCTTGAACGAAGCCAGAACGCCAGACGGTTTACGCCGATTTGATAAAGATTTAATCGAGGTAGCCTTATCACATATTAATAACGATGATGTCCGCATGGCTTACTTGAGAGCTGAATATCTGCCACATCGTTTTGATATGCTTCAGTGGTGGGGCGATTATGTCGAACAATCAGCACAAAACGTTATACCAAAGTTTCATCTTCAAGTTGTCAATGCTTAAGCCAAGAGAAGCACTAGCCAGCCTTTAAGGTTGGCTTTTTTATATGCTCATATATTTTTTTGAAACTTTTAGATTCTTATCTACTTATCTATTTATTTACTCTTATATATATTTATTTTTTTGATTTCTAAAGAAAAAATAGAAGTAGATGAATAAATAGATAAAGAATAGATAAGGGGGTAAAAATAGATTTATCAATTTCATTCCTTGGCAAAAGTAAGATCGAAAAACACGATCAATTTGTGAAAAAAGCCAGTTACCCTTAAATAGTTTTGTAAATTCCTTGTTCGTACTCTTTCGCACCCTATCGCTTTAAAAACCCTCTATTTACAACATCTTAGAAGTGTTTATCTTATGATATGGGCTACTTGTAGCCGTCTTAATTAAGATAACTTTCAAGGGATTAATCACCATGTTTAAAAAATTACTCGAATTACGCCAACAAAAGGCAAAACTGGCTGAGGATATGCGCAATATGCTGACCCAAGCCGATACCGAAAACCGCAGTTTAAGCGATGAGGAAGCAAAAACCTTTGACGAATTGCGTAACCAAGTGACCGCACTGAATACCGATATTGCGCGCTATGAATCGTTAGCCGATGAAGAGCGCAGTAAGCAGGGGCAGCCGGTAGAAACCAAGCAGGCACCATTAAACAATGACGATTTGCGCCACTACATCAAAACGGGCGAATTGCGTTCACTGTCCACCACCGCCAAAGATGACGGCGGCTATTCGGTTATTCCGCAGTTGGATAAGCAAGTCATGACCCGTTTGACCGATGACAGCGTTATGCGTCAAATTTGTCATGTGGTGCGTTTGCCGATGGGGGCAAAAGAGTATAAAAAATTGGTTTCTGCCGGTGGTGCCACGGTTCAACACGGAACGGAAGGCACAGCACGCACGGAAACCAATACGCCGAAACTGAATGAAGTCACTATCGCCTTAAATGCGATTTATGCCTATCCGAAAACCACCCAAGAAATCTTGGATTTCAGCTCAATTGATGTGCTGGGCTGGCTGACGGAAGAAATCAGCGAAACCTTTACCGAAACCGAAGAAACCGATTTAACCGACGGTGACGGCGATAAAAAAGCGAAAGGTTTATTAACCAATACCCGTGCGACCACCGCCGATAAAACGCGTGCTTTTGGCACACTTCAAAAATTGGAAGTGGCGAACGCCGCAGGGATTACCGCCGATAGCTTGATTGATCTGCTTTATACGTTACACAGTAAATATCGTAAAAATGCGGTGTGGGTGATGAGTTCAGCGATTGCCGCTCAACTTCAAAAACTGAAAAACGGTAACGGTGATTATATCTGGCGTGATGGGTTATCTGCCGGTGCGCCCGCCACCCTGTTAGGCTTACCGGTTCACTATTTGGAAACCATGCCGACAGGCGGCGCAGGTAAAGCGGTGATCGCCTTGGGTGACTTCAAGCGCGGTTATTACATTGTGGATCATGAAACCGGCGTCCGTACGCGTCCGGATAGCATCACCTCACCGGGCTTTTATAAAGTCCACACCGATAAATATTTAGGCGGTGGCGTGGTGGATTCCAACGCCATCAAATTTATTGAAACCAAGGCATAAGCCGAGGGAATCAGGGGGCGGCAAGTCCCCTTTTTTATCAGTGGGGACAGTATGAAAGAATTTGAAACCCGGTCATCAGAAATCAGTTGTGATAATCAAAAATTAATCGGCTATGTGGTGCGTTGGAACAGCCAATCTAAACCGCTATGGGATTTTGTCGAGCAGTTCGCGCCCAATGCGTTTGCGGAATCACTGGCCGAGGGGCAAGACGTGCGGGCGTTGTTTGAACACGATCACACTAAATTACTGGGCAGAACTGCGGCAGGTACGTTATCGCTGGTGGAAGATAACACCGGCTTACGTTTTGAGTTAGTACCGCCAGACACCACATTAGGGCGTGATTTGCTGGTATCGGTTGAACGTGGCGATATTTCCGGTATGTCGTTCGGTTTCCGTACCCTGTCCGATTCGTGGGATTTTGAACAGGAGCCGATGTTGCGCACCGTCAATCGTGCCGAGCTGGTAGAAATCACTATAACCAGCATTCCCGCCTATCCGGAAAACAGTGTTCAAATCGCCCAGCGCTCAATGGCAGAAGCCCGAAAACAACAGAACCCTACCGCACTTTATCAGCGGTGGGCGGATTTGGCTGAGGTGTGATCATGTTTGGTTTATTTAAACGCAAAACGGAACAACGCAATGCGTTCACCGTTGACGAGTATTTATCTTATCTCGGGGCAAGCAATACCGGCGCGGGGGAATTTGTCAGCCCGTCCACGGCCGAAGCCTTGCCTGCGGTATTGAATGCGGTCACGGTGATCAGTGAAGCGGTGGCTGCTATGCCCTGTTATCTGTATCGCTTGGAAAAAGACGGACGGGAACGGGTATTTAACAGTGCGGTGGATTTCTTGCTGAATGAAATGCCGAACCGCAATCAAACGCCGTACCAGTTCAAATACACGATGATGAGGCACTGTTTGTTAAATGGTAATGCCTATGCGGTGATTGAGTGGGATAAAAGCGGTGAGCCGTTATCGTTAACGCCATACCCCCCAAGTGCGGTTAATATTCAGCGTAAGGCCGACGGCAGCTATATTTATCAAATCACTGATTTAAGTGGCAAGGTCAAAACCTATCTACAGGACGAGATTTTACACTTGCGCCACTCGTCCGATGACGGCTTTATCGGGCGTTCGCCGATTACGATTTGCCGGGAAACCATTGGGCTGGGATTAGCACAGCAACGCCATGGATCGGCGGTGATGAAAAACGGCTTAATGCCCAGTGGGATTATTACGACAGCGGAATGGTTAGACGGCGTTAAGGGTGAAAAAACGTTAAAATCGCTTGATCGTTATCGTGGTGCCGCCAATGCTGGGAAAACCCCAGTGCTGGAAGGCTCAATGGAGTATAAACAGCTTGGCATGACAAACCAAGATGCGGAATGGCTACAGAGCCGTACTTTCACGATTAGCGATATTGCCCGAATTTTCAATATCAGTCCGATTTTTTACAAGACTATTCCAACAGCAGCTACAGCAATTTCAGCGAAGCCAGCAGAGCCTTTTTATCGCAAACCTTGCGCCCGTGGTTAACCAACTTCGAGCAGCAGTTAAAAGACGCGTTAATGGTGGATTTGAACCGCACTTCACCGCGCTATTTAATCGAATTTGACACCAGCGATTTATTGCGTACCAGTCAGAACGACCGCTTCGATAGTTACGATGTGGCGATTAAATCCGGCGTGATGTGCCCGAATGAAGTTCGCCGTAAAGAGGGGTTAACCCCGTATGCCGGTGGTGATGAATTTAGTCAAGCATGGAAGCAGACCGTCGAAGTGAAAAAAGGCGATAGCAAGAAAGGGGCGAACGATGGCAAGAATGATTAAGGCAGGACGCTATAACAAGCAGGTCACAATCCAACGCCCGATTAGCACACCGAACAATTACGGACACCATACGACCACATGGGAAGACGTGACTACCGTTCACGCCGCTATCGAACCCTTACAAGGACGGGAATACTTTAGCGGGCCTTATCAATTGGGAGAAAACATTATCCGGGTGCGCATTCGCTATCTGCCGAACATCACCAATAAAATGCGGTTGAAATACGGTGATCGCCTATTGGCGATTTATTCGGTGATAGACAGCCGAGAAAGTCACCGAGAAATTCAATTGATGTGTAAAGAGGGGGAAGCCTATGCCCGGTAGTTTAATCAGCTTAGACGAAGCTAAAGCGCAGTTAATTGTCGATCACGATATGGACAACAATTTGATTCAGGGTTATATCGCGGCCGCCCTTGAGGTGGCACAGACACATATCGGTAAAACTTTTGGCGATAGTCTGACCGATAAGACGGTACCCTTTAATCAGTCTATCAAGATTGGCTGTTTGATGTATGTCGGGCATTTGTACGCCAATCGGGAAATCACTACCGATACCCCACTGCATGCCGTGCCAATGTCGATTAGCGCGTTATGGAATGTGTACCGTGAACCCGGTTTATATTGAGGTGATTGCTTATGCCCTTTCAGCCATTACGGCGTTGCACCTATCCCGGTTGCCGTAACAAAGTGCGGTTCGGACGGTGTGACGAACACAAGCCCAAGGATAACCGCCCATCCGCCGCACAGCGTGGCTACGATAGCCGTTGGAGCAAATACCGGGCGCAATACCTCAAGGCGCACCCGCTATGTGTGATGTGCTTAACCAAAGGCAAATACACGCCGGCAACGGTGATAGACCACATTAAGCCAATTGAGAACGGTCAAGCCGATCCGCTGTTTTGGGCGGCTGACAATCATCAAGCCTTATGCCGTGACTGTCACAGCTACAAGACAAGGGTGATAGATAATCGTGGATTTGGTGCGGTTAAGAGTAAAACCAAGGAGAATTAATCATGGCAGACTTCGCAAAATTAAGTATTCAAATTTCATCAACTGGCGCGGTAAAGGTCACTGATGAATTAAAAACGATCGAACTTCAAGCGGGAAAAACGGAGAAATCTGTTAATTCATTATTGAAAATGGTTAGAGATTTAAAATCATTGATGGCAGTAGGAATGGGGATTGGTGGAATTAACTCACTAATTCAAATGTCTGACACCATGAAGAGTTTAAATTCTCAAATTAGGTTAGTAACAACCTCAACCCAAGAATATAAACAAGTGCAACGTGAATTATTTAATATTTCACAGCATACCTACGCCGGAATGAATGAAACAATCTCTTTATATACACGTTCGACAAGGGCATTAAAAGAGTATGGCTATAGTCAACAGCGAGTTTTAGATTTCACCGAAACTTTAAATAAAGCAATGGCACTGGGTGGACGAAGCGCACAAGAACAATCGGCAGCGCTTTATCAACTCTCACAGGCATTAGGTTCTGGGCGGTTACAAGGTGATGAGTTCCGCTCTATTTCTGAAAATGCCCCGATTATTCTTGAAGTAGTTGCCGAATATATGGGGAAAAGTGCTGCCGAGGTTAGAAAATTATCAAGCGAGGGAGTTATTACTTCTCAAATTATTGTTGAGTCCATGAGATCCGCAAGGGAAAAGATTGAAGCTGAGTTTAATGAATTGCCTATTACATTCGGCAAAGCCATGACACAAATGAAAGATAGTGTTATGTCATGGGTTGGCGGGATTGAATCATCTACCGGGGTCATGGGAGGACTTGCCGGGCTTATATCCACGCTAGCATTAAACTTTGATACGCTGGCTAAAGCGACATTGTACGCAGCATCCGCTTACACTTCTTTTAATCTAATTTCATCCGCAACAAAATTTAGGGCAAATCTTCAAGGTGTGGGATTAATGGCAACGGGCTTTAATAGGTTGACCGTAGCTATAAATGGTACGACAACCGCATTATTTAAAAATCCGTTAGGGTTATTTGTTGCCGGTGTAATTGGTGCGGCGTATGTGTTCGATCAGTTTATATCGGATCTCCAGTTTGGTTCTGATGTACTACAAACAACATGGGGCGATGTGGCTACAGGCGTTTGGATGGATTTCAAAGATGCCATTTCGGATGCTGGAAGTTGGTTAAAAAGCACCTTTGATACAGCTACCCAAGAGGTAGGCAAATATTTCGGCGATATAGTGCCCACTGTTTCACAATCCCTTAATGAGCTTTTAGCCGCTGGAAAACATATTGGGAATCGGTTTATTGGTATCTTTGATTTTAGCTATCAATCGATCAAATTAATCTGGAGTAATTTCCCGGTGGCAATGAGAAGTTTTGGAAAAGCGGCGATTAATGGATTGGTTAAACTTGTGGAAATGGGCGTTAACAAGATCATTGATTTTCTTAAAGCACCAATAGAGCTACTAAATTATATTGCTAAATCATTTGGTAAAGATGGCGGGTTGGTAGATACGTCAGGCTGGCAAGTAAGGCTAGATGATTTTATTTTGCCACCAACAGAAGCAGAGAAATCATTTAAAAAAGAATTAGACAAGATTTATAACATCGCCAATAGCAAAGACTACTTAGGCGGATTGGGTCAAGGTCTGAATGAATACCTCGCTCAAGCTGGATTAAGAGGCAAAGAAGCAAATGCTCAAGATGATCCGGTTGACTTATCTCAAGGGGGTGTATCTTCCGCTTTATCTAATCTTAGCAGCGAAAAGAAAAAAGGACGCGGCAAATCCGAAGTAGATCAGATTCGTGATTTTATCACCGCTCAGAAGCAGAAAATCCAAGCTCAGACTGATGAAATAAGCATGATTGGCTTACTTGCCAGCGAAAGAGAAAAGCTAACCGCTGCCAATCAGCTAGAGATGGAATATCAAAAGCTGATGATCCAGCTATCTCCGCAATATCAATCTGAATTAACTAAGCAATACGAGCTGGTCAAAAAGCAACAAGAAAAGCTATTTAAGCTCAAGGAGCTGACGCAAGCCGATCCAATAGCAGGGCTTAAAGATGGCTTTGCTAAGTTTGGTGATTCCGCAATGGATGTTATGGGTAATGTGTCACAAATCACACAACAAGCATTGGGCGGTATGAGTGGTGCCTTAACTGATTTGGTAATGACGGGGAAAGCGGACTTCCGAGGATTGGCAAAATCTATCATTAAAGACATATCTAATATGATTATCAAGATGATGATATTTAATGCTCTTAAAGCTGGCGGTAAAGCCCTTGGTTTTGATATGTCATGGATGGGTGGGAAATCTGATGGCGGGTTTGTTTTTGCGCATGGCGGTTTGGCAGGCTTTGATGATGGCGGTTTTACCGGCTACGGTGGCAAATATCAACCCGCAGGAATAGTTCATAAGGGCGAATATGTACTGACGAAAGAAGCCACAAGTCGCTTAGGTGTTGATTATTTGGATATGTTGAACTACCAAAAACGCTCAAGAGGATTCTCCGGCGGTGGTGGTATGAGCCTGCCAACAGTCCACACCACCACACAAAACAAGCCTATCAAGGTAGAAGTAAATAACTATGGGCAGCCAATGAAAGCAAAAGTGACCCAATCAGAAGAAAATGGGCAAGTGAAGCTGACTGTAGAGCTGATCGAGACAATGAATAAGATAGCAGAGAGCGCAGCAGATCGGCGAATAATGAATAACTTACGTGCTGGCGGAGCTTTTACTTAATTAGAACTGACATGGGGTGGGGGGAGTTTTAAAAACAAAAGCGCTTCCCCTAAGAACCGCCCGCCCCCTCTAATTTTTACGCACGATGATTTTTTTGAAAATATAGGACACACAATGACGAGACGCAGAACCCCGAAAGTACCGGACTACTTAGACGAGATCGCAACACAGCAATGGAAAGCCCGAATTAAACAACTCTTGGAGCGTGGCGATATTCAAGACGCGGATTTAGTTCACCTTGAAATGTACTGCTTGAACTACTCGCTTTATCGCCGGGCGGTTCAGGACTTGGCACAGCGTGGCTTTTCGATCACCAACTCACAAGGCACGGAAGCCCGCAATCCGGCACTGACTGCGAAAGCGGACGCCGAAAAAATCATGATTAAAATGTCGTCTTTGCTGGGTTTCGATCCGGTCAGCCGCCGTAAAACGCCTGTGGAAACCGAAGATATTGACGAGTTAGACCAGCTAGGGGCGTAAATGAGCGAATGGCATAACTACGCAACGGCGGTTAAAGACGGGCAAATCATTGCCTGTAAGCGCATAAAACAGGCGGTGGCACGCTATTTTTCGGACTTGGAAAACCCTCGTTACACCTTTGACGAAAGCACCGTTAACAGATTTATGGCGTTTGCCAAGTTATGCCCGCACGTTAAAGGCCACTTGCGCGGCCAGCCGATTGAGCTTTCAGACTGGCAACAATTTTTATTTGCCAACCTGTTCGGCTTCAAGCATAAAGAGACTGGATTAAGAAAATACCGTTCTGCTTATGTTCAGGTGGCGCGCAAAAACGCTAAATCTACCATTGCCGCCGTGCTGGCTAACTGGTTTCTGATTATGGAGCCGGGGCAACAGGATATTTACACTGCCGCCGTCAGCCGAGACCAAGCTCGAATCGTGTTTGATGACGCACGCCAAATGTGCTTGCTATCGAAGCCGCTTAAAAAACGGGTCAGCATACTGCAGCATAAAATGATCTACCCGAAAAACAACAGCCTTATGCGGCCGCTGGCGGCGAAATCCAGCACAATAGAGGGAACCAATCCCAGCCTAGCGATTGTCGACGAGTACCACTTACACAGTGATAACAGCGTGTACAGCGCACTGGAATTAGGACAAGGCGCACGCCCTGAGGGATTGCTATTTGCGATCACCACTGCCGGCAGTAACGTTATTTCTGCCTGTAAACAGCATTATGATTATTGTTGTCAAATTTTAGACGGCAACGAGCAGAACGATTCATTATTCGTGCTGATTTTTGAGCTGGACGAAGAGAGCGAAATAGACAACCCCGACAATTGGATCAAGGCTAATCCGAATATCGGCAAATCGATACCGCACTTAGATTTTGAAAATACCATCAAGAAAGCGCGCGGCATACCGTCGGAGTGGGTGGAAATGCTGACTAAGCGCTTTAATGTGTGGTGCCAAGGTTCTACGCCGTGGCTGGGGGATGGCAATTGGGCGGCGTGCCAACGGGTTTACAGTGAAGCCGATTTACACCTGAAAGAATGCTATATGGGCTTGGATTTATCCAGCACCAACGATTTAACCAGCGTATGTTATGCCTTTCCGCATGGTAACAAAGTGCGGTTGTATGCCCGGCACTATATCCCCGAATTTCAGCTTAACAACGTGGCCAACAAGAATCGGGCAATCTATCGGCAATGGGTGCGGCAAGGTTGGCTGATCACCACCGAGGGCGATTGTATCGATTATGACAAAATCCGCGACGATATTCTAAAGGACGCAGAACGATTTGAGCTGAAAACAATCGGCTTTGACGTATGGAACGCCACACACCTAAGAACCCAATTACAAGGCGCAGGGCTTGAAGTAGAACCGTTCCCCCAAACCTATCAGCGTTTCAGCCCGGTAGCGAAATCGGCGGAAGTGCTGATTAATCGGCAGGTCATCGAACACAACGGCGATCCGGTTTTAGCGTGGGCGCTGTCTAATGTGGTTATGGAAACCGACGCCAACGCCAATATCAAGCCCAACAAGAAGAAAGCCGCCAACAAAATAGATCCGGCAATTGCGTTCTTAATGGCGTTCGGCACGTATCAACTGGAATATGGCGATATTGCCTTTGAAATGAGCGAATCGCACAAAACCGCCCTTGATAACTTCAACGGCATAGATTTATAACCTAGCGTCAAAACCTCTATTGAGGATTTTGGAAACGGGTTTAAAAATTGGCGAACTAGCGATAGTTGATATTTTTAAGTAGAGCGGCTAGAATGACTAGACAAGCAACGGCAAACTACAAGCAAAGACGGCAAGTTACAAGATGAAGTTTGAACACCTAGTTAGTGCAACTCTATGTGATTTTCAGTTACTCCTTGAGCAATTTGATTTACCTATCGCGGTAGGCAGCATAAACGATAATGACTTTATACTACTCCAACGTGGTTATGGGGACCTAAATTGGGATTACATTATTACTTGTTATTATAGTACAGATAGTAGTTTTGACTTTTGTCTTAAATTAAAAGACGCAACACGCAAAGGAATTGATGCGCCAATAGGTGTTTTTTTAGCCTCTTATAAAATTGAAGCTGAAACATTAGAAATTTATGGCATTGAGAAATTTGGCAATAGTGTCCATCTAGATGGGAAAATGTTTTTATTTTCTATGTTTGCCACTTTTATATTCATGTCAAAGATTCAGGGGCAATATATTAAGCTAATTGATGTTGAAAAAGGTAATGAAATTCTACGAAGCTATTATAAGCAATTTGGTTTTGTAGAAGATGGCGAAGAAGATTTTATTTTAGGAATGGATAAATTACAAAATCTTATTGAAGATAGTATCAAAAGTAATTAAGGTGGATAATATGAAAAAATCAATAGAATTTTCAGCTAAAGAAGTTTATGAGCGCACCGGAAAGGCAATGGAACTGCTAATAAATGCCGCCCCTAAAATGCTTAATGATGATCGCTTTTTGTGTAAAGGACAAGAAGCGCATGGTAGAAAAAAGATTCATAAAAATAAAAACGCTGCTTAAGCAATAATAGCATTGAGAAAGCACTACTAAAGTAGTGCTTTTTTATTTATAGGCAGACGAAGACTGCCTATAAAAACCATACGCTATGCGTATGGAATCAAAGAGCTTAAGCGATGAAAAGAAAAAATCCTCCGATATAATGAATAAGGCTGACAACCAAAATTCAAAATATAGGAGGATATGCCAATGGCAAATAAATCCAATGACGATTCGAGTTTATCACACACAAGATGGAACTGTAAGTATCA
>NZ_FWWV01000033.1 GCF_900176075.1 Pasteurella testudinis DSM 23072
CCTGCCGTATCATAAACATCAATACGCTCATTCCTGATAATCATTCCTACATTGCCCGCCGCGCTTCTTATTTCAACGTTGCCTGTAGAGTTAACAATAAATCTATTATTGATATTCAAACTCCCCCCATTAATAACCGGAGATGACAACGTTTGTCCGGCGCGGATATGCGGTCCGGTAATTGTACCTCTTGCGATTAAATCACCGTTAAACGCGGCTTTATTGTCAACTATCGACAACATCGGTACGACATTGCCGTCACTCGCATTTTTAACGACGCCGAACTTATCAGCCATCACAATCACGCTTGATTCAACCGTGTTGTTATCCGCTGTCGCCCCCATAGCGATCCCGGCAATTGCGGTGCGGCCGCCGGAGATAACTTGAGTTTTAACGGTGTGAGTGGCAGATTGTTTACCACTAACATCAGACACCGTTTTTTGCAGCGTGCTAATGTTTGCCGTCGCGTTATTCAGCGATGACTGCATAGTGCTGATTTGTGATGCGGTAGTTTGCTTATCAGTAGCGATTGCGGATTGCAATGTTGTGATTTTGGCGCTGCTTGAACCCGGTGTGTACGGTATTAACGGCGCATCTAAACTTGACACTTCGCATAAATTCGGCAAACAGCAGAACAGATAACAATCCGTGCCGAAATTAGAACGGATTGCAATGCCGACATTCACAAAATCGACACCTTCCGGAATCACTTCGTTAAAGTAATAATGCTCGAATTGGGTAGTTGATGTGTAAACATCGGCGGCCGTTTTCCGTCCCAATCTGTTTGTCGCAATGGTCGTTGCATTTGGGTATCGGTAATTGCCCTTTTTGGTGCGGCTTTTACTGATACCCGTTGTACCGTTGCTACCGCGAAAATCTAGATACAACAAATCGCCCGAATTTGGTCGCAAGCCCCAACCGGCTACATAGCAGCTAAACTGCAAAATCTGACCGGCACGCACCGGAAATCTTGCAATACTGGTGACGTAGCTGTTGGTTGCGCCCGTTGGATTTTCGGCATTGGTGCGATTATCTCGGATACCGAAAACCGCTTCATTTCTTAATGCGTAAGTCCAGCTGGTAACTTTAAGATTGTTATAGCCATCAATACCGCTGCCACTCGTTAGCGTGTAGCCCTCAGGTACGTTTCGCGCGCCCGGAAAAAGGAACTCACTGTTTTGCAGTAAGTTTCCACTTGCGCCAAGAGCCGCCTCTATCGCGCCGAAGCGTGTTGCACTGGCTTTGCTATTTGCAGTAACAACGCTGTCAAGTGCGGTGATTTTGGCATTCGTTGCAGTGTTCAGCTTCTGCGCTTCGGCGATAGCATCAGACTTGGCTTTATTCGCTTTCGTCTGAGCGTCCGCCGCGGCTTGCTTTTTAATCTCGGCATCTTTTAACGCTGCATCTGCAATGGCTGCGGCTTGCGCTGCATTCGCTTTGCTTGTGGCGTCGCCACTTGCGGCGGCAATAGCAGCAGCTTTGGCAGCGTCTGCTTTCGCTTTAGCGGCGGTGTCCGCGGCGGCAATGGCTTGAGATTTTGCCGTATCCGCTTTTTGTTGTGCGGTTGTTGCAGCAGTTGAGACAGCAGCATTTTTAGCCGTATCAGCATAGCCGCGCCACACGCTTTCCAACGCTGTGCGTGCAATACTGGCAACTTCGGTCTTGCTCGCCTTAGTCTGCTTGAGGTCTGTAATCTCAGCGGCATTCGTGCCAACGTTTGATTGCATTTGCTTAAACTGCTCAGCAAGTGCCTTATCAGCTTCTGCCGTGGTGCGCTCAAGTGCGGTCAACTTTGCGTTTGTTTCGACTACGGCGCTGTCAAGATCTTCTGGCGCTGGTGTCCAGTCGGTAGCAACATTGCCGACTTCGAGTTTTGCTTTGCCAATATATAGCTTGGTAGCAGACGCTATAGCAATCTGGATCATGCCTGCGTCAACATTAGTGACAACTTTATCTTGGATAGTAGAGGTTACAGATAATCTACCTTTATAGTTAAGCGCCAAATCACGGCCAATGGTTGCCGCTCTATATTGGGATGTACCGTCCTCATAGTGAACCCTAATCTCGGTGATAATTCGGGTATACCCTGTTGTTGCTAATACACCGCCAACAACTTCAGCATCAACAGATAGCGTTAACACTTTTTCACGATTAATCGCTTCCAAAAAATCTGGGCTAATATTAATACTCGATCTACCGATTGTATTTCTTGATATATTGGCGGTATTTAAGAAGTAGTTCCTCCCGCCAACAGACAGGTTATTAAACTTGCTCTCCATTACTGTCAGCTGTGTTGCCGTTGTACGCTGATTATTCGTCACCGTTTCGTTGAGCTTAGTCAACGTGCTTTCGGCGGTACCAACACGCCCCGCGAGCGTTTCACGGGCTTTCGCCTCGGCTTTATCCGCCTCGGCGCGCGCCGTTTTTTCAGCTTCGATACCGGCTACCGCACTTTCGGCTTTGGCTGTCGCTTGGGTAATCAACTGCGCTTGTTGTTGATCCACTTTCTGCAACTCGCTGACCGCCGTGCCGCGCGCCTGCGCTTCTTTTAACAAGTTCGCCGCTGCTTTATCCGCTGCCGCTTTGACTTCCGCACTGCGTTTAACGGCTTCCGCAGCAATCGCCTGACCTCTTGCTTGCGCTTCGGCTAACAATGCGTCCGCGCGGTCACGTGCTTCTTGGACGATCTTGCCATCCGCTTGTGCGATCCCGTCTTTAAATCCAGTCAGCTGTGCGATCAAGTCTTTGCCCAGTGCGGTTTCGGTGATTTGTCCATTAAGATAATTAACCAGATTATCCGCATTATGATCGGCTTCACCAAAAACAGCCTCGGTAAATTTGCCTTTGTTGCCGTTTTTATCGGTCAAGCGCGCCCAAAAATAGTGCTTTTCAGACAAGCCGACATTGCTTTTTAGATAGCTTGTCGCCGGATATGCCAAGGTTGAGATCTTCACCGCTTTGCTTAAATCCGGTTCGCGAGCATGCCAAATCTCAGTAGCATTACCAGTAGTCGCCAACACTGGTAACGTCCATTCAACGTTGATCGCCATTAGCTCAGATGTCGTGCGTAACTCCGTGATCGTCAGATTAATTTCAAACGATTTTGTGACAGGGTTAGAGTATTGCCCCAACTGGTTTTTAGCGCGAATTTCGGCGGTATAGCTGCCGTCCGGCAGTCCATCAAACGTGAGTTTTGGTTCTTTCAAATCCGTATAAGTGCGGTACACTTTACCGTCTTTGTAGAGCTTAACTTCGTAAGTGACCGTGCCGATGACGGTTGGCATATCAAACGTTAAAACTAAACTACCGCCTGCGGCCGTAATCTCAGCGTGTGTCGGCTGAGGCACTACAGCTTTATGTAACGTTGTTAGATCTTTTTCAAATTTAATGCCTTTTTCGATGTAATCCCATTTTTTAGGCTCATGCTGCAAGCCACTAACGGAATAACTGCCGTCGGCATTCTCTTTGATTTCAACGGCTCTGAATAAACGGGTTTTGACCGTACCGTTTACCAGTGTCCACAACATCATTTTATCAAGATCAATCGGGGCTTGTTTTAATGTAACTTCCGCCCCGTTTGCTGATACGATTTCGATCGTTCTTGATGACAATTTCTCGTCAATAATAGCTGCGTAGGTTAACGCGCAACCTTTTTTAAACTTAATTTCTCGATCAAGCGTAACGGTCAGCCCATTAACTGCTAATACACGTCCGCCGATATTTGTTGCAGCATACTCATTGTCAGCAACAGCGAAAATATCGCCGGGCATTGTGCGCAACATTTCGCGCCCCGCTTTAAAACTCACTAACACCGTCTCGATCGAATTAGTGCCTAGCATATAACGACCGTAGCGGTATGCCTGCCCCCATGATGTGCAGCCATAAGCCACAATTTTTTTTACATTATAACCGTAGCGCTTGATCAGCTTGTCATCAGATACATAAACACTGTCACGCTCGTACATATTGTTCGGATTGCTATATTCAACTTCAACGGCGGAAATGCGAGTTTTAGCTGATGTTTCGCTATACTCGAAACCATCGACAACGTTAGCTTGAGTGTAAGTCCACACTGGATCGGACGGAATATCCATGATGACTGACATCTGTGTGCCGTTCCAAACCGGAATAGCAAAAAACGCCGAAGCAAGATCGTAAAGCACATCATAAGCCTTACGCTGATCGGTTAGCCACAGATTAGTCGTTACGCGCGGTTCTTTGCCACCAAAACCGTCATCAACAAGCTGATCGCACCATCGGGCAACTTCATAGAGCTTGAATTTATCACAACCATATGCGCCGATACGTTGACCCATGCCGACTTCTTCGGACATGACAAGATCATAAAAAATAAAGGCTGGATTATTCGTCCAGCCTAATTTAAATGTTCCGTCCCAGAATCCGTCATATTGTCGGGTAATTGGATCGTAATTATTAGGTATTTTAACCACTCGCCCCTTGCTCAACGCAGTAATATCCGGCACCGATGACATTTGACGAGAATCTAAGCGGATACCAAGCAGGGCGCAGTTAGGGTAACTAAATTTAGTATCAATAATTTCGGTGTAGGATTGCCAAAAAGTAGTATTTTGCAACTTTTGGGTTTTGCTGTCATCAGTAATTCGCGAAACCGTAACATTGAACGGCACTGCGGGCAGATCATCTAAAATAACGTGTTTTAAGTAACGTGATGAGGTTTTGCCATTGATAGTGATTGGCTTACTTTTACTGCCGTACTGCACAAGCAAATCAACTCTCGAACCGTTGGTGTCGCCGTTATCTTCTTGCTTAAATAATGCCCCCACGGCTACCGTAATACGCAAACGCGTGACTTTTTGATCTGATACGGTACGCGTAATCGCAATATTTTTTTTAACTTCGGCACTAACGCTTATTTCCTTTTCGGAAAAATCAAAACCCTTGAGCGGATCTTGCTCCTGAGTTCCTAAAACATATTCCACTTCAGCGTCGTTAAAATTATAAGAATTATCGCTGTTCTGCACTGGCGTTTTATTAAAGTAAACGTCTTTCCAGCCGTTTTCAACGCCGACAATTTCACCGTGCGCCACAAGTCCGATCATACGCAAATACTGCGCCGATCTTAGCGTGTCTTTTGCCTCTCTTGGCGTATGCTGTTTTTTCTTTTTTCCGAAACTCATTTATCAATCCTCTGGCGTAAATACCTCTAAACCCTGTGAAATCAAAACAATTGAATGCATTATTTCACCGTATAGCAACGGCACCGGTCGCCCCTGCGGCGTTAAATTTTTAATGCTCGAAAATGAGGTATTCGTTTTCTTTTCGGCATCATCGGTTTTTATGTTCATGCCTGGCGGCTTAGTCAGCAGCTCAACCGCTCCGCCGATCGCCAACGCTGCACCAATCGCAATCATGTAAGGGTTAACCATTATTGCGCCAACTACAGCTAAAATCGCACCAGCAACAAATCTGAATGCGGCGCTTGCGCCAGCTATGACTGGAATTAGATTAATAACGGAGTTCGTCTTAAGCCTTGTTGTCAGCCCGATACGAATGTCATTCATTCCATATTCTTTGCCGGCTATTTTTATTCGGTAATACCCTTTATTAATTTTTGCTTTTAGCCCTTTTACCTGGACGTAAAGCCCTTGCAGTGCTTCTTGGGCAGTATCTACGTTTAGCTTAAACTCAGTGCCAAATCGTTGTAAATCGCCGTAAAATCTAACTGTTGCCATTGTTTAAATCTCCAAATGCTATGCGTATGTCGCTCCCAGTATCCGTTATAATAATCCCGTTTTGACAATCGATTATTGCACTGCTGCAACATCAGGTTATCACCGAGATAAATAGCTGAGTGATTTGCAACTGGTGAAATGACTTGCATTAAAATCACATCTCCTAACTGCGGCTCGGTGACTTGTTCAAATCCACTATTTTTGAGCGTCTCGATATATAAATCTTTACCCTGCTCATACCAATCCTCGTCATATTCAACTTGAGGAAGTTCAGTGCCGGCAAGCATGTAAGCATCGCAAATTATGGTGTAACAATCGCTTTCTCGGTGCTTAAAATCACGCCCCAGTAACGGCGGCACATTACGAAATTTACGAATCTCACCACGTGTTACAAGCCACCAGTCAAGATTAGACTGAATCTGCATTTGTCGATCGGCAGTTGATAATGCGCGCTCACCGTTAGGATGTGAATGCACTAGAGCTATAACTCCGTCATATTCCTGTACCTTGATCCAGTCATCAGCGGCAACTTCAAAATAGCTAATCGGATCAGACGCAATGTTTTCGCACGGGATAAACTGTTTTTTCTTGCCCTTAAAAACGACAAAGCCGCACATTTCGCGCGGCTCTTGCTGTTTGGCATACTCAATAATCTGCTGTTCTATCGTCATACTTTACTCACTGATGGAAAACCACCGTAAGGCAGTACTGCCTTGGCACCGAAATGCAATTTACATCCGTGTTCATTGTGCGGGCAGCCGTCTTTAGCTGGATCGGTTGTTGGGTTTCCCTGATCGTCACACACAGGCTTTCCGGTATAACCGCAGCCGTAGCCTCGATATTGGAAATAACAAGTATCAGCCGTAATCATGCGCACCGGAATCATTGCACCGTCAGTTTCTGCTGGAGTTGCTAAGGTAAATGTCGCTACGTCATGACTTAATTTAGCTAATTGCTCAACAATAAAGTATTCCGGCGGAAAAGCTGCTGTCGGATCAGCAAACTTATTTCCGTCTTTGAAATTGACCGCATCTAAATATTTTGCGTAAACTTGAACACGGGTAACTTTCGCACCTGCGGCACCATCAAAATCTCTCGCAATCCCCGTAACTAACCCTGCAAAATTAGCAATAGATAAAGACGGTCTAGTACTTTGTCCCTTGCTTTTGCGAGCAAATCCGGTTACTTGCATTGCGATTGCTTGATACTCATTACCCTGCCAAATAATATTTTGGCGCACACCGTTTAAGCCGTTGTGAAATCGGTATAACGATCCTACATTGCCGGCAGCATTTTTGATTCCGCGTAAATCAACTTCCCATAACTCGATTAGTGTATCCTGTCGCAGATCGGATAATGCCAAAGCTAACTCCGGCTTCATTTCTAAAGGCATTTAGCCCCCTTATAGTGTTTCTTCAAGACTGAGTGAAAATGTAGTATGCAGATAATGGCGTTGATAGCTCCAGCGAGAGCAGATAACGATAATGTCATCACCTTGACTATCACGAAAAATAAACGGCGTAACGCCCTTGTGACGGCTGAGGAAATCTTTAAGCGCCTTTACCTGCTCAACGGTTTTGACTATTACGCTAACGTTCATCTTGCGCAGATCGGAATTTAGCCCTTTCGGCGCACGCATAACATAGCCATCACCGAACTTTACTTCGTATTTTTCGGGCGCATGCTCGACCGTGTAACCTCGCTGCACTGGAAAATTAAACCGCTCCATCTATTACCTCGCTAACATTCCGCCGTCACGCATTTGATCGGCTATTTGATTTGTCACCTCGCCTTTAATCATATCGGTTATTTTCGCTGCCAATTGCTGATCACCGCCGCGCGAATCTTGATCGCCGAAATGGTTTGTTTGATTGACAATTACCGTTACGCTACCGCCGCCGTTACCGCCTCGATTGCTCGTGACATCTTTGTTGCTAAATACCCGTCCTGAGTTGCCCGGAATCATGTATTGCGATCCGTTGCTGGCTTTGAAGATTTCGGGCTGGTTATTTTCGCCGACACGGTACATCGCGTTGGCAGATATAGGTCCACCGTTTTTACGTCCAGTTATTGACATTGTTTGAGCAAGTGCGGTTGTCGAAGCCATACCGGCTTGGGCTGGTATTGCGTTTGCCCCCTGAGTTGCAAGCGAGACCATCGCGGCCGCCGGAGCGAATGCCGCAGACAACGCTGCTGCCTGTGCCATCTGTGCAGCGGTAGCCGCACTTGCCGCAGCTCGACCAATGATCATGCTTTTGACTTGAGCCATACCAACCTCAATCAAACTGCTGACAACGCTGTTAAGCAGTGTCATTGATAAGGACTTAAACGCATCTCTAAGCGTAGTTGTTCCGGCAAGCAATCCGGTAATTTGATTTGAGGCGGTGCTTTGTACTGCTTCTAAAGCATTGCCGAACATTTCCGCACCTGCGCTAGATTGCTTCCATTCGTCCCATTGAGCCTCTAACCGCTGCTGGCGATATTGCTCTTCGATAGCGGCTCTGACAGCTTCGGCCTCCTCTATTTTTGCAGGGTAAGCAATAACATACTCATCAAGCTGCTGCATTCTGACTTGATGTTGTTGATCAAGCGCAACCGTAGGGCTAATTTCCGCTTGTAGCGCATTAAAGTTGCGGGTCGTGTTGGTTAAATCATACATCTTAGCCGCTAGATCGCCGATTGCATTTACCTGCGCTTGTGTAGCTGCTGCACCTGCATTTTGCTTGGCTGCTAAAATAGTTGCTTGACGATGAAATCCCTCTTGGCGCAACACTGCAACTTCGTATTGATCTGATAACTTGTTAATTTGATCGATGACTTGCTGTTTAGCCTGAGCGTCTCTTTTAGCTGCCGCTTTTGCCTCAGCCGCCGCTTTTTTGGCGGCAGATTCTGCCTCTCTTGCTGCCTTTTTGTCGGCTTCGCGCTTTTGTTTAGCTGCCTCTTCTTCAGCTTTATATGCCTCTATTTTGTCGAATGACGCATCAATAGATTCCAAGTCAGCTTTTGTCGCACCTAGAGTTACAGCCGCATATTTAGCCTTTTCCCTAGCAGTCATACCTATAGTTACAGCTTGCTCTCTTGCCGCCTCGGTAATTTTTTCTATCTTAGCCAAATTGCCAGATAGCGCCGCCTCAGATTCGACGGCAATACCTGCTAAATCTGCAAGCGCCTTTCTCATTAAATCTAATGCGTCTTTTGCTTCCATTGCTGCAAACGCATTACTATTTACGGTGCCTGTCAGTTCGTTTAATTTCGGATTGGCATTATCATACCTTTCGCTTAAAACGCTCAATGCCGCCGCCAGCGAGTGCATAGTTTCAGGTGATTTATTTTTCTCAAATTCTGAAAGTTGCTTTAATAATCCTATAGCTTCTGTTGTTGTGATTCCTAACTGTTCAGACATTTTGCTTGTTACATCAGTCAGATTATTGATTTCCGCAATAGATCCAGCGTAAGTGCCACCTAAATCCCTGACTGCCTCAGCTGCATTTCTTCCTGTCTTCTCATATTTTTCAAGCTCTGCGATCGCATTACTTACGCTCGCGACACTATTACCGCCCAAGAAGCTAAAGAAGCTGTCAAAGTCGTCCATAGCCTCACTTATCGCTTGCCCCGCTGCATCGATAGCTTGTTTTGATTCTGCCATTGTCGCTGCAATTTTTGCTTTTGCGGCCTGCTCACTTCGCTGTGCGAGTTTTACCATTTTGTCCGATAACGATAAAATACCGCCATCATTTTCAGTTATCACCTCACCTAGTTTTTTCTGCGCATCTTTTAATTTATCAGTAGCACTTGTTGAATCAAATAGATTTGGCAATAAAGCTGTTCCCATGGCGCCACCGATTGCCAATAACATACCCGCAATAGCTCCCATTGGACCAAATAGCGATAGCATTTGCGATCCTTGCTGCCCCATAATTACAAAGGCATTAGTTCCCATTTGTGCTTGGACTGCTACGTCTTGAATTTGATAACCAACACCCTGTATTACTCCGCGCATTGAACCAAATGCACGACCAGTATTCTTTGTTGTTGCTGCAACTTTCGTTAATTCAGCGCTTAGTTTTTGAGCTTGTTTTTCAGCAGCATGAATTCCTGCGCTTGCGGATTTTGCTGATTCGTTAATTTTATTTAGGGCAATATCAGCACTTGTTGCGCCTTGAAGTAGTTGAGCGGTTTCCATACTAACTTCGATGTAAAGATCACTGAACGTTTCAGACATAATATTTCCTTTTTTGCGATCTGTATTCCAAAAATAATTCCGCCAAAAATACAAATAGCCTCAACTTCGTTATAGTGCGCACCACAACAAAGGAGATTATTTATGACATTCGAACGATTTTTATACGCAACCATTCCCACCGAAATGGCTAAATCAGCGTGGGGTGTGATAAAAGAAAATCGGCTAGAGCAATGCAGCCTAGCCGAGCAAAAATTTATACTTGATTTGTGGATTGAATATGAAAAAGGCTGCTTTTAAATAGCAGACTTACTATCATCTAGCAAATGGATTTATTTTTGTAATTTTTCAATATCTATTTTACTCTCAACTTTTGTTTTTATTGATGGGTCTGATTTCTGTAATGCAAAATTCAAAACCTTTCCATTTCTAACTAAAATATCCAGCGTTTTAGATGTTGAGTTTTGTTTAATGCTATTTTGATAATCCTGTATACTTCCTGTGATATATGCTGGTGATTCTACTGAAATAACATTATGTGAATACTGCCATTTTGTATCTTTTTCATTGATCACCATTTTAAAATTAGGCTCACCGAACATTGACACTAATTGAGATTCCGTTGTCTTCCCTTTAACAATTTTCTTAACTAAAGATTCATCAAAATCATTACCAAATTCATTTTTATGCACATTCACCGCTGATTTTTGAATATCTTGCCATACTCCAGATTGGTACGGAGATTGCACACAAGCGCTCAAAGAAAATAAGCAAACGCTAACTAACATTAGTTTTTTCATAATATTCCTTATATTGTAAAAGATCTAATGCTACAAACTAACAGGTTGACTTTCAACAATATAGATCACAAATCCGAAATTTTATTTTGACTTTCTTCAAATTCAGCCATGATTCGGTCGTACTCGTCTTCGGTAAAGATTGCCCCATTGGTTTTTTTATCACTATCTTTGTACATTGCCTTGATCAGCATTTGAAATTCGGTCATCGTTAGGTTTTCAGCCTCCATGCGTGGCAATCCGAAATGACAACGGGCGGCGCTGATGTATTCTTCGGCGTTAAATTCAGCCGTGTACGTTGCTTTTGCCGAATCTTTTTGATCACGCCTTAAATCAACCGTACCGATTATGCCGTGATCGATTAAATGCCTAGCCAGCGTGATAATATCTTTAATAGACAGCTTGCCGGGACAGTACAATAAACCTTTGCCGCCCGGCTTGTAATAGCCTGTAATTGCGGTTACATCATCACTACAGCAACAGGTTAAAATCGTGACCGCGGTCATTAATATATTGCGCCCAAACACTGGGCTAAGTGCTGTTTTAGCGGCATACTGCTTCGCCCACTGGTTTAATTCAACGACATCACGCAATAACTTAGCGATCTCGCCGCCATTCAATACCGAGTAAGCTATGACAATTTCTTGCGGAGTGCCGATAGCAGAAATGTTTTTTAATGATGGCCTAAAGAGGTAATCTTTGCCGCCATGCGTGATAGAAAACTCACCAATTGCCAGATTCGCTTGCATTGCTCCCCCATTAATAAAGCCCCAACCAAACGATCGGGGCTATTCGGAATTACTACGCGCCTGTTGTAGTAATCGTCACACTCTCTGAATCAGCCACTTTAAACTCGGCTGAGAACGTCACTAGGTCATTCGTTGCCGCTTCACTGCTTAATGCGGTGATTGTCATAAAGCCGACAAATGTAACAGCACCATATTTTAATCGCACCCAAATAGTCGGCTGCTTACGCTCATTGATTGCCTTGACGTAGAGATCGATCAGGGCGTTAATGCCGTATTCATCTGTTTTATCTTTTTTGCGCGACTCACCCTCTACGCTGATGCTAAAATCAGAATTGGTGACGAGCGATTCAGGAAAACCGCCTGCGTCATCTGCTTCCGATGTTACTGTGTTTGGGCTAAAGTCAAATCCTTTGGATCGGATTGCGCCCGCCGCTTTCCAGTCTGTTTCTTGTGGTGTCGGACCATCTCCGGTTACTGTCTTTGCATATTGCAGCACCGTTGCACGACCGACAAATTTAGCAAAATCTTCTTT
>NZ_FWWV01000029.1 GCF_900176075.1 Pasteurella testudinis DSM 23072
CAAACTCTTCAATTCAAGTTCAATCGCTCAACGAATCTCTGACTATAATTTTTGAAACTCCAAAAAGTTTCATTATGAATTTACTATCAGCACTCATTAAGACTTTAGTTTTTAAATCTTTTTTAATTACCAATGCCTTGCACAAGTGCCCACACAGATTGTCTGATATATTGTTAAAGAACAGTCACAACCGCCAACCTCTTAAACAGAACGCTGCGTCGTTGTGAGGTGCGCATTATAGACATTCGGTAAATCTTTGCAACCCCTTTTTCTCACTTTTTTGCGAAAATTTTCCGACCGGCGCTTTTTTATTCGAAATACCGCACTTTTGGTGATTTACTCGGCAATTTGCACAACATTATCCTGTCTTATTCGCAGAAAAGTGGCGAAACGCGGTTTGCCGTTTTTAGTCAGTCCGCGATATTGATAGGTAATCAGACTGCCAATCGGCGGCGGATTTTCACGTTCCGCATGATTAAATCCCGAACCGATTTTAAAAACGCCGCGTTCATTTTGGCAACCGACTGCGCCCAACTTGCCTGCGAACTGTCCTTTGCCCGCATAATGCGCAATCACACGGCACTCTTCGTCTTGCGTGGTCTTAAATTTTAAAATCTGCGAACTGCGCTGATGTTGATACGGAATATGCGGATTGCGCACCACAATTCCCTCGCCGCCTAACGCCTCGATTTCCGCTAAAAAATTTTCCGCATGCTGCTTATTCTTAATCGGAATTTGTTGAATGATTTCAATATGCGTGCTTGGATTTTGTTGCAGATAATCGCGCAATTGTTGCAATCGCTGTGGCAAATCGCCGTCCGCATTCGGCACATCAAACACATGTAGTTTCAGTTTATGCCACCCCATATCCTCAAATGTACGGGTGATTGAAGAGATCAGCTCAAATTCGCCACGCTGCGAAAACAGTTCGCCGTCTATAGCAAAAGGCGGAAACCGCTCGATAAAATACGCCGGCGGATTAAACGGATTCCCGTTGCGGCTGATCAACTGTTTGCCGTTCCAAAAACCGCGCACACCGTCCAGCTTTTCGCTCATCATCCAGCCGTCCAACGCTTGCCCTTGATAAACCTCAAGCAGCATTAATGCCGGCGCCTGCGCACGCAGCGATAACGAAGCACACAACAGCAGACTGATAAAAATAGAACGCCACATTTTTCTTTTCCTTATATGGATTACAGTTCAACCTGCGTTCAGCTTACGGCATAACCTCTTCAGTGGATTTTATCGGCGATTAAAAATGGAATACGGATCGCAAAAAAAGCAAAAGTGCGGTCAAAAAGCGTGTCTGACCGCACTTTACAGGGTTTAAATCACGGTTTGCACCAGCGCCGACAGATCGCCGCTGAATTGTTGGGTTTTCGCCATCGCGATAATCTCGTCTGCGCTGTGTTTAGTACCGTTGTATACCACCACCATGCTGACATCGCCCGGCTGCAAGAAATGCGTTTCGCCGAAGTCGGTATAGCGGGTTGCGCCGATACTGATCACCGCCTGTTGCGGATAATTCGCTTTTTCCAGCAAACTGGCAATATGGTGCATCGGGCCTTGATCCGGCTGGTTGTTCATGCGATCAACAATCCAATCCAGCAATTTTTGATGAAAATAGCTGTAGCCGATGGTCGGGCTGTCGATGCCGTAAATATTGAATTGCTCGCCGCGTTGGTGGAAGCAGGCGATACGGTATTGATCCAGATTGCAGCCTGCCGCAAAACCGTCTAACGGAATTAATGTGGCGGACAGCCCTTTGGTTTGCGCGCCCCAATTTTTCTTATCGGCAATTTTATTGGCATTCGGACGACGGATTGAACAGTCGTTATACGCGCCAAACGCCTTGGGTAAAAGTGCGGTCACTTGTTTATTTTGATCATATTCGATATCGCACACAATCGCCACTTCCGGCTCAATTTGCAAATTATCGGCATCTTGCGGAAAACGCAGGGTGTCCGCCGACAGCGGATAGACTGATAAAAAACCGTCAAAGTGCGGTACATAAAACGGAAAAATCGCTTTCGGCTGATGTTGCTCCTGCACTTCAACCTGTTGGAAATCCGCCGCTTCGCCCGCCTGTTCCAAATGTCCGGCAAAATTGCCGGCAACACCGAAACCGATAGCATGTTTAAACGTCATTATTGGCTCCTATTATAGAAAGAAATTGCACTACCTTTTGCTTGACCGAGTATAACAACAAACCGCACTTTATGCCGAAAAAACATAAAAGTGCGGTTTTGCGCTTTGTTATTTGATGAAACTGACGTGTTTGCAGATTTCTTCAATCGCCGCTTCTTTCTTCTTATTGAATTCGATTTTATTTTCTTCAAAAATATTGCGCCCGTGGGTATCAATCGACACAATCAGCGGGCCGAACTCTTTCACTTTGCACACCCATAAAGTTTCCGGCATACCGAGATCTTTCCATTGCGCATCGACGATCTCTTCCACGCACTCCGCCGCCAGCACCGCACAACCAGCAGGGAACACGCAGTGCAGCGCTTTATAGTCGCGGCAGCCTTCCATTGTGCCGTTGCCCATGCCGCCTTTGCCCAAAATCAGTTTGACACCGGTTTGTTTGATGAACTCCTTCTCAAATTTTTCCATACGCATACTGGTGGTCGGACCGACGGAAACCATTTCATATTTATCGTCACCCAATGAACGGATAATCGGGCCGGCGTGCAGAATCGCGCCGCCGTCGATATCGACCGGCAACGGCCGTTTTTCTTCGATTAAACGGCGGTGCGCCACATCACGGCAAGTGACCAGATAACCGTTTAAGTAAATAATATCGCCCACATTGATGTCTTGCAGATCTTCCGCTTTAATCGGGGTGGTAAGGATTTTTTTATCGGTCATAATGTCACTCCTGAATGTGAAGTAATGGTGTAGTTCAACTCTTTGTCAAAAATAATGTGCCCTTTGCGGTGCGACCAGCAGCCCACGTTGACGCTGACGCCGATCACCGACGGGTGGCGCGCGGTGTTTTCGATATTCACGCCCATTACCGACATTTTGCCTTTTAAGCCTTGCGGCCCCAAGCCGATACTGTTAATCCCGTCTTCCAGCAATTTTTCCATTGAGGCGGCTTTTTCGTTCGGATTATGTTGCCCTAACGGACGGAACAGCGCTTTTTTGGAGAGCACAGCGGCGGTTTCGACCGATGTGGCAATGCCTACGCCGACCAATAACGGCGGACAGGCGTTCAAGCCGTAGCTGGTCATGATGTCCATCACAAAACGGGTGACGCCTTCGTAACCTTCGCCCGGCATTAACACTTTGGCTTGTCCCGGCAAAGAGCAACCGCCGCCTGCCATGTAGGTATCCAGCTCCAGCTTGTCACTGTCCGGCACAATTTCCCAAAACACGCTCGGCGTGCCTTTGCCGACATTTTTACCGGTGTTGTATTCGTCAAACGTTTCCACGCTGTTATGGCGCAACGGCGCGTCTTTGGTCGCTTGAATCACCGATTCTTTCAGCAAGGCTTCCAACTCGCCGATATACGGAAAATTCGCACCGCACTTGACGAAAAACTGGATAACGCCGGTGTCCTGACAGCTCGGACGATTCAATTTCGCTGCCAAATCCTGATTTTGGAACATCGCGCCGTAAATGATTTTCGGCAATTGCTCCTGCTCTTTTTCGCGCAACTCTTTCAGTTTCTTCATCACGTCGTCAGGCAGCACTTTTCCGGTAATGCCGACAAATTTTGCAATGGTATCCGTTAAATAGCGCACACCTTCTTCTTTTGTCATCATAGATAACCTCTTCATTTCATTGATTAAAAATAAAACATCCACATATGGTTACAATCACCATAAACCTAATATTTTCCACCACAACGCCCCAACGCCGAGCCAAATCACCACGTTGATCACGGAGGCAAAAAAGCCGATACGCCACCAGTCCTGCTGTTTGATGTAACCTGCGCCGAAATAGATCGGTGCTGCGCCGGTCGCATAATGGGTCAGCCCCGCCATTAAATTCGACAGTGCGGCAAAACCGAATGCCGCCAGAAACGGCGGTGCGCCGGCACCGACCGCCACCGCTAAAAACGCGGCGTACATGGCGGTGACATGGGCGGATAAACTAGCGAAAACATAATGGCTGTACATATAAATCAGGAACAAGACGATTAAGGTCGGCACCCATGACACGCCCGCCATCAAACCGGTCGCCGAACCGGCAAACCAAGGAATAAAGCCGACTTTGTTCAACATGCCTGCCAAACCGACGATGCCCCCCATCCAGATCATGCCGTCCCAAGCGCCTTTCTCTTCCAGAATTTCATTCCATTCCAACACGTTAGTGATCAACATCACACTCACGCCGAGCAATGCCACGACGGTCGAATTAATTTGGGTATATTGCGAAGTGCTCCACAACAACAGCGCACCGATAAACACACCGCTGATAATCCACTCGTCACGGCTCATAGCACCCATTTTGGCCAACTCTTCTGTTGCCACGACTTGCGCCGCACGCGTATCCTTGATTTCCGGCGGATAAAATTTATAGATAAAATACGGAATCAACAGTATCGACAACAGCCCCGGCACAATCCCTGCCAACGCCCAAGTTCCCCAACTGATATTGACGTTGGCAGTATCCAGCGCAAAAGCGGCGATAAGCAGATTCGGCGCACAGGCAGTCAGGAACATCGCCGCAATCGGCGCGTCAACCTGAAAGGTGGTGGAGAGGATATACGCCCCGATTTTGCGTGGATTTCGATTCGGCTCGGAACCGAAAGCCGACGCCAGACTACGCACGATCGGATACATTATGCCGCCGCAGCGTGCGGTGTTGGACGGTGTTGCCGGACTGATAATAAAATCGCTAATCGCCAAGGTATAACCCAATTTCAGCGCACTACTGCCGAAGCAGCGGATCAGTTGATAGGAAATGCGCCGTCCCAAGCCGGTTTTGATAAAACCTTTGGCAAACAAAAAGGCAGATACAATCAGCCAAATGGTGCTGTTGCTGAAACCGGACAATGCCTCCGACATAGTGATCGTGCCGCTTAATGCCGCAAACATCACCCCAATCAACGCCACCGCCCCCAGCGGCAACGGTTGCAAAATAAAGCCGATAATGGTTGCGGCAAAAATGGCAAACAGATGCCACGCTTGCAACGAAAGCCCGTTCGGTAGCGGTGAAAACCAGATACCGAGCATCAGCAAAATCACGATAATTCCCCGAGTTAATCGCGTCATATCCACACTCCAAACAACAAAAATAGAAAAGCAAGTCCTTATAATTTATGTGGTGTATGGTACGGAATTTCATTAAAATAAGTCCAATACGATTTTTTATATACTTGATATAAGTAAAAACCTATAAGTAGAAGGAGATCATATGGAGTTTCGGCAATTCAAATATGTCTTAAAAGTGGCGGAAGAACGTAATTTCTCCAGCGCCGCCAAAAAACTGTATATTTCACAGCCGTCATTAAGCCAATTTATTCAGAAAGTGGAAGAAAAAGTGGGCGCACCGCTGTTTGATCGCAGCGTATCGCCGCTGAAATTAACCTATATCGGCAGCCTATATGTTGAAACCGCACAAGCGATTATGGATTTGCAGCACCAATTTGAACAGAAAGTCGATGACACCTTGAATGTACGGCAGGGGCGCGTTACGATCGGCAGTTCACCGTTTCGCAGCGCTTATCTGCTTTCGCGCGTTTTACCGCACTTTCGCCGACAATACCCGAATATCGAAGTATTTTTGCAGGAAGATAACACCCACAATCTGGAAGATCGGGTGCTGCACGGACTGACCGATTTATCCCTGTCACTACTGCCGATTAACGAAGCACTGTTCGATTACGATATTCTGTTTGAGGAAAGAATGTTGCTGGCGCTACCGCCCAACCACCCGATTGCCGCACAGTTAAAGCTGAAAGCCGGTGATCACTCCTACACGCCGACAATTGATCTCAGCGAACTGCAAGATACGCCGTTTATTCAGATGAACAAAGGGCATAAATTACACCATATGCTGCAAAAACTATGTGAAAATGCCGGATTTTCGCCGAATGTGGTATTAGAAACCGAAAGCATGACCACCGCCCAAGCGCTTGCCGGAGCCGGAATCGGTGCGGCTTTATTACCGGAAACCTTAGTCTACGCCGACCATTTCGAGAAAGAACCGTGCTACTGCCGACCGGACAGCAAACCGAGCCGCACGGTGGTGGTGGTTTATCGCAAAGGCCGCTATTTATCGCGCGCCACCCGTGCCTTTATCCAAACGTTGAAGGATTATGTGGCGGATAATCCGAATTAAAAAACCGCACTTTGGCGCTCAGATCAAAGTGCGGTTAAGCTGTTTACAGACGATTTTACTTATTGGCGGGCAATCACTTTATTGTCTTCCAAATCCACGGTAATCGCCGTATCCGGAAGTAATTTACCCGACAGAATTTGTTGCGCCAACGGGTTTTCGATCTCCTGCTGAATCGCGCGTTTCAGCGGACGTGCGCCGTAAATCGGGTCATATCCCACTTTCGCGATGAAATCCAACAGCGCAGCGCTGAACCGAATATGATAGCCGTGCGCTTCCATGCGTTTGCTCAACCGTTGCAACTGGATTGACGCAATCGACTGAATATGGGCTTTATCCAACGGGTGGAACACCACGGTTTCGTCAATCCGGTTGATAAATTCCGGACGGAAATGGCGGCCGACCACCGACATCACCAGCTCTTTCACCGAGCCGTAATCCAAGTCGTTCACATTTTCCTGAATCAAATCCGAACCCAAATTCGAGGTCATAATCACCACCGTGTTACGGAAATCGACGGTGCGTCCTTGTCCGTCGGTCAAACGCCCGTCGTCCAGCACTTGCAACAGAATGTTGAACACATCGTGGTGCGCTTTTTCCACTTCGTCGAGCAGAATCACCGAATACGGGCGGCGGCGTACCGCTTCGGTCAAATAACCGCCCTCTTCATAGCCGACATAGCCCGGAGGCGCGCCGACCAAGCGCGATACGCTGTGTTTCTCCATAAATTCCGACATATCAATCCGAATCATTGCGTCGTCGCTGTCGAACATAAACTGCGCCAAGGTTTTGCACAGCTCGGTTTTCCCCACTCCGGTCGGGCCTAAAAACAGGAACGAACCGATCGGGCGGTTCGGATCGGCTAATCCGGCGCGACTGCGGCGAATCGCATTGGCGACCGCTTCCACCGCTTCGCTTTGTCCGATCACCCGTTTGTGCAATTCGTCTTCCATGCGCAACAGTTTCTCTTTTTCGCCCTCCATCATGCGTGCCACCGGAATGCCGGTTGCGCGCGACAACACTTCGGCGATCTCTTCATCAGTGACCCGATAGCGCAGCAAGGTCATCTCTTTGCCTTCCGAGGCTTCCGCCTGCGCCAGCTGTTTTTCCAGTTCAGGCATTACGCCGTACTGTAATTCCGACATTTTGGCAAAATCGCTGGCACGGCGTGCCTGCTCCATTTGCGTGCGCACATTATCCAGCTCGGCTTTAATATGTTGCGTGCCGGAAAGTGCGGCTTTCTCACTTTTCCACACCTCTTCCAGCTCGGAATATTCACGCTCTTTTTCGCTCAACTCCTGTTCCAACATCTGCAAGCGTTTACGGCTGGCGTCATCATCCTCTTTTTGCAGCGCCTGCTGTTCCAGTTTCAATTGGATAATCCGCCGTTCCAAACGATCGAGCGGCTGCGGTTTAGAGTCGATTTCCATGCGGATACTCGATGCCGCTTCGTCGATCAAATCAATCGCCTTATCCGGCAACTGGCGGTCGGAAATATAGCGGTGCGAAAGCGTCGCCGCCGCCACAATCGCCGGATCGGTAATTTGCACATGGTGGTGGATTTCATAGCGCTCTTTTAAGCCGCGCAAAATCGCAATCGTGTCTTCCACGCTCGGTTCGTCGACCAGCACTTTTTGGAAACGGCGCTCAAGGGCGGCATCTTTCTCGATATATTGGCGATATTCGTCCAGCGTGGTTGCGCCGACACAATGCAGCTCGCCGCGTGCCAACGCCGGTTTCAGCATATTGCCGGCGTCCATTGCGCCGTCGGATTTACCAGCACCGACCATGGTATGGATTTCGTCGATAAACAGGATCACCCGGCCTTCTTCTTTCGCCAGCTCGTTCAACACGCCTTTCAACCGCTCTTCAAACTCACCGCGGTATTTCGCACCGGCAATCAGCGCGCCCATATCCAACGACAGCACCCGTTTATTGCGCAAGCCTTCCGGCACTTCGCCGTTGACGATACGTTGTGCCAAACCTTCCACGATGGCTGTTTTGCCCACGCCCGGTTCACCGATCAGCACCGGATTGTTTTTGGTGCGCCGTTGCAACACCTGAATCGCACGCCGGATTTCATCATCACGCCCAATCACCGGATCGAGCTTACCGCTCTCCGCTCTGGCGGTTAAATCAATGGTAAATTTATCCAACGCTTGACGCGACTCTTCCGCGTTCGGATCGTTGACATTTTCGCCGCCGCGCATTTTTTGAATTGCCGCCTCGACTGCTTCGGCTTTCAAACCGCTTTGGCGCAACACATTGCCAAGTGCGGTTTTGTCTTCCAACGCCGCCAATACAAACAGCTCGGACGAGATAAATTTATCCTGCCGTTTTTGCGCCAATTGATCGCAACGGTTAAGCAGACGCACCAACTGCTGCGAAATCTGCACATCGCCGGCATTACCTTCCACTTTCGCCAAACGATCGATTTCGCCGTTGAGTTGGCTTTTCAGCTGCACCACATTCACGCCGCAGCTGACCAAGAGCGGTTGCACCGAGCCGCCTTGCTGATTGAGTAGCGCCGCCATTAAGTGCAGCGGTTCGATATATTGTTGCTCTTTACCTAAGGCAAGGGACTGCGCTTCGGCAATCGCTTGCTGGAATTTGGTGGTAAATTTTTCGATATTCATACAAAAATCCTCCTGAATCGTATCTTGTCCGACGTTAACCATAACGTCCATTCGCGAGGATTAGATGAGGGGCGTTTTTAGAAAGTCAAGGATATTTTGCAAATAAATTTGCTATTTTAAACCGTTTGCTGATTTTCCGGACAAAAAGAAACCCGTCACAACGGACGGGTTTCTCATCATTTTGGTTTGCTGTTTTCGCTGTGGCAAGCGGCTAACGTTAGAAATCCACCGACCCTTTCAATTTTTTCAAGGCGTTATTTTCCAACTGGCGCACCCGTTCGGCGGAAATATTGTATTTCGCCGCCAAATCCTGCAAGGTGGCTTTGTCGTCGTCCAACCAGCGGGAACGGATAATATCCAAACTACGGTCGTCCAAGCCGGCTAATGCGTGGTGCAGCTGCTCGGTCGCTTGATTTTCGTAGTTTTCCGCTTCCAGCTCCATAGCAAAATCAGAGCTTTTATCTTCCAGATACAGCGCCGGACTATAGCTCTCTTCCGCATCGTCGCTAGGCAAATCAAACGCCATATCCTGCCCGCTCATGCGCGATTCCATCTCTTTGACATCGTCCACCGACACGCCCAATTCGTCGGCAACCATCGCCACTTCATTTTCGTTGAACCAGCCGAAACGCTGTTTGGTTTTGCGCAGGTTAAAAAACAGTTTGCGCTGCGCTTTGGTGGTCGCCACTTTGACGATACGCCAGTTGCGCAACACATATTCATGAATTTCGGCTTTGACCCAATGCACCGCAAAGGAAACCAAGCGTACGCCCACTTCAGGATTAAAGCGGCGCACCGCTTTCATTAAACCGATATTGCCTTCTTGGATCAGATCGGCTTGCGGCAAGCCATAGCCGGAATAACCACGCGCAACATGGATCACAAAACGCAAGTGCGACAAGATCAACTCTTTCGCGGCGTCCAGATCCTGTTGGTAATACAAACGTTCCGCCAGTTCCTTCTCTTCCTCAGCGGTCAGCATCGGGTATTGATTCGCAGCACGGATATAACCTTCTAAACTGCCTTGAGGAACAAGCATCATTTGCATATCTTTAGTCATCGTCTTCCTTCTTAATCTATCATTAAATCGGCGAATGCTACTTATACCATAAATCGCGCCGAGTGCAAAATTTGACACGCAAGGCAACATAATATGGACGAACACGCTGTCACATCTGTTTAGACTTAACTATTTTTGAAAGGTTCAACTTTTTCGGTATTTTTATCCGCCGTTTTACCCTTCATTTTTACTCTTCATCGGCGGTAATATGGTACGCAATCGGTGCTTGCACAATGCCGTCCGCCAAACCTGAAATCAATTTTTTCTGCTGTGCTTCTTTGTCGGTGATCAACAAGCGTGAGCCTTCGCTGTGTAGAAAGCGGCTGATTTCCTGATCGCTATAATCGGTACATTGTTGATAAGTATCGGAAAATATTTGATTGTACATCACCGATTCTTTTTTCAGGTTATCAATATCATCGGGACGCAACAACCCTTCCGAGCCGGTCAGGCTGGAGGCGTGCAGTAAAAACTTACCGCCGGGCAGCGCCAACCGCTCTTTTGCGCCGCAGAAAATAATGGTGGCGGACGAACCGACCATTGATAAATTAACGGTAGTGATCGGAATCTTCGAGCTTTTCACCGCCCAATACGCAATCTGTCCGCTGTCCATATCACCGCCGTCACTATTAATATACAGATAAATCTTTTTCAGCTGCGGATAGTTGATATTCAGATCGTCGATCGCATACACCAAATCGGAAATCAGATTCGGCTCGACCGCTGCGGTATAGAAAATTTTGGCGCTTTCGGCGTGTGGGTTTTCGCTGTAATCCGCCGGAATTTTTTTGATTTCGGCTTGGGCGGCAACAGGCAGCGCCAAACAGGTAAACAGGGCAAGTGCGGTTTTGGTTATTTTCATTATGGTTTCTCGCTCGGATTAAAATGCCGCTTATTATTCAATAAGCTCTGGAAAATAAAAACCTGAATTACCTAGCTTTAAGCAATTTTGCGTAGCCGATCACTGCCGTTACACGGCTTATAAATCGGCAAATTCGGCGATTTTCGCCCAACCGCGACTTTCCAGAAAATCCAGCAAGACACGCGGACTTTGGTTCAGCACCCGCTCCGGCGGAAAATCAACCGCATCGAGCAGTGCCAAGCTATGACTGAAATCGCCCAGATAACCGGCATAGTGCGAATCGGAACCGATACTGACCCAACCGCCGGCATCACGCACCGCGGCGGCAATGGTCAGGCAGTTGTCATAGCTGCCGACGCGCGAATGCAAAAACGAGGAGTTGTTGACCTCCAGCGCCACGTTGTATCGTGCCGCCGCTTGTGCCACAGCCACCGCATCAATTGGAAATTTCGGATTGCCCGGATGGGTGATAATATCGACCTTTCCGCTTTTGATACAGTTAATCAGCGCTTCAGTGTGATCGTCGCGCGTACTCGGTTGAATCGACGGCGGATGAAAGCCCGCCAACACCAGATCCAGCGAACGACGCATTCGATCATTGCAGTCAGTTTCACCGTCAACGTTCAGAATATTGGCTTCGATACCGCGCAAAATACCGACGCCGTCGATAAAACGCGGCAGAATCGCCAGATTGGAAAAGTGCCATTCATGCGGTGCGTCGCCCAGTGCCGGACCATGATCGGTATTGGCAAACAGGCGGATCCCGCGTTGTTTGGCGACCACGATATACTCATGCAACGTGCTGTAAGCATGGCTGCTAGCAATGGTATGCGTATGTAAATCAACCGGATATGTCATGTTTTCCTCTCTTATGCCGCCAACCGCACTTTTACGTTCTTGCCACAAATCCGACCGCTTGATAAACCTTATCCAGCGTTGCGGCGGCACGGGCTTGCGCTTTTGCCGCGCCGTCACGGAGAATTTGGTTTAACAGCGCTTCGTCATTGCGGAAATGGTGGAAGCGTTGCTGTAATTCGCTCAACATCTGCGACACTTCATCAGCGACCGCACTTTTCAAATGCCCATACATTTTGCCATCAAACTCCGCTTCCAACTCGGCGATACTTTTGCCGGTCACGCCGGATAAAATATCCAATAGGTTAGAAACTCCGGCTTTATTTTCACGGTCGTATTTCACCACCGGCGGCTCATCGGAGTCGGTGACCGCTCTTTTGATTTTTTTCGCCACCGCTTTCGGATCTTCCAACAACCCAATCACATTGTTACGGTTATCATCGGATTTCGACATTTTCTTGGTCGGTTCCAACAGCGACATCACGCGCGCGCCGGCTTTCGGAATAAACGCTTCCGGCACGATAAACGTATTTTCATACAGTGCGTTGAAACGCTGGGCAATATCACGGGTGATCTCCAAATGTTGACGTTGATCATCGCCGACCGGCACTTGGTTCGCTTGATAAAGCAAAATATCCGCCGCCATTAACACCGGATAGGCAAACAGACCAACGTTGACGTTTTCTTCGTAACGGGCGGATTTGTCTTTAAACTGGGTCATGCGGCTCATTTCGCCGAAATAGGAGTAGCAATTCAGCACCCACGCCAGCTGGGTGTGCTGCGGCACATGCGATTGCACGAAAATCGTGCTTTTCTGCGGATCGATACCGGCGGCAAGGTAAATCGCCAAGGTGTCTAACGTCGCATTGCGCAAGGCTTGCGGATCTTGGCGCACGGTGATGGCGTGTAAATCAACGATACAGAACAGGCAGTCGAATTCGTCTTGCATTTTCGCCCATTGGCGCAGCGCGCCCAAATAGTTGCCGATTGTCAATTCGCCCGACGGCTGCACGCCGCTGAATACCACAGGTTTTTTACTCATTTTTTTCCCTTACTGATGTCTTTTTCTATCGCTAATGTGTCGCTAAAGTTAGTTAATAACCGTTAAAATATCGGCAAAATCATCGAAAACCCAATCCGGAGCGGCTTCGCTGATCGGAATGTTGTAATTATAGCCGTAAGTCAGCCCGACTACCGCACAGCCTGCATTATGCGCCGCCAGAATATCATTTTTCGAATCGCCGACAAACAGCAACTGTTTCGGGTAGATCCCGAATTTGCCGCATAAATAATACAGCGGCGCAGGGTGCGGTTTAATCGCCGGCAGCGATTGTCCGCCCAACAACTCGGAAAACAAATGATCGATGCCGAACGCCGCCAGCACCGGCTGTACATGTTTGGTCGGTTTATTGGTGACCACCGCCAACGTATAACCCTGTGCTTTCAAGGTTTCCAGCGTCACTTTCACATTCGGGAACAGGCGGCTTTTATTGCAAATATTTTCGCCGTAATAAAAACCGAAACGTCTTTTCAGTTGCCGGATTTGTTCTTCGTCCAGATTTGCGCCACTCCACTCAAGCGCTCGCACGAGCAATACATCGGCACCGTTGCCGATCCAAGTCAACACCAACTCTTGCGGCGCTTGCGGCAGTCCGATCTCGGCAAACGCCTGATTGATTGATAATGCCAAATCCGGCAAGCTGTCGACCAAGGTTCCGTCAAGATCGAAACCGATTACTTTAAACTGACTCATCGCTACTCTTCCTTCTTACTGCTTTTCCACGCTTGCCAATTGTTGCCGCATGGCGTTGATGACGTCGGCATAATCCGGCTGATCGAAAATTGCCGAACCCGCCACGAACATATCCGCACCGGCGGCGGCGATTTGTGCAATATTGTTGACTTTTACGCCGCCGTCCACTTCCAAACGGATATCAAACCCGCTTTGATCAATCCGCGACCGCACTTGGCGCAATTTATCCAACGTCGCCGGAATAAACGACTGTCCGCCAAAGCCTGGATTGACCGACATCAGCAAAATCACATCGACCTTATCCATCACATAATCCAAATAAGACAACGGCGCCGCCGGATTAAGCACCAAGCCCGATTTGCAGCCGCAATCGCGGATCAACTGCAAAGTGCGGTCGATATGCTCGCTGGCCTCGGGGTGAAAGGTGATGTAATCCGCCCCTGCCGCGGCAAAATCCGGAATAATCCGATCGACCGGCTTCACCATCAAATGCACATCAATCGGCGCGGTAATGCCGTAATCGCGCAATGCCTTGCACACCGCCGGCCCGAAAGTCAGGTTCGGCACATAGTGGTTGTCCATCACATCAAAATGAATCACGTCAGCACCGGCGTTCAACACCGTTTTGACATCCTCTCCCAAACGCGCCAAATCGGCAGAGAGAATCGAAGGAGCAATTAAATAGGGTTGCATAAATCACCTTTTGTCGTTTAAAAGCCATAAAAGAGCGGTAAGAGGGGTAGTTTACTACTTAATGAATAGTGAGTGAACCTTGGATTATGAAGTTTTATAGATAGGTCAGGGCAACCGCGCACTTTGTCTAATAATCAACCAACAACACCAAACATCAGCTCTGACCTGAATTCATCTGACCAACCCGCTGCTTTCAGCTTCATCCGCATACTCATTTTAGCCGGGTGAAGCCGCGATAAATTCAACGCAAAACGGCGCAATATCGCCATATTCTCCGCGCCGTCATCCTTGCTTATCACACAATCATCTTCCCGATAGACCATATCCAGCACCCAGTGCGCCTTATTCTCCACTTCCCAATGACCGCGAATACTGTGCGATAATTGCTCCGCACTT
>NZ_FWWV01000035.1 GCF_900176075.1 Pasteurella testudinis DSM 23072
ATTATGAATTTACTATCAGCACTCATTAAGACTTTAGTTTTTAAATCTTTTTTAATTACCAATGCCTTGCACAAGTGCCCACACAGATTGTCTGATATATTGTTAAAGAACAGTCACAACCGCCAACCTCTTAAACAGAACGCTGCGTCGTTGTGAGGTGCGCATTATAGACATTCGGCAAATCTTTGCAACCCCTTTTTCTCACTTTTTTGCGAAAATTTTCCGACCGGCGCTTTTTTATTCGAAATACCGCACTTTTGTGGTTTTATTCAACAAAAGTGCGGTTGAGCTGTTAAAAATATGGCTTATTCTTTCGATAAACGTTTAATCGAAACCACTAATCCGCCCCAAATAATCACAAGGGCGACAGTCATCATGATAATTGCACTGGTACTCATTTTTTATGTCCTTTTGTAAAATCAATAGTTTCGTGTTTCCATGCCAATTTAGATAGCAGATGTGAAACCACGATCAAGCCAATCGCCATGCCCCAACCAAACGTGTTTACAAACCACGTCGGATAGCCGCCGTAGCCGTTTTTCAACACATCACTAACTTCGCTTAACAGCATATACGACAGCACCACCGGCGTAACTACGCCGACCACGATTTCCCACCATTTGCCCAACTGGAATGAGGAAACGCTGTTAATGTGCGCGCGCAGTTGCGGCAAGTTGTTGGTTAAAACTATTGCTTGGATTGAGAATAACGCCACTGCCACGATACCGAATTTATTCACGAAGTTATCAAACACATCCAACATCGGCAAGCCGGTAGTTGTACCAAACAGCAACACCGATGCCAACATCATCGGTACGCCAACGATAAATACCGCTTTGGCACGACGCGCTTGCAACTTATCTTGCACCGCCGCGATAATCACTTCCAGCACCGAAATTAGCGAGGTCAAAGCAGCAAAAGTCAAAGAACCGAAGAACAATACACCGATAATCCAGCCGGCTTTATCAATAATCGCCGGGAAAGCGATAAACGCCAAACCGATGCCCGATGTTGCCACTTCGGATACTTGTTGGTTATTTGCGGTCGCAATAAAGCCCAATGCTGCAAATACACCGATACCTGCCAATACTTCAAATGAGCTGTTGGCAAAACCAACCACCAAGCCCGAACCGCTTAAATCGGTTTTCGGCTTCAAGTAAGAAGCATAGGTAATCATAATTCCGAAACAAATCGATAAGGAGAAGAAGATTTGGCTGTAGGCGGCAATCCAGACTTTTGGATCATATAATTTCGACCAGTCCGGTGTGAACAGCGCATCTAAGCCTTTCGCCGCGCCCTCTAACGTTAATGAGGTGCCGACTAAAATAAAGAACATCACAATCAACAACGGCATAATCACCGCTGCGGATTTACCAATCCCTTTTTGTACGCCAAGTGCCAAAATGCCCAAACAGACCAACCACACCGCGATCAACGGTCCGGTTACCGTGCCGACAAAGTCAAAACTCACCCCCGCATCAGCCATTTGCAGAACCTCTTTAAAAAAGAAATCCGCGTGATTCGTACCCCATGCGCCAGTGAACGAGTAGTAGGTGTACATCGCCGCCCAACCCAACACTACCGCATAGTAAGTGCCGATAATGATATTAATCATCACCTGCCACCAACCGAATGTCTCTAAACTGCGGGTCATACGACGGAAAGACAGCGGTGCTGCACCACGATATTTATGCCCGATAGCATAATCCAAAAACAACAACGGAATTCCTGCGGTCAGCAACGCGACAACGTAAGGAATAATAAATGCACCGCCGCCATTTTCATAAGTAATATACGGAAAACGCCAAATGTTTCCCAACCCGACCGCAGAACCAATCGCCGCAATAATAAAAGCGCGACGCCCGGAAAATGTTTCACGTGAAGACGGCGTATGTTGTTGAGCCATACTTCAACCTCCTAAAATAATATGGTATATAAAAATAATAAGAATAGATAATATCTAACCGTTGAAACTATATAGCAAACTTTCATTTAAAAAAAGCAATTTGTTTTAAAAAATCGTTATTAAATCGCTTTAATTACTATTTTATCCGCTTGCAAACCGCACTTTTGCACCTGATAATTTCCTGTGGTGAAATGATGTATCAACATTTTTACCATTTACAACCCCGATTATTCAAAATAAGATACTAAAAACGACCCTAAAATCAGGAGAAAATAATATGTCCGCATTTACCGAATTACAAAAAACCCGCCGCTCTATTTATGCTATCGGCAAAAACGTCACGCTATCACAGGATCAATTAAGCGCATTAATCAAAAGTGCGGTGCGCGAAGCCCCGTCTTCCTTTAATTCGCAATCTTCCCGCGCAGTGATTTTATTCGGCGCCGAGCATGAAAAACTGTGGAATATCGTGCTGGACACGTTGCGTAAAATCGTACCGGCAGACGCTTTCGCCGCCACCGAAACCAAAGTTAACAACTGCTTTAAAGCCGGTTTCGGCACGGTATTATATTTTGAAGATCAAGACGTGGTAGCCGGCTTACAACAACAATTTGCCGCTTACGCCGAAAACTTCCCGATTTGGTCGGAACAAGCCAGCGGCATCGCACAATATGCGGTTTGGTTAGCATTAGCAGAAGCCGGTTTGGGCGCAACGCTACAACATTACAACCCGATTATTGACGAAGAAGTGGCGAAAACCTGGGACATTCCGGCAAGCTGGAAACTGCGTGCGCAAATGCCGTTCGGCAGCATTGAAGCGCCAGCCGGTGAGAAAACTTATATCGACGACGAGCAACGTTTCAAAATCTTTGCTTAATTTTCTACCCGTCATCCCCTAATTTAAAGGCTCAACAGTATAAAAACGTTGAGCCTTTCTCTTATGATTTAACGGCATTTAGCTCGGATAATGAATCGGCGATCCCGGTCCGACCGGCAAACCGAATACAAACACCCATAAGAAAAATAACGTTGACCAGGCTGCCAAAAATGCCATCGAATACGGCAACATCATCGAAACCAAGGTTCCCACGCCGGCATCTTTACGATATTTAATCACCGTTGCCATGATCAAGCCGAAATAACTCATCATCGGCGTAATAATATTGGTTACCGAATCGCCGATACGATAAGCCGCTTGAATGATTTCCGGCGAATAACCAGCCAACATCAACATCGGAACGAAAATCGGCGCGGTGACCGCCCATTGTGCGGAAGCGGATCCAATCATCAGGTTGATAAAGGCACAGATTAAAATGAATCCCATAAACAGTAAACCGCCGTGCAAACCAATTTCATTTAAAAAATTCGCACCTTTCACTGCGATAACCTGCCCAATATTGGTCCAATTAAAAAATGCGACAAATTGGGAAGCAAAGAAAATAATCACCAAATACAAACCCAACGTGCTCATTGACTCCGCCATGGCGTCAACCACGTCTTTATTCGAACGAATGGTTTTTGCCACCCAACCATAAACAATCCCCGGCACAGCGAACAGAACGAAAATAAATACGACGATGGATTTCAAAAACGGCGAACCGCTGACCAATTTTGTTTGCGGATCACGCAAGATACCGTTTTCCGGCACGACGCTGAGCGCCAACAACAGGCACAAAAATAAAAAAGTCGCCGCTGCATACAACAAGGCTTTTTTCTCTAATGAGGTCAATTGGGAAGACTGTTTTGCGGCGATTTCCTCACTGCCCAAGCTAGCATTGTAAGGGCCTAATTGCGGCTCAACCACTTTTTCCGTGATCCAATAACCGATAATCGAAATGACAAAAGTGCTGGCAAACATAAAATACCAGTTGGCTTCAACACCGACCGTATAACTTGGATCAATGATTTGTGCCGCTTGTTGGGTAATCCCCGCCAACAACGGATCAATGGTTCCCAATAATAAATTGGCAGAATAGCCGCCCGACACACCGGCAAATGCCGCCGCCAAGCCCGCCAACGGATGCCGCCCCAAAGAGTGGAAGATAATGGCTGATAACGGAATTAACACCACATAGCCTAATTCTGCGGCGGTATTCGACATAATTCCGGCAAAAACAATGGCTAAGGTTGTGAGTTTTTTCGGCGCTTTCATCACCACCAAGCGCATGGTCGCCGACAACAATCCCGCCTTTTCTGCGATCCCAACCCCAAGCAAAGCCACCAAAACCGTTCCCAACGGTGCAAAGTTGGTGAAGTTTTTAACCAAATTAGTAAGGATTTTAATCAGACCGTCTTGGTTTAATAAGCTGACCACATAAATCATGCCGTCAGCGGAGCGTCCTTTCGCCCCCTCCGGACGCGGATCCAATACCGAAACCCCTAAAGCTTCGCCGACAGCGGAAAAAATAAGAAGAATAACGATAAAATAAAAAAACAGGATTACCGGATGTGGCAAAGCATTTCCCAGCCACTCAACCGTGCGTAAAAATTTACTGCCTTCACCACTTTTTGTCTCTTTCATCACGATACTACCCCTCTTTATGTTTAATTAAAGGTTACAGCAATATTACAATGAAATTGTACTATAAAAAATTTACATAACCGATTTTATATAACATCTAAATAACAAAACATCTACCTACATCACAGTTTCAGCGTATTTTCAGTAGCGCCGAAACCTCAGGCATCACCCCGAACCACAATTCAAAGGCGTGCGCCGCTTGTCCGATCAACATACCGATGCCGTCGGCGGTTTGGGCTGCGCCGCACTGTTTCGCCCAAGCGATAAAGGGCGTGTCCGAACCTTTGGCATATTGCATATCATACGCCAGACCGCACTTTTGCATAATTTCCGCTTTAATTTCAACCACTTTCCCTTGTAATCCTAATGAAGTAGCATTGATAATCACATCAAACCGCTTCTCGGGAATATGATCCAATTCGACCGCTTGAATACTGCCGTGGGACTGAAATTTATCAGCCAGTTGTTGTGCCTTGGCTAAAGTGCGATTTGCCAGCGTAATCTGCTGTTGCGCCTGTAAGAGCGGCAGCAGCACGCCTTTAGTTGCACCGCCTGCGCCGAGAATCAAGATATTCTGCTGCGGCTGCAACCAGCCCAAACGTTGCAAATCGCTGACCAAACCGGCGCCGTCGGTGTTGTCGGCGTATAACCGTCCGTCGGGCAATTTTTTTAGGGTATTACAAGCTTCTGCTGTCAAACAGCGTTCACTGTGCAAATCCGCCAAAGCAAACGCGCGCGCTTTAAAGGGGGCGGTGATATTACACCCCTGCCCGCCGTCAGCAAAAAAATCGGCGAGCTGCTGCTCAAACCGCACTTCATCGCCCAATTTGCGTTCATAAGCCAAGTCGATAGCTTGTTGCGCGGCAAAATGTTGTTGGATTTCCGGTGATTTGCTTTGGGCGATCGGATTGCCCCACACGGCGTAGTTGTTCATCTTGTGTATCACCTTTTCCATTCCCGTTTTAACATACTGTAAATTTCGCAATCGACAAAAGCGCCGTCCGCCAACAAAATCCCGTCACGCTGAATCCCTTCCAACCTAAACCCCAAGCGCTGCGGCACGTTACGGCTCGCCACATTGCCGACCGCACAATTGATTTGCACCCGATTCATCTGCAAATCGGTCAAGGCATAATCGACCAACACCGCCGTCGAGCGGATGATAATGCCCCTTTTCTGCAAGCGTTCGATCAGCCAATAACCGATTTCCAATTTCAAGTTGCCGCTGTCCAACGCATTAAAACCGATTAAACCGGCAAATTCGCCCCGATAGACAATCTTGAATACCTGCTCCGCTTTTCTCTTTTTTAACGAACGGATAAACTCAAGGGAATCATCTACTTGCTGCGTCCAATTGACAAACGGCAGCCACCGCCCCAAATGCACACGGTTTTGATCGATTGCGGCAAACACGCTTTTCGCATCGCTTTCCTGCAGTTGCCGCAGCACAATATCCGCATTGACGATTAATTCTGTTTTCATGTTATGCCCGAATCAGCCGATTAGTCAAAATATCACGAATCTGCGAAGGTTTTTGCGCACCGCCGACCGCACTTTCCAGCACCGGAAAATCCGCTCCGAATTGCGCCCGCACCTCCGCCGCCGTGCGGCAAGGCGGCATACCGCTCAGATTCGCGCTGGTTGACGTTAACGCGGTTTGTGCGGCCTCGCAAAGTGCGGTCACCGCCGGATGCCGGCACAAACGCACCGCAATACTGTCGAATTTGCCACTGAGAAAATCAGGCGTGCCCGCACTTTTCGGCACCAGCCACGTCAGCGGGCGATCATATTCCGCCTGCAAACGCTGCCATTGCTCATCATTCAATCGCGTTTGGTCGATAAACGGCAACAACAACGGCAAGTGCGGAGCGATGACAATCAAGCCCTTTTCCGACGGACGTTGTTTCAACGCCAACAGTTTCAAAACCGCACTTTCGCTGTACGGATCGCAGCCCAAGCCGAAAACCGCTTCGGTAGGATAAGCGATAACCTGTTGTTGTTTAATACAATCTGCTAATTGATTAATGCTGTAATTCATAAATTATTCAAGATGAAATTGATGGCGGCAAGCCTTGTTGCAACATTGATAGTCACCGTCTTGCCGTTGAAACGACAGGCTGTAACCGCACTTCGGACAGGCGCACCGTTCCGGTTTATGCGGCAAGTTAAACCGGCACTGCGGAAAACGATCACAGGCATAAAACACCTTGCCCTGCCGTCCGCGCCGCGCCACCAACTGCCCACTGCCGCAAGACGGACACGGAACGCTTTCTGCCGACGGCGCTTCATTTTCCGCCTGCTCATGCACGATGTAATGGCACTCCGGAAAATGGCTGCAACCGATAAACATACCGTAATGCCCCTGCCGCAGCACCAACGGATTGCCGCACTGCGGACAAGCCTGCGGCAACACTTTCAGAATTTTGCTCTCGCTTTGCTGCAACGGCTTTAAATAATCACAGGCAGGATAAGCCGTGCACCCCAAAAACAGCCCTTTTTTGCCCTGCTTCAACTGCAACGCCGCCCCGCACTTCGGACAAAGTTCGGCTTGGCGCGGCTGAGTTTCAAAAAGGGAACGTTTATGCATAGCGTATCGCGGTGAATTGATGAATGTGCTTATCTTACCTTGAATCGGATTACTCGGCAAAAAATGTGCGAAAATATTGCCATTACGCGGTTAATTCATGCTGTGATGCGACAGCCAGAAAATGGCTACGATCACGATATCGCCCACCGCTTGCCCCAACTCTGCTATCAATTCGGTTGATCAAATAGTGCCGGAACCATCATTCCATAAGCTTCATTCTCACGTTTAGGATATTCAACACCCACTGTAAATAACATTTCTCCTCCTAAAACAAAGGGTTAAATCCCTGCTGATTTTTTTATCGCTTTTAACGTGCCGACCGGCAAATGGCTCTTTGGATGAGGAACAGAAAACCGTTTCTTAGTTTTCGCCGAATACCAAATTTGGTGATCACCTTTTCGATGCCGTATAAACTCCAACCGTTTGCTTTAAGTTCTTTGATTAGATCGATTTCATAATACTACCTAACCACCCCAATTATACACACAAAATAATTTCTAACATCGGCAATACCCTCCGCTGACCGTGCAGATCGCACCTTCCAGTTCTAACTCCAACAGTTGCGAAAGGATTTCCGCAATCGGTAGATTTGCGGCAGTCGCCAAATCATCGGCGCTGATCGGTTGGTAGCCGATATGGCGGTATAACTCCGGATAAGCGACCGCACTTTTCGTGGGTTGTGTCGGCTTTACAGCGATTGTTATCGCTGCGGTCACGCTTTGCTCGGTTAACTGTTGCTTGACCAGTTGCGGCTCGGGTTTAAGCGGTTGGTTTTGCCACAGATCAGAGGACAGATTTTCCAAAATATCTTGATAACTTTCCACCAGCAATGCACCCTGCTTAATCAAACTGTGGCAACCGCGACTGAAGCGGTTTTGAACCGCACCGGGCAAGGCGAACACCTCACGATTTTGCTCCAACGCATAACGGGCGGTGATCAGCGAACCGCTCTTTACGTCCGCCTCGACAACCAACGTGCCTAAACTCAGACCGCTGATAATCCGATTCCGGCGCGGAAAATTTTCCGCCAACGGCGCTTGATCGGGAATAAATTCCGATACCAACGCGCCTTGTTCGCTAATCTGTTGCGCCAGTTTGCGGTTGCGTTTCGGATAAATTTGATTCAAACCGCTGCCCAATACGGCGATGGTTTTGCCGCCGGCAGTCAACGCCGCCTGATGGCTGTAACTGTCGATTCCCAACGCCATGCCGCTGGTGATCACATACCCCTGCAAGCTCAGCTGCGCAGCAAAATAGCGGCTCCAATATTCACCGTAATCGGAACAATCACGACTGCCGACCATTGCGATCTGGGGTTCGTTCAACAAAGTGCGGTCACCTTGCAGATAAAGAATCAATGGCGCAGAACCACTCTGTTTCAGCAAATAGGGATAATCTTCATCAAAAATCGTGATCACTTGATTGACCGCACTTTGCTCCAACCACACCAACACCGGCTGGATATATTCCTGTTTCGGCTGCAACCAGCGCTGAATCTGCTGCGAATTCCAGCCTAACGCAGCCAGTTCGGCGTGGCGATAATTCAAGAGATCGGTCATCGGTACGCGCTTTAACAGCCGCAGTACCGCACTTGCACCCAGTTGCGGAATTTGATTTAAACGAAGTAATAGTTCTAACGGCATTGGCATCATCTTCACAAAAGAAAAAACAGTGAGCCATTCTGCCAACGCTCAGCGTTTTTGCCTTGTCATGCGGATTATTTTTGGAATAGGGATCGCAAAATCGGTTAAAGACGAAAAATTTTTGCCATCGTTATCGCAATGCCGCCGCCAAGCAGGGTGGCGATAAGGCGGTGTTCGGTGGTGGCGATGGGGTCGCCATGACCGAGGGCGATCAGCAGCACAATGGTGGCGGAGACCATAAAACTGAACAGTCCGTAGTGCGCCCGTTGCATTGCCAAGGCGGAGGCGACGGTTAAGAGTAGGAAAAAGACCAATATCGGCAAGCTATCGTGAAAAGTGTAAATCAGCAAGGTTGCCACCACGCAGCCGAGCAATGTGCCAATTAAGCGGTTGATACCACGCGCGAGGGTGGCTTGCGCAACCGGACGGAGAATCAAAAATGCCGACATCGGCGCCCAGTAGTCATTTTTTAGACCAAAATATTGCGCACTGCATAAGGCTGTAGCAACCGCAACTGCGGTTGCAATGACAAATCGCCATGATTGATTGGCAGCAATCGGCGACGTGTCGGGCAGCGGCGCGGCATTTTTCGGGCTGAAATAGGCAAACAACATGGTGCAGCCGATTTGCAATAGCCGCGCCCAACATCACCACCAACTGCGTGCTGTTGAACACATCGCTGAATGCCAGCACCAGCACAATCCCCGGCACGCCCAATAAGGCTTCGCGCCAATAAATTGCGCCGCACCAAGCAGAAATTTTATTCCGCCACACAACCACTCAAAACCGGTTTATCATCGCTTTCAACCAAATCGGCAGTGTTGCCTTTGGTGTAAAGTTTATAGCTGTAATCCGGATTGATTGCCTGATAATTCGCACCTGATGCCATCGGGATGATTTCCATCGGAATCAGTTCGCCCATTTGGCTAATTACCGCATAATTTTGCTCTGCACTGTTAACATAAACCACCTCAAGGACTTTATTATCGCGGCAGGCGTAAACCCATTTTTCGATTGCCCGCGTTTTTTCTGCTTCACTGCCAACGGCGGTTTTATCGCTCGGGTTGAGGATCTCAATGGTGAGCGAGTAAGGCGATTCGGTGCCGCGACGGGCGAAGGTGCGCATTTGGAAGATCCGCACTTCGTATTTTCCGTTTTGCGGCAGCACATAGCTGTCGCCGACCACATAGCCATCTTGCCCAAACAACACCATTTCTGCGTGAGCATTGCTGTCCAAAACGGCATTTAAGATCTGCCCTTTTTTGGCGGTGAAAAAATAACTGTCGTAATCATTGCCCTTGATTTTGCCTTGATAAGTCGCCGAACTTTCGCCTTTGTTAAACTGCACCGTTTTGCTGACGGTTGCGCCGTCGGCGGCAAAACTTGGCAATGAGAAGAAAAGTGCGGTTGCGGCGAAAGCCGTGAATACGCTTTTTTTAATTGCGAATGCCATCGTTAAATTCCTTTTAAATTAAATTTGCGGTTTTTCAAAATAAGATGAAAATCGTGAATTTAGACAATATAAAATGCAGTTAAGTTGTAATTTTGACCAAATAATTGTAAAAAAACCCTTTCAGATTGCACTGAAAGGGTTGGTTTTGTCTAAATTCGATTAATTATTTTTTCAATAAATCACGAATTTCAGTTAACAATTTTTCTTCGCTTGAAGGTTCAGCCGGAGCTTCTTCTTCCGCCGGTTGCTCGCGTTTTAATTTGTTTAACGCTTTGATCATCATAAAGATGGCGAAAGCAACAATAACGAAATCAAAGATATTTTGAATGAATGCACCATAGTTTAAGGTTACAGCCGGCGTTTCGCCCACCGCTTCCTGTAAAACGATATTTAAATCTTTGAAATCAACACCGCCGGTGAAGATGCCCAATACCGGCATCACGATGTCGCCGACTAACGAACTGACGATTTTGCCGAATGCGCCGCCGATGATCACACCGACTGCCATATCCACAACATTGCCACGCATTGCAAATTCACGAAACTCTTTCATCATGCTCATAATAAATGATCCTTGTGCTTGTATAAAATATAATCAGATTGTTTTGTCGGCGGTATTATAGTTACTAATATAAAAATGTAAAGTTATATTTCTGTAAATTTTATATTTTCCTATCATGAGCAACGGCTTATCTGATTTAAATAAAAAATGGTGTCGGCTGGAACAATTTTTCGATTTCCGGCACTTGCTTTTTATCGTTCAGAAACAGGATAACATGGTCGTTGTCTTCGATAATCAGATGATTGCCGGCGATAATCACCTCTTCGCCGCGCAAAATAGCGCCGATAATACAACCGGCCGGCAGTTTCAGCTCGGCAATTTTGCGTCCGACCACATGGGAGGTTTCCAAATCGCCGTGCGCCACAATTTCGATTGCTTCGGCATTGCCTTTGCGCAGAGTGACCACATTGCGCACATCGCCTTTGCGTACATGACCGAGCAGAGCGGAGATCGTCGCTTGTTGCGGCGAAAAACCGATATCGATCGTACCGCCTTGAATCAGGTTTAAATAAGCAATCCGCTGAATCAGCACCATCGCTTTCGCCGCCCCCAAGCGTTTTGCCAGCAGCGCCGCCATAATATTGGCTTCGTCATCACTGGTTAAGGCGATAAAAACATCAATATTTTCAATATGCTCTTCAAACAGCAACGATTGATCGGAAGCGTCGCCGGCAAAAACCAGCGTTTTTGACAGCTTTTCCGCCAGCTGTTCCGCCCGTTGCGGATTGCGTTCGATTAATTTGACCCGACAGCGCTCTTCCAGATATTTCGCCAAACCGGCGCCGATATTGCCGCCGCCGATAATCATCACCCGTCGGTACGGGCGCTCCAAGCGCTGCAATTCGCTCATCACCGCGCGAATATAAGGGGTGGCGCAGATGAACACCACTTCGTCACCGGCTTCGATAATCGTCGAGGCTTGCGGTCGGATATAGCGTTCTTGACGCGTTATCGACACAATCCGTGCGTCCAAGTGCGGTAAATGTTCTTTCAAGGCGGAAATCGCATAGCCGACCAGCGGACCGCCGTAGTAGGCTTTCACCGCCACCAAACTGATGCGCTCATCGGCAAAATGGGCGATTTGCAATGCGCCGGGATAGTCGATCAAACGGGCAATATCGTCAATCACTAGCTTTTCCGGCGCGATAATATGATCAATCGGGATCACGTCCGCCTGAAACAGTTTGTCTTTTTCACGGATATATTCGTTTTCGCGAATGCGGGCGATTTTGCTCGGCGTACCGAACAAGGTATAGGCGATTTGGCTGGCAATCATATTGGTTTCATCGGAGCTGGTGACCGCCACCAGCATATCCGCATCGGCGGCACCGGCCTCACGCAGCACGCGCGGCGACGAGGCATTGCCGAGAATAACGCGTAAATCGAATTTATCCTGCAAATTGTTCAAGCGCTCTTGGTTGCTGTCGATCACGGTGATATCGTTATCTTCGCTCACCAGATTTTCCGCCAATGTGCCGCCGACCTGTCCGGCACCGAGAATGATGATTTTCATAGCCTGTCCCTAAATTAAGCCCTTTTGATTAATTTAGCATAAAAGAAGCCGTCGCCGCCCTGTTCTTCAGGCAAAAACTGTTTTCCGCCGGCATGTTGTTGTCCGAATATCGCGACCGGCTCGGCATCGGCGTGTTGCGCGACAAAATCGTCGATCTGCCGCTGGTTTTCCTGTTTTAACACCGAACAGGTGGCATATAACAATGTGCCGCCGCTTTTCAAACGTGTCCAAAGTGCGGTTAAAATCTGCTGTTGCAACGCACTCAACGCCGCAATATCCTGCTCTTGGCGCAACCATTTGATATCGGGGTGACGACGAATCACGCCGGTGGCGGAACAAGGCGCATCAAGCAGAATCCGATCGAACATCACGCCGTCCGCCAACCACTGTTGCGGCTGCGCCGCATCGCCGCAAATCACTTGTGCCTGTTGGTTTAAGCGCTGCAAATTTTCTTTGACCCGCTGCAAACGCGCGGCTTCCACATCAAGCGCAATAACATCGGCTTGCGGCGCCAACTGCAAAATATGGGTGGTTTTGCCGCCGGGCGCGGCACAGGCATCTAAAATCAACTCGCCGTTTTGCGGCTCAAGCAGCAAACCCGCCCATTGAGCGTGACAGTCCTGCACCGTGACCCAACCTTGCGCAAAGTGCGGCAGCTGATTAACGCTGACCGCACTTTGCAAACGAATCGCACAATCAGGTTGATCGGCGACAGCTTGCGCGGCAATGCCGTGTTGCGCCAGTAACGCCAGATACGCTTCGCTCGAACAGTATTGCTGATTGACCCGTAACCACATCGGCGGTTTTTGGTTGTTGGCTTCGACGATTTGCCGCCACTGCTGCGGATAATCCTTTTTCAGCTGATTCACCAGCCATTCAGGGTGCAAGGTTTGCCAATGTTTGTCCACTGTTGCCAGAATCGACTCCTGCTCACGCAAAAAGCGGCGCAACACACCGTTCAACAACGAACGGAAACCGTCGGATTTCAACGCCGCAGCCGCATTGACCACTTCGTCCACCGCAGCGTGCGGCGGAATGCGCAGATATAACAGTTGGTACAAACCGACCAGCAGCAGACAATGTACGATTCGGGTTTTGCCTTTCAACGGTTTGCTCAGCAACAGGGCAATAATCCGTTCCAAACGCGGCAACACACGGCAAATGCCGAAACAGATTTCTTGCAGCAGCGGTTGATCCTGCGGCTTCACCTGCGCCGCAGCTTCGGGCAGCAACGCCGACAAGGATTTGCCTTGATCCAGCACTTGCAGCAGAATCTGCGCGGCAAGCGCACGGGTGGATAATGCCGCCGTCCGTTTTTTATGCGGGGCGGAAGCTGTGGCAGCGGTTGCGGCGGATTTAGCGTGCTTCATAATGATTATTCCAAAATTGTGCCGATCGGCAGCCAATCACGGCGCGAGTTGAGCAAATCCTGCGCCCCCATCGGTTTTTTGCCTGCCGGTTGCAACACGGTTAAATTCAACACACCGTCGGCGGTGGCGATCTGAATGCCGTTTTTATCCGCCGCTAAAATCGTGCCGGGTGCTTTATCGATATGCGGTAAAACTTGCGCTTGATACACTTTAACCGTTTGCGCCTGTTGCTCGCCGTCGCGGGTGACAAAATAGCTGATCGGCCACGGATTAAAGGCGCGAATACAGCGTTCCAACTGCACCGCCGATAACCGCCAATCCAGTCTTGCCTCTTCCTTGCTTAATTTTTGCGCATAATTGCTGTGCGCTTCATCTTGTTTTTCCGGCTTAAATTTGCCGCTTTGCAGTCCGTCCAACACCTCAAGCAACACACTCGGCGCAATTTGCGCCAGTTTTTGATACAACGAAGCGGACGTTTCGTCCGCCGCCAACGGACAGCTGACTTTATGCAGCATATCGCCGGTATCCAAGCCGATATCCATCTGCATAATGGTCACGCCGCTCTGTTGGTCACCTGCCCAAACCGCTCTTTGAATCGGCGCCGCGCCGCGCCAACGCGGCAACAGCGAACCGTGTACGTTCAGACAGCCCAAACGCGGTGCGTCCAATACCGCTTGCGGCAGCAGCAGGCCGTATGCCACCACCACCATGACATCGGCGTTTAATGCACTTAATTGTTGCTGCGCTTCGGCATTGCGTAACGATTTCGGCTGATAAAGCGCTAAACCGTGTTGTTGCGCCAGTTGCTTAACCGCACTTTGCTGCAATTTTTTGCCGCGTCCCGCCGGCTTGTCCGGTTGGGTGTAAACCGCGATCACACGGTGTTGGCTGTTCAACAGCGCCTGCAAATGTTGGGCAGCAAAATCCGGCGTGCCGGCGAAGATAATATTTAAAGGTTTTTGCATAATGTGCTACGTCGTCTGAAAATGATGGGATAAAACAAATAACCTCTCAATCGAGAGGCTATTCAACGCGTTTATTTGGCATTTAAGCGGTTCTGTTTTTCCATTTTTTGTTTAATCCGCTGTCTTTTCAACGGCGATAAATAATCGACAAACAGCACGCCGTTTAAGTGATCGATTTCATGCTGAATACAAATTGCCAGCAGTTCGTCCGCTTCCAACGTAAATTCCTGCCCGTTGCGATCCAGCGCTTTGACCGTCACTTTCTCTTTACGCGGCACCAAGCCACGACAGCCCGGAATCGACAAACAGCCCTCTTCAATGCCGGTTTCGCCGGACGAGGCGACAATTTCAGGGTTAATCAGCACGATTTGCCGCTGTTTGTCGCCTTCGATGTCAATCGTGATAATTTGCTGATGAATATCGACCTGCGTCGCCGCCAAGCCGATGCCTTCGTCGTGGTACATGGTGTCGAACATATCGTCGATAATCGCGCGGATCGAATCGTCCACGTCGACGACCGCCGCCGCTTTGGTGCGCAAGCGCTCGTCAGGGTATTTTAATACCGTTAAAATGCTCATAAATGCCGTTCTCTTTCTTCAAAAATCAGGATAAAAACAAGTTAGTGCGCTATTCTAACGATTTTTGCGGCATAAAGGAACAAAAGTGCGGTCACGCGTTTTCAAAAATATCGCCGTCACGCAGCAAATGCACATCGCCTTTGCGCCATAAAAAACCGCACTTATCAAAATATTCAATCAGTTGCACCGTCATCTTACGCCCGAATTGCAGTTGATCGCGCAACTCGTTGACTGAAATGCCGCCGTGTCGGGCAATATGCTGTTTAATCCGATCGGCATAGGCATAAACCGTTTCGCTGAGGAAGAAACGATCTTTAATCACTGCGGTCAAGTAGCCGAGTTTACCGGCTTTATACAGAAAATTGCGCATCACGCTCTCCTCTATCGCCAGCGCTTTCGCCAGATCGCGCACCCACAGCGCCTGCCCTTGCGCCGCCAAAAATTCGGCTTCGACCCGTTGCCATAGTTGTTGTTCTTCCGCACTCAATTCGATTTTGTGATCGGGCAGATGTATCCAGCCGCGCGTCTGCGCCAGTTGTGCGCCGTTAAGCAACTCGTCAATCAATTGATAAATCAGCCCGACAGGCTGTTTCAAACACGCCATGCGCTGCAAACGCGCTTTGGAAACGCCCAGTTGATCGCTATGCTGCTGATGATAAAGTTGCATCGCTTGCAACAGGCGCTGTTGTTGGCGTTGGCGGTAATCTTGGCTGAATACATAATGATGAAAAGTGCTGAAACCCAGCCGCTGCTGTAACTGTCGAAAGTGCGGTTCGCTCAGTTGTTCCGTCCAGCAGACCGCACTTTGCACCAGACAGCCTTGTGCCAAATAATAACCCAGCCGCTGCTCGCTGCTGTCACTGTTTGCCAATTGCCATAAATAATCCAAACGCGCCTGATTGCGTTTATAACGAGTCGGCGAATTGATTTCCAGCACTGTTGCGCCGGCAAGAGTCTGTTTATTGTCGCCGCTGCGCAAAATCAATTTGTCGCCAAACGCCAAAAACAGCGGATATTGCAGGATCACTTCCGCCAGACAGACCGCACTTTGCGATTGGGCCGATTGGGGCGTTTGCAATAATGTCAATTTGGCGGTGATATGGCTGGCGGCATGATAAAGGTGGATTGCCTGACTGATTTTTAACCCCGTATTCGGCTTCACCAGCACGGTAATCCGTTCGCTGCCGTAGGCTTGATCGTGGGAAAACAACCAATCGCCGCGTTCGATCACGCTTTGATCAACACCGGCCAGATTGAGCGCCAAGCGTTGTCCTGCGCTTCCACGCGCCGCTTGCTGGTTTTGCGCATGGATGTTTTTAACCCTGATTTCCTGTTTCAGCTGGCGGGATAAGAACAATTTGTCATCAATTGCCACCTGCCCGCCAAATGCCGTACCGGTCACTACTTTTCCGGCGCCTTTGATATGAAAAGTGCGGTCAATTGCATAGCGGAACGGTTTATCTGCCATTGGCTTGGTATCCAGTGCGGCAAGATGATTTTTGAGTGCGGCAATGCCTTGTCCACTGACAGCTGAGGTGACAAAAACCGCACTTTTACCGCCCCCCTGATCCGCTAAAAACGGATATCGCTGAAACAAGGTTTGCTGCAATTGCGCAATCTGTGCCGCATCTGCTTTATCCGCCTTGCTGATCACGAGCATAATCCGCTTAAAATCCAACAATTTTAACAGTGTTAAATGCTCGTCGGTTTGCGGCTTGATCCCTTCGTCCGCAGCGACGACCAGCATCGCATACTCCACGCCGCCAAGCCCAGCCAGCATATTGGATAAAAAACGTTCGTGACCGGGCACGTCAATAAAACCAAGCGTTCTGCCGTCCGCCAACGGTAAATAGGCATAGCCCAGATCAATGGTCATGCCGCGTTTTTTCTCTTCCGGCAAATGGGTGGTATCGGTGCCGGTCAAAGCCTGGATAAGTGCGGTTTTGCCATGATCGACATGGCCGGCGCTGACAATAATCATAGTTCGTCCAAGGTGGTCAAAAGTTGTTGCGGATTGGCGACGCTGCGCAGATCCAGCCAGAGTTTCTGTTGTTCGATCCGACCGATAATCGGTTGGCTCAACTGCTTCAAGGAGCGGATTAACTGCATTAAATCCGCATTTTTTGCCGAGTGCGGCTGCAATGTCACCGCCAGCGACGGAATACGATACATCGGTTGCGATCCGCTGCCGATCTGCGCCGAACTGGTTTCAATCCGCAACGCATAATCTGCGCCCAATTTTTCCTGCAATTTGCGTAACAGCGGCTCGGCAAGGGTTTGCAAATGCTCCGGATCCTGCGTCAATAACCTTAAAGTCGGATTACTGTCGGTCAGTTTTTCACTAAACAGATAATCACGCAACGTGGCTTCCAACCCTGCCAGAATAACTTTATCACAACGCAACGCCCGTTTTAGCGGGTGCTGCTGCAAACGCTCGATATACTCTTTTTTGCCGACGATAATCCCCGCTTGCGGCCCGCCCAATAATTTATCGCCGGAAAACGACACCAGATCCACCCCGTCCGCCAACATTTTTTGCGGCGTCGGTTCGGTTGGCAAGCCGTAAGCGCTGAGATCAATTAATGCGCCGCTGCCCAAATCACTGATTAACGGCAAGTGGTGTTGTCGCGCCAACTGTGCCAAATCCGCTTCGCCGACACTTTCGGTAAAACCGCAAATCTGATAGTTACTGCTGTGAACTTTCATTAAAAGTGCGGTATTTTCAGTAATATTGTCGGCATAATCGGTTAAACGGGTGCGGTTGGTAGTGCCGACTTCCACCAGTTTGCAGCCGGCTTGCTGCATAATATCCGGAATACGAAACGCACCGCCGATCTCAATCAGTTCACCGCGCGAAATAATCACTTCTTTGCCGGCGGCGAAGGTCGCCAACAGCAACAGTACCGCCGCCGCATTGTTATTGACGATACACACCGCTTCCGCCCCGCACAGCGGCGCCAACAGTTCACTGATATACTGATCGCGGTGGCTGCGTTTACTCTGGCTCAAATCAAATTCCAACGCCACGTTTTCCTGCATCGCCACCAACGCCGCCTGCTGCGCCGCTTGACCCCATAACGCCCGCCCCAGATTGGTATGCAGCACCGTACCGGTCAAATTATGCACTTTTTTAATCGCTACCTGCCGTTGCTGCTGCAAATCATGCGCCAATTTTTTATATAATATGGAAAAATCGCTGAAATAGCGCGGCAACTGTTGCTGTTGCGCAATCTGTCGGCGTGCCAGTTGTAACAAACTGCGCAACTGGTTCACCACAGCCGAACGCCCGAAACGCGCTGTCAGTAATTCGCCCTGTGCGCTATTCAGAATTTTATCGATTGACGGTAACTGGCGATAAAGCGTATTCATAACGGATCGATTCCCTCAAATAAGCAATTCTATCGGTTGATTTTAATGCCATTTCAATTAAAATTCAGTACAATATTGCAATCAACATGCAAAAACGGAAGGAAGATCGTCGTTTCCGGTGAAGCGGCAGGACTTCAAATCCTGTTAAGGCTGCCAGCAGTCTTGGGTGGGTTCAACTCCCATGATCTTCCGCCAATTCATTAATCACACGTCTTCATACTTCATCATTTCACCTGATAAACCCTAGTAAAATCAACCTTTCTTAATAAATCTATTCGTCACTGTTCGTCATATTTAATCGTTCTTTGTCACTTTTTTAGTTCCCTTTTTAGTTCCCTGATCTATACTATTTGCCCAACTCCCGAAAGTTACTCTCAAAAATTGCTGTTTTTCTGAAAAAAAAAGGAACTAAAACGTCGTAATCATATGAATATAAAGATAAAAAATAAAACTACTCAAGGTAACAAAAGGGAATAAAACACCGAAAATAGGGAACTATAATTTTTTATACAGGGAACTAAAATCACCGAAAGGCTTGTTATATATGGCTAGAAGAGTAATACCGCTTATTGATTCCGAGATCAAAAACGCCAAACCAAAAGCAAAAGAATATTTGCTTTCCGACGGTGGCGGATTGCATTTACTGGTGTCACCTAAAGGGGGTAAATTATGGCGCTTTATCTATGTGCAGCCATACACGAAAAAACGCTTAAAAATGGGTTTAGGGCGTTACCCTGATTTATCACTGATTGAAGCACGGAAGATACGAGATGAATATAACGCTTTGCTGGTGCTGAATATCGATCCGCAGGAACACCGCAAGCAGTTAGAGCAAACCGAAGCCGACAGCAAAAACCGCACTTTTAAACGTTTGGCAGAAGAATGGTTCAATGACCGCAAGCAGAAAGCCAATTATTCGGACCGGACAGCAGAAGATACTTGGGCAATGTTTGAACGGCACATTCTCCCGGCACTAGGCAATTACCCGATTGGCGAAATAACTCCCCTTGTTGCTATCAATGCGTTTAAGCCACTGGAAAAGGCAGGCAAGCTAGAAACCGTAAAAAAGATTATTAGCAATGTGAATAACGTTATGCGCTATGTGCTGCACAGGGGCATGATCAGCCATAACCCTCTAACAGAGATTGGGAAAGAGTTTGATAAGCCCGTAAGCCAAGGCATGAAAACAATTCAACCGGAAGAGCTGAAAGAATTTTTATACGGCTTTTATCGTGCCAGAGATGAGCAGCGTTTTAACCCACTGTCCTTCTATGCGGTTATGCTGGTAGTGCTGACCGGCGGCAGACCGTCCGAAATTGCCCGAGCTAAATGGCAAGATGTAGATTTAGAAAATCAGTTGTGGCACTACCGAGTGCAAAAAGGCAATAAGAATCTGCCGGAGGGGCGATTACACACAGTGACACTATCACGCCAAGCTACCGCGATTTTCAGCAAACTGAAAGCCATTCAGACCGCACTTGATATGAATAGTGAATTTGTCTTTGCCAGCTTCATTGCGAAAGACGGGCATTTAACGATTGAAGCCATGCGCAAGGCGATCATTAAAGGAATAGGCGAGAAGAGGCTAACCACGCACGGCATAAGGCATTTATTCAGCACCTCACTGAACGAGCAAGATTACAAAGCGGACTGGATAGAAAGAGCGTTATCACACAAGCAGAACAAAGATAAAAACCAAATACGCCGCACCTATGATAAATCGCTTTATCTCAAGCAACGGGCTGAAATGCTACAGCAGTGGGCGGACTATGTGGAGAGCCAAGCACCAGCGCTGATAGTCACCGAATCAATAAATTAACTGTATGCTTGTACAGTATGCGCAATTATGGTTAAATATGACACATAATAAACAGTTTATTTAGACAGTTCGCAAAGCTAAGGACTGATAAAATGGCAAATCAACTGCAACACATTGACGAGTTAAAAAATCAATTATCTGCATTGCGCCCACTGAGTGCGGCAGAGCTAAAACGGCTGCAAGAAGAATTTATTATTGAATCTTCTTACAATTCTAACGCTATCGAGGGTAACACGCTGACACTGCGGGAAACCGCTTTAATTTTGCGTGACGGTATAACCATTGCTGAAAAACCTATCAGAGAACATTTAGAGGTCATCGGTTATAAAGACGCTTTTAATTATCTGTTTGAACTGGTGGCAAACCGTGAACCATTGACCGAGCGCACCATTAAAGAAATTCATTCGCTGGTGCTGATGAATGACGCAGAGAATAAAGGCGTGTATCGACGTGTTCCGGTGCGAATCATGGGCGCAGACAATGAACCGACACAACCGCACTTAATCGCCGAACAAATGGGCGCATTACTTGCTGATTATGCCGACAAACTACAGCACCAGCACCCGATAGAGGCGATAGCGTGGCTACATTTAGCTTTTGAAAGCATTCACCCGTTTATCGACGGTAACGGACGCACAGGGCGGCTGTTGTTGAATTTTGAATTGATGAAGTGCGGTTATTTACCGATTGATATTAAATTTAGCGACAGGGCAAAATACTATCAATGTTTCGATGATTACCACCAACAGCAACAACCAACAGAATTTTTATCGTTGGTGGCTAGTTATGAGATAGCAGAATTAGAACGATATATTACGATTTTAAGCAATTAACTATTTAATCAAATTAGTGCGGCTAGGCACGGATTAATTACCCGAGCCGAAAGAGTGAAACCCCTATTTTACTTTGCCGCACTTCCACTAATAGGGGTAGCGTAGGGGCGTTTTGTGAAAAATAAAAATTATTATGATTCTTTGCCTGAATGTTCAATTGTGGATTATGATGTTATTCCATATGTTGAAGCCGCCTTATTGTGGTGCGGTGTAGAATATAATGATTTGCCTGAAATATTAAAAGAGGTTACTGAAATAAGTGGAGGCATATTTAAACACCCTTATATTCCTTGTCTACAGAAAAAAACAAGAGTTCTAGATTTAGCTATTAGCCAGTGCAAAATTAGAGCAGTTAGAGAGCATGGGCATGGCGGTGATATTGAAATTTCCGCTAGTGGTGAAAAATTAGTCAGAGATCATGTTGCTTGTGGTCGGCGGCATTTTTGGATAAGTGATCTAAAAAAATACATTTCAGAAAATTATCCTGATGATTGTCCTAAAACAATTTTTCACGCTGATGAATTAAAGCCTATTATTGATACAGTCGAATATGAAAGAATGGCTAAAGAATATCAAAAAATATTATTAGAAAATACCAACTTCCAAAATAAAATAAATGGGTTAAATACAAAACTGGCAGATAAAGACAGCGAAATTAGAGATCTAGATTTAACTGTGCAAGGTCTATCTATTCAACTTCAACAATCTAAATCAGCTCAAAAAGACGCTGAGGATAGACTAGATAGGGGAAGAAAACTGTATCAAGAATTACAATATGAAAATTTATTACTAAAAAAACCTAAAACTATTGATACTGAAAAATATGCAGATACTATTAGGCTATTGAGTATTGCTATCCCGAGCATTCCAAAGAAAGGTGCTAACCTCACAGCTAGCGGATTAAACGCCTTTCTTATAAATCTTAAAGAAAAAACAGAAAGAGAGACAGGCGAGCAATTGCCTTTTTCCGTCCCTGATACTAAAACCCTTCAAAAGTATCTCAACTCCTAATTTATCTCATATCGTTTAAAAGTATTTTTTACTGAATACTTTTTTATTTTTGAAAAATTTTAGGATTACTAAGGAGATCCCAAGCAATAAGCATTCTAATTTAGCAAAATCCCCCAAGCAATAAGCCTTTTATTGCGCACGCTTGATTAATCAAATTAAACAAGGGGGAATTTATGACCACACAACAAACCGAAATCAAAAAACACTACTCCATTACCGAGCTGACCGCCTTGGGCATTGGCTCACGTTCCAAGATTGACCGCTTGGCGGCTAAAGGCTTGCTGAAAAAAATAAAAATTGGGCGTTCTGTTCGTTTCTGCGCAGAAGACGTAAACCAGTTTATCAGCAATAACAACGCATAGGGGGCGAGACATGACTAAAAATCTTACTGCTCAACAAGAAGAGTTTGCCGTTCTCTATGTGGAACTTGGCAACGCTTCTAAAGCCTATGAGCGAGCTTATGACGCAATGATGATGACTGAGGGATCTATTTATGTTGAAGCTAGCCGATTGCTTAATCACCCTAAAGTTTCCCTAAGAATCAGTGAGTTAAGAAATCAAATCGCCGAGCGGAATTTATCAAGCATTGATGACTTACTAATCGAAATCGAACAAGCCCGACAGTTAGCATTTAGAACCCATAATTCTAGTGCAATGACTGCCGCCACCATGGCAAAAGCCCGTTTGTTGGGGATGTTGAAAGACAACAAAAACAGAGCCGATAACAGCGGCAGAGAAGAATAGGAGTGTTTTGAATGTTAAATAATACCGCACTTCAAACCACCGGCACCGAAGCCAAAGCAGCGACCTTTACCGCCTTGTTGCCGATTGAGACTAAGCATTTTCAAGGTGTGACTACTCACAGCGTAAATGCAAGAACGCTACATGGCTTTTTAGAAAGCAAACGAGATTTTACCAACTGGATTAAGGGGAAAATTGACCGGTATGGATTTATTCAAGGGTTGGATTTTGTGATTGTCGAAAATTTGAGTTCGCCAAATTTGGCGAGCGCAAAAAATAAACAATCCACAAAAGCCCGAGTGCAGAGACTAACCGATTATCACATTTCACTAAATATGGCTAAAGAATTGTGTTTAGTGGAGAACAACCACCAAGGCAAGTTAGCACGGCAATACTTTATCAATTGCGAAGAAAGTTTAAACACCATTTCACCCGAGACCGCCGAGCGGTTGCGCCTTGACTGGCAAACACAACGAACCCAAGCCAAAGCGCAATACAACCCAATGGCGGCCGCACTGAAAGCCTGTTTGATTCGCTTAGGCAAAGATTCAAGTAAGCCGCATTACTACATCAACGAATCAAAAATGTTGTTATCGGTGGTGCTAGGCATGAGTGCTGACAGATACCGCGCTTTACACGGAATCACCGGCGATATTCGCACAACCTTAAACGCTGACCAATTGGAAAAGCTGGCTTACTTGGAACAGGCGGACGAGATGTTGTTAAACGCTGATATTGATGATTTTGACGAGCGGAAACAGAAATTAATTATCGCTTTTTCGAATCGTTTTCGCAGAAATTAGAGGGGGGATTATGGAATTTATCAAAGATACCAACACCCACAATCAACGCCTGTTTATCTTGGCGCGGTTACGGGAATCACCACACAGCACGCTAGAGCTTCGAGACTTGGGAATTTGCAGCCCGGCACCACGCATTTTAGAGCTGAAAGAGCAGGGCTACCGTATTACAACACATTTTAGAAAAGAGTATGACAGCGCCGGAGTTAAGCACCGCATAGGGGTTTATACCTTACGAGCTGATATCGAAAAACAGAATAAAACCAGTATGGAGAATTTTCAATGAACGAAACACAAATTAATCAAGAAGTGGCGGAAATGCAAAAGAAACCAGTAAAGGCAACGTTAACAATTCAGTTTCCTTACTTTGTCATTCTGCCAAGCAACACAAACTCATTTAACATTATATTGTTCTTCAACGAAAAGGAATTTTTTGTTCACAAGAGCAATATGCCATTAGTAAGCGAAGCATTATTTAACGTTAAATTAGTTCAAGAAACTTGCAGCATTCCTTTATTGGCTTCAGATGATTTAGTTAACGCGCTGAATGTTGTTAGTCAGTTCTATCCTGTTAATCCATTAGAAATTATTGACGCACCGGAAGTTAATACAGCCGCGCATGATAATTCTGCAATCCATTAACATTTAGCGGTGATGATTATGTCAGAGAAAATTAACGATCTTTATATCGAAATAAACATGGAAACGGGGAAGTTGCTAGAGGGGGCAAATTCAGCAAGTCATGCCTTGAGCAACTTCGAAAAAAGTTTAGAAAAAGCGTCAAAAACAGTTGAGCAGTTTGAAGCTAAATTAAGTAAATCGGCGAAAGTGGTTAAAGAAAATAGCACATCTGCCGGAAGAGCCGGTAAAGCCGTTGGTGATTTAGCCAATACGATGTTAAGAGGCGGACAGAGCGTTGAGAGTTATATCACAAGCATATCCAGTTTAGGCTATTTATTTGGAGGGCTTGCCGGAATTATCGCAACAGCAGCAGGGGTTTTACTTGCTGATTTTATCGGTTCTTTATCTTCGTCTGAAAGTCAGATCCAAGTATTAAAACAAGCCATGAGCGGATTAAATCAGGTTATTAAACTTTCCGATTCAGGCGTTGCCGGGCTATCAAATGAATATGCACTTTTGCTAAAAAATAACAAGGAAATGGCACAACACTTAAAAAACTCAGCCATTAATAAATTTGAATTTGATATTCGTAATGCGAAAAATGCAATTGCCGATTTAGTTAATGAACAAAGCTCAATTTGGAAAGATATGGGCGGTAATGGGGTTCGTTCGGTTAAAGAAATGGGCGTGGCACTGTCTAACCTTGGTACAAATGTTGATACTTATTCCGAGGCTATGAGAGCCGCCGGCAGTGACAGCATGATGTTTACTTCATACGCCAGTACGATTCAACAAACTACTGAGATGTTAGCTAAAAAATTCGGTATTAGCCGAGAAGAAGCGTTTACATTTGGCAAGATGTTAGCAGAGGTTGGAGACAATCCTACACCTGAAAAAATCAACGAATTAACAAGATATGTTAGCGGGTTAAGCAGCACGACAGACCAAGGCGAAAAAGCGTTAAAGGAATGGCTGGCAAGGTTAATTGAAGCTGGAGTGAATATAACTCAAGTCACCGCACTGCTTGAAATGCTTAAAAGCACGATGGACGATGTCAACACCGCCGCCCAAAATGCGAATTTTGATTCAATGAACAAAGCGCTTGAATATCAGAAAAAGCTATTGACCGAGGGCGTGCAAGCAGCCGAAGAGTACAAAATAAGTCAAGCTGAATTGTCCGATAAACAGAAAGAGGATTTAATCACCCAAACAAAAGAAGTCCAACTACTTAAAGACAAAAAGAAAGCGACTGATGAGGCGGCGGCAAAGGCAAAACAAGCCGCTAATCAGGATTTACAAGACAAAAAGCGGATTGTGGAGCAGCTTGATAAATATGCTCAATCCTTAGAGGTTGCAAAATTAAAAACCCAAGGCTTAGAACGTGAAGCCTTTATTTTGACGGCAACCCAACAGCTAGGCGCAAAAGCAACTAACGATCAGATAAAAGCCATGCAAAAAATGGCAGCTATCCGGTTTGATATGGAAGTTGCCACACCTCAATTTGACAACCTTAAAAATCAGTACGGACTGGAATCGGAGCGCTTGAAAGCTGAGTACGATCAGAAAATGGCGTTCTTGAAAGAGTATGCTGCCGCACACGCTGAAAAGCACGAAGAAATTGAAGCAACTAGAGCCGCTATCGAAGAGCAATACCGCCAACAGCGAGAAGAAGCTATGTGGCAAGAGTTCGCAAAAAGCAGTGAGGGCGCAGCTATGCTAACTGGCGTGATTGATTCGCTTGGTGGTGCTATGTCCAATGCTTTCACTGGCATGTTGACCGGGTCGAAAAGCGTAAGAGAGGCGTTAACGTCAATTTCTAGCACGATTTTAAATCAGATTGTTAGCTCAATAGTTGAATGGGGTTTAGCGTCATCAAGGCGCGCTATCCTTGACATCATGAACGTAAAAAAAACAACGGCGGCGCAAGTATCAGGCATAGCGACGACAACGACGGCACAAGCCGCAGCGACGCAAGCGCAAACCGCAACGAGTGCAGCAGCAGCGGCACAAACAACAGCAGCATGGACACCAGCCGCAGCGGCTGCCTCTATTGGGTCATTCGGTGCGGCCGCTACTATCGGCATGACCGCATTAATGGGTGCTTTAGCACTTGCTGCCAGCGCAAGAAAAAACGGTGGTCCGGTGTCTGCTAACGCTATGTACCGCGTCGGCGAAAATAACCAGCCTGAAATCTTCAAAGCCAGCAACGGATCGCAATACATGATTCCGGGTAACTCAGGACGGGTATTTAGCAACAAAGATGTCACGAGTAATCGAGGCGGTAACGGCGGCGGTAGCGTAACGGTAGTGGTTAATCAAACAAACCATTTCGGCGATCAAGAATCACGAGGTAATGACCAGCAATTAGCAGCGAAAATAACCGACATGATTAAAGGCGAAGTAACTAATCAAATAGCCGATCAAATGCGTGACGGCGGAATGTTAGCGCGCTGAGTTTATTACAAGGAAACAGAAATTCAGTATTGCGTAAAACGCAGCAAAACGAGTACAGAGAGGTTTTCATTATGAGTAATACGATTTATCAAGTCAACAAAGAAAATGGCTATACAGCGAATCTAAGCGATATAGCAGACCAATTGGCACGGATTGAATATCTTCTTGCAAATGCCAGTGAGGAAGAGTTTATCACATGGAAACGAGCGGACGGCACGCAGTACACCGATACCGCCGAGCAGACGTTTAATTATCTGCATGAACTGATTTCGCTGGTGCAAATGGACGTTGAGGCGGTACGGACAGCGATTTACATCGCACTTGACGGGGTGCCGTCTGAAAGATAATGCAGACAATAAAAGCCCTGTTATCAGTAGGGCAAGGAAATTAAGAATTAATGAATAGCTATCGGAGACAATTATAATGCAAACCACCACACAACAACAAATTCAAAAACGTGACCCAAATCACTTTACAACCCACCGCACTTTAGGGTATTTTGTTCCTGCAGTCGCAAAATCGGCTGCCGAGCGTGGAAACTCGAATAAATTATCAACGGCGCATAGCACGCCTAACAATGCGTGTTTTTTTATGCGTGAAATTCGCACACCCAAAATAGATCCGTCTTGTGATTTATTCTCTATGGTGGCGTGCGATGGGCAACGTTCAATCGTTGGCTGTTTTCCGTTGATAGCAGTTTTCCACCCCGTCGCACGTTACCGCCTAACCGTGGAAAGTAAAGCGGTAACTCTCAAGCAATTTATCAACGGAGTTACAGCCATGATCTATTTATTTATCGGTATTAATCGCACCGACACCACAAATCAACTTCACCGTTTACGCCTATCCGCCACCAATGAACAGCAAGCACGCGCCAAATTAGCCCGTGATTATGTCTTGTTCTTCGCCGGACAGATTAACCCAAACCGCACTTTAACCGCTGATTCTATTCAGGGGGTGATTTATGCCTAAATATATCGTTCAACCATACAAAGACGATGAAATAATTTCCCTCATTGATAGAGCCGAAACTATGACCTGGTTATTGCAAGGCTATATCAACAGCTTGCTCAATAAAGAAGATTTAATCACTGTTACCAATGGATTAGAAATTCTTCAAGAACAGATAACAGATATTTATCGCAGAGCTATCAGTTGTGAAATTAAATTGGAGGTGAAATCATGAGCAGACCAAGCCCGAACGCTATTTTTAAATCGGTTATGGCGAAAACCGCCGAGGGTAATCTAATTACCGAGGACGGCGAGAACCTTTTTAAATTGTACCGCGATGAACTTACCGAGGCTTATGACTTGCCGAAAGACTTTAGCGAGGTTCGACACATTGAAACCCACAAAGGCGAGCAAATCGGCTTAATCGCTTCTTTGGCGGTGCATTTTATTAATTACCATTTACTAGGCAAGGTATTAGCTGAAATTCCCGAAATTAAGCAGTTTATTGATCAGGCGTTAGGCGAACAATACATAGCCAACGCTACCGAATGGACAGGCGGCAACCTGAACCATATCAGCCAAATAATCAGCGTTGACAGTCTAGGCGATGACTGGCGAGAACAAGCAAAAGCTAGCCATCAGAAAATGATTGAAGAAAGCGCACCACTACGCCACAGAACAATCATCATGACGGCAACCGATGACAGCGAGGGGGCAGAAAATGAGTAACCAATATTGGCAAGTTATCGCCTACCGCAGCACGTTAAAGCCGTCCATTGTAGGTAGTAGTGAGGATTTAAAAACGGTTGTTGATATGGCTTACAACGTGATTAAGCGCAATGATGAGACGTTGATAGGCATAACCATTAAGCGAGCCGCCACAGCCAAGACAGGAAAGGGGGCTCGGTTATGAACTTCGAGCGATTAGAGGGTATTATTGAGCGCCTACAAGCTGAACGAGAGCGAATCAGAAGCCAAGTTATCGCTATTGCCGGCAAGCCTGACACTATCCAAAATGAAACGCTGAAACATCAAATTACGGTGGCGCTTTGGCACTTGCAAGAGCAGCGGGGGCTATTGAATCTGTTGTTGCGAGAGGTGGCGGAATGAATAGATTAAAAAACGCCCCTTACTTGAAAGACCAGCCGAAAGAACCAATGATGGAGGCGGTTATTCTTGTCGGTGCCGGTGCTTGGAGCGCTTACGGCAAAGACGGCAATGGTGTAGGCTGGCAGGTATTGAGAAAGCAGATCGATGACCAAGAGGACACCAAGCCGGTTATCTTGGGCAGTGAGCAATTGACTCAGCTCAAGCGCTTACGGGTGGCAAGAGCGGAGCAGAAAGTGATCGGACTTTATCAGTTCGGCGAGATGACACAGACGGAACTGACCGCACTTTGTCACAACTTAGCCATTCACACCGCAGCGGACAAGGTGACGCTATCCGACAATGCCGGGCAGTTGAGCGAAGATTTAAGTGCTTATATTGCCCGATTGCGAGAAGAACAAACCCAACCTGATAGCCTGATAGAATTAATTGCAGACAGCGCCAGCGTACAGGGTGATAAACAGGAAAAGGCGGACAATCTTAAGCCTTACATCAAAAAACGTACCATAGACGGCAAAAAGGGCTTATATCGCATAACACCGAAAATGGAGAAAGACACGGGTGAGATTCTCGAAAAAACAGACTGGCTTTCGGATTGTGTTGAGGTGGTGGGCATTGGCAAGGGGGAAGAAGAGTATTTTACTATGCTCAGTTTTGTCCCCCCGAATGAACGGCAAGCCCGATTATTGGCATTGCCGTTAAAAGAGATTGGCGAGCGCTCCGGCTGGCAATTGTTGCGCATGAACGGCTTGAACATCAGCAATAAAACCCACCTGAAAACCGAACTGGCGGACTATTTACAGGATTGTAGCGGCAAACCTGTTCATCATGTTGTTAATGTGACGGGGTGGCAATACGGCGCTTATATCTTGCCAAACGGCGATGTTATCGGCGACAACCGTCAACGGGTTTATTTTAACGGACAATCTGCCAACAAGGGCGGTTACAGCACCGGAGGAAGCTTAGAAAGTTGGCAGCGAGAGATTGCCGGCAACGTAGCAAAGAACCATTTTATGATGTTGGGGGTGGCGTGCGCATTGGCTGCGCCGTTGGTGACGTTGGTCAATGCTGAAAGTTTCGGCGTTCATCTGTTCGGCGGTTCCAGTTCCGGCAAGACCACCACCGCCAACATTGCCAGCAGCATTTACGGTCACCCTGATGAAATCCGCCTGTCTTGGTTTAGCACGGCGTTAGCGCTGGCCAATGAAGCGCAGGCACGCAATGACGGCTTTATGCCGCTTGATGAAATCGGACAAGGGGCGAACAAGAAGCACGTTGAGCAGACCGCCTACACGCTATTTAACGGTATCGGCAAAATGCAGGGTGCAAAAGAGGGCGGTAACCGAGATATAGCCAGATGGCGCACGCTGGCATTTTCAACAGGCGAAACTGATTTAGAAACCTATTTAACCGCCGGGGGTATAAAAACCAATGTTGGGCAGTTGGTGCGCTTGCTGAATATTCCGATTACCAAAGCTTGTCATTTCCACCGGCATAGGGACGGCAAGGCACACGCAGACCATTTAAACCAAGCCACACGGCGGCATTATGGCGTTGTAGGCAGAGAATGGATTAAATTACTGATTGCCGAGCAAGCCGCCGGAGAATCGAGAATAACAACGCAGTATCAAGGTTATTTGAGCAAATGGCTTGAGCGTTTACCGACGGAAGCCAGTGCGCAGGTTAAACGGGTGGCGACACGATTCGCTTTATTGGAAACCGCTCTTCAACTTGCAGCCCCCCTGACAGGTTGGAAAGCGGCCGACAATAGCGAAGCGCTTCTGAAAGCCTTTGCTGAATGGGTCAATGAGTTTGGCTATCACAGCCGAGAGGAGCGGCAAGTTATCGAACAGGCAGAAGCCTTTCTAGCCCGCTTTGCCAGCCGTTTTATTGAGTTCCCGATTAACCCGACAGCAAGCGAGCCGAAAGATATCGCAGGGCATAGGGTGCTGGCTAATACCGACAGAGGCACACCGGAACAATTCTACGTTTTCAAACAGGTGTATGTTCAGGATGTCATCAAAGGGTTCAACGAAAAACAGGCAAGCGAAATATTACTAGGGTGCGGACTGTTAAAACAGGGTGACACTAAGGGCTATCGCTATTTAACCCGATTACCGAGCAAAATAGACCCCAAGCGCACACGCTGTTATTTGCTGGTGCCAATGTCAGAAGACGAGGACGAAGCCACAGCGAGCGATTGAGGCACGATAAACCGCACTTTCAGCACCAACCCTAAAGGCGTTCAGCAATGGACGCTTTTTTATTGGGTATCGTAAAATCAAGGACACCTCCACTAAGCCATTTTAGCCACCACCTAAACAAGGTACAAAAAAGCCAGCTAGCGCCCCACACAACAAGGGTTCTACATCAATCGATTAGATTATCGTGAAGTAAACAAATAGAGCGCCCCACACAACAAGGGTTCTACAATTGCTAAACAACCCTAACATTACCCTAACCATTGAGCCATATATAACAAGGGTTCCACCCCGCTAAGCACGTTTTATAGCGAAATAAGCAAGGCATTCCTATGACACGAACACCTTAACTCAGCAACTCAATGTGAACCACTAAAACAGCCACAATCAACCTCCTTAGATTTCAGGGGATTGATTTATATCAACACGAGGAAAGCCACCACCGCAACCGCCTTTATCCTACAGGCAGTTAAGGCACTTCATTTGACTACAAAAATACGCCAATTTTATTCATTTAAAAAAATGCCTGTTAAGAACACTAAAAAAAAGTAGTCCATTTAGTCCAATTCTATATAAGGTAAAAATAATTAATAATTATATCAATAATATATAAAATTCACCGTATGAATTTTAATCAAAAACTGGACTATTTTAGGTGCATTTTGGACTATTTTTTAGCTGTTTTGGACTAAATTTTGCTGATTTTTGGCTATTTTGGACTAAACTTAATTACGTTAAAATTGCAAAATAGCAAAAGTAAGTTTGTGTAAAACTATTGATTATTTAACATAAAATAATGCTGCTTAGTATCACTTTTGCATTTTGGACTAAATTTAATGGATATTGGACTACCCAGTTAGTCCAGTTTTTGGCGTGTAAGTTATTGATTTTAAAGCATTGGACTAATGGACTAATTGGACTACTGTTTTTGCTATATATAAGGGTTTTTTATTTTATTTTTTTATTTCGTTTAACGCTGCAGTTTATGGACGTTTAAAACACTTCAGAATTTAAAGAAATGGAGTGGTAGGCATGGGTAAAGTCTATAACCGTGATTACTCACTAATGGCAGGATTTGACAGGTATCTAAACGGCAAGAGTATTGTTCATTATCAACCATTATCATTCATTACGGTTCATTTGTGACGGCTATCACTTGTGCTAAATCATCAATCGTGTATAATTCTCCCCAATCGTGGGGTACCCTCTGAAGCAGGGCTAGGCGATTGCCTATCAATCTGATTAATCAAGCTACCTCCTTACCTTTTCACCATCTGAAATCTAATATTTAGCCGCTTTTATCATACAAATAATTCAAATATGGTTATCATAACTGCATAACGAATATAATAAAATTAGCCTATCTCTTAACTTCTTGGAGGAGTTAAAATTTTAATTATTTTTAGGCGTGATTAATCGTAGTAGTTAGTCATTTATATCCGATCTAATAGTACGTACGATTTAAGCAAAGAACAACGAGGGGGATTTATGTTTGATGAATTGAAAACAGCACAAGCGGCGGCATATCTGCTAAACAAGGCAGGCGGAACAATGGATCATTTAAAATTAATGAAATTGCTTTATCTTGCTGATCGCTTGAGTTGGGAAAAATATGATCAACCTATTTCAGGTGATGAATATTACTCATTGCCTTATGGTCCGGTTCTTTCTAAAACTCTTGATTTAATGCGAGGTGAAGCACCCGAATTGTACGAGCGTAATAAACCGATAACGATATGGGCTGAATGGATAGCTGATAAAGAAAATTATAAAGTTAGCAATGCCAAGCCGATTGATTTAAATGATGAATATTTTTTTGATCGCCTATCACCAAGCGATGAAGAGGTTCTAGACGATATTCATAATAAATTTGGACATTTTGGAACATTTGCTTTAGTCAGTTATACCCACAACCCTAAATTTATCCCTGAATGGGAAGAGCCGAACGGCAGCAGAAAAAAAATAGAACTGAACACACTTTTAACACACTTAGAAAAAACGCCCGAGCAAATCAAAGGGATCTATGAAGATTTAGCAATATATAACGCTTTTGATGATGTGATTAATGGTGGCGTGTAATGAATGCTGATAGAAAAGTTACTATCTTAATACCCACTGATTACGGCAAAAGTGAAAGTAATTTTTATCACCTATATTTTATTCTTACTGATCCATGTTTTAATGGCGAGACAGGGCAAGAGGACAGCGTTTTAAGTGTTAGTTGCTCAAGTATTAAACAGGGAAAAGTATTTGATAACACCTGCGTTTTAAAAGCAGGTGAACACGAATTTATCAGACATGACAGTTTTGTTTTTTATCGCCATTTGCGCATAGATAGCGCTAGCATAATCAATCAAAAAGTAGCGCAAGGGCTTTTTATTACAAAAACAATGATCAGCGATGATATTTATCGGCGTATTTTAAAAGGCGTATTAGTAAGCCGAAATACGGAGCGGCAATATATACGTTTTCTAAAGAGCGCAATCAAGCAAGGTGCTTGTTTTGATGTGTTTAACGTTCCCGAAAAGTAGGGGACGTTTGTCATAACCTCAACTAGTAAACCGAACAGTAGACGCACTATAAACCTTTGCCACCTTTGAAAAGGCACCTTTAACCGAACAGACAATCGAACAGTTATCTGGCAGGGTATAGCGAACATTTAGCTAATACCAATACAGCAAAACCTAATAAAACCTAATATCCAATCCGCAATTTCAGTAGTCAAAACAATCATCATTTATCGACATCAAAACGCTAAAAGCGAGTGGACTAAAGCGGAACAGCTAGAAATAAATAAATCTATTAAATACAAGGTGTTACAATCCAAAAAATAGTAAGTGGAACAGCAAGCGGAACTTGAAAAAACTTGAAAGATGATGATGCCTATAAATCCAAAAAACTGCCGAAAACCACGATGCTACAACCCCGTGGGAGTACCTTTTTCACTGGTAAAACTGTATTAGCGATAAAAGTGCGTTCTGGGGCGGTATTTAAGCCTGAATCACTGAACTTTAACCCTGCCCTACTCGTAAGCTATAAAACCACACAGTGAGCGATTTAAGCGCTTGGGGCAACCGTTCGTATTATACGAATAGTTGAATCGAGATTATCAATTGCTGTCAAATGTAGACATTCAAAAGGCTATTGTTGAAGAATGTTGAAGTCCAAACAACAATTAGAGCTGGGTATAGCGAAAAAACAACAAGACAGATTGCAGTGCAGAACTTGTCAAAACTTGACATTCAAACCACTATTTCAAAAGTTAAAAATAACCCCACAGAACAGAACGCAATTTTGCGTTTTGCTTTAAAATCAATACTATCCATTTTGGGATTCCGCTTACATGGGGTTGTTTTTTAAATTGCTCCGTAAGTATGACGAGATCAAGATTAGATCAAGGGTATGCCCAAATTTGGACACACCGAAAAGCGCAAAGCAAGGCGGAGATTACGGCGAGGGGGAGAGGGCTACTACAAAAATGTCGCAAGTATCGCCGTTGTTGGCTTTATATGGCTTTGAAGTATAAAAAACAAACAATTAGTTGGATCGTATGAACAGGGTGAAAAGCGCCATCAATTACACAATCATTTTAAAGGCACTAGCCTAGACAAGTTTTATAAAAAGTGTTTAACTAACTCAAATTTTAAAAATTGAGTTAACCGCAATGAAGATAACCAAACCTAAACCACTGCATGAATTAACGGAGCTATTAAAAAGCACGGATATTGAAGACTTGATAGCATTTTCAAACTTTAACGCTACCGATGAAAAAGGGCGCTATTTGCATTGGGATAAGTTCAGGCGGATCTACACTAAAAATACTGAACTAAGTTGGCTTGCAACGAAAATGAGCCGCAGCTCCTTGATGAGCAGAATATCTATTGGCAATACCAAGTTCTCTTTTTGTGTGCCTAGCTCCCTGCAGTCACTCCTGCACTATATCGACAAGAACAGCGGCGGAAGCGTAGGCGCAAGTAATTTAACGGGTTTAAGCAAGCCCGAACAAAATCACTTTCTCTTGAAATCGCTAATCATGGAAGAGGCAATAACCTCGGCACAGCTTGAGGGTGCAGTAACGATAAGGAAAGCAGCGAAAGAAATGTTAGAAACGGAGAGAGCGCCAAAAACCAAAGACGAAATGATGATATTAAATAATTATCGCTTAATGCAGAAAGCGATAATGCTAAAAAACGAACCGTTATCAATTGAGACTATTTTAAGTCTGCACCGGACAGCAACGCATAATGCAATCGAAAATAACGCTGTTTCAGGCGAATTTAGAGCTGATGACGAGATCTATATTGCTGACTATGACGGCAACAACATTTATCAGCCACCAGCGCACAACGAGATTGCGGCGTTAATGAATGACTTTTGTCACTTTGCCAACAGCGATCACAGCGGCGAAGAATCATTATTTATCCACCCGGTTATCAAGGCTATTATTTTGCATTTCCTGATAGGTTACATACACCCTTTTGGCGATGGAAACGGCAGAACGGCTAGAGCCTTGTTTTACTGGTTTATGCTGAAGAATGGCTATTGGTTGTTTGAGTATATTTCTATCAGCAGGCTACTTAAAAACGCCGCTAGAGCTTATGCTAAAGCCTATATCTATATCGAAACCGACGATCTTGATATGACCTATTTTCTGTACTATCAAGCGGAAACTATCAAGCGTGCCATAGTGGATTTAGAAAAGTACATTAATGACAAACAGAGCCGATTTAAAGAATTTATCGCCGTCATTTCACGCTATACCGACAAGGCAACATTAAACCACAGGCAAATCCAAATACTGCAAAAGGCTGTTAAAGAAACGGGGCATATATTCACAGCCAAAGAAATTAGTAACGAGTATGGTATATCAGAAAACACAGCGAGGAAGGATCTAAATGCTTTACTCAATTTAAAACTATTCGGCAGCTTAAAGGCGGGGCAAACGATAGGTTACATATCCCCGAACGATTTAATCGAGCGGTTAAAAAACTAGGATTTATGGCGTGGTCATCATGGTCACACCTTTTTATTGAATAGTGATTTGCTGGTGGCTGAAAGTATAATTCTATATAAATCATGATTTGATATTGTGACGAACCAACAGCTTAACTTGCTTTTCTGATCCGTTGGCGTAATCTATAGCAAAAATAGCGACGGTGAAAATGGTTAAAAAATATGCTGAATTAAAGGGTACTTTTGATTTTAGTTCCCTGTTTAGTTCCCTTTTTCTAAGGACTAAAAATAATATTATTATAAATCAATATATTAAACCTAAAATTCAACTCCCATGATCTCCGCCAACTATCAAAAATCCTTTCTATTTCTAAAACTTATCTTACCGATACAGGACATCTTATGCACGAAACCATTTGTATCATCAGCGGCAGCACGCTCGGCAGTGCGGAATATTTAGCGGAACATTGTGATGATGTGCTACAACAACAGGGCTTTAAAACCGCACTTTTTCACGGTCCGGACTGGCAACAGGTCAAAGATTACCAACGCTGGCTGGTGGTGACTTCAACCCATGGTGCCGGCGATCTACCGGATAACCTTTATCCGTTATTTGATCAGCTTGAAGCCGAAGCGGATCAACTGAGCGGTTTATCCTTTGCCGTGATCGGTCTGGGTAATTCGGATTACGATACCTTCTGTTTTTCAGTCGATAAAATCGAAAAAATGCTGACGCAAAAACAGGCGCTACAACTGTGTGACGGCTTGAAAATCGATGTATTGAATTGTCTCGATCATGATCAGGCTGCCGATGGTTGGTTGCCGCAATTCATCGAACAACTTAAAAAAGTCACCGGCAAGTAAAAAAAACAGCTGTGGATAACTCAGATAAAATCTGTATAAAACCTGTTTTTTGCTATTTAACAAAATTTAAATTATTCCCGTCTGTGGATAAAGTGCGGTTTTATCCACAAGAAATATTAACCGATCCGCGATCTTCTCTACAAACACAAAAGGATCTTAAGATCTTATTTTTAAATGGAAAAAGGATCTTATGCACAGGATCAGGGCTTACTAATAATAACAATAATAAGATCTTTATATATAAAAGATCTTTAATTAATAACAAAACGATCATCGCAGAGATCCGTTTCTTCAAGCATGATCCGAAAGTTGATCCAACGAATAAATTTTCTTTTACCGTAGGGTTAAATTCAGTAGAATAGCCACCAATTTTACGCTTGGCCGATCTGCTGAACGGATCCCAAGTGTGTTCGGATTAAACAAGGCTTTTTATGATTTATACAAAAACTTATGATGTGATTGTCGTCGGTGGCGGCCATGCGGGTACGGAAGCGGCACTTGCGCCGGCCAGAATGGGATTAAAAACGCTACTGTTGACGCATAATGTCGATACCTTGGGGCAGATGTCCTGCAATCCTGCCATCGGCGGCATCGGCAAAGGGCATTTGGTGAAAGAGATTGATGCGATGGGCGGTTTGATGGCAACCGCAGCCGATCAAGCAGGGATCCAGTTCCGTACCTTAAACAGCAGCAAAGGTCCGGCGGTGCGTGCTACCCGTGCGCAAGCGGATCGGGTTTTATACCGCCAAGCCGTGCGGATCGCACTGGAAAATCAAGAGAATTTGGATATTTTCCAACAGGAAGTAACAGATATCCTATTGGATCAGGATCGTGTCAGCGGAGTTAAAACCAAAATGGGGCTGACGTTTTATGCCCGTTCGGTGATCTTGACCGCCGGTACGTTTTTAGCCGGTAAGATCCATATCGGTATGGAGAATTATGTCGGCGGCCGTGCCGGTGATCCAGCGTCAATCATGCTGGCGGATCGCTTACGGGAGCTGAATTTGCGGGTCGATCGTCTAAAGACCGGCACACCGCCGCGTTTAGATGCACGCACTATTGATTTTTCGGTGTTGGAAAAACAACATGGTGATGTGATCCTGCCAGTATTCTCATTTATGGGATCAGTTGATCAACACCCACGTCAAATTCCGTGTTATATCACCCATACCAACGAAAAAGCGCATGATCTTATCCGTGCTAATTTGGATCGTAGCCCGATGTATGCCGGAGTGATCGAAGGGATCGGTCCACGTTATTGTCCGTCAATCGAAGATAAGGTAATGCGCTTTGCCGAGCGTAATAGTCACCAGATCTATTTGGAACCGGAAGGATTGACCAGCAACGAAGTTTATCCGAACGGGATATCGACCAGTCTGCCGTTTGACGTGCAGATAGGGATCGTCAATTCGATGAAAGGCTTGGAAAACGCGCGGATCATGAAACCGGGTTATGCCATCGAATACGATTATTTCGATCCGCGCGATCTGAAACCTTCGCTGGAAACCAAAGCGATCAATGGTTTGTTTTTTGCCGGCCAGATCAACGGCACTACCGGTTATGAAGAGGCGGCGGCACAGGGATTGTTGGCTGGAATCAACGCCGGTTTGTTCGTGCAGCAGAAAAGCGCGTGGTATCCGCGCCGTGATCAGGCTTATCTGGGCGTATTGGTTGACGATCTTTGTACTTTGGGCACTAAAGAACCGTATCGGGTATTCACCTCCCGTGCCGAATATCGTTTGCTGTTGCGCGAAGACAATGCCGATCTGCGTTTAACGCCGATAGCCAGAGAGCTGGGCTTGATCGATGATCAACGCTGGGCGCGTTTTAATCAAAAGTTGGAAAATATTGAATTGGAAAAACAGCGCTTGCGTCAAATCTGGATCCATCCGCAATCGGAACATCTCACGGCAGTGAATGCGATTTTAAACAGCCCCCTGACCCGCGAAGCCAGCGGGGAAGATCTGTTGCGCCGGCCGGAAGTGGATTATCAAAAACTGACCGCACTTTCAGCGTTTGCGCCGCCGTCTGCCGATAAAGAAGCGGCGGAACAGGTTGAGATTTCAATTAAATATCAAGGCTATATCGAACATCAACAGGAAGAGATCGCCCGCCATAAACGGCATGAAAGCACGGCGATTCCGGCGGACTTCGATTATGATAAAGTCAGCGGTTTGTCCAACGAAGTACGAGCAAAATTGACCCAACACCGTCCGGTGTCGATCGGGCAGGCATCACGGATTTCCGGAGTTACACCGGCGGCGATTTCAATTTTGTTGGTGAATTTGAAAAAGCAGGGCATGTTAAAGCGTGGTGACGAATAATGGCGCTGGCGATTAAATTAGCGGCTAAATTGGATCAGTTGCTGGCACAAACCGCACTTTGCGTTACCGATCAGCAGAAACAGCAGTTGGTGGCGTTTGTCGAGTTGCTGAATAAATGGAATAAAGCCTATAATCTGACCTCGGTGCGCGATCCGCAAGAAATGTTGGTGAAACATATTTTGGACAGTTTGGTGGTAAGCCCTTATTTACAAGGACAGCGTTTTATCGATGTCGGTACCGGCCCCGGCCTGCCGGGGATTCCATTGGCAATTATCAACCCCGATCAGCAGTATGTTTTACTCGACAGTCTGGGGAAACGGATTACCTTTATCCGTCAGGCAATTCGTCAGTTAGCTTTGACTAACGTCACTCCGGTGCAGAGCCGGGTGGAAGAATATCAGCCGCAAGTGCGGTTTGACGGAGTTTTAAGCAGGGCGTTCGCTTCCTTGCAGGATATGACCGAGTGGTGCCGGCATTTGCCAAAGGAATCCGGCCATTTTTATGCGCTAAAAGGCGTTTTTCAGGCGGAAGAGCTGGAAAAACTGCAACCGCACTTTTATTTACAGCAAAAAGTAAAATTGGCGGTACCGGAACTGATTGGAGAAAGGCATCTGATTGTGTTGGGAAAAGCGTAATTATTAGGTTTCAAAAATACAGCAAAATCAAGGTTTCATCGCTATTTGTGAGAAAAAAGTAAAATTTTTTTAGTAAATGTTAACCAGATAGCATTTTTGGCGGCTTTAATCGTTGCAATAATTTAATCTGACCGTATAATTTATACCAATTTTGCTACTGTGGAATTTACCTCGTTCGAGGTAGAATTTGCAGGTAAGATAACTGAAATAAAAAATAAAATAATTTCAGTTAATCAACAGGATATTAGATGTCGGCTGTACTGGATAAAAATAAAACGCTTTATCGTAAAGTCTTTATTATCGAATGGGTATTTATTTTGGGTATTTATGCCTTGTTCGGTCTATTGCAACCCGCACTTTCCCTTTCGTTTTTATTGGGCGCGCTGATCGCGCTGTTGCCGCAGATGATCTTTGTGATCTATGTGTTTTATCTGCGCGCCGGTGTTCCGTTTTCGGACAAAGCGAAGGTGTTGTATCAAGGGGAAGGCATAAAAATTGGATTGATGGTTATTGCACTGTTAGTGGTTTTCATCAATATTGAATTAAACCCGATAGTCTTTTTTACGGGTTATTTTGGTTTGATTTTATTTAATAACCTTTTACCTTTTGTTCTGCCTTTAGTCGCGGCAAAAGCTAAAAATTAACACACTTGCGAAGTAGGAAACTGTATGGCTGCCGAAGGTTCATCTCAAACTTCTATTGAATATATCCAACACCACCTTTCGTTTCTCACCCATGGCGACGGTTTTTGGTCAATCAATCTTGACTCGATTTTCTTTTCTGTTCTTTGTGGTTTTCTGTTTCTTTTCATTTTTAGAAAAGTGGCGAAAAAGGCGACCAGCGGGGTGCCGGGAAAACTGCAATGTGCGGTTGAAATGTTGGTCGAATGGGTTGACGGCGTTGTCAGGGATAATTTCCAAGGCAGCCGCAACTTTATCGGGCCGTTGGGTTTAACTGTATTTGTCTGGGTGTTGTTAATGAACACCATCGACTTGGTACCGGTCGATTATCTACCGCAAGTCGCGCACGCATTGGGTTTTGAATATCTGCGTGCCGTGCCGACTGCCGATATGAACATCACGTTCGGAATGTCGATAGCGGTCTTTTTCCTGATTATTATTTATACCGTAAAATCCAAAGGCTTCGGCGGGTTGGTGAAAGAGTACACCATGCATCCGTTCACCCATCCGATTTTTATTCCGGTCAACTTTTTGCTGGAAACCGTAACTTTATTAGCCAAGCCGGTTTCTTTAGGCTTGCGTCTGTTCGGTAACTTATATGCCGGAGAATTGATTTTTATCCTGATTGCACTGACCTACTCCGCCAATTATCTGGTCGGCGGCTTGGGCGTCGGTTTGCATCTGGCTTGGGCTATCTTCCATATTTTGATCGTTATTTTGCAAGCCTTTATTTTTATGATGCTGACTATCGTGTACATCAGTATCGCTTATAATAAAGCGGAACATTAAGTCTTTGACTAAACATACGTTTTTAATTGATAAAAAATTTATTTTAACCTGGCAATTTTGCTAAAACCTTAACTTAAAACATGGAGAAAATCATGGAAACTGTTATTACCGCAACAATTATCGCTTCTGCAATTATGATTTCAATTGCGGCTTTGGGTACGGCTATCGGCTTTGCTTTATTAGGCGGTAAATATATGGAGTCTGCTGCCCGTCAACCGGAATTGGCAAACTCTTTATTAACCAAAATGTTTATCGTTGCAGGTTTACTTGATGCGATTTCAATGATTGCGGTTGGTATTGCGCTATACTTCATCTTCGTCAATCCGTTCACTGCGTTATTGGGCTAATTTTTCCCGTTACAGCCGTAAGCGGCTGTATCACCGGTAAGCATTATTGAGGAGGACGTTGTGAATATTAACGCAACACTGATTGGACAATCGATTGCATTCCTGCTGTTCGTCTGGTTCTGCATGAAATTTGTCTGGCCACCGATTATCAAGGCAATAGAAGAGCGCCAATCGGGTATTGCCAACGCGTTGGCTTCGGCCGAAGCGGCAAAACAAGAGCAAGCCGATACCAAAGTTTTAGTTGAACAAGAACTGAATGCGGCGAAGAAACAAGCGCAGGAAATCGTTGATTCAGCCAATAAGCGCCGCAATGAAATTTTAGACGAAGTGCGGTCTGAAGCCGAATCGGTCAAGGCTAAAATTATCGAGCAAGGTTATGCCGAAGTGGAAGCCGAACGCAAACGTGCGCAAGAAGAATTACGCGTCAAAGTGGCTTCTTTGGCACTGGCCGGCGCCGAGAAAATTGTGGGTCGTTCAATTGATGAAGCGGCGAATAGCGACATCATTGATAAACTTGTTGCAGAACTATAAGGAAGGTGGGGCTAATGTCAGAATACATCACAGTCGCACGCCCCTATGCTAAAGCCGCATTTGATTTTGCGGTGGAACAGAACCGGTTGGAGCAATGGCAGCAAATGCTGGGTTTCAGTGCTGCCGTGGCGGAAAATGATCAGATTAAAACATTTCTGAAAGAGTCCTTTTCCCCGCAAAAAACCGCCGCTGCATTTATTCAGATTTGCGGTGATCAGCTGGATCAGTACGGGCAAAACCTTATCCGTTTAATGGCAGAAAACAAGCGGTTAATCGCGCTGCCTGAAGTGCTTCAACTGTTCGGACAGTTGGTCGATGATTATAAATCGCTGGCTGAGGTTGAAGTGATTTCCGCCGAACCATTAACGCAGACACAACAACAAAATATTCTCCAGGCAATGGAAAAGAGACTTGCCCGCAAAGTGAAATTAAATTGCAGCATTGACAAGAGCTTGATTGGCGGCGCGATTATTCGTGCGGATGACTTGGTTATCGACGGCAGCAGCCGTGGTCAATTAACCCGTTTGGCCAATGAGTTGCAATTGTAAGAGGAATGGAAGATGCAACTGAATTCTACAGAAATTAGTGAACTGATTAAGAAACGGATTGCCGATTTTGACGTGACCAGCGAAGCGCGTAATACCGGTACTATCGTTTCCGTAAGCGACGGAATTATCCGGATTAACGGTTTGAGCGATGCGATGCAAGGGGAAATGATTGCCCTGCCGGGAAACCGTTTTGCTATCGCGTTAAACTTGGAAAGAGACTCTGTCGGTGCCGTGGTAATGGGGCCTTATTCCGATTTGGCGGAAGGCATGGAAGTGCAATGTACCGGCCGTATTTTGGAAGTGCCGGTCGGTCGAAATCTGCTTGGCCGTGTAGTGAATACGCTGGGACAACCTATTGACGGCAAAGGTGAAATCGTTGCCGATGCCTATTCGCCGATCGAAGTGATTGCGCCGGGCGTAATCGATCGTAAATCGGTCGATCAGCCGGTACAAACCGGTTATAAAGCGGTTGACTCCATGGTGCCGATCGGTCGTGGTCAGCGCGAATTGATTATCGGCGACCGTCAAACCGGTAAAACCGCACTTGCGATTGATGCCATCATCAATCAGCGCGATTCCGATATCAAATGTATCTATGTGGCGGTCGGGCAAAAAGCCTCTACCATTGCCAACGTAGTGCGTAAACTGGAAGAGCATGGCGCACTGGCAAATACGATCGTGGTGGTGGCATCTGCCGCCGAATCCGCGGCGTTGCAATATTTGGCACCGTATGCCGGTTGTGCGATGGGCGAATTTTTCCGTGATAACGGCGAAGATGCCTTGATCGTGTATGACGATTTGTCTAAGCAAGCGGTCGCTTATCGTCAAATTTCCTTGTTGTTACGTCGTCCGCCGGGCCGTGAAGCGTTCCCTGGCGATGTTTTCTATCTGCACTCGCGCTTATTGGAACGTGCGGCTCGTGTCAGTGCGGAATATGTTGAGAAATTTACCAACGGGCGCGTGAAAGGAAAAACCGGTTCTTTAACCGCACTTCCGATCATCGAAACCCAAGCTGGTGACGTATCGGCGTTTGTACCGACCAACGTAATTTCGATTACCGATGGTCAGATTTTCTTGGAATCCGATCTGTTTAACTCCGGTATCCGTCCAGCGGTGAATCCGGGGATTTCAGTATCGCGCGTCGGCGGTGCGGCACAAACCAAAGTGGTGAAAAAACTGGCCGGCGGTATCCGTACTGCACTTGCGCAATACCGTGAATTGGCGGCCTTTGCCCAGTTTGCCTCCGATTTGGATGATGCGACCCGTAAACAGTTGTCACACGGTCAAAAGGTAACGGAATTGCTGAAACAGACCCAATACTCCCCGTTAAGCGTCGGCCAACAAGCCTTGGTATTGTTTGCAGTGGAGTTTGGTTATCTCGATGATGTCGAGTTGGATCGCATTGGTTCGTTTGAAAGCAGCTTGTTTGATTTTGCCAACAACAACGAAGCGGAATTCTTGAAAGAACTGTCCAAAACCGGCGATTATAACGATGAGATCAAGGATAAACTGAAAGCTATCCTGGATAACTTTAAAGCCAAAGGTGCATGGTAAGTATTGACCTAACGGAGAGATGAAATGGCAGGTGCGAAAGAGATCAGAACCAAAATTGCCAGTGTGAAAAGTACGCAAAAAATCACCAAGGCAATGGAAATGGTCGCAGCCTCAAAAATGCGTAAAACGCAGGAACGCATGTCTTCTTCACGTCCGTATTCTACAGCAATACGCAACGTAATTAGCCATGTTTCCAAAGGTAATATTGAGTATCGCCACCCTTTTTTGGTCGAACGTGAAATCAAAAAAGTCGGTTTTTTGGTGATTTCCACGGATCGCGGTTTGTGCGGCGGCTTAAACGTGAATTTGTTTAAAACCGCACTTAACGAGTTTAAACAGTGGAAAGACAAGCAAGTTAGCGTAGAAGTGGCTTTGTTGGGGTCAAAAGCGATCAGTTTTTTCCATTCGTTGGGATTGGCAATTCGCGGTCAGACTTCCGGCATGGGCGATACGCCGTCGGTAGAGCAAATTATCGGTATCGCCAACGCGATGTTCGACAGCTATAGCAGCGGTGAATATGACGCGATCTATGTTGTTTACAACAAGTTTGTCAATACCATGTCGCAAAAACCGGTGGTGCAGCAGCTGATTCCGTTACCGGAGTTGGAAGAAGATGAACTGACCACCGAAAACAGCTGGGACTATTTGTATGAACCAAGTTCCAAATATTTGCTGGATAAACTGCTGACCCGCTATCTGGAAGCGCAGGTTTATCAAGCGGTGGTTGAGAATCTGGCCTCAGAACAGGCGGCGCGAATGGTGGCAATGAAGTCGGCAACGGATAATGCCGGTAACTTGATTAACGACTTGCAATTGGTTTACAACAAAGCTCGTCAGGCCAGTATTACAAATGAATTAAATGAAATTGTTGCCGGTGCGGCCGCAATTTAACGAAAAGAGTAGAGGATCGGTAATGGCAACAGGAAAAATTGTACAAATCATCGGTGCCGTCATTGACGTTGAATTTCCACAAGATGCAGTGCCAAAAGTCTATGATGCGCTGAAAGTTGAAACCGGATTAACCCTGGAAGTTCAACAACAATTGGGCGGCGGAATTGTACGCTGTATCGCAATGGGTTCATCGGACGGTTTAAAACGTCATTTGAGCGTCACCAACACCAACAGCCCGATTTCAGTGCCGGTGGGCGTGAAAACGCTTGGCCGTATCATGAACGTATTGGGTGACCCGATTGATGAATTGGGGCCAATTGGGGCGGAAGAAAATTGGTCTATCCACCGTGAAGCGCCAAGTTATGAAGATCAAGCCAACAGCACCGAATTATTGGAGACCGGTATCAAGGTTATCGACTTGGTATGCCCGTTTGCCAAAGGGGGGAAAGTCGGTCTGTTCGGTGGTGCCGGCGTGGGTAAAACCGTAAACATGATGGAATTAATTCGTAATATCGCAATCGAACACTCCGGTTATTCGGTGTTTGCCGGGGTGGGCGAGCGTACTCGTGAAGGGAACGACTTCTACCATGAAATGCAGGATTCCAACGTATTGGACAAAGTATCGCTGGTTTACGGTCAAATGAACGAGCCGCCGGGCAACCGTTTGCGCGTGGCGTTGACCGGTTTGACCATGGCCGAGAAATTCCGTGACGAAGGGCGTGACGTATTGTTCTTCGTGGACAATATCTACCGTTATACTTTGGCGGGAACGGAAGTATCCGCACTTTTAGGTCGGATGCCGTCAGCGGTAGGTTATCAGCCGACCTTGGCAGAAGAGATGGGCGTGTTGCAAGAGCGTATCACCTCAACCAAAACCGGTTCGATCACCTCTATCCAGGCGGTTTATGTGCCGGCGGATGACTTGACCGACCCGTCACCGGCAACCACCTTTGCCCACTTGGACGCCACTGTGGTATTAAGCCGTCAGATTGCCTCGTTGGGGATTTATCCGGCGGTGGATCCGTTGGATTCGACCTCTCGCCAGTTGGATCCGTTGGTGGTCGGCAAAGACCACTATGAAGTGGCGCGTGGTGTGCAATCGACGTTGCAACGCTATAAAGAGTTGAAAGACATTATTGCGATTTTGGGTATGGACGAGTTATCGGAAGACGATAAACTGGTTGTTGCCCGTGCGCGTAAAATCGAGCGTTTCTTGTCGCAGCCGTTCTTCGTGGCGGAAGTCTTTACCGGTTCGCCAGGGAAATATGTGTCGCTGAAGGATACGATTGCCGGCTTTAAAGGGATTTTGGACGGTGAATACGATCATATTCCGGAACAAGCGTTCTATATGGTCGGCTCTATCGACGAAGTCTTGGCAAAAGCCGAGAAAATGTAATCACTCCCTCGGGTATGTGAGCAATAACAGAACTGAAGGAGAATAACATGGCATCTTCATTTGAGCTGACGGTGGTTAGTGCGGAGAAACAGATTTTCCATGGTGAAGTCAACAGTATTCAGGTTTCCGGTGTTGAAGGAGATCTGGGTATTTTACCGGGACATACCCCGTTATTGACCGAAATCAAACCTGGCGTGTTGCAAATCAAACAGGAAAACGGACAGGAAGTGATTTATGTGTCCGGCGGTTTTCTGGAAGTACAACCGCAACTGGTGACGGTATTGGCCGATACGGCGATTCGCGGTGACGAATTGGATAAAGATCGCATTCTTGCCGCCAAACGCCGCGCCGAGGAAAATACCCACTCCAAACACGGCGATGTGGATTATTCCTTGTTGTCATCGAAACTGTCGCGCGAGTTGGCAAAATTGCAGGCTTACGAATTGACTGAAAAGCTGACCAAGACCAAACGTTAATTCGACTGATCGATAATCGTCATTTAAATCCGCTGTCTTATTTAAGTCAGCGGATTTTATGTTTATAGGCGATGAGCGCTTTGCTAAAAAACTTCCAGATGAGAATTATCACCGCCAAGGCGATAAAAAACAGCGGTTGTAAGGCGTTGCCTTTGGTTGACCAGTAGTAGTGGATAACGGCGAATACTATCGCCAAATTGCTGAACTGGTGTAACAAAAACCAGTTTTTTGCCAATTTGCGGTGCAGGAACGGAATTGAGCTGATCGCAACCGATAAAAACAGCAAAAATGCCAAAGTGCCGACGAGCAGATAAGGACGTTGTAGGATTTCACTTAAAAACAGCGTTAGATCAAATGCCAATTCCAGTGCCAAATAAGCGGCAATATGTAGAACCAGCCAAAACAAGCCCCATAAGCCCAATGTTTTATGCAGTGCCAATAACCGCCCTTTGCCGAATAAGCGGTTGAGAATTCGCAGGCTGAATAGCGCGCTGAAAATATAAAGCGCGGTCAAGCCGAAAAAGTGAATCAATTCTTTGATCGGATCGGCGCCGAACACCAAACCGATATCCTGATAATGCAAAATATAAGCTAACCACAGCAGCGGCAGCAAGCAAGCGCCGTGAATGGCAAGGCGCACGGCGGTAAACATCAAAAATGCGTCCTTAAATCCAAGCCTTGATACAGTGCGGCGACCTCATCGGCATAGCCGTTAAACAGTAAAGTCGGTTGCCGTTTTACCGAAAACAATCCGCCGCTGCCGATTACCCGTTCACTGGCTTGCGACCAACGCGGATGATCCACCTCAGGGTTCACATTGGCATAAAAGCCGTATTCGTGCGCGGCTAATTTTTGCCAGGTATTTAGCGGTTGTTGTTCGGTCAGGGTGATTTTAACCACCGATTTAATGCTTTTGAAACCGTATTTCCACGGCACGGTCAAACGCACCGGTGCGCCGTTTTGCGGCAAGAGATCTTTGCCGTACAGTCCGACCGCCATTAACGTTAACGGGTGCATCGCCTCTTGCATGGTCAAGCCTTCGACATAAGGATAATCGATACCGCCGCCAAAATAGCGATCGTGCTGTCCTGGCATCTGCTGCGGATCGTACAGCGTTTCAAAACGCACATATTTGGCATTGGCGGTCGGATCCGCCAGTTTAATCAGTTGGTTCAGCTCAAATCCGCGCCACGGAATCACCATCGACCAAGCCTCGACACAACGAAAACGGTAAATCCGTTCTTGCAGGGCAAAGCGGTTATGCAGATCGTCCCAGTCCAGCGTCAGCGGATTATTCACCTCGCCGTCAACGGTTAAGGTCCACGGATTGGTTTTAAATTCGGCGGCATAACGTTGCGGCTGATCTTTGCTGACACCGAATTCATAAAAATTGTTGTAACCGATCACTTTATCTTCCGGTGTTAAGGTCAACGCAGGGTCGGTTTCCAGTAACTTTTGTGCCCGGGCAAAATCAGGTAGCAGCAAACTGCTGCCGGCTACCCCAAGTGCAGTCAGGATTTTACGCCGTTGGTGAAAAATGCGTTCGTCGGTGACATCGTTTTCTATTAATTTTTTCATTGGCTGTCCTTTTATGTTCCAGTATTTTTATGAGTGCAGAGACAAATATATTGTGAGGAATGTTGTTGTACTTAGACAAGAGTATGTTAAAAAATGCAGTAAATTGAAGGTATTTAGTGTAAAAAAAACCGATTTTCGGTCTATTTAATCAATCGGCGAAAGTATTGCGCTCGTTTGATTGGGTTTGGAGAGAAATATAACAGGAACGATTTTATTATCGCTCCTGTTAACTTATTGTATTAAAACAGAAAAGTGCGGTTTATATTTATTTGATCACGCCGCATGCCATTCTCGCTCCGCCACCGCCCAGCGGCGCGGGGTGATCGGAATGGTTGTCGCCGCCGGCATGAATCATAATTGAACGCCCTTCGATCTCTTCCAGCGATTTTAAACGCGGCGCCAATACCGGATTGCTTGCCGTGCCGTCAGCATTGACGGTTAATGCCGGCAAATCGCCTAAGTGGGCATCATCTTGCCAAGGAAAGCCGTGTTTATTGGTGTTTTTCGGATCCCAATGTCCGCCTGCCGCCAAGCCGGCAACCAATTTGCCGTCTTTCTCTTGAGGTTCGCAGCTCGGGTTTTGGTGAATGTGGAAACCGTGCAGACCGGCGCTCAGACCGTGCAACTCAGGAGTGAATACCAGTCCGTAGGCGGATTCGCTGACGATGATTTTTCCGATATCTTTATTGCCGTTTGCCGGATCGAGCAGCTGCACCTGAATGGTCAGACCGTCGTCATGCTGGTGGTTGTGTGCCGCCGCCGTTATCGGTAAGGCAAAAGCAGAAAGCGAAAGTGCGGTGATCAATAGTGTTTTTTTCATAATCTCTCCTGTAATGGCAATCTTAGCGTGCAAAATAATATACGCCAAAGCACCGTTTAGAAATTAAACGGACTGTTACACAATAAAGCAAAACGCGGATTAAGCTAAGTGATCTTGCTCACAAAATAGAAAAATCCCGCTGTTTAAAATAAACAACGGGATTGGATTATGCAGCTAAAACGGAAATTACAGAATTTCTTTCGCTTTTGCCACCACGTTTTCAACGGTGAAGCCGAACAGTTTGAATAGTTGATCTGCCGGCGCGGATTCGCCGAAGCTGTTCATGCCGACCACACGGCCGTTGAAACCGACGTATTTATACCAGAAATCACTGATACCGGCTTCGATCGCCACACGTTTGCTGACCGCACTTGGTAATACCGCTTCACGGTAAGCGGCATCTTGTGCATCAAACACATTGGTGGACGGCATCGAAACCACCCGCACTTTGCGGCCTTCGGCACTTAATTGCTCGGCGGCTTTCACCGCCAGTTCCACTTCCGACCCGGTAGCGATTAAGATTAATTCCGGCGTACCGTCGCAATCTTTCAATACATACGCACCGCGTGCAACATTGGCTAACTGCTCTGGGCTGCGTTCCATTTGCGTTAAGTTTTGACGGGTGAAGATCATCGCACTTGGGCCGTCTTTGCGTTCGACGGCGGCTTTCCACGCAATCGCCGATTCCACTTGGTCGCAAGGACGCCAGGTTTGCAGGTTCGGGATCAAACGCAATGCCGCAGTCTGTTCCACCGGTTGGTGAGTCGGCCCGTCTTCGCCTAAGCCGATAGAGTCGTGGGTGTAAACAAACAGCACGCGTTGTTTCATCAATGCCGCCATGCGGATAGCGTTGTGCGCATATTCCATAAACATCAGGAAAGTGGCGCCGTAAGGAATGAAACCGCCGTGCAGTGCGATCCCGTTCATTATCGCCGACATGCCGAATTCGCGCACACCGTAGTTGATGTAGTTGCCGTCAACGATATTAGCGCGGATTGGTTTTGAGCCTGACCATAAGGTTAAATTCGAGCTTGCCAAGTCGGCGGAACCGCCCAAGAATTCAGGAAGTAACGGCGCATAGGCTTCGATTGCGTTTTGCGAGGCTTTGCGGCTGGCGATAGAAGCCGGATTGGCTTGCAGTTTTTCGATGAATTTTTGTGATTCCGCCGCCCAATTTGCTGGCAAATCTCCGTTCACACGGCGTTTGAATTCTGCGGCCAATTCAGGGTAAGCGGCTTGGTAAGCGGCAAATTTTTCGTCCCAGGCTTTTTCGGCGGCCTGACCTTTGGCTTTCGCGTCCCATTCGGCATAAATCTCTGCCGGAATTTCAAATGCCGCGTGCGCCCAGTTTAAGGCTTTGCGGGTTAAAGCGATCTCTTCGTCGCCCAACGGTGCGCCGTGGCTGTCGTGCGAGTTGGATTTGTTTGGTGAACCGTAACCGATAATGGTTTTGCAGATAATCAAGGTCGGCTTGCCAGTTTCCGCTTTCGCCTGTTCAACCGCACTTTTCACCTGCTCGGCATCGTGACCGTCAATTGCCGGAATCACTTGCCAGCCGTAGGCTTCAAAGCGTTTTTGCGTATCGTCGGTGAACCAGCCGTCAACATGACCGTCAATCGAGATATTGTTGTCGTCGTAGAAGGCGATCAATTTTCCCAAGCCTAGCGTACCCGCCAAAGAGCAGGCTTCGTGCGAAATCCCTTCCATCAAACAGCCGTCGCCCAAGAAAACATAGGTGTGGTGATCGATGATGTCGTGACCGTCACGGTTAAATTGCCCTGCCAAGGTTTTTTCTGCAATCGCCATGCCGACCGCATTGGTGATACCTTGTCCCAACGGGCCGGTGGTGGTTTCCACGCCCGGTGCGTAGCCGTATTCAGGGTGTCCGGGGGTTTTGGAATGCAGTTGACGGAACTGTTTCAGCTCATCGATTGACAAATCGTAGCCGCTCAAATGCAGCAGGCTGTAAATCAACATTGAGCCGTGTCCGTTGGACAGCACGAAGCGATCGCGGTTTGCCCAGCTCGGATTCGTTGGGTTATGCACTAAAAAATCGCGCCATAACACTTCGGCGATGTCCGCCATGCCCATCGGTGCGCCCGGGTGGCCGGATTTTGCTTTTTGCACCGCGTCCATACTTAAAAAACGGATCGCATTTGCCAATTCTCTGCGTGAAGCCATGTAGTTCTCCTGTTCAAAATAGAAATAATTATTTGCCAAAAATTTACCAAAAAATAGTTTACTGAGTTTACACCAATCTGAGAATAAATGTGGATAGATAATCTCAATGACTTAAATTTCAAAAACTTTTTGTGATCAACTTCACACTTCTTCTACCAATGAAAGTGCGGTTTCGACCACTTCGATTCCTGCTCCTGTTTTGTGCGCATTTTCGCTTAAATAACGCCGCCACTGTTTCGCCCCTTTGCAGCCTTGAAATGCACCGACCATATGCCGTGTGATATGGTTTAAATGCGTGCCTGCGCCGAGTTCTTTTTCGATATACGGCAACATGCGCTCTACCGCTTGGCGCGGGCTGACCACCGCACTTTGCGTATCAAACAGCGCCTGATCGATATGCCCGAGCAAACTGGGATTCTGATAAGCCTCGCGCCCGACCATGACGCCGTCGACAAACTGCAAATGGTGTAACATCTGATCAAGGGTCTTAATGCCGCCGTTAATCGCGATTTTTAACTGCGGAAAATCGCGCTTCAGCTGATAAACCCGTTCATAGTCCAATGGCGGAATTTCACGGTTCTCTTTCGGGCTTAGCCCTGACAGCCAGGCTTTGCGTGCGTGCACGATCAGCTCACTACAACCGGCAGCCTGCACTTTTTGCACAAACTCACACAGAAATTGATAGCTGTCGAGATCATCAATGCCAATCCGCGTTTTCACCGTCACCGGAATCGTGACCGCACTTTGCATTTTCGCCACGCATTCGGCGACCAAATCCGCTTTCGCCATTAAACAGGCGCCGAAAAAACCGTTTTGCACCCGATCGGACGGACAACCGACGTTCAGATTAATCTCGCTATAGCCGTATTGTTGCGCTTTTTGCGCACAGATTTTCAATTGCTCAGGATCGCTGCCACCCAGTTGTAGCGCTACCGGCTGTTCGCCTTGATCGTAAGTCAGGTGATCATATTTAGCGTGAATAATCGCGCCGGTGGTGATCATCTCGCTGTACAGCAACGCGTGTTGGCTGAACTGACGGTGAAAATAGCGGCAGTGGCGGGTGGTCCAATCCAACATCGGTGCAACCGAAAAACGTCCGCGGTAGTAACTGTTTTGTGTCATATTTGCTGTTATGCTCATAGGGTCTGTTGCTGTTTGTTTATATTTTGAATTATTGTTTAAAATTAAGGAGTTGCCGTTGTTTTTGCTTGGGTGCTGTCGTGATCTTGCTGAATCCGCTGGCGGAAACGGCCGGCGGCAAAATGATAAAACGGTTTCGGGCAGAATTGGCGCGAAACCAGCGAGGCAAGCAGGCTGCAAACCAACAGCCAGAACAGAACCGGTTGGCTGCCGGTCATTTCCATCACCACCACGCTGGCGGTGACCGGCGATTGGGTTGCCGCCGCCAAAAATGCCGCCATTGACAGCAGCACCAGCAAACGCTGATCGACCACACCGTCGGTGATTTCCCAAATTTGTGCGCCCAATGCCGCACCGGTGGTCAGCGCCGGCGTAAAAATCCCACCGGCAATGCCCGCCCAGTAAGTCGCGACGGTGGCAAATAATTTGGCAATGCCCAAGCCTTCGTTTGGCAGCGGGGTGTCGTTTAATAGTTCGGTGACTACTTGGTAGCCGGTGCCGTAAGTGTTGCCGTTGGAATAGCTGCCCAATGCGGCTAAACCCAAGCCGAGTAAAAAGGCGATCCCCAGCGGATGGCGGCGAATCCAGCCGCGCCATTTTGCCGGAGAATAGGCCGCCAGCCCCTTGCCGAGCAAACGGGCAAACAAACCGCCGAAAACGCCGCACACCGCCGCGCAGCACAACACCCACAGGTACATATAAGGCACGCTGGTCGCACCGGAATAGTGCGGAAAGTAAGGATTATTGCCCATGATCGCAACCAGAATAAAGCCTGCCGCCAGCACGCCCAGCAGCACGCGCCGTTCCCAACGCAATAAAACGCCGCGCCCCAGCTCCTCAATGGCGAAAATCACGCCTGCCAGCGGCGCATTAAAAGCCGCCGCCAAACCGCCGGCGGCGCCGGTTGCCATCAGCTCGTTGCTGCTTAACCCTTTGAAGGCCAAATTGTGTTTACGGCAAAAATTGCCCCACGCCAACATCACCGCCGCACCGACTTGCACCGACGGCCCTTCGCGTCCGACCGAGGCGCCGAGCAGCATGGCGAAAAAGGTCAGCGGAATTTTCCACAGCGTTTGCCCGAACGCCACCAGACGGGTTTTATTACTGCCGTGCGGCAAGGCGATACTGGCGATCACTTGCGGAATGCCGCTGCCGGCAACGTAGGGCGTGTATTTGGCGGTAAACCACGAAAGTGCGGTCAGACCGAACGGTAAGATTAGCCAAGCCAAATAGGGGTGTTTTGCCGTCCAATGGGCGTTCCACTCCAGCCCTAAATCCGCCAACAGCGCAAAGCCGAGGGAAAATAGCGCAACCCACGCCGCACCGATTAACAGACAGGCGAATTCCAGACTTTTGCGCGACAGGCGCGAAGTTTGATGGCTTTTGTGGCGTAAATAAAACCGCACTTTGCGTGCAACAGCGTGAATATCCAACATGAACGGCAGCGTAAAAAGATAACGTGGGCAAATTATAGCGGAAAAGTGCGGTTTCTCGCATCTCTTTTGCCGCAGCAATCCCCTTTTGTTAAAAAATAACATAAACTAAGGCGCAATGATCCTTGTTAAAGATAGATAGTATGAAAAAACCTCATCACCTTTCCCGCCGTTCCGCCACTCAAAAGAGAGGCGAAGTGCGGATTATCGCCGGCAGTTGGCGCGGGCGTAAATTGCCGGTGCTGGACAACCAAGGCTTGCGCCCGACCACCGATCGGATTAAAGAAACGCTGTTCAACTGGCTGATGCCGTATATCGTCGGTGCGCGCTGTTTGGACTGTTTTGCCGGCAGCGGCAGTTTGGGTTTTGAGGCATTATCGCGCCAAGCAAGTGCGGTACAGTTTTTCGAATTGGATAAAAGTGCGGTCAAACAGTTGCAGCACAACCTGCAACAGCTGGCTTGCGAGCGCGGCACGGTGCAACAGGGCAACACGCTGCAATTGCTGGCAAACGGCAACGGACAAGCGCCGTTTGATATCGTGTTTGTCGATCCGCCGTTTCAGCGGCAGTTGATTGCACCGACGCTTGAATTGCTGCGGCATAATCATTGGTTGGCGGATAATGCGTTGATTTATATCGAAAGCGAAAAACAGCTGGGCGAAATCCAAACGCCGCCGGATTGGCAGTTGTTAAAAGAAAAAATCGGCGGCGAGGTCTGTTTTCGGCTGTATCAAAAACACTAGGGCCTCATAAACGAATTGTCAGGAAGCCCTGGCATGATGAACACAAAGCGGAGGAATAATATGCGTGCATTACTATTAACCCAAACCGACGGCAAGGTTGCCGCCGCCATTCAGGAAATCGACTTGCCGGATTCGCCGGAGTTGGTCAAGGTCAAAGTCCACTACTCCGGTTTGAACTACAAAGATGGTTTGGCGCTTCACGGCAAGTTGATCCGCCGCTTTCCACTGGTGGTTGGTATCGATTTTTGCGGCGAAGTGGTCAGCAGTCCGAGCGCCGATTTTAGCGTCGGGCAAAAGGTGCTGCTGACCGGTTTCGGCTATGGCGAGAGCCGTGACGGCGGCTTGGCGGAATATGCGCTGGTCGAACCGCAGCATTTGTTGCCGTTGCCGTCCGGCTTGAGCGCGCGGCAGGCGATGATTATCGGTACTGCCGGCTTCACCGCGATGTTGTGCGTTAATGCGTTGTCGGAGGCGGGCGTTCAACCGCAGCACGGCGAAGTGGTGGTGACCGGTGCCAGCGGCGGCGTGGGGTCGACCGCACTTTATCTGTTAAAAAAATTGGGCTATCAAACCGTTGCAGTCTCTTCCAAACATACGGAACATGACCAATTGCGCGCTTTGGGCGCCGATCGGCTTTGCAGTCGGCAACAGTTCGACCAAGCGGCAAAACCGTTGGAAAAACAGCAGTTTGCCGGTTTGATTGATACCGTCGGCGGCACGATTTTGGCGAATTTATTGAGCAGATTGCAATATGGCGCAACGGCGGCGATTTGCGGATTGGCACAAAGTCCGCAGCTGAATACCACGGTAATGCCGTTTATTTTGCGCCATATCCGTTTGCAAGGCATTGATTCGGTGTTCTATCCGATCGAAAAGAGAGCGCAGGTCTGGCAGCAGTTGAGCCAATTGCTCGATGACGAATTTTATCGTTTGGTAGCGCAGGAAATCCGTTTATCCGATGTGGTGGACTACAGTCGCGGCTTTTTGCAAGGGCAAATTTGCGGCAGAACGGTGGTGAAAATCGCCGATTAAACTCTTAAACTGTGATCAAGCCCTTACTTTTAATGTTTGTTTTCGAACATTGTGTGGTAAAAAAAGGCTGGTTAGCGTAAAATCCTGATTAACAAGTTTCGTATTCGAATTTTTAGTGTTGAGAGTGGGGATTTTTATGGGCGCAACTTCTTCCGGCCGTTCACATAGCGATGTGATTATTATCGGCGGCGGGGCGACCGGTGCGGGCATTGCCCGTGACTGTAGCCTGCGCGGCTTAAGTGCGGTGCTGTTGGAGCGGCGCGACATCGCCACCGGTGCGACCGGACGTAACCACGGGCTGCTGCACAGCGGCGGCCGTTATGCGGTCAACGATCCGGAATCTGCCAAAGAGTGTATCGACGAAAATAATATTCTAAAACGAATCGCCAAACACTGCATTGATGACTGCAAAGGGCTGTTTATCAGCCTGCCGGAAGACGATTTGGCGTTTCAACAACCGTTTTTGCAAGCCTGCGCCGCCGCCGGTATTGACGCCCTGCAAATCGAGCCGGCGCTGGCTCGCCGTCTGGAGCCGTCGGTCAATCCCGATTTGATCGGCGCGATTGTCGTGCCGGACGGCAGCATCGATCCTTTCCGTTTGACTTCAGCCAATATGCTCGATGCCAAAGAGCGCGGCGCACAAGTGTTCAGCTATTGCGAAGTGCGGCAGTTAATCCGTGAAGGCAGTCGGGTGATTGGGGTGAAAGCCTTTGATTACAAACATAAAATCGAGCGCGAATTTTTTGCGCCGGTGGTGATCAACGCCGCCGGTATCTGGGGACAGGGCATTGCCGAATATGCGGATCTGAAAATCAAAATGTTTCCGGCGAAAGGGGCGTTGCTGGTGATGGGACACCGTCTGAACAACATGGTGATCAACCGTTGCCGCAAACCGGCGGACGCCGATATTTTGGTGCCCGGCGACACGATCAGCGTGATCGGCACCACCTCCAGCCGTATTCCTTATGATCAAATCGACAATATGGTCGTCACGCCGGAGGAGGTGGATATTTTAATCCGCGAGGGCGAAAAACTGGCGCCGAGCCTGCGCCACACCCGCGTGCTGCGCGCCTATGCCGGTGTGCGTCCGTTGGTGGCGACCGATGACGATCCGTCGGGGCGCAATGTCAGTCGCGGCATTGTGCTGCTGGATCACGCCGAGCGTGACGGTTTGGACGGTTTTATCACCATCACCGGCGGCAAACTGATCACCTACCGCTTAATGGCGGAATGGGCGACCGATCTGGCGTGTAAAAAATTGAACAAAAGCGCAAATTGCCGTACTGCCGAGATTCCGTTGCCCGGTTCAAACGAAAGTGCGGTCGAAACCCACCAAAAAATCTTTTCGCTGCCGACGCCGTTGAGAGTATCGGCGGTTTACCGGCACGGCTCGCGCGCGACGGCGTTATTGGAAAAAGAGAGGCTCGATCGCAGTCTGGTGTGCGAATGCGAAGCGGTGACCGCCGGTGAAGTGCGTTATGCGGTGGACGAATTGAAAGTCAATAATCTGGTGGATTTGCGCCGCCGCACCCGAGTCGGCATGGGTACTTGCCAAGGCGAATTGTGCGCTTGCCGTGCCGCCGGCTTGATGGCGCGGTTCAAGGTTGCCAATCCGCAGCAGTCCACCGCGCAACTGGCGTCGTTTATGGAGGAGCGTTGGCGCGGAATCGAGCCGATTGCGTGGGGCGATGCTTTGCGCGAAGCGGAATTCACCTCGTGGGTGTATTACGGCTTATTGGGTCTGAACGACGTGCCGCCGCCGACACAGCAACAATTACAAGGAACCGACAGCAATGAAGTTTGATACCTTAATTATCGGCGGCGGTTTGGCGGGGCTGACCTGCGGAATCCGTCTGCAACAAAACGGCCGGCGCTGCGCGATTATCAGTAATGGGCAAAGTGCGCTGGATTTTTCGTCCGGTTCGTTGGATCTGCTTAATTGCCTGCCGAATGGCGGGCAGGTGTGCGATTTGCCACAGGGATTGGCACAGTTTGTCCAAGCGCAGCCGCAACACCCTTACAGCCTGCTCGGCGTGGATTGCGTGTTGCAACAGGCGGTGCAATTTGAACGGCTTGCGCAGCAGTTGTCGTTGAATTTAAAACACGGCGGCACAAATAATCATCTGCGTTTAACGCCGTTGGGATCGTTGCGCCCGACTTGGCTGTCGCCTGCCAGCGTGCCGACTTTTGATTGCGATGAAAAAATGTTGTCGCCGCAAAAAGTGGCGGTGTTGGGGATTGAGGGGTTTAACGATTTTCAGCCACAGTTGTTATGCGACAATATGCAGCGGTTACCGCACTTTCAACAGTGGCAGCTGCATTTTGCCTATCTGCATATTCCGGAGCTGGATCACCTGCGTAACGACGCACGCGAATTTCGCAGTATCAATATTTCACAGGCGCTGGAGCACAAACTGAATTTTCAGCAATTGGTTGCCGAACTGAAAAAAGTGGCGGCAGGGGCGAAAATTGCGTTTCTGCCGGCATGTTTCGGTTTGGATAACGATGATTTTTTACAGCAGTTGCAGCAGGCTTGCGGCATTAAATTGTTTGAACTGCCGACCCTGCCGCCGTCGTTGCTGGGCATTCGTCAGCACCGTTTGTTGCAAAAAGCTTTCGAGCAGGCGGGCGGCATTATGATGAAAGGCGACAGCGTGCTGCGCGCCGAAATGACGGCAACGCAAGTGACCGCACTTTACACCCGTTTGAATGAAGAGGTGGCGTTGAGTGCCGAGCATTATGTGTTGGCGAGCGGCAGTTTTTTCAGTAACGGTTTGGTGGCGAGCTTTGATCAGATCATCGAACCGATTTTCGGTTTGGATCTGTTTAAACAGGAACAACGCAGTCAATGGACACACCACCGTTTTGCTGCCAGCCAGCCGTACCAACAGTTCGGTGCTAAAATCAACGCCCGTTGCCAAGCGATAAAACAGCAGCAGGTTGTGGAAAATCTGTATGCGATCGGTGCGGTGGTCGGCGGTTATGATGCGATTCATCAGGGCTGCGGTTCGGGGGTGGCGGTCGTGACCGCACTTGCGGCGGCGGAGCAGATTTTGCAGGGGGAAACGCAATGAATTTACAACAATTAATTCAACAGGCGGAGCGCACGCAAGCGCAAATCCATCAGGACAACAGCTTTGAAAGCTGCATTAAATGTACCGCCTGCACCGCCGTTTGTCCGGTTTCGCGCAATAATCCGTTTTATCCGGGGCCGAAACAATCGGGGCCGGACGGCGAGCGCTTGCGCCTGAAAAGTGCGGAGTTTTACGACGAGGCGCTGAAATACTGCACCAACTGCAAACGCTGCGAAGTGGCGTGTCCGTCCGATGTCAAAATCGGCGATATTATCGTGCGTGCACGCAACCGTTACAGCAAAAAACAGGATAAACCGGCGATTCAAAAACTGCGTGACGCCGTGTTAAGCAACACCGATATTATGGGCTCGCTTTCCACGCCGTTTGCGCCGCTGGTCAATGCGGTGACCGGCTTGAAAGCCACCCGTTTTTTACTGGATAAAACCCTCAAAGTCGCCAAGCAGCGCAGCCTGCCGAAATATTCCTTCGGCACGTTCCGCCAGTGGTACGGCAAAGTGGCGGCGCAGCAACGGCAATTTGCCGAACAAGTCGGTTATTACCACGGCTGTTATGTCAATTACAACAACCCGACCTTAGGCAAAGAGCTGATCGCGGTGTTCAATGCGATGAATATCGGCGTGGTGTTGTTGGAAAAAGAGAAATGCTGCGGCGTGCCGTTGATGGTCAACGGTTTCCCTGAACGGGCGAAAAAACAGGGCGAATTCAATATTCAGCAGTTGGAAAAAGCGGTGGGCGAGCGCCGGCTGGATATTGTCGGCACGTCGTCAACCTGCACTTTGACCCTGCGCGACGAATATCAGCATATTTTAGGCTTGGATAACCGCAAAGTGCGCTCGCATATCCAACTGGTCACCCGTTATCTGTATACACTATTGGAACAAGGCAAAACCCTACCGTTGAAACCGCTGCCGCTGCGAATCGGCTACCACACCGCCTGCCATATGGAAAAGAGCGGTTGGGTACCGTACACCATTGAAGTGTTGCGCAAAATTCCGCAGTTGGAAATCGTTATGCTCAATTCGCAATGTTGCGGCATCGCCGGCACTTACGGCTTCAAAGCGGAAAACTACGACACCGCACAAGCGATCGGCAACGGCTTGTTCCAACAAATCGAACAAGGCGGTTTCGATTATATTGTTTCCGATTGCGAAACCTGCAAATGGCAAATTGAGATGTCCACCAGCAGACAGTGCCTGCACCCGATCACGTTGTTGGCGATGGCGTTGGATAAATAAAATCGCAAAGTGCGGTATAAGCGCTTTATTAACAAATACAAAGTGCGGTTCGGGCGGAGAGACAATCCGCCCTTGCGCTCTGATCTATACCGCCCCATATGCCGCTCCAGCTACTCCGTCTCATTTGCGCCGCCTTATCAAATACCGTTAATCATCGGAATGTGGCGGTGCGACCGCACTTTTACGCCGTTTTCGTCAAGATCGTGTTTTCGGCAAAAATGTGCTTTAATAAGCGGCGCTGTAACCTTTAACCATAACAACGATTAACAACCACCGACGGCTTGGCTAAACATGAATAAAATCGCCCTCTCTTATCTCCTCAATTTACTGGCGCGGCGCGATTACAGCGCGGCGGAAATCCGGCAAAAAATGGCGGCGAAAGGATTCGAGCCGGCGGATATCGAGGCGGTGCTTGAGCATTGCCGACAAAAGGGCTGGCAAAGCGATGTGCGCTTTTGTGAAAATTATCTGCTGTCGCGCAGCCGTAAAGGTTACGGGCCGGCAAGAATCAAACAGGAGTTGCAGCAAAAAGGGGTGGCAAGTGCGGTGATTAGCGAGCAGTTTCAGGTTTGTGAGATTGATTGGTTTGCGCTTGCCGAAAGTGTGTTCGCTAAAAAATATGCCACATATTCGGCGGCGGAGTGGACGCCGGCGTTAAAACAGAAGGCTTGGTGGTTTATGTTAAGTCACGGATTTCATTCGGATCATTTTGCCCACCTTTTAAAAATCGAATCGGATTAGAAAATATCTGGCTGTTTTTTAATCTTTTGATTGCGGCAAACCGCACTTTGTGGCTAAATACACCTATCCTTAATTCCCTCATTTATCATGTAGTTAGAATATTTGTTATAGCTTAATGGATTAACTATGATCAGTATTGAAAAATATAACTTTTTGCATTTCGAAGCTTTGACAAGCTACCAGCTGGACGCCGAACAAGCCCGCTTTGTTCGCCAACCATGGCAATGGTTTGAAGGTCAAACGCTATTGCTGAGCAATAATATGACCGGAGTGACCATTTTGGAAAATGGGGTGGCAATCGGTTTTTTTGTATTGGATCGCGGCATGGAGAAGTTCGAATATACCAATAATCAGCAAGCAATTTTGCTGCGCTCTTTTTCGATTAATCCGCACTATCAGGGCAACGGTTTTGCCACTGCCGCCCTTGCGCCCAATTTGATCGACTCCTTTATCTATAATTTATCCCCCAAATACAATGAAATTGTGTTGGCGGTCAATCCATTGAACCAGCGCGCCTATCAGCTTTACCTGCGTTGCGGCTTTCAGGCTGCCGGTCGGGTGATCATTAATGTGCGCGGCGCCCGTTCGGTGCTGGTACGGCAGATCGGAGCTACTGACGGGAATTGAGCGGCATGTTGTCAATTCCCGTTGCTGCCGAGCAGATCTTCCAGTTCTTGTTGTGCGCCTAGCCAGTCGAATTCGACCAGCTCCAACGCTTTTTTCAATTCGACTTGCCGGCTTAACAGTTCGCTCAAGCGCGCTTTGTTTTCGTCCTGATAAAGCGCGCTGTCGGCAAGCTGTTGTTCTATTTGGTTTAAGTCGTTTGAATGCTGATCAAGTTGTTTCTCCAACTGCTGAATTTTTTTGCGCAGCGGTGCGCTTTGTTGGCGCCGTTCGGCCTCCAGCCGCTTTTGTTCTTTACGGTTCGGGGTATTTTCTGTTTTTCCACCGCTCTCCTCCGCTTTGTCAGCGGTTTGATTGGCGCTGTCGTTCAGCCATTTTTGATAATCCTCCAGATCGCCGTTGAAATCGTCCACTTTCTGATCGTGCACCAGATAAAAATCATTCACGGTGTTACGCAGCAAATGGCGATCGTGCGACACCACCACCAGCGAGCCTTGATAATCGACCAAGGCTTCGGTCAAGGCTTGGCGCATATCCAGATCCAAGTGGTTGGTCGGTTCGTCCAATAACAATAAATTCGGGCGCTGCCACACGATCAACGACACCACCAAACGGGCTTTTTCGCCGCCGGAGAAGCTGCTGACCGCTTGTTTGACTTTATCGCCGTGAAACGCGAAGCCGCCCAAGTAATCGCGCAGCTGCTGTTCGGTTTGCTGCGGTGCAAGACGTGCCAAATGCCAAAGTGCGGTTTCATCGGCACGCAGGGTATCCAACTGGTGTTGCGCAAAGTAGCCGAGCTGCACGCCTTTCGCCAGTTGCACCACGCCGTTTTGCGGGGCTAATTCGCCCGCCAAGAGTTTGATCAGCGTTGACTTGCCGGCACCGTTGCGCCCCAACAAACCGATACGCGAGCCGGGCACAAGATTGAGTTTGACCGATTGCAACACGGTTTTGTCGGCGTAACCGGCGCTGACCTTTTCCATACTTAAAATCGGGTTCGGCAACGACAGCGGTGCTCTGAACTCGAATTTAAACGGATTATCCACATACGCCGGCGCAATCAGTTCCATGCGCTCCAAGGCGCGGATTCGGCTTTGTGCTTGTTTCGCTTTGCTGGCTTTGGCACGGAAACGGTCGATATAGCTTTGCAGATGTTCGACTTTTTGCTGTTGCTGGCGATAGAGGGCGTTTTGCTGCGCCAGTTTGGTGGCGCGCTGCACTTCAAACGAGGAGTAATCGCCGCTGTATTCGTTCAGCTGCTGCTGTTCGATATGTAAAATTTTACTCACCACTGGATCAAGAAAATCGCGGTCGTGGGAAATCAGAATCAATGTGCCCGGATAGCGGCTTAACCAGCGTTCCAGCCAGATCACCGCATCCAAATCCAAGTGGTTGGTCGGTTCGTCCAACAGCAATAAATCGGAGCGGCAGATCAACGCCTGTGCCAAATTGAGACGCATGCGCCAGCCGCCGGAAAAGGATTTGACCGCACTTTGCAGCTGCTCGTTCTCAAAGCCTAAGCCGTGCAATAATGTAGCGGCGCGCGATTGGATAGTCCAAGCATCGATGGTATCCAGCTTGGCGTGCAGCAACGCGATTTGATTGCCGTCGTTGTTGGCATTTGCCTGCGTTAATTCGGTGGTTAGTTGGATATATTCGCGATCGCCTTGAATCACATAATCCAAGGCGCTGATCTCCAATGCCGGTGTTTCTTGGTTGACCCAAGCCAGCGACCAATTTGACGGAAATTTAACCTCGCCGCCCTCGCTGCTCATTTCGCCTTTAAGTAAAGAAAGTAAAGAGGATTTGCCGCAACCGTTTTTGCCGACCAAGCCGACTTTTTGTCCGGGATTAATGGTGGCATTGGCGTGTTCGAGTAGCGTGGTTAAGCCGCGCTTGAGGGTGAGGTCAGTAAAAAAAATCATTTTTTGTTTTATTTTGTTAATAGATTATTGCACAATGATAACATAACTCTTAAGTATTCAGGATGAATAATGTTTGACTCTTTGATTGTACAATTTGTGGTACTGTGGGCTGTAATCGATCCTATCGGTTCCGTGCCGGTTTATCTTGCTAAAACAATCGGATTGCCGCTGGAAGCGCGTCATCGGATTGCGCGTAACGCAACTTTAATCTCCGCCGGTATTTTGGTGTTTTTCCTGATCGCGGGTCAACTATTGTTAGAAGCGATGCAAATTCCGTTGACGGCGTTCCAAACCGCCGGCGGCTTGGTGTTGCTGCTGTTTGCCTTGACCATGATTTTCGGTGAGGGCAAGCCGAGCGAAGAGATGCGCATGCCGTCCAACTTGAATGAAATTGCGGTTTATCCGTTAGCCGTGCCGTCGATTGCTTCGCCCGGGGCGATGATGGCGATTGTATTGCTGACCGACAACCACCGTTTCAATGTCGGTGAGCAAATGCTGACTACATTGATTATGTTGATTATTTTGCTGATTACTTATCTGCTGTTTATCGCCGCCAACCGAATCCAGCGGATTATCGGCACCACCGGCGCAGCGATTATCAGTCGGGTGATGGGCTTGATTCTGGCTGCGGTGGCAATCAACAATATTTTACTCGGCGTGCGCGATTTCTTTATGTATGTGAAATAAGCGATACGGAAACCTACCGATAAGATGATGCTAAGACCAACATTATGTTGGTCTTTTTTTTGCTTCAGATGAGGTCTGTTGACCTTGTTGCCCACTTCAGGTAATCTCAAATCCTATTTTTAATTTATGTAAAAAAATAATGACATAATTGGGTATTATTTTTACGGTCGGGTGAGTCGAGGTTTCAGTGTCCCAAATATCGAAAGAGGTGAAAAGTGCGGTAGCCGAAGTGCCGCTTTACAGTAACAAACGGGCGCATCGTGCCGCCCTGAGCAGTTTTATGGGGGCAGTGGTCGATTGGTACGATTTTTTGCTGTACGGAATTGTTGCCGCATTGGTGTTTAATCATCAGTTTTTTCCCAATATCAGTCCGGCGATGGGTACGCTGGCGGCGTTTGCCACCTTTGGCATCGGCTTTTTATTCCGTCCGTTGGGTGGCGTGGTGTTCGGGCATTTCGGTGATCGGATCGGGCGCAAAAAAATGTTGGTGTTGACGGTATTTTTAATGGGCGGTTCGACGGTGCTGATCGGCTTGCTGCCTAATTTTGAGGCTATCGGCTGGGCGGCGCCGGTGCTGTTGGTCGTCTTGCGGGCGATTCAAGGCTTTGCCGTCGGCGGCGAATGGGGCGGCGCGGCGTTGATGGCGGTCGAAAGCGCTCCGCCGGGCAAGAAAGCGTTTTACAGCAGCGGGGTGCAAGTCGGTTACGGCGTCGGCTTAATGCTGGCGACCGGCAGCGTATCGCTGATCATTTACTTTTTCGGCAATGAGGCTTTTCATCAATGGGCATGGCGGATTCCGTTCGTCGCCAGCGTGGTGTTGCTGCTGGTGGCGTTGTGGATTCGGCGCAATCAGCAGGAATCGACCGAGTTTGAACAAACGGTGGTCAACGCCAAACAACAGGTTCGGCGGATGCCGATTATCGAGGCGGTCACTCGCCACCCGAAAGCCTTTTTATACATTATCGCCCTGCGTTTCGCCGAGTTGTTGACCATGTATCTGGTCACCAATTTCGCATTGAACTACTCGACCGTGCATTTGGGCATGTCGAGCAGTGTCTTTCTGAATATCGGTTTATTGGTCGGCGCAGTCAGCTGTGTCAGCATACCGCTCTTTGCCAAAATTGCCGATCATTACGGCTACCGTCGTATGTGCGTCGGCGGCGGTATTATCGGCGCGTTGAGTGCGGTGCCGTTCTTTTTAGCGATGGAACAGGGTAATCTGTTTTTGATTTACCTGTTTGCGATTCTGCTTGCCAATATTGCCCATGATATGGTGGTGAGCGTGCACCAACCGCTGTTTACCGAATTTTTCGGCACGGCTTACCGCTACAGCGGCGCCGGCGTCGGCTATCAGGTTGCCAGTATTGTCGGCGGCGGATTTACTCCGTTTATTGCGGCGGCGTTAGTGGCTTGGTATGACGGCGCTTGGTATCCGGTGGCGGTTTATTTGATGGTGGGTTGTTTATTAACCGCACTGGCGGCGGCAACTATGCAACGTAAGTAATCCAAACCTTACTGATTAAAAACTGAGTTACAAGCCGTCAAAAAGCCGCAATCTGAGACAGATGCGGCTTTTTTGATCGCAGCGTTTAGAAGCCGACACTTAGAAGCGATAGGCGATGTTCAGGTAGGCTTTGTTGCCTTTTTCCTGTTTATAGCCGTTGTGCTGCCAGCCGAAGGTGGCTTGCCAAGCATGATAATTTACCGCCAGCGCCAATTGCGTGCGCAAATGATCACGCTGTCCGGCGGTAGCCGTTTGTGCGATTGTCACGCTATCCAAGCGGCTGCTCACTTCCTGCGGGCGGGAAGTCAAATGCCGGATATAGGCAATGGCGACACTCGGCACAAACTGCCAGTCGGCATAACGCAAAGTGCGGTCTAATTTCAGTTCCAACAGCGCATTGGCTTCGCTTTGGCGAACAGCGTCATTGCGCAGTGCCAGCTCGCTATCGTGCTCGTTAAAGCCTTTCAGCTTCAAGTGATTGAGTTGTATGCCGATTGTCGGTTGCAACGACCAAGCGTTTTGCTGCCATACATAACCCGCACTCAAACCGATATTGCCGTTCCAACCGTGGGTTTTGCCTTTGGCGGTGGCGGCGACGCCGTTAAAGTGGCGCTGCTGTTTATAATGGATTTTTGCCAAAGACAAATCACCTTCGACAAACCAGTCTTGCGCCGAGCCAAGATAATAGCGTCCGCCGGTGGAAAAGCGGGTTTCGCGCATATCGGCGCTGGCATTCGCTTGGGTTACATCAAAGCGGTTGTCGGCTAAAGCCAGAGTTAGCAATGCCCGTTCGGACAGCATTTTATTGACGCCCAACGTCCGTTGTTTGGTTTTGTATTTCACCGCCGTGCCATGTTGATTGGCATGATAGCGGCTGTTATCACGTCCGTTTTCCGTCCAGACTTGCCATTCGCCGTTTTTCAAGGTTGCCGCCACTGACAATTGGCGATGTAACAAAGTGCGGTTTAACGCCGCTTGATCGAGCAGATGGCTGATACCGTTGGCATAAATACTGTTGCCCAAATTTGCGGGCAAGCCTTGCCAATCGCCGCTTTGCAAAGTGCGGTTCAGCCACTGGTTATAACTGCTGCGGCTGAAAGCCAAACGGCTGTCGCGCAATTGGTTTAAGGCATGGATTGCCGCAGCTTCGTTGCGGTTGGCGCTTGTTGTGGTTAACGTTGCCGGATTGACATTCAGCACAACCGCAGTCGGCGCAAACAGTAAATCATAGCGCAAACCTTGGGTTAACAGCGCTTGCGGTTGCAGCAGGGCGGAAAAGCCGCCGCTATAGCTCGCGCCGTTTTCCAGTTGCAGCACCTGCGCTGCGGTCTGTCCGGCTTGCGCCTGCGTAATATTCAGTCCAGCAGCGCTCACGCGTCCGCCCAACCGCACTTTTGCCGCTTTCCCATCGGCGATAATGCCCTGTGGTGCTTGCAGCGCCACCAATGCCGTATCTGCTAAGGTTAAGGGTTGTAAAAAGCGCATGCCTTCGGCAAGTAGCAAACCACTGATGTCGGTTGCGGCGTCAATCACACCGCGTCCGCTCAGGCTGGCTCGCGGCTTGATTTGTACACCGTTGCTTTGCAGGCGCTTGTCGACACGAAGATTACCTTGCTCAACCCGCGCATTTTCAGTTAAACGGGTATCGCCTTGCAGTGTCAATCCGCCTGCGGCAACGGTAATCCCTGTTAAGCGGTTGCTGTCGCCGCCCAATGTCAACCTTGCCGCACCGCGTTTAGTCAGCCGTCCACCGGCACTCAGGCTGTTCGACCAGCGATCATCACGGTTCAAGCTATAGCTTTCATCGCCGAGTAACTGCGCCGGTCCGTTCAACGCCTTTCCGACATTCACCATGCCCCAACCAAACGTATCGTCAACGCCTTTCTTGCCCAAATCGGTGGCGGTGGTCAACATGACATCGCGTATTTGCGCCATGCTCATATAATCAAAACGCTGCTTCAACAGCGCGGCAACGCCGCTGACCGTCGGTGCGGCATAGGATGTTCCTTGTTCAATGGTAAAGGTATAATCAACCGTGCCGGCCTGCGGATCACCTTTTGCCGCCAGCAATACCATGCTGCCGGGCGCGGCGATACACCAATTTTTGCTGACGCCGCAATGATTGGAATAGCTTTCCAGTTTATGATCCGCGCCGACCGCAATCACCGACAGATAATGTTTTTCCATTTGCGGGAAATAACGCGGCAACGCCGCCAAAATTCCCGGCTGGCGTTTCGATTCGTTACCGGCGGCAAAAACCTGTAAAATCCCTTTTTCGGTTGCCCGCTGTAAGCTGTTGATCAATACATTGGATAAATCCAGTTTGCCTTTATATTCGCGATCCATCTCCGCGGCGTGGTCAGAAACCGGATCTTCATTCCAGCTGTGGTTCATCACATGCAGTGTCGGCGCCTTATCGATCATATTATTAATCGCACCGGCAAACAGGGTGCGCGACAGTGGGCTTTTACCAAGTAACAGTTTTTTGTCATCTTGCTTATCGCCACTATCCGCTATCGGATCACGGGTTGCTGCGTAGGAGGTTTGATATAACGTCGCGCTTTTTGCAATGCCACCGAAATAATCCAGTTGTGGATTCTGTTCAGATTTCTGTGTGTCGGCGACAATAATCCCGCTGACTTGTCCGCCGTGGTTGTCATAGACCAGTTTTCCGCTTTTCTGATCTTTTTCCTTGGCCAAGATACGCGGGTCAAAGGTGTAAGGTTTGCCGTTGAGTGTCAGCGTGAAAGGCACGGGTATAATATCACGCTTGTTTTTCAATAGCGGATGTTGGTTAAAAAATCCGGAATCGACCACGCCGACCACAACGCCTTTGCCGTTATAACGGGCGGCAATACTATCCGTCAAGCCGATCGCCTCTTTCGGCTGTTTCAGATAGGGGAGCAGCTTTGCTTGATCTTCGGTCAGAGGCGCCGCTTGAACTTGTCCGCCCAAAATGGCGGCACTGATCACTAAACTAAGGTAAGAGGGGTTGAATTTAAACATCAAGACTCCTTTATTTTATTATTATAAATAGGTTTATTATTGATTTTTAAAGAAATAAATTAAAACGAGTTAATAATCGTTTTCATCTCCAAAAGACGGCGACACTCTATGCAATAAAAAAAGTAACGACAAGGTATTACCCGCGATTCAGGCAAACAATCACAATGATTTACGTTAATAAAGATAATTCCGGTGATATCCGTATTTACTGTTTTGGCGTGAGGAGAGACGAAAGGCGTGGCGGAAAAGCGGGATTTGACAGGCATAAAAAACAGCCCGGAAAGGGCTGTTTACCGCGCCGTCAGCGCAATATGATGCGAAAAGTGCGGTTAGTGGCGCGTGTCTTGCTCGTCACTATAGTCGTCATCGTCATCAAAGAATTCGCCGTCGTCGCCGTATTCGTCCTCTTCGGCGTTCGGGTCTTCAAAGTAAGTGCCCCAACCGTCATAGGCGCCGCCGTGTTTTTCAATCAACGGGATCAGTTCGTTTTGCTGCGCATCGATCAATTCGGCTTCCAGCTTGATTTCGCTGATAATATCGCAGCAGAAAATCTCGTTGCCGTCTTCGTCTTCCAATTCTTCCGCTTCGGACACCTCGTAACCGGCTTTGAACGCATCAACGGCGATTTTTTCCAGCTTATCAAAATCACGGTGAGAAACATGGTGTTCGATAATATACAACGCCTGCGGATCGCTGCCGTCATTGAACAGATCTTCAATAATCTCGCGGGTTTCCTGTTGTAGTTGTGCGCTGTTCGCTTTCATATTTTCTCCTTAATTGAAATAAAGCGGGCTTGTGCCAGCACATTGTAAGACCGGCATTCAAATTACACAATCCCTATCTTTTTAACCGCACTTTTAAGCGCCGCAAGCACAAAATGATGTTAAACAAAAGTGTATTTGTAACAGGCTGTTAGCCGCTTGTTAAGATTTAATCCGAGTTTTTATAAAACGTGATCCAGATCACTCTTTAGAGGTAAATAATACTTAAACATTCGCTTCAAGCGCCTATAATTTTTCTTAGAAAATTTTTAAATTTATTAACTTTTAGGAGAAATCACGATGAACAAAACAACAACAGATGTTGCTGTCAGTCCGGCACAAGCGGAAGTCAACCAACTGGTTGAGCGAGGTTTGCTTGCATTGGAAGAATTTCGCAAGCTGAATCAGGAACAGGTCGATTATATCGTGGCGAAAGCCTCGGTTGCCGCCCTCGATCAACACGGCGTGCTCGCCATGCACGCGGTGGAAGAAACCGGTCGCGGCGTATTCGAAGACAAAGCCACTAAAAATCTGTTTGCCTGCGAATATGTGGTCAACAACATGCGCCATTTGAAAACCGTCGGTGTGATCAGCGACGATGATGTCACCGGCATTACTGAAATCGCCGATCCGGTCGGCGTGGTTTGCGGCATCACCCCAACCACCAACCCGACCTCGACTGCGATTTTTAAAGCCTTGATTGCGCTGAAAACCCGTAACCCGATTGTGTTTGCTTTCCACCCGTCGGCACAGCAATGTTCCGCGCACGCGGCGCGTGTGGTGTATGAAGCGGCGGTTGCCGCCGGCGCACCGAAAGATTGCGTGCAATGGATTGAAAATCCGTCAATGGAAGGCACGGCAGCGCTGATGAAACACCCGGGCATCGCCACCATTTTAGCCACCGGCGGCAATGCGATGGTGGAAGCCGCTTACTCTTGCGGCAAACCGGCGTTGGGCGTCGGCGCCGGCAACGTACCGGCGTATGTGGAAAAAAGCGCCGACATCAAACAAGCGACCCACGATATCGTGATGTCGAAAGCGTTCGATAACGGCATGATCTGCGCCAGCGAACAAGCGGCGATTGTCGATAAAGAAGTCTATGACGAATTCGTCAATGAGATGAAATCCTACGGCGTGTATTTCGTCAATAAGAAAGAGAAAGCCTTGCTGGAAAGCTTTATTTTCGGAGTCAAAGCCAATTCCGCCAACTGTAGCGGCGCAAAATTAAATGCGGCGGTGGTGGGCAAATCCGCCAGCTGGATCGCTGAACAAGCCGGTTTCAGCGTGCCGGAAAAAACCAATATTTTAGCCGCAGAATGTGCGTTGGTCGGCGAAAAAGAGCCGCTGACCCGTGAAAAACTGTCGCCAGTATTGGCAATCCTGAAATCTGATTCTACCGAACACGGCTTTGAATTATCCGAACAGATGGTGAATTTCCACGGTTTAGGACACTCCGCCGCGATTCACACCAAAGACGCCAAGATCGCCAAAGAGTACGGCGAACGGGTGAAAGCCATCCGTGTGATTTGGAATTCACCTTCGACTTTCGGCGGCATCGGCGATGTGTATAACTCCTTCCTGCCTTCCCTGACGCTGGGTTGCGGTTCTTACGGTAAAAACTCCGTCGGCAACAACGTCAGTGCGGTGAATCTATTAAATATCAAACGAGTGGGCAGACGGAGAAATAATATGCAATGGTTTAAAGTGCCTTCAAAAATCTACTTTGAACGCGATTCGATTCAATATTTGCAATCTATGAAAGGCATGGAACGGGTGGTGATCGTCACCGACCGCACTATGGTGGATTTGGGCTTTGTGGAAAAAATCGCCAACCAAATCACAACCCGCGGCAACCATGTGACTTACCAACTGTTTGCTGACGTTGAGCCGGATCCGAGCATTGAAACCGTGCGCCGTGGTACCGCACTTTTACGTAATTACCAACCGGACACCATTATTGCGCTCGGCGGCGGCTCGGCAATGGACGCGGCGAAAGTGATGTGGCTGTTCTATGAACAACCGGAAGTGGATTTCCGCGATTTGGTACAAAAATTCATGGATATCCGCAAACGCGCGTTCAAGTTCCCGCAATTAGGGCGCAAAGCGCGCTTTATCGGCATTCCGACCACTTCCGGCACCGGCTCCGAAGTCACGCCGTTTGCGGTAATCAGCGAAGGCGATAAAAAATACCCGATTGCAGACTACTCGCTGACCCCGACCGTGGCGATTGTTGATCCGTCATTTACCATGAGCGTACCGGCGCACGTTGCCGCCGATACCGGTTTGGACGTGTTGACCCACGCCACAGAAGCCTACGTTTCGACTTTGGCGAACGACTTCACCGACGGTTTGGCGCTGCAAGCGATTAAGCTGGTGTTTGAATATTTGGAACGTTCGGTCAAGAACGGCGCGTCCGATCCGGAAGCGCGTGAAAAAATGCACAACGCTTCAACCATTGCCGGTATGGCGTTTGCCAATGCGTTCTTGGGCATGAATCACTCGCTGGCGCACAAAATCGGCGGCCGCTTCCACACGCCGCATGGCCGTACCAATGCGATTTTGATGCCGCATGTGATTCGTTATAACGGCACCCGTCCGCAAAAAACTGCAACGTGGCCGAAATATAACTACTACAAAGCCGATGTGAAATACCAAGACATTGCCAAAATGCTCGGTTTGCCGTGTACCACTGCGGCGGAAGGGGTGGAATCCTTCGCCCAAGCGTGTTCTGATTTGGCACAAAAAGTCGGCATCAAAATGTCGTTCAAAGATCAAGGCTTGGACGAAAAAGAGTGGATGGACAGCCGCCGCGACATCGCCCTGTTAGCCTTCGAAGACCAATGCTCCCCTGCCAACCCACGCTTGCCGATGGTTGAGGATATGGAGCAGATCTTAACCAAGGCGTTTTATGGTGATAAATAAAACAACACGTTAGTTTTAGCTAAATAAACAAAACCGCACTTTTGGTTATGATTGTCGAAAGTGCGGTTTTTTATTCTGGCGTAGAATTAAGTATCGTAGTGCTATAACACTTCACTTTTGCGGATTAAGGCAACGCTGTTTTTTAAAGTTTTTTTGGCGGTATCTAAATGTTGCTTGAGCTCTTTTGTTGCCACTGGTTTATCATTATTTAAAATATTTTGAATAATGGCTAGGTGTTCTTCTACGGCTAAAATATTACGTTCCAATAAATTACTGTTATCCCATTGATAGTGAAAATGAAATATCACGGAAATCAATTCAATGAAATCATCAATAAAAGGATTGTTTGCTGCGGAAAGCAGTAGAGAATGAAGTTTATTGTCCAAAGCGGAAAAATCGGGATATTCTCTCACAACGTTATCACGCAATTCTTGATGAAGGTTAAAGAGCATTTTCATTTCATTCCAGCGTTTATCTTCTTTCGGTAATGCCATAAAACATTCCAGTGCATGAACTTCAAGCAACTCTCGCAGCTCGAACAATTTATCAGCATAAAATTCATTAATTTCAATTAATTGCCATCGCCCTCTCGATAGGCTGGCAATAAGGTTGAAGCGGGAATATTGTATTAGGTATTCTCTCACCGTAAAAATATTGACGCCGGCAGCTTTGGATAATTGTAATTCGGTAAATATATCTCCCGGCTTCAACAGTTTTCTTTGGATTACACTTTTAAAGTAGCTGTCAATCGACTGGTACTGATTTTTTCTCGGATATTTAATCCTGACGTTTGACAGGATATCTTCTTTTTCCGGCTGGCGAAGAATCAAAAACTGCTTGTTCTGTTCGGTGATAATTTGAATATCGAGCAAATATTGCAAGGCATGGCGGATAGTCGTTCTGCTGACATTGCAAAGTTCCGCCAACATGACTTGAGATGGCAGGTATTGTTGGAATTGCCCGCTGGAGATAAATTCGAGAATTTGATTTACCGTATCATATCTGAGATTTTGGTTACGCCCTCTGCCCATTTTATACACGCCCCACCGATTAATTTGAATAAAAAACATAAAAAAAACATAAAAGCACATTATCTATCACAAATCAAACAACCAAGTTTAGAAGAGATGAGAAATTAGCAAATAATGTATCCATGTTTACCGATTAACTTAATTAATAAGGATTCATTATGAAATCGCTAGTCTGCAAAGAACCGTTCAGTTTGGAATATCAAGAAAAGCCGGCGCCTGTCGCAACGGATAATGAAGTGGTTATCAAAGTTTCGGCGGTTGGAATCTGTGGTACGGATATCCATGCCTATCAGGGAAATCAGCCGTTTTTTGAATATCCAAGAGTGTTGGGACATGAAGTATGCGGCAGTATTGTTGCGCTGGGCAGCCAAGTCAAAGAGTATAAAATTGGTGAGAGAGTCGCTTTAATTCCTTATTTATCATGTGGTCAGTGTATTGCTTGCCAAAATGGCAAAACTAACTGTTGTGAAAACATTTCTGTGATGGGCGTTCATCAAGATGGCGGTTTTAGCGAACTGTTGGCAATTCCGCAAACCAATGTTATTCCAATTGCCGATAATGTCGATGATATCAGTGCGGCGCTGATAGAACCCTTTGCAATCAGTGCGCACGCTGTCCGTCGGGCGCAAGTCAACCAGAATAGCAATGTGTTGGTAATCGGTGCCGGTCCTATCGGATTGGGAGCGGCGGCAATCGCAATGGCTGACGGGGCTAAAGTGGTTGTGGCTGATACAAGTGAAGAAAGAAGACGACATATTCAGAAAAAACTGAATGTGGCGGTCGTTGATCCGTTATCGGAAAAAATTGAAGATTATTTCGATAATATTTTACCTGAAATTGTTATTGATGCTACCGGCAATCCGCATTCCATGAACAATGCGGTGAATTTTATTTGTCACGGCGGAAGAATTGTTTTTGTCGGATTATTTAAAGGGGATTTAGTTATTCATGATCCTGATTTCCACAAAAAAGAGACAACATTAATGGGAAGCCGGAATGCAACTCAGGAGGATTTTATTAAGGTTCAACGATTGATGTCGGAAGGGAAAATCTGTTCGTCAATGATGCTAAGTGATACTTTTAATTATACTGATCTTGCGGATATTTATGAGGAAAAAATTGTTAAAAATAAAAATTTAGTAAAAGGCGTTATTCTCTACTAATAAAGTCGTATTTACCCTATATACCTAATCACAAAGTGAGGATTCTTATGTCTATTTTTAAAAAATTAAAAACGGTTTCTGTATTAAGCCTTATCGGTTTAAGCCTTAGCTTTGCCGCCCAGTCTGCGACAGAAATAATGGTTGCTTACGGTAATCAGCCGGGAGAGCCGATAGATAAAGCGATGCATTATTGGGCGGAGCAAGTTAAAGAAAAATCAAATGGCGATATTATTTTTAAATTATTTCCGTCCAGCCAATTAGGTAGTGAAACAGAGGTTATGGAACAAGCTAAATTTGGCGCCAATATTATTACTATTAGTGATTACGGCGCATTGATGGATATTGTACCCGATCTGGGCATTATCAATGCACCTTATTTAAGCCAATCATTTGAGAAAAAGTCAAAGTTATTACATTCGGAGTGGTTTAACAACTTATCCGCACAACTTGATCAGAAAGGTGTTCATATTGTCATTCCAGATGTTATTTACGGCACCCGGCACTTATTGACTAAAAAAGCGGTTATCAAGCCAGATGATCTGAAAGGAATGAAAGTTCGCGTTCAGCATTCCCGCTTATTTGTTGCAACGATTAAAGCAATGGGTGGGGTGCCTACACCGATGTCTTTGGCTGATGTTTATCCAGGATTATCAGAAGGTATCATTGATGGGCTTGAAAATCCGACAGTCGTGCTGTTTGGCGGTAAATTTTACGAAGTTGCCAAGAATTTAAACTTGACGGCTCACACAAAACATATGTCGCCTTTTGTTGCCGGTAATGCATTTTGGCAACGTTTAACGCCTGAGCAGCAAAATATTATCAAACAAACAGGCGTGGATATGGTGAAGTACGGCGCTGCGCTTATAGAACAAAATGAAGCTGAAGCGTTGAACAATTTGAAAGATGCCGGTGTTAGCGTAAATGAAGTGGATCTTGAACTATTCGAGGCGATGGTAAAAGAGCAGATACAAAAAGATTTCCCTGAATGGACACCGAATTTATATGTAGATATTCAGAAACGACTTTCCGAATTGTAATTATCAAGGGGAGTATTTATCGCTCCCTTTCAAATTTTAGAGGAATAAAGCATGAATACGCATAAAAAAGAGACCTCATTGTGGCTAAAAATAAGTTCAATCGACGAAATCTTAGCTTCTGTCTTTCTTGCCATTATTGTTATTTTGTCCGCTTATGGCGTTGTTACCCGCTATGTTTTAAATTCACCGAGCGCTTGGGTGGAAGAAGTCTGTATCGTATTCTTTATTTGGTTTACTTTTTTGGCATCCAGCGCACTTGCCAAAAATAACGAACTCATCAGAATAGATTACCTATTGACTAAAATCCCAGCCAGATTAGCGAATATTATCGATGGTATATTCCAACCTTTGGTCATGATATTTTGCTTGGTTTTTATGGCTTATCTGGGTTTTAAACTATTGCCTATGGCGCAATTTAGATTTACACCATCGTTACAATTATCATATGCCTATATTTATGCTGCAATTCCGATCAGTGCTTCGTTTATGCTTTTTTATGAAGTTAGAAAAATAGTTTATTTCTTTAAAATAAATAGAGGAAGTCAGTCATGAGTGTATTCATTCCGATTATTATTTTATTAGTCTTGTTTTCTTTAGGAATTCCAGTCGCATTTTGTATATTTTTCTCAACATTAAGTTATTTTTTGATGAGTGATTTACCCATGATTATGCTGGTGCAACGATTAGCCGGCGGATTGGAATCGGTTACGCTATTGGCTATCCCATTTTTTATTATGGCAGGCGTATTTATGAACCATTCGGGGATCAGTGAACGGCTGTTGAAATTTTGTGAAGTGTTAACCGGACATTTAAACGGTGGCTTGGCACAAGTTAATGTGGCGTTAAGTACGCTGATGGGCGGATTATCCGGTTCGAATATTGCCGATGCGGCGATGAATTCCAAACTGCTTGTTCCGCAAATGGTCGCCAGAGGATACAGCGCTTCATTTTCATCTGCCGTAACGGCTGCCGGCTCGTTAATCACGCCGATTATCCCTCCGGGTATAGCGATGATTATTTATGGTTATGTCAATAACGTATCTATTGGCCGTTTATTTTTGGCAGGTGTTGTGCCGGGGTTTTTATTGTGCGTTTTGATGATGATTTTGGTTTCGATTATTTCTAAAAAACGTGGATATCTACCTATCAGAGAAAAAAGAGCGTCATGCAAAGAAATTATTTTTTCAGCTAAAGATGCCGTTCTGGCACTGATGTTGCCGATCATTATTATCGGCGGAATTCGCATGGGAGTGTTTACTCCGACAGAGGCCGGAGCAATAGCGGTTATTTATGCTTTGGGCTTGGGAATGTTTGTATATAGAAAAATGGACTTTCGGAAATTATGGCTAGCGACCAGAGAATCGGCGCTCGGTGCGGCGAATGTGCTGTTAATTATCTGCGTTGCCGTCGGTTTTTCAAAATTCCTGACATGGGAACGTGTTCCCCAATCTTTAGCGTCTTGGATTACTCAAGTCGTCGATAGTCCGTTAGCATTTTTAATGATTGTTAATGTCACCTTATTGGTTCTTGGCATGTTTTTGGAAGGTAACGCAATTATGATTGTCCTCGCCCCCCTGCTTGCGCCGATTGCGCATTCATACGGCGTGGATCCGATTCATTTCGGTATTGTCTTTATTTTCAACGGTGCAATCGGAACGATTACGCCGCCATTAGGGACGGTGATGTTTACCACTTGTTCAATTACAGAAGTACCGATTGAAAAATTTATCAAAGATGTTCTTCCATTCTGGGCGTTATTAGTCGTGGAATTATTGTTGCTCACTTATATTCCCGCCATTACTACAACATTACCCAATCTTGTTTATGGTGCTTAATATATTTCTTGTAAGGATACAAAATGAAAAAATTAAATAGAACAGACTTCCCCGGCCCCCAATATCCGACCAAAATTATCCAGTTTGGCGAAGGCAATTTTTTGCGGGCGTTTATCGACTGGCAGATTGATATTTTAAATGAGAAAACCGGATTGAATGCGGGGATTACCGTTGTCCGTCCGATTGACAGCGACTTTCCGCCGTCGTTGAACACGCAGGACGGGCTTTATACCACGATTATTCGCGGCTTGAACGAACAGGGTGAGCCAGTAAAAGAGGCGCGGATCATACGCTCGGTGAATAATGAAATTAATGTGTACCGAGATTTTACCGATTATTTGGCGCTTGCGCATGATGAAAATATTCAAATCGTGTTTTCCAACACCACCGAAGCCGGTATCAGCTATCATGCACAGGATCAATTCGGCGATGCGCCGCCGTCAAGCTATCCGGCGAAACTGACCCGGTTATTATACGAACGCTTTACCCATTTCAACGCTGCGCCGGACAAGGGCTGGACGCTATTGCCGTGCGAGTTGATCGACTATAACGGCGAGCAGTTGAAGCAATTGGTGCTGAAATATGCGGCACAATGGCAGTTGCCACCGCTCTTTGCCCAATGGATTGAGCAGCACAATACCTTTTGTTCCACACTGGTCGACCGCATTGTGACCGGTTATCCGCGTGATGAAGTGACCGCACTTGAGCAGGAGTTCGGCTATCAAGATGCGTTTTTAGATACCGCCGAATATTTTTATCTGTTCGTGATTCAGGGACCCGAATCAATTAAATCGCTGCTGCGCCTCGAGCAATGCGCGATGAATATCGTGGTGGTTGACGATATTAAACCGTATAAAGAGAGAAAAGTAGCGATTTTAAACGGCGCGCACACCGCACTTGTGCCGGTGGCGTATCTGGCAGGCATGGATTATGTCGGTCAAGCGATGGACGACGAACAGCTGCGCGCCTTTGTCGAACAGACGATTTACCAAGAGATTATTCCGGTATTATCATTGCCGCAACATGCGCTTAACGCCTTTGCCCAAGCGGTGATCAGCCGTTTCCGCAATCCGTTTATTCAACATCAGTTACTCTCTATTTCGCTTAACAGCATGACCAAATACGTCACCCGAATTCTGCCGCAATTGTTGGCGTATGTAGAAAAATATCATACGTTGCCGACTCGTTTGACCTTTGCATTGGCGGCGTTAATCGTATTTTATCGTGGTAAGCGCAATGATGAAGTTATCCCACTGAATGACGATCAGCACTGGTTGGATAACTATGCACTTTGGTGGCAACAGCTTGAACAGCAGCAGATTTCCGTAGCACAGCTGGTCAGTAATGTGCTGCGACAACAAGAACATTGGCAGCAGGATTTAAATGAAGTGCCGGGCTTGACGTTGCAGTTGACCGAGCAGGTGCAGGCGATTTTAACTGACGGTATGCGCACCGCACTTCGGGTTTATTGCAAGGATTAAATAATAATGAAACAGCTGATCAAAATTAATCCGCAGGATAATGTCGCCGTCGCGTTGCAGGATTTATCCGCAGGACAAACGCTGGATTGCGACGGTAATCCGCTTGAAGTGAAAAGTGCGGTTGCGCGCGGACATAAAATAGCGTTGCAAACGATAGCCGCAGGTGATTTGGTGATCAAATACGGCTATCCGATCGGGCATGCCACCCAGCCGATTGACATTGGCGAACATGTGCATGTACACAATACCAAAACCAATCTGCGTGATATCAACGACTATCAATACGAGCCGGTTTCGACCGCACTTTCGGCGCAGGCGGCGGACAGAAAAGTGCGCTTGTACCGCCGCAAAAACGGCGAAGTCGGCATTCGTAACGAATTGTGGATCATACCGACGGTGGGCTGCGTGGTCGGCATTGCCCGTCAGATTCAAAAGCGTTTTTTGCAAAACCATTCGGCGTTGGCGATTGACGGCGTTTATACCTTTAACCACAGCTACGGCTGTTCGCAGTTGGGCGATGATCACGAAAATACCAAAATTATTTTGCAGGATATGGTAAAACACCCTAATGCCGGTGGTGTTTTGGTGATCGGTTTGGGCTGTGAAAATAATCAGGTGAATGTGTTTCAGCAGACGTTGGGCGATTACGATCACGAACGGGTCAAATTTATGGTTTCACAGAAAGTCGAAGATGAAATCGAAGCCGGTGTCGCCTTGCTCGAACAATTGTATCGGCAAATGGCACAGGATCAGCGGCAAGACGGTTATCTGAGCGAGGTGAAATTCGGCTTGGAATGCGGCGGATCGGACGGTTTTTCCGGTATCACCGCTAACCCGATGCTCGGGCTGTTCTCGGATTATCTGACGTCGCACGGCGGCACCACGGTGCTGACCGAAGTGCCGGAAATGTTCGGGGCGGAACGTATTCTAATGAGCCACTGTCGAGATGAGCAAACCTTTAATAAAACCGTGGCGATGGTCAATGACTTCAAGCAGTATTTTATCCGACACCAACAACCGATTTACGAAAATCCGTCGCCGGGAAACAAAGAGGGCGGGATCACTACGCTGGAAGACAAATCGCTCGGCTGCACGCAAAAAGCCGGACACAGTCAGGTGGTGGACGTGTTGAAATACGGCGAACGTTTGAAACACAACGGACTGAATTTATTAAGTGCGCCCGGCAATGATGCGGTTGCGACCAGCGCATTGGCGGCTGCCGGCTGCCATATCGTGCTGTTTACCACCGGACGCGGAACGCCTTACGGCGGTTTTGTGCCGACCTTAAAAATCGCTACCAACAGCGAGTTGGCAAACAAGAAAAAACACTGGATCGATTTTGATGCCGGACAGCTGTTGCAAGCAGTATCGATGACACAGATGTTAGAGAATTTTCTCGATCTCTTGGTCAACACCGTCAACGGACAGCCGACCAAAAATGAAATCAACGATTTTCGCGAACTGGCTATCTTCAAGAGCGGTGTCACTTTATAGCCGTTTACGTTTAAGCGGAAGCAAGCCAACGCAGATCAGTAGGATTTAGCACGGAGTAACAACAAGATGCCTGTAAAAATTGCCGTAATCGGCGAATGTATGATCGAGCTTTCGTTGAAGGAAAATGATCCGAAATTGGCATTCGGCGGCGATACGCTCAATACCGCGGTTTATCTGTCGCGCCTGTTGGATCATTGTCATTTTTCAGTCAGTTATGTGACCGCACTTGGGCAAGATCCGTTCAGTCGGCAAATGTTGGCGCAATGGCAGCAAGAAGGGGTTGAGACCGATTTGGTGCAGCAACGTGCGGACAAGCTGCCGGGACTGTATTCGATTGTGACTGATGCGCAGGGCGAACGCAGTTTCTATTATTGGCGCAATGATTCCGCCGCGCGTTATTGGTTGCAAGGGGAGCAAAGCGAGGTGGTTTTAAGCCGTTTGCAAGCGTTTGATTATTGTTATCTGAGCGGTATCAGCGTGGCGATTTTGGACAGTGCCAGTTTGGAAAAACTCTACGCCCTGTTGCAGCAAATCAAAGCTAACGGCGGTAAGGTGGTTTTTGATAATAATTACCGCCCGCGTCTTTGGCAAAATGCTGAAATTGCGCAGCAGGTGTATCAAAAAATCCTCGCTTTCACCGATATTGCTTTTTTAACGCTGGACGATGAAACCGCACTTTGGGGCGATGATCACGATAAAGCAGGCGAAAGTGCGGTCGAGGCGGTGGTCGCACGCACGCAAGGTTACGGCGTGGCTGAAATCGTGATTAAACGCGGTGCGGCAAGCTGCATTGTCGCAACAGGGGAAAAACGGTTTGAGATTGCGGCGAATAACATTGCCGCAGAAAAGGTGATCGATACCACCGCCGCCGGCGATTCTTTCAGTGCCGGCTATCTGGCGGCACGTTTGTGCGGCAGTGAGGTGGAAAGTGCGGTGCGGCAAGGACACCAACTGGCTGGCACGGTCATTCAGCACCGTGGTGCGATTATTGCACGAGATAAGATGTGAAAATATTATTTTTTCACCACGTTTAAGCGGTAAACCAACAAGGCGCAGAGAATCAAGCTGCAACCGAGCAATTTAAGCGCGGTGAGGGTCTCGTTCATTAACCACACGCTTAACATCAGTGTCCAAACCGGTTCCAGCACCATAATAATCGCCGCCGTGCTGATATGGCAGTGTTTTTGCCCGACCGTTTGCACAAAATAACGCAAATTACTGGCAATCAACACACTGGCAACAAACCAGAGCCAGGTTTTGCCCGAAATATCCGCTTGCCAACTTTCAAATGCGAGCGAATAGCCACTGCATAACATGCCGACGATCCCGAACTGAATCACAATCAGCGGCATCGACGCAATATTTTTGGCATATTGATGATTCAGCACAAAATAGAGTGCAGCAGACAAGGAGCTGAGCAGAAACAGAATACTGCCGGTTGAAAAACGCAGTTCACCATAGCGCCCGATAGCCAGCAAATACAGTCCGGCAAGGGCAATCGGCATCGAAAGCCAGAATACCGGCAAAGGGCGGTGCTTAAAAATCAACCAAGAGATTAACGGGGCGATCAGCATCGACAAACTGACCAGAAAAGCCCCTTCTCCCAAATCATTGCTGTAAGTGATACCCTGCACCCACAGCAATAAATTGAGCGCCAATGCCACGCCGACCGCACTTGCGCGTATAATGTGGGCTTTGCTTATCTGCGACAAAGCAGGATAAGCAAAGGGCAGGAAAATAATCGCCGCCAGCAGAAATCGCAGCCCCATAAAGCCGACCGACGGCATTTCCGCAATGGCATTTTTCGACAAAAACCACCCCGAAGCGCCGATCAGCGTGACCAGAAACATCAGCAGTTGTCCGAGATAGTTTTGCATGGCGATATCCGATGATAAGGGGAAAATTCCCCGTTTTCATCTTATTGATTAAAATAGACTTTCTTCAATGCCAACTCCAGCCCACGGAACTCAGCCAGACCTTTTAAACGCCCAATGGCTGAATAGCCCGGATTGGTTTTCTTACGCAAATCGTCCAACATCTGATGGCCGTGATCGGGACGCATCGGAATCAGGCGTTGATTGCCGGCGGCTTTGCGTTTGTATTCTTCGCTCAATAATGCTTTGACCACGTTAAACATATCGACATCGCCTTCCAAATGCGCGGCTTCGTGGAACGTCAGCGGATTTTCCTCACGGCAAGTAGAGCGCAGGTGGGCGAAATAGATCCGATCGGCAAAGCGTTTGGTCATTTGCACCAAATCGTTGTCGGAACGCACGCCGTAAGAGCCGGTGCACATAGTAAAACCGTTTGCCGCCAGCGGCTGAGTTTCGACAAACCACTGCATATCCTCAATGGTGGAAACAATGCGCGGCAGACCCAAAATCGGGCGCGGCGGATCATCAGGGTGAATCGCCATTTTGATCCCGACTTCTTCCGCAACCGGAATAATTTCCTGCAAAAAGAGCGCCAAATGCTGGCGGAACTGTTCTTTGCTGATGCCTTGGTAGCGATCCAATTGTTGCTGGAATTCGGCAAGGGTATAACCTTCCTCAGCGCCCGGTAAACCAGCGATGATATTATTGGTCAGCTGCTGAATGTCTTGTGCACTCATTTTATCAAAATAAGCTTTTGCTGCTTGCTGTTCGGCGGCGCTATACGTCTCGCTTGCGCCCGGACGTTTTAAAATATGCAACTCGAAAGCGGCGAATGCGTCTTGATCAAAGCGCAACGCCTTAGAGCCGTCCGGTAATTGGTATGCCAAATCGGTGCGCGTCCAGTCCAATACCGGCATGAAATTGTAACAAACGGTATCAATACCGCACTTTGCCAAATTGCGCAGGGTCTGCTGGTAATTTTCAATCCACCGGCGGTATTCGCCGCTTTGGGTTTTAATCTCCTCATGCACCGGCACGCTTTCCACCACCGACCACACTAATCCGGCTTGTTCGATCTCGCTTTTACGCTTCTCGATCTCCTCAATACTCCACACTTGTCCGTTCGGGATATGGTGAAGTGCGGTCACAATTCCCGTCGCCCCCGCCTGACGGATATCCGCCAACGAAACCGGATCTTTCGGTCCGTACCAACGCCATGTTTGTTCCATTTTTTTGCTCCTATGAAAAATTAAATTCCGACGATAACCGGATTAACGCTAAATAAATAACCATCAAAATTAGGGTCTTCTACATCTGATAATTCGAAAAGTTTTTGTTTCACATTTTCTAAATGTTGCCACATCGCTTTTCTTGCTAACGCCGCATCTTTGCGCTGAATAGCCGTGATGATATTTTCATGATCTTGTAACCAAAGGTAGCGGTAACTTTGGTTGGGAATATGAGCATGCAGTCCTTTCCACATTTCACTGTCCGTTCGATATTTCCAAAGATCTTTTTGCATTCTGATTAACACTTCGTTTTGCGTTATTTCTGCAATGGTCGAATGAAAATCTTCATCGGCAATATAATCTTCTTCGCCAAGTTCCAGGCTTTTTCTCTCTTGGCTTAAGATTGATTTCAGTTTATCGATATCTTTTTTGGTGGCTTGAACGGCGGCAAATTCTGCGATGCTGCTTTCTAACAATTGCCGTGCTTGCAATAATTCAAAGGGACCGATGTCAGAAAAAATATCGTCTTTTTCGTCATTCGCAGCAATCGGAAGTGCGGTGACATAAACCCCGGAACCTTTTTTGATGTCAATAAGATTTTCCAGTTCGAGCATAATCAGTGCTTCTCTGATTACCGTTCGACTGACACCAAACTCTTCGGCAAAATCACGCTCGGTCGGCAGCCTATCGCCAATATTATATATGCCGTCGGCAAGCCGTTCTTTTAATAAAAGTCCTATTTTTTTATAGGAACGAAGTTCATTTTCCATTACTCAATACCCCTAACTAGATTTGATATCGGAAATATTAATTTTATTTGTCTGCATACCATTGACTATTAATTTCCTGCTTTCCCCGCTCGGCAATGTGAATACTATTTCGGTATATTCCGGAATAAAATCGCCACGCTTGTTCATGGTTAATTCTATATTATTGTCTGTACATTTCATATTCAGATGTAAGCCGAAATATTTATTATTTAAATAATCGAAGCTGATACCGTCATCGTCAAATAGCGTTATTGTTGTTTCACCTTGATCCAAAAACGGCATAATTAATAATTCGCGCCGATTGTCATACTGTGTGTTTTTCAGCCTGTTGCCGGATAATGGCAGAATGCTGCCGGCTTTGATAAACAGCGGGATTTTTTCTAACGGTGCGTCTACAATAATGCTTTGTTTACCGGCAAACCATTGATGGCTATAAAAATCATACCACCCGTGTTGATTGTCCGGTAAATAGACTTCACGGGTAGTTTGTCCTGGTTCAACCACGGAAGCGACTAATAAATCTTGTCCCAAGAGATAATCGTCATTTTCTTTAAAGGTGTTGTTATCCCAGTCGTGGTCGAGAAATGTCGGCCGCAGCATAGGCTCATGCTCATGGTGGGCTTTCCATAATAGGTTATACAAATACGGCATCAGTCGATAGCGCAATTTAATCGCTTCACGGATAATCGGCGTGACTTCAGGATACATCCACGGTTCATTCACGGTTTTGTCATCATTCCAAGAATGAATGGTAAAACGCGGGTGCATGACGCCATTTTGAACCCAACGTACAAATAATTCCGGATCCGGTTTATTGCCGGAAAATCCGCCGACATCATGCCCCACATTGTAAAGTCCGGACAGGCTCATGCCTAAACCCATTTTGATATTGTAGCGTAGCGTGTTCCAGTTGGTGCGGTTGTCGCCGGACCATGTCTGCACATAGCGGTTCATTCCGGGAGAGCCGGAACGGGAAATAAGATACGGGCGGAGATTGGGGGCATACTCTATCTGCGCTTCATAAGACGCTTTCATCATTAATAGCGGCTGTAACGGACGGATTAATTTTATCGCTAAGCCTTTGCCAAAATAGTGGCATTTGGCGTTATTATCCCAGACTTCAAATTCATTATTATCATTCCAGGTGGAATCAATTCCGTAGTCAAGTAATTGTTGTTTAACATTATTTTTCCACCAATTAATGGTGTTCGGATTGGTGAAATCTAAATGGGAACCTTCATCGTCCCAAAAAACAGAGATTTCTGGATTATCAGATTCGGAATCTTGGATAAATAAACCTGCCTGAGCAACTTCATGATATTTAGGGTGATCATGCAACAGGCAAGGTTTAATATTGGCGGCCAGTTTCATTCCGGCACGATGAAAATAAGCGCTCATCTCTTTTGGTTGCGGCACTTTGTCATAATTCCAGTTAAAGACATAGCGCTTATTACCAATCGACGTATAACCGGACGATAATTGGAAAGAATCACACGGAATCGCGTGCTGCTCGCATAAATCGACAAATTTTTTCAGCTGTTCCTGCGCATCCGGAGCGTCGGTATAATGCATGGTTGAACCGCTGTAACCCAAGCTCCATTTCGGTCCGAAAATAGTTCCGCCTGTCAGTGCGGTATATTTTTTCGTAACATCAAGAATTTTCGGTCCCAAAACCATATAGTAATCGAGATCGCCGTCTTCTGCTTGGTAGCTGCGGTAATAGGTATGGTAGTTATCAATTTCGCTGCCTAATCTGAACCAGCAAGAGGCCAGATTATCGTAATACAGTCCATAACTGACATTTTCAGTATGCGTAATATAGAACGGAATGTGTTTATAGAGCGGATCGGTCGTTTCTGCGTTATAACCCATGGCATCAAGGTTACGCATTTCAAAGCGACGGCCGTGACGGTTCAAATTGCCGGTTTTTTCCCCTAATCCGTAATATTGCTCGGAGATATCGCGTTGTAGGAAATGTGAAATTTGATTGTCGGAAACACCGAATAAATAGGCGCCGGTTTTCCGATCAGACACAAACGTCGTCCAGATGCCGTTGTTGTTATACTGCCATTCTAAACAGAGCGGCTGATGTACGATAACCCGCAGTTTTTCACTGGCAACTATAAGACTATTTTCTGCTTTTGTAACGGAATATGCCGGCAGGGAAAAGCCATCCGAAGACCAACGATCACGTCCCTGCCAGTCAACATCGGATTGATTAGGCGTAACCGCCCAGGTTTGCGGCACTCTGAAATTCTCGTCTTGGCTGAAAGCGATTCGGAATATATCCTGTTCGAGTACAAAAATATGCAGTTTCCAGCAATAATCGCATTGTATGTCAATACGATTGTTTGCTTGTCCGATAAGTTGCCAATTTTTTAATGTTTTCATTCTGATATCCTATTTTAACTAGTATCCCAAGAAAAAGCGTGGCAGCGCCAAACTTAATTCCGGCACAAATGTGACTAACATTAGCGCGATAATAAGCATGGCATAGAATGGTAATAAAGGTTTGATCACTTTATCGATTTTTATGCCACCCACTGAGCAACCGATAAACAGGGCGCTACCGACCGGCGGAGTGCAGATACCGATAGACAGGTTAAATGCCATTAAGACGCCAAAATGTACCGGATCCATGCCTAATTCCGTGACAATCGGGAAGAATATCGGTGTAAAAATCAAGAGCGCCGGTGTCATATCCATAAATACGCCGACAATCAGTAAAATAACATTGATGATGAGTAGAATAACAATCGGATTTTCGGATATGTTGAGTAAGGCATCGCTGATGGTGTAAGGAATATCGGCGTTTGCCATTGCCCATGACATGCCCATTGAAGTACCGATTAATAAAAGAACAATCGAAGTAGTGACAACGGAATCTAAAATAATTTTTGGCAGCTGCTTTAAAGAGACTTCACGATAAAAGACGACCGCCAAAATCAAGGTATAAACTACTGCGAAGGCTGAGGCTTCGGTAGCCGTGAAAACCCCACGGACAATACCGCCCATGATCACGACAATTAACCCAAGACTCGGCAGGGCATCTAAGGTTTTTTTAATAGCCTCCGATTTGGTCGGTTTTGGCGAGACGGGATAATTTCTTTTTTTAGCGATAAACCCGATAATCAGCATGATGGATAATCCCATTAAAATTCCGGGAATATAACCGGCCAAGAATAGGGCGCCGATAGACGTACCGCCAGAGATGAGGGAGTAAACGATAAAGGTGTTGCTCGGCGGAATCAGCAATCCTGTAGGCGATGATGTGATATTGACGGCGGCAGAAAATGCCGGATCATATCCCTCTTTCTTCTGTAACGGCGCCATTGTGCCGCCGACAGCGGCGGCTGATGCCACCGCCGAACCTGAAATAGAACCGAACATCATATTCGCCAACACGTTGACATGGGCTAAGGAACCGGGTAAACGACCGCCGATAACCTTGGCAAATTCAATCAGTCTGAGCGCAATCCCGCCGCGGTTCATAATATTGCCGGCCAAAATGAAGAATGGAATCGCCAGCAATGAAAAGCTATCCAATCCCGATGCCATTTTTTGCGAGATAACGGTAATTGCCGCATCAAACGGAATGGACAGCATGATAGTGATTAAAGAGGAAAGACCGATGGCAAAGGAGATCGGCACTCCGAGAAAGAGGAAGAAAAAGAACGTTGAACAAAGTACGATAACTGTTGACCATTCCATATTATTTACCTTTTGTTAACTAGGCTTAATTATTTAATTCTTTAGAAATATCTCTCAGGAGATAAATCAGCATAAAAGCACCGCTAAGTGGAATGGCAAAGTAAACCCATCCCATTTGAATACCCAAAACCGGCGATATTTGTCCGGCACTCATCGTATCCAACACCAATTTTCCGCCGCCGTAGCACATGATCAGAATGATGAAAAACAGGCTGATGATATTAATCAGCAGATTCAGAAAATTTTGTTTTTTAGGTGATGATTCTAATTTTGTCAGTAGCAAATCGATTGCAAGATGCTTTTTTTGTCCTAAGGCGTAAGCGGCACCGATTAGTCCGACCCAAATAAATAAAAAGCGTGCAATTTCATCGGTATAGGTGCTCGGTTGATTGAGGACGTAGCGAGAGAAAACTTGCCACACAACGCAAATAACCAAAAAAACGCTGAGTGTGACACATAAAGCGGATAACGCTTTATCGATGGTTGAGATGAATTTGGCCATGATATCCCTTAATTATTAAAGTAGAGTTGATGTTCATATTGGCATGCCAAAATATACATCAAACTGAATGTTGAGCAATTATTAATTGTTTATTTTGTGATCTGGTTCACCAATATGATTATATTGGTTTGATCTCTAGCGAATACCTTGTAAGATTTCAGCCAACCACGACCAAGGGGATAGATATTGGGATTGTGGGTAAACACATCTAACTACACTTAAGCAGTAACCAAATGGAGACTCTTTTATGTTTACCAAAAAAACGCTTCTTTCATGTGCTTTAACGACGCTTTTATCGGCAGGTATTGCCTTCGGCGCATCTGCGAAAACAACATTGAAATTAAGCCACAACAACGACAAAACCCATCCGGTACATATCTCGATGCAATATATGGCAGACGAGGTAAAAAAATTAACCGACGGGGAAGTGATTATCCGTATTTATCCTAATAGCCAACTCGGCACGCAACGGGAGTCAATGGAATTATTACAGGCCGGTTCTCTGGACATGGCAAAATCGAACGCCAGTGAATTAGAGACGTTTGAAGCCTCATACGGCGCTTATAACCTGCCGTATCTATTCCGCAATGTCGACCACTACTACCGTGTTTTAGCCGATCAAGAAGTCGGACAAAAAATTCTGGCCTCTTCCCAAGGCAAAGGCTTTATTGGCTTAACCTATTATGACGGTGGCGCGCGCAGTTTTTATGCCAATAAACCGATTCTTTCCCCTGCGGATTTGGTCGGTATGAAAATTCGTGTTCAACCAAGCCCAAGTGCGGTTGAGATGATTAAATTGATGGGAGCTTCTCCGACGCCGTTGGCTTATGGCGAGTTATATACCGCGTTACAACAAAAAGTCGTGGATGGGGCTGAAAACAATCCGACGGCATTAACGCTGGCGCGTCATGGCGAAGTCGCGAAATATTTTAGCCAAGACGAACATACCATGATTCCGGATGTGTTGGTTATCGGGGAAAAAGCCTGGGCTAAATTAACCGCTGAACAGCAAGTGGCACTGAAAAAAGCGGCTGATGATTCGATGATGTACCACAAAGATTTGTGGGTAAAAATGATTGCCGAAAACGTTCAGGAGGCAAAGGATAAAATGGGTGTCGAATTTATCGAAGTTGAAAAACAACCGTTTATTGACGCAGTAAAAAGTATGCACGATAAGGCGTTAGCCGATCCGACTATTGGAGAGTACATTCAAAAGATTGATGCGCTGACACCGGCGAACTGATTCGGCGGCAACATAAACAAAGAGGATACTGGCAGAGGTATCCTCTTTTGATCAAGCAACGTGAGCAAGGACATACTATCTATGCATACCATTCAACAAACAACCTATGATAAAAATAGACTCGCCCCAAAAATCCTCCATCTTGGTTTTGGTGCTTTTCATCGTGCCCATCAGGCGCTTTTTGCCGATCAGCTGGCACGGATTTCCGATAGTGATTGGGGCTATGCCGAAGTGAACCTTATCGGCGGTGAGGATCTGATTGAACTGCTGAAAAAGCAAGATTTGCAATATTGCGTGCTGGAAAAAGGCAACGGCAACAATACGGCGAAAATCATTAATTCGGTTTGCGAAGCGCTGCACGCACAGGTTGAGGGCGTGGAGGCAGTGTTGGAAAAAATAGCGGAGCCGCAGATTGCGATTGTGTCGCTGACGGTGACGGAAAAAGGCTATTGCACCGATCTTGCCACTGGGAAATTGGATTTAAATAATCCGTTGATCCAACAAGATTTGACTAATCCGCAACAACCGAGTTCAGCGATTGGTTATATCGTGGAGGCGCTCAGACGGCGTAAAGCGCGCAACCTTGCCCCTTTCACCGTGATGTCTTGTGATAATGTGATGGAAAACGGCCATATTGCCAAAAGTGCGGTTTTAGGATTGGCATACCAAATTGAGCCTGAATTGGCGCAATGGATTGAGCAAAATGTCACTTTCCCGTGTACGATGGTGGATCGGATTGTACCAGCGGCGACGGCGGAAACCTTGCAGGAAATTGCCGATGTTTTAGGCTATTACGATCCTTGCGCGATTGCCTGCGAGGAATTTAAACAATGGGTTATCGAAGATAATTTCGTTGCCGGTCGTCCGCAGTGGGAGTTGGTCGGTGCCGAATTGGTCGAAGATGTGCGCCCGTTTGAACAGATGAAACTGCGCATGTTGAACGGCAGCCACTCTTTCTTGGCGTACCTCGGTTATTTGGGCGGTTATCCGCATATTTCCGACACCATGCAAGATCCGCATTACCGCCAAGCGGCATTAAAATTGATGTTAAACGAACAAGCGCCGACCTTGTCTATGCCGGACGGAATCGATTTGACCCGTTATGCCGATTTGCTGATTGAGCGTTTCACCAATCCGAGTTTGAAGCACCGCACTTGGCAAATCGCAATGGACGGTAGCCAAAAACTGCCGCCGCGTATGTTGGAATCGGTGCAGTATCACCTAACACATCAGCATCATTTCCCGTTGTTGACCTTAGGCATTGCCGCTTGGATGCGCTATGTCAGCGGCGTTGACGAACAGGAGCAGCCGATTGAAGTGAAAGATCCGCTCAGTGAAAAATTCCATACGATTTATCAAAAGTGCGGTTTGCATGTGCGGGTGGTGGACGAATTACTGGCCATCGACAGCATTTTTCCGCCATCGCTGCGTGACAATGCCTATTTTGTCAGCGAAGTGAAACGTGCTTATCAAACGTTGTTGGATTTGGGCGCAAGACAAGCGGTCAGCCGCTATCTACAGCTCGATTAAAAGGAGGCGACCAGATGAAATCCTTTATGTGTGAAGACTTTTTGCTCTCGACTGAAACCGCTCGCCGTTTATATCACGATTACGCCGCGCAGCAACCGATTTTTGATTACCACTGTCATTTAAATCCGCAAGAGATTGCTGAAAATCGGCAGTTTCAGGATTTAAGCGAAATTTGGTTGGCGGGCGATCACTATAAATGGCGCGCCTTGCGCACCGCCGGTGTGGAAGAGCGGTTGATTACCGGTGATGCGTCCAATTATGAAAAATATCTGGCGTGGGCAAACACCGTGCCGTTGTGTATCGGCAACCCGATTTACCATTGGACGCATTTGGAGCTGCGCCGTCCGTTCGGTATTCATGATACGTTGTTTAATCCGCAAAATGCCGACAAAATCTGGCATCAATGCAATGAAATGCTGCAAGATCGCCGCTTTTCGGCGCGCGGCATTATGCAACAAATGAATGTCAAATTGGTCGGTACAACCGATGATCCGATTGATTCGTTGCAATACCATCAGGCGATCGCCGACGATACCAGTTTTGAGATTGACGTTGTGCCGAGTTTCCGTCCGGATAAAATCTTCAAAATCGAATTACCGCACTTTAACGACTATCTTGAGCAACTCAGTGCGGTCAGTGATGTGGCAATTACCGGCTTTGCTGATTTACAGCGTGCGATGCTGCAACGTTTAGATCATTTTGATCGCCACGGCTGCAAATCCGCCGATCACGGCATTGAAATTCTGCGTTTTGCACCGATTCCGGCAGAAAAAGAGCTGGATCAGATTTTACAACTGCGCCGTGATAATCAGTCGTTGAGCGAGTTGCAAATCGCCCAGTTCAGCACGGCGGTTTTAGTCTGGTTGGGGCAACAATATCAGCAACGCCGTTGGGTGATGCAGCTGCATATCGGCGCACTGCGCAACAATAACAGCCGGATGTTTAAGCTGTTGGGCGCCGATGCCGGTTTTGATTCGATTGCCGACCGCACTTTTGCCGAGCCGTTGTCACGTTTGCTCGACAGCATGGATCAAACGGATAATTTGCCGAAAACCATTATTTACTGCCTCAATCCGCGTGATAACGAGATGATCGCCAGCATGATCGGCAATTTCCAAGGCGGTGGTGTCGGCGGCAAAATTCAGTTCGGTTCCGGTTGGTGGTTTAACGATCAAAAAGACGGCATGGAGCGCCAATTGCAGCAACTTTCCCAATTGGGACTTCTGAGCCAGTTTGTCGGTATGTTGACTGATTCGCGCAGCTTTTTATCCTACACCCGACACGAATATTTCCGCCGGATTTTATGTGAAATGTTAGGTCAATGGGTGGAAAAAGGCGAAGCGCCGAATGATTTGGATCTGCTGGGTAATATGGTGAAAAATATCTGTTTTAACAATGCGAAAAACTATTTTAAGTAAGGACGCAACATGAAAAAGATTGCCGTTGTCGGCGAGTGCATGATTGAGCTTTCGTTGAAAGAAAATGATCCGAAATTGGCATTCGGCGGCGATACGCTCAATACCGCGGTTTATCTGTCGCGCCTGCTCGATCACCGTCATTTTTCAGTCAGTTATGTGACCGCACTTGGGCAAGATCCGTTCAGTCGGCAAATGTTGGCGCAATGGCAGCAAGAAGGGATTGAGACCGACTTAGTGCAACAGCGTGCCGACAAGCTGCCGGGATTGTATTCGATTGTGACCGATGCGCAGGGCGAACGCAGTTTTTATTATTGGCGCAATGATTCCGCCGCGCGTTATTGGCTGCAAGGGGAGCAAAGCGAGGTGGTTTTAAGCCGTTTGCAAGCGTTTGATTATTGTTATCTGAGCGGTATCAGCGTGGCGATTTTGGACAGCGTCAGTTTGGAAAAACTCTACGCCCTGTTGCGGCAAATCAAAGCCAACGGCGGCAAGGTGATTTTCGATAATAATTACCGCCCGCGTCTTTGGCAAGATGCCGATGCGGCGCGGCAGGTGTATCAAAAAATCCTTGCTTTCACCGACATTGCCTTTTTAACCCTGGACGATGAAACCGCACTTTGGGGCGATGATCACGATAAAGCAGGCGAAAGTGCGGTCGAGGCGGTGATTGCGCGCACACAAGGTTACGGCGTGGCAGAAATCGTGATCAAACGCGGTGCGGACAGTTGCATTGTCGCAACAGGGGAGAAACGGTTTGAGATTGCGGCGAATAACATTGCCGCAGAAAAGGTGATCGATACCACCGCCGCCGGCGATTCCTTCAGCGCCGGCTATCTGGCGGCACGCTTGCACGGTGATTCGGTCGAAACGGCGGCACGGCAGGGACACCGCTTGGCGGCAGCCGTGATTCAACAGCGCGGCGCGATTATTCCACAGAGTGCAATGCCGCTGAAATAATCGTGAAATTATGGGTTGCTGTCATCTTGTTGTCATATCGCAACCTTATAATCGATTTGGATTCATCAGGCTTATTCACAACACTATAAAATAGGAGTAGCAATGAAAAAATTAATGAGTTTGTCATTGGCGTTATTAGGCTCGTCGGCTATGTCAAATTACCGTCGGAAGTCTATGGCTTCTGGGCGAAAAAAGGCGTAACCATGTTCCAAACTGACGAACCTGAATTCTTGTTGCAGTGGTTGAGCGAAAACGGTTATCGTAAACCGTATAGTAATTGATAAAACATATTTTGTTCTTATGACAAAAAACCTCAGCCAAGGCTGAGGTTTTCTCTTATTAATCAAGGCTAAATTAAACCAAACTCTCTTCTTTCGGTTTAATCGCCGCATACAGGAAGCCGGTGACGGCGGTACCGGCCAGAATTGCGACTAGATATAACAATACCGGTTGGATTGCGCCCGGAATTGCCAGTACGAAGATACCGCCGTGTGGCGCCATCAATTGTGCGCCGAATAGCATGGATAATGCGCCGGTCAGTGCGCCGCCGGCCATGCAGCTTGGGATAACGCGCATCGGGTCGCGGGCGGCGAAGGGAATCGCACCTTCGGAGATAAAGCACAAGCCCAACACAAACGAAGCCTTGCCACCTTCGCGTTCGCTGGCACTGAATTTTTTACGCGCCAAGAAAGTTGCCAAGCCCATGCCGAGTGCCGGCACCATACCGGCTGCCATCACGGCTGCCATCGGCAAATATGAGGACGATGCCAACAAGCCGACGCCGAAAGTGTAAGCGGCTTTGTTGACCGGACCGCCCATATCGAAACACATCATCGCGCCTAAGATAATTCCCAGCATAATCGCACTGCCCGACTGCATTCCGGTCAGGAATTCGGTCATGCTGCGCATGATCCATGCAACCGGTTCGCCGACGATATAAATCATAATCAAACCGACAACCAGCGTGGCGATAAACGGAATAATCAGAATCGGTTTTAACGCATTCATGGTCGGTGGCAATTTAACATGATCGGCGATGGCTTTGGCGACATAACCGGCGAGGAAACCGGAGATAATCCCGCCTAAGAAACCGGCGCCAATCGAGCTGGCGAGCATACCGCCGACCAGACCCGGCGTTAAGCCCGGACGATCGGCAATCGAGTAGGCGATATAACCGGACAGTACCGGAATCATCAAGCCGAATGCGCTGCCGCCGCCGATTTGCATTAAAGCGGCTGCCAACGTGCCTTCTTCTTTAAAGGCTTCGATCCCGAAAACAAATGACAGTGCGATAATCAAGCCGCCTGCAACCACCACCGGCAACATGTGCGAAACGCCGGTCATCAGGTGGCTGTACACGCCTTTTTTCTCGGTTTTGACTTCTTGTTTGACCGCACTTTGCGCAGTGGCGGTGAAAATTTTGGCTTCTTTGAATGCTTTGTCGAACTCGGCAGCGGTTTTCTTCAGCGCTAAACCGGTAGATGTGCGGTACATTAATTTGCCGTCGAATTTGCTTAAATCCACGTCGATATCCGCCGCCACGAACACCAAATCGGCGGCGGCCACTTCTTCGGCGCTGATTGGGTTGCCGGCACCCACTTGCCCGCGTGTCTCTACTTTGACGTTCCAACCTTGCTGTTTGGCATAGGCTTCGATTGCTTCCGCCGACATAAAGGTGTGCGCTACGCCGGTCGGACAGGCGGTGACGGCAACGATATTTTTCACGCCGCCGGTGCTCGGTGCGCTGACCGCACTTTCGCTTGGGGTAACATAGTCGGCGGCATTTTCCACTGCGGTGGACAAGGTTTGTTCCGGTGCGGCAAAGGCGCTTGCCAGCTCGGTCAGATAGACTTTTTTACCGGTCAATTGCGGATTATTCGGTAAATTTGCGCCTAAGACCAGTGCGATCTCGGCATCGGCGGCGTTTTCAACTACAGTATGTCCGGCATTGGCAGCAGCCGCAGCCAAAACCTGACGCACTAAAAAGCCTTTGGCTTTGCCGGATGCGACATCTTCGAGGAGTAGAATCTTCATGTAATTATCCTTCTAAAACGTTAATTTCAACTTGCTGCAAAATTTGATTGACCAACGTGTGGTCGCTAATGCCGACATTGCTTTGCGACACGGCAAATGCCGATACCGCACTGGCAAATGCCAAAGTTTGTTGTTGTGGCCATTGCCGGCTGATTCCATAAATCAAACCGGCGACCATTGAATCGCCTGCGCCGACGGTGCTGACCACATTTTGGCACTTCGGCGGACGTGCCTGCACTACGCCGTCGTCGCTCAGCCAAATCGAACCCTCTGCGCCCATTGAGATAATCACATTGGCAATGCCTTGTGCTTGCAATTGCTTGGCGGCGGCGACAATCTCTGCCAAACCGTTTAACGGTTTGCCGATCCAGGCTTCCAGTTCGCGGTGATTTGGTTTGACCAGCCATGGATTGGCTTTTAAGCCAGCAGTCAGGGCGGCATTGCTGCTGTCGAGCACCACTTTTACCCCGCTTTGTGCCAAACGGCTTAACCATTGGGTAAACTGCTCGGGCGTAACCCCGCGCGGCAGGCTGCCGCACACGGCGACGATCTCAAACGCCTTGCTCCAGTTTAAAGAGTCCTGCACAAATTTAGTCCAAGCACTGTCATCGATTTGATAGCCCAAGAAATTCAGGTCGGTGACATCAGCCTCCGTTTCAGTGATTTTTACATTGATTCGTGTCTTACCGGGAACACGCTGGAATTTATCTTCCAAACGTAAACGCTGAAACATCTGGCTGAAGTCACCTTGATTGTCCTCGCCGAGAAAACCGCTCACCGCCACATCAACATTCAAATCATGCAGCACTTTCGCCACATTAATGCCTTTGCCGGCCGGAAACAGCCCTAAGGTTTCAACGGTATTCACCTCGCCGAGTTCGATTTTTGCCAAGCGCCCGACCAAGTCATAGGCGGTGTTTAAGGTAACGGTTGCAATTTTCGCCATGATTATTCTCCCAATCCGGCGGCAATGGCTGCACCGATGGCGTCGATAGCTTGTTGCGCATCCTCGCCTTTGGCGACAAAACGTAATTTATGCCCTTTTAACGCACCGAGCGACACCACTTTCATCATACTTTTGGCGCTGACCGGCGCAGACTGGCGATCTAGATTTTCGATTGTGATCGCCGATTGGAATTTTTTCGCGGTCTGCACCAACAAGGCGCAAGGGCGGGCGTGTAATCCGTGTTCGTTTTTCAGGCTGAAGGTGCCTTCAATTTGTCCGTTGCCATTTGCTGCGTCTGTGGCAGGGGCGGCGTTTGGTGCTGCTGCAACCGCACTTTTCACCTCTTCAATGCTGTCAGGTTCTTTCGGCGTAATGCCGGCGCCTTCGCCCAAACCGTCGGCAATCGCTTTGCCGGCCGCTTCGATCGCGGCTTTGGCGTCATCGCCTTCGGCGACAAAACGTAAACGGTGACCGGCAACCACGCCCAATGCCACCAGCTTCATCAGGCTTTTGGCGTTAACCGTATTTCCGGGGCGATCCAGATTTTCCACCGTCACTTTCGCGGCAAACGGTTTGACGGTGCTGACCAGCAACGCGCCCGGACGGGCGTGCAAACCGTGTTCGTTGCGCACGGTGAAGGTGCCGATCACTTGGTTAACCGCACTTTGGCTTTCGCTTTGAGCGGTTGTGCTCTGCGCGGTTGCAATTTGCGCTTTTTCGCCGTTTAACAAGGCGACAACCTGTTGCGCCGAAACCGCACTTAACAACGCCTGTTGCGTGTCGCGCTCAAGCAAACGGCTTAATACCGGATTGAGCTGTTCGTCAACGGTGGCAACGGTAACGACCGCCTGTACGGCTTCGCCTTGTGCGTTGCGGAAAGGCTGTTTGGCACGGCTGAAAGCGACGGCGTTGAATTGGTTGCCTTGCGGATTGTCGTTAAGCCAAATGCCGTTGCCGATTGCCAAGCCGCTATCGGCGATCACTTGGCTGACAAAACGGGTGTCGACCGCACTTTTGGCTTCTAATTTTCCGGCGTTAACCGCCGTTAAGGTCAGTGCGCTGTTTGTGTCAATGTCCAAACTGACGAAATCGGCTTGCAAGGCAGGCTCTTTTTTCTCGCCCATCAAAATCGCACGAAATTCGGCTTTATCTTGCAGCGTGACCAAGGAGACGGCGGTGTCGTCATCGCCCAGTACATGGGTTAATTGACGCAGCAATGCCAAATGTTCGTCAGAACGGGCGGCGATACCAATCACGATATAGGCGGTGTTGCCTTCACCCCATTCGATTCCGTTAGGAAATTGAAAAATCTGCACGCCGGTTTTTTTCACCATATTACGGGTTTCTAGCGTGCCGTGCGGAATGGCGATACCGTTGCCTAAAAAGGTCGAGGTTTGTTGCTCGCGCGCCAACATTCCTTGTAAGTAGCCAGCTTCGACATAGCCGTTTTGTGCCAATGCATTGGCAGCCATTTCGATTGCTTGTTGTTTGTTATCGGCGGCTGCTGATAAATGAATGTTGTTTTCCGGTAAGTTAAACATTCAATGCTCCTGTGCGTATGTTAAAGATAAAAACGAAATAATTTGCTTTTGGTGCTGAAAAATCAAGCTGAATGGTTAAATATTATCTGAAAAATCGTTTCAGCAAAAGAGAAAAAAATTTTGCTGCTTAATTTAATCACTAAAGCAGCAAACTTAAATTGTCGGCTATTATTTGCCATTCTGCGTTTCAGTTCAAAATAAAAATCGTCAAAAAGTGACCTGAATCACGTTTTGTTGCTGCTTTGACAGTTTTGTAAGAATAGCTCGCTACCCGCGACCAAATACGGATCATTCTCATCACGTAGGCGGTCACGGCGTAAATCGCGCATCGCGTCATAAATTCCTTGTGTCAGGCTCGGTTTGTTGAGTAAAGACCAGCAGTTTTGGCTCAAACGGGAAAAATTGTTTTGCAGCTCGCCGGCAAACACAATGCCGCTGCGAAACGCATACACATCGCTGTCTTGCAACTGGTTATACAGCTTATCGCGAATGTTGGCCACGTTCTCTTTCACATCGCCGCGATACCACGCCTGCACGCCACGGGTGAAATCGTCCACTTCATAATTTTTGCCGACAATCCCTTGGAAAGACTGCACGGTGGTTTGATAAGCGATAGCGTAGGAGGGTTGATCGCGTTGCGAATCACTCAAATCGATGACCGGTCGGCTGCCGCAAGCGGCTAAGCATAAAATAAAAGCCGTCGGGATAAGTTTTTTTAACATGTTTACTCCTTGTCAGACCGCACTTTGGGATAGATCGCGGTAAAGTGCGCATATTTTATTACATTTTCGCCGGAAAGCCGAATTTCTGTCTTTTTTATGCGCTATTTTTACCGGCATATCTTGCTATTTAAGCGGAAAATCGGTAATTTTCTTCCACTTTTTTAGTTAACATTTTTAGAACATTATGCATATCACAAACGAAAAACAAGATCGAATCAGAAGAACCTCGATTTTCAGTAAAATTATTTTTGCCAGCCGCTGGATTCAGCTGCCGATTTATATCGGTTTGATCGTGGTGCAGATTATTTACGCCTACAAATTCGTCAAATCGTTATGGGAGTTGATTACTAATCTGAATACATTGGACGAAAGTGCGATTATGCTGGCGGTGTTGAATCTGATTGATGTGGTGATGATCGCCAACCTGTTGATTATGGTGATTGTCGGCGGCTACGAAACTTTTGTTTCCAAGCTGAACACCGACGATCACCCCGATCAGCCGGAGTGGCTGAACCATGTCAATGCGTCGGTGTTGAAAGTGAAATTGTCGATGGCGATTATCAGCATTTCCTCGATTCATATGCTGCAAACCTTTATCAACGTTGCCAACCTGCCGGAAAAGCAGATGATGTGGCAATTGCTGCTGCATTTGGGATTTTTGGCGTCGGCGTTAGCGATGGCTTACACCGACCGAATCCTGTATGGTACCAGTCATAAAAACCATTAATCTGATAAAAGAGCGGTTGCGATGACAAATCTCGGCAAAGGCGTGCTGGCAATGCTGATTTCGGCACTGGGTTTCACCGTGATGGCGGTGTGCGTAAAATTGGCAGGCGATTTGCCGGTGGTGGAGAAAGCTATTTTTCGTAATGCAATTGCCGCTTTGCTCAGCGGGTATCTGGTATGGAGAAACCGTACGCTGTTTTTCGGACGACGCAAAAATCGCAAGGCGTTGCTGTTGCGTTCGATTTTCGGGCTGCTTGGGGTGCTGCTGGGATTTTATTCGATTGATCATCTGTTGCTGAGCGATGCGGATATGATTATGAAACTGTCACCGTTTATCTTAATCGGTTTATCGGCGGTTTTTTTGCAGGAGAATGTCAGTGTCCGTCAAATCGCCTTGTGTATCCTCGCATTTATCGGCGTGTTGTTGATTATCCGTCCCGGGTTAAGTTCGGGCACGCAGCAAACCGCACTTTTTCCTTATCTGATTGCGATCGGCGGTGCGGTGTTTGCCGCCGCCGCTTATCTGATGTTGCGCGTGCTGGCGCTGAGCACCACGCCGGAATCGCCTTATACCATCGTCTTTTTCTTTTCCTTTTTCTCGACGATTGCGTTGATTCCGCCGCTGATTTGGCAGTTTGAGCCGATGTCCTTCACCCAGTTCGGCTACTTGCTGTTGTCTGGCGTGATGGCAACCGTCGGGCAATTCGGCATCACGTTGGCATATCGTTACGCCAGCGCCAAAGAGGTGTCGATTTACTCCTATGCCTCGGTCATTTTCGCTGCATTATTCGGTATTACGCTGTTTGGGCAATTGCCCGATCTGCTCAATTGGCTGGGTTATCTGCTGATTTTTATCAGCGGTTATCTGATGTTTCTGCTGAACCGCAAAGCGGCATAATCGGCAACACCGCACTTTCATTCGTACTGTTTAGCTGATAACATTCTGTTAACGTTTTTCTTAATACAGGATAGATAAAGGATAGCCGATGACAACCGAAATCGAAACGGTGACCCCGCAGCAGGCGTGGCAGAAAGTGCAGGATAAACAGGCGGTATTGCTGGATATCCGCGATCTGAAAAATTTCAGCTACTGCCGCCCGCCGCAGGCATTCCATTTAACCAACCAAAGTTACGGTCAGTTTTTAGATCGTTACGATTATGATTTTCCGATTTTGGTGATGTGCTATCACGGTATCAGCAGCCTGAACGTGGCGCATTTTTTGGTCGAACAGGGCTTTGACCACGTTTACAGCGTTCAAGGCGGCTTCGAGGGCTGGGTGCGCGCCGGTTTGCCGAGCGAAAGCGATTTGGACGCCGACTAATGCCAAACACTGCCGATCAGATACGCCAGTGCGGCGTAAAATGCGATAAACGCCAACACCAACAGGGTCCGTGCGGCTTGCGGCGAGCGGCGGCGTAATTTCGCCAGCAAAAGTGCGGTACAGAACAACAGCAACGGATAAACCCAAAGTGCGGTTGAAAACCAAAAGACCGCACGGCTGCCCAAATTCGGATTTTCCGCCACCGACGGCGACACCAGCAGCGCCAACGGCCATAAAATCGACGGCAGGCAAAATAGCGCCAATGCCCAGCTGAATGCGGAAAAACCGTTTAACGGTTGCGGATTGCCCATGTTGAAGTCCTTTTTTATCTCTTTCAATCGACTACGGAAAACGCTAGTATAACCCAACTTTACCGCTTTTCTAACGCCGACGACTATGAAAGTAATTTTAACCAGTGATCACCCGGAATTGGCGCTGCGCTTTCGTGATTATATCCGCCAACGCTATCAACGCGATCTGCCGCTGTATCAGCAACAAACGCACTATTTCTTCGCTTTGCCGCAGGACGATCCGCAGTTAACCGCACTTTTAGCGGAAGCGGAGGTTTATCGACGTGATCCGTTTGCGGAAAAATACACCCAAGCCAGCTGGCAGGACGGGCAAACCTATTCGCTGAAAGGGCGTTTTAACGGCTTTTTACCCAATCCGGCGCAATGGAAAACCGCACTTCGCCGTGCGCCGTTGACCGGCTTGATTGGTCTGATCTGCCTGCTGGTTTATCTGTTAAGCCTGAGTGATTATCAAACATCGATCTATTTAACCGCTCATTTCCCCGAAGGCAGTGCACAATATACGCAAATTTGGCGCTTTTTCACCCATGCATTGGTGCATTTGTCTTTGCCGCATTTACTGTTTAACCTGACCTACTGGCTGGTTTTCGCTGCCATGATTGAAAAATATTGCGGCACGTTTAAAGTGTTGCAACTGTTTTTGACGGTTGCGCTGATCAGCGGCGTGGTGCAAAACTTTTTCAGCGGCGCGGCATTTTTCGGGCTTTCCGGTGTGGTTTACGGGGTGTTGGGTTATGTGTATGTGATGAGTCGCGGCGATTCACACCGGCGTTTCCGCCTGCCGAGCGGTTTTATTTACATGTTGCTGGTTGGGATTGCCAGCGGCTTCATCGGGCCGTTATTTGACGTGCATTTCGGCAATGCGGCGCATATTTCCGGTTTGGTACTCGGCGCGGCAATCGCTTGGTTCGACAGTAAAAAATCGAGATAAAAAGTAAAATTCCAGTGTTATGCAGAGCATTTCTGTCTATTTTGCGGTAATATGACCGCCATATTGACCAGCATAACGTGAAGTCGCAAACGATATCATTGATTTAAAATGCCTGAAGTATTAACCCGAAAACTGAATGCTTACGCGCGCCTGATGCGCCTTGATCGCCCAATCGGTACACTACTGTTGTTATGGCCGACGTTGTGGGCGTTGTTTTTAGCTGCAGGCACGATTCCCGACACGCGCATTTTGCTGATTTTCATCTGCGGCGTGGTGCTGATGCGTGCCGCCGGCTGTGTGATCAACGACTACGCCGACCGCCATATCGACGGCAACGTCAAGCGCACCGCCCACCGTCCGTTGGCAACCGGCGAGGTGAGCGAGAAAGAGGCGAAAACCCTGTTTGTGGTGTTGACCGCACTTTCGTTTTTTTTGGTCTTGAATCTCAACGGCTATGCGATTGCGCTCTCGTTTATCGCGGTCGGGCTGGCGTTCGTCTATCCGTTTATGAAGCGCTACACCCACCTGCCGCAATTTGTGCTGGGGGCGGCGTTCGGTTGGTCGATTCCGATGGCATATGCCGCCGTCAGCGCACAGCTGCCGCCGTTGTGCTGGTTGCTGTTTTTGGCAAATCTGCTGTGGACAGTGGCCTACGACACCCAATATGCGATGGTCGATCGTGACGATGATTTGCGGATCGGTGTGAAATCCACTGCGATTTTGTTTGCGCAATACGATAATAAAATCATTGCGTTGTTGCAATTTGTTGCCCTGATCCTGTTTTTTGCCATCGGCTATTTGGCGCAGCTGCACCCGGCGTACTACCTTGCGCTTGCCGTGACCGCACTTTGCTTTATCTACCAATGCAAACTCACCCGCGAGCGCAGCCGCGCAGAGTGTTTTAAAGCCTTTCTCAACAACAACTATTTCGGCATGGGCATTTTTATCGCCATACTGCTGGGCATTTTTTGTTGAGTGGCATTTGCGTTACTCCTCAATCCGCTGCGGGTATTTCACTTTTTGCAGCAGCACAAATGCCGGCAGCACCAGAAGCGCCATCAGGTAAAACGACCAAGCCGGTTCGTAGCGATAAACCACACCGGCGAATAACATGAATAACGCCACGCTTAAACAGCTGCATACCCCGTTGTATAACGCCTGTAACTTGGCGATATAGCTGCTCGGACAACCGGCGATATAACGAATGGTGACGAAATGGCACAGGGCGAAGGTGATCCCGTGCAGGGTTTGCAGCAGCAAAAATGGCAGAAAATGCTCGGCCAGTCCCATGCCGATCCAACGCAGCACCGCCACCAGTGAGGTGAACATCAACAGGCTGTAGAGCGAACAGTTTTTCAGCAAGCGGCCGGCAAAGAAAAATACCAATACTTCTGCCGCTACGCTGGTTCCCCACAGCCAGCCGCTGAGCTCGACTCCGATGCCCATTTCCGCCCAATACAGCACGCCGTAGGCATAATAGGCGGCATGTGCGCCCTGAATCAAGGCAAGCGCGCTTAACAACGCCACAATCTGCCGATTGGCTAAAATGGTTTTATAGCTGACCGTCTGGCGTGTTGCCGCTTGTTGGGATTGCGGATTAGCGTTCGGATCGCGCGGATAAGGATTCGGCGATAACAGCTGAATCGCGCCGTAGGCCAGCAAAAGTGCGGTCACCAGCCAAATCATACTCTGATCACCAAAAATGCCCAAGATATAACCGCCGAGCAAATTGGCGCCGATAAACGCCAGCGAACCGGTCAAACGGGCTTTGCCGTAATCGAGATTGACCTGTTTCTGCCAGTTGCCCGCCAGCGCATCGGTCAGCGGAATGCCGGCTCCGAACACCGCATTAAACAGCCAGATCAGGGCGATCAGCAACCAAGCGACTTCGCTGCTGACCGCAATCGCCAGCACCAATCCCAAACTGCTCCAACTGATCAGGCGCAACATAGAAATCAGCGCCGAAGGCCGCTTTACCCATTGCGAAAACAACATACTACCGATAAAACGGAACAGAAAAGAGAACGCCACCACGACGCCGATGGTCTCTTCCGAATAGTGGTAGCTTTTCAGCCAGATCGGCAAAAACGGCAACACTACGCCATAAGCGGCGAAATAGCCGATAAAACTACAGATTAACCAGGCAAAGGGCGAGACTGTACGCATATTAAAATTGACTCTCCATCTCTTGCGCACGCCGAACCGCCGCTTGCATGGCTTGGGCAATAATGGGTTTGATCTGTCGTTGTTCGAAAATCTGCAATGCCGCCGCCGTCGTACCGCCCTTTGAGGTGACTTGTTCGCGCAGAGTCGCCAGTTCGAGCTGCGGATTTTCGATCACCATTTGTGCCGCACCCAACATCGCTTGCTGAATCAGTTGGCGCGCCGTGGTGGCATCCAATCCCATGTTGATTGCCTCCTGCTGCATGGCTTCCAAAAACAGGAAGAAATATGCCGGGCTACTGCCGGAAGCGGCGATCACGCTATTGATATCGCTTTCTTGTGCCAGCCAACAGATTTTGCCGACCGCACTCATCAAATCGGCGGCAAAAGATTTCTCTTCCGTACCGCACTTTGCATTGGCAAACAGCCCTGCCATGCCTGCCGACAACAGCGACGGCGTATTCGGCATTACCCGCACAATCGCTTGCGCGCTAGGCAATAGCGCACTTAAACGCTGCACCGAAATGCCGGCGGCAATCGAAATCAGCAATTTGCCGCTGAAATCCAAATCGGCGAAATCGGCGCAGGCGGTTGCCATCAACTGCGGTTTCACCGCCAACACCACCACCTCGGCTTGCTCGGCGGCAAGTCGGTTATCGTTAAAAGTCCGCACGCCCAGCTCGGCCAAGGCGGCTAATTTGGCATTGCTCGGATTGCTGGCAATCAGGTTTTGCGCCGGATAACCGCTGTGCAATAACCCCGAAATAATCGCACGGGTCATGTTGCCGGCGCCGATAAAGGCGATTAATTTTTGCTGCATAGGTTTTTCCTTAACTCAGGTCTGCTACAATGTGTGCCATTCTAACATAAGCAGAAAGAGAGATTTATGTATTGGTTTAAAAATGTCATGGTTTACCGTTTAAGCAAAAAATTGGACTGGTCGAGTCAAACGTTGGACAACAGTTTGGCAAATCACGCGTTTTTTCCCTGCGGTAGCCATGATCAAAGCAAATTCGGCTGGGCAAAGCCGCTGAACGGTAGCGATTTGCTGCATTTCAGCGTCAACGGACAAAGCCTGCTGGTGGCGCAAAAAGAGGAGAAAATGCTACCGGCGCAGGTGATCAAGCAGGAGCTGGAGCAGCGCATTGACAGCGTGCAAGAAAAAGAGCAGCGCAAGCTGAGCAAAGTGGAAAAACAGACCTTGAAAGACGATGTGGTGAATGAACTGCTGCCGCGCGCCTTTAGCAAAAAACAGCAAACTGCACTTTGGATTGATTCGGTCAACGACCTGATTTATATCAACGCCGCGTCGGCAAAACGGGCGGAAGATGCGTTGGCATTGCTGCGCAAATCGCTGGGATCGTTGCCGGTCGTACCGCTAATGTTTGCCAATGATCCGGCGGTGGTGATGACCGATTGGATCGCCAACGACAATTTGCCGGCATGGCTGACCGCACTTGGCGAAGCGGAACTGACTTCCACCACCGACGAGGCGGTGATCCGTTGCAAACAGCAGGATTTGGAGAGCCAAGAGATGCAAAATCATTTTGCCGTCGGCAAACAGATCACCCGTTTGGCGTTGGAATGGGAAGAGCACCTCAGTTTTATTTTCGCTCAAGACTGTACTTTGAAGCGGGTGAAGTTCGCCGATAACGTGCGCGAGAAAAATGATGACATTCTGAAGGAAGATTACGCTCAGCGCTTTGATGCGGATTTTATTTTGATGAGCGGCATTTTGTCGCAATTGAGCGAGCGTTTGTTGGACGTATTCGGTGGTGAATCGGCGTCGCTGGCGGATAAAATTCAGTAATATGGCAAAGAAAAACAAGTGTTGTAAAAAATATAAGAAAAAGGGGAAATATTGCAAAGATTGCCCTTTCCGTTAGCTATACTTTTATTAGGTTTTATTTGACCGGAAAAATATTCGGCCGGATAAAATCTGATAATAATTTGATCTACATGTGTTTTTTTATAAATGTTTTTAGTTATACTTGTAACGCGTCTGACTTTTTTGAAAAATATTTGGTGTTTAACGGTGTAACTAACTAAAATTCAAGGACGATTAGCGTGGGTTGTTGGCAGCTAGTAAATATCATTCGCGGCGTGTTTATTTTACTTTCCTTACTGTTCGGGCTCTCCGCCAGCCCGTTGTTTATCAGTGCGCACTGGCTGTGGATCTGTTTATGGATCGGCATTAATATGCTGACCAGCGGTCTGACCGGTTTTTGCACTTGCACTTATCTTGCCAGCAAAGTCAGTATGAAACTGCCGAAGTTATCCAGAGATTATTCGAAATAAAATAAGGGGAAATTTCCCCACAGGCTATTAACAAAGGTTACTGATTAAGTCACACAGGGGCGGATTATATATCCGCCCGTTTACAAAGTGCGGTATCCATGTAATTAGCGTGAATCAGTATTTATTCAAAAATTTGGATAAGCTCAGAATACTGACAATGGGCTGTCTTCAGGTATATAATGAACAACACTCTCATCCATTACTGAACGATATGAGCCATTGGAGAACGCAAATGACAAACCAACAAATTGCCGAACATCAACGCCAGTTGCACATTCAATTTAAGGCGTGGATGGACGATAAGAAAAAGCGTGAAGTGCTGACGTTTCAACGCGCGAATGGGAATATTGTTCGCCATTATCCTGACGGACGCGAAGAAGTAATTGAATATGCCAAAGCAAAATAATCTTGCGATTTTCTACTGCGGTACAAACGGTGCGGGTAAAACCACATTGCGTGGATTTAATAAAGATACAGTGCAAATTGTGATTGATTCTGATCATATCGCCATGCAAATTAACCCTGAAAATCCACGCTTGGTGGATAGCCTTGCTGGCAGAAAAGCGATTGAATTATTTAAATTTGCGGTTGAACATCAAATCTCGTTTTCAATGGAATCCACATTATCAGGCAACTCCATTTTGCAACGTATAAAAAAAACCAAAGACAATGGTTTCTATGTGCGATTAAATTATGTGGGTGTAAATAGCGTTTCCATCAATATTGATCGTGTAAAAGCAAGAGTGGCGAGCGGCGGACATTTTATTGATGAAGCAACAATTCGCAACCGCTACGACATCAGTTTGCAAAATTTAATTAAAATCTTACCACTTTGTGACGAAGTGTTTATTTATGACAATTCGGAAGAACTACCGAATTTGGTGTTTCATCTTAAAGGAAATAAATTAACCCAGTGGCTTGATGTGTTGCCGGAGTGGTGTGCAGAATTAAAACAGGCACTAAATCACTAGGGGCATAGTAGGCAAAATGCAAAGCTCGGTTCGGGCGGATATATAATCCGCCCCTACTTTCCCATCAGAATCAATTATCTTAACCTTTCACCAAGGTTTTCAACTGATACAAATAAGTCAGTGCTTGTTTCGGCGTCAAATCGTCTGGATCAAGCTGTTGCAGCATTTGCCAGACCGCACTTTTCCCCTCGTCCTCCTCCACCAATGGTAATTCGCCCTGCGCCTGCGTCATTTCGCGCAGCTGCTGTAATTTTTGATCGCCGCTTTGTTGCGACAGCCGTTCTAATTGATTGAGTTTCTGTTTTGCCAGTTTCAACACGTTTTTCGGCACACCGGCTAAAGCGGCGACCGCCAAGCCGTAACTTTTGCTGGCGGCGCCGTCTTGCACCGCATGCATAAACGCAATGCTGTCGTTGTGTTCCAATGCGTCCAAATGCACGTTGAAGACACTGTCGAACTGCTGCGGCAACACGGTCAATTCAAAATAGTGGGTGGCGAACAGGGTCAGCGAACGCAGTTTTTTCGCCAGCCATTCGGCGCACGCCCATGCCAGCGCCAAGCCGTCGTAAGTGGACGTGCCGCGCCCGATTTCATCGATCAGCACCAGACTTTTTTCTCCGGCCTGATGTAGAATATTCGCCATTTCGGTCATCTCGACCATAAAGGTCGAGCGCCCCGACGCCAAATCGTCGGAAGCGCCGATACGGGTGAAAATCCGATCAATCGGACCGATAACCGCACTTTCCGCCGGTACGAAGCTGCCGATATACGCCATCAGCACGATTAACGCCGTTTGCCGCATATAGGTGCTTTTTCCGCCCATATTCGGCCCGGTAACGATCAATAAGTGGCGTTGCGCATTTAACTGCAGCGGATTGGCGATAAACGGATCGCGCATCACGTTTTCTACCACCGGATGCCGTCCCTGTCGAATCTCCACGCCGATGCGATCGGTAAACTGCGGACAGTTGTAATTCAACGTTTGCGCCCGTTCCGCCAAATTGGCGAATACATCAAGCTGCGCCAGCGTTAAGGCGGCAAGCTGCAATTCGCCCAAGTGCGGTAACAGTTGCTCGAACAGCTCGTCGTACAACTGTTTTTCCAACGCCAATGCCGCCCCTTTGGCTTTCAGCACTTTGTCTTCATAGGTTTTCAGTTCGGGGATAATATAGCGTTCGGCGTTTTTCAGGGTTTGGCGGCGCACATAGTGAATCGGCGCGCGATCCGCCTGTCCGCGGCTGATTTGAATGTAGTAGCCGTGCACCGCGTTGAAACCGATTTTTAAGGTGTCGATCCCGGTCGCTTCACGCTCTCTGGCTTCCAGCTCCTCCAAGAAACGGGTGGCGCCGGCGGACAGCTCGCGCCATTCGTCCAACTCGGCATGATAACCGGCGGTAATCACGCCGCCGTCACGAATCAGCAGCGGCGGGGTCTCCACCAGCGCGGTTTGCAACAATTGGCACAGTGCGGAAAAATCGTCGATCATGCGGCAAAGTGCGGTTAACGGCGGCGAATCTTGTAGATTTATTGTATTTTTAATTAACGGAATCTGTTCAAGTGCGGTGCGCAAACGGGTCAGATCGCGCGGACGGGCGGAACGCAACGCCACCCGTGCCAAAATCCGTTCCATATCGCCCACTTGGCGCAACAACGGCTGTAAATCGCCGATCAAATCCTGCTGCAAAATCGCCGAAATCGCATTTTGCCGTTTACGCAATTGCGCCACATCGCAAATCGGCTGATGAATCCAGCGTTTTAACAAACGGCTGCCCATCGGCGTGACGCAGTGATCCAGCACCCATGCCAACGTATAATCGTTGCCGCCCGCCAGATTCTGGGTCAGTTCCAAATTGCGGCGGGTGGCGGCGTCCAACACGATAAAATCATTGTTTTGCAACAGGCTGATCGCATTGATATGCGGCAAGGCGGTGCGCTGGGTCTCTTTGGCATATTGCAGCAAACAACCGGCGGCGCACAGCCCTAGTTTGGCGTGTTCAACGCCGAATGCTTTCAGATCTTTGGTACCGAATTGACGGTTCAACAGTTGAAGTGCGGTATTCAGCTCGAATTCCCAAATCGGACGGCGGCGCAAACCTCGACACTGCTGCAAAATCGTGGTGTCGGCAAACTCCTCGTCATACAGCAGCTCGGCAATGGCGCTGCGTTGTAACTCCGCCTGCAAACCGGCTTTGTCATCATGTTCGCTAATCTGGAAACGCCCCGACGCCATATCCAGCGTTGCCAAGGCAAACCGCTCTTTTTGCTGGTAAACCGCCGCGATAAGATTGTCCTGCCGCTCCGGCAGCAAGGCTTCGTCGCTGACCGTGCCCGGCGTGACAATCCGCACCACCTGCCGCTCCACCGGCCCTTTGCTAGCCGCCGGATCGCCGATCTGCTCGCAAATCGCGACAGATTCGCCCAAACGCACCAACTTCGCCAGATACCCCTCGACCGCATGATAAGGCACGCCCGCCATCGGAATCGGTTGTCCGGCGGAACTGCCGCGTTTGGTCAGCGAAATATCCAGCAACTGCGCCGCTTTTTTCGCATCGTCATAAAACAATTCGTAAAAATCGCCCATGCGATAAAACAGTAAAATATCGGGATTTTCAGCTTTCAGACGCAAATACTGCTGCATCATCGGCGTATGATCGGAAAAACTGCTGTCGAATGACTCTTTCATCGGGGCTGCCTTGTCGCGGGTTGGTCGGAACGATTGTGGAAAACAATAAAGGCAAAAATGATACTGAATCACCGCCTGATGATCAATCGCTTATCGGTAAAAGTGCGGTTTAGACAAATTAAACGCTTAAATTTTGGAATCGGGATCAAATTCTCAAAAAAAGATCAAAATTCCGCTTGATACTGTATAATCATACAGTATAATGACGCCAATTATGTTGATTCTGATTTAAATACCTGAGGTTTATCATGGCTGAGAAGAAAGTTGAAAAAGTCGATAGTGAAAATAAAGAGAAAGCACTGGCGGCGGCGTTAGGGCAGATTGAAAAACAATTCGGAAAAGGCTCGATCATGCGGCTCGGCGATTCGCAAGCGCTCGACGTTGAGGCGATTTCGACCGGTTCGTTAGGTTTGGACGTGGCGTTGGGTATCGGCGGCTTGCCGATGGGGCGGATTGTGGAAATTTTCGGGCCTGAATCTTCCGGTAAAACCACCCTGACTCTTTCGGTGATCGCGCAAGCGCAAAAAGAGGGCAAAACCTGTGCCTTTATTGATGCCGAACACGCCCTCGATCCGATTTATGCCAATAAATTGGGGGTGAATGTGCAGGATCTGTTGGTTTCTCAGCCGGATCACGGCGAACAGGCGTTGGAAATTTGTGATGCGTTAGTGCGCTCCGGCGCGGTTGATGTGATTATCGTCGACTCCGTTGCCGCCTTAACCCCGAAAGCGGAAATCGAAGGCGACATGGGCGACTCGCATATGGGCTTGCAGGCACGTTTGATGTCGCAGGCGCTGCGTAAATTGACCGGCCACATCAAAACCGCCAACTGTTTGGTGGTGTTTATCAACCAAATCCGGATGAAAATCGGGGTGATGTTCGGCAATCCTGAAACTACCACCGGCGGTAATGCGCTGAAATTCTATGCGTCGGTACGTCTGGATATCCGCCGTACCGGTGCGGTGAAAGACGGCGAAGAGGTGATCGGCAGCGAAACGCGGGTCAAAGTGGTGAAAAACAAAGTCGCCGCACCGTTCCGCCAAGCAGAGTTCCAAATCGTTTACGGCGAAGGGATCTCGAAAAACGGTGAATTAATCGAGCTGGGCGTGAAACACAAACTGGTGGAAAAATCCGGTGCTTGGTATGCGTATAACGGCGGTAAAATCGGGCAAGGCCGTGCCAATGCGATGAAATGGCTGGCGGAGCATCCGCAGGAAACGGCGGAGTTGGAAGCCAAATTACGCGCCGAGTTGCTGGCGCATCCGGAGCAGGCGTTAATTGCCGAAGCCGGTGCGGAGGCTGATGCCGAAGATGATTTTGAGCACGAAGCATAATCATCGGCAAAACAAGTTACGGCAGATACCGTAAGGTAAACGCAAAGTGCGGTCAAAGGGGCTAAGCAAAAGAGGCTAAGCAAATGGTCAATTTTACCGCACTTTTTTATAATATCACTGTGCCGATCTGGTTATACCTCGGCCGCTTGCCGATTTAACGTATTTTTTCTCGTGCCACTTCCCAAAAAACCGATAATTTAAGGTATATTAAGCAAAAGCTTAGGCTAAATAATATTCAATAAATTTAAAAAAGGAGGGAAGATGAAACAATCGATTCGTCACCAGCAAATTGTCGAGCTGGTCACACAGCGCGGTTATATCAGCACCGAAGATTTAGTGACGGTATTTAACGTGACCTCGCAAACTATTCGACGCGACTTAAACGAATTGGCCGAACAAAATTTGATCCGCCGTCATCATGGCGGCGCAGCTTCTCCCTCCACGAGCGAAAACAGCGATTATTCCGAACGCAAAAGTTTCTTTTCCAACGAAAAACAAGCGATAGCGCAACGGGCGGCGGCGCTGATTAAAAACGGTTCGTCGCTGTTTATCGACATCGGCACCACGCCGGAAGCGGTGGCTTATGCCCTGTTGGGACATCAAAATTTGCGCATTGTCACCAATAACCTGAATGCGGCGCATATTTTGATGAAAAATCCGGATTTTGAAATCACGATTGCCGGCGGCAACCTGCGCTCCGACGGCGGAATCATCGGCGAGGCAACCGTAGATTTTATCTCCCAATTCCGTTTGGATTACTGCATTTTGGGTATCAGTGCGATTGACGAGGACGGCACGCTGTTGGATTACGACTTCCATGAAGTGCAGGTGAAACGGGCGTTGATGCACAGCTCGCGCAACATTTTGCTGGTGGCGGATCACTCCAAATTCAGCCGTCAGGCGATTGTGCGGTTGGCTTCGCTCAATGATGTCGATACCTTGCTGACCGATGCGCCGCCGCCGCAAAAAATTATGCAGTTACTGCAACAACATAATGTCAAACTGGAACTCTGTTTGGCACAACATCAAACCCTTGCTTAAAATACAGCGTAGTTATGATTCTGGAAAAATTTGACGATATTTATCAGCGCGCCGCCGAGCAAAAAGGCGGCGAAGCGCGGTTGCAAGCGTTGCTCTGCGAAGTGAAATCCACACAGCAATTATTGGACGTGCCCGATCACCGCTGGTTGGCGGAATTAACCCGTAAAATTTTCCAATCCGGTTTTGTCTGGCGGATTGTCAACCAAAAATGGGACAGTTTCGAGCAGGTTTTTTGGGGCTTCGAGATTGAAAAACTGTTGATGATGCCCGATGAATTGTGGGAAAAGAAAGCGCAGGATCCGAGCATTATCCGCAATTGGTCGAAAGTCGCCACCATTAAGCAAAATGCACAGATGATTTATCAAGCCAATCTGGAGGGCGGATTTTCCCGTTTGCTGGCGGAATGGGACAGTGGGAACATTACCGCACTTTGGCAATATTTGAAGCGCAACGGCAAGCGTTTGGGCGGCAACACCGGCGCTTATACTTTGCGGGCCGTGGGCAAAGATACTTTTCTGCTGACCCATGACGTCGAGGCCTATTTACGCAATCACAAACTGATTGACGGCGGCATTCAAACCCAGCGTAGTTTTACGATTGCACAGCAAGTCTTCGCTGAATGGCAGCAACAAAGCGGCCGTCCGCTCAGCCACATCAGCCAGATTGTGACGTTCAGCATGGGATAGACACGGAATCGGCACAGATGAATATCAGTTTACGTTTTTTTCTTTCGCTGTTGGTGGTCGGTGTGCTTGCCGGTTTGGTCGGTTTTGCCTTGACCGAGCTGATGCATTTCACTCAACATCACGCTTTTGGTTACGCCCTGCACGGCGAAGAGATTGCTTTTCGTATTGGTGCGGAGCATGCCGCGCCGCAACGGCGTTGGTTGGTGTTGACGCTATGCGGTGTTTTGGCCGGCGGCGGTTGGTATGCCATTCACCGTTGGGGCAGCCGCTTGGTCGGTTTTAAAGCCGCGATGGCGAATCCGCAACAAGGCATGCCGCTGTTTACCACGCTGGCTCACGCCTTGTTGCAAATTATCACCGTCGGCTTGGGATCACCGTTAGGACGGGAAGGCGCGCCGCGTGAAATGAGTGCGGCGTTTGCTTCGCTGTGGATTCGTAAAGTGCGGTTGAGTGATGACGATGCCGCCCTGCTGATTGCCTGCGCCGCCGGAGCCGGTTTGGCGGCGGTGTATAACGTGCCGTTGGCAGCCACGATTTTTATTTTGGAAACCCTCGTACTGGCGCTGAATCCGCGCGTCATTTTTGCGGCGTTACTCACCTCTGTCACCGCAACGCTGGTGGTGCGTTATACCTTGGGCGATTTGGTGCAGTATCACTTGATTAATGTGGAGGTCAACCATGCGCTATTGTGGTTTGCACTGTTAATCGGGCCGTTGATAACCGTCAGCGTCAAGCTATTTCGCTATACGACCGCACTTTTTCCCATTATTGCGCGCGATGACAAACGGATTATCCCGTTGGCAATTTTGCTGTTCAGTCTGATTGGCGTGGTGGCGATCTTTTTCCCCGATGTATTGGGTAACGGCAAAGCCGGTAATCAATTGGCGTTTGCCGGTTTGTTGGATTGGCACAGCGGTTTAACGTTGTTGTTAATGAAATGGTTGGTGGTGCTGTTGGCATTGGCGGCAGGGGCTTACGGCGGCTTAATCACGCCGTCGATGATGTTGGGCGGCATCTTGGCGCTGAGTCTGGCGCTGGCTTGGAACGGCTTTTTTCCGACAATTTCAATCGAAACCGCCGCCTTAATCGGCGCAACCGCATTTTTGGCGGTCTCGCTGAAAATGCCGCTGACTGCCATTGTATTTGCGTTGGAACTGACCCGCGCGCCGGTCGAGATTGTATTGCCGCTGGCATTGGCGGTCGCCAGTGCCTGGTGTGTCGAGAAGGGGTTGTTTGATCATGCGGATAAAACAAAAACCGCACTTTAGCTCAAGGTCGAGCAAAGTGCGGTATTGAACTTGCCGTATTGGCCGGCTTAAGCTTCGTTGACTACGCGCGGAAACAAAATATTGTTTTCCAAATGGATATGGTGCATTAAATCATCAATAAATTCATTAATGCCGCTGTACAGCGCGCGCCAGCTGTTGCAGGCATCGGTCGGCGGGGTGACATTGTTGGTCAGCGATTTCAGGACTTCCACCTGCTGTCCGGCATCGTCATGTTCGTGTTCCATCACCTGAATCGGCATGCGCGCCATCGCGTATTGACCGGCGTTGATCATCGGGAACAAAATCTGTTCTTCTTTTTGCATATGCTGGTTTAGGTCGGCATGAATCGCTTTTAGTACCGCAGACGCACCCATCGGGCAATCTGCGCGATCACCGTGTACGTTTTCCACCTTCTCCGCCAACAAAATCAGTTCGGGCAATTGTTCACGATGACGTTGGTGGTAACGGGCGATGATATGCTCAATGGTGTCGGCATAGGCGGCCTGTGTCCAGTCCTGTTCTGCGCTTGCTTCTTGATTTTCTGCCAGATCGGCTAAGCGTTTTTCAATTTCCGCCAGATTCAGATTTTTCAATTTTGCCGCAAAGCCCAAAGTATTGGCACCGCCACAGCAAAAATCCAGATCATATTCACGAAACAGCTTGGTTGCCCCCGGAATCGCCACGGCTAATTCGCCTAATTTTTTATCTTCAAATGACATCTTTTTTCCTCATGTAAACGGAGTGGATAAAACTTGAGTTAAATAGTAAGGTATTTAAAAAATAAAAACAGTATTTTTTATCTATCTTTTAAGAAAATATGATCTGTATCAAATCAAATACCTTGAATTGAGTAGGAAAAAGAAGGGAAAAACCGCACTTTGCCACCGAAAGCAACAAAGCAACAAAGCAACAAAGTGCGGGGCAGCGCTATACTTTTTTCTTGACCGCCAAACCGGCAGGCGCTTGGGCGACCGGCATGACTTCAAGACGGTTGACGTTGACGTGTGCCGGACGTTCGGCGATCCAAACAATCGTTTCGGCAATGTCCTGCGGGGTCAGGTAATCGACATTGGCATAGAGCGCCTCCGCTTTGGCGTCATCACCGTAAAAACGTACATTGGAAAACTCAGTGCCGCCGCACAAGCCCGGTTCGACATTGCTCACCCGTACCGCCGTGCCGAGCAAATCGGCGCGCAAATTCAAACTGAACTGCTTGACGAAGGCTTTGGTGGCGCCGTACACATTGCCGCCCGGATAAGGATAATCACCGGCAATCGAGCCTAAATTGATGATATGTCCGCGATTTCTGGCGACCATGCCGGGTAAAACCGCATGGGTAATGCTGACCAAACCGCCGATATTGGTGGCGATCATCTGTTGCCAATCAGCGAGTTTGCTGTCTTGTGCCGCGGCTACGCCCAGCGCTAATCCGGCGTTATTCACCAACAAATCAATCTCTTGCCACTCCGGTGGTAAACTGTGGAGCGCGTTGAGAGTGGCTTGTTCATCACAAACATCAAATGCCAGCGCCAGACACTGATCGCCCAGTTCCTGTTGCAATGCACTCAAGCGCGGTTGGCGGCGGGCAGTGATGATGACCCGATGTCCGTGTTGTACCAGCAAACGGGCGGTGGCGGCGCCGAATCCGGCGCTGGCGCCGGTAATAAGAGCTAACATAACGATTCTCCTTTGGTGAGTTTGGATAACCCAATATAACAAAAAGCGGTGCCGGCGGTAAAAATTTTTGCTAAAAGAGTTGCTTTTATTGAAGTGATGTTGTAATTAATTAGAACAGAAAATTAAAAAACAACATTAAAACACAACATCAAAATACTTTAAGGAAACAATATGCAAAACGTAGGTTTTATCGGTTGGCGCGGAATGGTCGGTTCCGTTTTGATGGATCGTATGCAGCAGGAGCAGGATTTTGCGCATATCAATCCGGTTTTTTTCACTACTTCGCAAGCCGGTCAAAAAGCGCCTGAGTTTGGCGGCAAAGACAGCGGCGTGTTGAAAGATGCGTTTAACATTGACGAATTGAAGGCGCTGGATATTATCGTGACCTGCCAAGGCGGCGATTACACCAGCGAGGTTTACCCGAAACTGCGCGCCGGCGGTTGGAACGGTTACTGGATCGACGCGGCTTCTACCCTGCGCATGGAAAAAGACGCGATTATCGTGCTGGATCCGGTCAACGAACATGTGATTCGCGACGGCTTGAACAAAGGCGTGAAAACCTATGTCGGCGGTAATTGCACCGTCAGTCTGATGTTGATGGCATTAGGCGGTTTGTTTGAAAAAGATTTGGTGGAATGGGTGTCCGTCGCCACTTATCAAGCCGCCAGCGGCGCCGGTGCGAAAAATATGCGCGAATTGCTGGTGCAAATGGGCGAATTGCGCGACGTGGTCAAAACCGATTTAGCCAATCCGGCTTCCTCGATTTTAGAGATCGAAAGAGCGGTTGCCGATAAAATGCGCGGCGATTTGCCGATTGAAAACTTCGGCGCACCGTTGGCGGGCAGCCTGATTCCGTGGATCGATAAATTGCTCGACAGCGGGCAAACCAAAGAAGAGTGGAAAGGTTATGCCGAAACCAACAAAATTTTAGGTCTATCCGACAGCCCGATTCCAATCGACGGCTTGTGCGTACGGATCGGCGCTTTGCGCTGCCACAGCCAAGCATTCACCATCAAAATGAAAAAAGATCTGCCGTTGGCGGAAATCGAGCAGATTTTGGCGGCGCACAACGAATGGGTGAAAGTGATTCCGAACGACAAAGAAGCGACTTTGCGTGAGTTAACCCCGACCAAAGTCACCGGTACTTTGAGCGTGCCGGTCGGACGCTTGCGTAAACTGAATATGGGGCCTGAATATTTGGCGGCATTCACCGTCGGCGACCAGTTGTTATGGGGCGCTGCCGAACCGCTGCGCCGTATTTTGCGCCTGCTGGTGGCATAATTTTTCAGCTTTGAATCCGTCTTCAAGTGCGGTTGCGATTCGGTAGCAACCGCACTTTTTCTCTGTTTTCCTGTCACTTCTTTACTCGAAATCGCGCCGATTACGCGCTACACTAATCAGCATGGTTAAAGCTGATTTAAGGATAGTCAATGGAGCGAGAACCGCACTTCGGGCAGTTTGCGTTAAAAACGTTGAAGCCGTTTGCCGAACGGTTTACGCTGCAATATGTTGATGGGCAGCGCGGTTGCCGCATTGCCTACCGTTTTTTTGAACATGACCAACGTGAGCTGACAAATGCGCGCAAACTGATGATTTTGGTCAGTGGGCGCGGCGAGAATCTGTTGAAATGGACGGAAATCGCCTATGATTTTTATCATCAGGGCTTCGATGTGCTGACCTTTGATCACCGCGGGCAAGGCTATTCGCAGCGCTTGTTGGCAGATCCGGAAAAAGGCTATATCGATCGTTTCGACTACTATTTGGACGATTTGGATTTGGTGCTGCACAGCGTTAATCAACGTTATGATTACCGGCAACAGATTATGTTGGCGCATTCGATGGGCGGCTTAATCGCCACGCTGTATTTGGCAAAATATCCGCACAAGATTGACAAACTGATCTTGAACGCACCATTGTTTGCCTTGCCGTTGAAACATCCGTTTTGGGACACGCTGAGCGTGCATTTGATGGTGCTGCTCGGACAGGAGCAGCGCTATGTTTTCGGGCGCACGTCGTATAAACCGCTGGATCCGGAACACAATGATCTGAGTTTTTGCAAAACCCGTATGAAGTGGACCAATCGGATCAACCGCCGTTTCCCGGAGCTGCATCTCGGCGGCCCGACTTTCCGCTGGGTGTCGCAATGTCTGAACCAGTTCGGCAAACTGCCGCGCGCGATTAAGAAAATCAACGTTCCGGTGCTGGTGCTGCAGGCGGAAAAAGAGGTGATTGTCTCCAATCGGCAAATTGAACATCACGCCCGATTATTCGCTGATTTGCGGCACGAGATAATCCATAATGCCAAACATGAAATCCTGTTCGAGCGCGATCCGATTCGTACGCTGGCGATGGATAAGATCGCGGATTTTTTACAACAAACTTAGCATGAATTGATCACGCTGACAGCAGCAACGCGCCTAAACCGCACAACAGCACGCCAATCAGGCGGTTGACATAAACCTGCTTCGTCAACAAGCGGTTACGGATTGTCGTTGTTGCCAGTAACATGGCCACGGCGGCAAACCAAAACAGATGCGCCAACGACATAAACGCACCGTAGCCGATTTGCACGCCCAACGGCGTGTGCGGATTGACGATTTGGCTGAAGGTGCTCAGCACAAACAGCGTGGTTTTCGGGTTTAGCGCATTGGTGACAAAACCGTTTTTAAAGGCTTGAAGATCGGTTAACACCGCACTTTCGCCCTGTCCGTTTTGCGGATTGGATAAGCTCACATTGACCGGGCGGTGTCGAAAGGTTTTTACGCCGATGTAGATTAGATACAGCGCGCCCAGCAGTTTGATACTGTGAAACAGCCACGCAAATTTGAGTAACAGCACGCTGACCCCTAATAAGGTGTAGCTGACGTGAATCCAGACCGCACTTGCGATGCCGACGGCGGTGACGATACCTGCCCGTTTGCCGTAAAGATAGCTGTTGCGCGTGACCATCGCAAAATCGCCGCCCGGACTGATCACCGCCAAAATGGTGATGGTGGCGACCGCCAATAATTCCGTCATATTGCTTTTCTCTGTATTGTTATCGATAAAAACAGTTGAAATAAACGCCTGTTTTTTATATCGTACCATCATGTTATTAGCTTATTTTGTCCTGTTTTCAGACAAAATAAAATCGAAATATTGTCACAAGAGTGTGAGATTTTGGAACAGATTAAAACGCTGCCGCTAAATGCCGTCAAGTTTTTCTATTTCGTTGCCAAATACGGCAGCTTGAGTGCCGCCGCCGAGCAGCTGCACGTTACCCACGGCGCAGTCAGTAAACAGTTGAAAATCTTGGAGCGGCATCTCGGCGTGCTACTGTTTTTAAAACAGGGACGCAATCTGGTGTTGTCAAACAGCGGTACGATTTTATATCAATGCTGCCGTGAATCGTTTGCCGGATTGGAAAGTGCGGTTCAACGCATGCAACAGCGGCGCCGGCAGGAACTGGTGATTTCGTGCGAGCCGACGCTGGCGATGAAATGGTTGATCCCCAGAATCAGCCGATTTCAGCAACAATATGATTTTAATCCGGTGATTTTGGCCGCCGGCGGTGCAGTCGATTTCCAACGGCAGGGCATTGACGTTGCGATTCGGCGTAATGATTTCCGCTGGCCGCCGCAGCTTTACGCCGAAAAAATCAGCGAGGAGCAAATCGGTTTGGTGCAACGTCCGCACTTAACCCAACTGAAAAAACTGCACACCCACACCCGTGCGCAGGCGTGGCAAAACTGGCGGCAGGTCAGCGGGTTGGAGAATCGCCGCTATCAGGGCGATATTTATTTTGAGCACTTTTATCTTTCGATTCAAGCGGCGATTGCCGGCATGGGCGCGGCGATTGCCTCACGCTTTATGGTGCATGATGAAATCGAACAAGGGATTTTACAGGCGCCGCACGGCTTTATTGCCGACGGTTCGGCGTACTACCTACTGTCGCAAACGGCGTTTGCAACCTGCCGCAATAAAACCGCGTTTTTACACTGGCTGAAAAAAGAGATGGTTTAGGCAAGATCAAGGTGCGGTTGCGAACCGCACTTTAAGCTGAATCTAAGTGCGGTTGTGCGGCGAAACTAACGGCTTAAGCGATAAATCCGCGCGATATTTTGCGCGCTGGAAATCAGGTTTTTGCGCCCGTTTGCCAACGTCTCTTCCAGCGTGCCCAGTTGGGTGATGATCGGGAAAACCGCATCAATGCCGTGTTGATACACCGCTTCGTAATCGTCACGCAGGCAGCCGGAAATGGCGATCACCGGTTTGTTAAAGCGTTTGGCGGTTTTGGACACGCCGATCGGCGTTTTGCCGTGTACGGTCTGCCCGTCGATTCGCCCTTCGCCGGTGATTACCAGATCGGCATCTTGCACCTGCTGCGCCAAATTGACCGCATCGACCACAATTTGTACCCCTGGTCGCAAAGCCACCTTCGGCAATAACAGCAAACCGCCGCCCATTCCGCCAGCCGCACCGGCACCGGCGGTGTCGGCGATGTTAATGCCGAGCTGCTGCCGAGCGACGGCGGCAAAGTGCGCCAAAGCCTGATCCAATTGTTGCACCATTGCCGCCGTTGCGCCCTTTTGCGGGCCGAATGTGGCGGATGCGCCCTGTTCGCCGCACAGCGGATTATCCACATCGCAAGCCACTTCGAGTTCGATTTGCCGTAAACGCGGATCTAACGCGCTCAAATCCAGTTCGGCAAGGCGGTCCAGTTCCGCACCGCCGTAGCCTAACGGCTGTTGTTGCTTGTCGCGGAACGCCACGCCCAAGGCTTGCAACATACCCATGCCGCCGTCGTTGGTAGCGCTGCCGCCGATGCCTAAAATAATTTTTTCGACACCTTGATCCAACGCCGCCTTAATCAATTCACCGGTGCCGTAGCTGGTGGTCAACAGCGGGTTGCGTTTTGCGCTTACGACCAGATGTAAACCGGAAGCGGCGGCCATTTCGATAATGGCGGTTTTGCCGTCGCCGGACAAGCCGAAAAAGGCGGTGGTTTTATTGCCTAACGGTGCGGTCACTTCCACATTCAGCAGCTTGCCGCCGGTGGCATCGACCAACGACTGCACCGTGCCTTCGCCGCCGTCCGCCATCGGTACTTTGACGTATGTTGCGTGCGGAAACACTTTTTTAAAACCGGTTTCAATGGCGTCTGCCGCTTCAAGTGCGGTCAGGCTCTCTTTAAACGAATCGGGGGCAATGACAATTTTCATGATAAATCCTCATCGGGAATGCAAGATAAATTTCTCAATCACCTCGGCAACGCCGGAACTGTTGTTGTCGGCGGTGATGTAGTCGGCAATCGCTTTCAGCTCGTCCGTGGCATTGCCCATCGCTACGCCGAGACCGGCGTATTGCAGCATATGCAGATCATTACCGGCATCGCCGCAGCAAATAATGTCTTCAGGTTGGATCTGCAAATGTTGCGCCAGACTTGCCACGCCAGCGCCTTTGTTGGCTTGCGGGTGGATAAACTCAAGGAAAAACGGCGCACTGCGCACGACGGTATAGCGCTGCGAAAGTGCGGTCGGCACGGCGGCGGCGAAAGGATCGAGCCGTTCGGGCGGATCGATAATCATGCTTTTGATGATCGGTTCGCCGTCTTCCAGTTCGGCAAAGTCCATAATCGTAAAATCAATTCCATTGGAATCGGCTTCGTGTTGCGTATAAAAACTGGCTTGCGGTGTGATCAGCCCCCGTGTCGGCGAAAAAGCATGGGTATTCAAGCCCATTTGCTGTGCATGCTGCGCCACCCGTTTGGCATCTTTGCCGCTTAACATTCGGCTGTTGATCACATAGCCGTCCGTCGCCCGTTCGACCCGTGCGCCGTTAAAGCACAGCACATAATCATCGTCACCGGTCATGCCCAGCTGCCGCATATATTTTTGCATGCCGATATACGGTCGGCCGGAGGCTAAAATCACATAAACCCCCTGCGCCCGCGCTGCCGTAATCGCCGCGTGGTTGCGTGCGCTGATCTCTTTTTGCGTGTTCAGTAACGTGCCGTCTAAATCCAGTGCAATCAATTTGTATTTGCTCATTCGTTTCTCCTTGCGTTTGCTGCAAGAATAACACTGCTTTCGGCGCCGACGGAAGATAATTATGTGAGATTAATCACAAAATATCACTCTGATCATGACCGCACTTTCGGTTTTTAATGCCGGCGCTTGCAAGCGCCGACGATTGGCATAGAATAAATCACTTTATCTGAAACGCCATGATATTAAATGGATAATTAACGTTTACATGAGGGAATGGTTATGTCTTTCAAACCGGCTTTACTGACCACACTGATCGCTGCCGTCTTGTCCGTACCGCACTCGGCTCTGGCGGCGAACGTGGACTTGCGCATTATCGAAACCACCGATTTGCACGCCAATATGTTGGATTATGATTACTATAAAGATGCACCGTCCGAGAAATTCGGTCTGGCGCGCACCGCCGATTTAATTGTCAAAGCCCGTCAAGAGGCGAAAAACAGCGTGTTGGTGGACAACGGCGATGTGATTCAAGGCAGCCCGATGGGGGATTATATCGCTAGTAAAGGCTTGAAAAAAGGTGAGATTCATCCGGTTTACAAAGCGATGAACCTGCTGAATTACGATGCCGCCACCGTCGGTAATCATGAATTTAACTACGGCTTGGCATTTATGGATCTTGCGCTGGCAGGTGCCAACTTCCCATATGTCAGCGCCAATGTGATCGACCTTGCCAGCGGCAAGCCGTATTTCACCCCTTATCTGATCAAAGATTACCAACTGCTTGATGACAAAGGTGAAAAACAGGTGGTTAAAATCGGTTATATCGGCTTTGTGCCGCCGCAAATTCTGACGTGGGACAAAAAACATCTCGACGGCAAGTTAGAGGTGAAAGACATCACCGAAACCGCACGCGAGCTGGTGCCGCAAATGAAAGCCGAAGGGGCGGATATCGTGATTGCGTTAATGCACTCCGGTTTATCGAAAACGGATTATCAGCCGTTGGCGGAAAATGCGGTTGCCTATATTGCGCAAATCGACGGCATTGATGCGATTGCGTTCGGTCACGCGCACGGCTTGTTCCCGAGCAAAGATTTTGCCGATGTCGCCAATGTCGATTTGGAAAAAGGGACTATTAACGGCATTCCTGCGGTGATGCCGGGATCTTGGGGCAGCCACCTTGGGATTATCGATTTGAATTTGAATAATGACAGCGGCAAGTGGCTGGTCACAAACGCCCGTGCCGAAGTGCGCCCGATTTTTGACAACCAAAGCAAAAGTGCGGTTGCCGCCGCGCATCCCGACATTGTCAAAGTGCTGGCAGAAGATCACAACAATACCCGAGCATATGTCAATCAGCCGATCGGCAAAGCCGCTGACAAAATGTACAGCTTTTTGGCATTGGTGCAAGATGATCCGACTATTCAAATCGTCAATCTGGCACAGCGGGATTATGTTAAAAACTTCGTGAAAGGCAATCCGGAGCTGGAGAAATTACCGGTATTATCCGCCGCCGCCCCATTTAAAACCGGCGGGCGTAAAAACGATCCGACCAGTTACACCGAAGTGGAAGGCGGACAGTTGAGTTTCCGCAATGCCGCCGATTTGTACCTGTATCCGAATACTTTAGTGGCGCTGAAAATCAACGGCGCGCAGGTGAAAGAGTGGCTGGAGTGCTCCGCCGGACAGTTCAACCAAATCGATCCGAACAAAAGCGACGCACAATCCTTGATTAATTGGGACGATTTCCGCACCTATAATTTTGATGTGATTGACGGCGTGAACTATCAAGTGGACGTGACCCAACCGGCACGTTACGACGGCGAATGCACACTGGTGAATCCGGCGGCGGAGCGGATTGCGGATTTGACCTTTGACGGCAAAGCGATTGATCCGAAACAAGAATTTTTGATCGCCACCAACAACTACCGCGCGTTCGGCAATAAATTCCCCGGCACCGACGGCAGCCAGCTCGCCTTTGCCGCGCCGGATGAAAATCGCACGATTTTAGCCGATTATATTCGCCGTGTGAGCCAAGAAGACGGTGAAGTAAAACCACAAGCGGACAACAACTGGCGCTTCAAAGCGATCCCGAATGCCAACCTGAACGTGGTGTTTGAAACCTCACCGTCGGAAAAAGCCGCTGCCTTCATTCAACAGCACGCCCAATACCCGATGCAAAAAATCGGGCAAGATGATGTCGGTTTTGCTTTGTATCGGTTGGATTTGAGCAAGTGATTTTTTGACGGCAGTTTTTGACGGCTGTTTTTTGACGGTAATCTGCAACAGAAACGTCGTGGCGGCGTTTCTGTTGCGCTGCGTTACGCTTGATAGCCCAACAGCAGCAAGGTTTCGTGGTGGGTCTGCATATCGGCGATATTCGGCAGCTCGCCCCAAATCTGAAAACCGCACTTTTGCAGCACACCGACACTGGCAGGGTTGCCTTTAAACACAAAACCCAACAAAGTTGAGAACTGCAGCGGCTGCATTTGTTGTTGTAAAAACCGCACCACTTGTGTGCCGACGCCTTTTCCTTGCACGCTTTTGTCCAGATAAAAACTGGCTTCGGCGGTGATGCCATAAGCCGGTCGCCCGTAAAACGGTGACAACGTTGCCCAACCGATCAAGCGGTTATCATGATCGCGCACCGACCAAATCGGGTGGCGTTCGCTGTTGCGGTGAAAATCAAACCACGCTTGCCGATCACTGATGCTGATCGGCGCTAAATCGGAAGTAATACGACGGCAGGCAATAGTTTGGTTATAAATCGCGACGATTTCAGCCAGATCCTGTGAGTGTGATTTTTCAATGTTGAGCGGCTTCATTCTACTTCCCTTTATGTTTTGCTATTCCACACTGTTTGCCAATAAGAGGTGAATTTCAGTGCCACCGCTTGTCCGGCGGCAGATTTGCAATTTGGCATTTAACTCCTGTGCCCGTTCGTGCATGATATTCAAGCCGTAGTGCCCGCTCGGCTCGTTTAACGACGGGATTCCCACGCCGTCATCACGGATCAGCACCTCATTTTCACCGTCGGCATTGGTGCGGGCAATCACCTCAATCAGGTTGGCATGGGCGTGCTTGATACTGTTCAACACGGCTTCGCGCACGATTTGCAACAGATGAATCTGCTGTTGTGCGTTTAACAATTGCGACGGCAAAGCGCAATCCAGCACGATTTTGGCTTCGGAACGGGATTGCAGCGAGTCAATCACCTCCTGAAGCGCCAACGACAAATTGGATTCGCTCACGGTCAGGCGGAACGTTGCCAAGAGCTCGCGCAGTTGGGTGTAGCCATCGCTAAGTGCGGTTTCGAATTGGTGTAAAATGGTTAAACTTTTCTCCGCTTGTCCGGCATTCACCTCTTGCAAAATACTGCGTTTCAGCAAGGTCAGCTGAATCTGTAAATACGCCAGCACTTGCGCCAACGAATCGTGCAGTTCGCGTGCGATAATCGACCGCTCTTGCATTAAAATCAGGTGTTGCCGCTGGCGTAGCAGTTGATAGGAATGAATCGCGCGTCCCAACATTTGCGCAATGTTTTCAATGGTGCGCAGATCGGGGTAGTGATCGCCGCGTTGCCAGTTTAAATTGCCCAAATGTTGTTCGTTAATCGTCAGGCGGGTGGTTTGCCAATTGGCGTTCGAATGCTCTTCGCCCACTTCCAAATTAAACATTTCATTGCCGTTCGCTATCAAGCGTACGATTTGCAACTTCTCATTTTGTTGCAATAAGGTCAGCACCGTCAGCAGATTTTCACGGGTGATTTCATGCAGGGTCAGCTGTTGCGACGAATAGTACAACATCGACAAAGTGCGGTTGATTTGGGTCAGGCTACGGGTTTTTTGGTTGACTTGTTCTTCGAGAGAGAGGTAGAGCTTTTGCAGCTGCTGCGCCATTTGGGTGAAACCGCGCGACAGCTCGCCCAGTTCGTTGGCGCTGTCGATATCCAGTTCGATATGCTGGAATTGACTGTTTTGCACTTGTTGACTGGCGGTGACCAAACGTTGTAGCGGCGCCACCACTTTTTTGCGGCTGTAACTCAACAGATACGCGCCCAACACCACCATCAACAGCAGGCTGAACAGGTTGATATAAATCGCAAAACGAATCCGCTGTTCGGAAAACGCCTGTAATACCGACACGAAATTATCCACCTGCTCGACATAACGCTCCAGATTCTGGCGATACAATTCCGGCTCCTGCTGCACCAGATAACGCTCCATCACCGCCCAGCTTTCTAGCAAAGTGCGGTAGGCGCTCTGCACCGAATGCGGCACATAAAAGCGTTCCAGATTCATCAGGGTCGGGGTTTGCAAACTGGCGCGATAGGTTTGGATTCCATGTTCAAGCAGCTCCGGTTGATACTGCATTTCGTGCAGCAAGCGGTAACTTTGCATCCGCAACGAACCCGACACGTTAATCATCTCCGCATCGGAATGGTTGCTGATCATAATCAGCGTGGTCACACAAGTGGACAGCCCTGACAGCATGATGATCAACACCAAATAATACGCCAAACGGGACGTCACGGATTTTTTGATTTGCACGGCTTCAGCTCCTGCGGTTTTGGGGTGAGAGGTATTATAAGCATTCTGCAAAGTGCGGTATAGCGGCTTTGTGATATTAAGCATGCATTTAGGATGTGATAACGATCACAAATGATAATGGTTATTATTTTGAATATTATTTTTTAAGCTATACTTTGCCATCGTTTATTGGCATTCAATGTTGGATAGTTGCTGTAATGACTAAAATTTCTTTTTCTTCCTTAAACTATTTTTTATTATCTTTTATTTTTATTCTTTTCCATTTTCCTGTGAAAGCAGACCAACTAACTGATTTTGACAGGCAACAGGTTCATCAGCAGCAATCAGAAGATAAACATTTGCAACAATTGATGCAGCCTAATGCCAATATTCGTTTTGAGCATGCATTATTACCAAAACAGATTTTACCAGAGCAAGAACAGCATTGCTTTTCAATAAATCATATTGAATTGACTGAATGGCAGGAAAAGGGAGAAAAGATTTCTACTCATAAACTGCATAATATTCTTCATAACACGCAAAAATCAATAGGGCTATCTTTACCTCAATGCCTTGGAATTGAAAGTATCAAAATAATTATAGAGCAATTACAAAATCAATTTATTCATCAGGGGTATATTACAACTAGGATTTATTTACCGGATCAAGACCTTTCGAAAGGTATTCTCAAATTTACCGTCGTTGCGGGCAAGATAGCAGATATTCATTGGTCGGATAAAAGCAGTACACCACGTTGGAAAAAGGGTTTGCTTTGGAGTGCGTTGCCTTTAAAGCGAGGTGATCTTTTTAATTTGCGCGCATTAGAACAAGGACTTGAAAATTTTAAACGCGTCAGATCTGCCGATGTGGATATTGAAATTGTCCCAAATGAAAAAGCAAATGCAGTTGCCGGAGAAAGTGACTTATACATCCGCTATCAGCAAAATTTTCCGCTACGACTTTCTTTGGGTATGAGCAATGGCGGTAATAAAAATACAGGAAGATTACAAACGAATACTATTTTATCGCTGGATAATCCTTTCTCATTAAACGATTTGTTCTATCTTAATTTTAATCATAGTTTCAAACAGAAAAACGATGAAAAAAATAAGCGGTATAGTAAGAATATCAGTTTTGGTTACTCTATTCCTTGGCGTAATTGGGAGTTTAGTACTTTTTTCTCAAATCATCATTATTATCAAACGGTGTTCGGTTTTTATACCAATTATGGTTATTGGGGTAAAAGTAAAAATGCAAAGATTAATGCCGCTTATTTGCTTTATCGAGACACCCATTATAAAGCATATTTAGATTTAGGATTATGGCGCAGGCAATCGCAAAATTTTATCGATGATATGGAAATACATTCGCACAAAAGACATTTAGCCGGCTGGGATCTTGGTTTAAGACAGCAAATATTTTTTGATAACAGTATATTGAATTTTGAACTTCATTATAAAAGAGGAACCGGTATTTGGGGGGCGGAGACAGTACCGACTAAAGCGCTTTCCAGACCTAAAATTATCAGTGCGAATTTACAATACCAGCAAAATTTTAACGTTGGCACTATCAATGGATTGATCAGCACAGATTGGCAATTCCAATGGAATAAAAGTCCGCTACTTATACAGGATATGATGAGTATCGGTGGGCGTTATAGTGTGCGTGGATTTAGTGGTGAACTGACGTTGTCCGGTGAACGAGGCTGGATTGGCCGGAACGAAATAGCCTGGAAATATAAACCGAACCATCAGCTTTATTCTGCTGTGGATATCGGTCGTGTTAGTGGCGAATCACAAAAACAGCAAAAGGCAAGGGTTCTGATCGGCACGGCTATTGGCGCCAGAGGGCAATTTTCACTCTTAGGTGAGTTAAATTACGATTTATTTATTGGGAAACCGCTACAGAAACCAAAGAGTTTTAAAGCGGATAAAAATATTCTCGGCTTTAGTTTCTCTTATCAATTTTAAAAAATGTTTTAATTAGGTTGTTTAAAACAAATAACAAAACAATACAGGGATTATTTATTATGAATAAACATCTTTTTAATGTTATTTTCAGCAAGGTTAAGCAACTTTTTATTGTTGTTGCAGAGAATGGTCGTCATACAGGAAAAGCCAAACGAAATTATAAAACTAAAATAGATTCTTATCCAAATAATTCTATCTCACTAAAAATTTCTTTATTGACAATCAGTATTTTATTGTCACTTTCACCCAATGTTCTTGCTAAAATTATTGCGGATCCCAGTGCTCAGGGAGAACATAAGGCGACTATTTTAGCTCAAAATGGCAAACCATTGATTAATATTCAGACGCCTAGTGCAGCCGGAGTTAGCCGAAATATTTATAGCCAATTTGATATTGATAGTAAAGGGGCTATTTTTAATAACAGCAAAAATAATCCTTGGCTTGAAAAAGGCGAGGCGAAAGTGATTTTAAATGAGGTTAATTCCAATAATGCAAGTAAACTTGAAGGGCAATTATCTATTCAAGGGCGAAAAGCCGATGTTATTATCGCAAATCAATCGGGTATTAATATTAACGGCGCCAGTTTTACAAATGCAGGCAGAGTAACATTGACGACCGGAAAAGCGAATATTGTTAATGGTAATATTACCGATATAGGCATTGAAAAAGGGACTATCCATGTCGGTCAGAAAGGATTGGATAATCGGAAAACCGATTATACCGAATTATTGGGTAGAGCTGCCGTCATTCAAGGAAAAATTCAAGCACAGAACCTAAATATTGTCAGTGGAGAGCAAAAAATCAATTATGAAAGCGGGATTATCACTCAGCATAAGGGGAGTGGTAGCAAACCACAAATTGCTATTGATGTTTCAGAATTGGGCGGCATGTATGCCGGGCGGATTTCATTGTTGGCGACTGAAAGTGGCGTCGGTGTTAAAAATCTCGGGACATTACAAGCCGGCGATGGCCATATTGTGATTACATCTGACGGAAAATTAGAAAACAGAGGAAAAATACAGGCTGATATTGTTAATTTAGCCACGACAAGAAGAGATATTGATAACCGTGGCCTAATACAAAGTAAAACGCAAACCGTGATTTCATCAGAAAGGGATATTTACTTATCAGGTAAGGGGCTGGCGCAACAGAAAGATAAAAAAGGTAAAGAAGTTAATCCGCAAGGCGAAATTATTATTCGCGCGAAAGAAAAAATTCAACTGGAAGATAATGCTCACATTGGGAATAGTCAAACATCAGAAAAAGAAATTGTGATTCATGCCGGAGAGCGGTTGATAACAGGTATTAGAGTTAAAGCGTCTTCCGGTGGAAAATTATCTGTTATCGGTAATAAGTCCGTATCAACACAGGCAGAAACGGAATTTACGGCTAAGCGAGATTTGGTCATTGCCAGCCAAAATGATATCGCCCTTATTCGAACAGACTTAAACAGCCAGCATGGCAATATACAGCTTATCAGTAAATTGCCACAAAATGAGAAACAAAACGATAAAAATATTATTGCCGATATCAGCATGGAAGAGGGGAAGTTGTCTGCAGGGAAAGATGTTTTTATTCGTGCAGACAGGAATGTTCATTTGTTTAATCCGGAAATAGAAAAAGTAAGTAATATCGATGTTATTGCTAATGGAAAATTGAATTACCAGATTTATACATTGCCAAAAACAATAAATAATTTAACCTTAACTTCTGAAAGTGATTTATCTTTAAAATCCAATGAGTCTATCAATAATGTGAATGTTCAAGGTGATTTGTCTGTAACGTCTAATCAAGGCGATATATCCCTAAGCAAAGGGAATGTTTTTGTAGCAAAGAATAATGCTGAATTTTCAGCTTTGAGCGGAAACATTTATGCAGATAACCTAACTCTTTCAGCATTAAACGGATATTTATCTGTTATAGCTAAAAATAATGTTGTTTTATCCAGTGTAAACAAAGGTATGACATTATTAAGCGGTAAATCAGGTATCAGCGTAGGCTCGGTAGGGAATGGCGTTTTAACGTTACCAAAATCTATTGGTTTAACTGCGAGTATGGGGACTATTAAATTACGTTCCGGTGGTGATCTTAATGTTGACCTATCCCAATCGGAACATTCAAGAAAATCGTTTATACATGGCAAGGGAGTATCATTTTTTTCACAAAACGGTAATATTATCTTTAAAAATTCAAGTCTTAATATTCAGGAGCAGGGGATTAAATTTGATAGCCGAAGAGGAACAACTACGCTTGATAATGTGACGGCAACCTCAACGGGCAATATTACGCTATCGTCACAATCTGATATTAGCTTAAATAATGTTCGTTTTAATGCAAGAAATATTATTGCCAGCAGTAATAAAGAGATTAAGCAAAATAAAGGTATGAGTAGCAGTAATGTGCTAACGGCAACTGATATCCTTTCACTTTATGCCGGCTCGTACCACTATTTAAATAATACGACTTTACAAGGTGGCGCGGTGACGATCACTGCCAAACATGGGGGGATAAATATTCAAGGGGCAACCGATTGGAAATCGGTCGGTAGCGAGGCATTAAAAAATAATCCAAAGACCCGAGGTTTCAATGGTGCATTTAATATTGATGTTAAAAATCATTTAACTTTTCTTCCTCAACATAAAATAATGGCAAGCAGCGATCTTTCGATTAGAAGCCTGAATAACTTGGTATTTAAAGGTGTAGCAGGTAAGAGTGGAAACGCTTCGGCTAAAGTCGTTTCGTTATATGCCGGAGGTAAACTGAATTTGACTGGTGGAAAAGTTACTCTAGAGGCCACAAATTTAAAATCAAATCATATTAACATTACATCGACAGCAGGTGATATTCAAATTAAATCACTTAAAAATGGAGCGGAGAAATATAGTGGTATAGGTAAAACGGTATCTCTCTTAAAGGCGGAGCTTAGCAGTTTAAGTAAACAACTAAATGTTTTATATGATGAGTTAGATTATGCATGGGATGATCATGTATTATTAAAAAAAGCAGAGCCACTTGAAAACAGAATTGAGGAGATAACCAAGTTAATAAGTATTATTTCCTCACCGAAAAAAGGCTATGAACATTTAGGTGCAAAGCTCACGGCAAAGAATGTCAATATTTTTTCTAGTGCCGGGGTTAATATCGAATCAGCAAAAATCAATGCCAGTGAAGTAGTTAATATTACTTCAATGGGCATTAGCCCTGCAGCAGATGAGAAGTTAGCATATGGCATTAATATTTCCGGTACGTTTGATGTGTTTGAAAAAGGCAAAGAAGGGAGTAATGATCATAGCTATAACATATTTAATAACCCAACGGAAATCAATGCTAAAAAAGGCATTAATATCACTTCGGCAGCACAACATAATGATTCAAGATTAATTATCAGTGCTTCTAATCTTTCCAGTACGAACGGAAATATCAATTTATATTCTTTTGGGGATATGCGCCTTGAAAGTGGGCAAGAGGAGTTTTATTCTTATAACTATCGCAGTTACAAATCCGGGAAATGGTATAATCGTAAGCGGATCACCGAAACTAAAACCAGTAAACGCTCCAGTGCGGAGCCGATTACACTCTCCGCTTTAGGCATTACGCTAAAATCCGGTGGAAATATTGATATTTATGCCACTGAGTTCAATGCTCCACAGGGAAAAATTGATATCACCGCAGGAAAAGCACTCCGATTTTATGCCGTCGATGAAGAAAATTACCACAAACATGAAAAAACCAAAAAATCTAAGTACTTTGGTTTTATTTCCGGCGGTAAATCCAAATCGTCCAGCAGCAAAGCGATTCAGTCTGCCTTGCCGAGTAAGCTAGTAGCACAAAGTGCGGATACCCGCTCAGGCTGGGATACGTTATTACAGGGTACGGAGTTCAAAACCAGCCTCACCGGCGCCAATATTCAAGCCGGGGTTGGCGAACACGCTCGTAAAGACGCTAAAATTATCTTCGAAGGCATCAAAACTAAAATTACTACGGTTAAAACCTCTGAATCCAACTCAGCAGTTTGGCAAAAACAAGCGGGCAGTGGCAGTGTGGTGGAAACATTGAAGCTCCCTCGTTTTGATGGTCCGGTACCGATATTTTCTGCTCCAGGCGGTTTTTCAGTCCAAATTCCAAAAGGTACGTTGAAAACCGAAGTCGATAAATTGGTAAAACAGTCGGGAATGAACTATCTCAACAGTTTTGTGCAACGTAAGGATGTCGATTGGAAGCCTATTCAACTGGAATATGACAAATGGAATTACAGCCAGCAAGGGCTCAGTGGTGCCGGTGCGGTAATTGTGGCGATTGCCGTGGCGGTTGCGACATCAGGTGCGGGTGCGGCAGCTTTGCCAGGCTTAGCAACCACAGTTACAAGTGAAGCCATGCTGAATGCCGCAATGACCAGTTTGGTTACTCAGGCATCGATTTCAACTATCAATAATCGAGGAGATTTGGGCAAGGTCTTTAAAGAGCTGGGTAGTAAAAGTGCGGTGAAATCCTTGGCGACAGCAGTGCTGACGGCAGGAGCGTTAAGCAAAGTGCAGGCGTTGTCGAAGATGCAGACATGGGGCAGCAGCGAACAGTGGGCGGATAAGCTGAGTTATAATTTGGTGAACAGCGGCATCACGGCGTTGGGAGATGCGACGATTAACGGCAAAAGCCTGGAAGAGAGCTTGAAGCGCGGTTTGCTGGGTGCGGTGGTGACCACTGCACACGGTGAGATTGCGAGTCATATCAAAGGGTTGGAAAAATTCGGTGACAATGCGTTTATCCAACAGTTCAGCCATAAGCTCGCCCATGCGGTAGCAGGTTGCGGNGCAGGCGCTGCGGTAGGGGGTAAATGTGTTGATGGTGCGGTTGGAGCGGTTGTAGGTGAGGTTACGGCAGAGATTATCGGCGCTAATAGTAACCTGAGTTACACCGCTAAAGAGCGGGAACAACTCTTAGGTTATGCAAAAATTGCGGCGGCGACAATTGTTGCTCATCTTGGAGGGAATGCCGATACGGCGATCGGTACTGCTCATACTGCGGTGATGAATAATTATCTATCGGATTGGCAAGAAAAGCAGAAAGCGCTTGAACTTGAACAGTGTGCGAATGCCATTTGCCAAACTATCACGCGCCTAAACTGGCAAGCTGTTGACACTGGTCAAGATGCTTCCTTTGCTGTAGGTATGGTTGCTGCGGTACCTGAAGAACTTTATGGTACGGTGGAAGGTATCGCCACTTTGCTTGCCAACCCGCTGGAAAGTATCCGAGCAGTGAAAGTCATGCTTACCCAAGACAATGCTTGGAATAAAATGGTAGAGGGTACGAAGCAACACTTTATCCAGACATTAACGAAGCTCGAAAATTCATATCAACGAGCCGGTTATGACGGCGCATTTGATGCAGGAAAAGAAGTCGGTCGCATTCTCATGAATATTATTGAAACGGCTAGTGGCGGCGGCGCGGTGCTTAAACAGGGCAGCAGGCTTGTACTGAACGGCTTAAAACAGGTGAAAGCGCAAGGGAAACATGTGGTA
>NZ_FWWV01000026.1 GCF_900176075.1 Pasteurella testudinis DSM 23072
GTAAATATTGACGCAACCACGCCAAATGATATTCCCCGAACCGTTTAATGTCCGTCCAACCTTCCGCACCGGAAATGACGGCGCTCATGGTCAGAAAAATGATTTCAAGAAAAGGATATTTTTGGTTGATATCTTTACGCGGGTCTTCCAATTGACCGAAAAAGCGGAATAAGTCCATGACGTTACCTTGTATTTTAACGTATTAAAGGCTTATTAGATCATATTTTGAGGAAAAGTGCGATCTTGCCCTGGACAAAATATAAACACGAATTAAATTAAAGATTAAATTATTTTGTTTTCATGCTAAAATATTGAGCGTTTTTTTGCACAGAGTAGGTGCGAAAAAGCGGATTATTCGTGTTTTTTGTTACTTAAAACAATTTTTCTTAATTAAAACAACAAGTCGCCTTGCGTATGGGCGACCACTGTAAAAGGACATTTTATGCCAATTATTACCTTGCCTGACGGTTCACAACGTCAGTTCGACCATCCGGTTTCCGTGTTGGAAGTTGCACAAAATATCGGCGCTGGCCTTGCCAAAGCCACCATCGCCGGCCGTGTAAACGGCGAACGTAAAGATGCTTGCGATGTGATTCGCGAAGACAGCCGACTGGAAATTATCACCGCTAAAGATGAAGACGGGCTGGAAATTATCCGCCATTCTTGTGCTCATTTATTGGGACACGCCATTAAACAACTGTTTCCGAATGTAAAAATGGCAATCGGTCCGACGATTGACAACGGTTTTTACTATGACGTCGATCTTGACCGCACTTTGAACCAAGACGATCTCGATGCCATCGAAAAAAGAATGCTGGAACTGGCGAAAACCGATTACGAGGTGGTAAAAAAAGTGGTGAGCTGGCAAGAGGCTTACGACACCTTTAAAGCCCGTGGCGAAGTGTATAAATTGGCGATTTTAGACGAAAATATCGAAAAAACCGCAACGCCTGCGCTGTATCACCACCAAGAATACATTGATATGTGTCGCGGCCCGCATGTGCCGAATATGAAATTCTGCCACCACTTCAAATTACAAAAAGTGGCGGGGGCATATTGGCGCGGCAATAGCGATAACAAAATGCTGCAACGGATTTACGGCACGGCATGGGCGGATAAAAAACAGCTGGCGGCCTATTTGCAACGTTTGGAAGAGGCGGCAAAACGTGATCACCGCAAAATCGGCAAAGCGCTGGATCTGTACCATATGCAGGAAGAAGCGCCGGGCATGGTGTTCTGGCACAATGACGGCTGGACGATTTTCCGTGAATTGGAAACGTTCGTGCGTACCAAACTGAAACAATACGATTATCAGGAAGTGAAAGGTCCGTTTATGATGGATCGCGTATTGTGGGAAAAAACCGGTCATTGGCAAAACTACGGCGATTTGATGTTCACCACCCAATCGGAAAACCGTGAATATGCGATTAAACCGATGAACTGTCCGGGGCACGTTCAGATTTTCAACCAAGGCTTGAAATCGTACCGTGATCTGCCGCTGCGCATGGCGGAATTCGGCTCTTGCCACCGTAACGAACCGTCCGGCTCGCTGCACGGCTTAATGCGGGTGCGCGGTTTCACCCAAGATGACGCACATATTTTCTGTACCGAAGATCAGGTCGAAAGCGAAGTGACGTCCTGTATCCGCATGGTGTACGACATCTACAGCACCTTTGGTTTCACCAATATTCAAGTCAAACTTTCTACCCGTCCGGAATCGCGTATCGGATCCGATGAGATTTGGGACAAAGCGGAAGAAGGCTTGGCAAACGCGTTGAAACATAACGGATTGGAATATGAGGTGCAAGAGGGCGAAGGCGCATTCTACGGGCCGAAAATCGAATTTGCTTTGCGTGATTGTTTAGATCGGGAATGGCAGTGCGGCACGATTCAATTAGATTTTGCCTTGCCGGGACGTTTGAACGCCTCTTATGTGGCGGAAGACAATGACCGCCGCGTGCCGGTGATGATCCACCGCGCGATTTTAGGCTCAATCGAACGTTTCATCGGCATTATCACCGAAGAATACGCCGGTTTCTTCCCGGCATGGTTAGCGCCGCTGCAAGCGGTGGTGATGAACATCACCGATTCGCAAGTGGATTATGTGCAGCAAGTGGTGAAAAAACTGTCCGATGCCGGTCTGCGTGCGAAATCCGATCTGCGTAACGAAAAAATCGGTTTCAAAATCCGCGAACACACCCTGCGCCGCGTGCCGTATATGCTGGTTTGCGGCGACAAAGAAATCGAAGCCGGTAAAATCGCCGTGCGCACCCGCAAAGGGCAGGATCTCGGCTCAATCGATGTCGATGAATTTGTACAAATCCTGAAAACACAGGTTTATCAACGGGAATTGAAGTTGCTGGGTGAAGCGTAATTTTTGACCTAGACAGGGAAAAGGCAAGTTTGACTTGCCTTTTTTAGGCGCTGTCTGGCTATAATAATACCGCACTTTGAAAGTGCGGTATTCGAAATGATTTAGAAAATGGCTTTATAAAATGGCATAGGGGCGGATTATATCCACCCCTATGCCATTTTATTGTATATAGATTAAAGATCTTTATTTTAGCCGTATAAACTACGGATAAGAGTGCCTGCAAAATACATGAGTCCGCGGATTGTACCGATCGGAAAAAACAAAATAAAATCACAGACTGCCCACATAATTTGATCATTTTGAATGTCTTTGAAAACGGCGTAAATCGGAAAAATGATGCCGGCTATCATATAAAAAGAATGGAGCGCAAGTGTCAAAAAGCAAATCAATATTTCTTTAATTCTTTGCATGAGAAATTGTCCACCCTATTTTTGATATTATTGCTGGTGTTTTTGGCTAAATAGCTATAAGTGAGTAAATTTTATTAATTTTACACTCTAAATGTAGTTCATTCAAGTGTAAAAATCATAAAAAATAGTCTATAGATGAGTAAAATAGACTTGGAAAATAGTGATGGCAAAATTAGAGGCTACGGAAGTCGATCGATTGATAGGAAAACGAATTCAGAAAAAACGCAAGGAGTGCGGTTATTCGGCAGAAAAACTTTCGGAGCTACTGGATATTTCGCAACAGCAGCTTTCACGCTATGAAAGGGGAACAAACAAAATCAATGTGTCGCATTTGGTCGGAATCGCCAATTTTTTACAAACGCCGATTAGCTATTTTTTTATCGATTGCATGTCGGGTTCAGATTGGAATCATGATGAACTTGACCGTCATTGGCAAGAGTTGACACTTTTACAAAAACGCGGTTTGGTTGCTTTTCTGCAAGTATTAAAAGCGGGTTAGGCACGATCTGTCAGGAGCAACTGCCGGAAAGACAACAAACGTGAAAGTTTGAGGCGTAAGGTATTGCCATCCTCAAAAAAACCTTGCATAACCTTGCTTTTTTCATTAAAATCTACGCCACTTTTTTGCCGTTTTCGGCAGAAATTTCGATTGCTCTCACTGAAAATTATAAGAGCCGGCTTTAAATTACCAGAGGAATAAGACTATTAAAGCAGTAAAAAGAGTTCAGACCACTCGCCCAAATCGTATCAACGACGAAATTAAAGTGAAAGAAGTTCGCTTAATCGATGCAGAAGGCGAACAAGCAGGGATTGTTGCTATTCAACAAGCGCTGGAGATGGCGGAAGCCGCCGCGTTGGACTTGGTTGAAATCAGCCCGAATGCAGAACCGCCGGTATGCCGGATTATGAACTATGGTAAGTTCCTCTATGAAAAGAGTAAAACGGCGAAAGAGCAAAAGAAAAAGCAAAAGGTTGTTCAGGTTAAGGAAGTTAAATTCCGTCCTGGTACAGACGAAGGCGACTATCAGGTAAAACTACGCAGCCTGATTCGCTTTCTGGAAGATGGGGATAAAACCAAAATCACAATCCGTTTTCGCGGACGTGAAATGGCCCATCAGCAAATCGGTGCCGATGTGTTAGAGCGTGTTAAAAACGATCTGGCAGACATCGCGGTGGTGGAGTCCGCTCCGTCTAAACTGGAAGGCCGTCAAATGGTGATGGTACTTGCACCCAAAAAGAAGTAATTAGTGCCGACAAGTAATTAAAAGTGCGGTCGGTTTGTGCCGACGGTTTTTAATTCGCCTAATTATCGTTATTAATAATACAATGCGGAGTTAATCCAATTATGCCAAAAATCAAAACAGTACGCGGTGCTGCGAAGCGTTTCAAAAAAACAGCTTCCGGCGGTTTTAAGCGTAAACAATCTCACTTGCGTCATATTTTGACCAAGAAATCGACTAAACGTAAACGTCATTTACGCCACAAATCTATGGTAGCGAAAGCCGACCAAGTATTAGTGGTAGCCTGCTTGCCGTACGCATAGTTCATTTCATTCAAGTTAAAATAGATCAAAGGAGATCCCTATGGCCCGTGTAAAACGTGGTGTTGTTGCCAGAGCTCGTCATAAGAAAGTTCTTAAGGCTGCTAAAGGTTATTATGGTGCGCGTTCACGCGTGTATCGCGTTGCTTTCCAAGCGGTTATCAAAGCAGGTCAATATGCTTACCGTGACCGTCGTCAACGCAAACGTCAATTCCGTCAATTGTGGATCGCGCGTATCAACGCAGCGGCTCGCCAAAACGGTTTGTCATACAGCCGTTTCATCAACGGTTTGAAAAAAGCGTCTGTTGAAATCGATCGTAAGATCTTGGCAGACATCGCCGTATTTGACAAAGTGGCTTTCACCGCTTTGGTTGAAAAAGCAAAATCTGCGCTAGCTTAATTTTAAGCTGTTGCAAAACGAGAAGGGAGCCGAGGCTCCCTTTTTGTTGCCCCTTATTCATTTCTCTTGCCTAAAATTGATAAAGAAATTTGCAATTTCATAACATTTCTTGGACAATAACTCGTTTTTTAAACAACGTTCTTGCATTATTTAACTTAAGTAATGTGTTATAAACCTTTTTACAGGAAATTATCATGAAAAAATGGATTGCGATTATTATTGTTGCCGTGATTGCCGGTGTGACTTTAATGAGCAGCTACAATGGCTTGGTGCGTGCGGAAGAAGAAATCGATTCGGTGTGGGCGAATGTCGAATCATCATATCAGCGCCGTGCCGATTTGATTCCGAATATCGTCAATACCGTGCAAGGACAGGCGAATTTTGAGCGTGATACCTTAACCGGCGTGATCGAAGCGCGTGCCAAGGCATCACAAACCAAAATTGATCCGAGCAACATGACGCAGGAACAATTGAATCAGTTCCAGCAAGAACAAAATTCGGTCGGTTCCGCCTTGTCGCGTTTGTTGGTGACGGTGGAGCGTTATCCTGAATTGAAAGCCCATGAAGGCTTTATGAATTTGCAAGCGCAATTGGAAGGCACAGAAAACCGGATTAACAAAGCGCGTAACGATTTCAATGCGGCGGCGCGCACTTATAACAGCTATGTCCGTCAGTTTCCGACTAAGTTTGCGGCGATGATTTTCGGCTTCAAAGAGAAACCGTACTTCCAAGCGGCGGAAGGTTCGCAAAACGCACCGACGGTTAATTTTAATTAACGCTCAACGTTAATAACGCGTCGGTTTTATTCACCTTGATTAAAAGAGCGGTATCTAATGCCATTATTTGCAAAATCAGCGATAGACACTAAGTTGGTCGAGTCGTCGATTCACCAGTTGGAGTTGCAAACCTCTGCCGAGGTGCGGGTCTATATTGAAAAAAATGCCAAGTTGAAAGGCTTGTCGGATCAGTCAACGCCGATCGTCGCCCGTGCCGAGCAGGTTTTTGCCAAGTTGGAAATGCAGCAAACGGCGGCAAATAATGGCGTGCTGATTTATGTCGCCCTGAAACAGCGCAGTTGTGCGGTGATTGGCGACAGCGGTATTCATCAGTTTGTGAATGACGAGTTTTGGCAACGCTGCTGTGATGTGATCACCGCACAGGCGGCACAGGGCAATTTGACCAAAGGCATTATTGCCGCTTTATACCTGCTGGCAGAAAAACTCTCGCTTCATTTTCCTCGGCAAGAAGATGATGTCGATGAACTGCCGAACGAGGTGATTATCCGATGAAATGGTTATTTTCACGTTTGCCGCATTTTCTGACCGCACTTTGCTTGTTTTTCAGCTTGAGTGTACAGGCGGTCGAATTACCACCGTCGCCGAATCCGTTCCGTTATGTCAGCGACTACACCAATGTGTTGAGCGCTGCCCAGCAGAATGCGTTGGAGAATAAGCTGGCAAGCTACGCTAAAGAAACCAGCTCGCAAATTGCGTTGGTGATTTTGCCAACGCTAGGCGATAACGAAATTGCCGAGTTTGCCTTTGCTTTGGTGGACAAGTGGGGCATTGGACGTAAAGGGCTGAATAACGGCGTATTAATGTTGATTGCGCTCAATGATCGCAAGATTTTTATTGCACCGGGGCAGGGGCTGGAAGGTGCATTGCCTGACGCGATGCTATCGCAGTTAATCCGTCACGAAATTACACCGCACTTTAAACAGAATAATTATTATCAAGGGATCAATAACGGACTTGATGCGATTATTGCTGCCAGCAAAGGCGAATATGCGCCGCAAGCGGTGGAACGAGATAGCGAACTGGATTGGCTCCCTCTGGTTTTCATGCTGATCTTCTTCCTGTTTGTGGTCTTTGGGCGCTTCAATGACAGTTATGTTACGCCGACCAATAATCACACCATCGGACGCAACGGACAAGTTATCCGTCGCCGCAGTAACCGTAATAACGGAGGATTTGGCGGCGGCTTCGGTGGCGGGGGCGGTTTTGGCGGCGGAGGCGGCGGTTTCGGTGGCGGTAGCTCCGGAGGTGGTGGCGCCGGCGGCAGTTGGTAACTGATAAGAGGTAAATTCCGTTCCGCTTATTGAGTTCGGCTTGTGCTGTGATACAATCCGTCTACAATTTATTAACGAGCAGGGGATTTCCTGCTTTTTTATCAAGGCTTTTATTGAGGTCATTATGGAAACATTAGACAAAATCAAACAACAAATCAGCGAAAACCCGATCCTTCTGTATATGAAAGGCTCGCCGAAATTCCCGTCTTGCGGCTTTTCGGCAAGAACGGTGGAAGCCTTGATTCATTGCCAAGTGCCGTTCGGCTATGTGGATATTCTGCAAAATCCGGATATTCGCGCCGAATTGCCTAAATACGCCAATTGGCCGACCTTTCCGCAACTGTGGGTGGAAGGCGAATTGATCGGCGGCTGCGACATCGTGATGGAAATGTTCCAACAAGGCGAATTGCAGCCGCTGTTAAAAGAAGTTGCAGCCAAGCACGCAACGGCGGAAGAGCAGCAAGCCTGATTTTTTCCCTCTTTTATACCGCATATACCGCATTTTAGCTTTCGTTGCTAAAGTGCGGTTTTCTTTTTGCGCCAATTGTAATATTTGTAAATTGCGGTTGACTTATTTTTTATCCAAATGATATAACAAAACTGGTTGAATAATCAGCAGTATCAATCGACTACTGCAATCGGGGAAAATCCCTTTGCCTCTACCTATTTTTCAAAAGGACCGCAAAATGAAAAGATCCCATGATGTTTTAAACGATCCGTTTCTCAATAAAGGCACGGCTTTCACGCCGGAAGAACGCAAAAAGCTCGGTTTAACCGGTTTGATGCCGCCTTGCGTTCAGACCATTGACGAGCAGGCGGCGCAGGCTTATGCCCAATTCGGCAAAAAAGCGTCACCGATTGAAAAACGTCATTTTTTAATGGAAATTTTTAATACCAACCGTACGTTGTTCTATCACTTGTTCAACAAACATGTGGTTGAATTTATGCCGATTGTTTACGATCCGGTTATCGCCGAATCTATCGAACGCTATGACGAACTGTTTGTCGATCCGCAATATGCGGCTTATCTGTCGATTAACGAGGCGCAAAATATCGAAGAAAGCTTAAAAAATGCGGCAAACGGCAGAGAAATTAATTTGATCGTGGTGACCGATGCCGAAGGCATTTTGGGTATCGGTGATTGGGGTGTCAATGGCGTGGATATTTCCGTCGGTAAATTGATGGTTTACACCGCAGCCGCTGGCATTAACCCGAATACGATTTTGCCGGTGGTGTTGGACGTGGGCACTAACCGCGAGCAGCTGCTGAATGATCCGCTGTATTTAGGCAACCGTCACCAGCGGGTGCGCGGCGAGCGTTATTATGCGTTTGTCGATCAATTCGTGCAAGCCGCCGAAACCTTATTCCCGAAACTGTATTTGCACTGGGAAGATTTCGGACGTTCCAATGCGGCGACTATTTTGAATAAATACCGCGATAAAATCGCGACCTTTAATGACGATATTCAAGGTACGGGGATTATCTCGCTGGCAGGGATCTTGGGCGCACTGAATATCAGCAAGCAAAATATCACCGATCAGGTGTATATGTGTTTCGGTGCCGGCAGCGCAGGGGCGGGGATCACCAATCGCATTTATCAGGAAATGCTGCAACACGGTTTAAGCGAAGCACAAGCCCGTGCCAAATTCTATATGGTTGACGTGCAGGGCTTGCTGTTCGACGACATGGACGACTTGACGCCGGAACAGCGCCCGTTCGCGCGCAAACGCACCGAGTTTGCCAACAGTGAACAATTAACTACGTTGGAAGCGGCGGTCAAAGCGGTACGGCCGACAATTTTGGTCGGTACGTCAACTCAAGGTGGTGCATTTACCGAAAGCATAGTCAAAGAAATGGCGGCGCACACCGAACGTCCGATTATTTTCCCACTGAGTAACCCGACCGAATTGGCGGAAGCGACGGCGAAAGATTTGCTGACGTGGACAGACGGCAAAGCATTGGTCGCCACCGGTATTCCGACCGATCCAGTGACGTTAAACGGCGTGACCTATGAGATCGGACAAGCCAATAACGCCTTGATTTATCCGGGTTTGGGCTTGGGCGTGTTGGCATCGACGGCGCGGATTTTAAATGACACCATGATTTCCAAAGCGGCGCATTCGTTGGGTGGATTGGTTGATCCAAGCCAAGCCGGTGCAGCGGTATTGCCACCGGTGTCAAAATTGACCGAGTTCTCAAAAACCGTCGCAACCGCAGTAGCGCAAAGTGCGGTCGATCAAAAACTGAATAGACAGCCGATTGCTGATATCGGGCAGGCGATTGATCAATTGAAATGGCTGCCGCAGTACGGCGCATTCACTGACGAATAGGTGAAGATTATGACGGGTTTTTTTACTTCAATTGAAAGCACCTTACCGATTTTATTCATTATCGCATTGGGTTTTTATCTGCGGCGGGCAGGCTGGTTTGCTGACAGCTTCGGCGGCAATATTTCCAAGCTGATTCTGAATATTGCGCTACCGGCAGGGATTTTTGTTTCAATTTTGAAATATTTAACCCGTGATACTCTGTTTTCACTATCGGACGGCTTGGCCTATTTCGCACTGGCGACAGTGCTGGGCTATTTGGTTGCGTTTTTAATGGTCAAACTGCTCAACGTTCGACGCGGGCGGTGCGGCGTATTTATTAATGTGATTGTGAATGCCAATACGATTTTTATCGGTTTACCGTTAAACGTAGCGTTATTCGGCGAGCTTAGCATGCCGTATTTTCTGGTGTGTTATGTGGTCAATACCTTATCGACTTGGACGCTTGGCGCGTGGCTGATCGCCAATGATGACCCGACTGTAAGCGCAGATAGCCAAAAGCGCGGTTTTGATTGGAAAAAATTGTTGACGCCGCCGATTATCGGTGCGCTGTTGGCGTTTGTTTTCTTGTTGGCGAACGTTCAAGTGCCAAGTTTTCTCAACTCGACTTTGGGTTATGTCGGCGAATTGGTTACGCCATTGGCACTGATTTATGTCGGTATTGTGTTGTCCGATGCCGGTTTGAAAAGTATCCATTTTGATAAAGATGCTAGTGCCGCACTTATCGGGCGTTTTGTGGTTATGCCGGCGATTACCGTCACTTTGCTGCTGTTCAGCGGCGGTACGCTCGGCACATTACCGAGCATAGAAGCACATACGTTGATTGTACAATCCGCCGTACCGGCGTTGGCAGTGTTGCCGATTTTGGCACATGCCGCCAACGGCGATGTGGAATACGCCACCAATGTGGTGACCGCCAGCACCTTGCTGTTTGTGATCATTATTCCGATCGTCAACAGCTTGCTACCGCTGATAGCTTAATATGTTACAGCGCCTAAATTTGAACTGCTGAACCTAACTCATTGGAGATCGCGTTAGCGGTTTTTTTGAGTGAAAGCAATAGTGCGGTTTTACCGATTTGGTTAAGGCGTGCGGTGGAGAGTGAAATGGATACCGAGTAGATCACTTTTCCGTTAATATCGAAAATAGGGCAGGCGATACAACTTACCCCAAGTTCGTTCTCTTCCGCGTCCATGGCAAAGCCGTTTGCGCGAATATCGGTCAACTCTTTTCGCATATCTTCCAACGTGGTAATCGTATTGCAGGTGAGCTTTTCAATTTTATCTTGATTGTTTTTCCAATAAAGCGGCAGATAATCATGCTGATCATACGCCATAAAAATTTTTCCCATCGCCGAGCAGTAAAGCTGTAGATGTTGCCCGATATAAGAGCGGGTTCGCATCATGCCCATGGTCGGCTCCAGCTTGTAGATCATGATGGCATGGCTGTTTTCCCGCAGTGAAAAATTAACGGTTTCGCCGATTTCGAGGTTTAATTCTTCCAGCAAAGGGGCGGCAATATTAATGATATTTAATGACGACAGTGTTTTTTGCCCGATGGCCAGACACTTTGTGGTCAAGCGATAAGTCCCCATGGTGTTGGTCGGTTTCACAAAGCCGCAAGATTGCAAACTTTGCAGCATTCGATGAGTCGTACTTTTATTCAATCCGGATAATTCTGCCAGTTTCGCCAAAGGGCAACCATTCGGAAAATTGCTGAGAATTTCGAGCAGCGAAAGCCCCTTCACTAAACTTTGGTTGCTGATTGATTTTTTGTTTTCTGTTTCCGCACTCTTGGACATCTTTTTCCCCGTTAATACTTTTGTATTTTATTATTTCCTGTTCTTGCCGAATAGATCAATGACTTGATTATCAAAAATGGGACACTGATCACAATATTGATAAAAAAACATAACGCATTGATTTATAAGTAAATTTATTTAAAATTAAATTTGATTAATTTTTTAAAATAATACAATATATGAAACATCATTTCACTATATGAAATTTAAAACAAGGGCAGAGGCTATTATGAGAGTAAGTTACAGTGAATTAAAACAAGAGTTTAAACGTGTTCTGTTGGCGCGCGGCGTGGTGGAAGAAACGGCGGAAGCCTGCGCAACATTGTTTGCCGACACCACCCAAGCAGGGGCGTATTCGCACGGGGTAAACCGTTTCCCGCGTTTTATCCAACAGCTGGAAAAAGGCGATATCGATCCGACGGCAGTGCCGACTAAAGTGTTGTCGTTAGGGGCGATTGAACAATGGGATGCCCATCAGGCAATCGGTAATCTCACTGCGAAAGACATGATGGATCGCGCGATGGTATTGGCGGATCAGCATGGCATCGGGGTAGTAGCGCTGAAAAACGCCAACCACTGGATGCGTGGCGGCGGTTATGGCTGGCAAGCGGCAGAAAAAGGCTATATCGGTATTTGCTGGACCAATGCGCTGGCGGTTATGCCGCCGTGGGGCGCGAAAGAGTGCCGGATCGGAACCAACCCGTTGATCATTGCGATTCCAAGTAACCCGATTACCATGGTGGATATGTCTTGCTCGATGTATTCCTACGGCATGTTGGAAGTGAATCGCTTGGCTGGCCGTCAAACGTTTGTCGATGCCGGTTTTGATGATGACGGCAATCTGACCAAAGATCCTGCAACGATTGAAAAAAATCGCCGCCTGTTACCAATGGGCTACTGGAAAGGATCGGGTCTATCGATTGTGCTGGATATGATCGCTACGTTGTTATCCAACGGTTTGTCGGTTGCCGAAGTCACCGAGGAAAAAGATGATGAATACTGTGTTTCTCAGGTGTTTATTGCAATTGAAATCGATCGTTTGATCGACGGCAAAACCAAAGATGAAAAACTGCAACGCATTATGGATTATGTCAGAACGGCAGAACGTGCTGATCCGAATGTGGAAGTGCGGTTGCCAGGACATGAGTTCACCACCATTCTGGCGGACAACCAAGCCAACGGCATTCCGGTTGACGACACCGTCTGGGCTAAATTGAAATCATTATAGTCATGAGGTAACAGCATGTTTTTCGGTCATCTTTCTAATCTTGAGGCAAAGCATTATCCAAGTGCGGTACAAACCGCACTTGAGTTCCTCAAAAATACCGATTTTAACCAACTGGCAGCAGGACGCTACCCGATCAAAGGGGAGTTGATCTACGCACAAGTGCTTGATTTGGTCACGCAAGATAAAGCGGAGATTTTACCTGAAGTTCACCGCAATTATCTTGATGTGCAATATCTGCATTCCGGTTATGAGCGTATCGGTGTGGCAATTGATTTGGGCAACAACCCGATTGCAAAAGACTATGATCCGGCACGAGATATTTTGTTTTATCAAAGTGCCGCCGATGAGTCCGAGCTTGTGATGCGTCCGGGCAATTTTGCCGTGTTTTTTCCGAGCGATGTTCACCGTCCGGCGTGTATTGACGGTAGTAGCAGCAAGATTCGTAAAGTCGTGGTGAAAATTGCGGTCAGTGAACTGTAATATACTGAGATTTAGAGGTTCGTATGAATCGAGTTATTTTTTACACCAGTAAAATCTTAGAAATTTTAGTGGTTTCAATGTTGGCGGTCATGGCGTGCATGGTTTTTACCAACGTTGTTTTAAGATATGCGGGTAATACCAGTATCACCATTGCTGAAGAATTATCGCGTTATTTGTTTGTTTGGGTCACGTTTTTGGGTGCGATTTTGATGTTCAAGGAAAATGGCCATGTGAGCGTGACGGTTCTGCCGGACAAACTCTCTCCGTTAAAACGGAAGATTCTGTCTATTTTTACCGACGGCGTTATGCTGTATTGCTGCTATCTGATTTTTATCGGCAGTTATGCGCAAATGGAGTTGAATATGAGTAATTACGCGCCAATTTCCGGTATCCCGACCGGTGTGAATTTTCTGGCGAGTGTGATTATGAGTGCGTTGATCGGGGTTTTGCTGCTGGTTCGCTTGGGCGGTTCCGTGATTCAGCTTAAACAAGGAGAATTGTCATGACGATTGTTATTTTTCTCGGTGTCTTGTTAGGCTCGATTGCTCTAGGGATTCCGGTTGCCTTTTCCCTGATTGTCTGTGCCGTTGCGCTGATGTTCCATTTGGATTTATTTGATGCCCAGATTTTAGCGCAGAATTTGGTCAGCGGTGCCGATAGCTTTTCGCTGTTAGCGATTCCGTTTTTCATTTTAGCCGGCGAAATCATGAACGTTGGCGGCTTGTCGAAACGGATCATTGATCTGCCGATGAAACTGGTCGGACATAAACGCGGCGGCTTGGGCTTTGTGGCGATTATTGCCGCGATGATTATGGCGAGCTTGTCCGGTTCGGCGGTGGCGGATACCGCGGCGGTGGCGGCGATGTTGATTCCGATGATGAAAACCACCGGCTATCCGGTCGAGCGTTCCGCCGGTTTAATCGGTGCCGCAGGGATTATCGCACCAATCATTCCACCTTCCATTCCGTTTATTATCTTCGGGGTTGCCAGCGGCGTTTCCATCACCAAACTGTTTATGGCAGGAATTTTTCCGGGCATTTTGATGGGCTGTTGTTTGGCGGCATTGTGGTCTTGGCAGTCAAAACGCTTGAATCTGATGACCTTCTCGAAAGCGACGAAACAAGAGCTGTGCATTTCGTTTAAAAACAGCGTGTGGGCTTTGATGTTGCCGGTGATCATCATTGGCGGTTTCCGCCTTGGGATTTTCACGCCGACCGAAGCCGGTGCGGTGGCTGCATTTTATGCCCTTTTAGTGTCGATGTTTATTTACCGTGAATTAAAAATTACACAATTGTATAGTGTACTCTTGGCAGCAGGTAAAACCACTGCGGTTGTGATGCTGTTGGTGGCGGCGGCGCAGGTGTCGGGTTGGTTAATCACCGTTGCCGAATTGCCGCAGATGATCACCGAGCTGTTAGAGCCGTTAATCGATTCGCCGACCTTGTTGCTAATCGTCATTATGATTGCGGTGTTTATCATCGGTATGGTGATGGATTTGACCCCGACCGTATTGATTTTAACACCGGTACTGATGCCGTTGGTTGAGGAAGCGGGCATTGATCCGGTGTATTTCGGGGTGCTGTTTATTTTAAATACCTCGATCGGTTTGATCACCCCGCCTATTGGCAATGTATTGAATGTGATCACCGGCGTCTCAAAACTGCCGTTTGATCAGGCGGCAAAAGGCATTCTGCCGTATTTGTTCATGTTAATGGCACTATTGTTTGTGTTTATTTTCTTTCCAGCATTAATTTTAACACCGTTAAGTTGGTTACAACCTTAACCCTTACTTTAACTTTTAGGAGAACAGTATGAAAAAATTAACCGCACTTTTAACCGGTTTAACCTTGGCCGCAGCGACCGTGAGCGCACAAGCGGCAACTTCCCTACGCTTTGGCTATGAGGCGCCGCGTAGCGATACACAACATGCCGCAGCCAAAAAATTTGATGAGTTATTGAAAGAAAAAACCAACGGCGAACTGAAATTATCGCTGTTCCCGGACAGCACCTTAGGTAATGCACAAACCATGATCAGCGCAGTGCGCGGCGGAACCATTGACATCGAAATGTCCGGTTCGCCAAACTTCAGCGGTTTGGTTTCCAACTTGAATGTGATCGACATTCCGTTTATTTTCCGTGACAAAGCGCATGCTTACCGTGTGTTGGACGGTGAAATCGGACAAGGCTTGCTGAAAGAGTTGGAAGAAAAAGATCTGAAAGGCTTGGCATTCTGGGAAGTGGGTTTCCGCTCTATCACCAACTCGAAACATCCGGTCAATGGACCTGATGATGTGAAAGGGTTGAAAATCCGGACTAACCAAAACCCAATGTACGTTGAAGCCTTTAAATTGTTAGGCGGCAATCCGGTGCCAATGCCGTTGTCTGAGCTGTATACCGCACTTGAAACCCGTGCCGTCGATGCGCAGGAACACCCGATCGGTATTGTGTGGTCAACTAAATTGTACGAAGTGCAAAAACATTTGAGTTTGACCAATCACGGTTACACCCCGTTATTGGTGGTGATGAACAAGAAAAAATTCGAATCGTTTTCACCGGAAGTGCAACAAGCGATCTTAGATGCGGCAAAAGAAGCCGGTGCTTATCAGCGCGAGTTGAATGCCACAAACGAAGCGGATATTCTGGATAAATTCCGTAAAGCCGGTATGGAAATTGTTGAACAAGTTGATACTAAACCGTTCCGTGATATTGTAGAGCAACCGGTTCGCCAGTATTTTATCGAGCGTAACGGTGACACCTTGATCAAACAAGTTGATGCGTTAGCAGAATAATATTGTCATCGGCAGGTTATGTCTTGGCATAACCTGCTTTTTGTCGCATGGCTTATTGCCTGCATACTCAGCGAGTATTTAGACAATAATCTATCAGATACAATGCAGTAAGGGGAAAATATGGATTTTTGGTTGGGAATCGATTGCGGCGGCACGTTTATCAAAGCGGCGATTTATGATAGCAAGGGTAAGGAATATGGCAATTTTCGCCAGAATTTAACCATTATCAATGCCAAACCGGGCTGGGCGGAGCGCAATCTGACCGCACTTTGGGCAGCTTGCGCCGAGGTGATTGCCGGTGCGATTCAGTCGGCAAAGATTGCGGCGGAAGCGATTAAAGGCGTAGGTATTTCAGCGCAAGGCAAAGGCTTGTATTTATTAGACAAACAGAAACAACCGCTGGGCTACGGCATTATTTCTGCCGATCAGCGTGCGTTGGACATTGTGAAACAGTGGCAGGCGGACGGCATTCCGCAAACCTTATATCCCTTAACCCGACAAACCTTGTGGACAGGACATCCGGTCTCGATTCTGCGGTGGTTGAAAGAGCATGAACCGGAACGTTACGCGCAAATCGGCAGTGTATTGATGACGCACGATTATTTGCGTTTTTGTCTGACCGGTGAAATTGCCTGCGAAGAGACCAATATTTCCGAATCCAACTTATACAATATGCAAACGGGGCAATATGACCCGAAATTAGCGCAATTATTAGGCATTGACGATATTATGCCGGCATTGCCACCGATTGTGGGTTCGTCGCAAATTGCCGGTTATATTACCGAACAAGCGGCAAAACAAACGGGCTTAAAAGCCGGTACGGCGGTTGTCGGTGGCTTGTTTGATGTGGTGTCAACCGCACTTTGTGCCGGTTTGGACGACGAAAGCAAACTGAATGCGGTACTCGGCACTTGGTCTGTGGTGAGCGGCATTACCAATCATATTGATGACTCGCAAGCATTGCCTTTTGTTTATGGACGGCATGCGCAACAAGGCGAGTTTATCGTGCACGAAGCCAGTCCGACGTCGGCGGCGAATTTGGAATGGTTTACCAAACAGTGGAATGTCAATGATTACAATGCCATTAACCAAGCGGTCGCCGCCTTACCGAAAGCGGAAAGCAGCGTGTTATTCGTGCCGTTTTTATATGGTTCAAATGCCGGTTTAGGTATGCAAGCCGGTTTTTACGGATTGCAATCACTGCATACCCAAGACCACTTATGGCAAGCCATTTACGAAGGGGTGATTTTCAGTCTGGCATACCATCTGGAACGAATGCTGCAACGTTTTCCAAAAACCTCCGTCATTCGCGTAACCGGCGGACCGGCACGTTCGCCGGTCTGGATGCAGATTTTGGCGGATTTAACCGGCTTGCCGATTGAAATTCCGCAAATTGAAGAGACCGGCTGTTTGGGCGCGGCATTAATGGCGATGGTCGGCAATCAGGTCTTTAGCGACAGCAAACAAGCGCAACACGTTGTCAGTGCGCAAATGAAACGGATTGAACCCGATTCGACGGTCTATGATAAATATCAAAATAAATATAAAAAATATAAATTATTACTTGAAAGTCTGAAGCATTTTAATAATCATTGTAATGATTGAATTTGATATTTTATGATTTGTTTTGATTTTGATAGTAAAAGAGGTAATGAATGAGAAAACATAAATTGGGTATCTATGAAAAAGCCTTACCCAAAAATTTAAGCTGGCAGGATCGTTTATCCATTGCCAAAGCCTGCGGGTTTGATTTTGTTGAGATTTCAATTGATGAAACCGATGAACGTCTGGCTCGTTTGGATTGGAGCAAAGCGCAGCGTCTGGAAATCGTGCAAGCGATCTTGGCAACCGGAATCACGATTCCGTCGATGTGCTTATCCGGTCACCGCCGTTTTCCGTTCGGCAGCCATGATGAAAAAGTGCGGTCCGAAGCCTATGCGATTATGGAAAAAGCGATTCAACTGGCAAGTGATATCGGCATTCGTACCATTCAATTGGCGGGCTATGATGTCTATTATGAAGAGCAGGACGAAGGCACATTACAGCGCTTTATCGAGGGTATGCAGTGGGCGGTGGAAAAAGCGGCCAGTTCGCAAGTGATGTTGGCGGTCGAAATTATGGACACCGAATTTATGAACTCGATCACCAAATGGAAACAGTGGGATCAGCTGCTCGCTTCGCCGTGGTTCACCGTTTATCCGGACGTCGGCAACTTATCCGCTTGGGGCAATGATGTTACGAAAGAGCTGGAGTTGGGCATTGATCGTATCGCCGCAATTCACTTAAAGGATACTTATGCAGTAACGGATACCTGCAAAGGTCAGTTCCGTGACGTGCCGTTCGGTGAAGGTTGCGTGGATTTTGTTAAGGTATTTGAAACCTTGCAGCGTTTGAATTATCGCGGTGCTTTCCTGATTGAAATGTGGACGGAAAAATCAGACGAGCCGATTATGGAAATTATCAACGCACGCCGTTGGATCGAAAATAAAATGAAAGAAGGGAATTTTGTATGTTAAAAAAATTGAAACAACAGGTTTTTGAAGCGAATTTGGATCTGCCAAAATATGGATTGGTGACGTTCACTTGGGGCAATGTCAGCGGTATCGATCGCGAAAAAGGGTTGGTGGTCATCAAGCCGTCCGGTGTCGAATATGATGTGATGACCGCAGATGACATGGTGGTAGTGGATCTGCATAGCGGTGCAGTGGTGGAGGGCAGTAAAAAACCGTCTTCCGATACGCCGACCCATTTGGAATTGTACCGTCAATTCCCGGACATCGGCGGGATTGTACACACCCATTCCCGCCATGCTACCACTTGGGCACAGGCAGGGCATGATTTGGCGGCATTAGGCACGACTCACGCAGACTATTTTTACGGCTCTATCCCGTGCACCCGTTTGATGACCGACGAAGAAATCCAAGGCGAATATGAGTTGGAAACCGGTAAAGTGATTGTCGAGACGTTTGCCACCCGTGGCATTAAAGCCAAAGATATTCCGGCGGTGTTGGTACATTCGCACGGGCCTTTTGCTTGGGGCAGCGATCCGCACAATGCAGTGCATAATGCGGTGGTGCTGGAAGAGATTGCTTATATGAATCTGTTTACTTATCAGTTGAACCCGACAGCGGAGAGTATGCAACAAACTTTGCTGGATAAGCACTATCTGCGCAAACACGGTAAAAATGCCTATTACGGGCAATAATCATATCCGACTGCAAAGTGCGGCCTGAATTAAAATCCGGCAGACAGCCGGATTTTTTGTATTAGAACAAAGGGTAAAATAACAATCCGCACGTGAAACGTGCGGTTTTTCGGCTACCCTATAAGGGCCTAGTACTTCACATGCCCCTCAAGAGGCATGTGAAAAGACTGACAACTGCACAATAACTCTGTGGCTTACCCCTTAAAGGGGTCCACATATTCTTTCTTCGATAAATTATCTTGAATCATGTCTTCTTTTTCCTGATTCCTGATATATTCCTCTACCACTTTTGTATTTAAACCCACTGTACTTACATAATAACCCTTTGCCCAAAAATGTC
>NZ_FWWV01000037.1 GCF_900176075.1 Pasteurella testudinis DSM 23072
GTATTCAATGGCGTTGAGCTTGTCTTGCAATGTATATTTTTGCGTAATATGCAACACGGCCAGACCATTTAAGCCGGAATGCCTGTATTGTAAAACCCATCGGCGGATACAGCTTTCCGGTGTTTGAAAAACGCGTGATGTGTTACTGATAGATTGGGGCTGTTGAAGGTAATATTCAACGACGTGTTGTTTAAATGCTTGGGTATATTTAGTCATAAAAATCTGCACCTTAGTTCGTTGGTTTTGGAGTCCAACTTTTGGGGTGCAGATCATTGAGCCAACCGCACTTTCACCGAAAAAATCATTTCCCTTACCTGAAATCCTGTTATAATTCCGCTGTATAAATAAACAGTATTCAGCAGGCGAATATGGAATTTTCAGAACTATTAGACGGGTTAAACGAGAAGCAACGGCAGGCGGTGGCGGCACCGTTGGGCAATTATTTGGTACTTGCCGGCGCAGGCAGCGGCAAAACACGGGTGCTGACCCATCGCATTGCGTGGTTGGTCGGGGTGGAAAATGTGCCGGAATCGAATATTCTGGCGGTAACCTTTACCAATAAAGCGGCGGCGGAAATGCGCCAGCGGATCACCGCCACCCTGCAACGCGAGCAGGGGCAAGGGCTGTTCGGCATGTGGATCGGCACGTTTCACAGCATCGCCAACCGCCTGCTGCGCGCCCATTACCCTGATGCCAACTTGCCGCAGGATTTCCAGATTTTGGATTCGGAAGACCAAGTGCGGTTGCTGAAACGTTTGTTGAAATTGCATAACTACGACGAAAAAAACTTTCCGCCGAAACAAGCCTGTTGGTACATCAATCATCAAAAAGATAATGGCTTGCACCCGCACCAAATCGACGATCACAATGACCGTAGCGAACGCGAATGGATTCGGATTTATCAGATTTATCAAGATGCCTGCGATCGCGCCGGTTTGGTCGATTTTGCCGAAATGTTGTTGCGCGCTTATGAGCTGTGGCTGAAAAAACCGCTGATTTTGCAACGTTACCAACAGCGTTTCCAGCATATTTTGGTCGATGAATTTCAAGATACCAACAACATTCAATATGCATGGATCAAATTGCTTGCCGGAGAGCAAGGCAAGGTGATGATTGTCGGCGACGACGATCAGTCGATCTACGGCTGGCGTGGTGCAAAAATCGAAAATATTCAGCGCTTTTTGCAGGACTATCCGCAAGCCGAAACCATTCGCTTGGAACAAAATTACCGCTCGACCGGCAATATTTTGCAAGCGGCAAACCAATTGATTGCCAATAATAGCGACCGTTTAGGCAAAAATTTATGGACCGACGGTGCACAAGGCGAGCCGGTCGGGGTCTATTGTGCGTTTAACGAGCTGGACGAAGCCCGTTTCGTGGTGGCGCAAATCAAGCAATGGCAGGAAGACGGCGGACAATATAGCGATTGTGCGGTGTTGTATCGCAGCAACAGCCAGTCGCGCGTGCTGGAAGAGGCGTTGTTACAGGCGCAAATTCCATATCGGATTTACGGCGGTATGCGCTTTTTTGAACGGCAGGAGATCAAAGATGCGTTGGCGTATCTGCGCTTGATTGCCAATCGTAATGACGACGCAGCGTTTGAACGGGTGGTGAACACGCCGCCGCGCGGTATCGGCGACCGCACGTTAGACACCTTGCGTCAACTGACGCGCGAACGCCAAATCACCCTATGGCAAGCGACCCATTTGGCGATCGAAGAAAACAAACTGGCGGGCAGAGCGGCGACCGCACTTTTGCGTTTTATGGAATTGATTACGGCGCTGGAACAGGACAGCAGCGAAATGCCGTTGTTCGGGCAGACCGATTTTGTGATTAAACATTCTGGTTTGTACCAAATGTATCAACAGGAAAAGGGCGAAAAGGGCGAAGTGCGGATCGAAAACTTAGAAGAGTTGGTTTCTGCCACGCGTGAATTTATCAAGCCGGACGAAGCCGATGACATGAGCGATCTGACCGCTTTTCTCACCCACGCTTCACTGGAAGCCGGCGAAGGACAGGCGGATCGCCATCAGCCGAGTGTGGAAATGATGACCTTGCATTCCGCCAAAGGCTTGGAGTTTCCACGGGTATTTATCGTCGGCATGGAAGAGGGCATTTTCCCCAGCCGCATGGCGTTGGAGGAGAGCGGTCGTTTGGAAGAGGAGCGGCGTTTGGCGTATGTCGGCATCACCCGTGCCAAGCAGCAACTGACCATCAGCCACGCCGAAAGCCGTCGATTATACGGCAAAGAAGAACGCCACATCGTTTCCCGTTTTGTCAGCGAACTGCCGCCGGATTGTATCCGTGAAATCCGCCTGCGCGGTACGGTCACCCGCACTTTTAGCCAGTCTTCGAGTGCAAGTGCGGTCAGCCATTCAGGGATTAACCTACTCAACCAAAGCCAATGGAAAATGGGGCAGAAAGTCAGCCACCCGAAATTCGGCAATGGCACGATTATCAACATCGAAGGCAGTGATAACAACACCCGATTACAAATCGCCTTTCAAAATCAAGGAATTAAATGGCTAATTGCGCATTTGGCGAAGTTGGAGAAGATTTAGCTATCGCGTAAGAATCGGTTAAGTTATAGAATAAGTAACCAAATTGCAAAAAAGGAGTGTTTATGCAATTAACATTAGAACAGGAAAATGCATTGTTAGCTCGTTATATCGAAGCGAAACAGCAAGATACGCTGATTGAAACCAGTAGGGAAGCGATCAGAGAACTAGCGAATCAAAAGCGAGCGGCATATCGTCAGAACAAAAAAATTATTGATGAAGTTTTTTACGATGAAGTGGCAAACACTTAATAAAAACCTTTTGGATTTTATGGCGTTGCTATCAGATGATACGCTAGTCTTTTTTGAAAAATCCTTAGATAAATATGAAATTGTCTTGAGCCCATTTTCGGTTGAGATTAATAGTTATGTTTCCATTCAATGTATTGTTGAAGGTGATATGGCAACAATTTTGTCATTTAATTATGGCAAATACACCAATCTAAACTATGGAGAAGCAAGGGCGGAATTGGAATTTATCCGAGCCTTGGAGGCTAAGTATTTTGAAGCCAATTCCTATATTGAATTATCTCCGAAAAATCGCCTTAAATTATTTAAAATGTTTGTTTGATGAAGACTGTTCAAACTCCCTCGCCCGTTGCTCAAAGCGGCTGTTTTCATCACGCAGTAAACTTTCGGCTTGCAGACCCAGTTGGCGGCAGAGGTTGCTGACGCTGAACAGCAATTCTGCCAGCGGCTTGGCGGCGTGATCTTGATTGGCGGCGACCGCACTTTTGATCAAGGCGAGCTGTTGTTCGGCTTGGGCGATAGTTTGTGCAACGGTAGTGGGTTGATAACCCAATTTCTTGGCGCGTTTTTGTAATTTTTCAGCCCGCAATAACGCCGGCAAGGCGTGCGGCACATCGTCCAGCAATGAGGTTTGCTGTTTGTCCAAACGCTCTTGCTGTTTTTTATTTTCCCAATTTTTTAAGGCTTCCGTGGCGCTGTCCGCCGAGGTATCGCCGAACACATGCGGGTGGCGGCGGATCAGTTTTTCGCTCAGGGTTTCCACCACATCATTAAACTGAAAACGCTGCTCTTCGTTGGCAAGTTGGCTGAGAAACACCACTTGCAGCAGCAAATCGCCCAATTCTTCCTTTAATGCGCTAAAATCCTCGGTTTGAATCGCTTCCACCACTTCGTAACCCTCTTCCAGCAGATACGGCACAATGCTACGGTAATCCTGTTCCAAATCCCACGGGCAACCGCCTTGCGGATTGCGCAGTTGAGCCATTATATCGAGCAGTTGTTGAATCGGTGTCGTCATCGGATTTCCTTCTTTGCGATAAAAGTGCGGTCTGGGCGATTAGTATAACGCATAAAAAAACCGATTCCATCGCTGAAATCGGTTTCTTTTTCGTTATAGCAACGATTATTTCGCGCCCGGAATGCTGAAACGTTTGTTGAAACGTTCTACACGACCGCCGGTGTCAACCACACGTTGTTTACCGGTATAGAACGGGTGGCACACGCCACAAACGTCCAGGTTGATGTCACGTCCGATAGTTGAACGTGTTTTGATGACGTTACCGCAAGAACAAGTTGCAGTCACTTCTTTGTATTCAGGGTGGATACCTTGTTTCATAGAAAACCTCGGATTGAAGCCATATCGCTATCGGGAGCGTGCCCGACACCATATGTAGTTAATAATATGCGCAATGCGCAGCTGTTTTAAAGACGGCGGATTATACAGCAGAAAGTGCGGTTAAGCAATAGCCGCATGGCGTGATTGTCAGCGCAATGTCGATCAAAATCGGCTATACTACTGTTCTTTAATTATTCATCTCACGAGTTTACTGGCGTTATGCGTTTGATTCGAGTTGCCTTGGCAATCCCGTTGCCCCGTTATTTCGACTATTTACTCGACGAATCTGCGATTGTGGAAATCGGCAGTCGGGTTGTCGTGCCGCTCGGGCGGCAAAAACGGATCGGGATTGTGATCGATTTTCCGCAACAAAGCGAAGTGGCAACGGAACAACTGAAACCGATCTTTACGGTGTTGGACGCACAATCGGTATTCAGTGCCGAGTTATATCAGCTGCTGCAATGGGCGGCGAATTATTACCAAACCGGCTTGGGCGAGGTGCTGTTTCAGGCGTTGCCGGTGAAATTGCGCCAAGGCGAAGCGAACCAAAGAGCGGTCAGCGCCGTCTGGAAAATCACGCTGCAAGGACAAACCGCACTTGTTAACGGCGAATTGAAACGTGCAAAGAAACAGCAGTTGGCATTAGAACAGTTGGCGCAAAACGGTGAAATTGAGCAGGGCTCGACCGAATTTGCCCGTGCCATTTATACCGCATTACAGGAAAAAGGGCTGATTATCGCGGAAGAACAGCCGTATCAATTCACACCTTGGCAAACCGCACTTTCAAGCGAAAATTGGCTGAATCCTGCGGATAAACTGCGCCTCAATAAACAGCAGACTTTGGCGGTGAGTGCGGTGAATTTTAGCGACGGTTTCCAAACGTGGCTGCTGGACGGCGTGACCGGTTCCGGCAAAACCGAAGTGTATCTGCATTTGATGGAAAAGGTGTTGGCGCAGGGCAAGCAGGTGCTGCTGCTGATTCCTGAAATCGGCTTAACCCCGCAGTTGGTGCGCAGCGTGCAGAACCGCTTTAATTTGCCGATTGATGTGCTGCATTCCAATTTAAGCGACAGTCAACGTTTGTTGGCGTGGCAGCGTGCGCAAAGCGGCGAAAGTGCGGTAGTGGTCGGCACGCGATCCGCATTTTTCACACAATTTCAACAGCTTGGTTTGATTATCCTCGATGAAGAACACGATCTTTCCTATAAACAGCAGGATTCCAACTGGCGACACCATGCACGCGATTTGGCGGTGATGCGAGCGCGTAATAACGGCATTTCGATTGTGCTTGGCAGCGCAACCCCCAGCTTGGAAAGTTTGGCGAATGTGAGCAGCGGAAAATATCGTCATCTGGTGCTGAATCAACGGGCGATGAACAGCAATGCGTTAACTCATCGGGTGCTGGATCTGAAAAAACAGCGGGTCGATCGCGGACTTTCCGAGCAGTTGCTGTACTTAATGCGGCAACATTTGGAGAAAGGCAATCAGGTGTTGCTGTTCCTTAATCGACGTGGTTTCGCGCCGATTTTGTTGTGCCACGAGTGCGGTTGGATTGCCGAATGTCCGAGTTGCGAGCGCCCTTATACCTATCATAAAAAACAAAACAGCCTGACGTGTCACCATTGTGAGCGTAAGGTCAAAGTACCGCAGCAATGCCCGAAGTGCGGTTCTACTCATTTGATTACCTCAGGCGTGGGCACGGAGCAGTTGGAGAGCGTGCTGGCGGAGAAATTTCCTGAGTACGGTATTGCACGCATTGACCGCGATACCACCGCACGCAAAGGCGCAATGGAAACGCAACTGAAACAGATTAAAAATCGGCAGCGACGGATTTTGATCGGTACGCAAATGTTGGCGAAAGGCCACCATTTTCCCGATGTGACGTTGGTGGCGATGGTGAATATCGACGGCGCGCTGTTTTCAGAAGATTTTCGCAGTGAAGAACGCTTGGCGCAGTTGTATGTACAGGTTGCCGGACGTGCCGGTCGGGGCGATAAAAGCGGGGAAGTCGTGCTGCAAACGCATTTTCCGCAGCACCCGCTATTGCAAACTTTATTACAGCACGGCTATGCCGAATTTGCCAAGCAAGCGTTGCAGCAGCGGCAGAGTATGGGCTTACCGCCGTTTGCGGCGCAGGCATTGTTTCGGGCAAAAAGCAAAAACAGCCAAAGTGCGGTGGAATATTTACAGCAAATTGCGGAATTTTTTCAGGCGTATAGTCAACGGCAACAGATCGGCGGTTTGCAGATTTTGGGACCGATTGAAGCGTTACAAGCCAAAAAAGCAGGGCAATATCAGTGGCATTTGTTATTGCAGCATACTTCAAGAGCGGTGTTGCAGCGTTGCCTGAACGCCTTTGCCCAACATAAATTACAGTTGCAACTTGCGCAAAACGTCCGTTGTATTTTGGATATTGATCCGCAAGATTTTGCTTAGTGGCTAAATAGACGCTAGGATTTTGACATTTTTTTAAGTAAAATCGCTGTTTATTTCTGATAACGTTTAAATTAATAGGGTAATTTTAGTGGTTCAGCGTGATTATGCTTCTCGTGGCAGAGCAACATCGAAGAAGAAAGCCAACCGAGTCAATAAGGGATTTTTATTGACGATTGCAATCGGAATCGTAGTGGTGTTTGCGGCGGGATTGTATTTATTAAAAGAAAAATCAAGCGAAAACGGGATTGCGGTAGTGCCTGAAAAAGTGGAGGAGAGCAAACCGAAAAGCACTCTGCCGAGCCGTCCGGAAGAAGTGTGGAGCTATATCCGTGATTTGGAAACCCGCGAAATTCCGATTGATAACAGCCCAAAAAGTTTGGATAAAGTACAAAACTTAACCGAAGAGCAGAAAAAAATTCTGCAAATGTTAGAGCGTGATGCAGAAAGAGCCGAGGCGGCGAAAAACGATAAAAATATCGCAGTGCAGGCACAAGTACAAGAAACGGTTAAGCGTAATGAGCCGACGGTAACGACGGTGCAGCCGGTTGTGGTAGAAAAACCAAAAACGCAAACGAATGCTAAACCGACAGAGAGCAAAGCAGCGGAAGTGGTGCAGGCAAAAGCAAAACAAGAAAACAAAACGGCACAGCAAGCTCCAGCTAAAGCGACAACGTCCACGGCGAAATTTGGTTTGCAATGTGGCGCTTTTAAAAACCGGGAGCAGGCAGAGAACTTGCAAGCGCGTTTGGTGATGGCAGGTTTTGATGCGCGCGTGAGTAGCAGTTCTACTTTTAACCGTATCTTTATCGGACCGATTGGCGATCGTGCGGCAGCGAATGCCACTTTGCAAAAAGCCAAGAGCGTGACCGAGTGTGTTGTGATCGGTATGTAACCGCACTTTATTATCAAAAATAGTCAGAAAAACGGTTGAAAGGATAAATTTCAACCGTTTTGTTATAGGCAGACGAAGACTGCCTATAAAAACCATACGCTATGCGTATGGAATCAAAGAGCTTAAGCGATGAAAAGAAAAAATCCTCCGATATAATGAA
>NZ_FWWV01000041.1:0-4594 GCF_900176075.1 Pasteurella testudinis DSM 23072
GGTATTCATATCCTTCTGCGCCTGCAAATCCAAGCGCTGGTTATCCGTCGCATCCTCCATCAGTATGCCATTGTAACCGCCCCCTTTATACGTTTGCGAAGCAAGGTGCATCTGGGTCTTGTTCGCCGGCAAAGCACCCGGCGGCATATTGGTCGCATGGTAAGTTCTGCCCGTTACGATCGGTTGATCCGGATCCCCGTCCAGAAAATCCACCACCACTTCTTGCCCTACCCGCGGGATCGCCAACATCCCCCAGCCCTTGCCTGCCCACGGTTGCGTCACCCTAATCCAACACGAGCTGTGGTCATCGCGCTGTCCGTCACTATCCCATAAAAAATGATTTACATCCACAATTTTAGGTAAACATTAGAACATTCTGCAAAAAAGAGGAATACTATGCCTACTCCATGTTACGTATCCATCACTGGTAAAACTCAAGGTAATATCACTGCCGGCGCATTCACTGCGGATTCCGTTGGAAATATTTTCGTTCAAGGTCATGAAGACCAAATGCTCGTCCAAGAAGTAAAACATATTGTCAATGTTCCTACTGATCCACAATCAGGGCAGCCTTCTGGCCAACGTGCTCACAAGCCTCTTCAACTGACTGTTGCTTTGAACAAAGCTGTTCCACTACTTTATAATGCACTGGCTTCTGGTGAAATGTTGCCAAAAGTTGAATTAAAATGGTATCGCACATCCATCGAAGGTAAACAAGAGCATTTCTTCACCACCACCTTAGAAGATGCGACGATTGTAAGCCTTGATCTCAATATGCCGCATTGCCAAGATCCTGCGCAAAAAGAGTTCACCCAACTACTGGAAATCTCTTTGGCATACCGCAAAATCACCTGGGAACACGGTGTTGCCGGCACTTCCGGTTCTGATGACTAGCGTGCACCTATCGAAGCATAATTCGATTTTCTATGGCATAGTCTCCCCGGCTATGCCTTGCTTTATTTTAATAATCCGTTAGTAGTAATCACCTTATTATTCAAGGATATTCAAGATGAATTTTATGCCCTACCAATTCCAAGAAGGCGCAATCACGCTACCGGACACTTGGCAAGATCAATCTATGAATGTGTTTGTCCTGCCTGGCGATACCGGAATCAATTTAGTGATCAACCGCGCGCCCGTGCCACATGGTATGACTGATGATGAATATTATCAGGAAGTTTTCCATCAATTTCGTCACAATCTAAAAAATTACCATGAGATTTCATCCGACATGGTACAACTCGATGAAAAACCGGCTCACCTGCTGGAATACCAATGGAAATCGCCGGAGGGAATGATGTATCAGTGCACCTTGTTACAAATTCGCCACAATCTCCTGCTCACATTTACCTATACGGCGCAATCCCCGTTTTCTAAAAAACAACGTGAAGCGCTGTTGGATATCGTTTACTCCTTTAAAGCAACAAAACAAGGAGGATAACCAGCTTGTTAACACACGGGGAACAACTGGCGGCTGATGCCGTTCAACGCATCACCGCTCGCATCAACAACTTTCCGCGCTCTCAAGTCCGCCTCGTCGGTGCCCGCGAAGTAGTTGAGCCCGCTGCGCGCGTGGGTGATAAAATTAAGCATAAAAGCCTGCTGGGAGCAATTGCCGGAGCAGTTGTCGGTGGTATTGTTGCTTCTGCTCCCTATATCCTTGTTGGTTTTTTAGGCCCGTTCGGTGCGGCTGCGCGCATTAGCATGATGTTATATGATATAAGCCAATCGCTTAATACGAATACATCACAAATAAGTGAACCAAGCTGGGCTGAGCAAGCCACTGAAGCAACAAGCCGATTTATTGACAGCTGTCTATCCGGTGAAGACGGCTATATTACTCAAGGCTCAGGCTCAATTTTCATTAACGGAAAACCAGCTGCATTTGCTAGTTTAGAGAATGCCATAAGTTGTAATGACCATAGTCTAAAAATTATCGCCTCAGGCAGTGAAACCGTATCAATGCATAATCAACCTGCTGCACGAAAAGGCGATCAGACGAGCTGTGGCGCAAAAATTATAACCGCCTCACCCAATGTTTTCATTGGCTCGGGTACTGCTACTGTTGCGGATATTGCAGAAGATTTTTCACCCCGAGAAAAAGTCTTGATTGCTGGTATAGAAATGTTTTCTCCACCTTCTGTACGTTCAATCAGAAAAGGACTAGGTAAAATTCGATTAGGAATATTAGATATCCAGGATACTGTTAACGTTGTCTCTCAAAAAGAAAAGTATCATAGAAATCTTTCTGAAAGAAGAAAAGCCTTATTAAGAGATGCAAAAAATCCAAAAACAGATTTAGACAATAAAGCTAGACAATATATACAAGATAACAATGGTAAAAAAGTTCCAAAAGGTTATGAGGTATCACATGAAGAACCTCTATATACAGCAGATACTATTGATAAAAAGAAAAAATTAGATATTGCAGATAATATGCTGACTCAAAGGAAAGATAAGCATAGAATGCGTCATAAAATCTGTGGAGAGCAATATCATATTTTTGGTCCAGCAAATAAACCTAAAATCAATAAATCCGGAGAATAAAATGGACAATCTCATTAAAGAATTTAATAAAATAAAAAAAACCGATTCTTTTGAAGTACATCATAACTATATTAAGAAACTACTATCTCATGAAAATGAAGCTATTTATAAAATTCATTATAATTTTATAAATGATCGTAAAAATACCATCCTACATGAAAGAATATGTCGTGCCTTTGCTAAAAGAAGTGAAAAAGCGGGTAGTTTTTTACTAGAAAAAGCATTAGATAAAAATACAAATAATGCAAGCATTGCCGATATAATTCAAATACTGGGGCTTATGAAATTTCACAAATTAATATCTTATATTCCTTACTTTTTATCTTACTCAGATGAAACCATTCGTTATAAATGTATAATTGTCTTAGGGTGGTTAGGTGGAAAGAAAGAAGTTAGTATCTTAAATAACATCCTTTCACCACAATCACAAGAAGTTGATTATATAAGGGGATATTCCGCTACTGCAATGCGGCAGATATGGTTTAATCATTTAGAACTGAAAGAGTATATTTTAAGCCTATTGTTTGAAAATTTAAAAAATGAATCATCACAACTAGTCAATGCCATGATAATTATTACAATACAAGATATTTTAGATAAAAAACTAGGATTAAAAGAGAATGATCTTGGTGAAATATCTGGAGATATAAGCAAATCAAAAACAAAATCACTATTGACCTTAGATAGTTTTTTTCATAACCAGAACAAAATTTAATCTCATCACTAAAATATAATGAAACAAAGTAAAATCGCTAATATTATTGCTAATACTGGTGCCTATTTCACTCTAACCGAGCCCTGTTCGCTAACGGTATTCTTTTTCTGCAAATTCAGGAAAAGAGCGCTTTGTTTCATTTACTGAAAACAAAAGTACGAGCAGGAACATGTAAGGATTTAGATTTTAATAATTCAATTGCCGACGGTAAAAAACGAGAAACTATTGAACAGCGTCACCATATGCCTAGCCAAGCTGCTGGTAATCGTGGTGGGAATCGGGGAGCATTAGTAATGGATACTTCAGATCATAAACAAACTGCTTCTTATGATAATTTACCTGGCTCAAAAGATTATCGTCAAAGACAAAAAGAACTTGTTTCACAAGGAAAATTTAATGAAGCATTTGATATGGATGCAAAAGATCTTAAAGAAAAGTTTGGGAATAAATATAATCACTCTATAAGAGAATTACGTGATTGGTATATAAAAAATGGCAAAATAAAGGAATAAATATGAAATATGAAATAACTCCATTCCAAAGTGTGGGAAATATTAAACTTGATTTCAGCAGAGATTTTATCAATAAAAACATTCTTAATAATATAAATTACACATCACAAGAAAACAAAAACATTAACACTGGTGAAATATCGACAAATGATTACTTTGATAATGGGATTATTCTTGCATATATGAACAAAGACTATATTTTGCAATGTATAGTTTTAAATGACCCTTGTGAAGCCATTTTTAATGGCATAGATCTTCTTAATCTTTCTTATATAAATTGCTTAAATTATTTAAAAAATTTCGATCCTGACATTGAAGAAGAGGAATACGTTGGCTTTACTAGCTATAATTTAGGTATAGCTATCTATGCTCCTAATGCAATAGATGATAAAAATACATTTATTGAATGTATCACTATTGGAAGATCAGGATATTTTTAAAGATACTGGTTTTAATAAAAACACTTAAAAATGAAACAAAATAAAATAGCGAATATTATTGCTAATACTGGAGCTTACTTCACATTAGCCAAAACTTATTCTCTAACAGTCTCCTTCTCCGCAAATTCAGGAAAGGATCGTTTTGTTCCATCTGCTGAAAAAATTATTAAAGGCGACCCGATTGATGTACTCACCGGTTATCTGGTCGAGCAGCGCACTGATTTCACCCTCGGCCAAACCCTGCCGCTGCGTTTTACCCGCACTTGGGCTCGCCACAAAGCCTCCGACCAGGCTGACGGGTTATGTGGACGCTATTGGGTTGATAACTTCTCCGACTATGCCGAGCTGAGCGGGAATGGCCAGCATGTGCGGATTGCAAC
>NZ_FWWV01000041.1:4854-6683 GCF_900176075.1 Pasteurella testudinis DSM 23072
GACCAGGCTGACGGGTTATGTGGACGCTATTGGGTTGATAACTTCTCCGACTATGCCGAGCTGAGCGGGAATGGCCAGCATGTGCGGATTGCAACCGTCGAAGGCAGTTATTTGCACTTTGCNCTGCCCATCGGCAGCACNCAGTCGTTTAACCCCGANCATCCGCAGTTCACCCTCAANCGCCACNGTGACTANCTCNAGCTCGTCAACCGTGATACCCGCAGCGCAACCTGTTTTGCCCTGCCCCCGGCATGGCTTGCCGACCACGATGAGNCGCTGGGCTTTGCACCGCTGCAAGACGGCAGGCTNCGGCTAAGCCGTTGGCTTGACCGCTTTGACAATACGGTCGTGTTTCATTATGCCGATGAACCGCAGGGGCAATCCCGTTTAACTCGCGTCACCCACTCCGACGGCATCGAGCTGTCACTNGTCTATCAAACGCAAGCCGGCGGCAATGCCCAATACCTGCAACAAATTGTGCGCACCGATAGCGAGCAACCGCAAGTGTTGGTTCGTTATACCCAAGATAGTGCCGGTTGCCTAATCGAAAGCGATGCGCTGTTGGATTATCATCTGTTCTACCACTATGACAGTCAGCACAATCTAACCCGTTGGGCGGACAATGACCAAACCTGGGTGGATTACCACTATGACGACCAAGGGCGCTGCATTCACAGTATCGGTGCCGACGGTTACTATCCGGTGTGGTTTGACTATCACGACGGCTTGACGCTTGTGTATGACAGCCAACGCCGTTGCACCCGTTATCAGTTCGATACCCGGCTGATGAAACCGCTGCGGATAACCGCTGACAGCGGAGCCACGACCCGCTTTGACTATGACCGCGACGGCAACCTGCTGGCACAAACCCTGCCCGGCGGGCAAACCCTGCGTTTCGACTATCTGGCACAAACCGGTTTGGTCAGCACCTTTTATGCTGCCGACGGCGAAACCTGGCACTATCAATACGATGAGGAAGAGCAGCTAACCGCCCTCACCGACCCGTTAGACCGCACTTGGCGCCGAAGCGAGTCCGACGACGGCAAGACAACCCTGTTCACCGCCCCCGACGGCAGCCAAACCGAATTCCGGTTTAATCAATTCGGCTTGCTCGCCCAGATTAATAACCGTATCGGACAAACCCAACGCCAACAGCAGTTTCACTACGACCCGCGCCACCGTTTGATTGCCGAACAAGATGCCGAGCAACGGCGGATTCAGTTCGACTATGACCGTCGCGACAATCTCGTCCGCCTGCGCAGCGCCAACGACGCACAGTGGCACTACGGCTATAATCCGCACGGACAGGTCACCCAAATTGACCGCCCGAACGACAGCCGGGAACAACAAGACTATGACCGCCACGGCAACCTGATTCGTTACACCGATGCCAACGGCGTGGTCTGGCAGTTACGCTACGGCGCCTTTGACCTGCTGAGCGAGAAAATCGACGGCGAAGGCAACCGCTGGCGTTACGACTATGATAAAGACAGCCTGAAACTCAACCAGGTCACCAATCCGTTGGGNGAAACCTACACCTATACCTTTAACNCCGACGGCTTGGTCGAGACCGAAACCGACTTTGCCGACAACCGCTGGACGTTTCGTTATGATGAAAACGGCAATCTGCTGCACTTAACCAACGGGGAAGGCGAACAGACCGATTATCACTATGACGACAACGGGCGTTTGCTACTGCTCCGCTGTGGTGCCGACAGTGTGCACTACCAATATGATAAGGTCGGGCGGGTGCGCCGAATCGACACCGTCGACAGCTGCCTGCAATACCGCTATGACGACCTGGACCGCATTGTGGAGGAACGGCAAGG
>NZ_FWWV01000042.1 GCF_900176075.1 Pasteurella testudinis DSM 23072
CGCTGCGGCGCAGTACGCAAGCCGTACAGTTTGGAATCACCGACAACAATCGAGCTATCACCGTTCAGTGCCAAATCTTCGACTTTTTCAACCACACGACGCAAGCTGTTATTGCGTGCGGCCGCGTCAGGTGAAAATCCTTCGGTTTGCGCAGTGTGCATATCGCGCCAGCCGTAGGAGAAAGTCGAATCAATGATCGGCAATGGCGTACCGTGGTAGTCGTAAACGACATTATCGGTTTTCGCCGAACTGCGTCCGTCCAGTGAGATGTTGACCGATCCACTATCGCTTACGGTCATGAAGTGGTGAACCAACTTACCGATCGGCATTGGTTTTGAGATTGAGGCTAAATCATTAAAGATAACCAAATCTTCACGCTGTAATGCCACGGCTTCGCGATCCCATGTTGCCCAAATATCCTTAGGTAATGTGAGCGCGTTACCCTCCAACAGCCCTGCGGTATTTGCCGCCATAATCGCATGCTTGCGATCGTAATTTTTACGCTCATTGATGATGAACGCTTCTTGTTCTTTCGTAAATTTCAACATTGTTCAGCTTCCTTATGCTTTTTTGCTGTAAAAATTCGCCACAACGACATCGCCGAACGCCTTATGCTTACTAGAGGCTTCGGTAACAGTGCGCCCTTTTGCTTCGTCAAAGAAGAACATCACAACATCACCCTCGGCAGTTGCCGGAGCTAACTTGCCGTCGGTGTCAATAGTCAGTTCTTGGCCGTGCGTGTAAGCGCCATCTTTCAATTGCAAGAAATACTCATGTTCTGGCTCAAGGCGGAAAGCAATTGCCGTTTCACCGGCCTTATACGCGTCATGGATTGTTTGCCCCAAATAACGGCTATTTTGCAAGACAAAGCGGCGACCTTTTGCGTCAGTTGCTTTCTCAAATTTGCCGTCAACAATTTTTACAACCGTACCGGGCTTCAACGCCTCTTTAATCGGTAAGTTGATTGTCTTCGGCTCACGCTCTACCGGTCCGCGATAAATAACATTTGACATTATTGATTCTCCTCTGTGTTCAGTGTGTAACCGTTCCATTCGCCGTCGTCCGTATTACCTTTGAATGCAGGATTTAGCTGTGCGGTACTTTGTGTTTTGGCATAAAGCTCAGTTAGCGCCTCGCCGTTCAGTGCATTGACCGCACTTTCAGACATGCCGAATTTTGCTTTTACCGCTTCACGCATTTGTGCTTGTTCCGCATTTGCGTTGGCTTGCAGCTGTTCGGCAATTGGCTTTAATGCTTCGTTGACGGCTTTCTTGATCTTCTCATCAAGTTTTTTGTCGTCTTGTTCATCTTCGGGCTTTTTGTCTTCTTTCTTCGGCTTCGCCTGTAACTCGTTGTAAGCCGTTAAAAGTTGATCATCATCTAAACCCTCGACCGTAACACCGGCGGCATTTAATGCTGATAAGATTTTGTTTTTCATTACGTTGTTTTCTCCATTGGTTTTGATTTCGTCATAATCGACTTTCTTAACGACTTCAACGCGCACACCAGCAAAAACTGCTTGCCCGTTATCATCGATTAGGTACTTCTGCTTGTATCGCTTGCCTGACTCCTCGTAGATAAATTCGTCAGGGTAAACAGATTCGATCCACTTGTACGGCTCACCACCGCCCAACGCGGTATAAAGCCGATCGTGTATTTCGCTAAATGACAGCTTTGAGTTCGCAGAAAAGAAAAACCGCACTTTGTCTAATAGCGTCTCTTTCGTGCAGTCTGCCGCCTCTGCCAAATTAACGGTTTCAACCGCCAATTCTTCGCCTTGCTTATTGACAAAAATCCCCACCCCGTCATCAGGAGTTGCGGCACCTTGTTCATCAAGCAAAATAGCAACGTGATCGAACTGCATGTTCGTAGCGATCCAATCGTATTTTTTGCCTTTTGAATGTCCGGTTTTATATTCGCGCTGCAAGTTAAGCCCCGTTGAAATATGGATAGGCTCTGCGCTTTGATTCGTAACAAGTCCGTCTAGCCGCTCAATCAAGCGCTGACCGCTTTCGCTGCTGTTTGCAATACGCTTGTTCACTTTCATGTCGATCAGCACCTTATCGCCCTCTTTTCGGGCATTAACGCACCATGCGCCGACATAAAATTTATTGACCGCCACTGCTTCATTGGCTGAAATATATTTGCCGTCAATCTTCGGATGTCCGAACGGCATTAACTTGCCGTCCAGTGTGTTGTAGCCCTTATCGATCTCATCTGCCGGATATAACCCTTTGTTCATCACAATGTCGTCAACGACGGGCACAATATCGCGCACGACAATGTGTTCATCGCCGTCTATCGTTTCGGTTGTGATGTTTTTGGAGTTGATAACCGACAGCACGTTCACGCTATTACGCTTCATGCTGTGATTTCCTCTTAGTGATGTTAAGCCATTTTTTACGCTCTTTGGCGTAGGTGTCTAAAGTAGATTGCGGTGTATCGCCATGAATAACGACTTGTGATTTACAGTAACAGTTAAAACGGTTGCCGCCTTGCCGATACCATGCCTCTTGTTCATCGACCGTGAAAATCCGTCCATGTCGGCTTGCGTGGTGTCGCCTTGTAGTATTTTTCAGTGCTGAGATATGCAAGATTCGGGCATCAAGTCCGAGTTCATCTTTAATCTCACGCGCTTCCGCCCATTCCGCCCGGCGATAAACTGACAGCTGCTCAGTTTGCGCCATGCTTTTCGCTCTTGCCATGGATACATCTAACCGCTTGCTGATTATCTCTGCCGTCTCTCGTATATTTGTGCCGCGCGCCACCGCCTCGCTGATGGTGTGAACTAAATCCGCTTTGGTTTGCGCTGTCAGCCCTCGCCACGATTCATAAAAAAGCTGCTGTGCAATTGCTAGCCGCCCCATATAAGCCTCGCTAAAGATAACCGTATGCAAAGGACGGTTTAAAGCGTAAAGCTCTGACTGCTGCGCCAATGACGACTGCACTGATACCGTTGCTTGCTTTTGCGCCTCATCAAGATAAACATCAGCCCAGAATGCACTCGATGAATCCTCGTCAAGTAGCCAATCTTCGAGTATGGTTTGCACTTCGTCGGTAAAGTGCGCAAACTCTTCCGGTGTCATATCGTAATCAGCGGCACCGGCATTCACAAAGTAAATCATCGGTTCGGGCGTAAATTCACGGCAGACTATCGCCGATCGCTGACTTTCTGCGTTTACCGTTTTTTCGCGCAATTTAGAGCTGATCAACTTTTTAAGTGCGGCATAAATCCCTTGATACCGCCGCTCAATATCATCAAACAGCTTTTTGACCTGCCGCCCCATACCTACCGGATCGGCTTTATTGCGCGGTAATATCGGATTTCGATTTGCTTTCTTCTTCATCGTCTTCCGCCTCTTTTTCGCCGATTTCAGGCGGTACTAAATCCTGTTCTGATAGCGGTTCAAGCTCCATTGCTGCCCTGATTTCGTTTGGCTCAACCGCCGCAACACCATAGGCGCGCAAAGTTGATTCTGCTACCGTTGCCAACTCCTTAGCATTCGCAATCTTTTCTTTTTCGCTCGGCGCTAACAAATCCGACCACATCACTGTAATTTCGCTTGATTGCGGCTTATCGACAATACCGAATTGCACCAGTCGATTTAAAAGCTCAACGATAACATCGGATAAAAAGCCATTGCGCCGAGCATTACAACGGTTAGCCCAGTCTGCCTTGTCCTCGTCACTGGCTAATCGCCCTGTTTGCTGCCCGAATAAAATCGTAAATGGAATTTGTACCGATGCCGCAAACTCATTTGCTGCCACCGTCCAACTGGGAACAGGATCGGCAGGCGCTACTGACAATACGCTCGCCTGTCCCTCTTGCATGACTAACGCTGAATCGGTACCGGAATTGAGCTTTTTAAGCTGTGCATTAAGCGCCTCAGCCAAACCGCTATAACCCTTTTCTTTGGCTGCGTCAATGATATGCTGGATATTGGTTTCCTTGGAAAAATTGATTCCAAGCTGACGACTGGCATTTTTCAAGAAACCCTCGGCGCTGCCGCCAGACACTTTTTCGAGGTCAAGCAACTTGTTATAGCCCGAATTGAGTAATGACACGCCACTATTCGGATCACTGTCTTCCGTCCCCTCGCTAAAAATAATGATTCTGCTTTTATGGATTTTAACGCTACGCTGCTTATTGTCGTTGCCGACTTCCGATTCATTAAACTGATAAAATATCGGCTCGCCATAATCCTCCGCCGTTTCGTCCGTTTGCCACTCAATCGGGATTAATTGCTTTTGCCATGCCGGAATCAGCTTAACTAATCCGTTTTCCTTTAGGGTTTTTAGCGACAGGTCATCGACAGGCTCTTGCCATTGCTTGCCGTCTCTCAACTGTAAAATGAGTGCGCTATAGTTTCCTATCAGATTACGCCGATCCGCGTCCTTGATTTTGCCGATATGCTTTTTAAGCAGCTTAGTTACTGACTGCTCCCATTGCGATGTCGTTTTTGCCTCCTCGTCCTTTTCGCCGTCAATAATTACGGGTAGGTCCGACCAGCATTTATCAAGCACCCTATGCACGGCGGCATAAGCGGGCGCAATGCGATTATAGGCTTTGTAGTAATGATCGAACGCCAAGTCTTTAGGATAGCCAAACTCGTCATACAGTTTGACCCGTTTTGTATTGCCGTCAATTACCCCCAAGCCGGATAAATATTTAGCCCGATTATCACCCATTGCGCTATTTACCATAATTTCAGCAAGTTGATTTATTTCGATTGTCTGTTCCATTTTTCTGCCTTATGAAAAGAAAATACCCTCTGCTACTGGCTGATATAGCTCGGTTAATGCGTAAACGGCTGCGTCCAGCCTGTCGGGCGATTTTTTAGAAATTGCCGGGACATATTCCATCATCTGATTTTCCAGCGAGTAAAGATTTCCGTTGTGCGCCACTTTGCCAAGCTCATATAACGCCGAAATTGGCTCTGCTCGTGCATACTTGCTCTTATTAGCGTGTATGCGGATAATGCGCCCCTTAAAGCCCGCATTGCGTAGCGTATCGACTGCCATATCGCCACCCTGATTCGTCTCAATCACAATTGCGTCAGCATCATGATCGTGATAAGCCTTGATTGCTTTATCTGCCCAACCTTTCGGGCTGTAGCGTCCGGAATAGTCGCCGTCTACTGAATACATGCGTTGATCACCGTAACCATAACAACTCGCTACAGCTACGCCTGATTCGTCACTTTCTTCAGAATTTGTCGCTTGCGGATCAACAGCCACCACCGTGCGGACTTTATCAATAATGATTTTTAGCGACTTAGCAAAATTAATCATCACCTCACTCCATAGCGCACCCTCCGCATTAAACCGCTTAGGTGCTTGCATATACTGCGCTTCCGCTGTTCTGCGGTGTGAAAACAATGCTATGCGGTGTGATTCATTATGCTTCGCTTCCCACAGCCAGCCGTCCGGTAAGTTATGATTGATCGGTATGCCGTGTGTATTTTCTTCGGGGTAAGGCAATGACTTGTCGATAAGCACCGGTAAATTTAAGTGGTGCCATTGCTCACCGCTGCCTCCTCGCAACAAATATCCGCTCAGATCGTGATAATGTATGCGCTGCATGATGACGATAATCGGCACAGTCTCAATCGCAAGCCGTGACTTGATTGTTTCGTTGAATCGGTTGTTTACGCCGTCACGCACCACGTCAGAATAAGCGTCATCGGGCTTAACTGGGTCATCTATAAGTAATGCGCCAGTAAAGCCAGATTCCATATGCCCAGCACGAAA
>NZ_FWWV01000043.1 GCF_900176075.1 Pasteurella testudinis DSM 23072
TCAACGGTGCCGTCGCCATCGGTGTCGCCCGGGATAGTGGTGTCCACATCGACAGTNACCGGATCGCTCTTGCCGCTGCTATTGCCGGCATCGTCGCTGATTTCAGCATCAACCGTGTATTCGCCGTCGTCGGTTTTGCCGTCGCCGTCGGTGTCAAACACGTCTTTCGGTACCGTCACTTCGGCNCTGCCGTTGTCAATATCGTCTTGGGTCACGGTGTGGGTCACGGTTGAAGTGTTGCCGTCTGAATCAGTAACGGTCACAGTCACGGTGTCACCCGGCTCAGTGCCTTTCGGAATGGTGACGTCAACTTGTACGCCGTCGTCGATCTCTTCGGCGTTGATGCCGTCTTCCGCTTCAGGGATAGTCACCACCGGTTTTTCNTCAACGGTGCCGTCACCATCGGTGTCGCCCGGGATAGTGGTGTCCACATCGACAGTNACCGGATCGCTCTTGCCGCTGCTATTGCCGGCATCATCGCTGATTTCGGCGTCAACCGTGTATTCGCCGTCGTCGGTTTTGCCGTCGCCGTCGGTGTCAAACACGTCTTTCGGTACCGTCACTTCGGCGCTGCCGTTGTCGACATCTTCTTGGGTAACGGTGTGGGTCACGGTTGAAGTGTTGCCGTCTGAATCGGTAACGGTCACAGTCACGGTGTCGCCCGGCTCAGTACCTTTCGGAATGGTCACGTCAACTTGTACGCCGTCGTCGATCTCTTCGGCGTTGATGCCACCGTCATCTGCTTCCGGAATGGTTACGGTCGGCGGCGTCTCAGAAATATCGGTATCGACCGAAGTCTTGGTGTCGCTGCTTTCGTTGCCCGCTTCATCGCTGTTAGTGGCGGTCACATCAGTGCCACCTTTGATGGCTTCATCAGGAATAGTAATCACACCGGTATTCGGGTCAACGGTCACGCCGTCGGGCAGTTCGCCTTTGGGTTCCCATTTGCCGTCATCATTTTTCTCGATGGTGATGGTTTGGGTGTTGCCGTCTTCGTCGGTGTAGGTCACGGTCGCTTCGGTGGCGTCGTCAGCCGGTGTCACCGTCACAGAACCGTCGTCTTTGGCATCAATTACCGGTGCATTCGGCGCATCGGTATCGACCGAAGTCTTGGTGTCGCTGCTTTCGTTGCCCGCTTCATCGCTGTTGGTCGCGGTCACATCGCTGCCACCTTTGATGGCTTCATCAGGAATAGTAATCACACCGGTATCCGGGTCAACGGTCACGCCGTCGGGCAGTTCGCCTTTGGGTTCCCATTTGCCGTCATTGCCTTTTTCGATGGTCACAGTTTGGGTATTGCCGTCTTCGTCGGTATAAGTCACGGTAGCATTTTTGGCATCGCCAGCCGGAGTGACGGTAACGCTACCGTCATCTTTAGTGTCAATGATCGGTTTGACCGGCGGGGTGGTATCTTTGCTATCGCTGCTGCCACCGCTATTGCCTGCCGCGATCGCCACCGCAGCTAAAGGAATCAAAGCCAATAACCACCACGGACTGAACACCCACAAGCCACTAATTTCGTCACCGCCTAATGCTTGTGGTGCAGACATTTGCTCTGCCAACATGCTGACCGCATCATAGGTTTGCCCTGATTCGGGTACATAGGCATACATATTGCCGTTTTCATGCTGACCGACCACTAAATTAGTCACAGTCGCAGGATCTTCATCACCATAGTAGTCTTCGATAATGACATCCGGAACCATATCTCCATTATCCAGCAGGATTTGTAAATCATTGCCAACACGTTTGGCAATGATATTTTGCGGCCCCAAGCCGGTTGAGTTATCAATTAGTTGATAATTGACTTCATCTTGTGCTTGAATTATTAAAGTTTCACCATTCACGACATTGTAAGAAGCAATTTCAGTTTTGGCATTCAATACTTTTAAAGTTGTTGACATATTTTTAACCCTGATTTTTTTAAAGATTAATTTCCCGTAAAGGCAACGTTAAACCTGCCTAACGCTTAACTATTTTTGAAAATTGGTTTGTTTAATTGATTGCGTTATGATTATTCCTGACCATAAACAACAACTTCTACCCGACGGTTTGGCAAATTACATTCGTTTCTTGCCACTTTATTATTAGGGAAGTCAGCCGCGCAACTATCAACCACAAGCGCTTTTTCTCCGTAGCCGACCACAACAACCGGTAAATTCACACCTTCTTGTTTCAGTGCATTACTGACTGTTGTCGCACGTTTTTCCGATAATTTTTGGTTATAAGCCTCTGAACCCTCCGGATCAGTATAGCCGTTGACGACAACCCGACTTACAGCTTGTTGATTTAAGCTTTTGATTGTTTGAGCAAATTGCTGTATATCCTGTTGTCCTGCGGCTGATAAATCACTGTAACCGTGTTTGTTCAACGGGAAAGCAATATTTGAGTTAACCTGTGTGGCAAGCAAGGCATAATCGGTAGTGCTGCAATCTTGCTGTTTCACGCGTGACAACGTTTGTGCTTGCATTTGTAAACCCGCCAACTCGGTAGTCGCAACTTCAGGTTTGACAAATTCGAAAACAGGGATGCCTTTTCTGACTTGTTTTACTTTAATGTAGGTGATTTGTTTGCTTGGAGAGATAAATTTAACGCCCTGAGTGCGGTTGCCGCCTTTCTGATTGGTGCTTAACGAAGAACTGAAAAAGTTTTGATCGGCGCATAATGCAATTGCACTAAAACCATTCTCCAGTAATGAAGTTTGATAATCCCCGTTGATATAAACATTCACGGCCGGACCATCAATATTCGCTGGGCGATAGAAAACAACCAGCCCTTGATTTGAAGTAACCTCTTGTGTACTAATTGTAGCTGATACCTTATTATTCCAACTTTCAATCGGTTGGTTTTCCCCTCGTTGAGGAAGTGAACATGCACTCAACGTAAAAAATGCGATGGCGATCGCAAGATATTGCTTCATCTAAAACCCCTCTCAAACCAAACTAATTTACAATATACATACATACATACATACATACATACATACATACATACATACATACATACATACATACATACATACATACACCTTATTTTACCAAAGTCTTTATATCATATGGCAAGTGGGTTCTCAATCATAAATTTTCATTTTTTTAATGTAAACCTACAAACGGCGCATTATGCCAATCTAATGACGCTTATTGTAAATTAAAAAACTAATGGCGACGGGCAGTCAAATGGAGTCAAGCTATATACCTAGAGATAACGCTGACTTTAACGCCGTAGGCTTTTTTTATTCAATTTTACATTCGAAGGGAATAGTCTCTCTATATTGATAATGCTTATAGATAGTCACATAGAGAAACTATTAAAGGTGAGAATTATTGCGTGGATTTACAAAATAACCGTTTTGTTCTCGTAAACAAAAATACGATCATTAAGTGCCAAATCGAGTGCACGGGTCAAGACGCTTTTCTCAACATCACGGCCGGCACGCATCATCGCTTTGGCATCGTAGGTATGATCAACATTAATCACGTTTTGCATAATGATCGGTCCTTGATCCAACTCATTATTAATGAAATGGGCGGTTGCACCGATAATTTTCACTCCTCTTTCATAGGCTTGCTGATAAGGTTTCGCCCCGATAAACGCCGGTAAAAACGAATGATGGATATTGATCACCCGATTCGGATAACGCTCGACGAATTTCGGATTGAGCACCCGCATATATTTTGCCAAGACAATCAGATCCGGCTGATATTGATCAATTCTCTCCGCCAAAAGTTGATCATGCTGTTCTCGGGTCAAATTTTCATGGCTGACATGGTGAAACGGAATATCAAACCGCTCGACCAGTTCACGCAATGAATCATGGTTGCCAATCACGGCTGCAATTTCTACGTCTAAACCGCCGTAGTAGTTTTTCATTAAAATATCACCCAGACAATGGGCTTCTTTGGTGACCAGAATAACAATCCGCTTGGTTTTACGGGTAATTATGCTGTATTTGGCACCGACCGGTAATGCCAGATTTAATTCGGTATTCAACATTTCATCATTAAAAATACCTTCTAATTCCGTCCGCATAAAAAAGCGTTTGCTGCCGTTATCGACAAATTCACTATTATGGGTAATATTGAGTTGATGCTTATAACAAATGTTGGTTATTTTAGCGACCAGTCCTTTATCATCGGAGCATTCGGTTAATAATATTTTATTTTCAATCATATATTTTTCTTCATAATAACAATCCGCACGTGAAACGTGCGGTTTTTCGGCTACCCTATAAGGGCCTAGTACTTCACATGCCCCTCAAGGGGCATGTGAAAAGACTGACAACTGCACAATAACTCTGTGGCTTACCCCTTAAAGGGGTCCACATATTCTTTCTTCGATAAATTATCTTGAATCATGTCTTCTTTTTCCTGATTCCTGATATATTCCTCTACCACTTTTGTATTTAAACCCACTGTACTTACATAATAACCCTTTGCCCAAAAATGT
>NZ_FWWV01000046.1 GCF_900176075.1 Pasteurella testudinis DSM 23072
CTTAATATGCTGCCTATATCCATTCGTAATTTCCCATAAATCGCTTTTCGTCTCAATTTTGGGATAAAGACTATGTGATACTTACAGTTCCATCTTGTGTGTGATAGACTCGAATCGTCATTGGACTTACTTGCCATTGACATATCCTCCTATATCTTGAATTTTGGTTGTCAGCCTTGTTCATTATATCGGAGGATTTTTTCTTTTCATCGCTTAAGCTCTTTGATTCCATACGCATAGCGTATGGTTTTTATAGGCAGTCTTCGTCTGCCTATAACAAGATAAAGTGCGGTCAGACCGCACTTTTTCCATTATAGCCAGACAAGCATAGTAGACAACGTCTAGCTATAACGAAAAAGCCTCTTCCCATGACGAAAGAGGCTTAGTTATTTCAGCAGGTTGTTGGCACTGACAACCTATTTTTTCTTCTTCGCTTTCGCATTCGGCAAGTCGGTGATCGTGCCTTCGAACACTTCCGCTGCCAAGCCGACCGATTCATGCAAGGTCGGGTGGGCGTGAATGGTCAGCGCTAAATCTTCCGCATCGCAACCCATTTCGATTGCCAAGCCGATTTCGCCCAACAACTCGCCGCCGTTAGTACCGACGATTGCGCCACCGATAACACGGTGCGAATCTTTATCAAAAATCAGTTTGGTCATACCGTCGGAACAGTCGGAAGCAATCGCACGACCGGAAGCCGCCCATGGGAAAGTGGCGGTTTCGTAGTTGATGCCTTCGGCTTTACACTCTTTCTCGGTTTTGCCGACCCATGCCACTTCCGGCTCAGTGTAGGCAATTGACGGAATCACTTTCGGATCGAAATAGTGTTTTTTACCTGCGATCACTTCGGCGGCAACATGCCCTTCGTGTACGCCTTTGTGCGCCAACATCGGTTGTCCGACCACATCACCGATCGCGAAAATATGATCCACATTGGTGCGCATTTGCTTATCGGTACGGATAAAGCCGCGTTCGTCCACTTCCACTCCGGCAACACCTGCATCAATCAATTTGCCGTTCGGCGTACGCCCGATTGCCACCAACACCGCATCATAACGGCGGGTTTCATTGGCAGCTTTGCCTTCCATTGAAACATAAATACCGTCTTCCTTGGCTTCCACCGCAGTCACTTTGGTTTCAAGCAACAGATTGAATTTCTTCTCGATACGTTTGGTATAAATTTTAACAATATCTTTATCCGCCGCCGGAATCACTTGATTAAACATTTCGACTACGTCGATTTTCGAACCGAGCGCATGATAAACGGTTCCCATTTCCAGCCCGATGATACCGCCGCCCATGATTAACAAATTTTCAGGTACGGTTTTCAATTTCAACGCATCAGTTGAATCCCAAATACGCGGATCTTCATGCGGAATAAACGGTAACTGAATCGGGCGTGAACCGGCTGCAATAATGGCGTTATCGAATTTGACCGTAACATCGCCTTCTTCTCCGGCTACAATCAGCGAGTTTGCACTGGAAAACTTACCGTAACCGTTGACAACCTGCACTTTGCGCATTTTCGCCATGCCCGCCAAGCCGCCAGTCAGTTGGTTAATGACTTTTTCTTTCCAACCGCGGATTTTTTCCACATCGGTACTCGGCTCGCCGAAAACAATACCGTGTTCTGCCAACGCTTTGGCTTCTTCGATCACTTTAGCAACGTGCAATAACGCTTTAGACGGGATACAACCCACATTCAAACAAACCCCGCCCAGTGTGGAATAACGTTCAACGATAACGGTATCCAGTCCCAAGTCGGCACAACGGAATGCAGCGGAGTAACCGGCAGGACCAGCCCCTAATACCACAACTTGCGTTTTAATCTCTTTACTCATGATAACCTCTTTTATTGGTTGAGTGCGCAAACCGCACTTTACACGAATTCAATCACGCCTCTCTTGCTTTTATCAATTTACAGAGAGGCGAAAATAGGGCTTACATCACCAAGCGGCGTAAATCAGACAATACGCCGTTAATAAAGGTGACGAATCGCGCGCCGTCTGCGCCGTCAATCACACGGTGGTCATAGGACAATGACAACGGTAACATCAAGCGAGGGGTAAAGTCTTTGCCGTTCCATACCGGTGTCATTTCCGATTTGGATACGCCCAAGATCGCCACTTCCGGCGCATTCACGATTGGCGTAAAGTGTGTGCCGCCGATACCGCCTAGGCTGGAAATGGTGAAGCAACCGCCTTGCATATCGGACGCGGTCAGTTTACCGGCACGGGCTTTTTTCGAGATTTCCGCTAATTCACGGGATAATTCGATAATGCCTTTTTTATTTACGTCTTTAAACACCGGTACGACTAAGCCGTTCGGCGTATCCACCGCCACCCCGATATTGATGTATTTTTTCAGGGTTAAACGTTGCGCGTCTTCCGAAATCGAGCTGTTGAAACGCGGATAGGCTTCCAGCGCTTTGGCAGCGGCTTTCATGATAAACACTAACGGCGTGATTTTCACATCCAGTTTTTGTTTTTCCGCCAGTACGTTTTGTTCTTTACGGAACGCTTCCAGATCGGTGATGTCCGCTTTGTCCCATTGGGTCACATGCGGGATCATCACCCAGTTGCGGTGCAGGTTCGCTCCGGAGATTTTCTGGATACGACCCAATTCCACTTCTTCGGTTTCGCCGAATTTGCTGAAATCGACTTTCGGCCAAGGTAATAAACCTAAGCCTGCACCTGCCGGCGCTGCACCGGCGCTTGCAGGTACAGAACCCGATTCAACCAGTTTAATTGCATTTTTAACATAGGCTTGCACGTCTTCTTTCAGGATACGGCCTTTACGCCCTGTGCCTTTAACTTTATCCAAATTAACACCGAATTCGCGCGCCAAACGGCGAACCACCGGTGTGGCATGGGCAAAGACCGCACTTGCGGTCACATCTTGTTGTGAAGCCGCTGCTTGTGCTGCTACTGGTGCAGGTGCACTTTCCGCTTTTGCCGATGCAGTCTCAGGCGCTGCTGCCGCTGCTTGGGCTGGAGCTGCGCCTGCGACTTCAAAGCGCATGATTAACGAGCCGGTAGAGACTTTATCGCCGGACTTAACCAAAATCTCTTTCAGTACACCGGCGAACGGTGCCGGCACTTCCATTGACGCTTTGTCGCCTTCCACGGTAATCAGCGATTGTTCTTCGGCAATGTTATCGCCGACACTGACCATGATTTCCGTGACGTTGACTTCGTCGCCACCAATATCCGGCACATTCACGTCAACGATTGACGGCGCAGCATTGGCTGCTGGCGCTGGCGCAACCGCACTTTCAGTCGCAGGCGCAGCGCCGGATGCGGTTTCAAAACGCATAATCAGTGAACCGGTCGACACTTTATCACCGGAAACCACTAAAATTTCTTTTACTACGCCGGCGAACGGGGCAGGTACTTCCATCGAGGCTTTATCGCCCTCTACGGTCAATAACGACTGTTCTTCACTGACGCTGTCGCCCACTTTTACCATGATTTCGGTGACGTTGACTTCATCACCGCCGATATCCGGCACAGTAACGTCCACAACCGCACTTGCCGCCGCCGGTGCTGCCGCTACAGTGTCAGTTTTGGCCGTTTCCGCAGCTTGCGCTTCAGGTGCAGCCGCTGCCGCACCCTCGAATACCATCATCGGCGAGCCGGTGGACACTTTGTCACCGACTTTAACCAAAATCTCTTTTACCACACCGCTTTCAGGAGACGGAACTTCCATCGAAGCCTTGTCGCCTTCCACGTTAATCAAACTTTGTTCAACCTCAACGTTATCGCCAACGCTGACCATAATCTCGGTTACCGTGACTTCATCACTACCGATATCCGGTACTTGAATTTGTTTAGACATAATATTTCCTTTCTAACGATTAAGCATATAGCGGGTTAATTTTGTCTGCGTCAATGCCGTATTTCTTGATAGCATCAGCAACTGCTTTAGTGTCAACCACACCTTGTTTCGCTAATTCGGTTAATGCCGCAACCACGATATATTGCGCATTCACTTCAAAGTGTTCACGCAGGTTTTCACGGCTGTCGGAACGGCCGAAACCGTCGGTACCCAACACGCGGTAGCTTTGCGCCGGAATAAACGGACGCACTTGTTCGGCAAACAGCTTCATGTAATCGGTTGCCGCCACAGTCGGCGCATCATTCATCACTTGTGCGATATAAGGCACACGCGCTTGTTCGGTCGGGTGCAATAGGTTCCAACGATCCGCATCGGCACCGTCACGCGCCACTTCGGTGAAAGAGGTCACGCTGTACACATCGGAGGTTACGCCGTATTCATCGGCCAATAACTTCGCCGCTTCACGCACATAACGCAGAATCGCCCCCGAACCCAGCAACTGCACTTTGCCTTTGCCTTGACCGGTCACGGTTTCAAATTTGTAGATACCTTTGCGGATACCCTCTTCCGCCCCTTTCGGCATTGCCGGTTGGTCATAAGTTTCATTCAGAGTGGTGATGTAGTAATACACGTTCTCTTGTTCAGGGCCATACATACGACGTACGCCGTCTTGCATAATCACCGCGACTTCATAGGCGAACGCCGGATCGTAAGAGATACAGTTCGGAATAGTCAAAGACTGAATGTGGCTATGTCCGTCTTCATGTTGTAAGCCTTCGCCGTTCAGCGTGGTACGGCCGGAGGTTCCGCCGATCATAAAGCCGCGCGCTTGTTGGTCGCCCGCCGCCCACATCAAGTCGCCGACACGTTGGAAACCGAACATCGAATAGTAAACGAAGAACGGAATCATCGGTACATTGTTGGTGCTGTAAGACGTTGCCGCCGCTAACCAAGAAGAGGTTGCGCCCAGTTCATTGATCCCTTCCTGCAATACTTGACCGTCAATCGCTTCACGGTAATAAGCGACTTGCTCTCTGTCTTGCGGAGTATAGTTTTGACCATGCGGATTGTAGATCCCGATTTGACGGAATAAGCCTTCCATCCCGAACGTACGCGCTTCGTCGGCTAAAATCGGGACAATGTGTTTGCCAACCGATTTATTTTTCAACAATACATTTAATGAACGGACAAACGCCATGGTGGTGGAAATCGGGCGGGCTTGCGCTTCAAACAGTTGCGAAAACTCTTCCAGTTCAGGCACTTGCAACTCGGTGGTGAAACGCGGAGAACGGGTCGGCAAATAGCCTTTCAACGCTTTGCGGTGTTCATGCAGGTATTTGTACTCTTCCGAACCTTCTTCAAATTTAATATACGGCAGTTTTTCTACTTCTTCATCGCTCAACTCGATAGAGAATTGATCGCGCACATGACGCACACCGGACATATCCATTTTCTTCACTTGGTGGGCAATGTTTTTGCCTTCCGCCGCGTCACCCATACCGTAGCCTTTAATGGTTTTCACCAATAATACCACCGGTTTGCCTTTCACTTGTTTGGCTTTGTTAAAGGCGGCGAACACTTTGATCGGATCGTGACCGCCACGGTTCAACGCCCAAATTTCATCATCGGTCATATCCGCCACCAACGCTTCGGTTTCAGGGTAACGTCCGAAGAAGTGTTTACGCACATAAGCGCCGTCTTTGGATTTAAAGGTTTGATAATCGCCGTCAACCACTTCGGTCATCAATTGCAACAATTTACCGGTGGTATCACGTTGTAACAAACGATCCCAACGACGACCCCAAATCACTTTAATCACTTCCCAACCGGCGCCGAGGAACAGGCTTTCCAGCTCTTGGATAATTTTGCCGTTACCGGTTACCGGCCCGTCCAAGCGTTGCAGATTACAGTTGATCACGAACACCAAGTTATCCAACTTCTCACGCGCCGCAAACGAGATCGCACCGCGCGATTCCACTTCGTCCATTTCTCCGTCGCCCAAGAACGCATAAACGGTTTGATCCGCCGTATCCTTCAAACCACGGTTGTGTAAATATTTCAGGAAACGTGCCTGATAAATCGAGTTAATCGGCCCCAAGCCCATGGAAACGGTCGGGAACTGCCAGAATTCCGGCATTAATTTCGGGTGAGGATAAGAGGACAAGCCTTTTCCGTGTACTTCTTGGCGGAAATTATCCAATTGTTCTTCGCTTAAACGCCCTTCAAGGAACGCACGCGAATAGATCCCCGGGGAAATATGTCCTTGGAAGAACACTAAGTCGCCGCCGTCTTTTTCGGTTGCGGCTTTAAAGAAGTGGTTGAAGCAGACTTCATAAATGGTGGCGGAAGATTGGAAAGACGCCATATGACCGCCCAATTCCAAATCTTTTTTCGACGCACGCAACACCATCATCATCGCATTCCAACGAATCGCACCGCGAATTCTTCTTTCTAAATCCAAATTTCCCGGGTAATTCGGTTCTTCACTGGTTGGAATCGTATTAATGTAGTCGGTGCTAATCCCTGTCGGTAACGCAACACTGTTTGCCCTGGCACGTTGCATTAATTGCTCGATAATAAACTGAGCGCGCTCTACGCCCTCTTCACGGATAACAGAGTCAATGGCCAACAACCAATCATTAGTTTCCACTGCATCCACGTCATTCTTAACCATATCGGACATGGTAATTTCCTTTTGTTGATTAAAAAACACTCGAAGTCGGCTTTAAATCACCGAATTCCCCAGAAGTTATGTAAGTGATTAAAAAGAAAAGCATTTTAAAACGCATTGCACATCTTTAGAAATTTGTAATCAAAATGCTAAAAATTATCACAACTAATATAGCCTAAAATGAGGCAAATATTAATCCTTAACTGTAAAATATATCATCATTCTTCAACTTTTCCTGCAAAACTACTAGAATGAGTTGATACTTTAATCAATTTTACCTCAATTTGTAGCCGACAAACGACAAAAGCCCACTATTAAAAATAGTGGGCTTGAGCACGCAAAGTGCGGTTTCAGCCGGCAATTACCATCGGTAGCCTACGCCGGCATTGGCACCGTAATTGCTGCCGGCATTAACTGCCCCGACTTTAAATAACCATTTGCCGTTGCCGGACGCGTGTGAGAAGCCGATTGCCACACCGTTTTCGCTTCTCCAGTTGCCGGCACCAAAAGCAACCACGCTTTCATTCGGCAAGACCGCTTGCGGGATTGCGGCGACTGCCAAAGCTGCGGCAATCCCTTGCTGTGCTTTTTTATCTACTTGTGCCACTTTCTTATCCAGCGATTTCAGCTGGACATCATGGCCGTTCACTTGCGTTGTCAAGGCTGCCACCCTTCCCTTTGCTTCATCAAGTTGTTGATTCAACGTCGCCGCAACACTCTCAAGTTTGGTATTGGTCACTTTGACACTTTCACCCAGTGCCGCAAATTTCTTACCGTTTTCTTGCTGCACCGCTTGATGAGTGCTTTTCAAGCCCTCGAACGCAGCTGTAACCGTGTTAACTTTTTCATCGGTCTCAACAATTTTTTTATCCGCCTCAGCAATTTTTGTGTTGGTATCGGCAATATTCTTATCTGTGCTCTGCGCCAGCTCTTGTATCACGCTGCCGACTCTTTCGAAACCATCTTTAGTTGCCTTGTCGTTGGTAACGAAATTATTATGCACCGCTTCAAATCCTTTGCGTACCTCTTCAAATTTACTATCATTGTCATCGGCACGTTTCCCCAGCTCATCAATCTCCTGCTTGTTAGCCTCTGCATTCTTTTTCAGCGATTCGACGTTTGAATCGGTCGTTGCCAAATCGGTCTTAACTTTCGACAAATTTTGATTGGTTTGAAACAACTGTCCAGTGTTGACCGCCTGATTGCCGTTCTCTTTCAATTCACCGGCTTTCAGATTGTGAATCCTGACAGCACCTTTGTCTACTACATCGCTTTCTTTGCCGATCAAAGTTACATCATCGGTGGCAACAAACTGATTTTCATCACGATTATTTGTATTATCCGCATTGGTGTAACGAAGTGGTGAGCCTGCCGCTTCAATTTCAATCAATATATCTGAATCAGTCTCCATAATATTCACCAGAGTCGTATCTTCATTACTGGAGTATACATGGATCTTTTTATAATCATCATTACTGCCTTTCAGACTAAATTCTTTATCATCATCTGCAGCTATCCCTACCCCGAACTTAATATCCTGCGCATACGCACCGGAAGACAACGCGCCGAGTACCAGACAGGAAGTAAATAGTTTTTTAAAGTTTTGCATGCTAGCCACCCTTTATTGTTAGTTAATAAATGTTATATTGATTAATGTCACGAAAATAGCAGTGAACTGATAAATTCGTTTGATATAAAAACTCAAAAAAAGCGACATTATTAAAGCACAATAGGATATTTTGAGTATATCGCCAAATATTGTGATTTTACCCTCAAGCCTAATTAACTAACGTATCAAAAAATTTCCCACCTTCTTCATTCATCATAAGGATCACCTCCAAAATGTATGAATACACTGTCTTTAATCGCACTCAAAATAAAAAATACAAAAATCAATAAAACAAACAATATAGATAACCATATTAAAATTTTCATTTTCCACCAAATAGATTGACTTAAAGATGAATAATTAAAACATAGTTTAAAATATGGCATATATAACAAAAACCTGTGATTTAAGGATTGTTTACAAAAATAGAAATTAAAAAACATTGAATGGCTTTATATTGTATTTAAACGGAAATATCTTATCTTTAAAGAAGCATCAACAATATAAAACCAAAAGATATAATGAATTCTTGTGATAGTCACCCTGAGTTAATTAATGTATCATTCCCGACCTCATAAACGCATAATGAAATCATTTCATTTGCCTTATCTGATCTGATCCCCAAAAGTTGTTAGGATAAAACCATGTTGAATTTACCCACACCGGTTCTGGTTGTAGAAAGTGATGCTTGTATACGACAACGGTTACATGCCGTGCTGCTTAATCTCGGCTATAAATCTTCCGATTTAATCTTCACTCATTCCGTCAGCGCCGCCATCGACATCAACTTAAAGAATATTGGATTTGCCATCATTGATTTGGATCAGCCTGACGGCAACGGTTTAACCATTATTGATGCATTGAATGAAGCCAATCCGGAACAATCCGTTTTAGCACTTTCTTCTTGCCACAACGAAACCACCGTTATCAACGCCCTGCAAGCCGGCGTAACCGCTTATATCTTGAAAGAGAGGGAAGATTTTGAACTGTTGAGTGCCATTCGTAACGTACTGCGCGGCGGTTTGGTGATCGATCCGTTTATTACCCGACAGATTATTAATCTGCTGCCGAGTCAGGATAAAGCCGATACTGTCGATAATACCGATGCAAAATTAGAAAATGAGCACGTTTCTCTGACGGTGCGTGAAAATGAAATTATGCAACATCTTGCCAATGGTCTAAGCAATCAAGAAATAGCCGATCATCTCTATTTATCGCGCTATACCATTGAAACCCATATCCGGCATATATACCGAAAATTAATCGTTTGCAACCGCACCAAAGCCATCAGCAAAGCAAGAAAAATAGGATTGATATAACCATGACATTGCTGCTATCTATAATTAATCTATTTTCGACTTATTATCTTTTGCTGATAAATATCGGAATTTTGATTTGTTTGATACTGCTTTGCTTATTTTGTTACTTTCACTATAAAAAAGAACAATATTTTCTATGGTGCGGATTATCTGCTATTTTTTGGATCGTGTTTATTAGCGCAACGCCCATTTATGCCGAACAATTATTTTATAACGACACTCCACTCTCTAACCTTAACCAAATAATACTCACGGCATTTATTATTTTTTTTAATCTGTTTAACCTTACTTTCAGCGCCCAACCATTTATTAAAGCAGAACAAAGCGCTGTTTACGTTATCAACTTACTTATCCTGTTATTATGGTTGATACCGTACTTTTCGCTCAGCCTGTTATTTGGATTCGCCGCATACATGGCGGTGTTATTAATGCTGAACCACATCATGAATATGCTAATCTGTAAATCAAGCCATTCATTGCGTCTGGCTCTCTTATTAATGCTCGGCTTAACACTGGGTTTGATAGAATTTTTCAAATATTTGGGCTTGATTTACTATCAAACTTCACTCATTTTACCAATCTCACTGTTGTTCAGCCTTGGGTTGAGCGTGATGATGTTGGTCGATCTGCGCCAAGCGCGCAAATCCGCAATAAACGCTCACTGGCAAGCACACCGATAATCCAACTGGTCTTTTGCTTTTAAATTTTATACAATCTGCACGATTTTATACTTGTTCAAGCGCCAGTAGCTTATCCTCGGCGCGCTTGAACTTTTTATTTTTGAAATGTTGAGAAATGATATGAATACACCCAATATCGGCTTTTTAAGTTTAGGTTGCCCGAAAAACCTGGTCGACTCCGAACGGATTTTAACCGAATTACGCACCGACGGCTATAATATCGTGCCCAGCTATGAAAACGCCGACTTGGTGATCGTCAACACCTGCGGCTTTATCGATAGTGCGGTTCAAGAATCGCTGGAAGCGATCGGCGAAGCCCTCACCGAAAACGGCAAAGTGATCGTCACCGGCTGTCTGGGCGCCAAAGAAGATCAGATCCGCCAAGTACACCCCAAAGTGCTGGAAGTCAGTGGTCCGCATAGCTATGAAACTGTGTTAAAACAAGTACATAAATATGTGCCGAAACCGGAATACAATCCGTATATCAACCTTGTGCCGAAACAAGGGGTGAAACTGACGCCGAAACACTACGCCTATCTGAAAATTTCCGAAGGCTGCGATCACCGCTGCACCTTCTGTATCATTCCGTCGATGCGCGGTGATTTGGACAGTCGCCCAATCGGCAATGTGCTGGACGAAGCGAAGCGCTTGGCAGACGCCGGCGTGAAAGAACTATTGGTGGTTTCGCAAGACACTTCGGCTTATACCTTGGATAAAACCAAAGCCGACAAAAGCAAAACCGCGTTCTGGAACGGCATGCCGATCAAAAACGATCTGCTGTCGTTATGCGAACAGCTTGCCAAACTGGGAATCTGGGTGCGCCTGCATTATATCTATCCGTATCCGCACGTCGATAAATTGATTCCGCTGATGGCGGAAGGCAAAATTTTGCCGTATCTGGATATTCCGCTGCAACACGCCAGCCCGAAAATTCTAAAAGCGATGAAACGCCCCGGCTCGATTGACCGCACTTTGGAGCGGATCAAAAACTGGCGCAAAATTTGCCCCGACCTGACCCTGCGTTCGACTTTTATCGTCGGTTTTCCGGGGGAAACGGAAGAAGATTTTCAATTATTATTGGATTTTCTGCAAGAAGCGCAACTGGATCGGGTCGGCTGTTTCAAATTCAGTCCGGTTGACGGCGCTGTCGCCACCGAGATGGCGGATCAAATACCGGAGGAAGTGAAAGAAGAACGCTTCCACCGTTTTATGCAGCTGCAACAGCACATTTCCGCACAACGGCTGCAACAAAAAATCGGCAAAACTCTCGCCGTGATTATCGATGAAATCGACGAACAAGGGATTATCGGCCGCTCAATGGCAGACGCACCGGAAATCGACGGTTTGGTTTATTTGGACAATCCGCAACAAAGTGCGGTTAAGATCGGCGACATCGTGCAAGCTACCATTCACAACGCCGATGAATATGATTTATGGGGAGAGATTATCGATTAAGTAAAAACCGCACTTTGCTCCGCTCAAATAAAAAACGGCAGATGTTAACTGCCGTTTTTTATTTGAGCGTTAAATATCGCTTTACTCTTCTTCCAACACCACTTTGCCGATATAGCCCAAATTGCGGTATTGTTGCGCATAGTCAATGCCGAAGCCGACCACAAATTCGTCCGGAATGGCGAAACCAACCCAATCGACCGGCACTTCCACTTCACGGCGTGACGGTTTGTCCAACAAAGTACAAATGGTCAGTGAAGCCGGTTCGCGCAACAATAGAATTTGGCGGACTTTGTCCAGCGTATAACCGGTGTCGATGATGTCTTCGACAATTAAAACGTGCTTGCCTTTAATGTCGCCGTCCAAATCTTTGGAGATTTTAACATCGTGGTTGGAATACATGCCCGAACCGTAGCTGGTGGTGGTCATAAAATCAATTTCGGTCGGCAAATCAATGTTTCTGACCAAGTCGGCAAGGAACATAAACGAGCCTTTGAGCAAACCGACCGCCACCAATTTATCAGCGCCGTTATGCTGATAAAAACGGCTGATTTCAGCGCCCAATTCTTGTATGCGCGATGTGGTTTCTTGCGTGCTGATCAGGGTTTCGACATGATGTTTTTTCATTGTATTACCTTGTGGTCTGTAGCCTTGTTTATTCAAGTGGATTATCGTCGCTATAATAGCATATTGAAAATAATTATTTGCAGAAAAAACAAAGGCTGGAGCAAGCTCCAGCCAGTGACCCTAACGAATTTACTTTTTACTCTACATCTGCTCGACTGCTATCACAATCTATGCGGACTTTTCGCTGCACTCCTGCAACTGGCAATCATCATAACAGGTTATCTTTTCATGTCAATGATAATTATTCTTATTTCTAAAAAATAATTTAATTGCCGGAAATTTTCATTTCGTCGAGCAGAATCGAACCGGTTTGAATATTGGAGCGCTGTTCGATATCATCGGCCACCGCTACCATATTGCGCAACATCGTTTGCAACTGTCCGGCAATGGTGATTTCATGCACCGGATACTGAATCACGCCGTTTTCCACCCAAAAACCGGCAGCGCCTTGCGAATAATCGCCGGTAACTAAATTAACGCCGTTGCCCATCACATCGGTCACCAACAATCCCGTTCCCATCTGTTTTAACAACGCCGCCAAACCGCCTTTGGCGCTGGCTTTCACCAGCCAGTTATGAATCCCACCGGCGTGTCCGGTGCTTTGCATGCCCAATTTTTTGGCGCTGTAAGTGGTCAACAGATAGGTCTGCAAAATCCCGTTTTTGATGATCTCGCGCGCTTGGGTTTTCACCCCTTCGCTGTCAAACGGTGATGATGCCAAGCGCCCTTGCAAGTGCGGTTGTTCGTTGATTTCAAACCACGACGGCAAAATTTGGCAACCCAATTTATCCAATAAAAAACTGGATTTGCGATAAATACTGCTGCCGCTTGCCGCCCCGACCAATGAGCCGATTAAACCGGTCGCCACATCATTCAAAAAGACCACCGGTGCGGTTTGGGTGGCTAATTTCTGTGCCGACAGCCGAGCTACGGTTTTTTCGGCGCAGTGCTGCCCGACCCATTGCGGCGACTCCAATTCCTGAAAGCGGCGGGAAACGGTATATTCGTAATCCCGTTCCATCTGCTGATCGGCGGCGGCAATCACACTGCAAGACAGCGAATAGCGGCTGGAAAGATAGCTGTTCAACACCCCTTCGCTATTGCCGTAAACCCGAATGCCACTGTGCGCATTAAAGCTCGCGCCTTCGCTGTTGACGATACGCGAATCTGCGGCCAACGCTTGCGACTCGCTTTCCAACGCCAACGCAACCGCACTATCCACATCAATTTCATAAGGGTGATACAGATCCAAATCCGGCGGATCAAATGCTAACAGGGCTTTTTCCGGTAAGCCGTTAAACGGATCTTCCGAAGTATATTTGGCAATGCTCAACGCTGCTTCGACCGCACTTTTTACTGCTTGCTGCGATAGATCCGATGTCGAGGCATTGCCCTTGCGCTGCCCGAGATAGACCGAAATACCCAATGCACCGTCATTATTAAATTCAATATTTTCAATCTGTTGCAAACGGGTAGACACCGACAGCCCCGCGCTTTTGGTCGCTCCGACTTGCGCCTGCGCACCGGCTTGCTGCGCCAGCTTGAGCGCAAACTCAGCGGCGGCAAGCAATTCGCTCTGCTGCTGTTTTAATAAATCCTGACTTTCATATTGTTGTGTCATCTTGTTGTTATCCATACTTTTATGAAAATTTAAGCGCTAATTCTACCCTACTTTTCGCGGTAATTCTCAAATTATGCAATGTTATGCTATGATTAGCGCTAATTTTGAACCGGAAACCCGATTATAGACGATTATGAACAAACACCCTGAACATGATATTGATTTTTTAGATGACCATTTACAAGACGAAGAACAAGAAGAAATTATCTGGGTCAGCAAAAGCGAAATTAAACGCGACGCCGAAGCACTGAAAAAATTCGGCGCTAAACTGGTGGCGCTGACGCCAGCAAACTTGGAAAAAATACCGTTGAGCGAAAAACTGGCCGATGCCATCGAGCTGGCACAACGTTCGCAACGGGGAGCATTGCGCCGTCAGTTGCAATATATCGGCAAGCTGCTGCGCAACACCGATGTCGAGCCGCTGCAAGAAGCGCTGGACAAGCTGGAAAACAAGCACAACCAGCAGCAGGCGGTGTTCCACCGTTTGGAACACTTGCGTGATCAACTGCTGGAAAGCGATAGCAACAGCGTGCTGTCGCAACTGATTGCACAATATCCGGATTTGGATATTCAACATCTGCGTAATTTGATCCGCGGCGCACAAAAAGAGCGCGCGGCACAAAAACCACCGAAATTTTACCGTGAAATTTTCCAGTATTTAAAAGAATTGGAAACCAGCGAGTAAAACAAAATACATTACCGTCGTGACTATTTACTCGGAAATAGTAAAGGCATAGCAGACAAAATCCTGACCGGTAAAGTGCGGTTATTTTACTTCCCTGCGTCCTAAAAACGAATGGGATAAGGTGGTGCCGTCGACATTTTCCAGCTCGCCGCCCACCGGAATGCCGTGTGCAATACGAGTGACGTTGATGTCGTATTGGCGGCAGAGTTCGGCAATATAATTGGCGGTGGCATCGCCCTCGACCGTCGGATTGGTGGCTAAAATCACTTCTTCAAACGCCTCTTGCTGCAAGCGCTGTTGTAGCAGATCCAAACCGATATCGCGCGGTCCGATTCCGTCCAACGGCGACAAATGCCCCATTAACACGAAATAGCGGCCGGAATATTGCCCTGTCATTTCAAGCGCTTGGATATCCGACGGCATTTCTACCACGCATAATTGACGGTTCTGCTGGCGGCGGGGATTTTTGCAAATCGCGCAGCTCTCCTCTTCGGTGAACGTGCGACACTGGCTGCAATGCCCGATTTTACTCATCGCCTCCTGCAAGGCTTGCGCCAAATTGATGCCGCCGCTGCGGTTGCGCTGCAACAGGTGGTACGCCATGCGCTGTGCGGATTTCGGCCCGACGCCGGGCAAACAGCGCAGCGCTTCCATTAAGTGCTCCAATAATGGACTGATTTGCATAACTCTATCTCTTAATAAACTAAACCGCACTTGAAGTGCGGTTCCAAGATTAAAATACACTATCTTGATTACAAAAGTAGAGGCGGATTAACTATCCGCCCGTTTACGAAGTACGATATAAGCATTGAATTGATAGTGAAAAAATATAAAGTGCGGTGCGGACGGATGTTGATCCGCCCCTACTTGCCTACTTGCCTTTTATCAACAATCTAAGCCGCCATTAAAACGGCATTTTAAATCCCGGCGGCAATTGCATACCGGAAGTGACGGACGCCATTTTCTCTTTCTGCAGTTCTTCCGCGCGGCGTACCGCATCGTTAAACGCCGCCGCAACCAAATCTTCCAACATCTCTTTGTCGTCTTCCATCAGCGACGGATCAATCTCGATACGACGGCAGTTGTGTGCGCCGTTGACGGTCACTTTCACCAAACCGGCGCCGGATTCGCCGGTCACTTCCAGTTTCGCCACTTCTTCCTGCATTTGCTGCATACGCTCCTGCATTTGCTGCGCCTGCTTCATTAAGTTGCCTAAACCGCCTTTTCCAAACATAATCTACTCTCTTTTCTGTCAATAAGAATGGTTAATCAAAATCAGGCGGTCATTCTAGCGTAAATTTATCCGCCTGCAAATAGCTACCCTCGTTATCCTACCGCGCGGATACTGTCCAAATCCAGCACCGCATCAAACTCCTGCTGTAACAATGCCAACTGCGGATCGTGCTGCAGCGCTTGTTTGGCTTGTTCGCCCAATTCCAAATAGACTTGACGGCGTTGTTCCAACGGTGTCAAACGGCTGCGATCGGCTTCGATTTGAATCTCCAACCGCACTTGGCGTTGATAAAACTCGCTGAGCTGCTGCGCCAGCGGCTTAATATAACGTTCGTTATTTAAATTGGACTGCTCCGGCCGCAAGCCCAGCACCACCACTTTTTCATCTTGCCGATTGTCATCTTCCTGCAACAACAGCGAATTCAGCCCAAGCTGTTTCACCATGCCGCTCACACTCAATTTTTCAATCATATCCGACCAGTGATCACGCTCAGCGCTGAGTTTTAACACTTTCGCCACCAGCTCGGGCGTTCGCTCCTGCAAAATCGCCTGTTTGATATCCGACGGACGCAAGCGGTTATCGGCGGTCTGCTCCAGCTCCGGATTAGACCATTGCCAGTGGTAATCTTCGCCGATAACATCGCTGATTGCCTCGCTGTCATCGTCGTCTTTCAATTCATCCGCATTCGGCAACGGTTCGGCTTGGATCGGCGTTTGAACATGCTTATTGCGGTTACCGACCGCACTTTGCTGATCGGTACTGATCCGGTTCAAGCGCTCCATGATTTCCAACGACTTTTCTTTCAACGGCATACTGCGATTGTCGGCAAGTGCGGTTTCCGCTTTATCGTTTTGACTGGCGGATGAAGGCTGTGGCGTTAGTTTAGGGCTTTTTTTTTGAGTGGTTTGGCGCAATTTATCTCTGGCACGCAAGGCTTTCAATGCCGCCGACTCGCCTGTGGCGGCGTTTTCTGCGCTTGTCGTTTCTGTACTTGCTGTTTCTGCGTTTGCCGTTCTTGCACTTGCCATTGCGGTGATTTGCGGCTCTGCTGTTGCTGCAATCGCTTCCACTTCGACCTGCTCTGCTGCTGGGTCGACTACGCCCATTTCAGCTACGCTGATTTCAGGATTCTCGGCTAGGCTGTCAAGCCGTTCAAATTGGGTTGCGTGAGGCATGACTGATTGAGCCGTCACTGTGGCAGATTCGGCAACCGTACTTTGCTGCGCCGTCAGCGGCGGCTGCGCTGTCGTCAGTTGTTCTGCCGTTCGTTGCTCTACTGCCCGTTGCTCTACTGTCCGTTGCAGCGTGGTCTGCTGCGGCGCTGTTTCCGCTTGATTTAAGGTTTGGCGCAGTTGATCCACATGCTGACGGGCATTCTCGGCACTGTTTTTGATTTTACTGTGATTGCCAGCGCTATCCTGCGGACTGTGCTGCTCCGCACTTTTCTCCCAGTGCAGCAGTTTCGGGTGAAACGCCAGCGCACGCAGCATGGTCATTTCGACACCGCTGCGTTGATCCGGCGCATACGGCAGCTCTTTACGTCCGACCAGCATTAATTGGTAATAATATTGCACGTCTTCCGGCGGTAAATTGCGTGCCAAAAAGTCAATCCGATCCTCTGTATCCGCACTCGGTTTCAACAGTTGGCGCATGGCGATTTGGTGCAAATGCGTGGCGATTTCCTGTAGCAACTGATCCCATTCCACACCTTTTTCCGCCACCTGCCGCACCGCTTTCATGATGGCTTCGCCGTCGGCGAGCTGCAAGGCCTGAATAATATCCAGCGCCTGTTCGCTGTCGAGCGTGCCCAACATGTGATGTACAATCTCGGCGGTGATATTGCCTTTACTCACCGCAATTGCCTGATCGGTCAAGCTCAAAGAGTCACGGATACTGCCTTTTGCCGCTTTGGCGATGTAATCCAACGCATTGCGCTGATACGGAATATCTTCCTGTTGTAGAATCATTTCCAAATGATCGGCAATCTGCACCGGTTCCAGCGCTTTTAAATGAAACTGGATACAACGCGATAAAATGGTGATCGGCAGTTTGTGCGGATCAGTGGTTGCCAAAAGAAATTTGACATATTCCGGCGGCTCTTCCAATGTTTTCAACAACGCATTAAAACTGTGGCGTGACAGCATGTGCACTTCATCGATCAGATAGATTTTGTAGCGCCCTTGCACCGGTTTGTACTGCACGTTGTCCAGCAGTTCACGAGTGTCCTCTACCTTGGTGCGCGAAGCGGCGTCGATCTCCAACAGGTCGATAAAACGGCCTTCTTCAATCGCCCGACAATTTTCACATTCGCCGCACGGTTCGGCGGTCACGCCGTGTTCGCAATTCAGCCCTTTGGCAAACAGACGGGCAATCGAGGTTTTGCCCACGCCGCGTGTTCCGGAAAACAGATAGGCGTGGTGCAGCCGATTGCTCTCCAATCCGTTGGCAAGTGCGGTCAGAACATGTTCTTGTCCCACCACTTGAGAAAACCGCTGCGGTCGCCATTTTCTGGCGAGAACCTGATAACTCATCTGTTTTTTCTACTTTTGGTTGTGATCGATGGATAAAACGTCAGAATTAATGCCCGTCAAAACTGACCAGATGGTAGCTGTCGATACCGGATTTTTGCAGTCGTTCTGCGCCGCCCAACTCCGGCAGGCTGATGATAAACGCCGCATTTTCCACTCTGCCGCCCAAACGGCGGATCAATTTCACGGTGGCTTCCACTGTACCGCCGGTTGCCAGTAAATCGTCGATAATCAGCACGTTATCGTCGGCGTTGATCGCGTCGATATGAATTTCGAGCGTATCTTCGCCGTATTCCAACTGGTAATTTTGCGCAATGGTTTCGCGCGGCAATTTGCGTGGCTTGCGCACCAGCACAAACGGCAAACCCAACGCCAACGCCACCGGCGCACCGAAAATAAAACCGCGTGATTCGGTTCCGACCACTTTGGTAATGCCTTTATCTTTGTAATGTGCGGTAATTAAATCAACCGTTGCCTGAAACGCTGCCGGGACTTCGAGCAGGCTGGTGATGTCACGAAAAATAATGCCTTTTTTCGGATAATCCGGAATAGACTTGATCGAAGATTTAACTAACTCTAATGTTTGGCTCATATTTTAAACCTGAATAAAGAAGATAACGCTGCCGCCGACAAAACGGCAGCCTGATAAGCTGTAAAGGATAGCAAAACTCGCCCCTGCTGCAAATCCTTTCTTACGGCATTTTATAAATATCCTGCCCGTCCTTGCGGGTTTTCAGCAGGCGCAAAATCCAAACGTACTGTTCCGGCGTTGCCGTGACGTAAGATTCGATCTCTTGGTTCATCAAGCGAGCCATCTCTTCATCATCGTCGCTCAACGGCATCGGCGGATGAATATCCAACTGATATTTACCGATTGTGGCGTTATAGCGCGGAAACATCGGAATCACCACCGCTTTCGCCACTTTTGCCATTTTATTCAAGCCGGGCAACGTCGCTTTGTAAGTGGCGAAAAAATCGGCGTAAACACTCAGCTCGGCGCCGTAGTCTTCATCGGGCAGATAGTAGCCCAATTCGCCGCGCCGCACGGTATTTAAAAACGGTTTAATCCCGTTTTGACGGGCGTGCATTTTGCCGCCGAAGCGTTCGCGCGTGCGGTTCCACAGCCAATCGACCAACGGATTGCGGTGCGGATTATACATTGCCGTCATCGGCATTCCTTGCGTGTGCAGAATGATGCCGGACGCATCGATAGCCCAAGTATGCGGCACTAGTAAAATCACATTTTTGCCGTCGGCTCTGGCTTGGCGGATATGTTCGATCCCCAAAAATTCGGTGCGTTGCTGCAAATGTTCGGACGAACGCACCGCCACTTCGCCGATCGCCAACATCACTTGGGTAACGGTGACGAACATCTCGTCGATCACCCGCTCTTTTTGCTCATCGCTCCAATGCGGGAAGCAGTGGTTCAGATTCACTCTGGCACGGTGACGCTGTTTTTTCGCTTTCTTGGCAATAACTTTACCTAGACGGGCAGCCAACGCGTCACGCCAGCGGTAAGGCACATAAGCCAATAACAGCAATCCGAAAATACCTAACCAAACGCCCCAATATTGCGGCAACAGATAACGCCAGGAAAAGTGCGGTTCATAGCCGACTTGCGCAGTCACTCTCGTCATGCAAACCACCCGTAATCAAACGCCAATTTGCTCGCCATAATAAACGCCACTGCCACGACCATCGGACGAATCAATTTTTGTCCTTTGGTCAGCACCATTTTTGCGCCCATTCTGGCACCGATAAATTGCCCGACCAACATCACCAATCCCAACGTCCACGCGACTTGCCCGCCAATTAAAAAGAATAGCAACGAGGCAATATTCGAAGTGAAATTCAACACTTTCGCATGTGCAGTCGCTTTGGCTAAATTGAAGCCGAGCAACATCACAAATGCCAAGCCCAAAAACGAACCGGTGCCGGGCCCGAAAAAGCCGTCGTAAAAACCGATACCGAAACCGGCGGTCAAGGCAAAGCCCAAATATGACATGCGGGTTTGCTTATCGCTTTCGCCCAATTTCGGCGTCAGTAAAAAATAGATGCCGATGGCAAAGATCAGGAACGGCAGAATTTTTTTCAAGAAATCAATATTGATCTGCTGAACTAAAATTGTTCCCAGTACCGCGCCGATAAAGGTCAACACAATCAGCCAGAAAATCTGGTTTAAATTAACCGCTTTCTGCCGGATAAAATACCAGCTGGCGGAAAACGAGCCGCCGCAAGACTGTAATTTGTTGGTGCCGAGCGCCATTGTCGGCGGCATGCCGGTTGCCAACAACGCCGGAATGGTAATCAGACCGCCGCCGCCGGCAATTGCATCAATAAAACCGGCGATCAAGGCGACGGCAAACAGTAACAAGTAAATTTCAAAGGTGAGTTCCACGTTAATATTATCCTTTGCCCTGCTGCGACAAAATCATTTGGCACAACTGTGGTAACGGTGGTGGGGTTTTCGGTGTCGAAGGCGTCGAGCCCGGTTTCGGCGGCTCGAACCAAGACATCAATTCGGCGCCGCAGCCTTCCCCTGCCGGTATCGGGGCTTGCGCTTCGCAATGGCTCGCCCCTTGCGGACAGGTTAACCGCACATGCAAATGGGCATCATGTCCGAACCACGGGCGGATTTTGCGCAGCCAAGTGCGGTCGCCCTGCACCGTTTGGCACAGTTTTAATTTGATCGCCGGATTGAGAAAAATCCGATCCACTTTCGGGTCTTGCGCTGCCAGTCGAATCAAGGTGGTTTGATCATTGCTCCACACATTTTCATCGACCCGCTGCGCCTTGCGGTTGACCATCAGTGTTGCGGTCGGCGTCAGCGCCTGCTGGTCGCTCAACGGGCCGAAACGCAGCCAAATATCGGCGTCCAATCCGGTTTGATGACTGGCATGTCCGCTGGAAAAACGCCCGCCTGCCGCCATGCCCATATCGCCGACCAACACATTTTTTAATCCGGATTGCTTGGCTTTTTTACCCAAACGCTGCAAATACGCCAATAATTCCGGATGGCCGTAGTAACGGTTTTTTTGCGCACGAATCACTTGGTAGCCCTCGCCACGCAACGGCAACGGCTGCGCGCCGATAATACAACCGTTGCTGTAGCCGCCGACCGGATTCGGTTCGCCTTGAATCGGCGTTTTGATCTGTTCCCACGGCGAAGCAAGTGCGGTTTGGCTTGCGCCAAAACTGAAAAACGCCAGTAACAAGCCTGTTAATAAAGGTCTCTTTAGCATGTTGCTTCCTTCTTACTTTATTCCGTTTTGAGCCATTCCGTTTTGAGCCATTCCGTTTTGCGCCATTCCGTTTTGAGCACGGTGCCGTAACAGGTGATCCAACAGCACAATCGCCACCATCGCTTCCGCAATCGGCACGGCACGGATTCCCACGCACGGATCGTGTCTGCCGCGCGTGACCACTTCCACCGCTTCGTTGTTCAGATTCACGCTTTTACCCGCAATCGTAATACTCGACGTCGGTTTTAAGGCAATATGCGCCACAATCGGTTGTCCGCTGCTGATGCCGCCCAAAATACCGCCGGCGTGATTGGAACTGAACCCTTGCGGCGTCATTTCGTCACGGTGCTCGCTGCCTTTCTGCTCAACCACCGCAAAACCGTCGCCGATTTCCACGCCTTTTACCGCATTAATCCCCATTAACGCATGCGCCAAATCCGCATCCAAACGGTCAAACACCGGCTCGCCCAAACCGACCGGCACATTTTCCGCGATAACGGTCAATTTTGCGCCGATTGAATTGCCTTCTTTTTTCAGTTCACGGATCAATTCGTCAAATTTTTCTACCGCACTTTGATCGGGACAGAAAAACGGATTACTGTTAACCTGCTGCCAGTCGATTTGATCCAACGGCTGCGGCGCAATTTTAACCGTGCCGATCTGGCTTAAAAAACCGCGTACTTCCACTCCGAACTGCTCGCGCAGATATTTTTTCGCCACCGCACCGGCGGCAACGCGCATCGCGGTTTCACGGGCGGAAGAACGGCCGCCGCCGCGATAATCACGCACGCCGTATTTTTGCTGATAGGTATAATCGGCATGCCCCGGACGGAAACGATCTTTGATTTCGCTGTAATCCTGCGAACGTTGATCGCCGTTTTTGATAATCATGCCAATACTGGTACCGGTGGTTTTGCCTTCAAATACGCCCGACAAAATTTGCACTTCATCATCTTCGCGCCGTGGCGTGGTGTAACGCGAGGTTCCCGGCTTACGGCGATCCAAATCGGGTTGAATATCCGCTTCGCTCAGTGCCATATCCGGCGGCACGCCGTCAATGATACAACCCAAAGCGATACCGTGCGATTCACCGAAAGTGGTGACTCTGAACACTTGTCCGATACTATTTCCTGCCATGTCTGTTCCTTTCCGTTCTATTTTTCAAGTTGCAGCTGTTCGCCGCTGATACTGTTTTTAATATACACATCTAATTGGTTAAAGGCGATATCAATATCGTTCTCTTTAAACAACTGATCAATGCGGCGATTTAAAAAATCAATGGTTTTATTGCGTTCGTTGGTCTGGTTGACATAGACCCGCAACTCATGATCCAAGGTGCTGGCGCCAAAGGTCAAAAAATAAACCAACGGTGCCGGATCTTTCAACACATACGGCGCTTCGTTCGCCGCTTGGAACAGCAATTTTCGGGTTAATTCCAAATCCGAACCGTAGGCAACGCCCACTTTGAGCACCACACGGGTGGTGGTATTGCTCAATGACCAGTTGGTTAACCGTTCGGTTACAAAGGCTTTATTCGGGACGATCACTTCTTTGCCGTCAAAATCGACAATGGTGGTCGCTCGGATCCGAATCTTGGATACCGTACCGCTAAATTCACCGATCGTCACCAAGTCGCCAATCCGTACCGGACGTTCAAACAGGATAATGATCCCCGAAACAAAGTTCGCAAAAATCTCCTGCAAACCAAACCCCAGACCAACGGAAAGTGCGGCGAACAGCCATTGCAATTTACTCCATGACATGCCCAAACTGGAAAAAGCAACACCTGCCCCCAGAGCGACAAACGCATAACTTAAAATCGTGGTGATCGCATACGGCGAGCCTTGCGATAGGCGGATTCGGGAGAAAACCAGAATTTCCAATATACCGCTCAAGTTTCGCACCATCAGATACGTTCCCCACAAAATGACTATCGAACTCAACAGGTTCAGCAAAGTCACCGATTCGACGATGGTTGATCCGTTTTCCGCAGCGGAAGTTTGTTGCCACAGGCTGACGTTATCCAAATAGTAGGCCACGCTCACGAGATCGGACCACACCCAGTAAAGCAAACCGAACAATACAATCCACAATAAAATATCGGTAATTTTGGTCACTTGCTGATTCACGGTAGAAAGCGCAATTTTTTCATCTTGCGCGTCAATCATCATATCTTCGGTGCGAAATTCGGTTTGCTCGCCACCTTCTTTTTCCCGAATCTCTTTCAAACGCCGATAAGCCAATTGCCGTGACGAAACCCGAATGGCACGGTGGGTTAATTCGCGAATATTGATCCACAAAATCAGCGCCACATAGGTATAAATAATATGTTTGATTAAGGTCAGCGCCGTATAGTAATACCCCAAACCAATCAGCACAAGCAAACTGATCGGAATCAACAGCAGCAATATCCGCAAAAATTTGAATATCCGTTGATACTTGCCCTGCTCTTCCCGCTCTGAGGAATGCCCCGTGAGCAACTCCTGATCCATGCGCTTGAGCGCATTACTGAAAGAAGGTCCGATTTGGAACAGGAAAAACAAAAGTGCGGTAATAATCAAGGCTTCGCCTAAATAATCGTTTGCAATTCCGCTTTCCTCCAAGGTGGTAAAAATAGAGGCGTTCAACAATACCACCAAAATCGGAATAGAGCGTTTTAAGCTGCTGCGAAACATTTCGTTAACGGTCGGCGAAAAATTGAAATGTTTGTGCGCAATACCGTTCGGACGCAACAACGACAAGGTAAAGGCAATAAAAAACCAAAACGCCGCCATTTTCAGCGCCCAAGGCAATAATGCCAACGGCGAATGGAAACAGAAATAAATCACCATAATCAGCCCGGAGAGAAACAGCAGCGTGCTTGGTAGCGCCAATAGCAAGGTATAAAACAGCACAATAATGGTGCGCCATTGGTTATCGCCACGCAACGTATTGATATTGCTGTTGTGTTCGCTGATTTTACGTTTAATCCAGTTTTTGCTGAACATAATGCCGCCAGCCAACAGTAATAAAAATCCGACCAAACTGCCTATCGGCAGCACATAATCGCGCCAATTGCTGAAATCCAGTAATTTCAGGATTTGATCAATTTGAAATTTCGCCATTTGCGGGAAACTGACAAACCAGTCAAAATCAATCGGACTGTTACTGCGCACCCAAAAACTCTGCTGTTCCAGTTTAGACTGCAATTCGTTACTGATGCTGATAACTTGCTGTTGGTTCGATTCGATATTGATTGCGTGGTTTAACTCGCCGTTTAACTGCGTGATCAAATCGGTCAGCAGCTTGCGCCGATCTTGTAAAATTGTGGTCAGTTGCGCTTTTTCTTCATCGCTGAATGCGGTTTTTTTGCGCTGTTCCAAATCGGCAATATAGATTGCCGGACTATACAGTGCATCGCGCCGTTCATTAGTATCAAAAATCCGTACCCGCAAATCGGTAATCCGTTTTGACAAGCCGCTGATCAGGCTGTCGGTCGGCAACGTTTGGCGCTGTTTGTTGATAATCCGCGATAAAACCAGCGTTCCCTGCAATGCACTGATTTGTTCGTCAATATTGCGTTGGGTTTGCAACAAATTATCCAGCATATTACGAATACGCAATCCGTCCTGCACCAACTGGTTGTCTTCATTGGTTTGTGCCACCAAATCCTGACTGATTTTGGTATTGAGCTGTAGCTCCTGACGGATAAAGTCGTTTTGTTTGCTGCTGTCGGTGCTCTGTTCTTGCACCGCTTGCTGTTGTGCCTGCTGTTCAGACTGCTGCAAACGCAGCTGGTTGATCCTTTCCTGCAACGCGACTTGCACCGCTTGTTGTTGCTGCTGCTCCAGTGTTTTTTCTGCCACTTCCGATTCATAGAGTGAGGTTAAACCTGAATTCCCGTTTAAACTCAATTGATTGTATTGGTTTTTCAGTTCAATCAATCGCAATTCCGCATGGTATTTATCCGCTAACGACGGGCTGACTTGCGCACTGAACAGCAATTTGTTCAATTGTTGGCTACGCGCCAGATTATCGGCAAGTGCGGTCTGCACCCGCTCCGGTGTGGCACGTTGTGTCACCAACAACGCATTCAAATTGCTCAAATCGGCTTGTAACTGCTGTAACTTGTATTCATTTTCATCGCGCAGTCGGGTCAAGTTTTCCAGGGACATCGAATCCCATGCTTTCGCCTGAGTTTCAATACTTTCCGCTTCATTCAAGCGATTTAAATTATCCTGGGTTTTTTGCAGCAAAGTGTCCGACTCATCAATGGTTTTTTGCAAGCTCGTGATATTCGCCTGCTGCTGCTCAATTTGATCCAATAAACTCAAGGTATCACGCAAATTATTCAATAATAAGGCATTATCCGGCGTTTTGTTGTCATTGCTTTCCGCGGCACTGATTGCGGCATCCAAACCGGCTTTACTCGGTAACTGGATATCCGAGGCGGACAAAACCGACGGACTGACAAAAAACAGACCCAGCACATAACATAAAATCCAAAAACGCCTTTTCATACGATCCCTTTTATTATCCCTTTTGTTGTAATTGCAGCGCCTGCAATAACGGCTTGCGCGCTATTTTAATCTGTTGGTCGCCATGGTCGTCCGTTGGCAATGGATAATACGCCACCGGCTGCTTAAAGCGCTCCAGTTTATCTTGCAACCATAACCGCACTTCTGCGACCTGTTGCGTTGAAAACGGTTGTTTGAACGTCAACATCGCAACGGGTCGATGACCGAACTCCACGTCGGCTAACGGCAACACCACCACTTGTTCAATCTGCGGGTGCTGCTGCAAAACCGCTTCAACTTCTTCCGGCTGGATATTCTCACCGCCGGAAATAAACATATTGTCAATCCGCCCCAATATCGTCAAATTGCCATCGTGCCAATGTCCTCTATCCTTAGTCTGATACCACCCCTGAGAGTTCAATAGCGAAGTGATTTTTCCGTTCTGCCAATAGCCTTTCGCCAAGCCGGCACCGCGCAGCCAAATCTCCTCGTTGCGCACGCAAAGCTCGCGCCCTTGCAGCAACCGCACTTTTGGCTGTTGCGGATCATTCCGACGGATAAAAACGGTTGACGCCATTTCGGTCATGCCGTAACCGCTAAACGTGGCTAACCCTGCGGCCTGTGCCCGCAGGCACAAGTGCGGATCGATATGTGCGCCGCCGAGCAGTACCGTTTCGGTTTTGCTTCTGACCGCACTTTTAACCGCACTTTGCGTCTGCTGCTGTTGCAAATAAGCCAAATAGCGCTGCAACTGGGTCGGCACAAGAGAAACATGGCTCGCTTCGCCGATAGCATGATAAAAATCCGCACCGCTGAAATGCAGACGAGCACCAGCGCTCAACCAGCGCCAGACGATGCCCTGCCCCGACACATGATATAACGGCAGTGACAACAACCAAGACTTGCCGTGCCCAAAATCCAAAAACGCATTCACGCCCACGGCATTTTGCCAATGCGCCCGAATATCATGCACCACCGCTTTCGGATCACCGCTGGAACCGGAAGTTAACGTCATGGTCAAACCGCATTGCCACAAGCGCGGCGAAGTGCGGTGATACGCTTTTTCGATGGACAGGTTGACCGCACTTATCATACTCCGCGCAGCTAAATAACGGATATGTCGTTTCTCGTCAGGCAAAATGCCGTTTTCAAGCCGATATGCGGCAAGATAATAATCCATTTGGTTTTGTGACAGAATGCTTGCGATTTTTTCAGCGGGAAATTGCGGATTGACCACCATCACCCTTGCACCGAGCGACAACCCCGCCAGATAGAGCAACAGCTGCAACAGACTGTTTTTTCCGATCAGCGCCAAACCTTGGTTAAGCGATACCCCTTGTGCCGCCAATTGATCCGCCAATCGGTCAACCAGCTCGAAAACGTGCCGCCAACTGAGTGCAAGTGCGGTATCGACTTCTGTCGCATTAACCACGGACAAAGACGACAAAAGCAAGTCAGAATCGCTGTTCTCACTTGCTATGTTCTCACTTACGTTGTTCTCGCTTATTATTTTTTCGCCTGCATTTTCAAGCGGATAATGAATGGCACAGCGTTTTTCTTCCGTTAGTTGCAAAAGGCTGGCGATAATGTCCTTCATGGCTATGCAAAAAATGGCTAGGCCGAAAAATACGATCTCACTTCATCTACCAATTCCGTCGGTAAATGCATTGAGGTCATTGCGCCTTCCAACATCAGCATTTTACGTTGGCTATTGGTGTTGGTGATCACCCAATACGGGGTTTCCGGAATCTGTTTCGGTTTGGTGTGGTTACCGGATTGCAGCAATGTTGCTTCATCGCGGGCAAAATAAACCCGCGTCCGGCCTTGCAGGGATTCGGTCGCTTGGGCAAAACTTTCCGGATTGGCGCGGTAAAGTGCGGTCAGAATCATCAAAAAACGCATCACGCCTTTGCTTTCTTGCCGGAAGGCTTCCGATTGCAACACGTTGCTCAACCGTGTCACTACACGCTGAATCGCTTCCTCCGATTGTTTTTTCGGCGGCGCAACTTCCGTTTGCGCAGGCGCTACCGCTTTGACGCTGTCGGTATTCACCGGATTCGCCGCTTGTTCCGCCGCTTTCATGCTCTCTTGTTTGAGCAATGCACTGTTATCAACCGCCCGACTTTCTTCCTTAAGCATATTCTTGGGCGAAGACAAATTTAAAAGACGACGCAAAATATCAGAAGCACTCTCACCGATAGAGCGGGTATTCGCGGCAATGTACTGATAAAGCTCTTCATCAACTTCAATAATTTTCATCTTTATCTCCTTCCGTTTTTCTTTTGTTTGTGCCATCAGCGCTCATTTGCCTTTTTTAAAGCCTGTTACAAACAGACGGCTTGATCCTGAGGGTAATTTAGCACATTATAATCGCTTAATTAAGATTAAACTATGACTTAGCGACAGCAAATGACTGAAAATCCATTATTAAATTACCGGTTGCAACAACCAACCCAACCATTACGACAACCGACAGCGTCATCACAAGACGATGACCGCACGTTGCCGACGTTGGTTTTCTTACACGGACTGTTCGGTGATCTGAATAATTTGGGCGTGATCGCGCGTGCTTACGCCGACCGCTTTCCGCTGTTGCGGGTCGATCTGCGCAATCACGGCCACTCTTTCCATGTCGATGAAATGGATTACGAATTGATGGCAAATGATGTTATCCGCCTGATCCGTCATTTAACGTTGGATCGCATAATCTTGATCGGACATTCCATGGGCGGTAAAACCGCGATGAAAATCGCCTCCCTGATCCCCGAGCAAGTGGAAAAACTGGTGGTGTTGGATATTGCGCCGGTGGCTTACGGAGAGCACCATCACGATGATGTTTTTGCGGCGTTAATGGCGGTGCAAGCTGCCCGCCCGTCCAGCCGACAGCAAGCAAAACCGATTTTACAGCAATATATCCAAACGGAAGGCATTCAACAATTTATGCTGAAATCCTTTGCGCCGCAGTCGCCGCAATCTTTTTTATTCAACCTGACCGCACTTTACCGTAACTATCCCAAGCTGATGGACTGGCAAAGCATTTATTGCACAACGCCGACCTTATTTATCAAGGGTGGACGTTCAAACTATATTTTGCCGCAATATAAAGACACGGTTTTAGCCCAACTGCCGAACGCCACTTCCTTTACGATCAGCCAAGCGGCGCACTGGATCCACTCCGACAGCCCGGAATTGGTGATTAAAACGATTAACCGCTTCTTAAATTTGGCTGAGTAATGATTCGGTTGGGTAATTTATCTTTAAAACAAATTATGCTATAGTGCGCCAACTTAACAATGGCTTATCATTCTCAATTAAAAACAGTTATCGAATTTGGTTTATGGCAAAACAAGAAGCAGATTGCATCACCTTGGATCTATTCCACAATCTACCCAAAGTTGGGCGGCCGAAAACCAACCCGTTAAGCCGGGAACAGCAAGCACGCATCAATAAACGCAACCAGTTGCGCCGTGATCGCGCTTGCGGTTTAAAACGGGTCGAGCTGAAATTACATACCGCTCTTATCGAACGTTTACAACAACTGGCGAACGAGTGTGATCTGAGCAGGGCACAACTGATTGAGAATATACTGACCGAATACTTAGAACAACAGCAAAAATAGGATACAAAACATGGCACTGGTTGGCTTATTTTATGGCAGCGATACTGGCAACACCGAAAATATCGCAAAAATGATCCAGAAGAAATTGGGCGATAATCTGGTTGATATTCGCGACATCGCTAAAAGCAGCAAAGAAGATATCGAAGCCTACGATTTTATCCTGATCGGCATTCCGACTTGGTACTACGGCGAAGCGCAAGCCGATTGGGACGATTTTTTCCCGACGTTGGAAGAGATCGACTTCACGGATAAAATCGTGGGTATTTTCGGTTGCGGCGATCAAGAAGATTATGCCGAATATTTCTGTGATGCCATGGGCACGGTACGCAATATTATCGAGCCGCACGGCGCTACCATCGTCGGGCATTGGCCGACCGAAGGCTATAGTTTCGAAGCCTCACAAGCGCTGGTGGACGGCAATACGTTCGTCGGTCTGTGCATCGACGAAGATCGCCAGCCGGAATTGACCGAACAACGTGTCAGTGCGTGGGCAAAACAAATTTACGATGAAATGTATTTGGCGGAATTAGTCTAATCGCTCTCGCCTATCAGAATTATTTTGAGCCACTATTTGCAATTGATAAGTATTCCACATAGAATACAGGGAATATATCAATTTGTAGCGACTTAATACATTTCCGATCCGATTCACGATAGCTATCCGATACGAGGTTAACATGTCTGAAGACAACATCAAATTATTAAAAAAAGCCGGTTTGAAAATCACCGAACCGCGCTTGAAAATTCTGTCCTTAATGCAGAATCACCATAATACCGAATATCAGCATTTCTCTGCGGAAGATATCTACAAAATGTTGCTGGAACAAGGCGAAGAGATCGGTTTGGCCACGGTTTACCGTGTCTTGAATCAATTCGATGAAGCCGATATTTTGACCCGCCACAATTTTGAAGGCAACAAATCGGTGTTTGAACTGGCGCCGGTCGATCACCATGATCACATTATCTGCATGGATTGCGGCAAGGTGATTGAGTTCAGCGATGACGTGATCGAAAAGCGCCAACGCGAAATCAGTAAAGAGTTCGGGATTCAGCTGGAAAACCACAGCTTGTATCTATACGGCAAGTGTAACAACATCAAAAACTGCGACGAACCGAACAAAAAATAAGCTTTCCTAGATTCGATTCTAACCGCACTTGCTGCTCAATCTGGCAAGTGCGGTTTCTGTTATTCATAGCAAACTACTTTTTCCGCACAGTCGCCATATAATTGGCGCTGACATCGTGATTCAGCCAAAACTTACCGCTCAACGGATTGTAGTGATACCCTGCCATATCAAAACAGTGCAACTCGGCTTGATCGCACCAATTGACCAGTTCCGCCGGTTTGATAAACTTGTCGTAATCGTGCGTACCTTTCGGCAGCATTTGCAACACATATTCCGCCCCGACCACCACCAACGCCCACGCTTTCAACGTGCGGTTTATGGTGGAAAAAAACAGCACGCCGTCGTCTTTCAGCAAGGCTTGGCAACTGTTCACCACCGCAGCGGGATCAGGCACATGCTCCAGCATTTCCATACAGGTGATCACATCAAATTTTTCCGCTGGCGTTTGCTGCAATTCGGCTAAAAAATCTTCTATCGTGGTCTGGCGGTAATCAATCTGCAAACCGTTTTCGACTGCATGATCGCGTGCGATCTGCAACGGTTGCGGCGACATATCAATGCCCGTCACCTGCGCCCCCTGCCGCGCCATGCTTTCCGACAGAATACCGCCGCCGCAGCCCACGTCCAGCACCCGTTTGCCGAACAAACCGTCCGCTTGGCGCAAAATGTAATCCAAGCGCAACGGATTCAAGCGGTGGATCGGCTTGAAATCCCCTTGCGGATCCCACCAACTTTGCGCCATTTTGGCGAATTTTTCGATTTCTTGTTGATCGACGTTTTGCATTTTAGCCTGCTTCTCAAATAATGAATAAAAACCGCACTTTGCCGATTTTTATCAGTGCGGAAATCGGTTTCTCATTATGCAGAATTATTAATAGAAATTCACTATAAAATTAGGGAAAGAAAGGGCTTTATGCTATAATTCACAAACTTTTGATTAACGGTTTTATTTAGGTTTTCTCTGGGTTAAAACCGTTTTTTGCGCTTTACATTCAGTCAATTAGGAAATATTTGCATGAGCGAATTAGCAAGTGACATCTCCCCCGTCAATATTGAAGAAGAACTAAAATCCTCCTACCTCGATTACGCCATGTCGGTGATTGTCGGACGTGCATTGCCCGATGTGCGTGACGGTTTGAAACCGGTTCACCGCCGTGTGCTTTTCGCGATGAATGTCGGCGGTTACGACTACAATAAACCGTACCGCAAATCCGCCCGTGTGGTCGGTGATGTGATCGGTAAATACCACCCGCACGGCGACAGTGCGGTGTATGACACCATTGTGCGCATGGCACAGCCGTTTTCATTGCGTTACATGTTGGTGGACGGGCAGGGCAACTTCGGTTCGATTGACGGCGACTCGGCGGCGGCAATGCGTTATACCGAAGTCAGAATGACCAAAATCGCCCATTCGATGTTAGCGGATTTAGAGAAGGAAACCGTTGATTTCGTACCGAACTACGACGGCTCGGAACAGATTCCCGACGTGCTGCCGACCCGAATTCCGGCGTTGCTGGTCAACGGCTCCAGCGGGATTGCGGTCGGTATGGCAACCAATATTCCGCCGCACAATTTGGGCGAAGTGATCGACGGCTGTCTGGCTTATATCGACAACAACGAGATTACCATTGACGAATTGATGACCTATATTCCGGGGCCGGATTTCCCGACGGCGGCGATTATCAACGGTCGCAAAGGGATTGAAGACGCCTACAAAACCGGACGCGGCAAAATTTATGTGCGTGCCCGAGCGGAAGTGGAAACCGATGCCAAAGGCAAAGAAACCATTATCGTGCATGAGATCCCGTATCAGGTCAACAAAGCCCGTTTGATTGAAAAAATCGCCGATTTGGTGAAAGAGAAAAAAGTCGAGGGTATCAGTGCGCTGCGTGACGAATCCGACAAAGACGGTATGCGGATCGTGATTGAAATCAAACGTGATGCGGTCGGCGAAGTGGTGTTGAACAACCTCTATTCCTTAACCCAACTGCAAGTCACCTTCGGTATCAATACCGTCGCCCTTGACCACGGACAGCCGAAGTTATTGAATTTAAAACAATTAATCGAAGCCTTTGTGTTACACCGCCGTGAAGTGGTGACACGCCGCACGGTATTCGAATTGCGCAAAGCCCGTGAACGGGCGCATATTTTGGAAGGGTTGGCGATTGCGTTGGCGAATATCGATCCGGTGATCGAACTGATCCGTCAAGCACCGACCCCAAGCGCCGCCAAAGAGGGTTTGTTATCGCAAGCATGGCAGCTCGGCAACGTGGCGGCAATGTTGGAAGCGACCGGCGTAGACAGCGCCCGTCCGGAAGATTTGGCGCCTGAATACGGCATTCGCGATAACCTTTACTATCTGACCGAAGTGCAGGCGCAAGCGATCTTGGATTTGCGTTTACACCGTTTGACCGGACTAGCGCACGACGAACTGCTGAACGAATATAAAGAGAAATTGACCATTATCGCCGGTTTGCTGTATATCTTGAACACCCCTGAACGCTTAATGGAAGTGATTCGTGACGAGTTGAACGAAATCAGACAACAGTTTAGCGATCCGCGCCGCACCGAAATCACCGCTAGCTCGGCAGACATCAATCTGGAAGATCTGATTGCGCCGGAAGATGTGGTGGTCACATTGTCGCACGAGGGTTATGTCAAATATCAACCGCTCTCCGACTATGAAGCGCAGCGGCGCGGCGGCAAAGGCAAATCCGCCACTAAGATGAAAGAAGAAGACTTTATCGAGCGTCTGCTGGTTGCCAACACCCACGACACGATTTTATGCTTCTCCAGTCGCGGACGGCTATACTGGCTGCGTGTCTTCCAATTGCCGCAAGCCAGCCGCGGTGCGCGCGGTCGCCCGATCGTCAATATTCTACCGTTACAGCCGGACGAACGCATTACCGCGATTCTGCCGGTCGCCGAATACGCCGAGAACAAATATATCTTTATGGCAACCGCCAGCGGCACGGTGAAGAAAACCGCCCTGACCGAGTTCAGCCGTCCGCGTTCCAGCGGCTTAATCGCCATTAATCTGCGTGACAACGATGAGCTGATCGGCGTTGACATCACCGAAGGCGACAACGAAATCATGCTGTTCTCGTCTCAAGGCCGCGTGGTGCGTTTCAGCGAAGAAGCGGTGCGCCCGATGGGACGGACGGCAACAGGGGTTCGCGGAATCAAGTTAGCCCTAAGCAACGACTTAAGCGATGATGAAACGGATAACGACGACAACACCAACGACGATTTGGAAACCGCACTTGATCTGAATATAGACAAAGTGGTTTCGCTGGTCGTACCGAAAAGCGACGGCGCAATCCTGACCGCCACGCAAAACGGTTTCGGCAAACGCACCAAGTTGGAAGAGTACCCGACCAAATCGCGTAACACCAAAGGCGTGATCTCAATTAAAGTGAGCGAACGCAATGGTAAAGTGGTTGCGGCGGTTCAGGTGGAAGACAGCGATCAAATCATGCTGATCACCGACGCCGGCACACTGGTTCGCACCCGTGTCAGCGAAGTCAGCACCGTTGGCCGTAACACGCAAGGCGTGCGCCTGATCCGCACCGCCGAAGACGAACACGTTGTCGGTTTGGAAAAAATCTGTGATTTGGACGAGGAAGATTCGGAAGTTACGGAAACGGAAATAACGGAAAACATCACCGAATAACGCCATGCCACAATAGACAAAGAGCGGTTTGATGCCGCTCTTTTTATTTATCCAATTCCCGTCAACCTCAAAAGTGCGGTTTGAGCTAAGCGCGGTTTGAGCTAACGGTTAATATCAATAATCATCACTTCCGATTGCGATCCGATACGGAACGGGATTCCCCAGAAGCCGTAGCCGGAGGTGACAAAAAAGTGGTGCTCGTTCAGATTTAAGTAGCCGTGATCCAGCGGATAAAGCAGTCCCGTAATCAAATTCGCCGGAAAAATTTGCCCTTTATGTGCATGACCGGACACTTGCAGATCAAGCGGCAACGCTGCGTTTTCTAAAATTTCATCGGGTCGGTGATCCAGCAAAATACGAAAACGGTTATCGTCAGGCAACTGCGCCAGCAATTTGTCCAACGGCAAACGTTGTTTATCCAAGCGATCATTGCGCCCGACCACCACAAAACGGTTATCAATCAGCACCGCTTCATCAGCCAGCACCGTTATGCCGGCTTTTACCAGCTCTTGATAAATCTGTTGCTGTGCGCCAAAAAAATCGTGGTTGCCGAGCGTGGCATATACCCCCAGCGGCGCTTTAATCGCTTGCAAATGCGGTTGCATATTATCCGCGAGGTACGATTCGACATTATCGTCCATAATATCGCCCGGCAGCAGGATAATATCCACCTGTTGCTGTTGTAACACCGTCGCCAGCTTATCCAGCTGTTTAGCGCCGAACCATTCTCCTAAATGCAGATCGCTGACCAAGCCGATACGCAAACTGCCCTGCAATTTCTCGCTTTGGATCGCGTAATGTTTCACATAAGGCGTGTAGGCGTTGTAAAGTCCCAAACCGACTACCGCCGCCAACATCAACGGCGCGGTAAGGCGGACGGCAGCGGCTAACCGCACTTCGCTCACAAATTTGCGGAGTGATAAACGCACAATCCATAAGCCAACGGTGATCATAAAGGCATACGCCAGCACAAACAGAATAAAGGCGTTGAGGCGGTATAACGGAAAAATCCGGCTCATGGTCAGCAGCATGAGCACATTCGGAACAATCCATAAACCTAAACTCATCGCTAAACCGCACTTTTTGCCTAGATAAGGCTTGAGCTGCCATTTCAGGCCGCGATTGACCGCATAGATAAACAGTTGTGCGGTCAGAAAAACAATTCCGAAAATAATAAGGTAACGTGGCGGCATAATGCTATTCCCATCGTATTAAAAAAATAAGCAAAGAAAATCCCCTGACATGGTCAACGCTCAGGGGATTGGTGAATTATACAGATTAAATCGGATTTTTATACTGCCGTTTGAAAAATAACCTCATCGGCTTTTTTTACATAGCTGTTGATTTGGTCAAAGTTCATATAGCGGTAAGTGTCGTCTTTATCCACCTGCAAATCCGCCGCATAATCCAAATATTCGGCTACGCTCGGCAACCGTCCGAGCAGCGCGGCAATCGCCGCCAGTTCGGCAGACGCCAGATAAACATTCGCGCCCTGTCCCAGACGGTTCGGGAAATTACGCGTCGAGGTCGAAACCACCGTTGCACCGCTTGCCACCCGTGCCTGATTACCCATACACAGCGAGCAACCCGGCATTTCCATTCTGGCACCGCTCTTGCCGAAAATGCTGTAGTAGCCCTCTTCGGTCAGCAAAGCGGCGTCCATTTTGGTCGGCGGGGCAATCCATAAACGGGTCGGAATCACCTCTTTGAATTTATCCAGTAATTTTCCGGCGGCACGGAAATGCCCGATGTTGGTCATGCAAGAGCCGATAAAGACCTCGTCGATTTTATCGCCTGCGACTTCGGACAGTTTGCGCGCATCATCAGGATCGTTCGGCGCACACAGAATCGGTTCTTTGATCTCGTCCAGATTGATTTCAATCACCGCCGCATATTCCGCATCGGCATCAGCTTCCATTAATTGCGGATTTGCCAACCACGCCTGCATTCCTTTAATCCGGCGCTCAATCGTACGGACATCACCGTAACCTTCGGCAATCATCCATTTCAACAGGGTGATATTGGAATTGAGGTATTCGATAATCGGTTCTTTATCCAATTTAATCGTACAAGCCGCCGCCGAGCGCTCCGCCGACGCGTCTGACAATTCGAACGCCTGCTCGATTTTCAGATTTTCCAAGCCTTCGATCTCTAAAATACGGCCTGAGAAAATATTTTTCTTCCCTTTTTTCTCCACCGTCAGCAAGCCTTGCTGAATCGCATAATACGGAATCGCATGCACCAAATCGCGCAGGGTAATGCCCGGCTGCATTGTGCCGCTGAAACGCACCAACACCGACTCCGGCATATCCAACGGCATTACGCCGGTTGCCGCCGCAAACGCTACCAAACCCGAGCCTGCGGGGAACGAAATTCCTATCGGGAAACGGGTATGCGAATCGCCGCCCGTACCAACGGTATCCGGCAGCAACATCCGGTTTAACCACGAGTGGATAATACCGTCACCCGGGCGCAGTGAAACGCCGCCGCGATTCATAATAAAGTCAGGCAACGTGTGGTGTGTGGTGACATCAACCGGTTTCGGGTAAGCGGCGGTATGGCAGAACGATTGCATCACCAGATCGGTTGAGAAACCCAAACAGGCCAAATCTTTCAATTCGTCGCGAGTCATCGGACCGGTGGTGTCCTGCGAGCCGACCGATGTCATTCGCGGTTCGCAATATTGTCCCGGACGGATACCCTCGACGCCGCAGGCACGACCGACCATTTTTTGCGCCAGCGTAAAACCTTTATCGCTCTGTTCGGTGGCTTTCGGTTTGGCAAACACGTCATTTTCCGGTAAGCCCAGTTCACAGCGCGCCTTATGGGTCAAGCCCCGTCCGATAATCAGCGGAATCCGTCCGCCGGCACGCACTTCGTCCAATAACACATTGGTTTTTAAGCTGAATTCCGCCAACACCTGATCGCTGCCGTGCTTGCAGATTTTGCCTTGATACGGATAAATGTCGATCACATCGCCCATTTCCAGATTATTGACATCAACCTCAATCGGCAGCGCACCGGCATCTTCTAAGGTATTAAAGAAAATCGGTGCGATTTTGCTGCCCAACACCACACCGCCGGCTCGTTTATTCGGCACAAACGGAATATCATCGCCCATAAACCATAACACCGAATTGGTTGCCGATTTGCGTGACGATCCGGTGCCGACCACATCGCCGACATAAGCCAGCGGAAAGCCTTTTTGTTTCAACGCCTCGATTTGTTTAATCGGGCCGATAACACCGGCTTCATCAGGCTGAATACCTTCGCGTTCATTTTTCAGCATGGATAACGCGTGCAGCGGAATATCCGGGCGTGACCACGCATCTTGCGCCGGAGAAAGATCATCAGTGTTGGTTTCGCCGGTGACTTTAAACACGGTAACGGTGATTTTTTCGGCTAATTTCGGGCGTGATAAATACCATTCGGCGTCCGCCCAAGATTGCAGGATTTGTTTGGCGTAAACGTTACCTGCATTGGCTTTTTCAACCACATCGTGGAAATTGTCAAACATCAATAACGTGAACGAAAGTGCGGTCGCCGCCAACGGCGCCAGCTTTTCATTATCCAGCGCTTTGAGCAACGGCTCGATATTGTAACCGCCCTGCATCGTCCCCAACAACTCAACCGCTCTTTCCGCGGAAATCAGCGGCGAACTGACATCGCCGCCGACCAACGCCGACAAAAATGAGGCTTTCACATATGCCGCTTCATCAACACCGGCAGGCACACGGTTTTCAAATAATTCCACCAGAAAATCTTCTTCGCCATTCACTGGTTTTTTTAGTAATTCGACTAGCTGTGCGGTTTGCTCGGCATCCAACGGCTTGGCAACCACGCCTTGTTGTTGCCGTTCCGCAACGTGAGCTCGATAATGGGTTAAGAAATCTGACATCATTACACCTCGTCATTGTGATAGTGAGTAAGTAGAGTAAATCGCGCTTGGCTAACAACAGACATTCGCCGCATCTATTGTTATTAAATTGTTACATATTACACCCTCTGTGTTTGTCTGCCACCACTTTATTTGAATTCTTTGGGCTAGATCAAGGATTTTTTGGCTTTAACGGCAAAAGTGCGGTTGCAAACCGCACTTTCCGTACAAGTCGTTATCGGATAAAACAAAAGCGAACCTTTCGGCTCGCTTTTCGTTAAATGGTTTCAACCTATTTTTTCAACAAATATGCTCTCAACAAACTGAAATCGTTATCCATTTCATCGGACAACAGCGGCAATTTGTTGTGTTTGTCCAACGCTGGCGGTAACGGCAGATCCAAATTCAGAATCCGATCAACACTCTCTTTGAATTTCGCAGGGTGGGCGGTGCAGAGGAAGATACCGGTTTCACCGGCTTGCAGATCCGCACTTAAGGTATCGTAAGCAATCGCGCCGTGCGGTTCGCACAGGTAGCCTTTGGCTTGCATGGCTTGAAGTGCAGTTTCGGTTTCGGCATCGCTGCGGGCAAATGAGTGCAGCTCGTTTAAATGCCAGTTGTTGCGTTTGAAAATCTCTTCCACCCGCGGCCAATTGTTCGGGCGGCTCACGTCCATCGCATTGGATAAGGTGGCGACGGTGGCGTTCGGCTGCCACTGACCGCTCTTTAAGTAACGCGGCACGGTGTCGTTGGCGTTGGTCGAGGCGATAAAGCGTTTAATCGGCAAGCCCAACCATTTGGCAATTAATCCGGCGGTCAAGTTACCGAAATTGCCGCTCGGCACGGAAACCACCACGTTATCACGTTTTTCTTGCTGCAGTTGCGCCACCGCTTCAAAGTAATAGCACACCTGCGCCAATAAACGGCTGATGTTGATCGAGTTGGCGGAATTCAAACCGATTGCCTCACGCAATGCTTGATCGTCAAACGCCTTTTTGACTAACGCTTGGCAATCGTCAAAATCGCCGTTAATCGCCACGGTGCTGATATTGCCGCCCAAGGTGCAGAACAATTTTTCTTGCAACGGGCTGATTTTGCCTTTCGGATACAGAATCACCACTTCAATGTTGTCTAACCCGTGGAAAGCGTGCGCTACCGCAGCGCCGGTATCGCCGGAAGTGGCGGTCAGAATGGTGATTTTGCCTTCGCCGCGAATCGCCGCTAACGTGCGTGCCATAAAGCGTCCGCCGAAATCTTTAAATGCCAAGGTTGGACCGTGAAACAGCTCCAACGCATAAATATTTTCTTCCACCTTAACCAACGGTGCAGGGAATGTGAACGCATCGCTGATGATTTGATTTAATACCGCACTTGGCAATTCTTCGCCGATTAAGGCAGCCAAAATCGCTTGGCTACGTTCCACCAACGGCAGTTCCAGCAAGGCTTCAACATTGTCTAATTGTGGGATCACTTCTGGGAAGAACAACCCTTGGTTTTTGCCTAACCCTTGGCGCACCGCTTGCGCGAAATTCACCTGCTCTTCCGGATGCTTGATATTGTATAAATTCATTAAAAAATCCTTTAATTATGATTTGGTGCTCACTTGTTCAGCGAGGCAATGTAGGGACGGATTGCATATCTGCCCAGATTATTAACAAAGTTATTAATGAGCTAAGCAGGGGCGGATTGTATATCCGCCCGTATACGAAGCTCGATATAGGCACTTAATCACTAAAGGAAAAATGCAAAGTGCGGTTCGGGCGGATATACAATCCGCCCCTACTTTGTCGCGTTCAAAAAGCCGTAACATGTTATTAGTCTAGCAGTCTTGCACCTTGATTATCAACCTGACAAACATGGACAAAGCCTTCGTTATTTTGTAAATAATTGTTTTCCAAATAGGTTGCCACTTTGCTCGCGGTGGTTAAATCCGGTGCAATCGCAAAAATGGTCGGGCCTGAGCCGGAAATGCCGGTTGCCAGCGCGCCCAAATCACGACAGCCTTGTTTGACATTATCATAATTCGGCAATAGCTGCTCACGGTACGGCTCGGCGATCACATCTTTCATCATCAATGCCGCCAGACTCTCCTGATGGGTGTGGCAGGCGTGTACGAAACTGCCCAAATAGCGCCCGTGATCGATCACGTCCTGACGGCTGTAGCTCTTCGGCAGAATCGCACGCGCTTCGGCAGTAGAAACCTCAATCCCCGGATACGCCAGCACCCAATACCATTGGTCGAAAAACGGCAGAGTTTGACTGATGTTGCCCAGCGACTGCACCATCAACTGCACGCCGCCCAAAAAGCACGGCGCAACGTTATCATAGTGAATCGAGCCGGAAATCCTTCCTTCCAGTTCGCCCATCATTTCCAACAATTCCATTTTGGAAAACGGCTCTTGGTGAAATTTATTCAACGCCACCAACGCCGCCACGATCGAGCAGGCGCTGGAGCCCAAGCCTGATCCGATCGGCATATTTTTTTCCAACGTCAAGCGCAGTGACCGCACTTTGCTGTTGCGCAGTTTTAACCGCTCGCTGAACAACACATAGGCTTGATACACGATATTTTTCTGCGGCTCTTTCGGCAATTTGCGCACGAAATAACCGGCGCTTTCCAGCTCGAATCCGTCGGCGATCGCTTCAATCTGCACCACATCGCCCAATAACGAACCGTCAATCGGCGAAATCGCCGCCCCCAGCGTGTCGAAACCGACGCTGACATTGGCGCTGGAGGCTGGGGCATATACTCTCAACATATCTTGAGCCATTAGTTGCCGCCTCCGTTTTGCAGGGTACGCAGAATATCGGCGAAAATACCGGCTGCGGTCACATCGTTACCGGCGCCGTAGCCGCGCAGCAACAGCGGAATCGGGTTGTAATAACGGGTATAAAATGCCAGCGCATTCTCGCCGTTTTTTACTTTGTATAACGGGTTATCGCCGTCCACTGCCGCAATCGACACTTTACATTTACCGTGGTCTAACCGTCCGACATAGCGCAATACTTGTCCCTTTGCCGTGGCATCAGCGACACGTTGCGTAAATTCCGCATCTAACTCTGGCAATTGCGCCATAAACTCCGCCACGTTTTTCCCCTCGGCAAAACCTTGCGGCAACACCCCTTCCACTTCGACGTCGCTCAGCTCCAACATCAAGCCGTTTTCACGGGCAATGATCAACAATTTGCGCGCCACATCGCTGCCGGACAGATCATCGCGCGGATCCGGCTCGGTGAAGCCTTTTTCTTTGGCAAGTGCGGTCGCTTGCGACAGGCTCAAGCCCTCTTCCAGTTTGCCGAAAATAAAGGATAGTGAACCAGACAAAATACCGTCGAACTGCAACACTTCGTCCCCTGCCGCCAACAATTTCTGCAGGTTGTCGATCACCGGCAAACCGGCGCCGACATTGGTATCGTACATAAATTTGCGCTGATTTTGCGCCGCCACCGCTCTTAAACGCAAGTAGTAATCTACATCGGAAGTATTGGCTTTTTTGTTCGGCGTCACCACATGGAAACCCGCACTTAAGAAGCTCACATATTGATTGGCGATTTCCTGATTTGAAGTGCAGTCCACTAACACAGGATTGACCAGATTATTATCCTGAACAAATTTCACCAAACGCTCAACCGAATATTCACCGTCCGCCTGCGCCAATTGTTCACGCCAGCGGTTCAAACTCAGCGGCTGTTCACTCAATAATAAATGCTTGGAATTCGCCAAGCCGTAAACGCGAATTGCGATATTCTTTTTTTCCAGATACTCGGTTTGGCGCTGAATTTGATCAACCAGTTCGCCGCCGACGCCACCGGTGCCGACCACAAACACATCAACCACTTGATGATGGGTAAACAGCGCACGGTGCGTGGCTTTGACCGCCTGCACCGATTTATTTTGCGGCACGACGGTGGAAATCGAACGTTCGGAAGAACCTTGTGCGATCGCCACAATATTGATGTTGGCTTTGGCAAGTGCGGTAAAGAAACGCGCAGCGATACCTTTGGCTTTCTTCATACCGTCGCCGACAACGGACACAATCGACAAATTGTCGCTGACCTCCAACGGTTCGAGCTGTTTATGTTCCAATTCATAGGCAAATTCTTGTTCCAACGCGTGTTTTGCCACGACGGAAGATTTGCTCGGCACGCAAAAACTGATACTGTATTCAGATGAAGACTGAGTAATCAAAATTACCGAAATACCGGCTTTCGACATGGTAGAGAACACGCGCGCCGCCATGCCGACCATGCCCTGCATACCCGGCCCGGAAATATTGAACATCGATACGTTGTCCAAATTGGTGATCCCTTTCACCTGCAAACTGTCGGATTTCACGTCGTTATTGATATATGTGCCCGGTGCGTCCGGATTGGCGGTATTTTTAATCACGCAAGGAATGCTGCATCTGACCAGCGGCCCGATGGTGCGCGGGTGAATCACTTTCGCCCCGAAATAGGACAGCTCCATCGCCTCTTGGTAGGACAAGCTGTCCAACAGACGGGCATCGTGCACCAAACGCGGATCGCAGGTGTAAACACCGTCTACGTCCGTCCAAATTTCACAGTAATCGGCATCTAAACATGCCGCCAGCACCGCCGCCGAATAATCGGAACCGTTGCGCCCCAACAATACCAGCTCGCCTTGTTCGTTACCGGCAGTAAAACCCGCCATCAGCACGATATTTTGTTTCGGAATAGAAGCGGCATCGACACGCGGCTTGGATTTGCTGATGCTGACCGAAGATTCCAAATAAGAGCCTTTGGCGACCAGTTTTTCCACCGGATCGATTTGCGTGACTTGATAGCCTTTAGCCTCAAACCAAGCTTTCATCATCGCAATCGACAGCTTTTCACCACGACATAAAATGGTCGCATTCACACTGTCCGGGCAACGCCGGTTGCGCTGGATATCGTTTAACGTGCTTTTCAATTGGGTGAATTCGTTGTCAATAACTTGCAGAAGAGTGATTTTGTCGAGTTTGGGATTGGCTTGGTGCAAACCATCGATGATGCGGTAGAAAATATGGAGGGCTTCGTTAAAATCTTGCTCAAAGGCTTCGCCGCCACTGGCTTTTTCCACCAACGCCACCAGATAGTTGGTGATTTTCGCCGGTGCCGACAGCACGCCCGCCGCCTGATCGTTCAAATGCGCCTGTTCGATCAAACCGGCAGCCTGTAAAAACCGCTCCGGATTCGCCAGCGACGTTCCGCCAAATTTAAGCACTCGCATAATTGTTCTCCTGATTGTTATTTAATGTCGTGTTAATTTTAAATATTAAAAAACCCGCACTTGATGGGTGCGGGTTCTTCTGATTTCGTTATGTAACACTAACCCGCCACGAACTTACGCATGGTAATCATCATAATGGTGGTGGTCATAGTGTTGTTTTGCATGATTTGGTTAAATTTTCAAAATTTTTGATGTGATAGAAATACAGAATTTCGCTAATATTGTCAATAAAAAGTTGGAGAAAGACAAAAAATACTGATAAATCAACTATAGCGTAGCGATTTTTAGCCTAAACAACCACTCTTATTTAGACAGCCCCGCCATTCCACGCTAGAATAACCGCACTTTTTTATTTAACCCCAAGCACAATTCAGCCATGTCCATTCAACACAATCTCTCTGAAATTCATCAGCAAATCGCCGATTGCTGCCAACAAACAAACCGCACTTTGGGCAGTGTGAAACTACTGGCAGTGAGCAAAACCAAGTCCCTTGCTGCGATTGAAGAGGCAATTCAAGCCGGACAACAGGCATTCGGTGAAAATTATGTGCAGGAAGGCGTAGAAAAAATCCAATATTTTCAAGCAAAAAACGTCAATTTAGAATGGCATTTTATCGGGCCGCTGCAATCCAATAAAAGCCGTTTGGTGGCGGAACATTTCGATTGGATCGAAACCGTGGATCGGCTGAAAATCGCCGCTCGCCTCAGCCAACAACGCCCGACCGCACTTGCGCCGTTAAATGTGCTGATTCAAATTAATATCAGCGCCGAAACCTCTAAATCGGGGATTGCAGCGAACGAATTACTGCCGCTTGCCGAAAAGATTGTCGCCTTGCCCAATTTACGCCTGCGCGGCTTGATGGCGATTCCGCAAGACAGCGATGATCCGGCTGTGCAACAACAGGCTTTCAGCCGAATGCAGCAGCTGTTTCGACAACTGCAACTTGCCCTGCCTGAACAGCAAATCGACACCTTGTCATTAGGCATGAGCGGCGATATGGCGATGGCGATAAAGTGCGGTTCAACCCAAGTGCGGATCGGCACGGCAATTTTTGGCGCGAGAAACTAACCGTCTAAGTCAAATCAATGCTATACTTTGCCCCTTTTTAAAAATTCTGCATAGGATCTGTTTATGTTTGGATACGATCCAACGATTATTACGTTTACGATTTATATTATCGGCATGCTGCTGATTGGGGTACTGGCGTACCGTTATACTAATAATTTATCCGACTACATTCTTGGCGGCCGCAGTTTGGGCGGTTTTGTCACCGGTATGTCCGCCGGTGCGTCGGATATGTCCGGCTGGTTATTGATGGGACTGCCCGGTGCGGTCTATGCCGCCGGTCTGGTTGAGGCTTGGATTGCCATCGGCTTGACTATCGGCGCTTATTTGAACTGGTACTTCGTTGCCGGACGGCTGCGGGTGTTTACCGAAACCCACGATAATGCGCTGACCTTGCCGGAATATTTCCAAGCCCGTTTCGGCGCCGAACACAAAATGTTAAAAATCATCGCTGCGGCGATTATCCTGTTTTTCTTCACCATCTACTGCTCGGCCGGTGTCGTCGCCGGAGCACGCCTGTTTGAAAATCTGTTCGGCACGCCTTACCAGACCGCACTTTGGTACGGTGCGCTGGCCACGATTATTTACACCTTTATCGGCGGCTTCTTGGCGGTCAGCTGGACAGATACCGTGCAAGCGACCTTAATGGTACTCGCCTTGATTATTACGCCGGTGATGGTGCTGTTTGCCATTGGCGGTATTGATGAATTGCCTGCGGTATTGGCCGCCGCCGGTGACGATGTAGGCCGTAATTTTACCGATATGTGGAGCGGTACGTCACTGCTCGGGTTGCTGAGCCTGATGGCGTGGGGTTTGGGCTATTTCGGACAACCGCACATCTTGGCACGCTTTATGGCGGCGGAAAACGTACACGCGCTGACCAGTGGGCGGCGGATCGGAATGTCATGGATGATTTTCTGCCTGCTTGGTGCGGTCGGTGTCGGTTTTTTCGGAATTGCCTATTTCTATGCCAATCCGGAACTGGCAAGTGCGGTCAACAGCAACCGCGAGCAGATTTTTATCGAATTGGCGCGCCATTTGTTTAATCCATGGATTGCCGGTATTTTACTGTCTGCAATCCTTGCTGCGGTGATGAGCACCCTAAGTTGCCAGCTATTGATCTCCTCCAGCGCGATTACCGAAGATTTCTACCGCGGCTTTATCAAACCGAATGCCAGCGATAAAGAACTGGTTTGGCTTGGGCGCGCCATGGTGTTAGTCATTGCGATCATTGCGATTGCAATTGCACAAAATCCGCAAAGTCAGGTGCTAAAGCTGGTCGAACACGCTTGGGCAGGCTTCGGCAGTGCATTCGGCCCCTTGGTTTTATTCTCTTTATTTTGGAAACGCACCAATTCCGGCGGTGCTATGGCCGGTATGCTGACCGGCGCATTAGTCGTCACTTTCTGGAATGAGCTAGTGCCAAATAGCGGTGTTTATGAAATGATTCCGGGCTTCTTGCTGTCTTCGGCTGCGATCGTGATCGGTTCGTTAATCAGCGGCAAACCAAACGCCGCTGTAATTCAAAATTACGAACAGGCGCAAACGGACTATAAGGCCGGTTTATAACCACAATCATCTCGACAACCCAAAATAACATGCCGCTCGGTGCAAACTGAACGGCATTTTTTGATGCTGCTTATGCTATGACAAATTATGTTATGACAAAGTCCAAAACCGCACTTTTAGCCCTAACCGATTACACTTCAGTCGGTTTCTTGGGTGCCGGTGCCAGCATGCGTTTATGGTGCGAACGGTTATGCCAGAAATCAATCTGCCGCTGCGCCTGTGGCGAAACGCTTTCACCACGCAGGAAAGCGTCGATTTCGGCATAGCTCACCCCCATTTCGTCTTCGTCGGTCTGCCCTTGCCACAAACCGGCGCTCGGCGCTTTGTCCAGCACCGCTTGCGGCACGTTTAGCAAACGCCCCAACTCAAAAACCTGCTCTTTGCGCAGCTGCACCAACGGCACCACATCAACTCCGCCGTCACCGTATTTGGTGAAATAGCCGGTATGCCATTCCGCCGCATTGTCGGTGCCGACCACAATCGCCTGCCGGTTTTGCGCCGCCGCATAGAGGGCAACCATGCGCAGCCGTGCCTGCACATTGCCGGCAATCACATTTTGCCGCTCGGCATCGTCACGGAACAATGGCTGCATACTTTGCATAAAAGTGCGGTACGTTTCACTGATCGGCACTTCAATCACCGCACAGCCGGCATTGTCTGCCACCGTATAAGCGTCTTGAATATCCTGCGCAGAAGTGGTTTGCGACGGCAAAATCACGCCCTGCACCGGTGCGCCGGTTTTCATCAGCAAATGTACCGCCACTGCCGAGTCAATCCCGCCGCTGATCCCGATCACATAGCCTTTTGCGCCATAAAATTGGCGTTGCTGTTCCAGCCATTCGACCAGATAATCCGCATATTGCCGTAACTGCATACTCTTACTCCTGCTCCGCCGTATATTCCACCGCGTGCAAACGCGGGTTAAAGTGATACTTACGCCCCTGTTTAGCCTGTTCTTCGCCGTTTAAACGCACACAATCGCCGGTGAAACCGATATTCACTTTCAATAAATTGGAACCGACACCGTAGGAATCGACCGGCGTGCCCAACTGCTCGAATAACTTGATTTTTGTCGAATCGAAGCCGCCGCTGACGATAATTTTCACATGCTGAAATCCTTCGGCGTCCAAATGGCGGCGTAATAATTTAATCAAACGCGGATTGGTACCGCGCAAATCGTATTGCCCGAATTCATGCTGGTTTTTCAGGAAATATTGATCGACCATATTGGCGGAGGTATCAACCCGTACGCCGTACAATTTTTCCCCAAAGTGACGGGCAACGTTCAACGAATCTTCGATCACGTTATTATTGTAATCGACCAACGCCACCAGATTATCATGCGGAAAGGTCGCCAAATAGGCTTCGCAAGCCTGAATCAGATCGCCGTTAAACAGCTGAATCAAGGCATGCGGCATCGTACCGACACCTTCGGTTCCCCACCATTCGTTCATCGCATAGGTTGCCTGTGCGCTCATGCCGCCGATATAAGCCGCATAACCGTCACCGGCCTGCTGCGAATAGTGATCGTCGCGATCGCCCATAAAAATCACCTGCTTCTCGCCCGCCGCCTGCACCACATTATACACATGGGTCGCGACCGACGTGCGGCGCGCCAAAATGCCGTCGATAATCCCTTCCAGATAACCGAAGTCTTCATAATAACCTTCGATCATCAGCACGGTTTCAAACGGGGAAATCTTATCGCCGTCATTCAGCGCCCAGATTTTAAGATTTTGCGGATTCGCGGCAAAGGTGTGCAGCAGCGCAATCGCCTCGTCCATACCACAGACAATAGCTTCATTTTTCTGGAAAAATTGCATCGTCACTGTTTGCTTAGGAATACGATTTGCTACAATTTTTGTCGTTTTTAAGAAATAAACCGCAGAAAACCAACCGTCTTTGATCCGCTGATCAAACTTGAAAGTGCGGTTAGTCAGCCTTGCCAGCTTGCCTTTTTGTTTTAACTCGAATTCTTTTTCACACATTATTCTTTCCCAACCTGATTAAAAATAAAAAGTATATGCTACAAAAAATAGATGTAGGTTAATTTGAACCTTTTTTATGTATTAATCAAGCGGTATTTTAATAAAATGCGCAGTGTATCAAACCATTCAGAGGAATAGAGAATAAAAAACTAACGAAATGGAAAGCCGACAAAAAGAAAAGACAATTAAAATGTGGAATTTTTAGAACAATCAGAAAAGAATGGTGCGGAAGGGGGGACTTGAACCCCCACACCCGTTAAGGCTCTAAGACCTGAACCTAGCGCGTCTACCAATTTCGCCACTTCCGCAATTTGGATTGAATGTTTTGTTTAATGGCTGGGGTACTAGGATTCGAACCTAGGAATGCTGAGATCAAAACCCAGTGCCTTACCGCTTGGCGATACCCCAATAAAACAAAAATTCCGTTATTTGATATAAGATCAGTTGATGGCTGGGGTACTAGGATTCGAACCTAGGAATGCTGAGATCAAAACCCAGTGCCTTACCGCTTGGCGATACCCCATCTATAACCTTGCAAACCTTGAAATGAATGGTGCGGGAAGAGGGACTTGAACCCACACACCTCGCGGCGCCAGAACCTAAATCTGGTGCGTCTACCAATTTCGCCATTCCCGCGCTCAAGAAAATATGGTGGCTATGACGGGATTCGAACCTGTGACCCCAACATTATGAGTGTTGTGCTCTAACCAACTGAGCTACATAGCCATTCATTTACTTTCTGCGTTCACCTCATCGGTTTTGCGGGGCTAATTATGCTAAGATCAGCCCTACTCGTCAACCGTTTTTTAGTAAAAAAACACTTTTTTTATCTATTCGGACACAGATTAACCAGTTTAATCACTTGCCGCACAATTTACAATCGAATTTTTGCAAAATCCCCCGAACAAATGGATTTAATCCACCGACTCGTCCAGCAATTGAATCAACAATTCCCCGTTCCATAACGCCCGTTTGATGAGGGCAAACGCGCCGATAACATCATCATGCGCCAATTCCGAAGCTTCCAGCATGGTATTTTCCACAAAGTGCGGTAGCGCCGTTGCCCGTAATGTACGTTCGATTGCCGGAAACAAAACCTTTTGCGCTTGGGTGATTTCTCCGGATAAAATAATTTTTTCCGGATTCAGCAGATTGCTGCACACCGCCAAAACCTGCCCGATGTGGCGGCCGAGCTTTTGAAACAGTTCGACCAGCAGCGGATCGCCTTGGTTTACGCCATGGCAAATTGCCGCTAAATCAAACTGTTGCAAAGAAACCCATTCGCTTTGGTGTCCCTGCTGTAACAATTGGCGCACGCTATCTTCAATCGCCTGATTGCTGACAATGGTTTCCAGACAACCGAAATTACCGCACTTGCAACGTTTCCCCAGCGGATCGACTTGGGTGTGGCCGATTTCCCCCAGATTGCTTTTACTGCCGCTCAACACCGTTTTGTTGAAAATGATTCCGGCGGCGACTCCACGGTGAATGCGTAACAAAATCGAATCGCTGGTATCCCGGGTTTTACCGAAATAGAATTCTGCCAACGCCAATGCCCTGACATCATGGCCGATAAAAACCGGAATATTCACCTGCTGCCGAATCTTTTCAGCCAATTTCCAAGGCTTTTCCAAGTTGAATTGCGGCATATAACGGATCGTGTTGTTATCCTGATCCACAAATCCGGGCACGGTGATACCGCAAGCAATAATGTGTAAATCGGGGCGTTGCAGCGAACTTAAGGTTTGCCGAATTAGGGTGATGAGATAACGTTCCAATCCTTCCAGCGATTGATCGGTTTTCAGTTGATACTTCTGTTTGAACAAAATATGGGTGGTCAAATCCATAACCGCAATCGTGACCGTGGTCCGCCCTAAACGGATCAGCAAATTGGCAAATTTTTCCCGTTCCGCCACAATGGAAATCGCCCGCCGCCCGCCGGTGGATTCCTGCTGGGCGACCTCTTTGATCAAGCCGAAACGGAGTAAATTGCGGGTGATTTTCGTCACACTGGCCGCCGCCAAGCCGCTCATTTCAGACACTTGAATGCGGGAAATCGGGCCGTGTTGATCAATCAAACGATACACCAGCGCACCGTTCGCCTGCTTCACAAAATCGACATTGACTATTTGCATTTGGTTATTCACTGTCATCTTTACCCTTACATTTTTCGCCGATGCTCATGCAGATTGGCGGTTCTTCAGCTCTTCCCTATGTAAAAAGTGCGGTATAGTTCCTTCCATACCGCACTTTAGCGCATTCTTATTATAGAAATTATTATATTATCAATTAATTATAATAATGCAATACGCCGTTGACTGCGGTTGCCGACACTTGGAAACGGTGATCAAACACCGTCAAATTCGCCACTTTTCCAGCTTCAATCGATCCCAAAGTGCGGTCGACGCCAATCGCTTTTGCCGGATAAAGCGAACACATTCGCAGCGCTTCCGCCAAGTCGATACCAACCTGTTCCACTAAGTTCTGCACCGATTCAATCATCGTGATCGCCGAGCCGCCAAGGCTGCCGGTTTTCTCATCATAACACTTGCCGTCTTTAACGATCACTTTGGTGCCGACAAAATCAAACCATTCGATATCGGCGCCGGCGGCTGCCGTTGCATCGGTGACGACGACAAGTTTTTCGCCTTTGAGCTGTTTGGCAAAACGGATATTCGACCACGTTACATGCAAACCGTCCACGATAATGCCGGTGTAAATATCCGAATCCAGCACCGCACCGACCACGCCCATATCGCGCCCCGAACTGATCGGCGACATCGCATTATGCAAATGGGTGGCAAAGCCGATCCCCTCTGCGATCCGCTGTTTTGCCAGCGCATAATCCGCATTGGAGTGCCCCAACGAAACCAAAATGCCGCTGTCGGTAAAGCGTTGCACATAATTGGCGGCTTCGTTTTCCGCCGCAATAGTAAGTTTGGTGATGACATCGCCGTTGGCACACAGAAATTCCAGCATTTCAGGAGAAATCTGGCGGATATATTGCGGACGGTGCACGCCTTTTTTCTCCAAACTGAGATAAGGCCCTTCCAAATGCAGCCCCAGCGCCTGATTGGCATTGTCGCTGTCCTGCAAATAGTCGCGCATCACCGCTACCGCACTTTTCATGCCCTCGTCCGGTGCAGTAATAAAAGTCGGCAGATAGCTGGTGCAGCCGTAGCGCATATTGGTTTGCTGCATAGTGTGCAAGGTTTCGACGGTAGTGTCTAAATTGAACATCACACCGCCTGCACCATTGAGTTGCAGATCGATAAAACCAGCACTGAGATTTTTACCTTGCAAATCAATCTGTTCAATTGAACTTTCCAACTGATCTTGCTGAACAACCGCTTCAATCACGCCGTCATTTACAATCACCGCATGCTGATACAGCACCTTGTCGGCGGTGTAAACCACACCGTTGGTCAACGCATAACGCATAGTCGCCCCCTTAGGCTACACTGGCAATTTCAGCCGCTTCCAAATTGGTGAAATATTTGACGGTTTTCACTTTTAACTCCTGCGTTGCCGGTTCGTCACAGACCAAAACCGCTTTGGTGTGCATTTGCAGCGCACTGATTGTCCATAAGTGATTAACACAGCCTTCAACCCCAGCCTGCAAAGCCAACGCCTTATTATGCCCTGTTGCCAAAATCAGTACTTCTTCCGCATCTAATAAAGTCGCTACGCCGATGGTCAGCGCATATTTCGGCACTTTGCTCAGGTCATTGTCAAAGAAGCGGGAATTGGCGATCAGCGTGTCTTCGGTCAGCGTTTTAATCCGTGTTCTGGAGCTTAACGACGATCCCGGCTCGTTGAAGGCGATATGTCCGTCACTGCCGACACCGCCCATAAACAGGTGGATTTTGCCGTAAGAGCGGATTTTTTCTTCATATTGACGGCACTCTTGGTCGTGATCGGCGGTGTTGCCATTCAAAATATTGACATTTTGCGGCTGCACGTCAACATGATTAAAAAAGTTCTCCCACATAAAGGTATGATAGCTCTGTTCGTGATCCTGCGGCAAACCGACGTATTCGTCCATGTTAAAGGTCACCACATTTTTAAAACTGACCGCGCCTTGTTGATATAATTTGATCAGCTCTTTATAGGTCTGCAACGGCGTACTGCCGGTCGGCAGCCCCAACACAAACGGTTTTTCAGCGGTCGGCTGAAACGCATTAATTTTTTTGACAATATAATTCGCCGCCCAACGGCTCACTTGCGCAGCGCTCTTTAATGGAATTAATCTCATCTTGCTTCTCCTTTCCTTTCAATAATACAGCGTGGATAAAAACTGGATCAATTTAATCATTTTTTTTAATGAAAATCAAGATTGATTTCAGTCACATTTTTTATAGAAAAAACTTGCAATGCTCCATCAGAAAAGTCAGTATATTAGAGCCTTACCCTAAAGATATTTTTTGATAAAAAATATATCATTCATTTGTTCGCTAAACCCTTGAGAGAGGTTGAGTTATGTCTATCCTGAGTTATTTACAACGCATCGGACGAGCCTTAATGGTTCCCGTCGCGGCACTACCGGCAGCCGCCATTTTGATGGGGATCGGCTATTGGCTTGATCCTAACGGCTGGGGCGCAGACAGCCAATTGGCCGCATTGCTAATCAAATCCGGCGCCGCCATTATTGATAATATGTCATTGCTGTTCGCCGTCGGTGTGGCGTTCGGTATGTCAGAAGACAAGCACGGTTCCGCCGCCTTATCCGGCTTAGTCGGATTTATGGTTGTCACCACCCTGCTGTCACCCGGTGCGGTCGCACAATTGGAAGGGATCGCAATTGATCAAGTTCCCGCCGCTTTCGGCAAAATCAACAACCAATTTGTCGGTATTTTAGTCGGTGCGATTTCAGCCGCTATCTACAACCGCTACTATAAAACGGAACTGCCGGCGGCACTAGCATTTTTCAGCGGTAAACGCCTGGTACCGATTTTAGTTTCCATTGCTGCTATCGTCTTATCATTTATTTTGCTTTACGTCTGGCCGGTGATTTTCGGCGGCTTGGTCGGCTTCGGTGAATCCATCAAAGATATGGGCGCAGTCGGTGCCGGTATCTACGGCTTCTTCAACCGGTTATTGATTCCAATCGGTTTGCACCATGCCCTGAACTCGGTATTCTGGTTCGACGTTGCCGGTATCAACGACATTCCTAACTTCCTCGGCGGCGCACAATCTTTGGCGGAAGGCCGCGCGGTGCTAGGCGTGACCGGTATGTACCAAGCCGGTTTCTTCCCGATTATGATGTTCGGCTTGCCTGGCGCCGCATTGGCGATTTACCACATGGCAAGACCGGAAAACAAAACCAAAGTGGCTTCACTGATGATTGCCGCCGCCTTGGCATCGTTCTTCACCGGCATCACCGAACCGCTCGAATTCTCCTTTATGTTCGTTGCGCCGTTGTTATATGTTGTTCACGCTTTGCTGACCGGTATCTCGGTGTTCTTCGCCGCCACCATGCAATGGATTGCCGGTTTCGGCTTCAGCGCCGGTTTGGTCGATATGGTGCTGTCGTCACAAAATCCGCTGGCGCAAAATTGGTATATGCTGATTTTGCAAGGCTTGGTCTTCTCGGTTATTTACTATGTTATCTTTACCGCCTGTATCAAAATGTTCAGATTAAAAACGCCCGGACGGGAAGATATGCAAGATGAAGAAGCCGCGCAAACCGCCAATACCAGCCAAGCGGCAATCAACAAACGGGAAAAAGCGCAGCAATTTGTCGCAGCCTTAGGCGGCAAAGAGAATATCAGCAGCATTGATGCTTGTATCACCCGTTTACGTTTGGTGTTGCTTGATCGCAGTAAAATCAACGAGAAACAGCTGAAAGCGCTGGGTTCGAAAGGTAACGTGAAATTAGGTGACAATGCTTTACAAGTTATTTTAGGACCTGAAGCAGAAATTATTGCAGATGAAATGAAAACACTGTAGATTAGCCGACCTGCTTTAAAGTTGTACTGCACAACCGCACTTTTGCGATAAAAGTGCGGTTTGTTTTATTTTGAAAGAGTGTATTTAAACCGAACGTATTTAAAAACGTATCTAACAAGAAAATATTTGGAAAAAGCCATGAAAAAATATTTGATCTTATTGTCACCCTTTATGCTGGCTGCCTGTGTCCACCCGATGCAACACACAGCGCATAAGCATAATATGCCGACCAAAGACATGAAAACCGTTGAGGAATATCACAAGCAAGTGATGAGCGGCAACACCGCGCGCCAGCCAATGCAACACGATAATATTGCCTTAAACGGCAGCGATCATAAACCGCAGATACCGAACGCCAATATTTCTGCCCCAAGCTCCGCCGTTTGGCAGAAACAACTTCCGAAATATGAGCGCCAGATTTTCAGTCAAGGCACAAGCCAACGCAACACCACTATGCATAAAACTACGCACAAAACCACGGAAATCTTAAAAGATACTCCAACCGAAAAACAGACCAGAACGGTTGAAAAGTCAGAAACCAAATGGAATAGTAAAGGATTTTCGTTCGGACTGTAACGTTTAGACTATAAAATTTGATGGTGGCCCCAACAGGACTTGAACCTGTGACCAATCGATTATGAGTCGACTGCTCTGACCAACTGAGCTATGGGGCCTAAAAGATGGTTTATGCAGATGGCATAAAGAGCTGAGATTATAGAGGAATAGCGCAATCAAGTCTAGGCTGCACAAATCAGTTGACTAAAAAACAGACTTTATGCTGTCAAACAAAAAGAGCGGTGATCTTGCGATCAACCGCTCTTTGCGTCTTTAGCCGGCTTTATTCGTCTAAGAAGCTCTTCAGGTTCTCGGAGCGGCTAGGGTGGCGCAGTTTGCGCAGCGCCTTGGCTTCGATTTGACGAATCCGTTCACGGGTCACGTCAAACTGTTTACCCACTTCTTCCAACGTGTGGTCAGTGTTCATGTCAATACCGAAACGCATTCTCAGCACTTTGGCTTCACGCGGCGTTAAGCCGTCCAACACTTCTTGAGTCGCCATTTTCAGGCTTTCGGCGGTGGCGGAATCCAACGGCAGCTCTAAGGTGCTGTCTTCGATAAAGTCGCCCAAATGCGAATCGTCGTCGTCCCCGATCGGCGTTTCCATTGAGATCGGCTCTTTGGCAATTTTCAACACTTTACGGATTTTATCTTCCGGCATATTCATGCGTTCCGCCAACTCTTCCGGCGTGGCATCACGTCCCATTTCCTGTAACATTTGACGGGAAATGCGATTTAATTTATTAATCGTTTCAATCATATGCACCGGAATACGAATAGTGCGCGCCTGATCAGCGATCGAACGGGTGATCGCCTGACGAATCCACCAAGTCGCATAAGTGGAGAATTTATAACCGCGACGATATTCAAACTTATCCACCGCTTTCATCAAGCCGATATTGCCTTCTTGAATCAAATCCAAGAATTGCAAACCGCGATTGGTGTATTTTTTGGCAATCGAGATCACCAAACGTAAGTTGGCTTCCACCATCTCTTTTTTGGCGCGACGGGCTTTTAATTCGCCTTGCGAAATCCGTTCGCCGATTTCACGAATTTGCGCTACCGACAGGCTGCTGTCTTTCTCGATCACTTCAAATTTGCTGATGATCGTGCGAATTTCAGGCTCATAGCTTTTTAACTTCTCCGACCAAGGCTTACCAGCGCTGAGTGCTTTGACCAACCAGCCGTCGCTGGTTTCATGGCCGATAAACCCTTTCGGGAAGTAACTGCTCGGCACTTTGCTGTATTCGTTGACCAAACGGCGCAATAACCGCTCTTCGGTGCGGATACGTTTTAACATACCGCGCATTAACAACACTAAATTATCAAACTGTTTCGGCACCAAGCGGAATTGTTGGAACACATCGGACAGTACCGCAATGTGCTCTTTCGCTTTTTTGCTGGTACGACCGTGTTTTCTGATCACTTCCAGCGTGACACTGTACTGTTCTTTCAATTCGGCAAATTTTTGGCGGGCAAATTCCGGATCGATACTGTTGTCCGAATCATCGGCATCAGCGGAATCGGCTTCTTCGCTCTCTTCCTCATCGTCCAAATCATCAACAACCGCTGCGCTTTCGCTCTCTTCGTCATCAAAATTTTCAGCCAATTCCACCGCTTCTTCGGTAACAATATCACTCAAGTCCACAAAACCGGTTATCAGATCGGTTAAACGAATCGTGCCCGCTTCCACTTGATCATACTGTTCCAGCAAGGAGGTGATCGCTTCCGGATATTCGGCGACCGCACTTTGCACTTCGTTAATGCCTTCTTCGATACGTTTGGCAATATCAATTTCGCCTTCACGGGTCAGTAGTTCCACGCTGCCCATTTCACGCATATACATTCGCACCGGATCGGTGGTGCGGCCTAATTCGGCTTCTACGCTCGACAATACCTGCGTGGCTTCTTCCACCGCATCTTCATCGGCGATATTTTCATTCAACATCAAATCATCGGCATCCGGCGCGCTTTCCAGCACTTGAATCCCCATGTCGTTGATCATTTGAATAATATCTTCAATCTGCTCGGCATCGACCAATTCTTCAGGCAGGTGATCGTTCACCTCGGCAAAAGTCAAATAACCCTGTTCTTTTCCCTGAGCAATTAGCAATTTTAATTGAGATTTAGAGGTTTGCTCCATAAATTTGATATCCGCACTTATTGATTATTGAGGTTAAAAGGCAAATTATATACAGCCACGGATTATACCATAACTGCGTATTCTTACCCAACGTTATTCTTACCGGTAGGTTTACCCAACAGCTTTATTTGCCTGTAATAATGCTACTAATTCTTTTTTTTCTTCCAAACTCAAACTTTGGTTTCGGTCTTTGGCAATTAGCGATTCCATTCGTTTTTCAATCAACTGGTTATACAGATAACCCAAGTTATCCGCAAACGTCTTTTCAACGTTTTTATCACTGATAAGATGATCCCAAACCGCCAACATTTCAAGGGGCTTACTATTTTCTTTTCCGCGCCAATACTCCAAAATCTGTCCGGTGGTCAGCCCAACCCGATTTTGACACAAACTCGCCAACTCATAAAACAGCTGAAATCCGGGATCGTTCAGCGCACGCAACGGTTCGAGATCAGGGATATTGTCCACCAAACGCGGATTTTGCAGTAACAGCGCAATCACCAGCCGCATCGGGGTTTGTTTAATTTTAGGCTGCGCCGATACCGCACTTTCACTATTTTGGCTGCCGCCTTTCATTAATTGCTGTAACTGATTCGGATCAAGGATCCCCAGTTTACTGCCCAAAATTTCAACCAGATAGGTGCGCAACAACTTGCCCGGAATGCGCTGAATCAGCGGCTCGCTCAACGTTGCCAGTTTGGCTTTGCCTTCTTTACTGCTTAAATCAACCTGCGCCAACAACTGTTCAAACAGGAACTCGTTCAAATTTTTGGCTTGGCTGACAAACTGCAGAAATTCCGCTTTACCGACCTGACGGATATAGGAATCCGGATCTTCGCCGTCAGGCAAAAAGACAAATTTCAACTGCCGTCCGTCATGCAAGTGCGGTAAGGCATTTTCCAATGCACGCCACGCCGCATCGCGTCCCGCTCGATCGCCGTCATAACAACAGATAATCTGTTCGCAGCTGCGAAACAATTGATGGATCTGCTCTGCCGTGGTTGCCGTGCCTAATGCTGCGACCGCATTATTGACACCGAATTGCGCCAGCGCCACCACGTCCATATAGCCTTCCACAACCAATAAAAATTCCGGCTCGTCATTGTCCTGCAAGGCTTCGTATAAGCCATAAAGCTCATTGCCTTTGTGATAGATTGCCGTTTCCGGCGAATTCAGATATTTCGGTTTTTCATCACCCAACACCCGACCGCCGAAAGCGATTACCCGCCCACGACGATCACGGATCGGAAACATTAAACGGTTGCGAAAACGATCGTAAATATTACCGCGATCATTTTGCGACAACATGCCGGTGTCCAGCAATTGCTGTTGCAAGGCTTTACTGCCGCCAAAGCGCTTTAATACGGCGTCCATGCGGTTCGGGACAAAACCGATTTGATAACGCTGCACCACCTCGGCGGACAAACCGCGCTTTTCCACATAGGTCTGCGCCGGAATATCGCTTTGCAGATTTTGTTGATAAAAAACTGCGATCTCGTGCATCAGTTGATGTAAATCGCGTTTGCTTTGATAATTTAAATGCGAACCGCCCGCCTGATTAAATTTGCTTTGTTCGCGCGGCACGTCCAAACCATGGAGCGCAGCCAATTCTTCGATCGCTTCGACAAATTCCAGTTTGTCATATTCCATTAAAAAACCGATGGCATTGCCATGCGCGCCGCACCCAAAGCAGTGATAAAACTGTTTGTTCTGGCTAACGGTAAAAGAAGGCGTTTTCTCATGATGAAAAGGACAACAGGCTTGATAATCCCGTCCGGCTTTTTTCAGCTTTACCCGACCATTGATCAGCTCGACAATATCGGTGCGTGCCAGCAGATCATCAATAAACGTTCTTGGGATTGATCCTTTCATGTAATGCAGTTGCTCCGTTGTTATGGCTTAGCGGTTAAGCGACGAAACAGAAATCGATAAAAAGGAAGAAGACTAATGTAATAAAACCGTGAAGCCTGAGGAATCACGGTTTTATCGAATTTTAGCTATTCACCGAGCAGTGCGGTAACGAGCTGAAATTAGTATAAACGAGTGTGACGTGCGTTTTCGCGAGCCAATTTTTTAGCGTGACGTTTTTGCGCGGACGCTTTTTCACGTTTACGGATTGTTGTTGGCTTTTCATAGAATTCACGACTGCGAACTTCGGCTAAGATACCGGCTTTTTCGCATGAACGTTTGAAACGACGTAATGCTACGTCAAAGGATTCGTTTTCACGTACTTTAATTACAGGCATGTGCCATTCACCTCAAAGGAACTTTGTTATTTTAACTTAATTGCCGCACTTAAGGCGACAGGACTATATAAAGGTTTGCAATTCTAATGCAAAAGACAGGTAAAAGTCAAAGCAAAGTTTAGTCTTTTTGCTAAAAACTTGTCCGCTTTCTTACCGTCCTTACCTTGCCGGCGAAGTCCGGACAACCGCAGAAAGGTTGCATAGAAATGGCGGCATAGTAGAATAGCCGTTTATTCAGAGAAATTAAACCATAGGTATAACAAACATGCGGATTTTAGGTATTGAAACTTCCTGCGATGAAACCGGTGTTGCCATTTATGACGGGCAACGGGGGCTTATCGCCAATCAATTATACTCACAAATCGCCTTGCACGCCGATTACGGCGGCGTCGTGCCGGAGCTTGCCTCACGTGATCATATCCGCAAAACCGCCCCCTTGATTCAAGCCGCCTTGCAAGAGGCGAACCTGACCGCCGCCGAGATTGACGGCGTGGCTTATACCGCCGGTCCGGGCTTGGTCGGTGCATTACTGGTGGGAGCGACTATTGCCCGCTCGTTGGCGTATGCCTGGCAAGTTCCCGCATTGGGAGTTCACCATATGGAAGGCCATCTGCTCGCACCGATGCTGGAAGATAATCCACCGGAATTTCCATTTATCGCACTGCTGGTTTCAGGCGGACACACACAATTGGTGCAAGTGGACGGCGTAGGGCAATATCAACTGCTCGGCGAATCAATCGATGATGCCGCCGGCGAGGCTTTCGATAAAACCGCCAAACTGCTCGGCTTGGATTATCCCGGCGGTGCCGCATTGGCAAAATTGGCGCAAAACGGCAAAGTGCGGTTTAAATTTCCGCGCCCGATGACCGATCGTCCGGGCTTGGATTTTAGCTTTTCCGGCTTGAAAACCTTTGCCGCCAACACCATCAACAATAACGTTCAAGACGACCAAACCCGCGCCGATATTGCCTTTGCCTTTCAAGAAGCGGTGGTCGATACCCTGATGATCAAATGCCGCCGTGCGCTGCAACAAACCGGTTTAAAACGCTTGGTGATTGCCGGCGGCGTCAGTGCCAATACCGCACTTCGCCATGGATTAGCCGAATTAATGCAGCAGATCGGCGGAGAGGTGTTTTATCCGCAACCGCAATTTTGCACCGACAACGGCGCAATGATTGCCTACGCCGGATTTTTACGCTTAAAGAGCGGTCAGCAATCGGATTTGAGCATTGAGGTGCGCCCGCGTTGGAATATGACGGAACTTCCGCCGTTAACACGCAAGCTAATTTAATGATTTGATTAAACGACTTTGATTAAACAAAAAAGGAAATAATGATGAAAAGTTGGCACACTTGGTTAATAATCGGTTGTATTTCAATCCTGTTCGGGCTATTTGCGATTATCAACCCGTTCGCCGCCAGCATTGCGGTGGAACAGTTGATTTCGTGGATTTTTATCGTGATCGGCTTGATTCAAATCTACTCGGCATGGAAAACCCAGCGTTTCTCTTGGGTGATGTTGTCCGGCGTAATCGGCTTGCTGGTCGGCTTGGTAATGTTAACCAATCCGCTTGAAACCTTGCTTTCGCTCACCGCCACGATTTCTATTTTATTGCTGTTAATCGGTGGCGCCAAATTGCTGGCGTCATGGCGCCTGCGCGCCACTCCGTTTTTCGGCTTCGTGATGTTCTCAGGTTTGCTTTCGATACTGATTTCCATCGTCATCTTCGCCAACCTGCCGAACGCCGCCGCCATGCTGCTTGGCTTGCTGCTGGCAATCGAACTGATCTCCAACGGCATTTCGCTACTCACCTATGCGGTGATTATCAAGAAAATGGAACAGGAATAGCCATTTAATCCACCTGCTGTAAGTATGGGGAATCTTTCCCCATTCTCTTCATGATCTTTTACAGATGCTATTTTTTCTTAAACTTATCCCACATTTTCCCTTCTTGTCCGCGCCATAGGCGTTGGATATTTTCGTGGTGGCGGTAGATTAATAAGCAACAGACGAGGGCGACGGGGAAAGTGAATTCCGGTTTGAACAGATAAACGTATAACGGCACCAAAAGTGCGGTAAGTACTGCGCTGAGTGAGGAATAGCCGCTGATGAGAAATACCAGAAGCCAAGTGCCGAACATACTGCCTGCCACGCCCCATGCGATTGGGGCGATTGCACCGAAAGCAGTGGCAACGCCTTTGCCGCCTTTGAAGCCGAAAAATAGCGGAAAACAGTGTCCTAAACAGGCGGCAAGTGCCACCATGCCCAGTTCAAATTGGGTCAGATTTAAGTAATAGCCCGCCCAAACCGGCAACATGCCTTTCAACATATCAAACAGCAACACCGCTGCTGCCGCCCATTTTCCACCGTTGCGCAAAACATTGGTCGCCCCGGGATTGCCAGAACCGGCGGTGCGGGGATCGGGCAAACCGGCGAGACGGGAGATCAAAATCGCGCTGGAGATCGATCCGATTAAATAGGCAAAAATCATATAAAAAACGGCAAACAGGCTCATGGCGACCTCGCGGTATTAGCAATAAAATTTGAGAATATCATTCATTGTACCCAAAATCGGTGGCATAATCTGCGTTAAATTTTCTATTTCGCACAAAATGAGAAAAAAATGTACGATACGATTTTTATTGAAAAATTAACACTGTTCGCCACCATTGGTGTTTACGATTGGGAACAGCAGATTAAACAAAAGCTGGTGTTTGATGTTGAAATGGCGTGGGACAGCAGTCGCGCCGCCGCAGAAGACAATGTGGAATACTGTTTGAATTATGCCGAAGTCAGCCAGTTTATTATTGACTACGTCAGCGCCAAGCCGTTTTTATTAATCGAAACTGTCGCTTACCAAGTGGCGGAACAGCTGCAACAGCGTTTTTCGATTCCGTGGTTGCGGCTGAAACTGAGCAAGCCAAGTGCGGTGGCACAAGCCGCCGCAGTCGGGATTATCGTCGAACGGGGACAGCGTTGATGCCTTCTCCGTTGTACGGCTATTTGGGGCTGCTGTTTGCCGCGCTGTTCTGGGGCGGTAATTTTATGTTCGGCAAAATCATCAGCGCCGATATTCCGCCGATCATATTAAACTTCAGCCGCTGGTTTCCGGCGGCAATTATTCTGTTATTGCTGTTTCACCGCCGTTTAAAACCCTCTCTGGGGTTAATCCGCCGTTATTGGCTGCTGCTGACCGCACTTGGGATTTTGGGGATTATTTTCTTTCCGGTATTTTTATATCAAGGTCTGCTGACCACCACCGCCCTGAACGCCAGCATCTATCTGGCTGCCGTGCCGATGGCGACGTTGCTGATTAACCATCTGATTTTTCGCGATCCGATTCAACCGCGAATGTTGTTCGGCGCAATGTTGAGCTTTGTCGGCGTACTTTACCTGTTGATTCAAGGTGATCCGTCCAATATTTTGCATGTAAATATTAACAACGGCGATATTTGGGCAATCGGATCGGCGCTCAGTTGGGCAGTGTATTGCTCAATCGTCCGCCTGAAACCGTCGCAACTGCCCAACAGCGTTTTTGTGACAGCGCTGGTCGCTATCGGCGTGCTGCTGTTCACACCGGTTTATCTGTATGCGGTTATACAGGGCGAAAGTGCGGTTTATGCCGAATTAAGCGCAAATCAATGGTGGATTGTGCTGTATCTGATTGTTTTTCCGTCAATTTTATCGTATGTATTTTGGAATTACGGCATCGGCGTGGTCGGCTCGGCAAAAGGCGCAAGTTTTACCAACGCCGTACCGCTCTTTGCCGCGCTGCTCAGTATTCTTATACTGCGCGAACCGATCCATGTTTACCATTTGATCAGTAGCATTCTGATTATCAGCGGCTTGGTGTTGTGTAATCGAAAAGTGCGGTCATCTTAACGGCACAATCGCGATCGTTTTTCCTAACGGCGCAAGAAGTTTCAATAATGTACTGAGTTGCGGATTTGACGTACCTTTTTCGATTCTTGCAATCACCGGCTGTTTAACCCCGCTTAGCGCTTCCAATTTCTTTTGTGAAACGCCTAATGCTTGTCTGGCATTGATTAATTCGCTGATCAATGCCACTCTGAGATCACTTTCTCTGATTTCTTCCGCACTAAAAATATCTTTTTCAAAACCATTCCAGTTTGAACCGATTGGAGAGATTTTACGCATTATTTTTTCCTCTTTTGATCATATCCATTAGATTTTTCTTTGCCCAATCAATATGCTTTCTTGGCGTTTTGCGCGTCATTTTCATAAATTAGTGCAATAAAACAAAACTGCCATTGCTATATCCGGCAAATAATATTCGCTCTCAGCGGTCTTATTTCCCATATTTCCCCTTCTAAGTGTTTGATATAAGGTTCACCGGCAGTGGTACCGTGCAAACTGAGCACTTTAATATAATCACGAATCTTATTTAATTTAATGCGGCTATCTTTATCATTATTCTTTGATAATTCAATAAGATATAACTTGACAGGCTCTTTTCCGTTTTTATCCCGATAAAATACAATATCAAACATAGCGCTTCCTACCAATCAACGATAGCATACAGAAGGTAGGCAATCAATAACTTTTAAGTTATTAATCTCTTCTGTAGATCCATGATAAAAATGATAACGGAAGAAAAAAGCAAAACGAAAGATCAGCATAAAATATTGCGATCCGCCGCGAAAAACAGCGATGAAATACGCTAAAAAGTGCGGTCACGCCAAGAATAACAACTGTTGCAAATCCGTCAGTTCTAGCGTCGGCAGGTTGCGGCTTTCGGCGTGGCGACGGATCGGTTCGGCGTTGAGATTCAGCCAGACCGCCTGACAGCCGGCCTGTATCGCACCCTGCACATCGGTGTGCAGGTTGTCGCCAATGTGTAAAATTTGGTGCGGCTGCACTTGGAAATGTTGCATGGTTTGCGCAAACAAATCAAAGTGCGGTTTTGCCCTGCCGTGTTCGCCGCCGCGCAGACATAAACTGAATTGGCTCAAACCGATTCTGTGCGGTTCGACATTGCCGTTGGTGATCGCGACCAGCGGATAGCGTTGTGCCAATTGATTTAAGATCGCAATGCTCTGTGGCGGCATGCTAATTTGATGGCGCCAATGCACGAAATCTGCCATTACCTGCGAAATAATCGTATCAATTTTATCGACTGAAACCGCACTTTGCGTTAATAAACGTTCAAGTGCAACCCTCCGCCAACGCACTACATCTTCGCTCAACAGCGGCTCGGCTGCCGCCACCGCACTTTTCACCTCCCGCTAAATTTCGCTTAAGTACGGTAAGGTTAACTGCGCTAAATTCGCCGCACGTTGCAACGCCGCCAAAAACTGCTTTTCCGCCTCCATAATCACGGATCGGTTGTCATATAAGGTATCGTCCAGATCAAAACTGATGATTTTGAACGGTTGTAATTGGCGGTAAAAACGCATAATCAATCCTAAAAAATGAATAAGGGGAATATTATGCCATTAATTCGCAAAGTGCGGTTTAAAAAAACAATATTTCAATATTGCGATCCGGATTGAAAGAAAAACCAACGTTAAAAGACGGCTGGAAGAAAAGCGGTAAGCTGAAATTTCTCATTTTGGGCAATAGGCTATGGCAATAATATATTGTCATTATGTATCCTATAGATCACAATCAACGGGCGAAAGCAAACCACGTTTTGAAACCATCAATAAAATAGCCGCAGCTTTGGGTTTAAGCGTGGCTTTTATCCCAAAATCTGCGGCTGTTTGACTAAAATCCCTGATATTACTTCAGGGAAGTATCTGATGTATAAAACCTATTCCTCAATCGCTTTTGCTTTATATTGCGGATTCATCAGGTTTTCCGGCGACAGGATATCGTCCAGTTGCTCTTCGGTCAGCAAGCCTTTTTCCAACACCACGTCTTTCACGCTTCTGCCGGTGGTGGCACAGATTTTCCCGATCAAATCACCGTTGTGATGGCCGATAAACGGATTCAGGTAAGTGATAATCCCAATGGAATTAAACACATAATTTTCGCAAACCGCTTTATTCACGGTAATGCCGTCCACGCATTTGTCGCGCAAATTGACACAGGCGTTGCTGAGCAATGAAATGGTTTCGAACATCGCCTGCCCGATCACCGGCTCCATCACGTTCAATTGCAACTGCCCTGCTTCGGCAGCAAAGGTCACTGCAATATCGTTACCGAACACTTTAAAGCAGACTTGGTTAACCACTTCCGGAATCACCGGATTGACTTTTGCCGGCATAATCGAAGAACCGGCTTGCAGTTCCGGCAAATTGATTTCATTCAAGCCGGCACGCGGGCCTGATGAAAGCAAACGTAAGTCATTGCACACTTTGGATAATTTCACCGCCGTGCGTTTCAAAGCGCCGTGTACCATCACATAAGCACCGCAGTCGGAAGTCGCTTCAATCAGGTTTTTCGATGACGTGCAATTCAAACCGCTGACTTCCGCCAAATAGCGGGTTGCCAGTGCAGAATAGCCGCTTGGCGTATTTACGCCGGTGCCAATTGCGGTCGCGCCCAAATTGACTTCCAATAACAGTTTGGCAGCATGGGCGACATTCAAGATTTCCTCTTCAACCAACACCGCAAAGGCTTGAAATTCCTGACCGACGCTCATTGGCACGGCATCTTGCAACTGGGTGCGCCCCATTTTTAGTATGCCGGAAAATTCCTCGGCTTTTTGTTCAAAGCCTTTTCTCAGGTAATGCAATTTTTCAACCAGTTTCATCAAGCTGTTATAGACCGCAATGCGGAAACCGCTCGGATAAGCATCGTTAGTGGATTGGCTGGCGTTGACATGATCCATCGGATCCAGATATTGATATTCGCCTTTTTGATGTCCCATCAATTCCAGTGCCAGATTCGCAATCACTTCGTTGGTATTCATGTTGACCGACGTACCTGCGCCGCCTTGAAACACATCGGACGGGAATTGATCCAAGCAACGATCTTTCTCCAATACTTCGTCACAAGCCGCAACAATCGCATTGGCGATTTTTTTCGGAATGACTTTCAATTCACTGTTTGCCAGCGCCGCCGCTTTCTTCACCATCACCATGCCGCGCACAAATTCCGGAATATCGGAAATCACCGCATTGGAAATATTGAAATTTTCTACCGCTCTTAAGGTATGGATTCCCCAATAAACCTCGGCAGGCACTTCTCTTTCACCTAATAAATCTTTTTCTATTCTTACTGCTGTCATTTGTTGGCTCCTCTGTTTTTGGGACGGTTGATCCCGATTACACTATAGGGTGCGTAATAGGGTTTCGTGCGCTTAACACTTTATGGGTACTATTCTAGTCCTTTAAAAATTTTGATCATCGGATATAAATTCATTATATCCATTACTTTTTCTAATCCGAATCCGCACTCGATTCGCAGCGATAGCAAGCAAAAATGTTATTCCGCTACGGCTTGAAAAGTGCGGTTTTATCCACAATATAATGCCTTATCTGCTTTTCAGGTTTGAGGTAAAAAATGCCGTTACTGATTCTACTGATCATGGGTTTATACGTTTATTTGGAATTATCGCTACTCGTCGCCATCGGCGGCGCTATCGGCGTTTTCCCTTTGATTTTATTATTGATTTTCTCAAGTGCGGTTGGGCTTTGGATTATCCGCCTGCGCGGTTGGTACACCATGCTGCGCTTGCAACAGCAATTGCGGCAAGGAGAGATTCCGTCGCAAAGCCTGATGCAAACCGCACTTTGGTTGCTCGCCGGCGTGCTATTCCTGATCCCCGGATTTTTAAGCGATCTGCTCGCACTGATCTTACTTCTGCCGATCAGCGCCCGCCTGTTAGAAAAATATTTTGTCGGCAAAGTGCGGTCATTCACCTTTTTCAGCGGCAATTACCGCCAAGATAAACACGATGACGGCACGGTTTACGAAGCCGAATATGAGAAAAAAGTCGATGAAGATAAACGCTTGCGTTAAAAATTTTATTTTTGCCCTTGAAAGCCGTAAGTCTTGACCATATAAAGACTTCACAAATTAATAACCGCACTTGCGGTATTTTTACTGTATAGTGCCTAACGACAATGCAATCAATCTTTAATAGGAGAAAAATGAGATGAATATTCGTCCATTACACGACCGTGTGATTATCAAACGTGAAGAAGTTGAAACCCGTTCGGCAGGCGGAATCGTATTAACCGGCTCGGCTGCGACCAAATCGACCCGCGCTAAAGTATTGGCTGTCGGCAAAGGCCGTATTTTGGAAAACGGTACGGTGCAGCCGTTAGACGTAAAAGTCGGCGACACCGTGATTTTTAACGAAGGTTACGGCGTGAAAAACGAAAAAATCGACGGGGAAGAAGTGTTGATCATCTCTGAAAACGATATTTTGGCAATCGTTGAATAATCACTCTTATTTTACCATAACCAATTGTAATAGAAGGAATTTATAAAATGGCAGCAAAAGACGTTAAATTTGGTAATGATGCCCGTGTAAAAATGTTAGCGGGTGTGAATGTATTGGCCGATGCCGTAAAAGTGACATTGGGTCCGAAAGGCCGCAACGTGGTGTTAGACAAAGCGTTCGGCGCACCGACCATCACTAAAGACGGCGTTTCCGTGGCGCGTGAAATCGAATTGGAAGACAAATTCGAAAACATGGGCGCACAAATGGTGAAAGAAGTGGCATCCAAAGCCAATGACGCCGCCGGTGACGGTACTACCACCGCAACCGTATTGGCGCAAGCGATCGTCAACGAAGGTTTGAAAGCCGTTGCCGCCGGTATGAATCCGATGGATCTGAAACGCGGTATCGACAAAGCAGTTGTGGCTGCGGTCGACGAATTGAAAAAATTATCCGTGCCTTGCGCCGATTCCAAAGCGATCGAGCAAGTGGGTACGATCTCCGCCAACTCCGACACTATCGTCGGTAAATTGATCGCCGAAGCGATGGACAAGGTCGGTAAAGAAGGTGTGATCACCGTTGAAGACGGCAGCGGTTTGGAAGACGAACTGACTGTAGTTGAAGGTATGCAGTTCGATCGCGGTTATTTATCACCGTACTTCATCAACAAACCGGAAACCGGCAGCGCCGAACTGGAAAATCCGTACATCTTGTTGGTTGACAAAAAAATCTCCAATATCCGCGAATTATTACCTGTGTTAGAAGCCGTTGCCAAAGCAGGCAAACCGCTGTTTATCGTGGCGGAAGACGTGGAAGGCGAAGCCTTGGCAACCTTGGTGGTCAACACCATGCGCGGTATCGTCAAAGTAGCTGCGGTGAAAGCGCCGGGCTTCGGCGACCGTCGTAAAGCGATGTTGCAAGATATTGCGGTGTTAACTGCCGGTACGGTGATTTCCGAAGAAATCGGTATGGAACTGGAAAAAGCGACTATCGAAGAGTTAGGTCAAGCCAAACGTGTGGTGATCACTAAAGACAACACCACCATTATCGACGGAATCGGCGATCAAGCGCAAATCAGCGGTCGCGTGACACAAATTCGTCAGCAAATCGAAGAGTCCTCTTCCGATTACGACCGTGAAAAACTGCAAGAACGCGTTGCCAAACTGGCAGGCGGGGTTGCCGTGATCAAAGTCGGCGCGGCAACCGAAGTGGAAATGAAAGAGAAGAAAGCCCGTGTTGAAGATGCGTTGCATGCAACCCGTGCAGCGGTTGAAGAAGGCGTAGTTGCCGGCGGCGGCGTGGCTTTAGTGCGCGTTGCGGCTAAACTGGCAGATCTAACCGGTGATAACGAAGAGCAAAACGTCGGCATCAAACTGGCGCTGCGTGCGATGGAATCTCCGTTGCGTCAAATCGTCACCAACGCCGGCGAAGAAGCCTCTGTGGTTGCTCGCAACGTGAAAGACGGCGAAGGTAACTACGGTTACAATGCTGCAACCGAAGTGTACGGCGATATGGTGGAAATGGGCATTTTAGACCCGACTAAAGTAACCCGTTCTGCGCTGCAATTCGCGGCTTCGATTGCCGGTTTGATGATCACCACCGAATGCATGATCACCGAGCTGCCAAAACCTGAAGCACCGGATATGGGCGCTGGCATGGGCGGCATGGGTGGAATGGGCGGCATGATGTAACCGCACTTTCACTGATATAATTAAACCCGATAGCTTATAAGTTATCGGGTTTTTCTTTATTCCGCATTCAACGGCATAGGCATATCGCCAAGCAATCGCATTCTTGTTGGACGATAGCGGTTTTTACAAACCGCTAGAATAACTCCTCGACTCTCGGTCCGCTGCCATCGCCCGGGTTGACCATGATTTGATAGCCTTGTTCACGAATATAACGCCGTGTCGGTTCAGTGCCTTTGATAAAATATTCAACCCTGCCGTTACTGCTTAACAAACCGCTGGATTTATCAATCCGTTTTTCAACAATATTCGGTGGCAATGGGTCTTCACGTTCCGGCTTGTTTTCCAAGGCTTTTTTCATGTATTCCTGCCAAGCAGGCATAGCAGTGGTCGCTCCGGCTTCGCCGCGTCCCAGCTCATATTTGTTATCGTCGAAACCGACATAAACCGCCGTGGCAAAATGTGCGCCGTAACCGGCGTACCACGCCACTTTCGAGTTATTGGTAGTACCGGTTTTTCCGCCTAAATCACTACGTTTAATTTCATTCGCCATTCGCCAACCTGTGCCTCTCCAACTGCTGCCCGCTTCGCCGTAAACACCTGATTGCAGTGCGCTACGGATTAAAAAAGCCAACTCAGCGCTGATCACGCGCGGCGCATACTGTTTCTCTTGCGTTTGTGTCATGGATTGAGCCAACAATTGGGGACCGTCCTGCAATTGGCTGTTGGCAATTTGCAACTCCGGAATGTCCGGCACGGTTTCCGGCTGTTGATCGGGATCACCGTCACTGTTTTGCCCGTTAGCCGCTTCCGCATTTCCAAGCTGTTCATTTTCAATCGATCGATCCAGCAGTTCTAATTTCTGCTGTTCGCCATAAACCACCGGAATATCATTACAGGTAAAACACGCCAATTTCGGGTTGGCAAGATAGATTTCCTTGCCCTCATTATCCAAAATCTTTTCGATAATATAAGGATCGATCAGGAAACCGCCGTTATCAAATACCGCATAGCCGCGCGCCATTTCCAACGGCGTAAACGAAGCCGCTCCCAATGCAAGCGCTTCCGTCGCCTGATATTGATCACGCTTGAAACCGAAGCGCGGTAGGAAATCGGCGACATAATCGATACCGACCATTTGCACCGCCCGCACCATCATCACGTTTTTTGATTGTGCCAAGCCCTGACGCAGCCGCAACTGCCCGTCATAACGATTGGGCGAATTTTTCGGCGACCACGGTTTTTGTCCCGGAATTCGAATCGTAATCGGGTTGTCATTCAAAATAGTCGCCAAACTTAGCCCTTTATCCATTGCCGCCGCATAAATAAACGGTTTAATCGAAGAACCGACTTGCACCATAGACTGGGTGGCACGGTTAAATTTACTCTGCCCGAAGCTGAAACCGCCGACAATCGCTTCAATCGCACCGTTATCGCTGTTAAGCGAAACCAGCGCCGAGTTTGCCAACGGCAGCTGTCCGAGCACCCACTCTTGTTTGCTGTTCTGGCGAATCCAAATCTGCTCGCCCACTTTCACCCGCAAATTCGATGCGGTCGCGCCTGCCCACTTCATGGCGGACAACGGCAACTGCATACGCTCGCCGGACGCCAACAACAATTCCGCCCCATTACGATCGGTCGCCATCACCGCCGCCGGAACCAACGGTTCACTGTTGGGTAATTTCTTCAGAAAACCGATAATCCGTCCCTGCTCCCAAGTATCTTCACCGTTTTTCCATAACGGCGCACCGCCGCGATAGCCGTGACGCATATCATAATTAATCAAATTGTTGCGCAGTGCAATTTGCGCATTCAGCTGATCGCTGGAATCGACCGTGGTGTAAACTTTATACCCTTTGGTATACGCATTCTCTTCTCCATACAGTTTCACCATTTCCTGCCGCACCATTTCGGTGACGTAATCCGCGTGGAAATCCAGCTGACTGCCGTGATAGCTGGCGACCAAGGGTTCGTTGCGCGCCTGATCATACTGTTGCTGCGAAATATAATTTTCCGCCAGCATGCGCGACAACACAATATTGCGCCGCTCTGTCGCCCGTTGCAGCGAATACAGCGGATTCATAGTCGACGGTGCTTTCGGCAAACCGGCGATCATCGCCATTTCGCTCAACGTGAGCTGATCCAGCTCCTTGCCAAAATAGGTTTTCGCCGCTGCCGCCACGCCGTAAGAGCGGTAGCCGAGATAAATTTTATTCAGATAGAGGCTTAAAATTTCATCCTTGCTGAGATTTTTTTCAATCTCAATCGCCAAAATCGCCTCTTTCACTTTCCGCACCAGTGTTTTTTCCGGCGTTAAAAAGAAGTTTCTCGCCAGCTGTTGCGTGATGGTACTCGCCCCTTGCGATGCGCCGCCGTCACTGATCGCCACTTTTAGCGCGCGCGCAATCCCAATCGGATCCAAACCGTAATGTTCGTAAAAACGGCTGTCTTCGGTTGCCAGCACCGCATCAATCAACGGTTTGGGAATCTGCTGTAATGTCACCGGAATCCGCCGCTGTTCACCCACCTCGCCGATCAATTTGCCGTCGGCGGTATAAATTTGCATCGGTTGTTGCAGCTCGACATTACGCAACGTCGCCACATCCGGCAGATCCGATTTGATATGAAAATAAGCTGCCGCCACCACAACGCAGCCTAAAATAACCAGCGTTAATAGGGTACTAAATATTAATTTTGCGATCTTCACCGAAAATTTCTCTCTAAAAAGTCAATAATCAAAAATTTTTACGTCACACTAGCGGCCGATAAGCACAATCAATCTGACAAAAAATAGCACATATTTACTTACAAAAACCAAATGCCGACAACGATACTATTTTACTCGCGCCATGGCAAATTTTGAGGATATTTTTCTACCATGATGACATCGCTTTTTTACAACACAAAACACACTATTGGGTTATATAAAAAACGGCAACAGATTGAAATTGCTTTTTTAAATGAGCAACAGAAACCTTGTTTTGAACAACTGCCCTGCGCACAACTATCACAACTGCCGATACTATTAAGACAACGATTTGCCGACAAAATCCGCAATCGACAGAAATTTTTTTACGTTTCCTGTCTGGAATCCCATTTATTATGGCAAAAGCACCTTCTGTTACCACACATTAAACAAGCGCACGAACTTTATCGCCAAGTGCGGTTGATCCTGCAACAGCAGCTGCCGATCGAGCCGCATCTGTTGCAATTTGATTTTAACGCCACGCCACTGCAACATATCGGCAGCGCACGGCAAATCGATTATGTACAGATTTATGCCGCCAAAAAACAAAATGTGCAACAGCAATGCGAGCAGTTTCTGCCGTTGCGGTTGGACATACTGGATTTTCATGCCCATGCGCTGCTGCGCGCCTTTCATTATTGCAGCCAAATGCCGACGGACGAAGCCACCCTGTTTCTATACCAAGATGATCAGCAAAGCATTTTGTTGCAACAGCAGCGTGATAACCTGCTACAGATTTACCAAAAGCAGCAACCGCTGACCGCACTTTTACAGCAATTTCAGCAACGGCAAAATTCCGCGATTCAAGATCAGAAACTGCACTGCTTGGTTTATGCTGACCCGACGGCGATCGAACAATTGCGCCGTGACTGCCGACATCACATTACCGCACTTGATCCGCTGCAATATCCTTATTTTGCCGCATTAGGCTGCGCACTTTGGCAGAAAACTGTGCCAACCGCTCAACTAAAAGAAAAAACCTTAAGAGAAAACGAGGTGAAAAATGCCGCAACAAGCCTCAATTAATCTGCTTGATTGGCGCAGTCGGGATCTGCGCCGCCAAGCCGCTTATTTTACCGCGATATTGTTTATCACCGTGGCGCTGGCGGCGTTGTTACTGGCATCGCTGTTTAATTATCAACAACGGTTGGAAAGCCGTTTGGCGCAACAGCATCAGCAGCAGACCGCACTTCGCCAACAAAATCAGCAATTGCAACAACAGCTTAACCAACTGCAACAAAATAGTCCTGAAAGTGCGGTGCAACTGATTCCCGATCAAGCGGTTTTTGCTCAGTTTATTGATTTTCTAAGCCGCCTGCCGCTGTCACAGGGACGCTTGTCGGCGGCAGCGATTCAACCGCAAACCGCACATAACTACCTGATTCAACTGCAAGGCAGCACTCCGTCGCAAACTGAGTTTGAACAATTGCGCAACAGTTTTGAACCCTACTTTCAGCAATCTCCCCTATCGCCGCAAAACACTGTCAGCGTGCAGTTACAACAGTTTAATTTGCAGCGGCAACGACTGGAATTCAGTTTCGATTTAACCCTGCAACCACTCGAACCGCCCAATAATCCGGCGCAACAGCAGCCCGAGGAAAAATGATATAAGGAAAAAAATCATGCCGTACCGTAACTTACCGCCTTATTCGCCGCTTGCCCGTCTGTTATGCGCACCATGGTGGCTAAAGAGCCTGCTATCGTTATGCAGTTTGTTGCTGTTATCCGCTTATCCGTTACTGGAGATCATGCAGTTAAAACAGCAAGCCGGACAAAATTCCATCATCAATAGCGAGTTACAGCAAGAACAACGGCAGAAACAGCAAATCATCGCCCTGCTGAAACAAAAAGCCGAGTCGGCAAAAATGCAACTTGATCCGCAAACCGCCGCCAAAATAGCCACGCTGGATCAAGAATTGCAAAGTGCGGTTGCACAATTTGCCGATTTAACCATTGCCCGCCAGCACTGGCAGTTTTCCCGTTCGCCGTTATTGCAACTGGAACTGAACGGCAGTTTTTACGCAATTTCACGTTTTTTAATCACCGTTCAGCAACAATTCGGCGAAGTGAAGCTATTAAGCCTCGCGTTGCAACACCAAGAACAGCAAGCGTTTACCCAAGCAACACTGGCGTTGCTTTTCTCTGAGGAGTCCACCGATGAATAAATTTTACCTGACCGCACTTTTATGTGTTTGCTGTCCGGTGCTGGCAACCGACAGCACTTTTGCCGATCCTTTTGTCCTCAAACAATCGGTTGCGACCGTCTCACCGACAAAAAACGCAATCACGCCACCGGCCGGATCACAATGCACGCCCGATTCGCTGCTATTAATGGACACCTTACCGTTGGAACAGATCAAACCGGTCGGCTTAATCCGTTATCACGAATATGCGATCGTGCTGTGGGCAACCCCCGACGAGGTGATTATCGACAGTCGTTTACATGATGTGGTGTCGCAACAACAATGGCAAATTGTCGCCATTGAAGCACAACGGATTCGGCTGCAAAGCTGTCATGATCCGCAATTACAACGCCATATCCATTTATAACCCGACGGAAAACTTGAACAAAAAACTTGAAAGGAAATACCATGACTTTTTTACGCTCGCTGCTAACCATGTTATTTTTTATCGCGCTCAAAAGTGCGGTCGCTACAGATTCAGACGCACAAAACCGCACTTTCGCCCTTAGCTTGAAACAAGCGCCGTTAATCGGCACCCTACACTATCTGGCGCAGCAGCAAGACATCAATTTGGTGCTGGACGACAACCTAAAAGGCAATATCAGCCTGCATTTGCAACAGACCGATTTTGTACAAGTCCTGAACGCCGTCAGTAAAATTCATCAATTGGAGGTTGAAAAGTTCGAGGGCAACTATTTTGTCAGTTTACAAACCACGCCAAAACCGACCTCACCCTCCCTTTCCAGCACACTTAAACCCGATAGCGCCCGACAAGCCGGCGCAATGTTGCAAACCGTCAGCATACCGCTGCAACACGCCAAGGCCGCCGAGGTGATGCAATCACTCACCGGCGGTAACGGCTCATTTTTGTCCGCCGACGGCAGCATAACCTTTGACGAACGCAGCAACCGTTTGATTATTCAGGAACTTGCCGCCAATATTGCCCGTTTGCGCCCGCTTATCCAACAGCTGGATCAACCGACCCGACAAATATTAATCGAAGCCCGAATCGTCACCATCAGCGATGAAAGTCTGCGTGAATTGGGCGTGCGCTGGGGTCTGTTCGAACCGAATGCACAGGCACACCGTGTTGCCGGCAGTTTGAATGCCAACGGATTTGCCGATCTGGAAAACAATCTGAACATCAATTTCGGCAGCGAATACAGCAATGCCGCCAGCGTATCGTTACAAGTTGCCAAAATTAACAGCCGCTTACTGGATCTGGAACTCACCGCACTTGAGCGCGAAAACAATGTCAATATTATCGCCAGTCCCCGTTTGCTGACCACCAATAAACGCAGCGCCAGCATCAAACAGGGTACGGAAATTCCTTATATCGTCAATAACACACGCAACGAAACGCAAAGCGTCGAATTTCGCGACGCCGTGCTCGGCTTGGACGTAACCCCGCATATTTCCCAAGACAACACGATTCTGCTCGACTTGATGATCAGTCAAAACTCTCCCGGCAACAGCGTGGCTTACGGCAATAATCAAATGACCACCATTGACAAACAGGAGATTCAAACGCAAGTGTCCGCCCGCAACGGCGAAACGATTGTACTTGGCGGTGTATTCCACGACACGCTTGTTGACGGACAGGATAAAGTGCCGCTGTTGGGCGATATTCCCGGCATAAAGCATTTGTTCGGCAAAGAAACCAAACGTCATGCAAAACGTGAACTGGTGATTTTTGTCACGCCGCATATTGTCAATCCGAATACCTCGCCGACTCGCGAACGCCAACAAAATTCCGCCGTCAAAAAGGCAAATACTCCGGCAACCAACCCGAAACGCCCGTTCCTTTATGGCTTTTAAGTCAGGAATTGGGTTTTTTTCCTTGTTTTATTAATTAAAAAAGGAAATATCAGGTCAGGAGGTTGAAAACAAGGTCGGTTTATTGCGATAATTACTCCCTTAAATTAAAAGTTGAAGCTCATGGAGTATGTTATCGTTTAAACTGCCGTTTCTTCGCGTATGAAGCCGGCAATGAATATCTCCCTTCTTTATTCCTTCAACAACATGTTTGCATCAGCAAATCTCATTAATCATTTAATTAACAAGAATATAAAATAACATGGCTGAAAAACGTAATATATTTTTAATCGGACCGATGGGCGCCGGAAAAAGCACTATCGGTCGCCAATTGGCTCAGATCCTTGGAATGGAATTTATTGATTCCGACAGTGAAATCGAACAACGTGCCGGCGCTGATATCAGCTGGATCTTCGACGTTGAAGGCGAAAGCGGTTTCCGTAAACGGGAAGAACGTATCATTAACGAATTAACCCAACTGCAAGGCGTGGTGCTATCCACCGGCGGCGGCGCGATTCTGTCAAAAGACACGCGCAACCATTTATCGGCACGCGGTATCGTCGTTTATTTGGAAACCACCGTGGATAAACAACATCAGCGCACGCTGCGTGACAAAAAACGTCCGTTACTGCAAGATGTAACCGATCCGCGTCAGGTATTGGAAGATTTGGCGAAAATACGCAATCCGCTGTATGAAGAAATCGCCGACATCACCATGAGCACCGATGAACAGAATGCCAAAACCATGGCAAACCAATTGATTGACCGCTTGGACGCATTTTCTTCGGTCAATTCGCCGCTAACCGATTAAGCAAGATTGAAAATCAAGCGATAATAAAACCTGTTCCACCTAACCAGAGAGCGCAACATGATTGAAGTCAATGTCGAACTGAAAGATCGCCGTTATCCGATTCGCATCGGAGCCAATATTCTGGCTGCAAGCGACAGCTACGCACCGTTAAAGTGCGGTGACAAAGTCATGATTGTATCTAACCCGACCGTTGCCGAACACTATCTGGCAACCGTCAGCGACAGCCTGCAACGGCTAGGCTGTCAGGTGGAATCGGTGTTGATTCCCGACGGCGAACAGTACAAAACGTTAGACTCGTTAAACCTGATCTTTACCGCACTTTTGCAAGCCAATCACGGCCGCGACACGACCATCGTCGCACTCGGCGGCGGTGTAGTCGGTGATGTGGCGGGCTTTGCCGCCGCCAGTTATCAACGCAGCGTGCGCTTAATGCAGATTCCGACCACGCTGTTGTCGCAAGTCGACTCCTCGGTCGGCGGCAAAACCGGCGTAAACCACGCACTGGGTAAAAATATGATCGGTGCGTTTTATCAGCCTTGCGCCGTGATTATCGACAGCACAACCTTAAATACGTTGCCAAAACGCGAAGTTTTTGCCGGTTTAGCGGAAGTGATCAAATACGGTGCGATTCTGGACTCCGCCTTTTTCGAATGGTTGGAAAGCAATATCGACGATCTGGTCGCCCTACAGCCGCAAAAATTACAGTATTGCATTCAACGCTGCTGCGAACTGAAAGCCGATGTTGTGGCGCGTGACGAAACCGAACAAGGCGATCGCGCCTTGCTGAATTTGGGGCACACCTTCGGCCATGCGATTGAAACCCATTTGGGCTACGGCAGCTGGCTACACGGCGAAGCCGTTGCGGTCGGAATGCTAATGGCCGCCGATTTATCCCACCAGTTAGGCGATTTGAGCCGTCAAGACGTTTTCCGTCTGGAAAAACTATTGGTGCACGCCAATCTGCCGACGGTATCGCCGGACGGTATGACCGCCGATGATTATCTGCCGTTGATGATGCGTGACAAAAAAGTGTTGGCGGGCAAATTGCGTTTGGTTTTGCTGAAAAAATTGGGGCAAGCCTATGTTGCAAGCGACAACGATGCGCAGCAAGTCAGACAAGCTATCGAAAACTGCAGCCAGTTTGACTAACGCCTGATGTCCACCACCGCCAACAACCTGCCTAAACACCGCCCTTTTTTAAAATGGGCCGGTGGTAAATTTCGTCTGACCGATGAAATCAACCGCTTGTTGCCAAAAAATAAAGATACCCTGCTTGAACCTTTTGTCGGCGCCGGATCGGTTTTTTTAAACACCCGCTTTAAGCACTACATTCTGGCGGATTTAAACGCCGATTTGATTAATCTGTTCAATACCGTAAAACAAGATCCGGAACATTTTATCAGCGAAAGCCGCAAACTGTTCCAGCACGCCGATGCCAACAGCGCCCATTTTTATTATCTGAAACGGGAAGAATTTAACCGCACTTTGGATATTTTTCAGCGTTCGGTGCTGTTTTTATACTTAAACCGCTTCGGTTATAACGGGCTTTGCCGCTATAACAGCAAACAACAGTTTAACGTGCCGTTCGGCGCTTACGTCAAACCTTATTTTCCGGAAGATGAGATTCGTTACTTCAGCCATAAAGCGCAAAGTGCCGAATTTATTTGCGCCGCCTTCCACGACAGTTTTGGCTATATCGGCAATAACAGCGTGGTATATTGCGATCCGCCGTATGCGCCGTTGCCGCAAAATTCCAATTTTACCCATTACGCTGGCAACGGCTTTAATTTGGAACAACAACAAGAGCTGGCTAATTTGGCGCGCCACTATTCGCAGCTGCACCACACCACGGTGCTGATTTCCAACCACGATACGCCTTTTACCCGTAAAATTTATCACGGCGCCAAGCTTAACAAACTCATGGTGCAGCGGCATATCAGCCAAAATGGAGAAAACCGCGGCAAGGTCAGTGAATTGATTGCGATTTTTAAACCGCGCAAAAACCGTGTGCCTGATCCTCAGGCGACTACAACGAAGCCAATTCAGGATTGATCTTCAAAGCCAGCTGTTGCACCTCGGGAAAAGCCTGTTGCACCAACCCCAGCAATTCCGTCCGGCGGAACAAAATCGCTTGCCTCAACATGGCATTTTGCACCTCGCAGTGCAGTACGCCATCTCGAATATTCGCCACCCGAAACCGCCCTTTAAACTGCGGCGGAAAAGTATCCTGCAATTTGCGGTTTAATTCGCTGAGAAAAAGCCCGCGTTTTGCAATCTCAGCAAATTGGCTTTTTTCAACAATATCAGTGATGTTTTTCATTTTATTGTTGCGCATAGCTTGTTTTTTACGGTCTTCGCCCTTATATGTGAAAAATCGGGATAATCCGGCAACGAATCAAAGATTATTCGTGCCGTATATGACATTGTGTCGGCTATGCACTATAATAGCACGATATTTTGAACGCTAAAGCGTTAAGCACAGGCTAAACATTAATGAATCTGTTACAGGCATACCGTAAACCGCACTTTTGGTCGCAATTCCTGCTGGGAATCATTGCGATTTTATCCGTGCCGGTTAATGCCGCCACAAATCAGGCACAGCCAACCTATAACCAAACCTGTCAACAGATCCAACAAGCCGAGCAAAACCAACCGCTTCCAGCGGCTTTCTATCAACAGCAACAATCTCAAGCCCAACGGCAACAAAGTGCGGTTCCGTTGCCGGCGGCAAGGCCGCTATCTCCGCGTTTGCTCGCCCAATCTGCATTCAAAACCGTTCCGCCGATTCGCGCCGGGCCGCAATACCTTTAATTTCGTCCTGAACCGCACTTTTATGCGGTTAATATAACCACAATTTGCCGCTGCAAATTGATCGAATTATTCCATTAATAAATGAAGAAAAAATATGTTAAGAACGATTGCAACCAAATTATTCGGCAGCCGTAACGATCGTGTTTTACGCCGCCTGAACAAACGTGTCAACCAAATCAACCAACTGGAAGCGGAATACCAAGCGCTGAGCGACGAACAATTAAAAGGCAAAACCGCCGAATTTAAAGCCCGTTTGGAAAAAGGCGAAACGCTGGAAAAAATCCTGCCGGAAGCCTTCGCCACCGTGCGCGAAGCCTGTCAACGCACCATGGGTATGCGCCCGTTTGATGTGCAACTGCTCGGCGGCATGATCTTAAATGACCGCTGCATCGCCGAAATGCGTACCGGCGAAGGGAAAACCTTGACCGCTACTCTGCCCTGCTATCTGAATGCCCTGACCGGTCGCGGCGTGCACGTTGTGACCGTCAATGACTACTTGGCACGCCGCGATGCGGAAACCAACCGTCCATTATTTGAATTTTTAGGCATGACCGTCGGAGTGAATATTCCGGGATTATCGCCTGAACAAAAGCGTGCCGCTTACGCCGCCGATGTGACCTATGCTACCAACAGCGAACTGGGATTTGATTACCTGCGTGACAATCTGGCACATTCGCCGCAAGACCGTTTCCAACGCCCGTTATATTATGCGCTGGTCGATGAGGTGGATTCGATTTTAATCGACGAGGCGCGTACCCCGCTGATTATCTCCGGACAGGCGGAAGACAGCTCCGAGTTGTATATCGCCATCGACAAATTGATTCCGAAACTGGTGTTCCAAGAAAAAGAGGACAGCGAAGAGTATCAAGGCGACGGCGACTACACGCTCGATCTGAAAAACAAGCAGGCGTTTTTAACCGAACGCGGCCAAGAGAAAATCGAAAGTCTGCTTACCGAAGCCGATTTGATGAAAGAGGGCGATTCGCTGTATTCGCCGTCGAAAGTGACCCTATTACACCACGTTTACGCCGCCTTGCGCGCCCACACCCTGTTCGAGCGCAACGTGGACTATATCGTCAAAGACGGCGAAATCGTGATCGTGGACGAACACACCGGCCGTACCATGCAAGGACGCCGTTGGTCGGAAGGCTTGCATCAGGCGATCGAAGCCAAAGAGAATGTCAAAATTCAGAGCGAAAACCAAACCACCGCCTCGATTACTTACCAAAACTATTTCCGGTTATACGAGAAATTGGCGGGTATGACCGGTACGGCGGATACGGAAGCCTTTGAATTCCAACAAATTTACGGCTTGGAAACCATTGTCGTGCCGACTAACCGTCCGATGATTCGTGACGACCGTACCGATTTGATGTACAAAAACGAAGAAGACAAATTCAACGCCATTGTCGCCGATATTAAAGAGGCGGTGGCACGCAACCAGCCGGTTCTGGTCGGTACGATCTCAATCGAAAAATCCGAATTGTTATCGCAAACCTTAACCAAAGCAGGGATTAAGCATAATGTATTGAATGCCAAATTCCACGCACAAGAAGCGGAAATCGTCGCCAATGCCGGTGAGCCGGGGGCGGTGACCATCGCCACTAACATGGCGGGACGCGGAACGGATATCGTATTGGGCGGTAACTGGCGTGCCGAAGTGGCGAAACTGGAGAACCCGAGCGAAGAACAGATCGCCAAAATCAAAGCCGATTGGGAAGTACGCAACAAAACGGTGATGGACGCCGGCGGTTTGCATATCATCGGCACCGAACGCCATGAATCGCGCCGTATCGACAACCAGTTGCGCGGTCGTTCCGGCCGTCAGGGCGATCCGGGTTCTTCGCGTTTTTACCTGTCGTTAGACGATGCCTTAATGCGGATTTATCTTAACGAAGGTAAATTAAACATGATGCGCAAGGCCTTCAGTGAGCCGGGCGAAGCGCTGGAATCCAAACTGTTGGCAAAAGTGATCGCCAGTGCGCAAGCCAAAGTGGAAGCACACAACTTTGACGGCCGTAAAAACCTGTTGCAATTTGACGATGTCGCCAACGATCAACGCCACGCCATTTATGCGCAACGCAACGACTTGTTGGATCATGAGGATATTTCCGAAACAATCAATGTGATCCGTGAAGACGTACTGAACAGCGTCATCGATCAATATATTCCGCCGCAATCCTTAGAAGAGCTGTGGAATGTGGAAGGCTTGGAAAAACGCCTGCAAAGCGATTTTGCCCTTGATCTGCCGCTGACCAAATGGCTGGAAGAGGACAACAGCCTGCACGAAGAAAATCTGCGCGAGCGTATTTTGAGCGCTGCAGTTAGCGAACATCAACGCAAGGAAGAATTGGTCGGGGCTGAAAATATGCGCTCCTTTGAAAAAGGGCTGATGTTGCAAATTTTAGACGAACTTTGGAAAGAACATCTGGCGGCAATGGATCACTTGCGCCGTGGGATCCATCTGCGCGGTTATGCGCAAAAAGATCCGAAGCAGGAATATAAAAAGGAATCTTTCCAAATGTTCACCGAAATGCTGGATACGCTGAAACTCACCGTCATCAGCACCTTGAGCAAAGTGCAAGTGCGTACGCAGGAAGAGGTGGAAGAAGCCGAGCGGTTGCGCCGTGAAGCGGCCGAGCGCCAAGCGGCGGCACTGCAATATCACCAACACGGCGAAGAAGCCGGCGCTGAAAACGAGGGCGAAGTGCAAAAAGTCAGCCGCAATGCTCCTTGTCCGTGCGGTTCGGGTAAAAAATATAAATACTGCCACGGACGCATTAAATAATATTAACAAACAAAAAAGGCAGGATTTTCCTGCCTTTTACTTTCGACGGAAAAACAATGTCTAAACATTCAACCGCACTTCACACCACCAAACCCCTGATTAAGGTCGCAGTCGGAATTATCCGTAACGAATTCAAGCAGATTTTTCTGACCCGTCGTTTAGAAGGCAAAGATTTTGCCCAAAGTTGGGAATTTCCCGGCGGCAAGGTCGAAGCCGATGAAACTGCTGAGCAAGCCTTGAAACGTGAGTTAGAAGAGGAGATCGGCATTATGGTGATTAAAGCCGAGCTCTATGAACGATTTCAGTTTGAATACCCGAAAAAAGTTATCGAACTGAGTTTTTATCTGATCGAGGAGTGGCTGAACCAGCCTTTCGGTCGTGAGGGACAGGAGGGTTTCTGGATTGAACAACACGCCTTGGACAGCGGACAATTTCCGCCAGCAAACAAGAAAATTATTGAACGTTTGTTGAGTGAAAAATAGAGGCAGAATCAATAAAAGAGCGGTTTTACAATAAAAACCGCTCTTTTTACAGCTAAATTAACAGATTAAAGTTAATTATAACGAAGCCACCATCTGCGCGAAACGCTGCATACCGAGCGCAAATTCTTCGTCGCTGATATTTAATGCCGGTGCAAAGCGTAAAACATCAGGGCCGGCAACTAAAATCATGACACCGAATTCACCGGCTTTTTTACGCAACTCCGCCGCTTTGCCGTGATATTGTTCCACTAATTCCGCGCCGATCAATAAACCGTGACCGCGCACGGTGGTGAATAATTTGGCTGTTTCATTGATTTTTTCAAGCGCTTCAATCAGTTGCTGCGAACGTTGCCTCACTTGTTGTAAAAAGTGCGGTTCGCTGATGATATCCACCACTTTCACCGCCACCGCACATGCCAGCGGATTGCCGCCGAATGTCGTGCCGTGCACACCCGGCGCAAAGCTTTTCGAGATTTTATCGGTCGTCAACATCGCACTGATCGGAAAACCGTTCGCCAACGCTTTGGCGGAGGTTAAAATATCCGGAATCACACCATAGTGCATATATGCGAAAAATTCACCGCTACGCCCCAAGCCGGTTTGGACTTCATCAAAAATCAGCAAGGCTTGATGCTGATCGCATAACGCACGCAGTCCCTGCAAAAATTCAGTCGTCGCCGGCAATACGCCGCTTTCGCCTTGAATCGGCTCGACGATAACCGCACAGGTGTGATCATCAATCACCGCCTTCACCGCTGCCAAATCGTTAAACGGTACATGCACGATGTCCGCCGGTTTCGGACCGAAGCCGTCGGAATATTTCGGTTGTCCGCCGACACTGACGGTAAACAGCGTTCTGCCGTGGAAACTTTGTTTAAACGAAATAATTTTACTTTTTTGATAGCCGAAATGATCAACCGCATAACGGCGTGCCAATTTCAACGCCGCTTCATTGGCTTCCGCCCCCGAATTGGCAAACATCACCCGCTCGGCAAAGGTTTTTTCCACCAGTTTCGAGGCGAGCTCCAACACCGGTTCGTTGGTAAACCAATTGCTAGAATGCCACAAAATGTCCGCCTGACGTTTCAGCACCTCAACCACGTCATCGGGACAATGCCCCAACGAATTGACCGCGACTCCGCTGGTAAAATCAATATAATCTTTGCCGGTCTGATCCCAAACCGTACTGCCCTTGCCGCGTACCGGAATAAAATCCGCCGGTTCGTAATTTTGGATTAAAACCTGATCAAAGGTTGCTCTGGTATATTGTGTCATGGTTATTCCTTGTGTTATCCATACGTTCTTTTACTCAAAAGTGCGGTGCAATTCACTATCTAACATAAAACGATTTGCAGCGCTTATCAATAGGTAATTTGGTAAGTGCGGTAATCTATAGTCAATTAAAATAAGAAGAAGACAAGGCGGCGAGTCGCAGACAGTACAGATAGTACGGCAAGACGAAGCCAACGCTGTATTGTTCTTATTTTAATTGACTATAATTGCTTTCCTTTGATCAACCATGCGATACTTGGGTAAAATTCAAGCAACAGCAATCGGCTAAGGAAAACATTATGCACTTTTCGGAACAAGAGAAAGCCCAGCTATTACAGCTGAAATATGTTGGCTTGAGCGTGATTGAACGCTTGGAACAGTTGGGAATTTATTCGTTTGAGCAACTCGCCAAAGAAAAAACCGAAGATATTTGCCAACAAATTTCTGCAGCGTTGGGTAGCTCCTGTTGGAAAAACAGCCCGCAAGCAAAAGCGGCAATTAATGCCGCCATTGCCTTGGCAAAAAATCAAGGCTAATGCGTACCGCCCACCGTGATCTGATCGATTTTCAGCGCCGGTTGGCCGACGCCGACCGGTACGCTTTGTCCCTCTTTGCCGCACACACCGATGCCGGGATCGAGTTCCGACTCATCGGCGACCATAGACACGTTTTGCATCACTTCAATGCCGCTGCCGATTAAGGTTGCGCCGATAACCGGTTTGGTGATTTTGCCTTTTTCAATCAAATAGGCTTCCGAGGCGGAAAACACAAATTTACCGGAAGTAATGTCCACCTGTCCGCCGCCAAAGTGCGGTGCGTAGATCCCCTGATCCACCGAAGCGATCAAATCGTCAAATTTGCTTTGCCCTGCCAGCATATAAGTATTGGTCATGCGCGGCATCGGCAAATGCGCATAGGATTCGCGCCGTCCGTTGCCGGTCGGGGCAACGCCCATCAAACGGGCATTCATCTTATCTTGCATATAACCTTGCAAAATGCCGTCTTGGATTAACACATTACGCTGGCTCGGCACGCCTTCGTCGTCAATGGTGAGTGAACCGCGCCGATCGGCTAGAGTACCGTCATCAACAATCGTACACAACGGCGATGTCACCAATTCGCCAATTTTACCACTGAATAACGACGATTTTTTACGATTGAAATCCCCTTCCAAACCGTGTCCGACCGCCTCGTGCAGCAACACTCCCGGCCAGCCTGCGCCTAAAACGACCGGCATCATGCCAGCAGGAGCTTGCACCGCACTTAACTTCACCAGCGCCTGACGTACCGCTTCTTTGGCAAACCAAACTGCGCGGCTGACACCTTGATAATCCTGCAAGAACCAATCCAATGCGAAACGTCCGCCTGCGCCGGCACTGCCGCTTTGGCGTTTGCCGTCCTGCTCAACCAAAACCGAAATCGAAAGCCGCACCAGCGGACGGATATCTGCCGCCAACGTGCCGTCGGTTGCCGCTACCAATACCTCTTCATATAACGCATTCAAACCGGCTGAAACCTGAATCACACGCGGATCTTCGCGGCGTGCGCTTTGATCGATTAAATGCAGCAATTCGATTTTCTTTTCGCGGCTTAAACTCTGTAGCGGATCCAAAGCCGCATAGCGCTGCCGAGCCCGGGTTGCTTGCAGTATAATCGGCGTAGTTTGCGAATGCGCCGCTTGTGCAATGCCTTTGGTCGCTTCGATACACTGCAACACCTGCGCCGCGCTGATTTGATCGGCATAAGCAAATCCGGTTTTTTCGCCACTGACCGCTCGCACGCCGACACCGCGATCGATATGGAAACCGCCCTCTTTGATAATACTGTCTTCCAGCACCCAATTTTCATCAATTGAAGATTGGAAATAGAGATCGGCATAGTCAATTTGGCGTGCGGAAAAATGATCCAACAGATTCGCCAATGCGCCGACAGAAAGCCGGCTTGGCTCCAGTAAGGAGGCTGACACTTTATTTAGCATAATTTCTCTTTATCTATGATTAACTTGTTTTGCTATTAGTTTGTTTTGCAATCGGTTTTATCAACCGCCTACATGATGACCACATCAAACTGCTCTTGGTTGTAAAAGACTTCGGTTTTAACCTGCACCTGTTTACCGATAAACACTTCCAGTTCGGCTAAAATCCCGTGTGCCTCTTCGTTGATCAGATAATCCGCCACCGCTCTTGAGGCATACACCAAAAATTGTTCGCTGTCATATTGGTGATGAATGCGCACGATTTCACGCACAATTTCATAGCTGACGGTCTCCACCGTTTTCAGACTGCCACGCCCTTTGCACGCAGGGCATTCGGTGCACAACACATGCTCCAGACTTTCACGGGTGCGTTTACGGGTCATTTCCACCAGCCCCAACTGGGTGAAGCCGTTGACACTGGTTTTAACCCGATCGCGCGACAGCGCTTCGTTTAATGATTGCAGCACCCGTTCGCGGTGTTCTTCACTCTGCATATCAATAAAATCAATGATAATAATACCGCCCAAATTGCGCAGTTGCAGCTGTTGCGCAATCGTCTGCGTCGCTTCAACATTGGTATTGAAAATAGTTTCTTCCAGATTGCGATGGCCGACAAAGCCACCGGTATTAATATCAATGGTGGTCATGGCTTCGGTTTGTTCGATAATCAGATAGCCGCCGGATTTCAGGTTGACCCGTTTTTCCAAACCGCGCTGAATCGCATTTTCCACCCCGTACAGATCAAACAGCGGCTGGCTGCCTGCATAGAGCGACAGACGGTCGGTCAGTTCGGGCATAAACTCTTGGGTAAAGGTCTGAACTTCCTGATAGGTCAACTTAGAGTCTATCCGAATCAAATCGATTTGCGTGCCGACGAAATCGCGTAACACCCGCTGTGCCAGCGCCAACTCGCCGTATAACATCGAACGGGTCGGATATTTGCTTTTGCGCTCCATCACTTTACGCCACAAGCGTTTCAGAAATTGCGCGTCTTGTTGTAACTCCTCCTCCGAGCAACCCTCGGACGCGGTACGCACAATAAAACCGCCCAGTTCATCGCAATACTCTTCTACCAACGCTTTTAGTCTGGCACGTTCCTCTTCGCTTTCAATCCGCTGCGAAACACCGACATGACTGTTTTCCGGCATAAACACTAGATAGCGCGACGGCAGCGTGATATCGGTGGTTAAGCGCGCCCCTTTGGTGCCGAGCGGATCTTTAACCACCTGCACCACAATATCTTGTCCTTCACGCACCAGTTCGCTGATGTCTTTGACGATAAACTGCTTTTTTTCCGACTCATCGACGCATTCGGTATGCGATACGATGTCGGAAGCGTGCAGAAACGCGGCTTTTTCCAAACCGATATCCACAAATGCCGATTGCATGCCGGGTAATACCCGCATAATCCGCCCTTTATAGATATTGCCGACCAGACCGCGTTTGGCTTCACGTTCAATGTGCACTTCTTTTAATACGCCGGTATCCAGCAACGCAATTCGGGTTTCGTTCGGCGTTACATTCACCAACAACTCTACACTTGATGTCATACTGCACCTGTTATTATTCTTAAAATTAATGAGTTATATTCTAGCGTAAAACCGCACTTGGCAGAAATCGGATTTAAACTTCGTTCGGTTATTTTTCAGTTATTGTGACAAGGCGCAAAAGAAAACCCGAAACAAATCGGGTTTTCAATTGGATAGTCAGTAACGTTGTTCTTACTCTTCGCTCTCCGTATCGGAAAAACGTTCGATTCGTGCACCCAGACCACGCAATTTTTCTTCAATATGCTCATAGCCGCGATCAATATGATAAATCCGATCGACAATGGTTTCACCGTTGGCAATACAACCTGCCAGCACCAAACTGGCGGAGGCGCGCAGATCGGTCGCCATCACTTCGGCACCGTTTAAATTACCGACGCCGTAACAAATCGCCGTGTTGCCTTCAATATCGGCTTTGGCGCCCATACGAACCAGTTCGGGGATATGCATAAAGCGGTTTTCAAAAATGGTTTCGGTGATAACGCCCGTACCTTCCGCCACCATATTCAGCAAGGTGAATTGCGCCTGCATATCGGTCGGAAATCCCGGGTGCGGCGCAGTGCGGATATTAACCGCTCTTGGGCGGTAACCGAGCATATCCAGGGTGATCGTATCCTCGCCGATGTCAATTTGCGCACCGGCTTCACGCAGTTTTTCGATCACGGCGTCTAACGTAGGCGCCCGTGTGCCGCGACAAACGATACGCCCGCCCGAAATTGCCGCCGCCACCAGGAAAGTGCCGGTTTCGATGCGATCCGGAATAACGTGATGTTCGCCGCCGCCCAAACGCTCAACCCCGTCAATCGTGATTAAATCTGTACCGGCGCCGCTGATTTTGGCACCCAGCTTATTCAGGAAAAGTGCGGTATCGGTAATTTCCGGTTCACGCGCGGCATTCTCAATCGTGGTCGTGCCTTTGGCCAAGGTTGCCGCCATCATTACGGACAAAGTAGCGCCGACGCTGATTTTATCCATCACGATATTGGCGCCTTTCAAACGCCCGTCAACAAAGGCTTTGACATAACCGTCTTCCAGCTTGATTTTCGCACCCAGCTTTTCCAAACCGGAAATATGCAGATCAACCGGACGTGCGCCGATCGAGCAACCGCCCGGCAGCGAAACCTGCGCCTGACAGAAACGCGCGACTAGCGGAGCCAATGCCCAAATCGAGGCGCGCATGGTTTTGACCAGCTCATACGGCGTTACAAAATTATTGATATTGGAAGCGTCCAGATAAATGGTGTTTTTGTCTTTTTTCTCTACCGCAACCCCTAACTTGGCAAGAATTTTCAAGGTGGTAGTCACATCTTTCAAATCCGGCACATTGGTCAGAGTGACCGGCTCTTCCGCCAAAATCGCGGCAAACAGAATCGGCAGCGCCGCATTCTTTGCCCCTGAAATATCAACACTGCCTTTTAAACAGGTTTTTCCGTAAATACGAAACTTTTCCATTATTTTTCCTTTTGCTTGCGAGCGCAATTCGCGACTAAATTAAAGACCGTTCAATAACCGCACTTGTTTCCACTTTTCAACAGTGAACGTTTTGATGGATAACGCATGAATTTCATTGCTGGAAATATATTGCATTAGCGGGGCATAGATCAGTTGCTGCTGTTTGACTTTGCTCATTGAAGCAAAATCGTCACTGACTGCGGTTACATTGAAATGTGCATTTTCGCCACTGACGAAAACCTCGTTCAGATTAAGTTGCTCGCGCAAAATCGCTTCTATTGCTTGTGCGTCCATTGATGTTTTTGGTTCCTTGATTTACTTACTGTATAAACGGGGTTAGCCACTGTTCCAAATCATACAATTCGGCGAAATCCCGTACCAAGTGCGGTACCGCCCTTAATTTTACCGTTGTATATTGCGAATAGTGGTGAAGAATTTCACATATTAACACAAATCCTGCGGAATCCACTGTTTGCAGATGATTTAGCTCAATATATAAACAAGATTCAGGGGATAAAAAGGCGTTTTCCGCAAATAGCGCAGCACGCTGCTGCCACAACGGCAACAATGTGCTACGGGTCAATTCACCCTTTAATTGCAAGCAACAGCCTGGCTCGCTATTGCTGATATTCCATTCGAAGCTCAAGAGGCGGCCTTATTTTTCCAGTTTAATCGGAATGGCGGCACTTTTCTCGATTTGCGCGCTTAAGGCCTCAATGCCTTGTTGGCGCAAAATATTGCTCCATTCGTTTTTCTTAGTTTCAACCATGCTGACCCCTTCTGCCGCCATGTCATACGCCTGCCATGCGCCGGTGCGGGTATTTTTGCGCCATTTAAAATCCAGTTTGATCGGCGCCGCACCGTTGGTTTGAATGAGATTGACTCGAATACTGACAATATTTTGCTCACCGATCGGTTTTTCTTGTTCAATCTGGATCTGTTGATTGTTATACATGGTCAACACTTGCGCGTAAGACTGTTCGATAAAGTTAGAAAACGCATTGAAGAACTGATCGCGTTGCGCCGGCGTGGTACTTTTGAAATATTGTCCCAACACTAACGAACCGGCGTAATTCACATGTACATACGGCATCAATTCTTGTTTGACAATGGTGCGCATATAATTCGGGTTTTGTTGGATTTTTGCCTGATTGGCGCTAATCGAAGCAAATAACTTGTCCGATGCCTGCCGCATCAACTGGTACGGATTATCCGCCGCACTGGCTTGCAGTGAAGTAAATAGTGACATCAATACTATTGTGCCAACCACCATCCATTTATTTAACATTTTCTTTAGCATGACTTTCTCCTGTTCAGTATGCCTGCAAGCTATTCCGTTTTGCTTGCGTCGGTTTCAGTTTCTTTCTTGTCACCATACAAGAATTGACCGATCAAATCTTCCAATACCATTGCCGAAGTGGTGTCGTGAATCGTATCACCATTTTTCAACATAGCGATTTCGCCGTCATCAAAACCGATATTCAGCGCAATATATTGTTCTCCGAGTAATCCGGACGTTTTAATTGAAAGCGAGCTGGTTTCCGGAATTTTGTCAAACGCCTGATCGATACTCAAACTCACTTTCGGCAGGTAGGTTTGCGGATCGAGATCGATTGCAGTCACCCGACCGATCACCACACCGCCGGTTTTCACCGCCGCCCGCACTTTAAGACCACCGATATTGTTAAAAGTTGCTTGTAAATTATAACTTTTGCTTTCGCTAAAACCCTGCACGTTCGCCACGCGCAAGCCTAAAAAAACCAGCGCGGCAATCCCCAACAGCAGGAACAATCCGACCCAGAACTCATATTTAATGGTTTGACGCATTCTCTTTTCCCTTCTTACTTAATATCTTAATATGCTTATTTTGCCGTTTAACCATGCGCTTAATTGCCGCCAAACATCATGGCGGTTAACACAAAATCCAACGCCAGTACGGTTAATGACGCATGAACCACGGTTTTGGTGGTGGCGCGGCTGATACCTTCCGACGTCGGGCGCGCATCATAACCGTTAAACAACGCAATCCACACCACTGCGATTGCAAAAACCGCACTTTTAATAATGCCGTTCAAAATGTCCGTTTGCCAACTGACGGAGTTTTGCATGACCGACCAGAAACTGCCGCCGTCCACACCTTTCCAATCCACTCCGACCAAGGCGCCGCCCCAAATGCCGATCGCTACGAAAATCACGGTCAGGATCGGCATGGAGATGATTCCCGCCCAAAAACGCGGCGAAATCACCCGTCGTAGCGGATCGACCGCCATCATTTCCAAGCTGGAAAGTTGTTCCGTCGCTTTCATTAAACCGATTTCGGCGGTTAAGGCGGAACCGGCGCGGCCGGCAAATAAAAGTGCGGTCACCACCGGTCCTAATTCTCGCAACAATGAAAGCGCCACCAGCTGCCCCAAACTGCTTTCCGCGGCAAAGCCGACCAACACCACATAGCCCTGCAATCCCAATACCATACCGATAAACAAACCGGAGAGTAGGATAATCAACAGTGATTGCACACCAAGCACATACAGTTGCTTGATCAGCAACGGAAAATATTTTTTCGGCTGCGGTACGCCGACCAAAGCGCCGTAGAGCATAAACCCTGAACGGCCGAGCGCACGGAAGAAACTGATAACGACGGCACCCAATTTAGAAATGGCTGAAATAATCATACAAATAACTCGTCAATATAATTTTGTGCCGGATAATGAAACTGCACCGGTCCGTCCTCTTTTCCCGCCAAGAATTGGATCACGCGCGGATCGGCACTTCGCTGCAATTGCTCTGCCGTACCTTCCGCAATCACGGTTTGATCCGCCACAATATAAGCATAATCGGCGATACTCAACACTTCCTTGACATCGTGCGACACCACCACTGAAGTCAGATGCAGCGTTTTGTTAAGGCGCTTAATCAAGCTGACAATCACCCCCATGCTGATCGGATCTTGTCCGGTAAAGGGTTCGTCATACATCACCAAATCCGGATCGAGCGCAACCGCTCTTGCCAGTGCGACCCTGCGCGCCATACCGCCGGAAAGTTCCGACGGCATCAAATCCGCCGCACCGCGCAGCCCGACCGCTTCCAACTTCATCAATGCCAGTTGACGGATCATCGCTTCCGGCAAATTGCTGTGCTCACGCAACGGAAACGCAACATTGTCAAAGGTGGAAATATCGGTAAACAACGCGCCCGACTGAAACAGCATTCCCATTCGTTTGCGCACCTGATACAGTTTGGCATTCGATAAACGGGTAATATCCGTACCATCAAATAAAATTTCGCCGGCATCGGGGAACAGTTGTCCGCCTATCAATTTTAACAACGTGGTTTTTCCGATCCCTGACGGCCCCATAATCGCCGTGATCTTGCCGGTTTCGACTTTTAGATTCAGCCCTTGATAGATTGTTCTCGAACCCCGTTTGAAGGTGAGATCCTTGACTTCAACCAAATATTTATTCATTTTTCGCCTTGGTTTTATAACTGCTGCCTAACGGCAATTAGGCGAAATCTTGTATGAAATTGCTAATAATGTCAAATATTCCCCTAATTTTCTCTCGTGATTAATCTGTCCAAGCTTGCCTATCGGTAAGCGATTTGTGTTAGAATTCAACATTGGTAATTTTTTAATCCTTTAAATATCACAGTACAGCAGGAAAATTGATGAATGCTCGTTGGAATATCGTCTTAGTGGTGATCGCACTGGCTTTGCTCGGCTGGTATTACTCCTTAAATCAACAGGATGAAACCGGTTTGGCTGCCCGCATTCAAACTAGCGATAGCCCTGATTACACCGCAAACAAAATGGAAACTACGCTCTATTCCGTCGACGGACGCAAGCAGTATGTCGCCACCGCCGATGAAGTCGAATATTTTCAGACCAGTGGCGATACGCTGTTTAAATCGCCGGAAGTGTATTTATTCGAAGCCTCCAAAAGCGGCGGTAATCCGGTTAGAAGCTGGCGGTTGAGCGCTGATCAGGCCAAAATCAGCAAAGACAAAATTCTCTATTTAGATGACAACGTTTCGATCCAAAGTTTGTTGCCGGAAAGCAAGATTCACAGCCTGCAAACCTCAAGTGCGGTTGTCAATCTAACGACACAGGATATAACATCTGATACAATGGTCAGCATTGTCGGTCAAAGTTTTACTACGACCGGAAAAAGTTTAAACGGTAATCTTCGCCAACAGGTCGCAACCTTAAAAGAGCAGGTACAAACCCACTATGAAATTCAAAACACTCAGTAAATCACTGCTATTGGCCGGTACGCTTTTACTCTCTTTTTCTGCTTCGGCATTGAAAAGTGATACCCAGCAACCGATTAATATTACTTCTGATAACCAATCGTTAGATTTGGAAAAAAATATCGTCACCTTTTCCGACAACGTGGTGATCACCCAAGGCTCGATTTTGATTAATGCCCGCCAAGTAACCATCACCCGTCCTGCGGATAGCAGCGGAAAGGAAAAAATCGAAGCGTTGGGCAGTCCGGTGACCTTTCAGCAACAGCTTGACAACGGAAAACCGATTAACGGCCGAGCCGGTAAGGTCAATTACGATCTCGGCAGCCAATATCTGGTGCTGACCGGAAATGCCCAACTGAAACAGTTGGACAGCCAAATTGATGCCGAAGTGATTACCTATGATGTACAACAACAGAAAATGATTGCCAAGAACAGCGGCAAAGGGCGGGTGAAAACCATTTTATATCCGTCACAATTACAACAAAAATAACAGGTTAAGCTTTTATGTCTATTCTTACGGCACAAAATCTGGCGAAATCGTATAAAGGCCGGCAAGTTGTCCATAACGTCAGTTTAACGGTCAATTCCGGCGAGATCGTGGGTTTGCTCGGCCCTAACGGCGCCGGAAAAACCACTACGTTCTATATGGTCGTCGGCTTGGTCAAAAATGATCACGGCACCATCAAAATTGACGATCAGGATATTACCCTGCTACCAATGCACAACCGCGCGCAGCAAGGAATCGGCTATCTGCCGCAGGAAGCCTCGATTTTCCGCCGTTTAAGCGTGTATGATAATCTGATGGCGGTGCTGGAAATCCGTAAAGATCTGACGGCAAAGCAGCGTCACGAGCGAGCCGAGGAATTGATCGATGAGTTTCATATTGATCATATCCGCAATAATTTAGGGCAATCGCTCTCAGGCGGAGAACGCCGTCGGGTCGAAATCGCCCGCGCATTGGCGGTCAATCCGAAATTTATATTACTGGACGAGCCGTTTGCCGGCGTTGATCCAATTTCGGTTATTGATATTAAAAAAATCATTTTACACCTGAAAGATCGCGGGCTGGGCGTGCTGATTACCGATCATAACGTACGCGAAACCTTGGACGTTTGCGAACGGGCGTATATCGTCAGCGCCGGCAACATGATTGCTACCGGCAGTCCGCAAGATATTTTACAAAATGAGGACGTGAAACGCGTCTATTTGGGCGATCAGTTCAAATTATAACGCGTTAAAATTTAAGCGAGAGAGATTATCATATGAAATTTACTCATTTGCTCAGCCCGGACAATATTCGTCAGGGCGTCATGGTGTCGAGTAAAAAACGCGTGCTGGAAATACTCAGTGAGATCGTTAGCGCTCAAACCGGCGAAGAGACACAAATTTGTTTTGAACACCTGTGCGAACGGGAAAAAGTCGGTTGCACCGCACTTGGCGGCGGCATCGCGCTTCCCCACGCCAGACTGGCCGGCGGCGACAAACCGATTGCGGTTTTTTTGCAGCTTGCCAATCCGATAGATTATAAAGCCCCCGATAACCGTGAAGTCGATCTGCTGTTCGCCTTGTTTATTCCGCAAAATTTATGCGGCAACTGCAAACCGCTATTACCGGAAATTGCGCAAAAGCTCAACAATAAAACGTTGACCAAACAATTACGCGCGGCAAAAAGTCAGGAAGAGATTTGGGATATTTTCGCCAAACTGGATCTGCATGACGAAGACATCATCAACGGCCCGCAAAACGCTGCACCGCCAGTAGAAAACGCGGCAACGGTCGGTGCGTAGCAGATCACACAGGCGATCAGGCAGAAAGGAGACAAAGCAATGGAGCTTATTATTATCAGCGGACGTTCCGGTTCAGGGAAATCCGTGGCACTGCGTGTGCTTGAAGATATTGGTTACTATTGTATTGATAATCTGCCGCTGGCGCTCTTCAACCAAGCGGTCGATATACTGCAAAATAACCAAAGTGCGGTTGCCATCAGCCTGGATATCCGTAATATACCTGAATCACCGTTACTGCTGGAACAAGTGCTGCAACAATTGCCGACCAGCACCCGGGTTAAAATCATCTTTTTAGATTGCGAGCGCAGTATTTTGGTGCGCCGTTATAGCGACAGCCGTCGTCTGCACCCGCTTTCGGTCAAAAATATCACCCTTGAAGCCGCCATCGACATCGAACGGGAATTGCTCGAACCGCTGTTTCAGCACGCCAATTTAATTATTGACACCTCACACATCTCCACCCACGCACTGGCGGAGAAGCTGCGCCAATTTTTACGCGGCGATTCCAATAAAGAACTGAATATTGTGTTTCAATCTTTCGGTTTTAAATACGGTATTCCGTTAGATGCGGATTACGTCTTTGACGTACGCTTCCTGCCGAATCCGCATTGGGATCCGCAACTGCGGCCGATGACCGGACTGGACGAACCGATTATTGATTTTTTAAACCGGCACAATGATGTGCATAATTTTATTTATACTACCCGTAACTATATTGAGACTTGGCTGCCGTTGTTGGAAAAAAACAACCGCAGTTACCTAACCATCGCCGTCGGCTGCACCGGCGGAAAACACCGCTCGGTGTATATTGCTCAACAATTGGGCGAATATTTCTTGGGGCGCGGCAAAAAAGTTCAGATTCAACACAGTTCGTTAAGCAAGCACAAACTGCAACAATCCCACGAATAAATCCAGCGAATGTGTAGCTCAGTCGGATAGAGCAATCCCCTCCTAAGGGATAGGCCGGCGGTTCGAATCCGCCCACATTCGCCAGACCAATCTGTTGATTACCGTACAAAAAATCATACTTTCGTACATAAAGTGCGGTTTTGTGACACTTCCCTCTCTCTTTTTCTTTAATAACTGATAAAATAGCGCCACGATTCAGAAGCACTGATATGCACTCACCTGAATCCAGTATCCAGAAGTGTTCTTGTTCAAATTGACGAAACGCTTTTTATCATTAAATATTTTTCTTATTAAAATAATGGAGCAATTCATGTTTCTCTTTCAATTTGCCATCGTATTGCTGTGTATCCTGATTGGTGCCAGACTTGGCGGCATCGGCTTAGGAGTCATGGGGGGAGTCGGCTTAGCCATTCTGGCGTTCGGCTTCAATTTACAACCAACCAGTCCGCCAATCGACGTGATGTTGATGATTATGGCGGTTGTTTCTGCGGCGGCGGCGATGCAAGCCGCCGGCGGTTTGAATTATATGATTCAGATTGCAACCCGCATTTTACGCAAAAATCCGAAATACATTACCTTTATAGCACCGGCAGTGACGTGGACCTTTACCGTCTTGGCTGGAACCGGCCATGTAGCCTATTCGGTGCTGCCGGTTATCGCCGAAGTCAGTCGCTATAACGGAATCCGTCCTTCGCGCCCGCTTTCCATGGCAGTTATCGCCTCGCAATTTGCGATTGTCGCCAGCCCGATTGCGGCGGCGGTCGTCGCAGTGGTCGCCTACCTTGAACCGCAAGGCATCACCTTAGCGAATGTGCTGAGCGTCACCATTCCGTCCACCGTTCTGGGTATCTTCCTTGCCTGTGTGTTTGTCAACAAAATGGGGAAAGAACTGAAAGACGATCCGCATTACCAACGCTTGCTGCAAGATCCAAAATATGTGCAAGAAAATTCCGTGAAGTTAGATGTGGAAAATATGGAAATCAGCACCACCGCAAAATATTCGGTAGGGCTGTTCTTGTTCGGCGCGCTGTTGGTGGTTGTGATGGGGGCATTCCCTGAATTACGACCGCACTTTGACGGCAAAGCGATGGGTATGGCGCATACCATTGAAATTATCATGCTGACCATGGCGGCATTAATTATTCTGATCTGTAAACCGGACGGTACCGAAATCACGCAAGGCTCGGTATTCCATGCCGGTATGCGTGCCATCGTAGCAATCTTCGGTATTGCTTGGTTGGGCGACACCTTAATGGGCGCACATATCACCGAAGTGAAAGAGATGGTTTCCGGCCTGGTCGAATTTGCCCCTTGGACGTTCGCATTTGCCCTGTTTGCCTTATCGGTGATGGTCAACAGCCAAGGCGCAACCGTGGCCGTATTGGTACCGTTGGGAATTGCCCTAGGCTTACCGGCACCGGTGATTATCGCCACGTTCGTCGCCGTCAACGGTTACTTCTTTATTCCGAACTACGGCCCGATTATTGCCTCGATTGACTTCGACACCACTGGCACAACCCGAATCGGAAAATTTATCTTTAACCACAGCTTTATGATTCCGGGCTTGCTGAGCATGATCTTCAGCCTGATCTTTGGTTTCATCTTTGCCGGTATTTTCCTGTAAGGGGATTTATCAGCCAAACAAAAAGAGATATACCGCACTTTGGTATATCTCTTTATAAATGTCTGCAAACTATCTCACCGTATTACTTGTACTAAACTTAGCGTGCTCACGTCCTGTTCTAACGGCCGGCAATCCATTTCTTCAAGGCTTTCACGGCATCTTGCCATTCCTCTTGTATCACCTCTACCCAAAAGGCAATCTGTTTTTCCCATTGCGCCGAGTCCTCGTGCTGCGCCAACTCGGCAATGTCACGAATACGGTTCAAGCCGACCGAAGCCGCCGCCCCTTTGATTTTATGCGCCTCTTCGGCAACCGCACTTTTTAAGCTATGATCCTGTTGATAAGCCTGATAATGCCGGATGAGTTCTTCCAAATAGCCCGGCATCAACTGCTCAAACAACACCGCACTTTTCATCACCTTTTCCTTTCCCATCAACTCGATCAACTCATCTAACATAGGGTAGTCGAACTCCATTACCGCACTTTTATTTTGCGATTCGTCCATATCCGCTAGCGGCTCTTCCTTGGTCGGCTGATTTTGATTCGCCTCGCCAAACTCATCACTGAACAAGTGCTTTAAAGTTAAATTCAACGCTTCCAATGATAACGGTTTTGACAAGACATCATCCATACCTTGCTGCAAATAGTGATTTTTGTTATTCATCACATTGGCTGTCAGCGCCACTAATGGCGGTAGATATTCAATTTCGTCATCTTCATATTGCCGGCGCAAGATTTGGGCGATATCAAAACCGGACATATCCGGCAACTGAATATCCAATAACAGCAAGTCATATTGATTCTGATGAAATTTTTGCAACGCTTCTGTGCCGGTCATGGCAATATCGACGTGATACCCCAGTTTTTCCAAAATGGATTTGGCAACGATAATATTCACCTCGATATCTTCCACCAATAAAATATTCAAGGCCGCTACGGGGTGAGCCAGAGCCGCCTTATCCAAGGTTTTTTCCACTTCCGGCGCATTGATGGTTAAGGTAAATGTTGTGCCGACATGCTCCTCACTCTCTACCGTCAAGTCTCCCTCCATTAACGAGGCGATTTTCTTTGAAACCGACAAGCCAATACCGCTGCCTAAAGCCCGCATATTGTTTTGCGACTTCACTTGATAGTACATGGTAAAAATTTTATTTAACTCGGCCTGTGGAATACCAATACCACTGTCACTAATCTTGAATACCAATTTACTTTGCTCAACCTTGGCTACGCTCAATTTCACCCAGCCTTGCGGCGTAAATTTGACCGCATTACTGATCAAATTCCATAACACCTGACTCAATCGAATAGGATCAACCCAAATCCAGTCCGGCAACGGATTTTCTAACATCATCTCAAATTTCAGGTTCTTTTGCGCCGCCATGACTGAAGCAATATTATTAATATCATTTAATAAGTTATTGAAATCACATTCTTTATTAAATAATTCGATTCGATGCGTTTCAATCTTTTCCAAATCAACCAAATCGTTAAAAATATGCCCCAATGACACCGCACTGACCTTGATTGTTTGCAAATAGTTACGTTGCTGCTCGTCCAGATGACCATCTAACAAAATCCGGCTCAAACCGATAATCCCGTTTAACGGTGTTTTCAATTCATGACTAATCGTGGTCATCATATTGGTTTTATCACGGCTGTTTTTTTCTATCATCTCTTGATAAGTGGTGCGTTCGGTAATATCACGTCCAAAGCCGATAATCATATTTTGTTTGCTGACTTTATCGTAATAAGGCACTTTCAAAATTTCAAAACAAGCCGCCTGCCCATCGGGATAATACAACCATTGCTCATAACTGATGCCTTTCTTTTCCTTGCTCACCTGTATATCAGACTCAATCGCTTTTTTAGCCGTGCGATCCGCATAAATATCAAAAGGCGTAAGTAATTTTAATTCGTCTGATTTTTTACCGGTCAATTTTTCCATCGCTTTATTTGCGCCCAAAAAACGGTGATCTTCGCCACGATAAAAAACTAAATCCGGCGACGCATCAAAGAAAGAGCGTAATAAATGCGCGCTTTGTTCCAATTCTAATTGAATCCGCCCTCTCTCCCGAACTTCTTGCTCAAGATGTAAAAGTGCCGAAGTCAGCTCTTGTTCTGCTTTTGCCCTTTCATCAATTTCACGGCTCAACAACAAGTTTTTTTTATTCAATTCCTGATTTAACTGATAATCCTGCATACGCAAGGTTTTTAGTTGAATCAGGGTTTTTTCCAACCCTTGCCGCGCCAATTCCAGTTTTTCAATCACGACCAAAAAAAAGTAAATCACAAACGGCGCCGAACACAGCCCGAAAATCACCGAGCGCCAAATATCTCCCCAATTCAGTTCTCCGGTAAACAACAACGTGCTGCCCGCTTGGATTAACAAGGCATAAGCCCCTAAAATCAGCAATCCCAGTAATGAAAATTTTAATTTGCCGATACGGATAATCCAGTCGATATAATTTTGCAGATAGATTTTTACATTTTTCATAATAGTGATCTGAGAAAGTGATGTTGATAAGACAAAGTGCGGTTTGAAACCGCACTTTTAAAACGGACGGAAATCACTACCGCCCTTACGCTAATGATGATTGTTGTGAAAAACTATTTGGTCAACAAATCCAACGCTTCGCGGTATTTATCCACCGTTTTCCGAATAATGTCAGCAGGCACACGCGGAGCCGGCGCTTGCTTGTTCCAACCGCTTTGCTCCAACCAGTCACGGATAAACTGCTTATCAAACGATGGCGGATTGCTACCTTCCCGATAGTTTTCAATCGCCCAAAAACGGCTCGAATCCGGTGTCAAGACTTCGTCCATCAAGGTCAGCACGCCGTCTTTGTCCAAGCCGAATTCGAATTTGGTGTCACAGATAATAATACCTTTCGTCAGCGCATACTCCGCAGCTGCCGTATACAAGGCGATTGCTTTTTGCTTCACCTCTGCCGCCAACGTTTTGCCAATCAACTGTTCGCACTGTTCATAGCTGATATTGATATCATGATCGCCCACCTCCGCTTTACTGGACGGCGTGAAAATCGGCTGCGGTAATTTGCTGGCTTCTTGCAAACCTTGCGGCAACGGCAAGCCGCAAATCGTACCAGTTTGGCGGTAATCTTTCAAACCGCTGCCGGTCAGATAACCACGCACAATCGATTCGATTTTCACCGGTGTCAGACGTTTGCACACGACCGCACGATCTTTAACCTGATCGGCTTCTTCTTGCGGCAGAACGTCATAAACCGTGTCGCCGGTAAAATGATTCGGCATAATATCAGCCAATTGTTTAAACCAAAAATTGGAAATTTGCGTCAAAATTTCCCCTTTACCCGGGATCGGATCGTCCAAAATCACATCAAATGCCGACAACCGGTCGGTGGCGACCATCAACATTCTTTCACTGTCAATTTCGTATAAATCACGCACTTTGCCCGAATAAATTTTCTTCAAACTGATTTGCTGCATCGCCTTGTCCTGTTAAATAAGCCAATAATCAAAAAATACCGCATTTATTGTAGCGCAATTTAAACCGCACTTTGTATTCTTTTCGATCACTGGATATGAAAAAAGCCATATTTCCTGAAAAATATGGCTTTTAAAAATCCGATTAATGCTTAAATCATAATTTGGGCAGGCACCAGATAGCCCTGCGGTACTTTTTCTTCCTGATCGAAAGTCACATACTCCCACGCGTCCTGATCGGCCAATACCGCTCTCAGCAATTTGTTATTTAAACCATGACCAGATTTATAGGCTTTAAACGCACCGATAATATTGTGGTTTGCCATGTAAAGATCGCCGATAGCGTCCAATAATTTATGACGTACCAATTCATCTTTGAAGCGCAAACCGTCTTCATTCAAAATACGGTATTCGTCCAGCACAATGGCGTTATCCAAGCTGCCGCCCAATGCCAAACCTTGCGCTTGCAAATATTCGATATCTTTCATGAAACCGAAAGTACGCGCCCGACTGATTTGCTGGATAAACGCCTGAGTGGAGAAATCCAGCTTATAATTGGTCACATCACCGGAAATCGCCGGATGTTTGAAATCGATGGTAAAATCCAAATGGAAACCGTTATACGGCTTGAACTCAGCCCATTTATCACCGTCTTCCACCCGAATCGGTTTTTTGATACGGATAAATTTCTTGGCTGCCGCCTGTTCTTCGATCCCTGCATCTAACAACAGATAAATAAACGGTGCTGCGCTGCCGTCCATAATCGGAATTTCAGGCGCATCCACTTCAATGATGATGTTGTCAATGCCTAATGCCGCCAATGCCGAGTTGATATGCTCCACGGTTGAAACACGCACCCCGTCATCATTTACCAAACAAGTACACAACATCGTGTCACGAATCGCATCGGCGTTCGCAACAAAGCTGACAGGCGGATTTAAGTCGGTACGACAATAAATCACGCCGGTATTGACTTCGGCAGGACGCATGGTCAGCATCACTTTTTTACCGCTGTGCAACCCGATACCGGTGACTTTTACACTCTGTTTTAATGTTCTTTGTTTAATCATAATCTCTCTTTAGTATCCTTATGAAGATACAGCAAACCGCATTTTTAATCCTTTAAGTGAAAATAACACCTAACGTTTTAGTCGGCTTGATTACGCAAAAATGATGGAATATCAAACAAATTATTCTCATCAAACTCTTTTGGCTTTGCAGTTTCCGCACCTACTGCCGTTTTCGCACCACCATAATTATTGCTATACCCTTGGTTAGACTGCGATTGCGGATTTAAGTTCGCTTGTGTTGCAAAACCCGATTGTTCCGCTTGCGAATTGGCTTGCGCACCTGCCGCATTAAATTTCGGCGTAATCACTTTCAATTCGGTTTCTTCTTTGTTGCCAATGCCGGTTGCCACGATGGTTACGCGAATCTCCTCGCTCATTTCCGGCACCAAGCTGGTACCGATCACCACCGTCGCTTCTTCCGAGGCAAACGCACGAATAGTATCACCGACGGTTTGGAATTCTTCCAATCCCAAATCCATACCGGCAGTAATATTTACCAATACGCCACGCGCACCGGACAGATCAATATCTTCCAATAACGGACTGGCAACCGCTTCCTGTGCCGCTTTATCCGCACGCCCGTCACCAACGTCACCGCTCGCAATACCGGTACCCATCATCGCGTGCCCCATTTCCTGCATCACTGTGCGCACGTCGGCAAAATCGACGTTAATTAAACCCGGGGAGGTAATCATATCGGAAATCCCACGCACCGCATTTCGCAAAATTTCGTTGGCGGTAGCAAACGCATTAACCAGGGAGATATTTTTGCCCAGTACCTTCAACAATTTTTCATTCGGGATAACAATTAGGGAGTCAACATATTTGGATAGTTCACGGATACCGATTTCAGCCAGCTGCATGCGTTTTTTGCCTTCGAAACCAAACGGTTTGGTCACTACGGCGACGGTTAAAATGCCCAGTTCTTTGGCAATTTGCGCCACCACCGGTGCCGCCCCCGTTCCTGTACCGCCGCCCATTCCTGCTGCGATGAAAACCATATCCGCGCCTTCCAGAATGTTACGGATCGCATCTTTATCGTCTTCCGCCGCCTGACGACCGACATTCGGATTTGCACCAGCTCCCAAACCTTTGGTCGTATTGCCACCGATTTGCACCGTTTGTTTGACCAAACTTTTGCGCAAAGCCTGGGCATCGGTATTAATTGAGAAAAACTCAACGCCGTGCATTTCTTCCTGCACCATATGATTAACGGCGTTACCGCCGCCACCGCCAACACCGACAACTTTTATTACTGCATCAGTAACGTCGTCAAACTCGATAGGCTCAAACATATATTCTCCCCGTTATGTTTGTTTTATTTTGCAAACCAATAATTTCTATTCTATTCGATAACGGTCAATTATCAAAACTGATTTTTTATCATTGTAAAAAATTTAACAATATTTTCCTTGATTCCGGAAACCACACCAATTGAACCGCCGGAGGAATCACGTTGCCGCACTTCATCTGCATTATTATAATTATGGTGTAGTAATCCCAATACGGTTGCATACTGCGGTTTATTCACATAATCAGTCAATCCTGCCAAATTTAACGGCGTTCCGACCCGCACTTGCGGACCGAAAATCTCAGCGGCACACTCGGAAATATCTTCAATTTGCGAACCACCGCCAGTGAGTACGATACCGGCAATCAAATCGGATTTGATTTGCTTTGCTTCCAGTTCATGTTTCAGAATCGCCAACTCTTTCTCAACCAGTTTCAGTAGCTCTTGATAACGTGCCGAAGTGACCACCGATAACATCTCTTTCGCCAAACTGCGCGGCGCACGTCCGCCCACACTCGGCACTTCGATTTTTTTGTCCGGATTAGTATTAGGCGGCGTGACCGCACTGCCGTAGGCAACCTTGATTTTTTCCGCTTCGGTTCTTGATGTACTGAACGCATACGCCACATCATCGGTCACACGGTTTCCCGCATAAGGAATCACTTTGCTGAAACGCAAGGCGCCGTTGGTATAAACGATAATATCAATCGTACCGCCGCCGATATCAATCAGGCAAACGCCCAGCTCTTTCTCGTCCTCCGTCAAGACGGAATAACTCGAAGCCAAACCGGAAAATACCACTTCATCGACCTTCAAGCCGGCACGAGATACCGCTTTTTTCAAATTGTTTAGCCAACTTTGATGACAGGCGATCAGATGCGCCTGCGCTTGTAAACGCACACCCTGCAAGCCAAGCGGATTTTTGATGTTCAGTTGTTTGTCAACGGCAAACTCTTGCGGGATTACATGCAAAATGCTGACACCCTCTCCGATTTTGACCGATTGTGCAATATTCATCGCTCCTTCGACTTCGTCCTGCGTGACTTCGCCGCTGGAAATCGGCACCACACCGCTCTCGTTCAAGCTTTGGATATGTTCGCCGGTAATCGCCAGAGATACACTGACAATTTGGCAATCGGCGATTGATTCCGCCCCTTCAATTGCACGCTGAATGGAGTTCACCACCGCATCCAAATCGGTAATGCTCCCGCGATCAATTCCTTTGGACGGACTGCTGCCCACGCCAAGCACATTGACCACGCCGTCCGGCAGCACTTCGCCCACGACCGCAACGACTTTGGAAGTACCGACTTCCAGACCTACCTTGATTTTCGCTTCAACAATCTTTGCCATATGTGTTTACTTCGTTGCCAATTAATTAATCTTCATTCGTTTCCGCCGGTGCCGGCTCTACCTGTGGCAGCGGCTTAAAGCCGACTGCAGCACCGCTGTTATAACGCAAATCGACATAATCCAACGCCTGCTGTTCAGGCACTTCAATCTGCGGATAAATCGTTGCAAAGCGTTCGATTTTTTGCTGCCACTCCCCGCGCCCCAGCTTCAAAATAATGCCGTTGCTCAGGCTCACCTGCCAAGCCCCGCGTCCGTCGATTTGCATCGTCTGCAAAGTCATGTTTTTTGCTTTTAACGCATTGCTGATTTGATACCAGGCAGACAACACCTCGCGGCTTTGGAAATCATTGCCCTGCAAGGCCGGCAGCTGTAAATTTCCGCGTTTTTCTTCCGGCAGGCTGAAAATCGCGCCGTCCGCCGCCAATAATTGTTTGTCATTCCAAAAAGCCACCGGCGAATATTCCGCTACCGCAATACTTAATTTATTCGGCCAGATTTTGCGCACCAGCGCCCCTCTCACCCACGGCATTTTTTCTATTTGCTGTTGAACTTCTTTGACATCTTGTGAAAAATAACCTTTCAATTCGCCAAACTGCAACAAACTGTCGCGAATATCGTTATAAGCAGTATATTTCGGCTGCCCGACCACGGCGAAAGAATTAATCGGCTGTGAATCTAAGTATTCCAAAAAATCGTGCCAATGTGTGTAGCAATAATAACCAAATCCTACGCATAATATCACAAATAACGATTTAAACGGCAGAAAAAACTTAAAATCGCTCTCTTCCGTTGCTTGTGACGGGCTGCGTTGTTGAACACGGTTAGGTCTTACTGCCATAACTATACACTCAGCTCCAAAATCTTCACTACCAGCTGCTCGAAACTGTAACCTTTTACCTTAGCCGCCATAGGGAACAAGCTGTGGCTGGTCATGCCCGGCGTGGTATTGACTTCGACCAGATTAAACCGCCCTTCAGCATCGGTCATCACGTCAACCCGACTCCAGCCGCGGCAACCGACACTGTCATATGCCAATTTGACTAAATTTTTCAATTCTTGCTCGCGTCCGTCACTTAAACCGGACGGGCAAAAATATTGGGTCTCGTCAGAAATATATTTGGCGTCATAGTCATAAAATTCGCCTTGCGGTACAATGCGAATCGCCGGCAACACTTCGCCGTCCAGCACCGGCACGGAATACTCTTCCCCTGCCAGCCATTCTTCGATCAGCACGGTTTCATCATACTGAAACGCATATTCGACTGCACTTTGCAGATCGTCACCGCACTTCACTTTAGTCAGCCCGACGCTGGAGCCTTCCAATGACGGCTTGACCATCAGCGGCAAGCCCAAACGGGCAACGATCCGCTGCGCATCAAAATCCGCAAAATTGGATTTGGTCACCACTTCCATCTCGGCCACCGGCAAGCCGAAGCCTTTCCACAGCATTTTGGTGCGCATTTTATCCATGGTTAATGACGAGGATAACAAACCGCAGCCGGTATAAGGAATGCCCAAAAATTCCAACACGCCTTGTACCGTGCCGTCTTCGCCACCACGGCCATGCAAAATATTGAACGCACGTTCAAATCCCTGTAATTTCAGCTGCTCCAAGCCGATCTCTTTAGGATCAACTCCATGGGCGTTAAAGCCTTGGTTTTGCAATGCTTCCAGTACCGCTCTGCCCGAATTTAACGAGACTTCGCGCTCTGCCGATGTACCGCCGTATAACACCGCGATTTTTTGTTGTTTTAAAGGTTTCATTAATTTGCCTGCTGTCTGTTATTTTTTGTTATTATTCCACAAATCCACCAAATGACGGGATAATTTACTTACACTGCCGGCGCCTTGCGCCAACACCAAATCGCCATTTTGTAATACTTGCTCCATAATCTGCGGTAATTTTTCGGCATCGGATAATAAAATCGGATCGACTTTGCCCAAATTGCGAATCGAACGGCATAACGCGCGGCTGTCCGCACCGGCAATCGGCTCTTCGCCCGCCGCATACACTTCCAGCATGATCAGCACGTCGACATTCGACAACACCTGCACAAAATCGTCGAACAGATCACGGGTGCGCGAATAGCGGTGCGGTTGGAACACCATCACTACCCGTTTATCCTGCCAACCGGAACGTGCCGCCTCAATCGTAACATTGACTTCGGTCGGGTGGTGTCCATAATCGTCCACCAACATCACGTTGCCGCACGGCCGTTCAAACACGCCGAGCTGATCAAAACGGCGCCCCGCGCCTTGGAAATCAGCAAGTGCGGTCAAAATCGCCTCGTCGCCAATCCCTTCTTCTTTTGCCACCGCCAACGCAGCGGTCGCATTCAGCGCATTGTGTTTACCCGGCACATTCAATACCAGCGAAATGCGTTTGCCGGACGGATAAATGACGTCGTACAAGCCCTGAAATGCGGTTTGACGGTAGTTTTCAATCCGATAATCGGCGTGTTGGCTGAAACCGTAAGTGATCACTTGTCGCCCGACGCTTGGGATAATCTCTTCCAATTCTTTGTCGTCGGCACACATCACCGCCAAACCGTAAAACGGCAGATTGTGCAGGAAATCAATATAGGTTTGTTTCATCTTGGCGAAACTGCCCTGATAAGTTTCCATATGATCCGGTTCGATGTTCGTGACCACCGAGACCATCGGCTGCAAATGCAGGAACGAGGCATCACTTTCATCGGCTTCTGCGATTAAATAACGGCTCAACCCCAAATGCGCATTCGTACCTGCCGATTTCACCAAACCGCCATTGACAAAAGTCGGATCCAAACCGGCTTGGGCATAAATCATCGCAATCATTGCAGTGGTCGTGGTTTTGCCGTGCGTACCGGCAATGGCAATGCCGTGACGGAAACGCATGATCTCCGCCAACATCTGCGCCCGTTGGATCACCGGAATCCGCGCTTCGCGTGCGGCAACCACTTCCGGATTATCGGCTTTAATCGCACTGGACACCACCACCACACTGGCTTCCTTCACATTGGCGGCTTCATGTTTAAAAAAGATTTTCGCGCCTAAATTTGCCAAGCGTTGCGTGACGGCACCATCGGCAATATCCGAGCCGGTAATCATATAACCTTCATTTAGCAGCACTTCGGCAATGCCGCCCATGCCCGCACCGCCGATCCCGACGAAATGGATCTGTTTCACCCGACGCATGCCCGGCACAAAATCTCTCAGGCGTGTTTGAAAATCATGTTCTGTCATTGTTTGTTCTCTAATTTTGTCCGAACACGATTTTCAATCGTACTCGGTTAAGCATTGGTGAGAGGCTTTCCCTCTCTTTTTTAATTCCTAAAAAGGAACGGCTAATCTATTTACTTTACTGGGCGACACTGATAATCACATCGGCAACCCGATCAGCGGCAAGCGGTTTTGCCATCGTTTTGGCTTTCTCCGCCATTGTCGCTAATTGTTTACGATCCAGCTGCGACAAAAGTGCGGTAATCCGTGCGGCGTTCAGCTCGTTTTGCGGCACAATCGTTGCTGCGCCGGCTTCGGCTAAATAACACGCATTCAAATATTGTTGTTGATCTTTATGCTGAAACGGCACAAAAATCGCCGCAGCACCTACCGCGGCAATTTCCGACACGGTTAATGCGCCGGAACGGCAAATAATCACATCCGCCCACGCATAGGCTTGCGCCATATCGTCGATAAATTCCGTCACCAGTACCTTAGCATTGTCAGGATAACGGGCTTGGATACTGTCGACATTACCTTGCCCGACCTGATGACGAATCTCCAGCGGCTGATCATATTGTTTCACCACTTCCGGCATCAATAAATTCAACACTCTCGCGCCCTGACTACCGCCGACCACCAGCACTTTCAACGCACCGTCACGGGCGGCATACCGCACTTTGGGTTCCGGCTGTTCAAATAATGCCTGCCGTACCGGATTGCCGACGACTTCCGCCTGCGCAAACGCATTGGGAAAAGCCTGTAACACTCTGGTCGCAATTTTTGCCAGCCATTTATTGGTTAAACCGGCGATCGCATTTTGTTCGTGCAGCACAATCGGCACCCCGCATAATTTGGCGGCGATTCCGCCCGGCCCTGAGACATAGCCGCCCATTCCCAACACCGCATGCGGTTGGTAATCTTTGATAATTTTCCGCGCCTGCCACACTGCACGGGTGATCGCAAACGGCGCAACCAACAGCGCTTTTAAGCCTTTGCCGCGCAAGCCCGAAATTTGGATAAATTCAATCGGAATGCCGTGTTTCGGCACTAAGCTGGCTTCCATGCGGTCTTGAGTGCCAAGCCAGCAGATCTGCCAGCCTTGTTGTTGTAATTTTTGTGCCACCGCAATTGCCGGAAAAACATGACCGCCGGTGCCGCCAGCCATGACTAATAACCGTTTCTGTTCCGCCATTTAATCGTCCCTCAAATGAGCATGACCGCGCATCAGGCGGTTTTCATGATCAATCCGTAGTAAAATCGCAATCACCAAGGCATTAATAATCAAACTGGATCCGCCGTAACTGACAAACGGGAAAGTAAAGCCTTTGGTCGGCAACAGTCCCATGGTCATGCCTAAGTTAAATGCGCCCTGAAAGAAAAACCAAGCGACCACCCCAAAAGCGAAATAACCGCCGAACCGCTGTTCCAGCAACAATGATTCTTTGCCGATTTTCAGAATGCGGAACAGTAACAGCGTAAACAACACGATCACGGCGATAATCCCGATTAGACCAAACTCCTCGCCGACAATCGCCATAATAAAATCGGTATGTGCTTCCGGCAGATACTCTAATTTTTGAATCGAGTTCCCCAAGCCGGTTCCCCAAAATTCACCCCGTCCGAAAGCAATCAATGAGTTGCTTAACTGAAAGCCGGAACCGAACGGATCGGCAAACGGATCGGTGTAAGACGTCAGCCGCTTCAAGCGGTATTCGGAGGTCAGAATCAAGAGATAAATGGCAAAAAATCCGGCGACCGCCAACGCAATAAACTGGAAAATTTTCGCTCCGACCATAAACAGCATCATGAAGACGATGAAGCCCAGCACGACACTGCTGCCCAAATCGGGCTGAAATAGCAGAAAAGCGGAAATCAGAATCAACACCAACGTCGGTTTGACCACGCTCAACTGCTTGCTGCGCACTTCCTCGTAACGGCGCACAAAATAGCTGGACAAATAACAAATCAGCGCAAATTTTACAAATTCCGCCGGCTGAAAATTAAACAGTACCAGCGGAATCCAGCGTCTTGCGCCGTTTACGGTTCTGCCGATCCCCGGCACCAGCACCAATATCAGCAACAGCAAGGCAATCAGCAACAGATACGGACTCCACTTTTCCCATTTTTCGACCGGAATAAACACGAATACATAGGCGGTCAGGCAAGCCAGCACCACATAAACCAGATCACGCAGGGCAAAATGAAACGGATCGTCATACAAGCGGCTGCCTTCCGCCACCGATGCCGAGGTGATCACGATAAAACCCAACGTCATCAAAGAAAGAAACAGCCAGAATAAGGCACGGTCATATAGCAGATTACTTGGCGTTACTCTGAACCAACGTTCCGTTTCGCTTTTCAGCCAATTCAAGCTGGACATTATGCCTCCGCACCGGTTGCCAAGCGGGCAAATTCTGCCCCGCGCTGTTCAAAATTGGCAAATTGATCAAGGCTGGCACACGCCGGCGAAAGTAGCACCATATCGCCTGATTTCAATTGCGGACGCAAAGCGGCAACCGCACTTTGCATGGTGTCAAACAATTGGCTTTGTGCTGACAGTTGCACCAATTGCGCGCCGTCACGGCCAAAGCAGTAGAGTTGGATATCCGCTTGATTCACGGCTTTTGCCAATTCGGAAAAATCGGCGCCTTTGCCGTCGCCGCCGAGCAGTAAATATAGCGTTCCGATCACATTCAATCCCTGTAACGCCGCGAGCGTGCTGCCGACATTGGTGGCTTTGGAATCATTAATCCAAATGATACCGCCTGCGCGCGTCACCAATTGGAAACGGTGTTCCAACCCCTTAAATTGCCGCAACGCCTGACAAGCCGCCGTGCGATCCACACCTGCCGCATCGCATAACGCCAACGCCGCCAAGGCATTCATATAATTATGCCGCCCCACCAGTTGCATTTCATCGGTGGCTAAAATCGTTTGGTTTTGAAAAGCAAGGAAAGTGCGGTTGTCTTGTTGTAATAAATGGTAGTCGCCCTGTGCGCCAAAACTTCGGGTCTTGACCGCACTTTGTTGAACAGCCTGAGTCAGCGGATCTTCCTCATTGATCACCGCCGTTTCCGCATGGTGATAAATCGCTAACTTCGCTTGGCGATAGGTTTGCAAATCGGCATAGCGATCCATATGATCTTCGGTCACATTCAGCACCGTGGCGGCTTTGGCTTTCAATGAACGCGTGGTTTCCAGCTGAAAACTGGACAATTCCAACACATACAGATCGCAATTTTGTTTTAATAATGACAGCGCCGGAATACCGATATTGCCGCCCATGCCGACCTTGATTCCGGCAGATTCCGCCATGGCATTAACCAGTGAAGTCACAGTGCTTTTGCCGTTGGAGCCGGTGATCGCAATAATCGGTTTATTGGTTGCACGGCAAAACAGTTCGATATCGCCGACAATTTCCACGCCGGCTTGAAGTGCGGTTTGCACTTCGGGGGTCGCCAAGGCTAACCCCGGGCTAATCACAATCAGATCCGATTCTAATAACCATTGCTGCGGAATGCTGCCGAAATGCGCTTCTTTGACAAAATCCGGTAACGTTTGCGCCTGCTTACGGGTGTCGATCACGCGCAATTCAGCCCCTTTATCCGCAAAAAAGTCGATACAGGAAAGACCGCTCTTTCCTAACCCCAACACGGTTACCTTTTTCCCTTTATAATTATTTTCGGCGGAATCCCTGTTCATCTTACTGCAACCCTAAAAAAGTAAAAATTAACGTAATTTCAATGTAATCAAACCGAGTAATACCAGCACCAATGAAATGATCCAAAAACGGATAATCACGCGCGGTTCCGGCCAGCCTTTTAATTCGAAATGGTGGTGAATCGGCGCCATGCGGAAAATACGCTGCTTGCGGATTTTATACGAGCCGACTTGCAGAATCACCGAAATCGTCTCCATCACAAACACGCCGCCCATAATCAGCAATAAAAACTCTTGCCGCACCAACACCGCAATCGTGCCTAATGCGCCGCCGAGCGCCAACGAACCGACATCGCCCATAAACACTTGCGCCGGATAGGTGTTGAACCATAAAAAGCCCAAACCGGCGCCGACAATCGCGGTGCAGACAATCACCAGTTCGGCGCTTAACTTAATATACGGAATATGCAGATAGTCGGCGAAATTGACGTTACCGGTCGCCCACGCCACGAAGGCAAATGCGCCGGCGACAAACACCGTCGGCATAATCGCCAAGCCGTCCAAACCGTCGGTTAAATTGACCGCATTACTGGTGCCGACAATCACGAAATACGCCAACACAATATAGAACAAGCCCAACTGCGGCATAATCTCTTTAAAAAACGGCACGACCAACCTGGTCGCATTGGTGTCTTTCCCAATCGCATACATCGCGAAAATCGCCACCAACGCCACCACCGACAGCCAGAAATATTTCCAACGCGCAATCAAGCCGTCGGTATTTTTATGCACCACTTTGCGGTAATCATCGACAAAACCGATTGCGCCGTAGCCGAACAGGACGAACAGCGTACACCAGACATAGGCATTGCTCAGATCCGCCCATAATAACGTACTGATCCCGATTGAAAACAGGATCATCACCCCACCCATGGTCGGCGTGCCGCGTTTGCTGAAATGGCTTTCCGGACCGTCATGACGCACTACTTGTCCGATTTGCAACATTTGCAAACGACGGATCACTTTCGGCCCGATCCATAAAGAAATTAAAAGTGCGGTCAAGAGCGCAATAATCGAACGGAAGGTCAAGTATGACACCACATTAAAAATGGAATGATATTGGACTAAATAATCCGCCAACCAAACTAACATAATTTATCCTTTAATGAATCGATCACGGTTTCCATCTGCATACTGCGTGATCCCTTTGCCAACAACACGATATTCTTATTTTCATTTGATTGTTGTTGGATTTGCCGTTGTAAAAATAAGACCAAATCCGCTTTGTCGCCGAAGTGTTTTCCTTGCGACAAACGGCTGATCACCTCGCTTTGTACGCCAAAACTGACCACCAAATCCAGTTCTGCCTGCCGCACAAACTCCGCCACTTGTTGATGGCAAAGTTGACTATTTTCGCCTAATTCCGCCATATCGCCAACAACTAAAATGCGAAATCCGCGATAATTTTTTAAGACTGCCGCCGCCGATTGCATCGAATCAACGTTGGCATTGTAAGTATCGTCCAAAAACAAGAGGTTCGGCTTGATTTGAATCGGATATAGGCGGCCTTTGACCGCCTGTTTCTGCTCCAGACCGCACTTCACCTGCGCCAAATCCGCTCCGGCCAGCATCGAAAGTGCGGTTGCCGCCAAGGCATTACTGACATTATGCATGCCTAAATACGGCAGACTGATCGACGTATTCCCTTGCGGCGTACACAGCGCAAAATCCGCCCCTTGTTCATGCAAACGGATATCCACCGCATAAAAATCCGCCTCCGGCTGCGAAATCGAAAACGAGTAAGTGCGGTGGTTGCCGATTTCCTGCCGCCAATAGTCATCAAGATAGTGACAATCCAAATTAATCACCGCACAGCCACTGTGAACCAAGCCGCGATAAATTTCGCCTTTGGCTTGTGCGACGCCTTCAAGCGAACCAAAGCCCTCCAAATGCGCCGACGCAACATTATTGACTAACGCCACGTCCGGCTGCACCAACGCAGTGGTATAGGCAATTTCGCCGGCATGGTTTGCCCCCAGTTCAATCACCGCAAATTGGTGTTGCGGTTCTAAACGTAATAAGGTTAGCGGCACGCCGATATCGTTATTAAAATTGCCTTGGGTAAACAGCACCTCACCGCACTGTGCCAAAATCGCGGCGGTCATCTCTTTCACCGTGGTTTTGCCGGAAGAGCCGGTCATGGCAACGGTTTTCGGCGCTAATTCGGCTTTTAACCATTTCGCCAGTTGTCCCAACGCTAAACGCGTGTCGCTCACTCGCAGTTGCGGCACATCTAAAACATGGTCGGCTTTTTCCACCACCAGTGCGGCTGCGCCCTGTTCAATCGCTTGTGCCAAATAATCATGCGCATCGAAATTCGTACCTTTTAAAGCAAAAAACAGTGCATTTTCACCGGCTTTGCGCGTATCGGTGGTGATTTGCGACACCTCGACCGCACTTGGTTCAGCGTCGGCATTAATCAACTCGGCGGACAAAATTTCCGCTACACGAGCAAGGTTTAAATTCATCATGCTTTTTATTCTGCTTGAAGTAATTGCTGCACAATTTCCCGATCGGAAAAGTGCAATTTGGTTTCGCCGATAATTTGATAATCCTCATGCCCTTTGCCGGCAATCAGAATCACATCATCGCCCTGCGCCCGTTGCAAGGCGTATTGCAGTGCCAACTCACGCCCATGAATGATCGTAGCGCCGTGCGGTTGTTTCAGTCCGGCGGCAATCTCTTGCAAAATCAGGCGAGGATCTTCAGTGCGTGGATTATCGTCGGTCAAAATCAGTTCATCAGCAAACTGCTCGGCAATTGCGCCCATTAGCGGTCGCTTACCGCGATCACGATCGCCGCCGCAACCGAACACGCACCATAACCGCCCTTTGCAATGCAACCTTGCCGCTTGCAGCGCTTGTTGCAACGCGTCCGGCGTATGGGCGTAATCGACAATGGCCATCGGTTTATCCGCCGCAGTAAACATCTCCATGCGTCCGCAAACACCGCTTAGCCGATTGACGCTTTCGCACAATTGTTGCAACGGATATCCCAACTGGAGCAAGGTTGCCGTCACCAGCAAAAGATTACTGACATTAAACGAACCGATTAAGCGGCTGTCTAATTCGCCGTCCCCCCAACTGGATCGAAAAGCGATGCTCGCACCGCCTTCGTGATAATCAATCCGAGTCGCTTGCAAATAAGATACTTGGTTTAAGTGACGTTGCGGTTCGGCACTGACCGCAACCGCACTTGGCAATCGCGCCAGCCATTGTACCCCAATCGGATCATCGGCATTGATAATCCGATTGTCACACGCTAATTCGTTGAATAAACGGAACTTCGCCTCGGCATAGGCTTGCATGGTTTGATGATAATCCAAATGGTCGCGGCTTAAATTAGTGAAAAGTGCGGTTTTGAAATGCAAGGCTTCCACCCGATGCTGCACCAAGCCGTGTGATGACACTTCCATCACCGCCATCTCCGCCCCTTGGCGCACAAAATCGGCCAAATTAGCCTGCACCTCGACCGCCGAGCCGGTGGTATTCGCCGCCTCAACGGTTTTTCCGTATAAGCCGTTGCCGATAGTACCCATCACCGCCGTGGTTTTGCCCAACAGTTGCCCCCATTGTGCCAATAATTGCGCAATGGTGGTTTTACCGTTGGTACCGGTCACGCCCAGCAAAATGAGCTGTGTCGAAGGGTGATGATAGAATTCTCCGGCGATCGCCGACAGATGTTGATCCAGTTGGTAATAATGAACAATCACAACGTTGTGTTGCGTTGTGATTGTCAAGTGTTGTTGCGGGTGTTCCGTCTGTGCCAGCACCGCACTTGCCCCGTTGGCAATCGCCTGCGGAATAAATTCGCGCCCGTCCCGTTGGTGTCCGAGCAGCGCAACAAACAGATCCCCGCGCTGTACTTTGCGGCTGTCGAGCTCAATGTGATTGAGTGACAGGCGGGAAAGTTCTGGCAGAGAAAAGAGCTTCGCCAATCTTTGCATAACCGCCCCTTAATTAATGTGATTCGGCTTTGAGGAAACAGAGGACTGTTGCTGATCCAAACGGATAATCCGCGCCGCCGTTTCTTCATCGCTCAAGGCGTCCGGTTTGATATTTTGCGAACGCAGCGTATGTTCCATGATTTTTGAGAATACCGGCGCCGAAATCGCACCGCCGTAATATTTTCCGGCTTTCGGATCGTTAATCAGCACCACCAACGCATAACGCGGATTGCTGAGCGGGGCGATGCCGGCGGTATACGCAATATATTTGTCCACATATTTGCCGTTTTCCAGCTTTTTCGCCGTGCCGGTTTTAATCCCGACCCGATAGCCTTCCACCATCGCTAATTTATTTTTAATCGCCACTTTTTCCATCATATTGACCACTTCACGGGTGATTTTTTCCGAATACACCCGTTCGCCGATGACCGGCGGATCAACTTTGGTGATCGACAGTGGACGATAAACACCGAAACTGCCTAAGGTGACATAGGCACGGGCGATTTGCAACGGCGTGGCACTGATGCCGTAACCGTAAGCCACGTTAGCCCGTTCGATATCCGACCAGCGTTTACGCTCGGCATTCAACATGCCGGATTGTTCCCCGACCAAGCCCAAATTGGTCGCCGCGCCCAAACCGGCGTGTTTATAGGTTTCCATCAACACGTTCGGCGCCATGCGCAGTGCCAAGCGGCTCACGCCGCGGTTACTGGAGTTTTCTAGAATTTGATCCAGCGTTTGTTTATCGCGCGGCGCCACATCTCTGACCTCGTGGCGGTTCAATACCAACGGTCCGGTATCAATCACTTCGTCGCGGCGTACCACGCCTTGCTGAAGAGCGGTCAGCACCACGAACGGTTTGACGGTTGAGCCGGGCTCGAACGTATCGGTGATCGCACGGTTACGCATCAACTCCGCTTTTACGCCGGTGCGGTTATTCGGGTTATACGACGGCGCATTCGCCATCGCCAGCACTTCACCGGTGCGGATATCGACCAACACCGCCGTACCGGATTCGGCTTTATTTTCCGCCACCGCTTCCTTGATTTGACGATAAACCATCGATTGCAATTGTTCGTCGATACTTAAGGTCACGTTATGCGCATCATATTTTTTGGTGTCATCCACCGCTTCCACCATATTGCCGTAGCGGTCTTTACGGTAGGTGCGCGAACCGTCCTGCCCGATCAATAATTTATCAAAACTTTTCTCAATCCCTTCGATGCCCGCGCCGTCAATATTGGTGTAGCCGATCAGATGCGCGGTTTCTTCCACTTTCGGGTAAAAACGGCGGAATTCGGTCTGTAAAGTCACCCCCGGAATTTTTAATTCGCGGGCATAATTGGCGACACTCGGCGTCACCTGACGGGCAAGATAAAGAAAACGGCTTTTCGGGTTTTTGCTGATTTTTTCTTTCAAAGCCTTGTTGGAAACGCCGATAGCATCAGCCAGCGCCTTCCAGCGCTCCTGATCTTGCAGCGAACCTTTATCGAAGATCTCTTTCGGATCCGCCACCACGGAAAACATCTGTACACTGACCGACAGCCACTGACCGTTACGATCCAAAATCATACCGCGCGAAGAATGGATCGCCTGCGTGCGCAGCGAGCGTTTATCCGCTTCCTGATTCAGCTTGGCGGAGCTGCTGATTTGTACATCGACCGCCGTCGCCACCAATGACGCCATGCTGATCAGAATCACGCTGATCACCGTCCAATAGCGCCAGCTGACAAAAGTATTGAGCGGTTTCGCGGTGTTTTTCACGCTTCGGGTTGTTGCCGCACTATGATTAAGTTGCGCGCCCTGCCGATTTTTATTTTTTTTGAAAATAGCCATTGCCAGCACCCTAGTGATTGTTTTCGATGATAATCACCTGCTGATCGGCGGTGATGTAGCCCATCTTCAAGCGATTCGCGATGGAAGTAATCCGCACATTATCGTCCAGTGCCCGTTCTTCCAGTTTTAAGTTAATGTATTCGTTTTCCAACGCCTGTCTTGCCAAAATCAATTCGCCGTTTTCGGCATTGAGCTGGCGGGTTTGATGAATGATCCAAATCGTTGCCACCGCGCTGGCAATCATCGCCAGCCATAACAGCAACGCAATCTTGTTCGACACGAACAAATCGTCTAAAATCAATTTTCTTAAAGGATAACGTTCGCCGCTCATCTCTTATCCTATTCTTTCCGCAATTCGCAATACCGCACTTCTGGAACGCGGATTTTGTTGTAACTCTTGTTCGCTCGGCATAATCGCCTTGCCGATGGTTTTCAGGGTTTGGTTACGTTCGATCTGATCCTCGCGCAACGGAATCCCTTTCGGAATCTCCACGCCTTTGCTCTGCTTGCGCATAAAGCGTTTGACCATGCGATCTTCCAACGAATGGAAACTGATGATCGATAACCGTCCTTGCGGCGCCAACACGGTTAATGCCGATTCCAATGCCCGTTCCAATTCATCGAGTTCACTGTTGATAAAAATTCGAATCGCCTGAAAACTACGGGTTGCCGGATGTTTATGCTTATCTTTAAACGGCACTGCCTGACTGATCAATTCCGCCAATTGCAAAGTGCGGTTTAAACCGATTTCGCCGTTTTGGCGCGCCGTTTGGTTAAAATTGACAATCGCGGTTGCAATCCGTTTGGCAAACCGCTCTTCGCCAAAGGTTTTCAACACCCAACTCAAATCCTCAATCGACACCTGCCGCAACCATTCCGCCGCCGACATGCCCTGCGTGGTATCCATGCGCATATCCAACGGCCCGTCCTGCATAAAACTGAAACCGCGTGCCGCTTCGTCCAATTGCGGCGAAGAAACGCCCAAATCGAGTAAAATCCCGTCAATCTTGCCGCTTAACTGTTGTTGCCGACAAATCGCTTCGATGTGTGAAAATGCGCTGTGTACAATGCTGAAACGCGGATCGCGGATTGTTTCCGCTTCGGCAATCGCACGCGGATCGCGATCAATCGCAATCAAGCGTCCGTTTTCGCCCAAATGCGACAAAATCAGGCGTGAGTGCCCGCCGCGGCCAAACGTACCGTCGATATAAATGCCGTCTTTTTTAATCGCCAACCCCTGCACGGCTTCATTTAATAGCACCGTGATATGTGCGTTGTCGGCTTTTTCTGTCGGCAAATTCATTTTTTATTCCATCTTGGTTAAAATGGGTTCGCGGTGTACCCATGCACACCGCTTGCCCTGCTAGTGCTGCCGTCACCGACGGAAAGATTTTTCTTTCTCTTTTACAGTGACAGCGTTTTTAATTCTTCCGAGGTGGCAAACGCGCCGCCGCTGCCGATTTCAATATCTTCGGCAATTTGTGCCAGCCAAGCTTGCTCGCTCCAAATCTCAAATTTGTTCAACTGCCCGACCAACATAATGTTTTTATCCAATTTAATGTGGCTGCGCAGCGTCGGGCTTAATAGAATCCGACCGCTTTTATCCAGATTGCATTCCGTCGCATAGCCCAACATAACCCGCTGCAAACGGCGCTGATCCGGCTCAAAGTTGGATAAGCCGTACAATTTCTTTTCGATCACTTCCCATTCATTCAAGGGATAAAGCAATAAACACGGTTGGCGGATATCGACGGTGCACACCATCTGCCCCTCGTTTTGCTCTAAAATTTCGGCGCGATAGCGGGTAGGTACGGCAAGCCGCCCTTTGCTGTCCAAACTGACTGAAGTCGCACCACGAAACATAGCAATCCCGTTTTAATTAATCATCTGTGTTCATCATCGTTCTCTGCCGAATCGTTTTCTGCTGATGATTACCACATATTTCCACCAAACGGCGTTTTATGTCATTTTACCCCACAAAACCCCACAATTCACCACTTTGATCTAAGTTTATTATCTGATCACTATTGTTGCAAGTTTTTTGTCAACTATTTGTGTGAGGCAGATCGCATTTAATTGGTGATTTTTTATCCAACCCAATAGAAAATACAAAATATTTGAGATTTATTCGGAAGTTGCTCGCACACAAATTGAAAAATTAGCGGATAAACAGCCCCTCTCAATAAATTTTTTATTGATCGGAGAATCAAATAAGCAAATAATTGTCAGGTATTTCAAGACAATTAAATCAATGAGGAGTGATCATGGCGAATATTAGCGTAAAAAAGCTGACAACCGGCACAATTTATAAATTGGTTTTTATCGGGTTATTGGTTGCTTTTCTACCCTTATCTCTCGTGTTGGGATTTTTAGGCTATTTTGATCTGCTTTATGTTACTTGGAATCAGCAGCCGGTTAACGGCATCGCTGCATTTTACCTTGCGCCGGTGATCCTGCTTTTCGTTGCCTTGATTTGGGGTTTGTTTGTCGGAAGCGTGATTTCGCTAGGATTATGGATCTATTCAAAATTCAGACCGATCACCATCTCTTTTTATGAAAAGAAAACCGCAGAATCCTGAATCAATTGCGCCACTGCCCTGCGCCACTGGCGTAAGCATTGTTTTTTACTGCCTGCCGCCGCTTGCAACGCTTGCCAATCAAAGTGCGGTTCGGCTCGCATCAGCCGTTGCAAAGCGGGATAGGTCGCCGCCAACGTACGGTTGGTGTGGGCAAAGCCGTACAGTTGGCGCAGATCATCGGCGTTAAGTTGCCAATCAATCTCAGAAAACTCGATCTGTCGTTGCAATGTCGTGAATAACGGGTGGGCAGCAAGTGGAAAATTACGCAAAAACCGGCGGCGTGCTTGCTGACAGAACTGTTTGCCTTGCGACGAAAGCGGATAAAGCGCCATGGCGCTGTAACAGCCGCTGCTCGCCTCTTTGCCGCTGCTAACATGAATAAGCTGAAAACCGCACTTTTGCCAAAAATCCGCCAAACCGTCGCTATAACCGAAACTGACGGAAATAAAATCCATCTCCAAACGGCAATCATCAAGCAAGCGTTGCAACAACTGTTTGCCGAAACCTTGCCGTTGCAAGTGCGGTAGTAGCGCAATGCGTGAAATGCGCAGCGAGCGCAAGGCACAGGCTTGCGGCAAATCCGCTTGAAAACACAAGGCTTGCGCAACGAGATTTCCACTTGGGCGGCGCTCACCACGCCAAATTTTGTCAATTAAAGCCGGCTCGTCGATACCGCCCTCTTGCAGCGCCCAAATTGCGCCAGCTAGCCCGTGTTCGTTTGCAAGCCGCCAAAAACGCTGCCCTTGTGCGTCCAATAAACGGCGCAGATCCAACGGTGAAGTGCGGTAGTGCGCCAACGCCAACAAGCGATAAAACCGGCGGATTTGTTGCGGATCGGCAACCAGTTCAGCCTGTGGAATTTCAGCGGACGTGAGATTGCCAATCTGGTTATTTATCGTATTCATTTCATTATTAAGCAACAACAGATCGTCAATCCAGCCCTCCAACGGATCATGTTCGGCGTAACGCAACGGTTGCTGCAAATGCAGAAGCTGACAAGTACGGTCGGTCAATTGTTTGAATTTCAGCTCAAAACCACGCCCCGTGCCTTCATAGCCGTGAATGGTGGTGGTGAGCAGAATATGCTTAAAAGAGCGGCAAATCGTCGCCAGCATTTCCAGTGGAATCATCGCCGCTTCGTCAATAATCAGCCAACTGTCCGTAAACCGCTGCGGATTGTCATTCAAGCGCGCAATCAGATCATCGGGCGCGATAAAGTGCGGTTTGTGGCGGCAGTGTTGATACAACGTCCGTACCGCACTTTGGTTCGGCGCGGTCAGAAAAACCATACTTTGCTCGCCCAGTTTATCGGCAAGCATGCCGGCAAGGGCGGATTTGCCACGCCCACGATTGGCGGTGAGCAGATACAGTTCCGCTTGCGCAGTTAAAATTTGCCGTAATACTTGTTGCTGTTGTAAAAGTGTGGTCGGCGGCAGTTGCCATAACTCGCTTGAAATTTGCGGCAACGGCGGATTGATTTCAGTTTGGCGATAAATCGGGATCTGGTGCTGCTCAACCGCACTTTGCCACCAAGTATAAAAATGCCGCGGCATCATCGCTTGCGCTGCGCCGTTCCAACGAAGGCTGTCAAAATCTACTTTAGTCTGCCACTCTTCCGGCAATAAAATCAGCAATACGCCACCGGCTTTAATTGTCGCCGCCACAATCGCTAATGCCGCTAAATCCAGATTCAACGCCCCATGTTGCCGGCAATCATAAACCGCACAGTCCCACTCTTGCCCCAACAGATTTTTAGCGTGCGCAAAAGTATAAAAGGAGCAATTTAGCGGTAAGATTTCAGGCGGTTGCGCGGCGCAATAGACCGCACTTTTATGCGGATTTAATGCGAAAAATGCGGTAAGTTGCTGCTGCAACCAGACATCATCACCGCTTAAAATGAGCGCTTGCCGGAAAAAGGGATTTTGCATGATTAAATAGATTTCAATTTATTGATTTAGATAAGAAAAGTCGGGACGAATTAACTATCCGCCCGAACCGCACTTTGCATTTATCCTTTCTTGATTCAGTGCTTTTAACCGCTATCTGCTACTTATATGCTTATTCTTTCTCGCTCAAATACGGATCGGCAAAGCCCAATGATTGCATAATGTCAGTCTCCAGCGCTTCCATCTCTTCCGCTTCGCCGTCTTCAATGTGATCGTAGCCAAGCAAATGCAAACTGCCGTGCACCACCATATGCGCCCAGTGCGCCGCCAGCGGTTTTTGCTGTTCCGCCGCTTCGCGCTCAACCACTTGACGGCAGATCACCAAATCGCCCAACAGTGGCAACTCGACCTCCGCCGGTGATTCAAACGGAAAAGACAACACATTGGTCGGATAATCTTTGCCGCGATAAGTGCGGTTGAGCGCCTGACTTTCCGCTTCATCGACAATCCGCACCGTCATTTCCACATCATCAAGGCTCGGTTTAACCGCACTTTGCGCCCATAATTCGATTTGTGCCTGCGTCGGCAAGCCCTCGGTATTTTCACAGGCAAGTTGCAGATCGAGAATCATCTGTTTCATTCTGGCTGTCCTTGTTGTGACAATCGTTCTTTACGGCGCTCTTCCGCCAACGCCTGACGACGGATTTCATCTTCCCGTTCCCAAATTTCGTAGGCTTGCACCACTTTGGCAACCACTGGGTGACGCACCACATCACTGCTTTCAAAGAAATTAAAACTCAGTTCCGGCACGGCTTGTAATACCTCCATTGCATGGCGCAGTCCTGATTTTTGGCTACGCGGCAAATCGACTTGGGTAATATCGCCGGTAATCACCGCTTTGGAGTTAAAACCGATGCGGGTGAGGAACATTTTCATCTGCTCAACGGTGGTATTTTGGCTTTCGTCCAAAATAATAAAGGCATCATTCAGCGTGCGCCCGCGCATATATGCCAAGGGCGCAATTTCGATGACGTTGCGCTCAATCAGTTTTTCCACGCGCTCAAAACCCAACATTTCAAACAACGCATCGTACAACGGGCGCAGATACGGCTCGATCTTCTGCCCTAAATCACCGGGCAAAAAGCCCAACTTTTCACCGGCTTCTACCGCCGGACGGGTCAGTAAAATGCGGCGGATCTCCTGTTTTTCCAACGCCTCAACTGCCGCCGCTACCGCTAAAAAGGTCTTCCCCGTACCTGCCGGTCCGATTCCGAAACTGATGTCGTGGCGTAGAATATTGTGCAAATATTGGATCTGATTGGCACCACGCGGCTTAATCACGCCGCGTTTGGTTTTCACCGTGGTGGTATAGACCTTGGGTTCTGACCGCACTTCGCCATTTTCCTCAGCTTGGGCTAGAATCCGACTTTCCTGAATCGCAATATGCACATCTTCCAAATCCAATTCTTTGATTTTGCCCTTAATCGGCGCGGTATCGGCATACAGCTGCTTAATCAGCTTCGCTACCGCCTTCAACAATTTCGCCGACTGTTTCTGTTCCGATTTCAGGGTGAAACTAAAATCACGCCGCAAAATTTGCAGGTTAAAGGTGCTTTCAATCCGTTGCAGGTGATCGTCAAATGCGCCGCACAAAGACTGCAAACGCGCATTGTCCTGCGGTTCTAAAGTAAAGGATTCGATAAGTTGTTCGGTCAAAGTGAGCCTCATGCGCTGAGTGAAATCGGTGCAGCTAGTATAAAGGTTTTTGCCTGAAGAAGAAAAGAGAAAAGCCAAGTGCGGTACTTGGCTTTAAGCATGGATAACTTAATTTTGATAAAAGTTAACTCACCACATACTGCCCGACACCCAACTCGTCTTCTTGGCGGGTGCGTTGGATCACGCTTTGCGGGCTTTGTTGCACGCGTAAGCCCATTTGATCTTCGGTGCGGATCACTTCGCCGCGTAGGGAATTTGTCCACACATCGGTGATTTTAATATCGACAAATTTGCCAATCATGTCCGGCGTGCCGGCGAAATTGACGATGCGGTTGGTTTCGGTGCGTCCGGTGAGTTCCATCACGTCTTTTTTCGATGGGCCTTCCACCAACACCCGTTGTTCCGTGCCGAGCATTTGGCGGCTGTATTGCATCGCTTGTTGGGTAATGCGCTGTTGCAGCAGATATAACCGCTCTTTTTTCTCGGTTTCGCTGACATCGTCCGACATATCCGCCGCCGGTGTGCCGGGACGGGCGGAATAGATGAAGCTGAAACTCATATCGAAATTCACTTGCGCAATCAGATCCATCGTCTGTTGGAAGTCCTCTTGCGTTTCGCCCGGAAAACCGATGATAAAATCGGAGCTGATCTGAATCTCCGGCCGCACTTTGCGCAGTTTGCGGATAATGGATTTATACTCAAGTGCGGTATGGTTGCGTTTCATCATGGTCAACACCCGATCCGAGCCGCTTTGCACCGGCAAGTGCAAGAAGCTGACCAATTCCGGCGTATCGCGATAGACATCAACAATATCATCGGTGAATTCAATCGGGTGGCTGGTGGTGAAACGCAGACGGTCAATGCCGTCAATCGCCGCGACCAAACGCAGCAATTCGGCAAAGGTGCAAATGCCGCCGTCAAAGGTCGCGCCGCGATAGGCGTTGACATTTTGCCCCAACAGGTTGACTTCGCGCACGCCTTGTTCGGCAAGTTGAGCAATTTCAAACAACACATCATCAACCGGACGGCTCACTTCTTCGCCGCGCGTATAAGGCACAACACAGAACGAGCAGTATTTATTACACCCTTCCATAATCGACACGAACGCCGTCGGACCTTCCGCTTTCGGCTCCGGCAAGCGATCGAATTTTTCGATTTCGGGGAAGCTGACATCGACTACCGCACTTTTGCCGCCACGGATTTGATTGAGCATTTCCGGCAAGCGGTGCAAGGTTTGCGGCCCGAAAATAATATCCACATAAGGCGCGCGATCGCGAATGTGCGCCCCTTCTTGCGAGGCCACGCAGCCGCCCACGCCGATCACCAGCTTCGGATTGGATTTTTTCAGATCTTTCCAACGCCCCAATTGATGAAATACTTTTTCCTGTGCTTTTTCACGAATCGAGCAGGTGTTCAGCAACAGCACGTCCGCTTCTTCGGCATTTTCGGTCAACTCGAACCCGTGCGTGCTGTTCAATAAATCCGCCATTTTTGATGAATCGTATTCGTTCATCTGGCAGCCCCAAGTTTTAATATGTAATTTTTGAGTCATGTTAGTTTCTTCGTTAGGACACGGCTATCGACCGTACTAAATTAAGGGTTATCGATCATTTTGCAATGATCGCAAGACCGGCTATTCTACCGATTTGTAGGATTGCTGACCAGCAAAAAACCGATTTTATTTGTGATTTGCTTTAGAAAATGCGGCGCTGCGAGTAGAATAAAACGCAATAAAACTGTAAGCGGGAGAACGTATGTTGAATCAAAAAGAGGTGATTGTGGTCGGCGGCGGCATGGTCGGGTCGGCAGCCGCTGTCGGCTTGGCGCAATTGGGATTGAAGGTACATTTAATCGAGCGTGGCGCGCTACCGCACTTTGCTGCCGAGCAGCCTTACGACATTCGAATTTCCGCCATTAGTGTTGCCTCGATGCAACTGCTGAAGAAATTGCAAGCATGGGACGCGATCCGTGCTATGCGCACCTGCCCGTACCGCACGTTGGAAACTTGGGAAATCGACGGTTTTTCCACCACGTTTCACAGCCGTGATTTGGGGCTGAACGAGTTAGGTTATATGGTGGAAAACAATCTGATTCAACTGGGATTATGGCAAACATTCACGAAATATCCGAATTTAAGCCGGCAATTGAATAGCGAAATTCGGCAGATTGAAAAGTGCGGTGCAAATTGGCATTTACAGTTAAGCGACGGCGAATCTTATGCTGCGCCGCTGCTGTTAGCCTGCGACGGCGCAAACTCCAAGCTGCGCCAAATCGCCGGCATCGGCTTGACCGGTTGGCAATACCGCCAAAGCTGTATGCTGATTGTGGTTGATACCACACTTGAGCAGCAGGACATCACCTGGCAGCAATTTTTCCCCAGCGGCCCGCGTGCATTTTTGCCATTGCTCGGCAATCAAGGCTGTTTGGTGTGGTACGACAGTCCGGAACGGATTCGCGAACTGCAACAACTACCACTCGATCAGTTAGATCAAGCAATTGCGGCAGCCTTTCCGACACGCTTGGGCGCGGTCAAAAGCCGACAAGCGGCTTCGTTTCCGCTCACCCGTCGCCATGCGCAAACGTATTATAAAAACGGTATTGTGCTGTTGGGCGATGCCGCCCACACCATCAATCCGCTTGCCGGACAAGGCGTGAATTTGGGCTTTAAAGACGTGAAAGTGTTGTTAGACGTGATCGCAGCAGCACAAAAGTGCGGTCAGGCGATTGATGACGAAACCGTTTTGGCGCGCTATCAGCGTTTACGCCAAAAAGACAATTTGTTAATGCAAAGCGGTATGGATCTTTTTTATAAAGGGTTTAAACACGATATATTGCCGCTGAAAATATTGCGCAATACCGCTTTGCTGGTGGTCGATAACATCACGCCGATTAAAAAACAGGCATTAAAATATGCGTTGGGACTGGCATAACCTATTGAACCACCAACATGCCCATACAGCCTTTGTCCGCCAGCATTAAATCGCTGCTGCCGAAGGTAAACGGGTAATTATTTGATGAAGTGTGTTCGAATTTCACTAGAATCGAAATATTGCCGTTGATCCAAACCGTATCGCGCCAACTCAGCTGAGAAGCGTCGACTTGCTGCCCGTTGAACGACTCCAACATAAATTTTGCGCCTTGCACGCTAAAACCAATCGGTGCGCTGGCGGTCAGATTCCAACGCTCATAAGAACCCAGTCTGGCATTCACATCGACACGACGCGGGTCAAATTTTTGCTGATTGATCAACGCATTATCAACATCAATTAGAAAATCGCGCTGTTGTGCAATCTCTACTTGGCGACTTAATTGCTCTTGCCGTTGAAAATCCGGCTGCTGGTTAAACACCGAGTTCAAACCGTCAGGCCGTAGCTCCAATACCGTGTTATCCCGCAATTCATCATCATCGGCAAACCATGACGTCATTTTGTCAAACAAACCGCGCTTTTCACCGCTGATGAGGCTAACATTACCGCCTTCATTCAAATCGACCAAGATTTCGATACGTTCGCCCGGCGGCACAAAAACCGACCGCACTTCCCGCAGTTGCGGCAGAAATCCCAAGCTGCCCGCCAACACCAGCATGCTGCGGCCGTCATCAAAGTTCAGCTGGTAACTGCGTGATACCGAGGCATTCAAAATCCGCAAACGCACCCAACCGCGCGCCACATTCAGATAAGGGGCTTCACCGCCGTTAACAAATAAGCGGTTGCCTAAAAATTGCGATTGATTCAGATTGAAAAGTTGTTCACCTTGATTGTTCAAACTGAGATCTTGCAAAATCAATGGAATATCATTAATACCGTATTTATTCGGCAGCTTGGCTTTTCGGCTCTCCGTGTCGTCAATCCACCACATGCCGACCAAACCGCGATAAACCTGATAAGCCGAATGCGCCAACGTATCGGCATGATACCAACAAGTCGCCGCCGGTTGGGTGATCGGCACAATCGGTGCCCATGATGTCGAAGGCTGGAACTGACGCCCGATTCCGCCGTAGAGTTCGCCACTCACTTGCAACCCTTGCAAACCGATGGAAATCGACTGTGGTAGCTGGTTACGGTAATTCAGGCGAACAAAATCGCCTTGTTTACAGCGAATCGTCGGACCGAGATACAGCCCGTTAAAACCCCAAGCCTCGACCTTTTTATTGCCGTCAAATATCCGTTTGCTGCTGCTCATAGACAATAATACCGGACGCCCGCGACCGACGTCCAACACCGGCGGAATATGCAGTGCTTGTTTGCTCGAGGCGCTGGCAACCGCAGGCAAAACCGCACTTGCCCCAAGTGCGGTTGCGGTTTTTAAGAGTGCTCGGCGCGATAATCCGGATTTCATCATCAACCTGTCTATGAACGGTTCGCCAGCTCTTGATCAAGCTGTTCGATTTTTTGTTTCATCACCGCATGGCAATAATTCGCCAACTCGCGTACATTTTCACGGCTATAAGCAGAGGTGTCAATCGGCGGCAACATTTCACAAATCACTTTACCGTTATCCCAGCGGTTCAAATCAATTTTATTATGCAAATTGCTACAACATACCGGCACAATCGGTACGCCAGCCGCAATTGCCGCATGAAAAGCCCCGGTTTTAAATGGCAGCAATCCGCGTCCGCGACTGCGCGTACCTTCCGGAAACATCCAAATCGAAACCTTGTCCTGATTAATCCGCTGCGCCAGCTCACCCATGGTTGAATGGGCTTTATTCTTATTATCACGGTCGAGTAAAATATTACCGCTCGCCCAATATAACAAGCCAAAAAACGGAATAAAAGCCAGACTTTTTTTACCGACGCTCACGGTTCTCGGCCGCACCATATACGCCATCGTGACCATATCATAATTATTTTGGTGGTTGCCAATATAGATACAAGGCCCGTTATCACTTGCATTCTCAGCAAAACGGTGCTCTACTTCGATTCCGAACAGCGGATGCAAGCGCCCGAACCAACGGGCAACCACGCCGACGTTACTTGGATTTTTAAAACGAATCAGTGAATAAATTGTCCCGAACAGACAAATTAAAAGTGCGGCAAACACTACCGCAATTGCGCGTAACAATAATAACATAGACGAGTTCCTGAAAATTTTGCTAGAGTATAGCGAAAATAGAGAAATATGTGTATCAAATCATGACAAAAACCTACTTTATTGCCGATCTTCATTTAAGCGAACAACAACCGCACCTGACCGCACTTTTTAGCCGATTTATGCAAAATGAAGCGGTAAAAGGCGAGGCGTTATATATTTTAGGCGACTTGTTTGATTTTTGGATTGGTGACGATGAAAATTCCGCGTTGGCGCAACTCGTACAAACCGAAATTAAGCGCCTAACCGATAACGGTATCAAAGTGTATTTTCAACACGGCAACCGTGACTTTTTAATCGGCAAACGCTTTGCCGAAAAGTGCGGTTTAATGTTATTACCCGAATACCAAATAGTTAATCTATACGGCACACCGGTTTTACTTTGTCACGGCGATACGCTCTGCACCGATGACATCAACTATCAAGCGTATCGCAAGAAAGTACATAGTATTTGGCGACAGAAAGTCTTTTTATGCTTACCGCTCTTTATCCGCCTGCGCATTGCCAACAAAATCCGTCGCAAAAGCCAACGCCAAAAAAGCGAAAAACCGGTGCAGATTATGGACGTTAATCCTGATTTTGTCTTGGACACAATGCAACGTTTTGCCGTCGAAACATTAATTCACGGCCATACGCATCGACAGGCGATTCATCATAGTCACGCACAAAACCGCACTTTTACCCGAATCGTGTTAGGCGATTGGCGAAAAAGCGCACCGTATTTGGTTTATGATAAAAACGGTTATGAATTTGCTGAAATTAAATAGGAATGGCGCCTGAAACAGGAAGATAATCAACAGATAATCGGAAAAATAAGAATAGTAAATATAGTCAAGAAAAGATGGCAGGGGCGGAGAGGCTCGAACTCCCAACACCCGGTTTTGGAGACCGGTGCTCTACCAATTGAACTACGCCCCTAGATTGTAAGTTGGCGGAATGGACGGGACTCGAACCCGCGACCCCCTGCGTGACAGGCAGGTATTCTAACCAGCTGAACTACCACTCCGCTGAAATTGATAATTGGTAGTGACCTACTCTCACATGGGGAGACCCCACACTACCATCGGCGTAACAACATTTCACTTCTGAGTTCGGCAAGGGATCAGGTGGATCTGTTGCACTATGGCTACCAAAATTTTTTATTTTCTGAATAAACTCTATTGATTAAGTTTACTTAGAAAATAAAATCCGGCGGTGTCCTACTCTCACATGGGGAGACCCCACACTACCATCGGCGTTACGGCATTTCACTTCTGAGTTCGGCATGGAATCAGGTGGG